>CAVSFR010000005.1:0-469582 GCA_963727215.1 uncultured Actinomycetota bacterium
TCCGACACGTGGTCGTCGAACGCGATCGATCCGAGAATGGGGCTCTCGGTGATCATGCGGACGTCCTGGTCCCCACGGACCTTCGTGTCGAGCAGGTTGCGGATGAGCGCGACGCCGACTCCGAGCAGCAGGCCGAGTGCGACGCCGAGGGCGAGGTTGCGCGGGACGTTGGGCGACGACGGGGCTAGCGGAGCTGTGGCAGGAGCGAGAATGGTGGCGCGCACCGCCTCGCTGCCGTCGGCCTGCGCAGGCGTGAGCGAGCCCACGGTTGTACTGAGTTGCTGCGCGATGGCATTGGCGAGTTTGGCAGCAGCAGCGGGGTCGGCCTCGGTGACCGATATCTCGAGCACGACCGTCCCGGGGGACGCGTCGGCACTGACCCGCTTTGCGAGATCCTCGGTCGTGGTGTCCAGAGCCAGAGAGCTGATCACCTTGCCCAGGACCAGCGGCGACCCTGCGACCTGTTCGTACGAGGCCATCTGTTTCTCGGTGAAGGTCGAGCCCTGTGCCAGGTCTGTCGCCGACTCGCCCGCGCGCACCCCGAAGAACAGCCGTGTACTGGCCGTGTACTGGGGAGTCATCACCAGAGAGACAGCGGCGGCGGCCGCGATGACCACCAGCGCCACGACGAGTGCGCTGAGCCACCGACGGCGCAGGACAGTGAGGTAATCGTGCATAGTCATTGAGCCACCAAGCGCCGTAGGACCCCCGAGCCCGCCTCTATCGTGCCACGTTTCTCCGGTATTCCTCAACACAGACCCGCGCGACCTGACGTGGAGATGTCGTATCAATCCTGGCCCGGCGCGCGCCCCTCGAGAGGAGGGTCGCTGTGACCAGACCCAGCGAGACGTCGCTTCGCACCGACCGTCGTCGACGGGCTGGACTGATCACCACAGCACGGCCCTTCGTCCTCCCGTTCTGTAAGGCCCAACTGGTACGCTCATGAGGTCGGCGGGGGCGGCCGTAATGGTCCATGCAGTTTCGGGGCTATCGCAAAGTCGCTCGGGGTGAGAGGCAGATTGCTGACATGGCGCCCATCGCCTGCATTTTTCGCCTAGCCGTGGCGGGAACAAGACCGCGGACACTCACCACCCTGCCTGAGCCGGCATGGGTCGTTTCCAGGGTTGTCACCGTGAGACCCGGTAGGCCGCTTTGAGCGATCCAACTGATCCCACGGCGCGACGAGGGATCTCGGACGGGCACCGCAACCGACCAAGACCTGATCCCGAGTCCACGTTGGCCGCTCTGCACGCCCTCTTGGCCGGCCAAACGGTCTTGGTAGCCGCCTCTACCGGGGGGCACCTGGCCCAAGCGGCTAAATGGGCGTCGATCCTCGAGCTCAACCAGGACAGCACCTTTGTGACGTTCGACTCGGAGCAGACTCGCGGCCTGCTCACGGACAGGCCTGTCCTACACGTTCCGTACGTGCGACCCCGGGGGGCTGGCGGCGTGCTGCAGGCCGCGGGTCGGCTGCTCAGGACCGTGCCACAAGGGCGATATTCAGCGATTCTCAGCACTGGCGCGGGCCTTGCTCTCAGCACTCTCCCGCTGGCGGCACGTCTGAGAATCCCCCTTGTTTACATCGAAAGCGTTTCCCGATTCAACGGTCCCAGCCTGACCGGACGCATCTTGGAGCGGGTGCCCCACGTCCGCCGATACGCGCAACATCCCACCTATGATCGACGGCGGTGGTCCGAGGTGCCGTCGCTGCTGGGGAGCTACAGCGTGAGACCAGAAGTGAGCGTCGATCCCCCGGATCCTGCACGGCCGCTCAAGATCCTGGTGACGTTGGGAACCATTAAGCCATATCGATTCGACCGGATGATCGAGGCCGTCCAGAAGTGCCTCAGTCCCGGAGATGAAGTCATCTGGCAGACAGGTGCCACGATCCGCGCTGACCTGGAAGGCGAGGTTGCCGAGCAGATGGACGCCGCACATTTCGCCGAAGCCGCGAGGTCTTGTGACGTCGTAGTCACCCACGCCGGGGTTGGCACCATTCTGCAAGTGCTGGATGACGGCAAGCTGCCCGTCGTCTTCGCGCGGCGAGCCGAATTCGGGGAGCATGTCGACGACCATCAAGCCCAGATCGTCGAGCGGCTACTCAATCTCGGACTCGCCCGGCGCGGCGACCTCGAGCTCTCCCGCAGGACCCTGCTGGACGTGGCGGACTCGCGCGTGGTGAGGCCAAGTCGGGAGTCGTCGTGTTCCTGAGCTGGATTCGATACCACGGCCGGAGCGCAGCACTGTCGGAGGCCTTGGGCCTGCCCGCGGTCTGGCTTCCTCGCGAGGGGCCCGCCCCTTGGGCGTACCTGAAGAATGCAGCGCGGACTTTCCGAGAGGTCCGACAGCGACGCCCGGCTGTGATTGGGCTGATGCTTCCCCCACTGCCCGCCCTCATCGCTGTGCTGCTGGCTCACCCTCGAAGAACGAAGGTGCTGGCCGACCTGCACAGCGGCGTGTTCCTCAACCCTCGGTGGCGCTGGTGTCTCGGCATCACACTGCACCTACTGGCACGGGGGCACTGTGCCGTGGTCACCAACGAAGAACTGGCAGCGGTGTGTCGGGGGGCGGGCGTCCGCACTTTTGTGCTGCACGACCTCCTGACGGCTCCGGCGGGCCAGGCACCTAGCCGCACGCCCTCAGCCGGCACACGTTCTCTGATCGTCGTTCCCCTTAGTTACGCCAACGACGAGCCGGTCGAGCAAATCCTGCAGGCAGCGACGCTGCTGCCTGATGTCCAGTTCGCATTGACCGGGGACGCACCAGCTAGATTTCGGGCGAGAGCCCTGCAGAACTTGTCTTTTACGGGCCGCCTCGACTTCGCGAGCTACACCGCCCTCTTGAGGAGCTCGGACGCGGTGTTGGCGCTCACCACGCGCGACCTCACGATGCAGCGTGCTGGCTATGAGGCGCTACAAGCCGGCGTACCCGTCATCACGAGCGCCTTCACCCCTCTTCGCCGCTACTTCGGCTCGGCAGCCGTTTTCACCGAACCGACACCTCACGCCATCTCCGACGCTGTCCAAACTGCTCTGCGGGACAACGAGTTGCTGAGAGCACGGGCCGGTGAGGTCCTACGCGAACGATTGGTCGACCAGGCAACGGCCTTCAATGAGCTCGAGGCGTGGGTTGCCGCGCAGTCCGGTGAGCGAGTGGCATGAGCAGCTACAGCACGTCGGAGAACGTGCGCCGCAGGAGCGGCACGCTCGACCTGGGCCAGCAGGGTTACGCGCGCCCCAGCGGCCATGCCACCCGCTCCGTGCTGAAACCGAACCGTGGCAAGAGTTCCGGCTCCGAGCCGGAACTCGGGTTCACGCAACGTCGTCTGCTGCTGAGCGGATCGCTGGTAGGGGTTGTGGTGGCCCTCGTCCCCGCTACGGCGGGGACGCAGCGGGGACTGGTTATCCCATTCTTGCGGGTGTCGGAATTTCTCGTGCTTCTCATACTGGTGCTTGCCCTGGCCCATCGCCGAGGAAAGTTTCTGATCGCGCCTCGGGCCAGCGCACCCTTGTATGCGTACAGCATCATCTACAGCACATTGTCGGCGGTCAACGCTTTTCGCCGAGGCGGGATGAGCAATGTCGATCTGATTCAGGACACGCTCGGCGCCTGGGAGTACCTCTTCCTCTTCATCGCCGTGATTAACTTGACGCAGGTGCCTGGATTCTTCCGTGGTTTCGTCTCGGCGAGCATCCTCTTCGGCACAATTCACGCCGCTGTAGGTCTACTACAGACTGCCGACGTCCAAGCAGCCCTGGACCTAGCCACCAGAGTCACTGGAAACGACCTCATCGCCCATCGGCCGGACTGGAAAGCTCCGCGTAGTGTCGGCCTCTTTCCATCCTGGCACGCCTATGGCTCGTACTTGGCCTTGACCGCGACTCTTGGCCTCGCCGCCCTCCTGGCGGAGCGAGACCGGAAGGGGTTCCGAGCGCTGCTGGGTCCGCTCCAGCTCGGCTTCATCGGACTCGGACTCTTGGCAAGCCTGACCTTCGCGCCCATCCTGATCGGGTTCGTGGGCATGTTGGTCCTCGTCCGGCGAAAGCGCGTCGGCTTATACCTCGCGGGCGGGGTTCTGCTCGTTGGCCTTCTGGTGACCCTGACGCCGTTGGTGGACGACTTCGCCGGACGGATCGCCAAGCAATTCGCAAGCACGAGCAGCGGCCTTCTTCCCCAGACGATCTGGTTCCGGCTGCAGGTGTGGTCGCAGTCGTGGTTGCCGCTGATCCAAGACAACCTGCTCACGGGCTATGGCCGGCCCAGCGAGATCTCGGGGGCTTTCGCCTACGCGGAGTCCATGTACATCCTCGCATTGCTGATCGGGGGGTTGCCGCTCCTCGTCGCCTTCTTGGCGGTCTTGTACGTGTTCTGGAAAGTGAGCGCGCCGGACGCGTTTAAGTCGGAAGCCGACCCGGCCCGGTCTGCACTACGCGCGACCTTGCCGATGCTGGCGCTCGGGATGCTCATCCACCCCTACCTTGTCGACGCTGGGGTCTCACAGATGGTATACATCTTGGCCGGCCTGGCCGCCGCTCGGTTGTCGCTGAGCCCGGCGTCCCAATCGGGCACGAGATTACTGTCGAGCTCGCACCAAGCGCGATCCTCGCCCTCCCTGCACTAGTGGTGTGTTGACGAAGTAACGTTACGTTTTGGTGGGGTGATGGAGCATGCCGAATCGGGGTGCTCCGCCGTTGCCGTTGCGGGTCGGTGATCATGAAGAGCTGTCGCGGCTGGTGCGGTCAAGCTCGGCTGGAGCGGGTCTGGCGCAGCAGGCCCGGATCGTGCTGTTGGCCTCCGACGGGATGCTTAACACCGAGATCGCCGACCGGGTCGGGGTGTCGCGTCCGACGGTGAACCGGTGGCGGGCCCGTTACGCCGAGCTCGGCCTGAATGGTCTGGCCGCCGACGCCCGCCCGGGCGCCCGATCGGTAGACCAGCGCGAAATCTTGGCAACGACGCTGGTGCCGCCTCCGGCGAACCTCGGGGTGACGCACTGGTCGAGCCGGCTGCTGGCGGCGCGGCTCAACATCAACCACGTCACGATCCCCAAGGCGTGGAAGGCGTTCGGGACCAAGCCGTGGAAGACCGAGACGTTCAAGTTCTCCACCGACCCCGAGCTGGTCGCCAAGGTCACCGACATCATCGGGCTGTACCTGGACCCGCCGGAGAACGCGATCGTGCTCTGTGTCGACGAGAAATCCCAGATCCAGGCGCTGAACCGGACCCAGAAGGTGCTGCCGATGCAGCCCGGCCACGCCGAGCAACGCACCCACGACTACGTCCGCAACGGCACCACCACCTTGTTCGCCGCTCTGGAGGTCGCGACCGGCAAGGTGACCGGCCTGCGCAAGGACCGGCACCGCCACCAGGAGTTCTTGACCTTCCTCAGCATGTGGCCCGGGCCTACCCCGACCGCGGCGACGGCGTCGAGCTACACCTGGTGATGGACAACTACGCCACCCACAAACGCGTCGAGGTCCGCGACCGGCTCGCGGCGACCCCCGGTATCCACATCCACTTCACCCCAACCTCAGGCTCGTGGCTCAACCTGGTCGAGGTCTGGTTCGGCACCATCGAACGCCAAGCCATCCGCCGCGGCGTCTTCCCCTCCGTCCGCGACCTCACCACCAAGATCCGAACCCTCATCAACAGCTGGAACACCCGCAAGCACCCGTTCATCTGGACCAAGACCCCCGACCAAATCCTCGCCAAGATCAAACGTAAACGGACTTCGTCAGCGAACCACTAGGGGTAGTTGCCCGTTGGCAGCGGCCACAGCGGGCTGCCGGAGCACGGCCTGCACAACGACCGCTACCATCTCTTGGTCGGCAAACAAGCACCCGCACAGCCGGGCGCGGAGGACGCGCTAGCCCCTACTAGCCCGGCCTAGTAGCGAGCGCCGATCGGGCTCTTCGAAGGCCCAGCTGTGTACTGGTACGACTTCCTCGAGATCCGCAGGAAGTCTGCGTTTCGGGGCTTTGTGGTGATGAAACCCGGGAGACGCGTGTTGACCGCACGCAAGGTCAGCTTTCCTTTCGTATTGCCTCGAGCATTCGAGTGAAGGTTGACACTGGTGGCAGTAAGACTGTTGTTGCTCTCCACCCACAAGCCGTAGCCCCGGTTAGCACTCACGACACTTCTGCTCAGCACTACTCTCGAGGCAGGGTGGTTACCTCCTCCTACCCGAACACCGTCCGTCACGTTCCCATAGATGGTGGCATGACTGATGACTTTGTTCACCGTGCCGGGGCTCGCCATAATCCCGATTCCGTTACCCCAGTAGAGATCGTTCTCGCTGAGGAGTGTCCCACTGCCATACGCGGGGCCGTAGGCGCCATCATAGAGGTTGAGTCCGAAGCGACGGTTATCATGCACGTCGTTACCCCGAAGCACGATACCGTTCATCGATCGGCGGCCCGCGCTTTCCTGAGTGATGTGGATGCCAACTTCGTTGCCGTAGATGTGATTCCCCGTTACCGCCACCTGCTGAGCACCGTTGGCAATCGTCAGGCCCGATGTATTGTTGAAGTCGGCGCCGGTCGGGTTGTAGTTGTTGGCGGTCAGTGTGTTACGACAGATGGTGACCCCAGATGTCGAGCCGATGTAGAGACTTCCAGAGGGTGGACCCTGGACCTTGATTCCTTGGAGCCGATTGCGCGAGGCCGTGTTGTCGCAGAACCTCGAGCTCTCGGTTCCAGCGTCTACCTTGATCATCTGGATGGTGTTGTACGAGCCCGTGTTGCGGATGACGATGTGACCGCTTGCCGGGTCCGGGCCGGCCGGGGACTGGCCGCCAGCCGTCTCGATACCCATCATGATGTTTCCCGTCACGATGTTGTCGGCTACGACGCCGTAGTCGGCGCCGGCCAAGAATGCGATGCCGTTAGCCGAGTTGCGGACGTCAAAGCCTCGTACCGAGACGTGCGCCACCCCTTCAGTACCCATAAAAAGAAAAGTTTTCCGCATGACCACTTCGATGTGGTACCTCGAGGGATCATTGGCACCGCTTGTGGGTGCGCCGATTGCTGACGCATAGAGCATCTGCGCATCACCGTCGTACCAGTATCCGCCCTTGCCGACTTGAGCACGCTCCTCCAGAGCCGCGAGGGAGCCCTGCTCCCATAGCCACGAGGTCCCGTCCTGGAACAGGGCGTTCTGCACGGTGCTGGTCGGGCCGCCGAATCCCAGGGGTGCGTTCGTCCACGGAGTCTGCCAGACCCCCCGTAGGCCGCTACCCACCCAAGACTGCCCAGCAGCCGGCGCGATCTCTGCTCCTGAGACGACAGGCTTGACATAGGTGGAAGCAAACCCTGGTGAGTAATCAGTGGCCTGAAAAGTAACCGGTGCCGCTGCGGTGCCGCTGCGGTCCCAGCCCGGCGGTACCGGTCGTTCCCGGTACACATAGTCAGAATAGCCTTTCACACTCACGGTCCAGCCGGCGGCCCTCGAACCCGCTGGCAGCATGTTTGCTGCCCGGGCGATGGTTTTCAGCGCCTTCGTCGGCTCAAGGCCCGAATTCGCATCGTTTCCCGTTTTCCCGTCGACGTACAGCACCGACTGGCTCACTGCCGCTTGTGCTGGAGCCGATGGAAGGGAACCGATCACGCAGCCCAGCAGGACCGGCAACACGAGGGCGATTATCGGCCACCTGATACCCGCCCCGACCGACCCGTGCTTCGGCTCAGCGGGTTTGTCGGGCGAGGTGCTGCCGGGGCATCGGCAAGAAGCGGCTGTCAGCAATGAAGACTCCCGGATCGAAGGTGATGTGGAACTGGCGCAGCAGACATGTGCACCTATTCTCAGCAGGCCATGGCCTCGGTCTCCAGAGGAGAAGGGCCCTACCGCCGACAGTCCAAAGTCCCTGACGGTCGCAACCCAGCTCAGCTGAAGGGCCACCCAGCGCGCGACCGGCGGGTCCAAGTGCGGCCGTGCAGGTTCGGCTGCACGGTTGAAGCCCTGCTCGCGGAGTTGGCCACGACCCTCGCCACGCGCTGGTCAACCTCGAACAAGGCCGGCTCATCCGGGCGACGATGGGCTGGCGGGGCGAGTCGCGGCGAGGCCATGTCGATCTCAGTGGCTATCCTTCCGTCACCCTGTTAGTGGTGTGCCTCCGAGGCAACCGCTTCGCCAGTGGTCTTGGCACGTTCCCCGTGGCGACCCCTCACGGCTTGGTCGAAGGCAAAATTGGCCCTCGCCAGAGATCGCAGCTTTGCCGGCAGTTCCGGGTCTCGACCCGCCGGTCCCCCCAGTTGCCGCACAGCAGCCAATAAGTTGGCACCCATACCCGCTGTCGGATTGACCGCAACAGCGTAGCCCTGGGCCAGGTCGACAAGTCCATCGACTTTGCCTTGCGTGGAGACGATGACTGCCGGCGTGCCGCGCGCGATCGCCAGGACGCCCAGGTGCATCCGCGCAGTTACAACCATGGCGGCCGCCGCTGCCAACTCACTGACTTCCAGCGGCGGTAGAATGGCGTCAATAAGGGTCAGCCGTGTTGAGGGATACAGTTCGGCTAGATCGCGGCATGCAGGAACATCGTCACCGCCCGGACGGCTGACGTGCGGAATGACCACTACATTCCAGCCATCGTCTAGTAAGCCGTCGACGAGCACTCGATACTCATCCAGCTGCGACAGGGACTTGGCGACCAGGCCACTAACATTGACCAGGACCGTCTTGCTGTCGACCTCTGGGATACTCCCGTCGGTGACTCTTGAGCGGGCAGCAGAGGGCACGCCGGGCGACAAGCTGAACACCATATCGGCGACCAAGATCCCTTGACTGCCGCCCGCACGCTGAATCCGTGAGAACGATAGAGGGTCGCGCACGCACAGCACGACCTCTCGCGACACTGCTGCTAGAGCTCGAAGACTGTTCCGATGGGGTCGCTCATTCCAACTGAAGCCCAGGACGCGAGTGGGGACTCCCCGCTTGGCCATCGCGTTCGCAAGGCTCCAACGGTGAAGGGAAGCCATGGAGTTGTGTGCGCCATCCATCACGTCCGCCCCAACAATCGAGAACGATGTCATCGCCGACAAGTGGCGCCGCAGCGAGAAGACTGCTCGTGCTCGACTCAGCACGCTCCCGTACACCAGGTCCGGCATCGTCAGCACCTCGACCCGCGCTCGCGTCTCGGCCGGGATTTCGAAGTCGCCTGGATCGCGGACCATCAGCGCAATTCCGCCATCAACGTTGTGAAGAAATGCTTCGACCAGGGCTTGGTCACCGATGTTGCCGGCTCCTGGTGGGGCAAGGACGTAGTGTGCCGCTCGCGCGCCCGAAGGCACCGGGGTCGGTAAAGACAGAAGAGCCTGGTCCCCCAACCACGAGCAGAGGAACCTGGTTCGGCTCTGACGCCACCACTCGAGGAGCGATCGCAGCTGCTCAGATCTCTGCAGAGTGAGGGCGACCTTTGCCGGCTTCGGATTCATGTCTACGTGCTCCTTCTGAGCAGTTTGAGCTGTCTTTGGGTGAGAACGGCTCTCAGGGCATTGCCGCCGGCCAGCGCTGCTTGCGTACCAGCTGCGCCGTAGGTCATCGTCCCGAGCGCCATGAGAAGCAGTGCGATCGGTGCCACGATCACCTTCGATAGAGCGACTTGTGCGACCGCTCCGTAGGCTCGCATGACAAGACCAGGCGCCATCGCGAGTGCCAGCGTCGCACTGGCAAGTGCAGACCAAGGGAGCACTCCCAGACTGGAGCGCGTTGAGTCTCCTAGCAGCGGAATCAGCCATGCGCTTGGCACAAGCAGTCCGGCAGCCGCCGTTGCAGCAGCGGCAAACACGCTGGTGATGGCGAAGACATGGGCCACCCGCATGACCCCACGCGTGGAGTCGCGCTGGGCGAGTCGGACCACCTCGGGGACCAGCGCCGTCAGCATGCCGCGCGTCATGAGAGCAACGGGCATCAACAGCACCTGTGCTCCCCGGATGGATCCGGCAGCGCCGACACCGGCTATCAGAGTGGCGATGAAGAGTGTCGCCTGTGCCAGGCCGCTTGTCATGCCGAAATCCACGGCGTACGCCAGGCCCTTCCTCCAACCCAGCCGCAGCCAGATCAGCGGCTGACGCCGACGCAGGCGGATGCGGAGGACGCACGCTGAGAGCGCCGCCGACAGCGCGCTCGCGACCAACCAGGCCAGGTAGATGGACTGAGCGCCCCGCGTGTGCGCGGACGCGAGAACCAGGGCAGCCATCACTGCGGTGGAGATTCCCTCGATCGTGACGGCTGCTCGGCTTTTACCTGCCGCGACCATGACGACCCTTCCGAAGTCCTGCCAGGAAGAGGTCAGGGCGATGGAAGCCACAAGCAGGGCGCTGGTGGCGTCACGGCTCACCAGCAGCAGGATGCTTGCCATTCCTACGGTGATGACAACCGAGACGATCACCGCACCGGAGGCAGCTGCGAATCGCCTCTCCTTCTCAGGCACGCGGGCATAGATCTTCTCGCGATAGATCAGCGGTTCAGCGGTGAAGGCCCGGACCAGTCCGACGCAGATGACCACCAGTGCAGAACTGAGCGCGAACCTCCCGAACTCCTGCGCGCTACAGCGCTGAGCCGCCCCCACGGTGAGCCCGACGGTGCCCAGGCTCGCGATCACCTGGACCGAAGTATTGAGCGCCACACGGAACACACCTGACCTGCGTGTCATGCGCGGTCATCACCGTCTCTCGCCGTGCCGGCTGCGGCGGGGCGAGGAACAGACCTGGACAGCCGTGGTACGTCATGGCGGCGGCGTGTGGTGGTCGTGGCGGGCCGACCCGCTAGGTGGTCGTTCACCAGGAGCTCAGCCTCGGCGATCTGCGAGCCGGCTTGGTGGGACTCGGAGTTCCTCAGATCCCCCGCCGAGCTGGTAGAGATCTCAGCCACCCATGATCCGATGGGCGGGGGTGGGGGTCGACATCGCCACGCTCGCGCTCAACGCCGGATAGCCAAGGGCCATCAACATCACTACGCGCTCATGAGGCTTGATTCGGATCGTCTGCCTGAGTCGTCGATCCTGGCGAGTCGATGCGCTCCAGTTCAAGCAACAGGTGCCGACACCATCTGCATGAAGTGCATAGATGAGGGTCATGCAGAACATCCCTCCGTCGATCAGGCCCTGCGATCGTTCGCCCGGAGTGACGAAGGACGTCAGATCGGTCGTGATGAGGAGGATTTCTGCTGCCTCCTCGCCGAATCCTCGATTTCCGTTCTGATGGGCTAGTATCGCCCGCTTCTCCTCGAGGGTCCTGAACCTGCGGACGCGGGTAGCCTGCCTGTTGCACACCGAGGGTGACGTCGCCGCGAGGGCGATAGCACTTGCGACCGTGCCGTCCTCGACTGGCAGCTGCGAGTAGTTCCGAATGCTATGCCGCGCGAGCACGAATTCTACGAACTCTTCTGACAGCCGGTTGCTCTCCGGCAGAGTCGTGAAGATCTCGGTGCCGCCAGCGCCCGGCGCCACTACCATCTCGGAGGCGATCGCCTCATAGCGGGACGCCGCCGACGCGACCCACGACGGCGCCTCGACCTGCCCGAACCCGGCAAAATAGGCGCGAAGTGCACCGACGGCCGCTGGAACAACATGATCGTCTGACGGGCCGATCTGGAGGCGGTTCCACTCCTCCAGCAACGAGAGCAACGAGTTCACAGTGCCTTCCCCGAACCAGGGACGGCGCTCACGAAGGGTCAGACCCTTCTCGATGCGGTGGTACTCCATGATAATGCGCGCTTCGAGTGTCGCCCGTGACGGCCGGAGGGCCATTCCGGAATAGCTCGCGAATCGCAGGGTGTCAGCGATCCCATCAACCATCAAAACGAGGTGATCTCTGATGCTCCGTAGTGCTTGGACGCGAGCGAGCAGCTTCATCACCCTGACCGGCGTCGTCGACAGCCCTTGACCACTCGATTGCCTCAACACGACTGGTACCCCCTACGTTTACTTCTCAACTGAGCGCGCTGATCGGCAAATTCGAGGAGTGGGTCCCGTTCGGCGGCCGACGCTCCGCCTCTGTATGAACACAAGCAGCGCTGAGAATAGCTAGGCTTGACCGCTGCTTGACGGTCCGCGGTCGACGCCTCGACCCGACTTGGTCTATGCCGGTCCAGACTCCTCGTGTCGTCCAATTGACTCGCGCCCCCTAAGTTGTTGCTCCACGACACTCCAGCCGCGGCGAAGGTTTTCCTCCTCGCGGTCCTCACGCTGCTCACCAGGTGCTCGGGCGACCGGCGTTTGGCTCCACTAGTGCTCCACGACTCGTCACCGGCGTATGCTCTTTGCCTGGCCGGTTCGACAGTCGGGAGCAGTGTGTTGCACCACCGGCCGACCTCCTCAGTAGGCGCCACTCGAGCCGAGGACCGCCCGTAGGGTCCGCCACGAGATGACGAGGTCTTGGGTGAACGACCAGTTCTCCACGTAGTAGAGATCCAGACGCACCGACTCCTCCCAGGACAGGTCCGAACGGCCGCTGACCTGCCACAAGCCGGTGATACCGGGCTTGACCAGCAGCCGGCGGTGCACGTCACCGGAGTAGGCATCCACCTCCGAGCGGAGCGGGGGGCGCGGTCCGACGATGCTCATCTGTCCTGTCAGGACGTTGAACAGCTGAGGCAGCTCGTCGAGGCTGAAACGGCGGAGCCACCGGCCGAGCGGGGTCACCCGCGGGTCGCGCTTCAGTTTGAAGAGCGGTCCGGCCCCCTCATTGGCGTGGACCAACGTGAGCCGGCGCTCTTCGGCGTCCGCCACCATCGAGCGAAACTTCAGCATCGCGAACGGCTCGCCCTTGAGGCCGATCCGTTCGGCGCGATAGAAGACAGGGCCCGGGCTGCTGAGCTTCACCCCGAGAGCAACCAGCACCATGAGCGGTGAGAGCACCAGCAAGGCACATCCGGCGCCCACGACGTCGAAGGCCAGCTTGTGGAACTTGCTCGCCCCTTGGTACTGAGGCTTGTCGACGTGCAGCAGCGGGAGGCCCGCTACCGGGCTGATCTGCAACCGAGGACCGGCGACGTCGACGACACCGGAGGACACCACGAGGTTGGTCTGGGTCGCCTCGAGGTCCCAGGCCAGGGCCCGCATGCCCTCGGCGCCCAAGAACTCGGTGTTGCTCACGGCCACGGTGTCGGCTCCGCTGCGTTCGATTGCCTCGAGGACTGCGTGCTCGTTGCCCAAGACGGGGACCGGGTGGCCGACGATGTCGAGGACCTTGCCGACGTTCGCCCAGCCCGGCTCGCATACGCCGACCACGCGATACCCCGCACTCGGGTCGCGCGCAAAGGTCTCGGCCATCGCGACGGCAGCCTTGTGCGACCCCACGACCAGCACGCTGGAGTAGCACTTCTGGGCCGCACGCTGACGCAGCAGCCAGCCACGCCAGAGACGACGCGACCCGAGCAAGAGCATCAAGCCGAGGGGCAGCGCCACGATGAGATAGCCGCGGGCGATGTCGAGCTTCAGCAGGTACGCGACGATCGCTACCGAGCCGAAGAGGGCCAGCGAAGCGTGCGTGATCCGGCGGTACTCCTCAACCCCGGTCCCCACGACTCGCGGCTCCCGAGTGCGGAACAGCGCCAGGACCATAGCCCAGGTGAGAGCCAGAAGGGTCGACACCATCGAGTAGCTGACCAGGGTGAAGTCGGCCAGCAAGGCGGAACTGCCGACGCCAAAGCGGAGCATCCGGGCCGCTGCGACCCCGACAACGACCGCGGCCGTGTCGCTCAGGAGCAAGCGGCTGCAGTAGAGGTCGAGCCAGCCCGTGCTCGTAGGGCGGGTCATCGTCCCGAGAGCGCGCACAGCGTGCGGAAAAACGGGAGCGACCTGGTGCGCGTCTGTCACGGGGGGTCACTTTCTCCCCCGAGAAGCGTGCGGTACATGCGTCGACTTGGTCCTTCGCGCCAGAACGATACGCCCATCAGCGTCGCTCCGTCGCCGAACTCCGATGTCCGCTCGCCGTCTTGCCTGGTCACCGTAACCGCGAACCCACCGGCTGGTAAAGGGCGACAGGTGTGTTCCCCGCCATATCGCCCTCCTCTGCGCACTCGTGCCCGGCGGGCTTGAGCACCGGCAACCGTCGACATCTCTACGGACGGGACTGCCACCGTTGACCGGGTCGGAGGTGGGCGTTCGTCAGCCGCCGCATCTCGTGGGGGCGATGGTGACGGGGACGGCCCGCACTTTCGGCGTGTGGCTCACCTTGACGGTCGGGCTGTCGTCGGCGTGTCCTACGAACTCGGCAGTCACCGTCTTGGAGGACGCGGGTCCGAGCGTGATGCTCACCACCCCGACGGGCCGGTCGTACATGGTGCCCTTGACGGCAGGACGTAGGCCGGCAGCGCCCGTCGCCTTCTGGTTCGTGTTCAGCTGCCAGCGCACCGAGGTTCCCCACCGGACCTTCACCCCGTCGATGCGCACATCGACGAGCTCGCCACCCACCGGTCCGTAGAGCTGCACCCACTGCCGGTCACCGCCCGGCGGGATCCCGACCTGGTGCGGCTTGACGTACTCGGGCAGGGAGCTGACGCGGCTGGCCGGCAGTGTGTTCAGCACGGTCGCTGTGACCGTGTACTTCGGCTTGCCCTGGCAGGCGTTCGCCTTGACCGACACACGCTCGTCCATGAAGTAGCTCATTTTTGACGTCGAGTCGTCGTTGTTGTAGACACCCAGGACGGTGGCCTCGCGGTTGTCGGCGGGAAGCATGTTCCCCACGCTGGTGGAGCGCACCAGTCTCTCCTCGTGCCGGTGTGCGCTCCACAACTTCAGCCGCTGCTCTCGAACCATCGGTTTCAGCGCGGCGAGGTAGGCGCGTGGGTCGCCCTTGCCCTTGGTCAGACCGGAGAAGACGGCCTTGGTGACCGAGGCGAAGATCTCGTCCTGAGTGCCGGGATCGGGGTAGTCGGCGTAGACGTCGTAGAGCAGGTAGGACACCGCGTTGGTCGAGCTGATGCTCCGGCCGTCGGCGAGCTTGACAGGACCCGTGATCCGCAGCAGGTGACTGAGCGCGACCGGGTCGACGGAGACGACGCCGTTCACCACTCCGCCGAATTCCTTACGCCACATCGCCCGAGCCATCGCCGCTGTGGACGGGAAGTCCGGCGTCATGGTGATGTTGGTGAGGTAGCGGCTCGTGTACTTCCCGTAGATGGTGTACCAGTCGGCGTTGCGCGGTCCACCCGGCGTGAAGGGTGACCGCTTGTAGGGACGAGGGAACTCACGGGAACTGGCCTGCTTACCCAACGTGACCTTGCCATCCGTCACCTGGAGCATGGCCATGGCAGCTGGGTTGCCCCCGCTGGCACGCTCCTCGGCGTTGTTCTGGAAGATCAACAGGTAGTGACGCGGTCCTTCACTGCCCAAGGCCGGGCCGATGACCGAGATCCATTCGCGGGCGTCGTGTATCCGCGGCGCCGCCTCCGACAGCAGCAGACGCAGCTTGTCGACCTGGGTCGTCAGCTGCGGCACCACGTGCACGGTGTCGACCGCCGCGGCGCTTGCTACAGCCCGTTGGGTTGCGTCGTCGAGGGAGATCACCGCCGGGGTCAGTTTCCGCACCGGTTCGAGGTCGACTCCACCGCCTTCGACCTTGATGCTGTCCACACTCAGGCCGTCAGCAGCCTGAGCCACCGGGCCGATACCGTCGCGCACGAGGGTGTCGAGCAGGGCTGCGGTCTGGCGGAACGCCACGAGGTTCCGGCCCGCCACCGGCACGTGCTCCATCGTCCACCACACGCGATCGTCGGTCTGGTCGACGGCTCGCGACGTGTCGCCCTGGATGCGCTCGTACAAGGCGGCCGTGCTGGGAGCGCCTGGCTGACCGACCTGGGAGCGGAAGCTGGTGAGCTGCTGCTGGGCATCCTCGAGAGCTGCCTTCGCGACAAGCGCGCGATGAGCGACGTAGACGGTCGCGAGCACGATGACCACCAGGAAGAGCGCGATGCAGGCGCCGACGACACGGCGGCGCGTTCGACGCCTGGGCGGCTGCTCTCGGTGTGGCTTCTTCGGCAGGCTCGTGGCTCCCGAGGCAGCGATCGGAGCGGTCAGCACGGGCTGGGGCTCCCGACGTCCAGGTGTGCGAAGACGTGTGCGTGGGAGCGTCCTCGGGGGATGAACATCGACACGAGCCTCTCGAGCTGATGTGACACCGGCCCCCGCCGGCGATGCTGAGCTCGTACCTTACCGGTCGGCCAGCGGCCAATCCCGCTGACGAGTTGCACGAGGATCGTGTTGCCCGTCGGTCGCCAGTTGTCCCAGGTCGGCGCCGTTCATCTCGAGCTTCATCCGCAGGTGGAGGTGCAGCTCGGCGCAGGGATGCCGGCGGTGGTCGGCACGCCACGATCGTAGGCGCCGTGCGAGGAACGGCTGGCCTCGGCCAGCGGTGATAAGTTCACCCTCGATCTGCCGACCGAGGGGGAAGCTCTGTGTCCGCGAAGTCCCCTGCGCCCACCCGACCGGGTACGGGTCCGCTGCATCGGCTCGCCGGTTGGTACAACCAGCGCCGCAGCGGGCGCACCTTGGCCCTGGCCTGGCTGGTCAGCCGGGCGGTCACGTTGCTCATCCTGGCGTTGGCCGAGTCGTTCGTCGTCGGCGACGTCTTCTACTACCAGCGCAAGATCCGTGCGCTCTTCGACGTCGGTCTGCCCGCCTCCCTCAACGAGTACCCGACCCCAGTCACCTGGCTGCTGTGGCTGCCGTACGGCGTGACGGGGGGCAACCGTCACGGCTACCTGGTCGCGTTCATCATCTTGATGCTGGCCCTGGATGCGGCGTTCACGCGGGCGCTGTGGCGCAGCGGCGGTCGCCAGCACACGCTCACCTGCGACTTCTGGCTGGTCTTCGTCTTCCTGATCGGCCCGCTCTCCTACCTGCGCTTCGACATCCTGCCAGCCGTGCTCGCCGGTGGCGCGCTGCTGGCCGCCCGCCGCCGGCCCTGGGTGACCGGTGCGTTGACCGGTCTGGGCGCCGCGATCAAGCTCTGGCCGGCCCTGCTGATCGGACCGCTGCTCGCCCCGCGCGCCACTCGGCGGCCCATCGCCTGGGGCTTCGTCAGCGTCGGCTTCGGCCTCGCCCTGGTGAGCCTGCTGCTGGGCGGGTTCTCCCGGCTGGTCTCCCCGCTCACCTGGCAGTCCGACCGGGGGCTGCAGATCGAGTCGATCTGGGCCACGCCGGTGATGCTGGCCCGGGCGTTCCAACCCTCGAGCTGGCTGGTCGACATCTCCAAGTACCAGGCTTACGAGATCTTCGGTCCCGGCGTCGGTCCGCTCCTGACCTTGAGCACGGTGGCCACGGTGCTCGGCCTCGTGGCGATCGCGGCGCTCGTGGTCCGCGCGTTCCGGCACCGGCAGCCCTCCCCCGTGGGTGTGGCGCTCGCCGTCCTGGCCACGGTGGCGATCATGACCATCACCAACAAGACCTTGAGCCCGCAGTACCTGCTCTGGCTCGGCGGTCCGATGGCCGCCCTGTTGCTGCTGCGCGGCGACGAGGACGACGCGGTGCAGCGCCGGGTCGGTCAGCTGGCCGGGCAGCTGCTGGTGCTGGCCCTGCTGACGCATCTGGTCTACCCGCTGTTCTACGACGGCTTTCTCGGCCGCAACGGCCACATCATGATCGTCATCTCGACGGTGGTGACCGCAGCCCGGAACATCTTCCTGGTGGCCTTCACCGTCGCCGCTTGGCGGTACGCCTGGGTGCGGCTCGCCCGACCCGCGCCGCTGCTCGACTGAGCGCCTCGGGGGGCAAGCGCAACCTCTTCGAGGCCTTCGACAGGCTCAGGGCGCGTTCTCCGGGGCAGGGCTCGACCGACAGGCACAGGGCGCGTTCGCCGGGGGCAGGGCTCGATCGACAGGCTCAGGGAGCGTACTCCGGGGGCAGGGCTCGATCGACAGGCTCAGGGCGCGTGCGCTACTTGGAGGTGCCCTGAGCTGACCGAGCCCTGCAGCTGGCGCTGGAAGAGGATGTAGACCACTAGCACCGGGGTCACGGTTATCACCACGGCGGCGAAGAGCGCGCCGAAGTCGACGGCGTAGCCGGCCTGAGAGGCGAAGGCGGCCATCCCCTGGGAGAGCACGTAGTTCTTGGCGTTGGTGTTGAGCGCCACCGGGATCAGGAACTGGTTCCACAAGCCCAGGAAGTTGAAGATCAACACCGAGGTGATCCCGTTCTTGGCCATCGGCAGCATGACCAGGAAGAACGTCTTCCACTCCCCCGCCCCGTCCAGCGCGGCTGCCTCGGCGACCTCGTCGGGCAGAGCGCGGAAGAAGGAGAACAGGAAGAAGACGGTGAACGGCAGCGCGAACGCCACGTAGGTGATCACCAGGCCGGGCAGGGTGTTGAGCAACCCGAAGTTCTTGAGGGTGAAGAACAGGGGCACGATCGCCAGGAAGATCGGGAAGGTGAGCCCGGCCAGCATGGCGTAGTAGATGAGCCGGGTGCCGGGAAAGCTGAAGCGCGCCAGCACGTAGGAGCACATCGAGCCCAAGATCATCACCAGCACGAGGGCCGACCCCACGACGATGACCGTGTTCAGGAAGTAGCTGCCGATGCCGGCAGTCGTCCAGGCGTTGACGTAGTTGACCACGTTGAAGCTGGTGGGCAGCGAGAACGGGGAGGCGAAGATCTGGTTCGTGGTCTTGAACGACGTCATCAGGGTCCAGAGCAGCGGCAGCACCACGATCAGGGACCAGAGGACGAGGACGGCGTGCGAGACCGTCCCGAACACCCGCTCGCGCGGCGGGACCGTGCCATGACGCCTCGGTGCGGCCTCGTCCTGGGTCCGACCCGGCGCCAGCTCCGTCGTGGTCATCGGACCTCCTCCCGCCCGGCAGTCAGCCGGTTCACGCCGAAGACCAGACCGGAGAAGACCAGGGTGATCACGGCCAGCACGACCCCCATCGCGCAGGCCACCCCGAACTGACCCTTGGTGAAGGCGGTGGTCAACAGCTGCTGCGACATCACCAGCGTGGAGTTGTCGGGCCCACCACCGGGGTTGAGCGCGGCCATGTAGACGAACGCGTCCAGGGCCAGGATGCCCATGTACACGTAGGCGGTCTGCACGCTGTCGCGGATCAGCGGCACCGTGATGCTGACCGCCGTACGCAGCCGCCCGCAGCCGTCGATCCTCGCAGCCTCGAAGATCTCGGCCGGGATGCCCTTGATCGCGGCCACGAACAGCACCATGTAGAAGCCGACGAAGCCCCAGACGATCACGAAGATCGTGGCCGCCATCGCCGTCCGGGAGTCGCCCAGCCACGGGAACGACGCCGCGGCATCGATGCCGATCCCGGTCAGGATCCCGTTCAGCACCCCGTTGCTGGGGTCGTAGATCCGGCTCCACATGATGCCGATCACGATGGCCGGGATGACGTAGGGGAAGAAGGAGACGACGCGGTAGAAGTTGGACCCGCGCAGTCCTCGCGTCTGCCCGTGGCTGCTGCCGCCGACGGTCAGCAACGAGGCCAGCGCGAGCGCCAGC
Organism: uncultured Actinomycetota bacterium; assembly: GCA_963727215.1. Lineage (GTDB taxonomy): Bacteria > Actinomycetota > Actinomycetes > Propionibacteriales > Propionibacteriaceae > Microlunatus. The sequence goes on from CAVSFR010000005.1 coordinate 19,446, forward strand.
ACGATCGTGACCAACGGCAGGATCACCACCAGGATGACGTTGTTCCGGATGGCCCGAAGGAAGATCGAGTCGGTCAGCACCCGGGTGTAGTTGCGCACGCCGACGAACTTCTGCGTCGAGGTGAAGCCGCTCCAGTCGGTCAGGGAGTAGTAGACGGCCTGGGCGAACGGCGAGACGACGAAGACGACGTAGATCGCCAGCGGGATGCCGAGGAACACCACCAGGAAGCTGACCCGGTCGAAGGTGAGCGGGCGCCGGCGACGCCGGACGCGGGTGGCGGCACCCACGCCCGGCTGCAACGGAGTGACCGTCGAGGTCACTTCACCTCGATCTTCTTGACCGAGTCGTCCTTCGCCACCTTGTCCGTGATCTGCTGCAGCGACTTGGTCAGCGTCGCCACGTCGGACTTGCCGTCCAGGAAGCTGTTCCAGACCACGAGCTGGTCGGTATTCATGCCGTAGTAGTCGACGAACTGCCAGGAGAAGATGTTGGTCCCGGCCGCTTCGAGCAACGTGGTCTGTGACACCAGCGCGGTGGAGCCGAAACCGTCCGGCGGCACCGTCCCCTTGACGATGGTGGGGGCCAGCAAGGTCTTGGCGAAGTTGGTCGCTGCGTCCTTGGAGAGCATCACCCGCAGGAGCTCCTTGCCGCCGGCCACGTTCTTGGCCTTGGACGGCACGACGAACGGCTCGCCCGCGGTGCTGTGCAGGGCCTCGTACGGCAGCTTGCTGCCCGAGGTCACCGTCGGCTCGGCCGCGCCGGTCATCTTGAAGCCCGACTTGGTCGTGTCCTTCATCTCGTTCTCGATCCACGAGCCCGAGGGGTAGAGGATCGCGTCCTGGTCGTTGCTCCACTGGGCCTGGGCGGCCGTGAACTGGGTCCCCGAGCCGCCGGGCTTGAAGTACCCGGCGTCGACGACCTTCTTCATCGCGGTGAAGACGGCCTGCACGGCCGGCTGCGACCAGCAGTCGGGCTTCAGGTTCTCCAGCGACAGCCGGACGTCGTCGCCGCCCTCCTTGATCGCGGAGGCGATGGCCATCGTCTGGTAGTAGGTGGCCGCTTCCTTACCCCACGTGAACAGGTACTTGCCCTTCGCCTTCGCCTTCTCGCCGAGGGCGAGCGCGTCGTCCCAGGTCTTCGGCGGCTCCCAGCCGTTCTCCTCGAACAGCGAGGCCGAGTACCAGAGCGCGTAGACGGTCAAGCTGTAGTTGAGGGCGGCGAACTTGCCGTCGAAAGTCCCCGGCTCGAGCACGCCGTCGAAGAGGGTGTCGCGGATCTTGGTGCCCTCCAGGTTCGGGGCGTCGACCACGGAGTTGAGATCCTCGAGCTGGTCGATGATCGTCGAGATGCCGATCGCATTGGCGCCCGAGTTGTCGATCAGGTCCGGCGGGTTGCCACCGACAAAACGCGGCTGCAGCTCCTGGGCGATATTGGTGGACGGAGCCACTGTCGGGGTGACCGTCGGGTGCACGGTCTTCAGCTTGTCCGCGGCGTACTTGACGTAGTCGGTCTTGTAACCGCCGTTGAAGATGACGGCGTCCACCGTCGAGCTGTCGGCCAGACCGAACGGGTTGGTGCTCGACACGGCCCCAGCCGGTCCCGAGCTGGCGCCGGCGTCGCCACCGCCGGCGGCGCAGGAGGCCAGGCCGCCGACGACCGGAGTCAACGCGGCCGCGGTGAGGGCCAGGCGGAGAAACTGTCGGCGCTGGAGGTTACGGGTTGTGCTGTCCATTCGTGCTGCCTCTCATCGAAGGTGCTCAACGGCACTCGGTGGTGCGACGTAGGACGGATCCTCCTGAAGTGACGGACTCCACCCGTTCGTGGTGATCCTAGGTCCGCGCCACGCCGTCTGTCGGCACGACAGACCGGGTCCGCGACGACGGGTCGCGGATACGGTGGACTTCGCTGTCGTACCTGCTGCCACTCAAACACAACTGCTCACCTGTTGCACTGTTGCCACCGGATATTGCACAAACCTGCAACACCGCCGACATCTCGGGGCAGACGCCGAGGCCGGAACGGAGACCGCCAACGTGACCCAGCTGATTCTCGGCGCCGACCTCGGCGGCAGCTCGACGCGGGTGGCCGTGGCCAGCCTCGAGGACGGCGTCCTCCAGGTCGCCACCGCCGGCCCGGGCAACCCCAACGTCGTCGGCGTCGATGGGTCGGCTCAGGTCCTGCGCGCCACCGCGGACCGCGCCCTCGTCGGCGTCCCGGGCACCGTGGTGGCCGCAGTGCTGGGCATCGCGGGTGGCTCTCGGGTCGTGACCGACTCCGCGTACCTGGCGGCGGCCCTGCCCGAGCGGGTGTCGGGTCCCCGAGCCGTCGTCTCCGACCTGGCCGTCGCCTTCTCCTCCGCCACGCCCGCCCGGAGCGGGTGCGCCCTCATCGCGGGGACCGGGGCGGTAGCGGCGCGGCTCGACGGAGAGGAGCTGCAGGAGCGACGCGACGGCTGGGGCTGGCTGCTCGGCGACGCGGGCTCGGGCTACTGGCTCGGCCAGGCCGCCGTCCGCTCGACCCTGCGGGCGCTGGAGGAGGGCCAGCCGCTGAGCGGACTGCACGGCGACGTCCTGGCCGACGCCGGAGCGAGGGACTACGTCGGCCTGCTCGAGGCGTGCTACGCCCATCCCCCCACCTGGCTCGCCCGCTTCGCGCCGCTGGTCAGCCGGTGGGCCGACGCGGACCCGCTAGCCGGCGAGATTGCCGACGAGGCAGCCGCACTGCTCGCCGGAACCCTCGCCGGCCTCGCGCCGCAGGTCGGTGAGCCCGTCGTCCTCGCCGGCTCGGTGCTGGCCCACGCCGCCGGTCCCGAGCCGGGGCCGGTGGGGCGGCGGCTGGTCACCCTGCTCCCTCCGGGCCTGACGCTGGTCCAGGGTGGCTCCGGTCTGGTCGGGGCCACCTGGATCGCCGCGCGTCGCCTCGGACTGGCCCGTCCCGAGCTGCACCGACAGCTGAGCGAGACCGTCGAGTCGGCCGCGCGCGGCTGACCAGGGGCGCGCGTGCGGCAAGGCACCGCGACTCGACAGCGAACTCACCGCACCAGTGGCTCGCTGGTCTGGTGATGTGGGTAACCTGGTGCGCGGGCTTGCCCGGAATGCGTAGCTGTCGTGTTTTGCCAGGCGAGCCCAACAGGGGCGGTTAGCCCACCCGCGATTCGCAGGACGACAAGACGCACGAAAGAAGGCGACCAGGCCACCATGCCCGACCTCTCCAGCTCCACCACCACCAGCTCCGAGGACACCGACTTCGGAGCCAACGACTGGCTGCTGGAGGAGATGTACGAGCAGTACCAGGCCGACCCGTCGTCGGTCGACCAGGTCTGGGTGGCGTACTTCCGCACCCACGGCGCCCCCGGCAACCCGCCGGCCGGCGACTCGGACGGCACCGGTAACGCCACCAACACCGCTCACGCCACGACGGCACCGGCGCCGGCCCAGGCGGCGAAGCCTGCTCCGGCCGCGGCTGCCGCCCCGGCGAAGACGCCTGCGACCAACGGTCACGCGACCACCCCCGCAGCCTCGGCAGAGGCTCCAGCCCAAGCCCCGGCCCCGGCGCCGGCGAAGTCCGCCACGACGTCGAAGCCCAACCCCACCGTCGAGCGCCCGTCCACGAACAAGGAAGGTCGGCCGACGGCACCGGGCAGCCGCGGCGGCGTGCCGGCCGACCCGCCGAACCCCTCCAACCGTCCCGACGTGGCCTCGGAGGAGCCGGTACGCACCACCCTGCGCGGCGCTCCGGCCCGAACCGCGAAGAACATGGACATCTCGCTGACGGTTCCCACGGCGACGAGCGTCCGCTCGCTGCCGGTCAAGCTGCTGATCGACCAGCGGGTCGTGATCAACAACCACCTGCGGCGCTCACGCGGCGGCAAGGTCTCGTACACGCACCTGATCGGCTACGCCATGGTGCAGGCGCTGAAGGCCGTGCCGGCCATGAACAACGGCTACGAGCTCGTCGACGGCAAGCCCACCATGGTGGTCCCGGCGCACATCAACCTCGGTCTGGCCATCGACCTGCCGAAGCCCGACGGCAGCCGTGCGCTGCTGGTGCCCAGCATCAAGAACTGCGAGAAGCTGGACTTCGCGCAGTTCTGGGCCGCCTACGAGCAGATGGTCAAGAAAGCCCGCGCGGGGCAGCTGGCCGTCACGGACTTCGCCGACACCTCGATCACCCTGACCAACCCCGGCACGATCGGCACCAACCACTCGGTGCCTCGCCTGGTGGCCGGCCAGGGCACGATCATCGGCGTCGGCTCGATGGACTACCCGCCGGAGTTCCAGGGCTCCGACCTGGACCGGCTGAGCGAGATGAGCGTCTCCAAGGTGATGACGCTGACCTCCACCTATGACCACCGCGTCATCCAGGGTGCGCAGTCCGGCCAGTACCTGCAGCGGCTGCACGCGCTGCTGCTGGGCGAGGACGGCTTCTACGACGACATCTTCGCCGACCTGCGGATCCCGTACGCCCCGATCCGGTGGGCGACCGACGTCAGCACCGACCACGAGGACCAGATCCCCAAGCAGGCGCGGATCATGGAGATGATCAACGCCTACCGCGTGCGCGGCCACCTGATGGCCGACACCGACCCGCTGGAGTACCGGCAGCGCGAGCACCACGACCTGGACGTGCAGACCCACGGCCTGACCCTGTGGGACCTCGACCGCTCGTTCGCCACCGGTGCGTTCGCGGGCGGGCAGGGTCTGATGAAGATGCGCAAGATCCTCGGGATCCTGCGCGACTCCTACTGCCGCACCACCGGCATCGAGTACATGCACATCTCCGAGCCGACGCAGCGCCGATGGATCCAGGACCGCGTCGAGCGACCACACGAGTCGCTGCCGCGCGAGGAGCACCTGCGGATCCTGGACAAGCTCAACGAGGCCGAGATCTTCGAGACCTTCCTGCAGACGAAGTTCGTCGGGCAGAAGCGCTTCAGCCTCGAGGGTGGCGAGTCGGCCATCGCGCTGCTGGACGAGGTCTGCGAGCAGGCGGCCGACGCCGGCCTGGAAGAGGTCTGCATCGGCATGCCGCACCGTGGTCGGCTGAACGTGCTGGCCAACATCGTCGGCAAGTCCTACGCCCAGATCTTCCGGGAGTTCGAGGGCAACATCGACCCGCGGACGGTGCAGGGCTCCGGTGACGTGAAGTACCACCTGGGTTCTGAGGGCGAGTTCAGCGCGCTCAGCGGCGCGACGATCAAGACCTCCGTCGCGGCCAACCCGAGCCACCTCGAGGCGGTCAACCCGGTGCTCGAGGGCATCGCCCGGGCCAAGCAGGACATCCTCGACCGCGGCACGGAGTTCCCGGTGCTGCCCGTGCTGATGCACGGCGACGCCGCGTTCGCCGGGCAGGGCGTGGTGGCCGAGACGCTGAACCTCAGCCAGCTGCGGGGCTACCGCACCGGCGGCACGATCCACATCATCGTGAACAACCAGGTGGGCTTCACCACCTCCCCCACCGAGTCCCGCTCGTCGGTCTACTGCACCGATGTGGCCCGGATGGTCGCGGCACCCATCTTCCACGTGAACGGCGACGACCCCGAGGCGTGCATCCGGGTGGCCCGGCTGGCCTTCGAGTTCCGGCAGCAGTTCCACAAGGACGTGGTGATCGACATCATCTGCTACCGCCGACGCGGTCACAACGAGGGCGATGACCCGAGCTTCACCCAGCCCAAGATGTATGACCTGATCGAGAAGAAGCGCTCCACCCGCAAGCTGTACACCGAGGCGCTGATCGGCCGCGGCGACATCACCGTCGAGGACGCCGAAGCCGTGATGACCCGCTTCCAGCAGCGGCTCGAGAGCGTGTTCAAGGAGGTCCGCGACCCGGAGCTCCCGCCGCGCGAGCCCAGCTACAGCCGGGTTCCGGCGTACCCGAACAAGGCGGCAGCCAAGCACGGCACGGCGGTGTCGCTGGAGACGTTGAAGAAGATCTCCGACGCCCACACCACCTTCCCGGACGCCTTCCACGTGCACCCGAAGGTGATGCCGCAGCTGCAGCGGCGGGCGACCGCGATCACCCAAGGTCCGATCGACTGGGCGACCGGGGAGATCCTGGCGCTCGGCTCGCTGCTGCTGGAGGGCCGGACGGTCCGGCTCACCGGCCAGGACACCCGGCGCGGGACGTTCGTCCAGCGCTTCGCCGCCATCGTCGACCGGATGACCGGGGAGTCGTGGGTGCCGCTGAAGCACCTGGACACCGAGCAGGGCAAGTTCCACGTCTTCGACTCGCTGCTGAGCGAGTACGCGGCGATGGGCTTCGAGTACGGCTACTCGGTGGCCCGGCCTGAGGCGCTGGTGGTCTGGGAGGCCCAGTTCGGGGACTTCGCCAACGGCGCGCAGATCATCATCGACGAGTACATCGCCTCCGGCCAGGCCAAGTGGACCCAGAAGTCGGGCGTGGTGCTGCTGCTCCCGCACGGCTACGAGGGCCAGGGCCCCGACCACTCGTCCGCGCGCATCGAACGCTTCCTGACCCTGGCCGCCGAGGGTGCGCTGGCGGTGGCGCAACCGTCCACGCCGGCGAGCTACTTCCACCTGCTGCGGGCCCATGCGCTGGGCGAGCGTCACCGTCCGCTGATCGTGGCCACGCCCAAGTCGATGTTGCGCAACAAGCAGGCCGTCTCGGACCCGAGCGAGTTCACCTCCGGCAGCTGGCAGCCCGTGCTGGCCGACCCCACCCTGGCCGACCCCGAGCTGACGGACCCGTCCGCGGTCGAGTCGGTGCTGCTCTGCTCCGGCAAGGTGCGCTGGGACCTGGTGACGGGCCGGCAGAAGGCCGGTCGCGAAGGCAAGGTCGCGATCGTCGGCGTGGAGCGGCTCTACCCGCTGCCTGCGGCCGAGATCGCCGCCGAGCTGAGCCGGTTCCCGAACGTGCAGGAGGTCCGCTGGGTGCAGGACGAGCCGGCCAACCAGGGCGCCTGGCCGTTCATGGCCCTCAACCTGCCGCAGGCACTGCGCGAAGCGGCCCCCGGAAAGCGCTGGGAGCTCGTGCCGGTCACCCGCGACGCGGCCTCGGCGCCTGCTGTCGGCTCGAGCAAGGTGCACGAGAGCCAGCAGCGCGGGCTCGTCGAGACCGCCCTGGCCTGAGCAGGACCGGTGTACTTCACGGATCGGGGCATCGAGGAGCTGGCCGGCCGGCGGGGGGAGGACGAGGTCTCGCTGTCCTGGCTGGCCGACCAGCTGCAGGCCTTCGTCGACCTGAACCCGGAGTTCGAGACGCCGATCGAGCGGCTGGCCACCTGGCTCGCCCGGCTGGACGACGAGGAGTGAGCCGAGCGGACTCGGCCCCTAGGTCACGTCGACGAACTTGCCCGCCGTCCAGCCACCGCCCGCGATCGAGTTGCCGGCATAGGTGAGCCGCCAGTAACCGTCGCCTCGGACCGTGCTCACCGTGGTCGAGACGTACCCGCCCGAGCCGGAGGTCAGGTCCTTGACCTTCTTGTAGGACCCGGTCGCGGTCCGGAACTCCAGGCCGATGCTCCGCTTGGTGTAACCGCCGTAGCGGTCGTTCTTCCAGTCCACGACCCGGAGCCGGCCCTTGACGGTGATCCGCCCGCCCGCCTGGACCGTCGGCGAGGCGCTGACCTTGTCCCAGCTGGTGTTCCGCTTCAACCTGAAGCCGCCGTAGAAGATCTTGTTCGTGGTGGCGTAGTCGCCGTTGTTGACGACCACGACGACGTCTTGGCGCTTGGTGGCCGCGTTGTTGTCGGGCTGGTAGAAGATCTGCTCGTTGTCCCCCTGGTCAACGAAGAAGCTGTCCGCATCCATCACCCAGGCCGCCACCCGGCTGCAGCCGGTCACGGTCGGGGCGTCAAAGGCCACCACCTTCGGGTGGAGGCCCAGCTCGACTGTCCGCGGGGAGAAGTCGGTGATCGTGCACTTGGTGTCAGCGTGAGCCGGGACGGTCATCGCTGCCAGGGGGAGGGTCAAGGCGACGACCGACAGGGCGGTCGCGTACGTGCGTCGATTCATGGCGAAAACGGTAACTGGCGAAGCTCTACCGCGAGGGCCATAGGCGCAATTGCCTGTCCAGCCGACCGTAGGCCGTCAGTGCGCGGCCGGTCCGGTCTCGCGGACCAGCCGGATCTCCGGCAGGTCGAAGTACGGCTCGGGCTTCTCGTGACCGTCGGGGCCGAAGCCGTGCGAGCCGTAGAACCGTCGGGCGCGGGCGTTGTCGCGGAACACCCAGAGCGACGCGGGGGCATCGCCGATGGCGGCGGTCAACAACCGGTGACCGACCCCGGTGCCCCAGTACGCCTGCCGGACGTAGAGGGCGTAGAGCTCGAGCGGTGGCCCCAGGTCAGGGTCCCGGCTGGCCCCCGCCGCCGCAAAGCCGACGATCTCACCGGCGGAGTCGGCCAGCAGCTGGGCGGGGAAGTCGGCGATGATCCGCCGCCAGCGCTCGATCCGTTCGTCCACGGCAGCGAGGACCACGTCCAGCCGGTCCTGCGGCACCATCCCGGTGTACGCCTCGCGCCAGCAGGCGAGGTGGCAGCGACCCAGCGGGTCCGCGTCGGCCGGCACCACCTCGCGGATGACCACCCTCCCGGCCGCGGTCACGGCTCGAAGATGATCTTGCCGAAGACGTCGCCGTTGATCATGGCCTCGAAGCCGGCCGCGGCCTCCGTCAGCGGCAGCACGCGGTCGACGACCGGCCGGATCCCTGTCGTGGTGAGCATCCGGGTCAGCGCGACCAGCTCGTCGCGGGTGCCCATCGTCGAGCCGACCACCCGGAGCGGCTTGAAGAAGATCTTGGTGAGCTCGGCCTTGGCCGGCGCGTCCCCCGAGGTGGTGCCGGAGATGACCACCGTCCCGCCCGGGCGCAACGAGTTGACCGAGTGCGACCAGGTGGCGGCACCGACCGTCTCCATCACGGCATCGACCCGCTCCGGCAGCCGTGCCCCGCTGGCGAACGCGGCGTGCGCACCGAGCTCGAGCGCCCGCGCCTGCTTGCTCTCGCTGCGCGAGGTCACCCAGACCCGGATGCCTGCGTGCCGGGCCAGTACCACCAGCGCGGTGGCCACTCCGCCACCGGCTCCCTGCACCAGCACCGTGTCCCCCGGCCTGAGGCCTGAGGAGGTGAACAGCATCCGGTACGCGGTCAGCCAGGCCGTCGGCAGGCAGGCGGCGTCGACGAAGGACAGGTCGTCGGGAAGGTCCACCAGATTGGTCGGCGGCACTCGCACCACCGAGGCATGCGTCCCGGGGTAGCGCTCGGAGAGCAGGGACCGCCTCGGGTCGTAGGTGCTGTCGGACCCGACGAAGGACGGATCGTTGACCACCGCGTGCACCAGCACGCGCCGACCGTCGGCGGTGGTCCCGGCCGCGTCGCAGCCGAGCACCATGGGCAGCCGGTCGCCCGGCAGGCCGACGCCCCGCAGGGACCAGACGTCGTGGTGGTTGAGCGCGGAAGCCCTGACCTGCACCTCGACCCAGTCCCCGGGCACGGCGGGCGGCTCGATCTCGCCCACCCGTAGACCCTGCAACGGCTGGTCGGCGTCCGCGGCGGCGGCGTAGGCAGCAAGCATGGTCGCAGCCTAGGACCGCGACGCCCGCCCGGCCCGGCTAGGCCTGGCGCGGCTCTCCGGGGTACGTGCCGAAGGACCACTGGTTGCCCTCCGGGTCCCGCAGGGCGACCTCACGGCTGCCGTAGTCCTGCTCGGTAGGCGCGTCCGGCACGTCTGCCCCCAGCGTCCGTGCCCGCGACAGCACCGCGTCCACGTCGGCGGTGACCACGTAGGCGGCCGAGCTGCCGGGCTGCTGGGTGAAGGGCCCCTGCGGCTTGAAGGAGCCGAGCATCACCCCGCCGCCCTCTGGCCAGTCGAGCTGCGCGTGCTGCACGACCCCGGCGTCGTCGGCGTAGCACGCGGTCTCGACGAAACCGAGGGCGACCAGGAAGTCGATCACCGCGCGCGGGTCGTGCGCTTGGAAGGCCGGCCAGACGGTCGGCGGGTGGGGCTGGGGCTGTGGTGCGGTGGTGTCGTCGCTCATGCCGACAAGGCTGGCAGAGCGGGAACCGGCGGCGCTTGGACGTTCGCGACCTCCGCGGCCACCCAGCCCGTCGGACTCAAGCCGGTGAACGCGGTGAACTCTCGGACGAGGTGGGCGTGGTCGTAGTAGCCGTGCCGCACGGCGACGTCGCTGAGGTCGAGCGAGCCGGGCCGACCGGCCACCGAGGTGACGTCGCGGCGGGCAGCGTCGAACCGCATCAGGCGGGCAGCCACCTTGGGGGTCACGCCGACCTCCGCCCTGAAGAGCTGGGCGAGGTGCCGTTGGCCCAGGCCAACCTCGGCCGCGACCTCAGCCACCGCCATCCGTCCCCGCCGGACCTCGAGCAGCCGCCACGCCTGCACGACCTCACTCCGCACGCGGCCCGGCGGACCGGCGTCCAGCAGGGCGAGCAGCCAGCGCCGGACCACCGCGTACCGGGTCGACCACGACGAGGCCCGAGCCAGCTCGTCGCAGACCCGGTCGGCGTCGGCGCCCAGCACGGCGCGGCCGTCGAAGACGTCCGTGGGCAGGCCGCCCGCCGGGACGTCGAACAGCCGGCGGGCGCCGAGGGGGTTGACGTCGATCTGGATCCCGCTCCACCGACCGGGCTGGACCACGAACGCGGGCTCGGTGTGCAGTCCACTCAGCGTGACGTGGTGGGCCTCGACACGACCGTCGACCCAGGCGGACGCGCAGGCGGCCACGCCCAGCGGCTCGTCCACGGAGAGGACCAGGGTGAGTGAGCGGCCGGGCAGACCGCGGTGCACACCGGGGCTGAGGCCCACTCCCCCGTAGCCGAGGAGACTGCGGACGAACGGCCGCAACCGGTCCGGCAGCTCGCCCGGCGCCGGCGTGCTCCAGAGGTCGCCGTCGCCATCGAGACCACCCACGCCGTCCACGCCACCAGGATGCACCCGGCACGGCCGTACTAGGGTCGCTCGGGTGAGCTCCGCCGACGTCGACGCCGTCCTCTCCGCCTTCACCTCCCGCCACGGACATGAGCCGGAAGGTGTCTGGGCCGCCCCGGGCCGTGTCAACCTGATCGGCGAGCACACCGACTACAACGACGGTTTCGTGATGCCGTTCGCGCTGGCCCAGGCCGTCACGGTGGCGGGCGGCCCCCGGAGCGACGGCCGCTGGCGCGTCACCTCGCTGAACAACGACGAGACGCATGAGTTCGGGCCCGAGGACCTCGAGCCGGGCATGGAAGGCTGGCACGCCTACGTGGCGGGAGTCGTCTGGGCCCTGCGCGAGGCGGGTCACGAGGTGACCGGCGTCGACCTCGTGCTGACCTCGGACGTCCCCGTCGGCGCTGGGCTGTCCTCGTCGGCCGCTTTGGAGTGCGCGACGCTGGCGGTTCTGGCCGACCTGTCCTCGCTCGAGATCGAGCCGCTGGAGCGGGCCAAGCTGGCGCGCCGCTGCGAGAACGAGTTCGTGGGTGCGCCGACCGGGCTGATGGACCAGGCGGCGTCCACCCTGTGCACTCCTGGTCACGCGTTGTTCTTCGACTGCCGCTCTCATCGAGCCGAGCAGGTCCACCTGGGGCTGGACGAGGCCGGCCTGGAGCTGCTGGTGCTGGACACCCAGACCCCGCACGCCCTGGTCGACAGCGAGTACGCCGCCCGTCGGCGCAGCTGCGAGGAGGCGGCCAAGCTGCTGGGCGTACCGGCGTTGCGTGACGTCACCGATCTGGACGCCGCCCTGGCCAGGCTGCCCGACCCGGAGATGCAGCGCCGGGTACGCCACGTGGTGACCGAGGACGCCCGGGTGCTCGAGGCGGCCCAGCTGCTGCGCGAGGACCGGATCACCGACCTGGCTCCCCTGCTGGACGCGTCGCACGCCTCGATGCGCGACGACTTCGAGATCACCGTGCCCACCGTCGACCTGGCGGTCGAGACGGCCAGGCGGGCAGGAGCCCTCGGGGCCCGGATGACCGGCGGCGGCTTCGGCGGCTGCATCATCGCGCTGGTGGCCTCGGGCACTGGGGACGACGTTGCGGCAGCCATCGCAGACGCGTTCGCCGACCACGGGTACGGCGCGCCGACCCACTTCCTCGCCCTCCCGTCAGCCGGCGCTGGTCGGATCAGCTAGCACTCGTTCCAATTACGTTCCGACTGGTCGTGCCCGATCAGATCACGCCGCACGCATGCGAGTATTTGCCGAGGTGAGGCGACCGGCCTCGCCACGACGGTGCCGCCCAGGGTGTGCGCCGCCGAGCACATCGCCTAGTCCGCGCGGGAGCGCAGTGAACCCCAGGTCGACTCTGGTCGGGGTCAGAGGAGGACACACACAGTGAACACGCGAACCAAGTTCGGGCTGGCCGCCGCCTGCGTCGCCGCCATGGGCCTGAGCGCCTGCGGCTCGAACTCCCTCAGCGGGGAGCCGGCCGCGGGCGGTCCCTCGGTGTCGGTGAGTGCCGACGCCGACCTCTCGGCCAAGCTGCCCGAGAGCATCAAGAGCTCGGGTGTGATCAAGGTCGGATCCGACTCCAGCTACGCGCCGAGCGAGTTCATCGCCGGTGACGGCAAGACCATCCAGGGCTTCGACGTCGACGTGTTCAACGCCGTCGCCGCGAAGCTGGGCGTGAAGGCTGAGTTCCAGACGGCCGACTTCGCCTCGATCATCAACGGTGTCAACGGCAAGAAGTACGACATCGGCGTCTCGTCCTTCACGATCAACGACGAGCGCAAGAAGCAGGTCAACATGGTCAGCTACTTCTCCGCAGGCACCCAGTGGGCCACCGCCAAGGGCAACCCCAAGGGCGTCGACGCCGACAACGCCTGCGGCAAGACGGTCGCGGTCCAGACCGGCACGGTCCAGGCGACCGACGACCTGCCCGTCCGGCAGAAGAAGTGTGGCTCGGACAAGATCAACATCCTGCAGTACAAGGACCAGAGCCAGGCCACGAGCGCCGTGGTGAGCGGCAAGGCCGACGCCATGCTGGCCGACTCCCCCGTCGTCGCGTACGCGGTGAAGCAGTCCGCCGGCAAGCTCGAGACCCTCGGCGACATCTACGAGGCCGCCCCCTACGGCTACGTGGTGCCCAAGGCCGAGACCGACTTCGCTGACGCCCTGGCCGCCTCCCTGAAGGCCATCGAGGCCGACGGCAGCTACAAGGCGGCCCTGGAGAAGTGGGGCGTCGACCAGGGGGCCATCACGGACTTCGCCGTCAACCCATGACCACCACGGCCCCGGCGCGAACCAGCGTCGCCGACGAGCGGCCTGGCCTGATCCACGCCCGGCCGGTCCGCCACCCAGGGCGCTGGGTGGCGATCGCGGTCATCGCGGTGCTGGCGCTGATGTTCCTCAACCTGATCATCAACAACGACACCTTCAACTGGCCGTTCGTCTTCCAGGCGATGTACCAGACGCCCGTCATCCAGGGGTTCTGGCAGAGCACGATCCTGGTGACCATCTTGTCGATGATCTTCGGGGTCGCCCTCGGCGTCCTGCTGGCGGTGATGCGGCTCTCGGACAACCCGGTGCTGCGGGGCGTCTCCTGGATCTACACCTGGTTCTTCCGCGCGATCCCCCGCTACGTGCTGCTGGTGATCATGGGAGGGCTCGGGGTCCTGTTCCTCGACGGCCTGTCCTTCGGGGTCCCGTTCGACTGGCTCTTCATCAAGTGGCTGGGCCTGAGCGGGGACTGGCGCTTCCTCACCGTCGACGCCAACAAGCTGTTCGGCGGGCTGATCGGTGGCGTGATCGGTCTGGCCGCCTCGGAGGCCGCGTACATGGCCGAGATCGCCCGGGCCGGCATCATGAGCGTCGACAAGGGTCAGCTGGAAGCCGCCCAGGCGCTGGGCATGGGCCGCGGCAAGGCGATGCGTCGCGTGGTGCTACCGCAGGCGATGCGGGTCATCGTGCCGCCGACCGGCAACGAGACCACCGCGATGCTGAAGGACACCTCGCTGCTGGTGGCCATCCCGGTCACCACCGACGTGTTCTTCCAGCTGCAGGCGATCGGCAACCGGACGTACCAGGTCTTTCCCGTGCTCGTCGCGGCCACCCTGTACTACCTGATTGCCTCCAGCGTGCTGATGGTCGTGCAGGCCTACCTGGAGCGCCGGTTCGGCCGGGGCTTCGGCACCCAGGTCACCTCGGACAAGGACAAGGTCGCCAAGGGCCTGGCTGCGGGGTCGGCGAAGTGAGCACCGTGGTCGGCAGTAGCGCCGCCTCGACGGGCGAGCACCTGGTACGCGCGGTCAACGTCACCAAGTCGTTCGGCACCAACGAGGTGCTGAAGGGCATCGACCTCACCGTCGACGCCGGCGAGGTCGTCTGCCTGCTGGGCCCCAGCGGGTCGGGCAAGACGACCTTCCTGCGGCTGATCAACCAGATGGAGAGCCTGACCGGCGGCCGGATCTGGGTGGGCGGTGAGCTGATCGGCATCGAGGAGCGCAAGGGCCACCTGCACACGCGGAACGACAAGGACATCGCCCGGCAGCGGTCCCGGATCGGGATGGTCTTCCAGCGCTTCAACCTGTTCCCGCACATGACGGCGCTGGAGAACGTGATGGAGGCGCCCGTCCAGGTCAAGCGGCTCCCGAAGGCCGCGGTACGCCAGGAGGCGGAGCGGCTGCTCGAGATGGTCGGGCTGGCCGAGCGGGCCAACTACTACCCCGCCCAGCTCTCGGGCGGGCAGCAGCAGCGGGTGGCGATCGCCCGCGCGCTGGCCATGAAGCCGGAGCTGATGCTCTTCGACGAGCCGACGTCGGCGCTCGACCCCGAGCTGGTCGGTGAAGTGCTCGCCGTGATGCGCAGCCTCGCCGAGGAGGGCACCACGATGATCGTGGTGACCCACGAGATGGGGTTCGCCCGGGGGGTAGCCGACCGGGTCGTCTTCATGGACGCCGGGGTCGTGGTCGAGCAGGGATCACCCGACCAGGTGCTGCTCGACCCGCAGCACGAGCGGACCAAGACGTTCCTGCAGCGGGTCAAGGCCGAGGCCCAGGCCGAAGCCCAGCGAGACGATGAGCTGGCCCAGACCCTCAGCGAGCCTGACTGAGCCCTGGCTCGCCGGAGGGAGCCTCCCGGGGTTCAGTCCGGCGAGCCGGCGCCCAGGAAGGTACGGGTGGAGGCTGGCAGCAGCAAGCAGACCAGGGCAGTCACCGAGACCACGCCGAAGAGCAGGCCCACCCAGGTGGTGGGCGGCTGGCGAAAGCTCCAACCCAGGAGCAGCAAGATGAGCTGGCTCACCACCGCGAGACCACGACTCCAGCGTCGCCCGCGCAGGACGCCGCGGGCGACGGCCGCCAGCAGCACCGCGTAGCCCAGCATGATCAGGGTGACCCCGACCCCCACGATCGCCCGGGACGAGCGGATCTGCCCGACCTCGAGGGCGGCGTACACCAGGGCAGCCACGCTCTGCAGCAACAGCAGCACGGCCGCGACGGCCAGCGCGGGCGGACGGGACGTCGGGCTCGTCGGCGTCAGGGGCGGCACCTCGCCAGCGTACGGTCCCGCCCTGCACCGACCCGTAACAGGATCGGAATGTGAGGGACCCGACGTGATGTGGCTCTTGTGCAGACCGGCGATTGTTGAAAAGGTTGTCCCTGGTGTCGAGCCCCGCAGTGTAGCCGGACTGCGGCACCCACGCCGCTGGGGGCAATCACCCCACCAGCACACGATGAGAGAAGCGAGTTAGCCCATGGATTGGCGCCACAAGGCTGCCTGTCTGGACGAGGACCCCGAGCTGTTCTTCCCTATCGGGAACACCGGACCGGCCCTGCTCCAGATTGAAGAAGCCAAGCAAGTCTGCCGGCGCTGCGACGTCCGCGACTCATGCCTGCAGTGGGCGCTGGAAGCAGGCCAGGACCACGGAGTCTGGGGCGGACTCAGCGAGGACGAGCGACGGGCGCTGAAGCGTCGCGCCGCTCGCGCACGGATCCGCACCGCCTGAGCAGCAACCACGACTGCTGAAGTAGCACGAGACGCCGGGACTCTGCTCCCGGCGTCTTTCTGTGCTGACGCAGACCGGATCGCGCGCCTCCGTCGAAAGGAGGAGCCGGTGAACACTCTTTTCGTTCACCGGCGACGACGTCGACGGAGGACCAGAGCGCGATCCGCGCCCGAGCGGAGCGAGGGCAGAAAGCACGCGGTCCGCGCCCGAGCGGAGCGAGGGCAGAACAGCTAGACCGGGACCTCGAACACCGCCCGGGTTCCGGGAGTGTCGATGCGCGGGCCGATGATGAAGCAGCCTTCCATCTCCTCGATCAGCGTGTTGACGATGGAGAGGCCCAGGCTGCGCGACTGACGCCAGTCGAAGCCCTCGGGCACTCCTCGCCCGTCGTCGGTGATCTCCACCCGCAGCTGCCCGTCCCGGCGGCTCGGCCGGACAAGCACCTCACCCGAGGTGCCGGCGAGGCCGTGCTCGATGGCGTTCTGGCAGAGCTCGGTGACCACCATCGAGAGGCCGGTCGCCATGTCAGCCGAGACCACGCCGAACGTGCCCCGGCGGACCGCCGAGACGCCTGCGGCGGTCGAGGAGACGTCGCCGACCATCTTGAGCAGCCCGTCGGCCACCCGGTCGAACTCGACCGTCTCATCGAACGCCTGGGACAGCGTCTCGTGCACGATCGCGATCGCGGCGACCCGCGACATCGCGTCGTTGAGCGCCACCTTGGCCTCCGGGGACTCCATCCGGCGGGCCTGCATCCGTAGCAGGGCGGCGACGGTCTGCAGGTTGTTCTTGACCCGGTGGTGGATCTCGCGGATCGTCGCGTCCTTGGTGACCAGCTGGCGTTCCTTGCTCCGCAGGTCGCTGACGTCGCGACAGAGCACGATCGCACCGACCCGGTCGCGGCCGTCGAGCAGCGGCAGCACCCGGACGGTCAGGTGGGCGTGGCCGGAGACGACCTCGGTCCGGCGTGCGATCCGGCCCCCCAGGACCGAGGTCACCGACTCGTCCACCGGCCCTGGCCCGGTGGGGGCCAGTGAGGCGGTCAGGCTCGGGAGGTGCTCGTCGACGAGGTCGCCGATCAACCCGAGTCGGCGGTAGGCGCTGACCGCGTTCGGGCTGGCGTACTCGACGTCGCCGTTGACGTCGACCCGGATGAACCCGTCTCCGACCCGCGGTGAGAAGGCGAGGTTGGAGGTGTCCGCGGGCAGCGGGAAGGCACCGACGGTGACCATCCTGGCCAGCACCGCCCCCGTGCTGGAGTACGCCGTCTCGAGCGAGCTGGGCGCCTGGGTCCCCAGCTGGCTGGTGTGCTGCTCGACCACGGCGATCACCCGGTCGCCCAGCTTGACCGGGATCGCGTGGGTGTCGACCGGCATGCCGGCCTGCAGCTTGGCCGCGCTGGTGCGGGTGATCAGACCGCTGCCGAAGGCCTCGGAGACCAGGTGCTCGGGCGAGTAGGCGATCAGGTCGCCGACGACGTCGTCCACCAGCGCGGTCGGGCCGGTGTTGGGACGGATCTGCGCCACGGCCCAGAACACGTTCTCGTCCCGGTCAGGCACCCAGAGCACCAGGTCGGAGAACGACAGGTCCGCGAGGAGCTGCCACTCCGAGACGAGCAGCTTCAACCAGCGGTGGTCGGCCTCGGAAAGCTCCGTGTGCTCGGCGATGATCTCAGACATCGACGGCATGGCTCCACCCTAACCGGGGAGCAACGGCGTCCCGCCACGCCGACCGGCCCCGTCGCCGGCCCGGTCACCAGGCGCTAACGTGCTGTTCGGCCCCGGAGCGGTGGCCTGTTCACAGGAGGACTTGCCATGGGCCACTCGACGCCGATCCGGCCGCGTACGACTGACCCCGGGGGCGATGACCCGCGCTGGCGGGTGACCCCCACCAAGGCCGTCGTCGCCGTGATCCTGCTGATCGGGATCACGGTGCCGCTGCTGGTCTCGACCTACGACAAGATCGAGCCGCGGCTGTTCGGCTTCCCGTTCTTCTACTGGTACCAGCTGCTCTGGGTGTTCCTCGCCGCCGGACTGTGCGGCCTCAGCTTCTGGCTGCTGAAGCGGGAGGCCGACGCGTACGACCGCCGCCTCGACGCCGAGGACGCGGACCAGGTCGGAAGGCGGACCCGATGAACATCGACTGGGTGACCCTGACCGTGGTGATCGTCCTCTTCGTGGTCGTCACCGTGATGGGCTTCATGGCGGCGCGCTGGCGGCGCCCGGCCAACCTCGAGTCACTGCACGAGTGGGGCCTGGGCGGCAAGAGCTTCGGCACCATCACGACCTGGTTCCTGCTGGGCGGGGACCTCTACACCGCGTACACCTTCATCGCCGTGCCCGCGGCCATGTGGGCGACTGGTGCCGTGTCGGGCTTCTTCGCGGTCCCCTACACCATCGTGCTCTACCCCGTGATCTTCTTCTTCCTCGGCCGGATGTGGTCGGTCGCGCACCGTCACGGCTACATCACCACCGCCGATATCGTGCAGGGCCGCTACGGCACCCGCAGCCTCAGCCTGGCCGTCGCGGTCACCGGCATCCTGGCCACGATGCCCTACATCGCCCTGCAGCTGGTCGGCATCCAGGCGATCCTGGAGGTGATCGGGCTGGGCGGTGCCAGCGCCCTGGCCCGCGACCTCCCGCTGCTGATCGCGTTCGCCGTGCTGGCCGCGTACACCTACTCCTCCGGGCTGCGGGCGCCAGCCATGATCGCGGTGGTCAAGGACCTCCTGATCTACATCGTGATCGCGGTGGCGATCTTCCACCTGCCCGGCCTGTTCGGGGGCTGGGGCAGCATCTTCGACGCCGCCCAGACCAAGATGGCCGCGCCGTCGGCCGCCAACCCGAAGGTCCCGACCGGCGTCTTCATCCCCGGGGCCGCCACGCACTGGGCGTACGCGTCGCTGGCCCTGGGCTCGGCCATGGCGCTGTTCATGTACCCGCACTCGGTGACCGCTGCCCTCAGCTCCAAGGACCGCAGCACCGGCCGACGCAACGCGGCGATCCTGCCCGCCTACTCGCTGCTGCTGGGGCTGCTGGCCCTGCTCGGCTACATCGCCATCAAGGCCGGGACGAAGCCGATCGGTCTCGACGGCAAGCCGAACCCGCAGCTGGTGATCCCCCAGCTCTTCGAGGACCACTTCCCGAGCTGGTTCACCGGGGTGGCCTTCGGCGCCATCGCGGTCGGGGCGCTCGTCCCGGCGGCGATCATGTCGATCGCTGCGGCCAACCTGTTCACCCGCAACATCTACCGGGCCTACCTGAGGCCTGACGCCGACGACAAGCAGCAGGCCAAGGTCTCCAAGATCGCCTCGCTGGTGACCAAGGTGGGGGCGCTGCTCTTCGTGCTGCTGCTGGACAAGCAGAACGCACTCAACTTCCAGCTCCTCGGCGGCATCTGGATCCTGCAGACGCTGCCCAGCCTGGTCTTCGGGCTGTTCACCCGCTGGTTCCACCGCTGGGCGCTGCTCGCCGGCTGGGCCGTGGGCATGCTCTACGGCACGCTGACCGCCTACAGCGGCTGCACGGCCTGCACCACCCGCTCGTTCGGCAACTCCCTCGCCATCGTGCCGGGGCTGGGCCGGGCCGGCTATATCGGTCTGACGGCGCTGACCATCAACCTGGTAGTCCTGGTCGCGGGCACCGCGATCCTGCGGGCGCTCAAGGTCGGCAACGGCACCGACGTGACCTCGCAGTCGGACTACTTCGCCGACGTCGACGACCCGGGCGTGCAACCGGTTCTGGACGTCCACACCAAGGCTCACTGACGCCGACGTGTCGCCGACGTCAGGGAGCTGTCAGCCCCTGAGGTTCGGACAACTCGCGTTCTAGTGGCAGAATGAGCGACCGACTCGACCAGAAGGAGGGACGCACATGGGCAAGACCGGCCGCAAGCGTCGCGCGCGCAGGAAGAAGGGCGCGAACCACGGCAAGCGCCCCAACGCCTGAGGCGACGACCGACTCAGACCGAACACGACGAAACCCCCCGCGGAGCTCCGCGGGGGGTTTCGTCGTTCCAGCTCGTCCGTGACCTGATCAGGACCCGTCGTGGGTGGCCTGCCGGACGACGGCCAGCCGGGAGAGAACCTTGGACCGGAGCTCGTTCGGTGCCTTGTCGTTGCCGCAGCAGCGGTTGACCAGCGTCTTCACGGCCTGCTCCACGTCGTAGTGGTCCAGGCAGGGCTCGCAGGCCGCCAGGTGCTCGCGGATCTCGTCGCTGCTGGCGGTGTCGAGCTCGTGGTCGAGGAACTCATAAACCCGCTCGAGCATGTGTTCGCACTCAGCCGACGTGGCCTCGCGCGGAGTCTGGTCGGTCATTTCCGTCCCCCCTGACGTACGAGCCCGCGCTCGCGCGCGTAGTCGGCCAACAGCTTGCGCAGCTGGTTGCGGCCGCGGTTCAGCCGCGACATCACCGTTCCGATCGGGGTGCCCATGATGCCGGCGATCTCCTTGTAGGAGAAGCCCTCGACGTCGGCCAGGAAGACGGCCAGTCGGAAATCCGGGGCCAGCTGCTGCAAGGCGTCCTTGACGTCGGAGTCGGGCAGGTTCTCCAGGGCAACCGTCTCGGCGGACTTGAGGCCGCTCGAGGTGTGGGACTCGGCCCGGGCCAGCTGCCAGTCCTCCACGTTCTCCCCGTCGGAGAGCTGCGGCTCGCGCTGCTTCTTGCGGTAGGAGTTGATGTAGGTGTTCGTCAGGATCCGGTAGAGCCAGGCCTTGAGGTTGGTGCCGGGAGTGAACTGGTGGAACGAGGCGTACGCCTTCGCGAAGGTCTCCTGCACCACGTCCTCGGCGTCGGCCGGGTTGCGCGTCATCCGCATGGCGGCCGCGTACAGCTGGTCGAGGTACTGCAGCGCCTCGGACTCGAAGCGCTGGTCGCGCTCGGCCGGGGTCTCGAACTCGCGGGGGTCCGCCGCGGGAGCGGCCGGGGAACTCGTCGGGATGCTCATCACGTACGAGAGTACCGGCGACGTGTGGAGCCCTGGCCGCTCGGCCAGGGTCGAAGTGATCGCCATGTGCGGTACAACGCGACAACGACGGCGCTATTCCCCGGTGTTGTCGACGCCGACGAAGGCCGCCACCTCCGCGACCAGCCGTTCCCGCAGGTCCGCCGGGGTGAACGTCGACGCCTTCAGCAGCCGGAAGCCGTGGTCTGCCCCTGGCAGCTCGACGACCCGGATGCCCGGCGTCCCGGCAGCGGCGGCACGGACCTCAGCGACCGTGCCGAAGGTGTCGCGGCTGCCCTGCAGCACCAGCCGCGGGACAACCGGCGCGGTCAGCTCGGCCACCCGAGAGCGCTCCGGCTGCCCCGGCAGGTGCAGAGGGAACGCGAGGCACACCACCCCGGCCACCCCGGTCGTCGTGGCCGTCCGGCAGGCCACTCGCGCTCCGGAGCTCCGACCGCCGGCGAACGCCGGCAACCCGGCCTCGAACGGTGCGCCGAGCGCGGCGACCAGCTCCAGCCAGGCCTCGTCCAGCAGTGGCGGACGGACGGCCACCTTGCGCCCCGCGAGCCGCCAAGGCTGCTCGACCCGGACCACGGTGACCCCGAGCGGCGGCAGCCGGCGGGCCAGCAGCGCGAGATCGGCCGCCTGCGGTCCGCCGCCCGCGCCGTGGCCGAGCAGCAGGAGAGCCTGCGGTTCCACGGCGTGGTCGAGGTGCAGCCGGCCCGGTCCCTGCGAGGTGGGCCGCTCGAGGACCTCTGTTCCCTGAGCTCCGCCATCGGTTGGCTCCGCAGCTCGGCCCCTCAGAGCAGCCGGTCCTGGCCGTCTGGTTCCGAACCGGGAGCCTCAGCCAGCGGCGTCAGCAGGGACGGGTCGTTGTTCTGCACGCTGTTCACGGCGGTGGAGACGGCATAGGCCTCCAGCGCGTCGGACTCGGTGACGGCCAGCAGCGCCAGCACCTGCTCGGGGTCGGTCAGGGCCGGGTCGAGCCAGCGGTCGATGGCCCCCCGCGGGACGACCATGGGCATCCGGTCGTGGATGTGGCCGGCGGCGTCGGTGGCGGTGGTCGTGATCACCGAGCAGGTGCGCAGCCACGCCTTGTCGTCGTCCGACTCCAACGTCTGGTCGCGCCAGATCTCGTAGATGCCGGCCATCACCAGCAGTCCACCGTCGCCACGGTGCAGGAAGAACGGCTGCTTCACGGGCTTGGCGGCTTTGCGGCCCGGCGCCGCTGGCGGGACATCTGGGCTGTACCACTCGTAGAACCCGTCGGCCGGCAGCAGGCAGCGGCGGGCACGGAAGGCCTTGGCGTAGGCGGACTTCTCTGCAACCGTCTCCACCCGGGCGTTGATCATGCGGGAGCCGATGCGGACGTCCTTCGCCCAGGAGGGCACCAGCCCCCAGACCAGCGGAGCGAGCCGGCGGCGCACCTCGCCGCTCTCCTTGACCCGTCGTTCGAAGACGGCCGGGACCGCGACGGTGGGGGCCACGTTGTAGTCCGGCCCCGGCAGGTCGTCAAAGAGGTCGTCCACCTCGAACTCCTGCGCGAGCTGCGCCGGCGAGGCCGTGGAGGCGTAACGACCACACATGTGCGGCACGCTACCGCGGGGCGGGCTTGGCTGGGATCCGGCGTCGCGATAGAAAGGTCCCCATGACGTTGCTGCGCGCCGCCTCCCGCACCCTGCTCGCCTCCT
This sequence comes from uncultured Actinomycetota bacterium, assembly GCA_963727215.1. Taxonomy (GTDB): domain Bacteria; phylum Actinomycetota; class Actinomycetes; order Propionibacteriales; family Propionibacteriaceae; genus Microlunatus. The sequence goes on from CAVSFR010000005.1 coordinate 41,973, forward strand.
ACTTCGTCTCCAGCGGCGTGAAGGCCGTCCGGGACCCGGACGCGCTGGTGGACGCCGCGCAGCCCGTGGCCGACCGCCTCGTGCCGCTGCTGAAGCAGTACGCACCCGCCCAGGTCGCCGGGTTCGTTCCGGAGGACACGAAGACGCTCGTCCGGGTCAACGGCGCGGCCCAGGTCTTCGGTGGGCTCGCGCTGGCCACAGGCAAGGGCCGTCGCCTCGGCGCCGTCGTCCTGGCCGCATCCCTGGTCCCCAGCACCCTGGCCAAGTACCCGTTCTGGACCCGCGACGACGCGATCGAGAAGGCAGCGGACCGTAGCCACTTCTCCAAGAACGTCAGCCTGCTCGGCGGGGTGCTGTTGGCCGCGGGCGACACCGAGGGCAAGCCCAGCCTCGCCTGGCGCGCGCAGAAGGGCGGCCAGAGCATCGCGCAGGACACCCGTCGTGCGACCAAGAAGCTGAGCAAGATGACGGGGCGTTCCTCCAGCAGTCTGGGTCGTAGCGCCGGGGACTTCGCGGACAGCGTCAGCAAGAACGCCGGCGAGCTCGCCGACAGCGTCAGCAAGAGCACCAGCCAGCTGACCGACACCGCCCTCGCGAGCGGGGTCGCCCTGGTCGGTGCCGCCGTGGCCAGCGGGCGCAAGGCCAAGAAGGAAGCGGCCAAGCAGCTCAAGGCGGCGCAGGAGGTGGCGGCCAAGCAGGCCGCGATCGCCCGGAAGGAGGCCGTCAAGCAGGCCGGCATCGCCAAGAAGCGGGCAGCAGAGCAGGCCGAGATCGCCCAGAAGCAGGGCGCCAAGCAGGTCAAGATCGCCAAGAAGCGCGCCCGCAAGGTCAAGAAGAACATCAAGCTCGGCGAGAACTGAGCCCGGGGGCCGCAAACCGTAGACTTCGCCGCGTGCCGACCTCCTCGCCCGCTCGTCCCCCCGCCGCCCTGCAGCCGTGGGTCGCGCCGCTGGCCCCGGCGCCGATCCACGCCACGGTGAGCGTGCCGGGATCGAAGTCGGAGACCAACCGCGCGTTGGTGCTGGCCGCTCTGGCCGACCGGCCCTCGGTGGTCACCGGCGGTCTGGACGCGCGGGACACCGCGCTGATGCGTGAGGCCCTGCGGGCGCTGGGCGTGGCGATCGTGGAGACCGGCGACCAGTGGCTGGTCACCCCGCCTTCGACGTTCACCGGCGGGGTGACCATCGACTGCGGCCTGGCCGGCACGGTGATGCGCTTCGTGCCCGTCGTCGCGGCGCTGGCCGAGGGGCCCGTCCGGTTCGTCGGGGACTCCCAGGCGGAGGCCCGCCCGATGGGCCCGCTGCTCGAGGCCCTGAGTGCTCTCGGCGTCTCGGTGCAGACCGAGGGCACCGGCGGGCTCCCGTTCACCATCACCGGGTCACCCAGCCTGCGGGGCGCGTCGGTGACCGTCGACGCCTCCACCTCCAGCCAGTACGTGTCCGCCTTGCTGCTGGTCGGGGCCCGGTTCGACGAGGGCCTCGAGCTGCGGCACGTCGGACCCTCGCTCCCCTCGCTGCCCCACATCCAGATGACCGTCGCCATGCTGCGGGAGCACGGCATCGAGGTCGACGACACCGAGCCCGAGCGCTGGCGGGTCTCCCCGGGGGTACTCACCGCACACGACGTCGTGGTCGAGCCCGACCTGTCGAACGCCGCCCCGTTCCTTGCCGCCGCTGCCGTGACAGGCGGAGCGGTCACGGTGCGCCGTTGGCCGGAGCAGACGCACCAGCCCGGTGACGCCATCCGGGCCATCCTGGGAGCCTTCGGTGCCGACGTGTCGTGGTTCGACGGCGACCTGACCGTGCGGGGCACCGGCTACCTGCACGGCGTCGACCTCGATCTGCGGGCCGCCAGCGAGCTGACGCCGGTCGTCGCTGCTGTGGCGGCGCTGGCCGACAGCGCGACGCAGCTGCGCGGCGTCGGGCACATCCGCGGTCACGAGACCGACCGGCTCGCCGCCCTGGACGCGGAGCTGTCGGCGCTGGGGTGTGGTGTGACCCAGGGGGACGACGGGCTGACCATCCACCCCAAGCTGCTCGGCGGGGCCCCGTGGTTGACCTACGCCGACCACCGGATGGCCCAGGCGGGCGCCGTCCTGGGACTCGTGGTGCCCGACGTCGAGCTGGACGACGTGTCCTGCACGGCCAAGACGATGCCGGAGTTCGTGCAGCTCTGGACGACCATGATCGAGGACGCGGCCGACTTCAGCGAGAGCCTGCCGGAGCGCCGGCTCGACCCGCTGCCGTGACCTCGCGCAGCTTCCGCACCGACGAGAACGACGCCTTCGAGCGTCCGCGGCGGCACACCAAACCCCGGACCAAGGACCGGCCCGACTACTCCCAGGCAGAGATCGGGCTGGTCATCACCGTCGACCGGGGCCGGTTCCGGGTGCTGGTCCCGGGCTCCGACGGCGCCGGCGACCGCGACCTGACCGCGACCAAGGCCCGTCAGCTCGGCCGGACCGGCGTCATCGTCGGGGACCGGGTCCGGGTGGTCGGCGACACCACGGGCGAGGAGGGCACGCTGGCCCGCATCGTCGCCGTCGAGGAGCGCAGCACCGTGCTGCGCCGGACCGCGGACGACGACGACCCGTACGAACGGCCGATCGTGGCCAACGCCGACCAGCTGGTGATCGTGACCGCGCTGGCCGACCCGCCCCCGCGCACGGGCATGATCGACCGGATCCTGGTCGCCGGTTTCGACGCCGGGATCGCGCCGCTGCTCTGCCTGACCAAGGCCGACCTCGCCGGGCCGGAGGAGCTGGTGGCCCAGTACGAGCCGCTCGGCGTCCCGGTGCGGACCGTCTCCCCCGGCGCCGACCTGACCGAGATGCGGCGCGCGCTGCACGGCCGGAGCAGCGTCTTCGTCGGCCACTCCGGCGTCGGCAAGTCGACGCTGGTCAACGCCCTCATCCCGGACGCTCACCGCGGCACGGGCGCCGTCAACGTGGTGACCGGCCGCGGCCGGCACACCTCCAGCTCGGCCATCGCCCTCCGGCTGCCGCCGATCGACGAGCCGGGCGACGCGGGTTGGGTGATCGACACCCCGGGCGTCCGGTCGTTCGGACTCAGCCACGTGACGAGGGAGAGCCTGATCGCGGCCTTCGCCGACCTGGCTGCCATCGCCGCCACCTGCCCGCGCGGCTGCAGCCACGAGGCGGACGCTCCGGAGTGCCATCTGGACGCCTCCGTCGCACGCGACGAGCTGAGCTCGGCGCGGCTGGAGTCCTTCCGGCGGATGCTCGGCTCGGGCCAGTAGGGTGAGCGACCGTGCCGTCCTCTGAGTCCTCTGCTGCTGTCTCGTCCGGCGCCGGCCCTGGTCCGCGACTGAAGCCCGACGATGCGGCGCTGCGCAACCTCACCGACGACCTGCGCCTGGCCCACCTGTTGGCCGACGACGCCGACTCCCTCACCATGAGCCGCTTCAAGGCGCTGGACCTGCACGTCAGTGCCAAGCCTGACCTGACGCCGGTGACTGACGCCGACACTGCGGTGGAGGAGGCGATCCGGCGCACGCTGGGCCGTGCGCGGCCGCGCGACGCCGTGCACGGCGAAGAGCTGGCCGACACCGGCTGGGGCCCGCGGCGGTGGGTGGTCGACCCGATCGACGGCACCAAGAACTTCGTCCGGGGCGTGCCCGTCTGGGCCACCCTGATCTCGTTGATGGTGAACGACGAGGTGGTGCTCGGCGTGGTCAGCGCCCCTGCGCTCGGCCGACGCTGGTGGGCCTCGCTGGGCGGCGGCGCGTACGCCGGCAAGTCGCTGATGTCGCCCAGCCGCTGCCGGGTGTCGGAGGTCTCCGAGCTCGAGGATGCCTCGCTCAGCTACGCCGAGGTCTCGGAGTGGGTCCAGGCGGGGCAAGGGCAGGAGTTCGTCGACCTGCTGCGGACCTGCTGGCGGACCCGGGCGTACGGAGACTTCTGGTCCTACATGCTGCTCGCCGAAGGCGGCGTCGACATCGCCTGCGAGCCGGAGCTCGCGCTGCACGACATGGCGGCCTGCTCGATCATCGTCACCGAGGCCGGTGGCGCGTTCACCGACCTGGAGGGGCGCCCCGGTCCGCTGGGCGCCGGCGCGTACGCCAGCAACGGCCGCCTGCACGAGGCCGTGCTCGCACAGCTCCGCCCTGACGCCGACTGAGGTCCCGCGCCGCCGTGGCTGCCGTGACCGGGGTGCTGCTCGCCGCCGGGGCCGGTCGGCGCGCCGGCGGACCCAAAGCGCTGCGACGGGAGCCCAGCGGGGCCTGGTGGCTGCGACAGAGCATCAGCGTCCTCCGCGCCGGCGGCTGTGTCGAGGTGGTCGTGGTGCTGGGCTGTGAGGCCGACGCCGCGCGACGGCTCCTCGCGGGCGTACCGGTCGCCGTGGTGGTCAACCCGGGTTGGTCCGAGGGCGTGGGCAGCTCGCTGCGGGCAGGCCTGCAGGCGGTGGCCGCAGCGCCTGGCCAGGCAGCGCTGGTCCACCTCGTCGACCTGCCGGACGTCAACGCCGCGGTGGTGGCCCGGCTGCTGGCGACACCAATGACCCCGGAGGTGCTCGCCCGGGCGGCGTACCACGGCCGGCCGGGCCATCCCGTCCTGGTCGGCGCCACCCACCTGGCTCCGCTGGCCGCGACGCTGGGAGGCGACCGCGGCGGGCAGGACTACCTGCGGGCCGCCGGCGTCCACGCGGTGGAGTGCGGCGACCTGGCCACGGGACGCGACGACGACCTGCCGCCAGGACTGGCAGGCTGAACCGGTGCGCGAGGTGCTGGAGCAGCTGCTGCGGTGGTGGCGGGCCGGTGAGCCGGTGGCGCTGGCCACGGTCGTCGACACCTGGCGGTCCGCGCCCCGGCAGCCGGGCGCGGTGATGCTGGTCGGCCCCGACGGGTCGGTGGTCGGATCGGTCTCGGGTGGCTGCGTCGAGGCCGACGTGTACGCGGTGGCCGAGGCAGTGCTGGCCGACGGGGTGCCGCAGCTGCGCCGGTACGGGGTCAGCGACGACGACGCTGCCGTGGTCGGGCTGACCTGCGGCGGGACGCTCGACGTCTTCGTCGAAGCGGTCTCCCTCGCCAGCCACTCCGAGCTGGAGATCATCGCCGCCGCGGTGACGGCGGGCCGGCCGATCGCGATGGCCACGGTCGTCGAGCATCCGGATGCCGGGCAGGTCGGACGTCGGCTCCTCGTCGACCCCGACCGCGAGCCCCGAGGGACGCTGGGTAGCACCCGGCTGGACGCGGCGGTGGCCGACGACGTCCGCGGGCTGCTGGCGAGCGGACACAGCGGCTGTCTGACCTACGGTCCGGACGGCGAACGCCTCGGCACCGGGCTGCGGGTCTTCGCCGCGGTGCTCGCACCCCGGCCCCGGATGCTGGTGTTCGGGGCCAGCGACTTCGCCGCCGCGGTAGCCCGGGTGGGCGGCTTCCTCGGCTACCGGGTGACGGTCTGCGACGCCCGCCCGCTGTTCGCCACCCCGGTCCGGTTTCCCGACACCGACGAGCTCGTCGTCGACTGGCCGCACCGCTACCTCGCTGCGGAAGCCGCCGCTGGTCGCGTCGACACGCGGACCGTGCTCTGCGTGCTGACCCACGACCCCAAGTTCGACGTCCCGCTGCTCGAGGTGGCGTTGCGGCTGCCGGTCGGCTACGTCGGCGCCATGGGCTCCCGCCGGACGCACGAGGAGCGGCTTACGAGGCTCCGCGAGGTCGGCCTGACCGACGCGGAGCTGGACCGGCTGGCCAGCCCGATCGGCCTCGATCTCGGCGCCCGCACCCCGGAGGAGACGGCCGTCTCGATCGCCGCCGAGCTCGTCCGCCACCGCTGGGGCGGCGACGGCCGCCCGCTGAGCGAGGTCGAGGGCCGGATCCACCACCAGCAGTCCTGATCGGCTCTGTGGCGCTGAAGCGGGTCAGCCGGTGACGCGCAGCCGGACCGTCTCGGGCAGGCTGCGCAGCTTGTCCAGCAGGGCGTCGTCGAAGCGGCCCCCGATATCGGTGACCACGTAGCCCAGCTGGCCACGAGTGGCCAGGCTCTGGCTCTCGATGTTGACCTGTGCGTCGGCGAGTACGCCGTTCACGGTGGCCAGCACCCCCGGCACGTTGTGGTGGACGTGCAGGATGCGGCTGCGGCCGGGGGTCTCGTCGGCCTGGACCGTGGGCAGGTTGACCGACATCGTCGTGGTGCCGGCCCGGGCGAAGTCGCCGAGCTTGGCGGCGACGAAGCGGCCGATGTCTTCCTGCGCCTCCTCGGTGGACCCACCGACGTGCGGGGTGAGGATGACGTTCGGCAAGCCCTGCAGCGAGGACACGAAGGGGTCCCCAGCCGTCTTCGGCTCCTCCGCGAACACGTCCAGGGCGGCACCGGCGATGTGGCCGGAGAGCAGGTGCTCGCGCAGCGCCTCGTGGTCGACGACGATGCCACGGCACAGGTTGAGGAAGAGGCTGCGCGGCCGCATCCGGGCGAACTGGTCCGCACCGAACAGCCCGGCGTTGCCCTCGCGGCCGTCCACGTGCAGGGAGACCGTCTCGGCCTCGGCCAGCAGCTCCTCCAGGCTCGAGCACCGTCGGGCGTTGCCCAGCGCGAGCTTGTCGGCGACGTCGTAGAAGATCACCCGCATGCCCAGCGCCTCGGCCACCACCGACAGCTGGCTGCCGATGTTGCCGTAGCCGACGATGCCCAGCGTCCGGCCGCGCACCTCGTGCGCGCCCTTGGCCGACTTGTCCCAGACGCCGGCATGCATCTTGGTGTTCTTGTCGGTGAGGTGGCGGGCCATCGAGATGATCTCGGCCACCACCAGCTCCACGACACTGCGGGTGTTGGAGAACGGGGCGTTGAAGACGGCGGTGCCGCGCGCGGCCGCGGCGGCGAGGTCGATCTGGTTGGTGCCGATGCAGAACGCACCGACGCCGATCAGCCGGGGTGCCGCCTCCAGGACGGCGGACGTGACCGTGGTCTTGGAGCGGATGCCCAGCAGGTCGACGTCCTGGACGGCGGCGGTCAGCTCGGCCTCGTCCAGCGCCCCGACGACGGTCTCGACCTCGATGCCACGCTCGGTCAGCACCCGGACGGCCTCGGGGTGGATGTTCTCGAGCAGTAGTGCCTTCATGGTCCCTCGTCTGGTCGTGCCGGGTGGGTGCAACCGGGTCAGTCTAGGAACCAGGCGCTCCGAGGCCCAGCCGGTCTCACTGCGCCGCTCTCACCTGGCCGGCTCAGGCCCCTCGACCCGGAGCCTCGGTCGCAGATCACCGCGGCCGGGACGATCGGGACCACCTGATGAGCCAGCGGACCGCCGGGAAGCCGACCCCCCGCTGCTCGAGGCCCAGCATCACCCGGTCCCCGGTCCCCGCCACGGACGTCCACGCCACCGACGACGCCGGACCCGGCCAGGACGACGCTCGTGCCGACCCTCCGACGTCAGCTGATCTTGAAGAGCGAGGACCGCATTCCGAAGCGGGACTGGAAAGGACCGCCCGAGACGCTGACCGACTTCTTGCTGCCGATGATCTTGATCGTGCTCACCCGCCCGCCGTAGCGGCCCGAGCCGTCGCGCTTGGTCACCTGCAGCTTCTTGACGGTGCCTACCGAAGGCCACTGCTTGCCGACGGCCTTGGCGGTGACCGTGCGCCTCCAGGCCTGGGAGGTGATGACGCCGTCGTACGGGTCCGCCTGCGCGATGAGGTAGGGCAGGTTGCTCTTGGCCGTCGCGCCACCGTTGGAGGCCGCGAACTGGGTCAGCGCGATCGTGCCGCGGTAGGTGAGAACCGTCCGCGCCGTGGCCTTGGTCGCCGCATCGCCTCCGGAGGTCTCCCGGGCAAGGCCACCGTAGACCTGGCAGGCGGTGGTGTCGCAGATGTCGTAGCCGGTGTAGGAGTAGACGTCGCGCAGGTAGATGGCGTAGGAACGAGCCGCCACCGCCTGGGCCGCGACAGCGTTGGACAGCCAGGAGGTCGGCATCTCCGACGGGACGACCGAGCGGACGTAGTCCTCGAGCGAGACGGTGTTCACGGTGCGGCCGCCGTCGCCGCGCTTCACCAGCTTCACCGAGCCCCGGTAGGACTTGGTGGCGTGCGGCAGGACCACCTGGACCACCTTGGCCGTGGTGCCGAACGTCCAGGTGCTGGTGGAGAGCTCGGTGGCCTTCGTCTTCCAGCTGCCCGAGGAGCTGAGGTAGGCGAGCCGGTAGCCCGGGCCGGACCGGCTGATCCGCCAGGCCTGGTAGCCGTCGCCCGTGGGCAGGGTGAGGCTGTGCCCGCTGCGGTCGTAGACCCTCAGGCCGGCCGCCGGCTTGACGCGGAGGCTGTCGTCGCTGTCCGCGGTCAGCCAGACGTGGATCCTCTGGGCCGCGGGCAGGGTGGTCCGCTTGGTGCCGGGGTAGTAGAAGGCCAGGATCTCCTGCCAGGCGAGGCCCTTCTTCGCCGCGCCGTACGCGCCGTACTGGGACATGCCGTGACCGTGGCCGTAGCCGGCACCACGGACGGTGAAGCTGCCTGCGTGCGGAGCGACAGCGGTGTCGGCCGCCGCGGGAGACGCGGTCACGATGGGGGCGACCAGCAGACCGAGCACCGCCAGACTGCCCAGGAGTCGTCCCGATCGGCCCCGGAGACGGACAGGGGAATGCGTACGGGATGACATCGGGGGGTCCGTTCGTCGTCGGTCGGGAGCGACACGATGCCCCACGTCAAGCACGACACGCCAGTGTTACCAGAAAGATTTCCTGAGTCAGGTGGGAAAGTTGGGACGAAAGTCCCGAGCTCAACGAGGCCCTGAGCCTGTCGAAGGGCGTCCCTCAACAGGCTCAGGACGGTGGGGTCAGAGGGTGACTTCTGAACCCTGCTCCGCCGAGGCGTAGCAGGCATCCACCACGACAGCCCGGGCCAAGGCCTCGGCACCGCGATAGGAGGTGAAGTCGCCCGAGGTGACCATGTCGACGAAGTCCAGCACGGCCGCCTGGTGGCCTCCGTCCGGCGGGACGCTCGGCTGCAGCAGGGCCGGGACGCCGTCCTTCTCGGTCCAGATGCTCAGCGTCCGGTACGGGTCCTCCATGGTGCCACCCCACTCGACGTTGGCTCCGCCCTCAGAGCCGTAGAGGGTCACGTAGGCCTGGTCGCGCGGGATGTACTGCGCCCAGCTCGACTCCAACAACAGGGTGCCGCCACCGTCGAGCCGCAGGAAGGCTGTCGAGAGGTCCTCGACGTCGAAGGCTCCCTGCTGCACGCCCGTCTTGGCCATCGTCGCGTTGCTGGAACCGCCCCGGCCGCGCGGGCCGAACTCGGCGTAGGTCGCGGCGGTGGCCGAGCGGACGCCGGGCTCGCCCAGCAGGTACAGCGCCATGTCGAGCATGTGCACGCCGATGTCCATCAGCGGACCGCCCCCGGCGGTCGCCCGGCGGGTGAACCAGCTGCCCAGGCCGGGGATGCCCTCGCGGCGGATCCAGCCGGCCTTGGCGTAGTAGATCTGACCCAGCAGGCCGGCGTCGATGATCTTCTTCAGCGCCGCGACGTCCCCGCGCCGACGGTGGTTGAACGAGACGTCCAGCACCCGGTCGTTGCGCTCGGCAGCGTCCACCATGGTGCGCGCCGCCGTGGCGTTCTCGGCCATCGGCTTCTCCGAGAGGACGTGTAGGCCGGAGTCGAGGGCGGTCACCGCGATTGGCGCGTGCAGCGTGGTGGGCGTGGCGATGCTCACCACGTCCAGCTCGCCGGAGCTGACCAGGTCCTGCCACGCCGGGAAGCGGTGGTCCGCGTCGATCCCGTAGTCGTCGCCGAGCCGGGCCATCGCCTCGGTCTCCAGGCCGGCCAGCGCGACGAGCTCGACGTTGGGCGCGCTGGCGTACGCCGCCATGTGCTGCTGCCCCGCCCAGCCGAGGCCGATGACGCCGGCCCGCAAGCGGTCCGCGCTCACGCGCCGTCGCCTGTCTGGGCGCCTCTGGCGAACCGGGCACCGGTGAACTGAGGCTGGGCCATGTTGACCACGGGCGGCGGCACGAAGTCGGCGACCTCTTCCGGCCGGGCCCAGACCACCGCGTTGGCCAGCACCCGCTTGATGTCGGGGTGGTGGTAGACGGGGTACTCCTGGTCGCCGGGCGAGAAGTAGAAGACCTTCCCCTTGCCGCGACGCCAGGTGCACCCGGAGCGGAAGACCTCCCCGCCCGAGAAGGTCGACAGGAAGACCTGCTCGTCAGGGGCCGGGATGTCGAAGTACTCCCCGTACATCTCCTGGCCCTCGATGACGATCGGCTGCGGTACACCCTGGCTGATCGGGTGGGACGGCGAGACGTTCCAGACCAGCTCCGTGTCGGCGGAGTTGCGCCAGGCCAGTGAGCACGAGGTGCCCATCAGGGTCTTGAAGATCTTGGAGAAATGGGCCGAGTGCAGGGCCAGCAGGCCCATCCCACCGAGCACCCGCTGGTGCACCTTCGCCACCACGGCGTCGTCCACCTCGGCGTGCTTGACGTGACCCCACCAGGTGAGGACGTCGGTGCTGCTCAGCACCTCCTCGCTCAGCCCGTGCTCGGCCTGGTCGAGAGTGGCGGTGCGGACCTCCACCTGGTCGCCCAGCAGCTCGGTCAGACCGGCAGCGATAGCGCCGTGCATCCCGTCCGGATAGCGCTCGGCCATCTCGGCCTGGTCGCGCTCGCTGTGCTCGTGGAAGTTCTCGCCCCATACGGTGACGCGGATCGGTGAGTTCACGGTCACCTAGTCTGCCCTCCCGGGCCAGCTGCTCGCTCGACCGGGGCAGCATCATGTCCTCATGGCCGACAGCAGCTCCCCGGTGCAGCGGATGAAGCTGCGCGCGTTCGACGTCAGCGAACGGACGACCCGGCTGGGTCGCAGGTCGATGGAGCAACGGGTCACGAGGCTGCGCAGCCGTTCCTTCCTGATCGTCCAGACCGCAGTCACGGCCGGCCTGGCCTGGTTGCTGGCCAGCGCGATCTTCGCCCACCAGCAGCCTTTCTTCGCCGCCATCGCAGCGATCATCTGCCTGGGTGGCACCTTCGGTCACCGGATGCGTCGAGGCGTCGAGCTGGCCGTCGGGGTCGCGGTCGGCATCGGCGTCGGTGACCTGTTCGTCTCCGCCTTCGGTACCGGCGTCTGGCAGGTCATCGTGGTGGTCGCGGTGTCGATGATCCTGGCGAGCCTGCTGGGCGCCGGTCAGCTGATGATCACCCAGGCCGCGGTCCAGTCCATCGTGGTGACCATCGTGCTGCCCAGTCCGCACCAGGGCCTGGCCCGCTGGCTGGACGCGGTCGTGGGCTGCATCATCGCCCTGCTGGTCGCCACCATCGCGCCCAGCTCGCCACTGCGTAAGCCAGCGAAAGCTGGCGGCCCAGATGCTGCGTGAGCTGGCCGGCACCCTGGACGCGGCGGTCGAGGCCCTCCGGCTCGACGACGAGTCCGCAGCCGACCTCGTCCTCGAACGGGCCCGGGCCACCGAGGGCCAGCTGGACCGGCTGGCCGAGGCCAACAGCGAAGGTTTGGCTGTGGTCCGCCACTCCCCCTTCCGCCGCGGCCAGCTGTCGGAGGTGCAGCAGTACACCGACCTGCTCGTGCCGCTGGACCGGGCCACCCGCAACCTGCGCGTGCTGGCCCGGCGCACCGTGACGCTGGTCTGGCGTGGCCAGCACGTCCCCGTCGGCTATCTGGAGCTGATCGGCCGCGTGGCCGGCGCTGCCCGCGCGATGGCCGTCGACCTCGACGAGGGCCGGCTGCCCGTCCAGGCCCGGGACGAGCTTGTGGCCGCCGGCCGGACCAGCGCCCACCTGGAGCTGCCGCACGCCTTGTCCGCGGTGGCGATCCTGGCCCAGACCCGCTCGATCGTCGTGGACCTGCTGGAGCTCACCGGCCTGGAGCCCGACGAGGCCCGCGACCTGGTGCCCGACGTCGACTGACACCGTCGATTTGTCTCGCTCCGGGCCGTCGCCTAGAGTTGCCTCAACAGCGCGGGGTGGAGCAGCTCGGTAGCTCGCTGGGCTCATAACCCAGAGGTCACAGGTTCAAATCCTGTCCCCGCTACCAGTAGGCGAACAGCCTTTGACTAGGTAACTCACCAGTCAGAGGCTGTTGTCGTTTCGGACGCGTGCAATCTTCTTGCGATGCGGTCTCGCAGCCTTTCGACAGGTCTGCCCTGACCACCACGCAAGTTGCGCCCACCCGCCTGCCCCGACTGGTGCGACTGCGAGCACCTCGAGTCCAAGGAGACGCCCGACGTGCACCCGCGGGTGATCGCCGAAGTTCACCAGACCAGGACCCATGGCCGCTTTGCTCGGTCGCGCTGGAGATGAGCAGCAACGGCCTACCCCGGTCACCTAGTCCTCGCTTCCCAGATCGGCAGCGATGTCGCTGATCCGCCGTTGAAGCCTGACGGGGTTTGTGCCTGGGATCCGCTCGAAGCCGAAGTGCTCGTAGAAAGCAGCGGCTGGGGCGTCGATCGCATCCACGATGACAAAACGCGAGGCGACGAGCTCAGCGGCATCGACACACTTCTCCAGCGCCTCAAGCAGTAGGTCCTTCCCGTAGCCCTGATCCTTGAGCGACCCGTCGACCGCCAACTTGGCCAGAAGCACCGCCGGCAGTTCCTGCGGCAGAGATCGAGCCTTATTTTTGCTGAGCGCAAGGCTGTCTCGGTGCAGGGCATGAGCGGCCAGCGTGTAGTACCCGAGCACTTCCTGGTCACCTCCGTGGATGACGAAGGTTCGTCCCGTGTCCTGAACGTTCCCCCGGATGGCTGACTCCTTCAGCCAACGGTCAAGCGACTCGTTCCCGCAACTGAACTGAGTAAGAACGTGCCGCTCGTCGAGGAGCTCTGAGATCAGGTCCACACCGTTAACCTTGCTTGAACCGCCTACGCTGCTGCGCTGCTGCAGTGAGGGCTTGGTTGCGCTCCACTGGAGCGTCGAGAGCAGCATAGAGCTGGTCGTAGTAGTCGGCCGGCACCAGAGTGTGAACTGCGAGGACCTCGTCAGCTCGTACTTCAGCGGCTGTGATGACGAAGTCAGTGAGAGATTGGTTACTGGCTGAGGCGGCGGCACGCAGGCGCTGCTCTGTGTCCGGACGGACACGGAAGTTGAGTCGGGTGGCAGTAGGCATGTGGGGAGTCCTATGTCCATGTGCGCTAGCAACGTACGCACGGTGTACATACAGAGTAGCTCGCTGTGGTGGTGTGACGCCAGTGGTGACTGTGGGGGCCGCTTCCGTTTCAGCAGTCGGTTCCACGTCGCAGCTCCGTGGCCGGCGCTGGCCGCCGTCACGTGCCACGGCTCCGCCTCCGCCGTCCGGCCGAGACCTGAGGATGACCCCAAGGTTGTCCGTCAGGCCAACAGGCCCAGGACGGGCCGCGGTCTCCCCGCTACGAAGGCAAAGCTTCGCACCCACGTGGGCGCCTATTCAGAGCCGACCTTGCGCGCGGCGCCTGGCATCTGCGCGCTACTGGTCAGACCGCTGAGCAAGGCGGGCCGGATCGGCGTTCGGCCTTGCGACCGAGCCGGTGTTCCTCGGTGACCTGGTACACGTTGTCCCACGCCCAAAGGCTTGGTGTAGGACAGACCCAAGTCCGTCGGCGTGGTTGGACAACCGCCTCCGGTCCTAGGTCGGGGGCAGCCAAGGGAAATCTTGGGGGACCTGCCCCCGACCGCACCTGGCACGTGCCGACCCCGAAAGCCGGAGACGCGGTGCACCCCACCAGGCTCGCTCAGCGCAGCTGTTCGGGACCAGGGTCGAAGGTCCCGACTTCAACCGTTCGGCTGCACAGGTGACCCGCCTCCGCCTATGGTCCCCTCCAGACCCTCGCCGGTCTTGGGGGAACTGGCTGCGCGAGGGTTTAGGCCGGCAACCCAGTGGACGAGCGGGTTGCCGGCCGCCCAACCCACTCCGCCGTGCACGGAAGAGGAACCACGAGAGTTCCAGTCAGCACTGGTCGACGTCACTCAGTTCGCAATCCACTCTGAGACGGGTGAATTCGGGCGCCCGGGTTGTCCGACAGCTCGAGCGCAGCGGCCCCTGCATCGCTACGTGCCGCTCTCAGCATCGGCACCTGCGCTCAGCGCCGGCTTCCTCGCCCGGCTGGTGGAGATCCGACACCGCTGCCCTCCGCCGGCCGCGCCGGACCACAAGGGTCGCCGCGGCCACCAGCACCCAGGTGGCGGCCAGGAGAGCGCCGAACCAGGTGGCGTCGCCGCCGGCGAAGAGCTGACTGGCGAACTCACCGCCGACGGCGTTGTTGGTGGCGTGCATGAGCATCGCGATCAGGACGCTCTCGCGGCCACCGTGGTAGACCGCGGCGATCACGACGCTGACCGCCACGATCAGGACGCTGTCGGACCACGGGATCATCCCGGTCAGCATCAGTGGGAGGTGCCAGACGACCCAGAACAGACCGAGCAGCAGCGGTGCGGTCGACGAACCGAAGCGCTCCTCCAGCCGGCCGAGCGCGTAGCCGCGAAAGCCGGGCTCCTCCCACGCACCACCCATACCGGGGATGAGCAGCATGAGCACGATCATGACCGGTACCTGCGTCCACGCAGCCAGGCCGGACCTCGACATCTGCCCACCGGCGGCCACGACCGTGAGCAGGACGGCCGTACCGGTGACGGCCAGCGGGACCCCCAGCGCCACCAGGTAGGCCGAAGGAGCGACCCGCCAGCGGACCATCCGGACCAGCAGGTCCTTGACCCCGGCGCGTCCCCGGGTGAGCGCGAGGACGACGACTGCGGCCAGGAAGGGGCCGAAGCCGGCCAGCCCACCACTGGAGACTCCCACTGCTCCCAGCACGGCCGGCCACCAGGAGAAGAGGCAGGACAGGAGGAAGAAGGTGAGCAGCGGGCGTCGCCGGACATGCCCGATCAGGCGCCCTCCGGGTGACGGCACCTGCCTGGAGCTGGAGCCGGCGGCCCGGCTGTCGCTGACCTGCGCTGGGGTGGTCAGGACCTGAGCCCGCCCCGGGACGTCAGCGGAGGACATCGGTCGCCAGGATCGATCGGTCGCTACGAGGGGAGGAGACCTGGGCGCCAGACCCAGATGCGTCCGCTCGTGGCGGCCACCACAGGTTGCGGTCCGCGAGCACAAGAACCGCAGCGACCAGGCACCAGACAGCGGTGTAGATCAGGGCGGTCCGCGCCGGTGCGGTTGGCCAGTACTGGCTGACCTGCAGGCTGCCCTCGACGGCGTGCGCGACCAGCGTCAGCAGGACGCTGCCCCCCGTGCGGTTCAGCAACCAGGCGTACCAGAAGGTGACCGCGAAGCTGCCGACCGAGCCGCTGATGATGTCGGAGGGGGTGGCGCCGAACGCGGGCAGCAGCCACAGCGGCAGGTGCCAGAGTGAAACGAGCAGCGCGAGCACGAGCGTGGAGCGGAAAGGTGTCCAGCGCTGCTGGAGCCCCGGCTGCGCGTAGCCCCGCCAGCCGGGCTCCTCGCCCGCCGGTCCGTCCAGCGGGTTCACCAAGCGAACCGCGAAGACCAGGAGCACCCCTGACACAGGGCTGAGCTGGTCCAGGACGGGCCGCCCCGCCCCGAGGGCGACGTTGCTGGCGATGGTGAGCGCGTGCACCGCGAGCGGCACCCCGATGGCGACCAGATACCAGACCCAGCTCACCCGCCAGCGGATCAGCCTGCTCCACCACCGGCGGAGACCCGGGCGGCCCTCGGACAGGGCGATCACGACCACCGAGGCCAGCAGCGGGCCGGCCGGAAGGAAGCTGCCGAACGGCACCAGCGACCAGGTGAACAGGTAGGTGAGGACGAAGAACGCGAGCAGCGGATGCCGGCGCACGAAGGACATGGCGAGCCTCTCGGAGAGTGGGCGGAGACCGGATCAGCCGGCCAGGGCTCAGCCTGCTGCGTCACGGGACGCCGCACATCAGCCCACCAGCACCGGCGCCGGTGGTCGCGGGACCGATGAGGAGCTCGCCTCCGGTCATCCTGCAGACCGATCTCCACCGGCCCGATCCGCTCTAGGTTGTTGACGTGACCCCGCCCCCGCAACAGCGCCCCGCCGGCTGGCGGCCCGGGGTCTGGGACGTGCTGCTGGCCGCCGTGGTGGTCGCGGTCAGCGGCGCCCTGCTGGCACAGGGGGACACCCAGCCCGGCTTCCGCCCGCCGGACCTGTTGACCTGGGTGCTGGGACTCACGGGAGCCGCAGCGGTGGTGTGGGTCCGTCGGCAACCGCTGGCCGCCCTGGTCATCACGGGGACCTCCTTCGTGCTGCTCACCTGGCGCGGCGACGCGAGCGAGCTGGCGCCCTTCCTGGTCACCGGACTGCTGTTCCAGGTCGGGAACCTGCGAGCGAGGCGTCCGGCGGTCGTCGGCCTCGCCTTCGCCGCCGTTGGTCTGCTGGCTGCTGCGGCCAGCACCCCACCGGACCTCGGCCCGAGGGGGGTCGTGCAGTCGTTGTTGATCTTCACCGGCGCCTGGGTGATCGGCCGGCTCACCCGAAGCCGCCGTCAGACCCTGCTCACCCTGGTCGCGGCGGCGGAGCAGCAGGCGGCGACCGAACGAGAGCTGGCCGAGTCCGAGCGCAGCCAGGCAGCACTGGCCCAGGCCGAGGAGCGGCTGCGGATCGCGCGCGAGCTGCACGACGTGCTGGCCCACTCGATCAGCGTCATCTCGGTCCAGGCCACCGTCGGTGAGCACCTCGCTGCCACCGACCCGCCCGCCGCGCGCAAGGCGCTGCTGACCATCAGCGCCGTGAGCCGGTCGTCGATGGCTGAGCTGCGGCAGATGCTCAGCCTGCTCCGCGACGACTCCGCGGCCGGTGCGAGCGTCTCGATGTCGTACCAGCCGGCGCACGGGCTGGCCGATCTCGAGCCGCTCGTCGACACCTACCGTTCCGCGGGGCTCCCCGTCCGGACCGATACCGCAGGAGATCCCCGGCAGCTGCCCGCCGCGGCAGACCTCTGCGCCTACCGGATCATCCAGGAGGCGCTCACCAACACCCTCAAGCACGCCGGGCCCAGCCAGGCGGTCGTGGCGCTGGACTACCGGTCCGACGTGCTGCAGGTCGAGGTCGTCGACGACGGCAGGGGCGGGACCGCCAATCGGAGCGGCCACGGGCTGGTGGGCATGCGCGAGCGGACCGCTCTGCTCGGCGGGCACTTCCAGGCCGGACCGGCGCCCGCCGGCGGCTACCGGGTACGCGCCACCATCCCGTACGAGCCGGCAGCATGAGCCTGACGTCGGCGTCCATCCGCGTCGCTGTCGCCGAGGACCAGGCGCTTGTCCGCGACGGCTTCGTGGCCCTGCTGGCCTCCGACCAGGACATCGAGGTGGTCGGCCAGGCCCCTGACGGGGAGGCGGCACTCGACCTCGCTCGTCGCACCCGACCGGACGTGATGCTGATGGACATCCGGATGCCGCGGATGGACGGCGTCACCGCCACTGCCCGGATCACCGCCGACCCGGCGACCAGCGGGGTGAAGGTGCTGATCCTCACCACCTTCGACGCCGACGAGTACGTGCACGAGGCCCTCCGCGCCGGTGCCAGCGGGTTCCTGCTCAAGGACGTCCTGGCCGCGGACCTGCTCGCCGCGGTGAAGGTGATCGCCGCCGGAGAGGCGCTGCTGTCGCCGCGAATCACGCGACGGCTGATCGAGCACTACGCGCGGCAGTCCGCGCCGAGGCGCGATGACGTGCAACGGATCGCCGCGCTGACCGCACGAGAGGCTGAGCTGCTGACCGCGGTCGCGCGCGGGCTGACGAACACCGAGATCTCTGCGCAGCTCTACATCAGCCTGTCCACCACGAAGACCCACGTCAGCCACCTGCTGGAGAAGCTGGGAGCGCGGGACCGCGTCCAGCTCACCATCGCCGCCTACGAGGCCGGCCTGATGCGGCAGTGACGACTCGCGACGTCGGTCCTGAGCTCTCGACACAGGCATCCGAGCCTCCCCGGGCCCCGTGGGGCCTGGGCCGTGCAGCGACTGAGCAAGGGCTGACAAGGGCCGCTGAAGGACAAAGGCAGCAGGTGACGCCGGCGGGTCGGTCGTCGGCATCGTGTTCCTCGTCTGGAAGCTGCCCGACCCGACCCGACACCAATCAGGCGGACCTGAGCCGACCGCCCCGGCCAAGACCAGCACTGACCTCGTAGCGCCAGCGGCCTGGCAGACTGCGGGCGTGCCCGAGAGCAGCGGAACGCCTACCTTCGTCTGCCCCGCCGGGACCATCACCGGCTACGTCGACGGCGTTGTCGTCCGCGCGACCGGCATCCCGTACGCCCGCGCCGACCGGTTCTTCCCGCCGCAGCCGATGCCGCCCGCCACCGCACCCCCGCTACCAAAGGAAAGGCGCGAGATCGCCCTCACGGCCCTCACCTCCCCGGGGGCCGCATTAATTTCATAGGCACCTGTCGGTCTGCAGGGTCCTGTGCTCCGTCGGTCCTCAGTCGGCCGCGCGGATGTGCTGACTCACTTCCCAGGCAGCAGACCGGTAGCCCGGTAGTACGCACCCGGCCTGGCGGCCTTCAGCAAGGCTCGCATCGGTGCCGGCGAACAGAAGCGCGCGGGCATCCGGACTATCGGCATGCCCCACCTCCTCTTGAACTCACTCACGCCTGGACGCTCCAGCAGAGGAGGTCCCGGGCAGACTTGGCTGACGAGCCCGCTGCGGCGGTAGACCTGGCTGGCTTCGAAGTGCAGGAGCCCACTCACGTTGTGACGCATGGCGTCATCGCCCAGCCGGATCTCCGACAGGTAAGCTGTGCTCTCGACCGCGTGGGTCTCCAGGTAAGCGAGCAGGCGGTCACCATCCATGACGCCGAGCACCATCTGTCGCGGGTCCACGACGCGGTCCAGCTCGGCCCGGTAGCGTTCTTCGACCATTTCCCCGTCCTTTCCCAGCTGCCGCGCGTTCTGGGAGAAGATGGGCCAGCCCTGCGCGTGAAGCAGGTCGGGGTCGGAAATTCGGACGACACGAAATCTGGAGCGAGAGCGTCGCAACTGCTTTCTTGCGCTTGAATCGAGCGTTCCTTCGTAGAACGCGGCCAAGTTCCGCACAAGATGGATGGGAGACCACGCGTTCGCGCGCTGCGCGTCACTATCGATGAGCAAGGCGTGGTAGGCCCAGCATTGGCTACTCGGTCGAACAAATTGATCGGCCGGCATGGCAGCGGCGAGATGAAGAAGTCGAAAGAATCCCAAGTGATTCACCCAGAAGCGTCCGCGGCTGAGAACAATGCGCCGGCCGCTCTCACGAAGCCAGTCCGCCAGCTCCTCCTCCGTCTGCACCCGTACGTCTGGGTACCTTTCCCCTTGCGTCGGTCATCGCAGATCTTTCTGGGTGAGTGCCCGGAGTGGGAGCACCGAGGAGCCTACTCCTGGCAACCGGCCGTCGGCGTCATCTCCTCAGTGAGGCCAAAGGACCAGCTGCGGACTGCGTTCGAGGTGAGGTACGCCACGGACGATAGCGCCCGTCCTAGCACTGCGCAATGTGTATACAAGCCGACGTGGCTCTACTAGTGTGCCGATCGACGGCTGCTTACGAGAATCGGAAGCCGTAACGCCTCGGGGGGGGCATCCATATGCGTGCGCTCAGATCGCTTCTGCCTGCCCGGCCGCACAAGATCCTCGTCTTCTGGGACTGCTTGAGCTGGAGTGCAGCAGTCTTCTTCGTCTCGGCTTCCCGGTACGAATGGACCCTCACTCCCCAGCAGTGGTTGGGCATCTACCAATACGGCCTTGCCGTGTGCCTGCTGCAGCTGGTGCTCGGGATAGCGCTCAAGCTCTACCGCGGGCGGTACACACCAGGCAGCTTCGACGAGGCGCTCGGGCTCGCGACAGCAGTAGCTGCGGTCACGGCAGTGGCCGGTCTGGTCTGTCTGGTCGCCTACGGGGGCCAGGCCTTCCCGTGGGCACTCGCGGTCCTCGCCCCACCGATCGCCCTGCTGTCCATGGCGGCCGGCCGGTGGCTGCTGAGGGCGCTGGCGACAGCGTGGCGTCTTCAGCAGGATGGCGAGAAGGTAGTCATCTACGGCGCGGGCAGCGCGGGATACCAGCTGATCCGATTGCTCACCGACGACCAGGCGGCGCCCTACCAGCCGGTCGCCCTGATTGACGACGACCGCTCGAAGCGTCACCTGAGGCTGCGCGGGGTGCAGGTGGCCGGCGGCCGGAAGCGGCTGCTGGAAGTCGCCAGGGCACGAGGGGCGACCACCGTCATCCTGGCCATCAGCGCCGCCAGCGCCAGCCTTATCAGGGAGGTCTCCGCACTCGTCGAGGCCGAGGGACTGCACTTCCTGGTCCTCCCGGGAGTGAGCGAGATGGTGGGCGGGCGGGTGCGCCTCAGCGACATCCGAGAGGTAGATGTGTACGACGTGCTCGGCCGGCGACAGGTCGAGACTGACATCGAGAACATCGCCTCCTATCTGACGGGGCGAGTCGTGCTCGTCACCGGAGCCGGTGGGTCGATCGGCTCCGAGTTGGCGCGCCAGGTCTACCGCTTCGGCCCCAAGGAGCTGGTCCTGCTAGACCGCGATGAGTCAGCTCTGCACGGGGTGCAGCTCTCGATCTACGGAAAGGGACTGCTCGACACGCCGGACATGGTGCTGGCCGACATCCGCGACACTTACGCCCTCGATGCCGTGTTCGCGACGCACCGGCCAGAGGTCGTGCTGCACGCCGCGGCGCTCAAGCACCTTCCGATGCTCGAGCAGTACCCGGAGGAGGGTTGGAAGACCAACGTCCTCGGCACCCTGAACGTCCTGCGCGCTGCCCGCAGAGTACGGCTGTTCCCGCTTCGTGAACATATCCACCGACAAGGCCGCCAACTCCCACCAGCGTTCTCGGCACGACGAAACGGCTGGCGGAGCGGCTGACGGCGTGGTTCGCCCGGCAGGAGGGGACCACCTATCTCTCGGTACGGTTCGGGAACGTGCTCGGCAGCCGCGGGTCGATGTTGCACACCTTCAACACCCAGATCGCCCAGGGCGGCCCGATCACCGTCACCCATCCCGAGGTCTCCCGCTTCTTCATGACCATCCTGGAACTGCGAGCTGACCATCGAGGCCGGCCGCCATCGGCGAGCCCGGTGAGGTGCTCGCGCTCGACATGGGCGAGCCGATCAAGATCGTCGACGTCGCCCGCCGTCTTATCGCCCAGTCAGGTCGCACGATCGACATCATCTTCACGGGTCTGCGACCGGGCGAGAAGCTGAACGAGGTTCTCTTCAGCGACGACGAGGACGGCGAATACCGCCACCACCCGATGATCTGCCACGTCGCGGTGCCGGTGCTCGACCCGACCGCACTAGATCAGTACGCACCTGCAGCACGTCTCCTGGTCCACACCCAGATCGATGTGGGGGTGAGCAGTGACCGATCGCATCTATCTGTCATCGCCTGACGTCGGACCCGCGGAGGAGGCGGCGCTGTATGGGCGCTGTCCTCGGGCTGGGTCGCGCCGCTCGGACCGGAGGTCGACGCCTTCGAGGAGGAGCTTGCCCAGCTCACCGGGCGCAAGCATGCCGTTGCCCTGTCGTCCGGCACCGCCGCGCTGCACCTCGGCCTGCTGAACCTCGCGGTGGCACCGGGCGACGTGGTCATCACCGCCACCATGACGTTCGCTGCCACCGTGAACGCGATCGTCTACACCGGAGCCATACCGGTGTTCGTCGACTGCGACCCGAGCGGCAACATCGACGTCGACCTCCTCGAGTACGCCGTCGACGCCAAGCGGCGGAGCGGCGCCAGGGTCACGGCTATCTTGCCGGTCGACCTCTTCGGAAAGGTCGCAGCCTACGAGCGGATCAGCGTGATCGCGGCCGAGCACGAGGTCCCGGTCATCTCCGACGCCGCCGAGTCGCTGGAGCGAGCCGCGGCGGGGCGCCGGCCGGAAGCTTCGGTCGGCTGGCCGCTGTTTCTTCAACGGCAACAAGGTCATGACGACCTCGGGCGGCGGAGCACTCGTGACCGACGACGGCGACCTTGCCGCCCGCACGCGCCACCTCGCCACCCAGGCGCGGGAACCGGTCGCGCACTACGAACACCGCGAGGTGGGCTACAACTACCGCTTGTCCAACCTGCTCGCCGCTCTGGGCCGAGCCCAGTTGACGCGCCTCGAGGCCATGATCGGTCGTCGTCGCGACATGCGCCGGCACTACCGGGCACTGTTCGCCCACGTTCCCGGCGTGCGGGTGCTGGGCGATCCGCTCGCCGACCTCGAGGACAACTGCTGGCTGACCTCGATCCTGGTCGACCCCGACGAGGCCGGATGGGATGCGGAGTCGCTGCGGGTCCACCTCGCCGAGGACAACATCGAGGCCCGTCCGCTGTGGAAGCCGATGCACACCCAACCCGTCTTCTGCCGCTACCAGGCCTACTTGAACGGCGGGAGCGAGCGGATGTTCGCCCGAGGGCTGTCCCTGCCGAGCGGCTCCGCCCTGACCTCGGCACAGATCAGTCGTGTCACCTCCGCCATCAGGAGGTTCCTGTCCGTCAGCAAGAGCCAGCAGCAGGAGTCGATACGTTGGTCACCGGAAATGTCGGCCGCTCTGCCTCACATGGAAGAAGCCTCCGGATGAGGGGGTTCCTGCGATCCAGGTCGTGGTGGGTGGCGCAGGCCATGCGCGTGGCCGGGGTCGACCGCGGCCTCCGCCGCAAGCACCGCGGCCCCCTGAAGGTCGCATATCTGCACGAGTACTTCACGACACGCGACGAACCCGGCGGTACCCGGTCGTACGAGTTCGCGGTGCGGATCGCGCAGCGCGGTCACCAGGTGGACGTCGTCACGACCGACTACCGCTCCGGCAGCCAGCAGAGCACGGGTCAGTGGACGGTCGCCGACGTCGAGGGTGTGTCCGTGCACCGCCTGAAGCTGCCTTACCGCAACGAAATGAGCTACCGGACAAGAACTCTCGTCTTCCTGGCCTTCGCGGCGGGGGCGACCCGACAGCTCTTCCGGCTCAAGCCGGACCTCGTCTTCGCGACCAGCACCCCGCTGACCATCGCTATCCCGGCCCTGATCTACCGGATCTTCCACCGTGTGCCACTCGTCTTCGAGGTTCGCGACGCCTGGCCGGAGATCCCCATCGCTCTCGGGGTGCTCAAGGGGCGGGTTACCAGGCGCGCGGCCCTGCTCTTGGAGCTGCTCGCCTACACCAGCTCCTACGCCGTGGTCGCCCTGTCGCCCGGCATGAGGGACTCGGTGGCCCGCACCGGTTACCCGGCCGACCGGATCAGCGTCATCCCCAACGCCTGCGACTTCACCGACGCCAGCGAGAGCGAGGCCAGAGGTCAACGCTGGCTCAATACTCACCCCTGGGCCGCAGACCGGAAGCTGGTCGTTTACCTGGGTGCGTTCGGCATCACCCACGACGCCAAGTGGATCGTCGAGCTGGCGCCGTATGTGCAGGCCCTCGACCCGGACGTCTGCTTCGCCGTCTTCGGCGAGGGCGCCGAGCACGGCGTCATGGTGGACCGGGCTCGCGAGCTGGGCGTGCTCGGCGAGACCCTGCACATCCTGCCCGAGATCGCGAAGGCCGAGGTGCCCGGCGTGCTGTCCGTGGCCGCCGTCGGCATCTCCACGATGATGCCGATCCCCGCTCGAGGCCAACAGCGCCAATAAGTTCTTCGACTACCTGGCCGCGGGGAAGCCCGTCGCCATCACCTACGGCGGCTGGCAGGAAACGCTCCTCGTCGAGCGTGCCGCCGGGATCCGGCTCTCCTACAGTGACCTCGACGCTGCCGCCCGGGACCTGCTGGCCCTCGTCTCGGACCCGGCCGCACTGTCGGCCTCCTCGGCCGCGGCGTCGAGGCTGGCGCACGACTGCTTCGCCCGCGACGAGCTGGCTGACCAGCTGATCGGGGTCCTGGAGCGGTCAGGGACGCCCCGGTGACCGCGGTCGGGGTCCGACGCGGCCGGTGGGCGCGGGTACCCGGGTGCCGGTCTCCCGGCCCAGGAGAACTGCGTCGCCTTCGTGCTGCTCGTGTCCCAGATGTCCATCGCCGTGGGGGCCCTGCTGGTGAACGTCTTCTCGGCGCGCGCGCTGGGACCCCCAGGCAGGGGGGCGCTCGCCCTCCACCTGCAGCTGATCTCCATCATCACCGCGGCGGTCCTCCTCGGCCGCGACCGCTCCTACCTCGCGGCGATCGGTCCCGTCGCCACCGGCCGCCGTGCCCACCAGCAGTCCCGCAACCTGCTGATGGAGCCGCTGGCTCTCGCCCTCGTCGTCTCGGTCGTTGCCGGTGCCTCCTTCGGGGCTCCGACCACTTGGTGGACCGTCACTCTCGTAGCCGAGTACCTCCTGGTCACGGCGGGCAACATGATGTCGCGCATCTCGCGGTCTGCTGCCATCACTGCCTTCCGTCCCTGGCCTTTCGCGAAGGCCGTCCGGCGTCCCAGGTCCTGCTCGTCGTCGTCTCGGCCACCCTCTTGGTGCTGCATGTCGACCAGCTGGAGGTGTGGCTGGTGGCCTACCGGGCCACGCTCGCCCTGCCAGTCCTGTCGCCGCTCGTCGCGGCCGGCTCAAGCCGGACCCTGGACAGCGCCGACCTCGAGCAGAACCGTGCCGCGCGCAGTCTCGGGCTCCGGCTGGTGCCTGCGCAGATCGGGGAGATGGCCTTGCTGCGGGCCGACCGGCTGCTGATCCCGCTGCTGTCGACTTACTACCAGCTCGGGATCTACGTGGTGGCAGCGACGATGGCGGAGCTGTCGAGCTGGCCGCTGAGCCAGTACATCGACAGCCACACCCCGCGCTGGCGGGAGCAGTTTCTGGCGCGGACGCTCGCCCCGTGGAGGATCCTGCTGCAGACCGGAACCTTCGCACTCCTGGCTAGTGCGGCGGTCGCCCTACCCGCCTACCTCCTGATCCCTCCGCTCTTCGGCAACGAGTACCACGCCGCGGCCGCACTCATCCCGCTGCTGTCGGCGGCCACTGTGCTGTTCTCGGTAAGCCGGGTGGTCGTCGCGCTCACCACCGTCGCCGACCTGACGCGGTGGGCGAGCCTGCTCAACGGCGCGGGAGTGGCTGTCTCCCTGCTCCTCTCCGTGCTGCTCATCCCTCATCAGGGCGCCCTCGGAGCCTCCAACGCCAGCCTCGGCGCCTACGGGGTCTGTGCCGTTGTCGGCTTGGGGGGCGTCCGGAAGGTCGGACGGAGGATGCGCGCGGCGACGCCGCCCGTCCCAGCGGCACCGGAACGCCGCCAGCAGGAGGCCGGACCGCCGTGCCGATCATGACCGTTGTGCCCGCCACCGCCCGCCCCGGACCGCAACCGACAGCGATGACACGCTCGCTTCACAGACAGGACCACGACAGGTGATGAGGATGGAGAGGGAAGCGACGGGGCTGGCCCTGCCGCCGGCGCGGCCGTCGGCAGTCACGACGTCTCGGGCCAAGCGGGCTCTCGACTGTGTCTCGGCGGCGGCAGGGCTCGTGCTCGCCTCCCCGGTGCTGGTCGTGGTCGCGGCCTGGGTCGCGATCGAGGAGGGCCGTCAAGTCCTGTTCGTTCAGGAGCGCACCGGCCTGGACGGCCGGCCCTTCCGGATGTACAAGCTGAGGACCATGATCAACGACGCCATCAGCGTCGGGCAGCAGTCGGGCCTGACGGTCGAGGACCCCTACGGCCTCGTCGAGGACGACGCGCGGATCACCCGCTCGGGTCGTCTGCTCCGGCGCACCAGCCTCGACGAGCTGCCTCAGTTCTGGAACGTGCTCCGGGGCGAGATGGGCCTCGTCGGGCCCCGACCGGACATCCCCGAGCAATCGTGCCACTACACCGCGGACGACCGGCGGCGGCTCGAGGCGAAGCCCGGCATGACCGGCTGGGCGCAGGTCAACGGCCGCGACACGCTGCCGTGGCCGGAGCGGTATCTCCTCGACGCCTGGTACATCGACCACTGGAGCTTCTGGTTCGATCTTAAGATCCTGCTGCGAACGGCGCTGTCGTTGGGAGGACGCTAGGTGTCAGCACGGAGGCGCGAAGACGAGCCGGCAGGTTCAGGAGCTTCCGTTCCCCATCCTTCCCCTCGGCCAGTGCCCGCACCGGCATCAATCAACGGAACATCCGGGCGCGCGACGTCGGCCCTGGTCCCGGCGCACGACCCGAGATGGCAGAGCGCCCTCGACAGCTGCGGCCACGACCTCTACCACCTCCCTGCGTACGCCCTCCTGGATGCTCTCTCGAAGCCGACCGTGCGCTGGCTTTCGTCTACAGGGAGGGCTCCAAGGTGTTGCTGGTGCCATTGGTCGTCCGCGACGTCCCCGGCGAGCCATACCAGGATGCCGTCTCCCCCTACGGGTACTCCGGCCCCGTCAGCAACGTGACGCCTGAGGACGAAAACTTCTGGGCGCGGGCCGTGTCGTCCATGGCGCAGACACTCGCCGGCCAGCGCATCATCGCGGCCTTCGTCCGGATCCACCCTCTCCTGCCGGTCTCCTACGACGCCATGGCAGGCGTGGGCACGGTGGTGCAACACGGGGAAACCGTCTCCGTCAAGCTCGACCTTCCACCGGAAGGACTGTGGCGAGCAACCCGCCATAGCCATCGGCGAGCCATCGAGAAGGCCCGCAAAGACGGCATGCAGGTCTCCATCGACGAGTGGGACTATCTCGACGACTTCATCGAGACCTACCAGCAGACGATGGCTCGCCTGCGGGCTACAGAGAATTATTGCTTCGATGCCGAGTACTTCGGGCGGCTGCGCCGCCACCTCGGCGACCACGTCCATCTGGCGGTCGCCTTACTGGACGGCGAGTTCGTCGGCGGTCTTCTGTTCTTCCACTACCGGAGGCTGGCCCACGCCCACCTGAGCTGCACCGGCGACAACCCGAAGGCCCGCGGTGCAAGCAAGCTGCTCGACGACGAGGTGCGCCGGTGGGCCCAGGGCCGGAGCGCGACTGACTACCACCTTGGTGGCGGCGTGGGGGGCAGAAACGACTCGCTGTTCGACTACAAGAAGGGGTTTTCGCCGCACTCGCACCCGTTCTGCACGTGGCGTGTCGTGACCGATGGCGTCGCCTACGAGGCCGTCAGCCAACGCTCGAGCACCCACCGGGCAAGCTCCGCCCCGGACTTTTTCCCCGCCTACCGGTCGCCATGACCAGCTCGCGGCCGTGCAGCGGCCCCAACGCTCTCCAAGCAGGACGAAGACCTGACACCGACGGACCCGAGCAGCCCAGGAGTGAATTCGCGTGACTCAGGACGGACGACCATGACCGGACCGCATTTCATCCGCGACTCGAGCGCCTGGACAACGGCGATCCAGGACCACGGTGTCGACCTCTACTACGAGCACGACTACGTCGCCCTCGGCGTTTCCGAGGGCGGAGCCGCTGAGCTCTTCGTCTTCTCCCAACCGACGGGCACCCTGCTCTACCCCTACATCTGCCGGCCCGTCATCGGCACGCCCCATACCGACATCATCACCGCCTACGGCTACGGCGGACCGCTCCTGCGCGGGGAGTGGACCCTCGATCAGGTCCTCGAGGCGAAGCACGCGTTCCGTGAGTCGTGCCGTCGCCGCTCGGTCATCACCGAGACCGTCCGCTTTCACCCCCTCCTCGACCAGGCCGTCGTCGAGCGACAGTGGGTGGACCGCTACCGGCCGCTCCAGATCACGACCTACGTCGACCTGGCGCGTCCGTTGACGGCGGTTCTGGACGACATCGACAAGCGGTCCCAGCGCAACATCCGCAAGGCTGAGCGGGATGGCGTCAGCGTCCGTACGTGCGGTGCGGAGGGGATCGAGACGTTCCTCCCTCTTTATTGGGAGACCATGGACAAACGGCACGCCGCCGGCCGTTACTACTTCGGCGAGCCCTACTTCGGGGCCATCTTTAACAGCGACCGACTCGATGCCGAGTTCCTGTTCGCCGAACGGGAGGGCCAGGTGATCGGTGGCTGTCTTCTGCTCTACGGTCCCGAGCTGGCTCACTACCACCTGGGCGCCTCGGCCCAGGAGCACCTCTCCTACCGCCCGAACCACCTGCTGTTCCGCGAGATGATCATCCGCTGTCACGAGCGGGGCATGAGCAAACTGCACCTCGGCGGTGGTACCACCCTGGCTCCCGACGACAGCCTGCTGCGGTTCAAGCAGTCGTTCACCGGTGCGCGGGAGGAACGGTTCGCCCTGGGCGAGTCGGTGTTCGACCCGTCCGCCTACCGTGCGCTGTGCCAGGACCTGGAACCGACGGGCACGACCGGGGACGCGCCCCCGTGGTTCCCTCTGTACCGAAGGCCGGACAGCCGGCCTGTCCCGACTTCTCCGGTCTCCCAAGATCCGGCGTCAGTGGCCTGACGCGCGTCGAGGACCGCCCTCGGTGCCCGGGCGTCCCGCTCGGGCACCCGGTCGGGAGCCCAGTCCCTGGCTCAGCCCCCCTTGCCTCAGCTCCATCACCCGGCTCTGCACCCGCGCCGTGGTCCGGACGAACGGCCTGTACTCCCCCGTCGGCACCCGGTTGAGTACCAGCCCGACCACGTTGGCCCCCACCATCGTCAGCGACTCGAGACCCGCTTCGAGCTGGGACCGTTGGGTGCCGTCCATCCCCACGACCACCAGGGCGCTCCCGGCTGCCCTGCTCAGCACGACCCCGTCGGCCGCCGTCAGCAGCGGAGGGGTGTCGATCAGCACCATGTCGTAGGTCGCCGAGAGCTGCCGCAGCAGCGACTCCATCGCCATCGACCCGAGCAGCTCGCTGGGGTTGGCGGGCAGCGGCCCCGACGACAGCACGTCCAGAGTGCTGGCCCCCCACCGCTGGACGACCTCAGGGACCGGGACCCGCCGCTCCAGCACCGTGGTCAGCCCGGCCGGAGCCTGCAGGTCCAGCAGCCGGGCAACCGATGGACGACGCAGGTCGGCGTCCACCAGGAGGACCCGGAGCCCGGCATCGGCCAGCGAGATCGCGAGGTTGACCGCGGTCAGGGTCTTGCCCTCCTCGGGGATAGAGGAGGTGATCACGATGGGAGCGCTGGCGTCCGGCCCATGCAGGAACAGCAGGTTCGTCCGCAGTCGACGCATCGCCTCCGACCGTGGGCCGAGCGGGTCCGCCTGGCGCGCGACGGGGTGCAGCGGTGCGGCTCGGTCGAGCGGGACCGCTCCGACGACGGCGCTGCCACTGAGCCCCCGGACGTCAGCCTCGCTGCGGATGCGGGTGTCGAAGGCGTGCCGCAGCGCGGCCGTGCCGGCTGCCAGCAACAGCGCGAGCACCAGGCCCAGACCCAGGCTCCGCGCGACCCCGGGTGATCGCAGCGCCTCAGCCGGGGTCGCCGCAGCCAGCACCACCACCCGGACGGCCGGGATGCTGCCCGAGGCTGCCGGAGCTAGCGTCGTCGGGACCGTCGAGACAACCCGGCTCGCGACGGCGTTGGCGATGTCCGCCGCCTTCTGCGCGCTGTCCGAGCTCGCGGCGATCGTCAGGATCACGGTGCCCTCGGGCACCGCCGCGGTGACGTCGTCCGCCAGCTCTTTCGTGGTGAGCGGCAGACTGAGGTCGGAGATGACGGGGCCCAGTATCAGCGGAGACGTCGACACCCGGGCGTAAGAGGGCATCCGGCTCTCGACGAAGTCGGAGGCCTGCGCGAGGTCGTCGACGGAGCTGCCGCCCCGGACGTCGAAGAAGACACTCGTCGAGGCCGTGAACCTCGGCGGGATAAGAGCCGTGACGACCGCTGCAGCGAGCAGGGTGGT
This sequence comes from uncultured Actinomycetota bacterium, assembly GCA_963727215.1. Classification (GTDB taxonomy): domain Bacteria; phylum Actinomycetota; class Actinomycetes; order Propionibacteriales; family Propionibacteriaceae; genus Microlunatus. The sequence goes on from CAVSFR010000005.1 coordinate 71,549, forward strand.
CACGAGGACGAGGACCATGCTCACCCAGCGACGCCTGAAGATGAGCAGGGTGTCGCGCAGCTGCATGAAGCTCCCTCCGAGTCCTGCGCTAGCCGCAGGGGGACAATGCCTGGATAGCACAGATCCGGCACGTTCAGGGATGCTCCAGCGCGCCGTGGACGCCGGGCCACCCGTTCCACCTCAGGCGCACGGAGCCGCTGAGCCCTGCCGGAGGGTCTCGACGACGCGAGCGCCATCGGACAGCGACCGGATCAGCCCCAGCCGAGCCGGCGGGCGTTGACGGCCATGGCCGCGATGTACTGCGCCTGCCCCTGAGGGTGGTAGTTGCGGAGCATCCGCTGGACCTGGGGCGAGAACCTGCCCAGCTTGACGAACCCGTCGGCGATCCAGCCCGTGCCGCGCCCGGTTCCGTCAACATAGGCCGGCCGCCGCGGCATGATCACCTCGGTCAGGGTCAGGCTGAGCCGCTCGATGTCGGCGTCGGTCCAGATCGTGCTGAGGGTTCTGGCCTCGACGATATAGGCCACCTCGGCGTTCGCGTGCGCGACGTCTTGCGGAGCGCGCCCGACAACGCCCCAGTTCTCCGACCAGCGGTAGGGCCGGTGCGTGGTCGAGCCCGCCGACAGCTGTCGTTTGAGCGAGGTACCGCCGTAGTTGGGCAGCCCGGTCACGGCAATGTTGGTGTGGATCTTCTCGCAACGCAGCTGCCTCGACCGGGACGTCGTCAGCCGGCCCAGGTGCAGGGCGATGTAGGCCCAGTGAGAGGCCATGTTGGTGTTCTGCCGGTAGATGTAGGCGTGCAGCCCCCGGCTGTACCACTTGTCGAAGATGTGATGCTCGGTGAAGGCGAGCACGGAGTCGTAGCGAGGGCGGTAGCGGGCGTCGGCGTTGACGGTCGGGTGGCTTCTCATCGCAGTCAGGAGGCGGCAGACGTAACGCCAGCTGTAGGACTCGTACAGCGGAACCTCCTGCCCGGCCACCGCGGGCAGCTGCGAGATCCAGCCGCGGTATGCGTCGTGAAACGTTCTCCGGCCCAGCGAGCGGGAGGGCTTGGCGTCTGCGGTCATGTTCGTGACCAGTTCGAGTGCTCGATCCAGGTAGCCCCGCGCACCGGTGGCCTCGAACATAGAGACGTAGGCGTCCAGTCCGTAGGCCAGGTCGTAGTAGTCCCGCGAGTCGCCGGTCCGGGAGAGTCGGCCGTAATGGTGGCGGAGGTAGGAGGTCTGCCGGTCGAACTGGCCCCGCCAGTAGGCCACGCCCGTACGGTCGGCGGCAGCGGCGACCTTGGTCGAGGAGATGACCGGCAGCGGTGGCACCGCGAGCGTCACCAGCAGGCCCAGGGCTGCCCGACGCGACATGTCAGCGCTCACGATGCCGCCTTCACCAATTGTCCGACAGGGACGACGTGACCATCAGCGAGCCGCTCCCTCGGCCGGACGGGCTGAGGGGAGCTGGGCCGCCGGCGGCAGCCCGGCGAGCTCGCATCGTCGATCATCACCCTCGACCCGATGACCTCGGTACGCTGTTGCATGGTACCTGCGGATCCGGCGGGCGGCGGAAAGGTGCGTGTGTTGGCTGCGCCGCTCGCGTCCCCACGCGCCCGTCCTCCGGGCCCCGGGACGCGGGACCGCGTGGGGCCGCTGCTGCTGCTCTGGACGTACGTCGCGCTGCTCGCCGGGCGGTACACCCTGCCGGCGGGTGGCGTCCTTGGCGAGCTCGACCTGCGCCTGGTGTTCCTCTACGGCCTGACGATCGGCACCGTCGTGTGGTTGGCGAACCGGTTCCGTGGCCCGGCAGCCGTGGTCGTGGGCGTTGGGCCCGGTCTAGCCTGGTTCACCGCCTGGTGCGGACTGCTGGCCTTGGCCAGCTTCTGGTCCCCGCCGGGCGCCCGCGTCGCGCCCGCACTCGTGGACCTGGTGTTCCTCCTGGTGTTCACGGCCGCGGCTTGGGCCATCGCCGGCAGGCTCACCTCAGCACAGCTGAACCGGGTCTGGGTCTGGCTGATCGTCACGGCCTTGGTCTTCCTGGTCCTTGCGCTCTACGTGGGTCCAGGAGACCAGAACCGGTACTCGGCCCCGGGTGGTGGTCCCAACATCTTCGTACGCGTCATGATCGTCGGGGCGCTCGCCAGCCTCAGTCGCTACCGGTTGACGCGGCGCTTGTGGTGGCTGCTGTTCGTGCCGTTCTTCGCCGTGGGCGCGCTGCTGTCGGGGAGCCGGGGAGGTCTGCTGTCCGCCGCCGTCGTCTTCCTCCTGGCCGGCGTCCCGGTCTTTCGGCGCCTCGGTCTGCGGTGGGCCCTCCTCTGCCTGGTGGCGGTACCCATTGCCTCGGTCGCGGTCCTCGACGTCCTGAGCCGGGGAACAGCCGTGGTGCAACTCCTCCGCGACCGCTACCTGACCCAGACGCTGGGGGCCCACTACGGCTCCGGCCGGGACACCATCGCCCAGCAGGCGCTCGCATTGTTCCTACAGCACCCGTGGCTCGGCGCTGGACTCGACGGCTACTACGCGTCGCAGTTGGTGGGACCGCGGTTCGAGTACCCGCACAACCTCGTGCTGGCCACGATGGCCGAGACGGGGCTCGCGGGAGCCGCCCTACTGGTAGCCGCGCTCCTCTCCCTCATCATCTCGGCGTCGCGGAGGTGGCCGATATCGGACAACGCGCTCTTCTTCCTCGTGGCGGGGGTCTACCTGTTCTTCGCCTCCATGTTCTCCGGCGACTACTACGACTCACGGATGATGTGGCTCTTCCTCGGTCTCGCGGCGGTCGAGGGCCGTCGACACCGCCGTGACCCCTGGCTTGGCCGGGCAGCGGTCAACGCCGGCCCGGCCGAGCACTCGGGGTGAGGCCCGACGGGCTCCTCGGCACGGTCACGCGGCTGAGTGAGCGGGTCGGTCAGCTGAAACCCAACGGCCATCTCGTCCGTCGTGCGCCCCTCAGCGACCTGGTCGGGGTCGAGGGAACCCTAGAGGCACTGCAGCGCAAGGTTGCCGGCTGACGAGCACTCGCGGCGGCAGGCAGCGTCGCATCCCACCCCGACACAGACCTCGACGCTCTGATTGTTCGCGCCGAGGCCCAGATCAACCGGCGGACCACCGTCCACCTCAGGTGGGCATGCTCGTCCTGCGCGCGGGCGTCGTCTGACCACCCGGCGAACCGCTCAGTCCTCAGTCGCGGGCTGAGCCGGCCCTGCTGCCCACAGCGTGCCGATCGCGCCCGGGCCCGGCTTCCCTCGTCTCCGCACGCGGCCGGCAGCCTCTCGTGCTCGGCCGACCGACGCCGGGTGAGCTCGGCCAGCTCGGCGCTCAGCACCATCCGGGGAAGGCTGTAGATCACCGCGGCGTGGGGCGCCAGCCGGGCGACCAGTCCACTACTATTGCATCGGCATCATCCCGGCGATGGTGTTCCTCGGCGTGGTGAGGATGCCCTTCTACTACGGCTCTAAGGTCCGCTTGGCGCTGGAGTACCTACCCGCCCCGACCAGACACCAAGCGGGCCGACCTGGGCCGCCCGCCCGGGCAGGACCAGCACTGACGGCCTGCAAGACTGCCGGGGTGCCGGAGAGCAGCGGGAATCCCACCTTCGTCTGCCCCGCCGGGACCATCACCGGCTACGTCGACCGCGGTGTCCACCGCGCGACCGGCATTCGGTACGCCCGCGCCGACCGGTTCTCGCCGCCACAGCCGGAGCCGCCCGCCACCGCGCCGATCCTGGCCGGCGAGCCCGGCCCCGCCTGCCCTCAGGCGCCGGTGCCGATGCTCGACGTCGTGCTGGCGCGCCCGATGCGGGGCATGACCTACGACGAGCACTGCCAGCGGCTCTCCGTCACCTTGCCGGCCGACGCCGGGCCCGAGGGGTTGCTGCCGGTGATGGTGTGGGTGCACGGCGGCTCCTACACCAGCGGGGCCGGGGACGCCCCGATCTACGACGCCCGTGCCCTGGTCACCGAGCAGCGGGTCGTCGTCGTCCACGTGACGTACCGCCTCGGCCTGTTCGGGTTCCTCGGCAGCAGCGACGGCCGGCCCGCCAACCTCGGCCTGCTCGACCTGGTGGAAGCTCTGCGCTGGGTACGTCGCAACATCGCCGGCTTCGGCGGCGACCCCAACCGCGTGACGCTGTTCGGCCAGTCAGCCGGCGGTGACGCGATCGCTCACCTGATGCTTGCCGAGGGAACCCGCGGGCTCTTCCGGCGGGCGATCATCCAGAGCCCGCCCCTGGGCATCGCGCGCGGCCGGGCCCGGATGAGCGCCGCCATGGCCGAGGCGGCAGCCGAGATCGAGGCGTCCGCCACCGCGGCGGAGGTGGTGGCCGCCGAGACCGGGGTGGCGGCCCGCGCGGCACCTTTCCGGCTGCTGGCCGCCATGCCCTTCGGCACCCAGTACGGCCACCCCCCGCTGCCGGCCGAGGACGACCTCGACGAGGCCTGGTCCGCGGTTGCGCCGCACGTCGACCTGCTGATCGGCTGGACCAGCCGCGAAGTGGCGCTCTTCGCACCCGAGCACCCGCTGCTGTCCCGGATCTCGCCGGTTCCGGTGGTCGGGCCGGCCGTCCGCGAGTCTGCCGTGGCCCTGCTCACCCGCCGGGTGCACAGCAGCGCCATCCGGTCCTTCGCCCGCCGGCACGCTCGTGCCGGGGGGCGAGCCTCCACCTACGTGCTCTCCTGGGGTGCGCCCGGCAACCCCTACGCCGGGGCGCACACCGTCGAGCTGCCGCTGCTGTTCGGGGACGAGGACACCTGGCGTGGAGCCACGATCATCGAGGGCGCGCCCTGGTCCGAGGTCGACCGTCAGGGACGCGTCCTGCGTCGGCTCTGGGCCGACTTCGCCCGGACGGGACGGGTGCAGCCGGGGCGGCGCCCCGGTCTGATCCGCGTCCTCGATGCCTCGACCGATCGATCCTGACGCGACTACCCGGCTGCGTTCGCTGCGCGCTGGTACTGCTCCCAGGTCGTGAAGAACGCGCGGTACCTGGTGGGGGTGTTGTCGCGCTTGTGGCCGCTGAGGCCGATCCTGCCGACGAAGTAGTCCGCGACCTGGTCGCGGTTGACGTACTTGCCGTCGCGCTGCCACAGGTCGGTGTCGCCGATGGCGACGGCGTGGATGTGGCTGCTCCAGCAGCCGCCGCACTGGCTCGGCGTCCGCAGCCACGCGGCGAAGCCCACCGTCCGCAGCGCCTGCACCGTCGCCCACCTCCGAGCCGAGGACATCCCCGCCACACTGACGTCGACGACACCACCCCCGTCGTGGGTGCCGGCCGAGGCAGCGGCGCAGCGGGCCTTGACCAGGCCGCAGTAGGAGCCCTGCGCCAGCCGCAGCTTCCACGGCAGGGCGCTGTCGGCGGCGGCCAGCATCAACCGGGTCCGGGTGTTGACCCGCTTGCCGTAGTACGTGTCCGAGCGGCTGCCGACCTGTACGACGTTCGCCACCGTGAACCGGCCGGCCCCGAGGACGGTCAGCGACTGCGGCCCCGGCAGGCCGTTGGCGTCGATCGTGCGGTAGCCGAGCGAGCGTTGGAATCTGATGTAGGCCTTGGTCGTCTCCCGGCCGTACTCACCATCGACGTCGACGGCGAAGCCCCTGCTCCTCAGGGCCTGCTGGACGAGCTTCGTGGACCGATCGTCGCCCAGCACCGGCTGGTTGCCGCGGTAGCCCTCGACCTGCGCCGCCGCGTCGAGAGCGGCCATGTCGACCACGGGCAACGCCTTCGTCGCCGCGGAGGCCGAAGCCGGCAGCATGGGGATGGCCAGCGCGAGGGCGGCGGCGGTGAGGAGAAGGAACTTGGGGATCACGGGCAGCTTCCAGTCTGGTCGGCCCCGAGTTACCTGTGCGCCGAGCGGCACAGACCGAACCATAAGCGCCAGACCGACTCCCGAGACAGCGGATGCGACAATCGGTCTCACGATGCGGGGGTGACGGAAGGTGCAGATGAGGCGTCACGGGCTCGAACCCGGGGGCGGGTGACCGGCCGTCGCGTGCTGGCGGCGGTGCTCGTCGTCCTCGCAGTGGCCTGGGTCCTGGTCAACGGTCCGGTGGAGGGCCGGGTGCTGGTGGTGTTCAGCCCGGCGCACGGCCTCACCGTGGCCGACCTCGCCTCTGTCGCTGCGTTGCTGATCGCCGGTGCGCTGCTCTGGTCGGACCTGCGGCGGTGAAGGAGCTCAGGGGTGCCCTGGCGGGCGGCTGACGCCCGCTCAGGTCGCCGTCAGTGCGCGCGGGACCAGGACCACCGGCACGGCAGCGCTCCGGACGATCTTCGCGGCGTGCGAGCCCAGGAAGAAGCGGCTGACCGCCGAGCTCGAGGTGCCGATCGCCAGCAGGTCGCCCTCGGCCCAGGGCACGTCGTTCAGCGCAGCCGTCCAGGAGTCGCCCTGGCCGAGGACGGTGGGGACGGGCCGACCGAGAGTGGTGCTGATCTCACGCTCGAGGCCGCGCACCCAAGTCCCCGCCACCAGCTCGTCCGCCGAAGTGGGCACGACGCCGGGGAAGGCCGTCTCGGGTCGGACCGCGAAGCAGGCCACCCGGACCGAGGCGCCGATCTCGTCGGCCACCGCGGCCGCCTTGGCCAGCAGGTCGCTGCCACCGTCGGCGCGACCGAAGGCCACGGTGACACGCCGGACTCGGGTCTCGCTGCGGGCCACGAAGCCCCGCGGAGCCAGTGTCACCGGCAGCTCCGAGCTGTGTAGCAGCCGGTCCGCCACGCCGCCCAAGCTCACCCGGCCGTAGCCACCGGCCGAGGAGGAGCCGAGCACGACCTGCCGAGCGCTGCGCTCCCGGGCCAAGGCCAAGAGTCCCGCGGGCACCGACGAGTCGTGGCGGACGAGGTAGTCGACCTCCAGGTCCTCACGCAGCCGGGCGCGCGCCGCGGTCAGCACGTTCTCGGCCAGCTGCTCGGCCAGGGCGAGGAACTCCCGGTCCTCACCAAAAGGGCTGGGCGGCCAGGGCCGCGGTATGACCGTGGCCACGACCAGGTCCTCGGCCGCCGAACGCGCCAGCATCGCTGCGAGGTCGAGTGCGGGTGCGCCCCGCTCCCCTGCCGCCAGCCCGACGAGGATCGTCATGCTCGGTGTCTCCGCCCGCTCATGGCGCCCGCGCGCTCAGGCACGGACGGGAGCCGACAGAACGGTGACGTGGGTCACCGGGATGTCGTAGGTCTCCCGCGCACGGTCGACCACGTCGTAACGGAGCCAAGCCGAGCGATCCTCGGGAAGGGTGCAGATGACCAGCCGGTCCGGGTCGAACTGCTTGACGGCTGCCGCCAGCGCGCGCAGGGGCCGGTAGTCGCCGAGCGCCCCGTCCGCGTCCAGCTCCGCCCCGCGCAGCTGGACCAGCGTCCGGTCGAGCCGGGCCTGCGCGGCCTCGGTGGTGGCCTGCCAGACGAAGGCGGCGCCCTGGTGCATCGCCTGCCCGGTGTCGATCGGGTTCGCCGGCACGCAGACGAAGTACTTGGCGCTGCGGGCCCGGTCGATCGCGGACAGCTCGTCCATCAGCTCCGGGCCTTCCACGGTCTCGTTGGCCAGCACCAGCACGCGCTCCGGTCCGGCGTCGCCGCCCGGGGCCACGGGCCGGTCCACCGCCTCTCCCAAGTCCCGGTTGCGCAGGCTGCGGGTGGCGACGTAAATAAGCACGACCAGCGCCCATGCGGCCAGGCTCAGGATCAGCTGGATCCGGACGTCGGCCTGCACACCCATCTGGACAAGCACAGCGAGGATCGCGAGCACCACCACGACGGAAAGGCCGGGGAACAGCCACATCTTGACGGTCAGCTTCTCGGGCGAGGTCCGGCGCCGCAGGATGATCTGGGAGAGGGCGATCAGCAGGTAGACGAACAAGATGATCGCGCCCGAGGAGTTCAGCAGGAAGGCGAACACCCCCTTGGGGGACACGGCCGCCGCGATCACGCAAAGGAAGCCGACGACCGTGGAGGCAAGGATCGCCGCGCGCGGCACCCCGTTGCGGCTGACCGTCATCAGGCCCACCGGTGCCTCGCGACGGGCGGCGAGGACGAACAGCATCCGTGACGCGGTGTAGAGACCGGAGTTGAGGCACGACAGCACCGCGGTCAGCACGACCGCGTTCATGATGTCGTCGGCGTAGGGGATGCCCATCTCCTTGAAGGCGGACACGTACGGCGAGGCCGACAGCTCCGCGGAGTTCCAGGGCAGGATCACCGAGAGCAGGAAGATCGAGCCCACGAAGAAGACGGCGATCCGGACGATCACCGAGTTGGTGGCACGGGCGATGGAGCGGCCCGGGTCGTCGGACTCGGCCGCCGCGATGGTCGCGACCTCGGCCCCGACCATGGAGAAGATCACGACCACGATCGCGGAGAAGATCGCGCCGTAGCCGTTCGGCGCGAAGCCGCCCTGGGAGGTCAGGTTGGAGAAGTCGAGGCTCCGGCCGGGCCACAGGCCGAGGACGAACAGGCCGCCGAGGACCAGGAAGATCACGATCGCCGCGACCTTGATGCCCGCGAACCAGAACTCGAACTCACCGAACGAGGACACCGAGAACAGGTTTGTCGCCGTCATCAGCGTCATCAAGACCAGCGACATCAGCCACAGCGGCACGTCCGGCAGCCAGTACTGCAGCACCTTCGCGCCGGCGACCGCCTCGAAGCCGATCACGATCACCCAGAAGTACCAGTACAGCCAGGCGACGGAGAAGCCCGCCCAGCCACCCATGGCGGACCGGGCGTAGTCGGCGAACGAGCCGGTCGACGGGTTGGCGGTGGCCATCTCGCCCAGCATCCGCATCACCAGGATGATCAGCAGGCCGGTGACCGCGTAGCTGAGGAACGCCGCGGGACCTGCCTTGCCGATCGTCGTGCCCGAGCCGACGAACAGTCCGGCCCCGATCACGCCGCCCATGGCGATCATCGTGAGGTGCCGCTGCTTGAGGCCCTTCTTGAGCTCGACCGGTGCGTTCACGTGCGACCCCTGAGACTCTAAAGTCAGGCTCTCGCCCGACGGTGTCGGTGGCCGTGGGAGGTTCAGGCCACCGATGCTGCTTGCGGCTCATCCAACCGCGAGTTGACCGGCGGAGTCCAGAGACGCGCCGACCACTCTCTTGCGATCAGGTTCCGGGTCACTCGTCCTCGGGGTCCAGCAGACCTTGCTGGGCGGCGCGGGCGACGATTGCCCGGACGTTGTCGACCCGGCCGCAGTCGGCCGCGATCTGGGACCGCCGTTCCTCGACGAAGACTCGGCCCAGCTCGATCCGCGCCTCCTCGGGCACCTCGGCACGTGCCGGGTTGAGGATGCTCAGTTCCTCCTCGGCCAGGTGGTGGTTCAGGACTTTCGAGAGCTCCTCGACGGCCTCGTCGAACTCACTGCCCGTCACCTCGGTGAGCTCGAGAACGTCGAGCAGGGCCTGATGACCCTCCGCGTGCTCCTCCTCACCGTGCTCGGCCTCGTGCTCACCGATCGCGTGCTCGCTGCGCAGCGTCGGGTAGACGAAGCGCTCCTCGGCCTCGGCGTGGGCCACGTGCAGCGTCGACAGCGCGTGCCGGACGGCGTCGCGGTCGGAGCTGGAGTCGCGGAGCTGGCGCAGCAGCGTCTCGAAGCGCACATGGTCCTCGAGGATCAGAGCGACCACGTCGCCGGCGACGGGGCGACCCAGGTCGAGGGTGGGGGGCCGGGGTGGGGTGGACGTCATGGCCGCACGCTACCGGTGGCGACTGAGCATCCGGGTGAGGGCGCCGGCTCGCGCCGCGTAGGTTCGCGGGCGTGGGGTACACGCGTGCTGAGCTGGAGAGCCACCGGAACGGGTCGGTGCCGGACCTGGCGGGCGCCGGCCTGCGGCTGCTGTTCGTCGGCATCAACCCGAGCCTGTGGACCGCGGCGACGGGAACGCACTTCTCGCATCCGGGGAACCGCTTCTACCCGGCCCTCCGGCTGGCCGGCATCCTGGAGCACGACATCGACCGGGCCGCCGGAATGACCGAGACCGACCGTGCCGCCGTGGTCGCCCGGGGCGTCGGGATCACCAACCTGGTCAACCGGGCCACCATCCGGGCCGATGAGCTGGACGCGGACGAGCTGCGGGCCGGCAGCCTCCGACTGACCGCCTTCGTGGCCGCGCACCGCCCGGCCGTGGTGGCGGTGGCCGGGGTGACCGCGTACCGCCAGGCGTTCGAGCGGCCGAAGGCGCGCGGCGGTGAGCAGCCCGACCGGCTCGCCGGCGCACGCTTGTGGGTAGTGCCCAACCCCAGCGGGCTGAACGCGCACGAGACGACCGTCACCCTCGCCGCGGCGTACGCCGAGCCGGCCCGGGCTGCCGGCATCATCTGAGCGAACCGATCTGAGCGGGCGCACGCGGGTCTGGGGAGATGTGTTGAGATGGACGGCATGAGTTCCGCTCTGGCCTACCCGATCGTCCAGCGCACGCTGGGGAACGGCCTGCGGGTCGTGGCCAGCCCGGACCACGGCAGCCCGAGCGTCGCCGTCAACCTCTGGTACGACGTCGGCTCACGGGACGAGCAGCCGGGCCGGACGGGCTTCGCCCACCTCTTCGAGCACCTGATGTTCCAGGGCTCGGCGCACGTGCCGTCGGGTCAGCACATCGGGCTGCTGCAGGCCGCCGGCGCCTCGGTGAACGCCACCACGTGGTTCGACCGCACCAACTACTTCGAGACCCTGCCCACCGGCGGGCTCGACCTGGCCCTGTGGCTGGAGGCCGACCGGCTCGGCAGCCTGCTGGACACCATGACCCAGGAGAGCCTGGACAACCAGCGCGAGGTGGTGAAGGAGGAGAAGCGGCAGCGCTACGACAACGTCCCGTACGGCGACGTGATGGAGCACCTGATCCGGTTGACCTTCCCCGAGCAGCACCCGTACGGGCACACCACCATCGGTTCGATGGACGACCTGAACGCGGCGACCCTGGAGGACGTGCAGCACTTCTTCCGCACCCACTACCTCCCCAGCAACGCGGTGCTGTCGATCGTCGGCGACGTCGAGCCCGAGGCGGCCTTCGAGCGGGCCGAGGCCTACTTCGGCCCGCTGCACGGGGGCGAGAAGCCCGTGAAGTCCGCGCCCGCCCCGCTGCCCCCGCTGGACGGCCGCGCACGGCTGGAGACCAGCGCCGACGTACCGGCGGCCGCGGTCTACCTCACCTGGCGGCTGCCGGCCAGGGGCACCCGCGCCTTCGATGCCGTCGACCTGGCGTTCTCGGTCCTCGGCCACGGCCAGACCTCGCGGCTGCACAAGCAGCTGGTCCGCTCCGCCGAGCTCGCCGAGAGCTCGGGCGCCAGCACCCTCGGCCTGATCGGGGGCAGCTCCTACGGGTTCGCGTACGGCCGGGCTCGCGACGGCGTCGAGGTCGAGCAGGTCGAGGCGGCCCTCGCGGCCGAGGTCGACCGGCTCGTGAGCGAACCGCCCACCGAACAGGAGCTGCGCCGGGCCAAGGCCCAGTACGAGCGGCACTGGCTGCACGAGCTGGCCCGGATCGACTCCCGGGCCGATGCTTTCGGGGAGTTCGCGACCCTGCACCGCAACCCCGCGCTGGTCAACACCCGGATCGCCGATATCGAGTCGGTCACCTTGGACGAGATCGTCGAGACCGTCGCCGCCGTCTTCCGCAGCGACCAACGCGCCACCCTGGTCTACCGTCAGGAGCGCCGATGACCGGGTCCAGCTCTCGCGCTCCGCGCTCCGCGGTCCTGAGCACCCCACCGCCCGTCGGTCCGCCCGGGGCATGGGACTTCCCGACGCCGGTCCGCGGCACCCTGAGCAACGGCATCAGCACGCTCACCTACCACCTCCCCGGCCAGCACGTCGCCGCCGTGCACCTCGTGCTCGACGTGCCGCTGGACGCCGAGCCCCGCGAGCTCGAGGGGGTGGCGACGATGTGTGCCCGCGCCCTCGACGAGGGCACTCGGCTGCACCCCGGCGAGGAGTTCGCCGAGCTGATGGAGACCGAGGGCGCCGGCTTCGGGATCGACCTCAGCCTGGCCGGCACCCAGGCCGTCCTCGACGTCCCGGTCTCGCGGCTCGACCGGGCGCTGGAGCTCTTCGCCGAGGCGGTCGTCTCCCCCGCCCTGGCCGACAGCGACGTCACCCGCCACGTCACGCTGCGGCTGGCCGAGATCGAGCAGACCCAGGCCAACTCCGCCCAGACCGCCACCCACGCGTTCCGCGGATGCGTCTTCGACCAGTCGAGCCGCGCCTCTCGGATGAACGGCGGCGAGGCCGAGACGGTGGCCGCCGTGACGCCGGAGGCCGTCCGCGACTTCCACCGGCGCTGCTACGGCCCGGCCGGCGCCACCTTGGTGCTCGCCGGCGACTTCAGCGGGCTGGCCGAGGACCCGGGTGTCCTGGCCGAGCGCCACCTCGGCTCCTGGCGCAACGACGAGCAGCAGCGGACGACCTACCGTCCCCCGCAGCCCGGTCCGCAGCGGCTGACCATCCTCGACCGGCCCGGAGCGGTTCAGGCCGACGTCCGCCTGGGCGCGTACGGGATCGACCGCCTCGATCCGCGCTGGGCGGACATCAGCGTGGCCAGCTATGCGATGGGCGGCGCGTTCCTCTCCCGGCTGAACGCGGTGCTTCGCGAGGACAAGGGCTACACCTACGGCGTCCGGCTGAACTTCGGCCCGCTGCGCGGGGCCGGCTCGTTCGCCGTCCAGGGCTCGTTCCGGACCGAGGTCGTCGCCGACGCGCTGGCCATCACGCGTGAGCTGCTACCCGTGGCGGCCCGGCCCTTCACCTCCGACGAGGTCCGCGAGGCGGTCGCCTACTTCGTCGGCGTCTCACCGCTTCGTTACGCCACCGCGGACGGAGTGGCGGACCAGGCGGCGACCCAGGTACTGGCTGGACTGCCCGAGGACTACGTCGACCGGTCCCTCGCTGCGTTACGCGATGTCACGCCCGAGTCCGCCACCGCCGCCTACGAGTCGCTAGTCCACCTGGACGAGCTGAGCCTCGTGGTCGTCGGCGACGCCTCGGTCATCGCCGAGCCCGTGCGGGCGGCCGGCTACGACGTCGAGGTTCGCGCCCCCGGCTGACGTCAGCGACGCAGAGAAACCTGCCGGCCCCCTCAGCCGAGGACGTTCACCGCCCCATCGCCTTGAGGGCGCGGGCGGTGGCGTCCTGGGCGTCGGAGATCCGGTCCTGGTAGGTGCCGAGGTCGCCGGCGGTCAGCGCCTTCTGCGCTGCCGTGAAGGCGGACTGAGCCTCGTCCAGGGCCTGGGTCGCGGCGGTGCTGTCGGTCTTGCCCGTACCTGGCTCGGACGGCTGGGTCGGCTGGTCACCCTCACCGGTACTCGGGACGTCGCCGTTGAACACCGAGCTCAGCGCCTCCTGCAGCGTGTCCCCGATCCCGACCTTCTGCCCGAAGCGGACCACCACGAAGGTGAGGGCCGGGTAGGCGCCGGTGCTGGCCGAGCGCTGGGTGTAGACCGGCGTCACGTACAGCAGGCCGCCGCCGACGGGCAGGGTGAGCAGGTTGCCGAAGCTCGCCGTCGCCGAACCCTGGTTCACGTACGGTCGCAGCCGGCTGGCCACTGCCTCGTTCGTGGTCATGGCGTTGAAGGACTGTCCCGGCCCGTCGATCTGGGACGTGTCGGACATGGTCAGGATGCGCATCCGACCGTAGTCGGGACTGCTGGCGTCGGCGTTGACGGCCATGTAGGCCGCCAGGTTCGACCGGCCCTTGGGCACGTACGCGGTGGTCAGGGAGAAGATCGCCGCGTCGTCGTTCGGCCACTTGACCGAGAGGTAGAACGGAGACTCCTTCGACGTGCTCGACACCTTGACCGGGTCGGTCGGGATCTCCCAGAGCGCCGACTGCAGGTACCAGTTGTTCGGGTCGGTCATGTGGTAGCGACCGAGGATCTCCCGCTGCACCTTGAACATGTCCTGCGGGTAGCGCAGGTGGTCCATCAGCTCGGCCGGGATGTCTGCCTTGGGCCGAACCGCCCCCGGGAACGCCTTCTCCCAGGTCTGCAGGACCGGGTCGCCGGTGTCCCACTGGTACAGCTTCACGGTGCCGTCGTAGGCGTCGACGACCGCCTTGACGGAGTTGCGCATGTAGTTGATGTTGGTGTTGGCCTGGGCTACGACGGTCGTGCCCGGCGCCGTGGTCTGGGAGTCCGTGGTCACCTGGTTGAGCGCAACCCGCTTGCTGTTGGGGTAGGAGTTCGACGTCGTGTAGCCGTCCACGATCCAGACGATCCGGCCACCCACGACCGCCGGGTAGGCGTCGCCGTCGACCGTCAGCCAGGGCGCCGCCTTCTGCACCCGCTCGCGCGGGGTGCGGTCGTAGATGATCTTGGACGCACTGTTGACCTGGTCGGAGAGCAGGAGGTTGGCGTCGGCGAACTTCGCGGCGTAGAGGAGGCGGTGCCAGAGGCTGCCGATCTTGACCCCGCCGGTGCCGTCGTAGGTGAAGGTCTTGGGGTTGCCGCCCTCGCCGCCGCCCGGCGTGTCCAGCTCGACCGGCGCGGTCCCGGCCGGGGCGCCCACGATGGAGTAGCCCTGGGTCGGGGACTCGCCGAAGTAGATCCGCGGCTCCGCCTCGGTCAGCTCACCGGTCGGCGGGATGTCCTTGGCGATCCAGTCAGGCTCCCCGCCGGCCTGGCGCTTGTTGCCGTACGCGGCCACCAGCCCGTATCCGTGGGTGTAGACGGTCTTGAGGTTGTTCCAGTTCTGGGCCTGGACGCCGTTGAGGTTCATCTCGCGGACGCCGACGACCACGTCGGTCTCGGCCCCGTTCAAGGTGTAGCGGTCGACGTCGAGGGTGTCGGGGAAGGCGTAGTAGCTACGGACCTGCTGCAGCTGCTCGTACGCCGGGCCGACGACGCTGGGGTCGATCAGCCGGATGCCGGGCAGGGCCTCGGCGTCGGCCTGCAGCTGACCAGCGGTGGCGGTGGTCTTGGCCGAGTAGCTGGTGATCTCGACGTCGTCGACCCCGTAAGCCTGGCGGGTGGCCTCGATGTGCCGCTCGATGTAGGGCACTTCCTTGATCCGCTCGCTGGGGCGGACGCTGAACCACTGCACGGCTCCCGGGTAGACGACGCCCAGCACGATGGCCGAGAGGATCATCAGGATCAGCCCGATCGTGGGCACCACCCAGCGGCGCAGCACAGCGTTCGCGAAGAAGAGCAGGGCGCTGATGCCGGCGATGATGGCCAGGATCGTCTGCGCGGTGACCGTCGCGTGGTCGGCGGTGTAGTTGATGCCGGTGAACCCCCCGCCCAGCGGGTGGTCGGCGATCTCCTCGCCGTACCGGTCGAACCAGTAGCTGAAGCCCTTGACCACCACAGCGAGGCCGATCAGCACCGAGAGCTGCCCCTGGGCGCCCGCCGTGCCGCCGCGCCTGGCTCCGGAGAAGCGCAGCCCGCCCATGACGTAGTGCACGACCGCTGCGACCACGGTCGCGAACCCGAGCACCGTGAACAGGAACGAGATGGCGAAGCGCCACCAGGGGTAGGAGAAGACGAAGAACGAGAGGTCGAGCCCGAACTGCGGGTCCGTCGTGCCGAACGGGGTCGCGTTGCGCCAGGCCAGGTAGGTGTAGAGCTGCCCGCTGGCTGCGCCGCCGGCGAACAGGCCGGTGATGACCGCGAGCACGGCCACGATGACGACGAACTTCGACTCCAGCAGCTCGCGGTAACGCTCGAGCAGGGGGCTGCTCGCCGGTCCGGTACGAAAGCGCGGACGCAGCCGGTAGGCCACCGCCGCGCTGGCGGCGACCGCGGCGGCCATGATCAGCCCGAACGAGGCGAAGAGCCCCACCCGCGTCAGCAGCACCGTGTTGAACACCTTGCCGAAGGCGAACGAGCGGTACCAGAGCCGGTCGGTCCACACGTTGGTGAAGATCGCGAACACCACGATCAGCGCGGCGACGACCACCAGGGTCGGCAGGATGGCGCTACGGCGTCCACCAATTCGTACGGTACTCAACTACTCGCTCCTCGCGGGCCGCGCCCGTGGGCCCGGTCCATCACTGTCGGCAGCTCACCCTCGGGGGATCGCTGTCTTGTGCATGTGCCACGGCTGAGCGGGACCTGTGGTTCCCGCGACGAGCCGTCAGACCAGGGTATGCGCCAATGCCGCTCCAAGCCCTGGTACGAGGTCCGCCGCGCCCAGCAGCTCGTTCGGGGCCGAGACCAGGCGGGCGACGCCGTGCAGGTGGCCGGCCCGGTCCGCTCCGACCACGACCCGGATCTCCTGCCGAGCCGGGTGGGCCGCCACGTACGCAGCGGCTTCGGCCGGGTCGTCCGGCAGCTCACCCTCCTGCCCGGCGGGTAGGAACGTGCGCTCGGTGCTCAGCGCGCAGCCGAAGACGCTCTCCGGCCACTCCAGACCCGCGAGATCGGTGACCAGGTCCCCGGTGGGGGTGAAGTCCTCCTGCTCGACCGCCGTCAGTGCCCCGGGCGGCGCGCCCTGGGCGGTCGTCCGCATCCCGAGCTCGGCAGCCAGGGCCGGCTCGGCCGCCGCGAAGACGTCGGTCAGCACGAGGGCGAAGAGCCGCGTGGGCTGGTCCCAGCCCGTTTGGCCGACGTACCGCTCGAGCTCGATGAGTGCGGCCAGCAGCGCCTCGTGCTGCTCGTCGACCGGCTCGCCGGCGCCAGAGCGTTCCTGCGTCGTCATCAGCAGTGCGGGACGCGGTCGGCGCCCCCGGGGGTGGCGAGGGTCTGCAGGGCACTGACGGCGTCGGCCAACGTGGCGATCTTGACCAGCGTCATCTTCGTGCGGACGCCCGCCAGGTCGCCGCAGTTGGGCGCGGGGACCAGGAACACGTCGGCACCCGCGTCGTCCGCGCCGGCGATCTTCTCCTGGATGCCGCCGATGGCTCCCACATCGCCCTCGGGGGTGATCGAGCCCGTGCCGGCGACATGCCGGCCGGCCAGCAGCGGCCCGTCGGTGATCTTGTCGTAGATGGCCAGGGCGAAGACGAGGCCAGCACTCGGGCCGCCGATCTCCTGGCCGAGGTCGAAGGAGATCTGCGGGATGTAGCGGTAGCCGACGCCGATCGTGATCCCCACCACCGGGGAGGTGTCAGTGGCGGACTGCGCCGCTCGCACCGTCACCTCGGTCATCCTCCGCTGGCGGACCACCTGGAAGCGGATCTCGTCGCCGGGGCGGTGGGTACGGATCTGGGCGCTGACCGCCTTTTGGTCCGGCGTCTTGACGCCGTCCACGGAGACGACCAGGTCCCCGGGCAGCAGCAGCCGGTGGGCAGGGCCACCGACGGTGACGGAGTAGATCGCCGGCATCTCGGTCACGGGCTGGGAGTTCGCGCGCAGGGCGGCGACCACGGCGTCGTCCTGGGCGGTCTCCATCAGGTCGGCGTCCTCGCGCTGCACCTCCTCGGCGGACTTGCCCCGCTCGTAGACCGCGTCCCGCGGCAGGGCGTCGCGGTGTGGCAGCCAGTAGGCGGCCAGCGCCTGCGGCAGGCTGAGCCGAGCGCCCGCCGGGGTCACCGAGACGACCGTCAGGTCGAGGCGGCCCGTCGTCGGGTAGGTGGCCATCCCCTGCACCTTGATGATCGGCTCGTTCCCCACGTTGCCGAGGGTGTCGTGGGTCTCCCCCGGACCCCAGGTGATGAACGGGACGGGGATCACCACCAGCAGCACCGCCAGGACGACGAAGACGAGGGCGGAGGCGAAGGCCGTCCAGGTCTGCCTGGTCACGTCCCCTCCGGATCGCCCGGGTCGGGCAGCCCGACCCACTCCGCGTCGCCGCCGGTGAAGAGCTGCTCCTTCCAGATCGGCACCTCCACCTTGAGGTCGTCGATCAGCTCAGCGCAGGCCGCGAGCGCCTCGGCCCGGTGCACTGCACCCGCGGCCACCACCACCGCCAGGTCGCCGACCTCGAGGTGTCCCACCCGGTGCTCGACCGCCAGCGCGACCAGGTCGTGCCGACCGGCCACGCGTTCGGCACAGCCCTGGAGAACGGCGACCGCGCTGGGGTGGGCGGTGTAGTCGAGCGAGACCACCCCCTGACCGGAGTCGTGGTCACGGACCACCCCGACGAAAAGAGCGACGCCGCCCACCGCGGGAGTCCGGACCACCGACAGCAGCCGGTCGACGCTGATCGGGCTGTTCCCGATGCGGGCCTCGCGCACGACGAGAGCACCCCCGCCGTCCGGCGCCGGGCTCGCCGACGCCCCAGAGGTCCCAGCCGATGTCATGTCCCCGACCCTAACCGAGCCGTCGGACAGCGAGCCGTTTCCGCGGACACACCCGCTGACCGGCCGCTGGCCGGCCGCTCGAGCACCCGCACCCCGACCGCACAGGTTGCGCCCTGAGCGATCAACGCCCTCGGCCCGCTCGCCGCCGCAGCGAGACGCGTACCGTTGAGCTCTCGCACGCGTCCGATCCCGATCGGGCCCGACGTCAGGAGTGGGAATGGCCGAGGACACCCAGCCCGGGGACGCCGACGGGCCTGATGACCCGTTCGGCGAAGGTGTGACGCCCGGACCCGAGGACTCCGGCTCGAAGCCGGGCAGCTCCCGTTCTTCCTCGCCTAACGCTGGCTGGCAGCTCGGCGGCCGGGGAAAGCAGCCCGGCGAACCCGGTGCCGGGAGCGGGGCCAGTGGCTCCGGCCAGCCGGCCAACCCCTTCGAGGCGCTCTTCGCCGGCATGGGCGGTGGCGGCGACATGAACGCGCTCATGCAGCAGCTGCAGAACGCGTTCTCCATGCTCGCCGGCCCCGGCGGCGGGGGCGGCGGCGGGATCTTCGGCCGCGGCGCCCCGGAGCCCGGATCGGGCGTCAACTGGGAGGTCACCAAGAACACGGCGCGGAGCACGGTCGCCTCGATCGGGCCCGACCCGACCCCCACCGGCCCGCAGCAGCGGGCGCTCAGCGAGGCCGTCTCGATCGCCGAGGTCTGGCTGGACGAGGCCACGACCTTCCCCCGGGTGAGCACCACCGTCGCGGCCTGGAGCCGGGCCGAGTGGGTCGAGAACACCATGCCCACCTGGCGGCGCCTCGTCGAACCGGTCGCCACCCACATCGCGGACGCGATGGAGAACGCCCTCAGCCTCGGGGGCGAGGGGGCGGGCGCCATCCCGGGCATGGCCGGCATGGAGCAGATGCTGCGGCCGATGCTGCGCAGCTCCGGCGCGTCGATGTTCGGGTTGCAGCTGGGCCAAGGTCTCGGCCAGCTGGCGGCCGAGGTCGTCGGCGTGACCGACATCGGGTTACCGCTCAACGAACCCGGTCACGTGGCCCTGCTGCCCACCAATGTCGCCGCCTTCGGTGAGGGCCTCGAGCAGAGCAGCACCGACGTCACGCTCTACCTCGCGCTGCGCGAGTGCGCCCGGCAGCGGCTGTTCGCCTCCGCCGGGTGGCTGCGCGAGCAGATGCTGGTCCTGGTCGAGCAGTACGCCCAGGGCATCACCATCGACACCTCCGCCCTGGAGCAGGCTGTTGGCCAGATCGACCCCAGCAACCTCGAAGAGCTGTCCGCGACCCTGGAGGGCGGGCTGTTCGAGCCGCAGAAGACCCCTGAGCAGCTGGCCACGCTCGAGCGGCTGGAGACCATGCTCGCCCTCGTCGAAGGGTGGGTCGACGAGGTCGTCACCCAGGCGACCGTGAAGTGGATGCCCGCCGCGGCGGCACTGGCCGAGACGGTCCGGCGCGCCCGGGCCACCGGCGGCCCGGCCGAGGCGACGTTCGCCACCCTGGTGGGGCTGGAGCTACGGCCGCGGCGGATGCGCGATGCGTCCAATCTGTGGGCGGCCGTCCGCGAGGCCCGTGGGCTCGAGGGCCGCGACGCCGTCTGGGCGCACCCTGACCTGCTGCCGACCGCGGCCGGCCTGGACGACCCACTCGGGTTCGTCGCGGGTGACGGCCCGCAGACGGCCGACGACCACGCATTCGACGCGGCGCTCGCCGAGCTGCTGGACGAGGAGTCCGGGGACTCGGGCGAGGACTCGGGCCGCGAACCCGACGACCGGCAGAGCTGAGCGCGGCGGTCGCCGAGAGGGACGGTCGGTGCCGCCAAGCCTTCAGGCCGGGGCCGGAACCTGCTGCTCGGCGGTGAGCCGCACCGGGATGCCGTGGTCGTGCGCCGTGCCCAGCAGGCGCCGGCGTGGCTCCCGACCGGGCTGAAGCAGGAGCGTGCGCACGCTCGGCTTGCTGGTCTGGGTGGCCAGTCGGGCGTCGTCGGCCAGCGTCGGGCCCTGCGCGTACTCCATCGCGATCCGGGCCAGCCGGTGGTCCGCGCCGTGCTCGGCCACGACACGGTCGACGGTCTCGATCTCCTCAGGCGACCAGTAGAGCTGGGTGATCGACTGCCAGATGACCGTCAGCACCTGTGGGTCCTCCGGCGCCTCGGCGAGCCGCTCCGGCAGCCACTGCCCGCTGGAGGACTTGTCCACCTTCAGCGGATGGGCAGCGGCGAGCCGGAAGGCCGCCGCGAGCCGGGCGTGCCGGTGCAGGTCGAAGGGCCAGACAAACGACGTGAGCAGCTGCCGGCCTTCGAGGGAGTTGGCGTCGACGGGCAACAAGTCGCAGCCGGCCCGCTCCACGACGCTGAAGGCCTGGGGGCGCACCGCGCCCTCGATGGCCCCACGCAGCTGCAGCGGCGAGGAGCCCGGACCCCAATGCCAGGCCGTCCCGCTGTAGCCGATCGAGTCCACCAGCAGGTTCAGGCCGGCGCTCGCCCCGAGCTCGAGCAGCCGGATCTGGTGCGCGCCGGTGTTCTCGACCAAGTCGAACAGGCCCGCGAGCAACGCCGAGGAGCGGCCGACCTCGTTGGTCTGGGGCAAGGTACGCAGCGCGTCATGCAGCTCGGGGACGTGTGCTGAGATCACCTCGAGCATCACCGGCCACCCTTGGGAAGGCGGCCGGTCGCCGCCGAGGCAGGCGTAGTACGGCTGGAGCTCGGGTGCGTTGCCGGCCAGCACCAGCCGGAAGAGCCCCGCCAGCAGGCGGAGCTGCAGCATCGCGCCGTTGGGTGCTTCCTCGTAGCCCGCGCAGATCTCGCGCACCGGGCCACCGGCCTCCCAGTCCTCGGCCATCCCCCGCATCGCGTAGCCGTAGAGGTGCTCGCTGGTGCCGGCGTGGGCCCGGAAGCGGTCGGCGAGCGTCGGACCGTCGTCCCAGGCGATCATCGGCCGAGCCCCGGCCCGACCGCGTGGCCCCGCACTGCCGTGGCCTCCGGAGCGGGCAGTCGGGCGGTAAGCAGCTCCCTCGTCTCCTCCCACCCCTCCAAACCGGGGTCGAGCCGACGAAGGTCGCCCGGGGTCCGCAACCGGTGCCAGTCCGGCGCCTGGGCCACGAGGCCGCGGCGGGGCGCGGCCGCCGGCAGCTGCGCGGTGAGATCGTCGTCCAGGTCGAGATCGAGATCGGCCAGCCACGGCGCCAGGGGCAGTCGCAGCCCGAGCGCGGCACAACCGACGCCGGACCGGGACGGAGCGACGACGGCGTCGCTGCGGTGCAGCACCTTGAAGACCTTGGCCAGCACGAGACCGGGCAGGTCGGGGACGTCGGCCGCGACGACGACAAGCTCGTCGGCGTCCTCGGCCAGCACCTTCGCCAGCTCGACGATCCCGACATCGGGCAGCTGGACCCCGCCGGGCCACAGCAGGTCGGCCACCGACGGCGGGCCCGCGATACCGGTTCGCACCCCGATGAGGTCGGCGAGGACCTCATAGCTGTCGGCGAGCGCGGCCCGCGTCAGCGCAGCCGGGTCGACGCCGGCCGGCGCGGCCGGGCCGGCACCGTACCGGGCCAGGACCAGGGCCACACGACGCGGCTGGCCGGTCGGGGCGACTGGATCAGTCGACATCGGGCGCGTCCGTCTGATCGTCGTCCGCAGCGACGTCGGGGCGTCCCTGGCCGGCGAGGTACCCCTCGAGGTAACCACGGGCCTGCGCGGCGCGGGGATAGGTCGCGACCAGACGCCAGAAGGCCGCGGAGTGGCTCGTCTCCACCAGGTGGGCGAGCTCGTGCAGCAGGACGTAGTCGACGACCCAGCCGGGCATGACCTGCAGCCGGTGGGAGAGCCGGATCGTTCCGGTGCTCGGGGTGCAGGAGCCCCAGCGCTGCCGCTGGTTGGACACCCAGCGGACGGCAGCCGGGTAGGTCGCTGTGCCCGTCACGGGCAGGAGGTACTCATCGGCGAGGCCGTTGGCCCGGGCGAGCAGCTCGTGGTCCCCTCGCGGGGCAGCGCTTCGAGCCTCGCGGTCCAGCACCCTGGCGACCATCGAGTCCACGTAGCGGCGCTCGGCGGCCGCGGACAGACGGGACGGGATCAGCACCACGATGGTGCCGCGCTCGCGGTAGGCCGTGACGGTCCGAGTCCTCCGGGCGCTACGTCGCACCTCGACCTGGGCGGTCGTCTCCTGCTCCAGCATCGACCATCCCTCCCACCATTCCGGTCGTCGAGACACGCCCGGGGAACACGGCTCACGCTACCCCGGCGACGGCCAGAGCAGCCGTATTCGCCCCCGAACCCTCACCGGTCTGCACCGTGTGTGTCGCCGAGGTGAACCTCAGGTATCCACACGGCGTCAGGCGGGGAGCGGCGGGGGGTCCACAGCTTCGGTCCATGGGTGCACAACTTGTCCACAGTACTGTCCACAACCGGTGGACAGGCAGCGCCCCTCACGGGGTTTGACGGCGGCTCGGGCGGGGATTAGCGTGCCGAGAACGAAACCCTCAGATGGTCGGTCCGTTCGCAGGGGAAGGCAAACGGCGCCGATGTTCCTGGGGGTTTCGTCCTGTCCGCGCCTTGGCCGAGGCCCAGCCGTCCCCCAGCCCTCCGGCGTGGTCGCCTGCCTGCGGCGTAACGGCTGTCGTATGGTTACCGCGACCAAGCGATGTTGCCGCGGTCATGGGCGTCGCCGTCTGTCAGGACGCGACCTCGGGACGGGCAACGCTGTCTCGTGGGCACCATCGGGTTCACGACCATCGACCAAGGAGAGACCATGGCGGAGACCTACAGCGGTGAGTTCTACTGCGTGAAGTGCAAGGAGAAGCGCGAGGCGTCCGGCGACGTGCACGTCAACGACAAGGGCACCCGGATGGCGAAGGCCAAGTGCCCGGTCTGTGGCACGAACCTCAACCGCATCCTCGGCAAGGCCTGATCCGCCGACGCCGGCTGGGCTCGAGCCCGGCCGCTGTCTCGGTGAGCTGACGTGCAGGGGCGGTCCTCGGACCGCCCCTGCCGCACGTCCGGACCAGGGCACCGGGAGCCCTGTGGACAACCCTCGGACCGGTGGTCGACTCGGCCAGACTGCTGGGATGCCCGATCTCTCCTCGCCGAGCCGGTCCAACGAAGTCTCCGGTTCGCGCCTGCCGCGACTCCCTCTGCTGTCACCGATCACGCCGGTACTGCAACGGGGGCCCGGACACCTGCAGGTCGGGCTCGAGCCCAGGGCCGTCGTCGTTCGCCATCGCGCCGCCGCCGCGCTGCTGGACCATCTCGACGGCCACACCGAGCTGGTGACCGTACGCCGGCTGGCTGCAGAGTCGGGGATGACGGCCGCCGAGGTCGACACGGTGCTGCACGCCCTGCACGGTGCGGGCCTGCTCGCGGTGCCGCCGGAGACGCTCGCCGCTCCCGCCCGAGCCGTACGGCTGATCGGTCTGGGCCCGCTCGGCCAGCAGGTGGCCCGCCTGCTGCTCGACGCCGGGCTTCACGTCTACGCCGCCGATGAGCGTCAAAGTCCCGGGCGTCGGCGTCCGTTCCGGGTGACCGACCCGGACACTTCCCCACGGTCCCGGGGTGGCCGACTGACCTACGTCACGCACTGGTCGAAGCCCGAACGTGTCGAGCTCGACCTCACGGTGGTGACCGCGGACGCGGTCGAGCCGGACCGACTGGTCACCGACGCCCTGCTGCGTGCCGACCAGCCGCACCTCGTGCTGCGTTCGGCCGGTCGAATCGTCACCGTGGGCCCTTTGGTGCAGCCCGGGCAGACGGCGTGCCTTAGGTGCACCGACCTGACCCGACGCGACTCCGATCCCGGCTGGCCGATGCTGCTGCACCAGCTGGTGAGGATGCAGCTGGCCACCCCGGCCACGCTGCTCGCCTGGGCCGCAAGCCTCGGCGCGACCCAGGTCCTGGCGTACCTGCAGGGAGAGCTGCCCGAGTCGGCCGGAGCGACGGTCGAGCTGAGCGACCACGATCACCTGATGCGCTGGCGGGCCTGGCCCGTCCACGCCGGCTGCGGCTGCTCTTGGGCGGCCACGACAGAATGGGCACCATGAGCGACGACCCCTCCACCGGACGAGCAGGGGACCCGCTGGCCCGGTCGGGCCTTCGCCGCGGCGCCCGGCTGGCGGCCCTTCCGATCGGGGCGGCTGGCCGGGCCACGCTCGGGCTCGGTCGGCGGATCGGCGGCGCGTCGGCCGAGCAGGTGAGCGCCCAGCTGCAGCAGGCCGCGGCCGAGCAGCTGTTCCGGGTGCTCGGGGACCTCAAGGGCGGCGCGATGAAGTTCGGGCAGGCCATGAGCCTGTTCGAGTCCGTGCTGCCCGACGACATCGCCGCTCCCTACCGCGAGCAGCTCACCCGGCTCCAGGCCGACGCGCCCCCGATGCCGACCTCACGCGTGCACGCCGTGCTGCGGCGCGAGCTCGGGGTGGACTGGCGCGACCTCTTCGCCGACTTCGACCCCGAGCCGGCGGCCGCAGCCTCGATCGGTCAGGTGCACCGCGCCACCTGGGCCGACGGCCGCCGCGTCGCGGTCAAGGTGCAGTACCCCGGCGCGGACGAGGCGCTGCGCTCGGACCTGCGTCAGATCGGCCGGCTGTCGAAGCTCTTCGCTCCCCTGGCCGGCGGGATGGACGTCCGGCCGCTGGTCGACGAGCTGATCGAGCGGACCAGCGAGGAGCTGGACTACACCGTCGAGGCGGCGTCCCAGCAGCAGGCGGCCGAGGGCTTTGCCGACAGCGACGAGTTCGTCGTGCCGCAGGTCCTGGCCGGCACGTCCAAGGTGATGGTCAGCGAGTGGGTCGACGGGGTGCCGCTGTCCAGCGCGGCCAGCCTGGGCGAGGAGGAGCGCAACCGGATCGGGCTGTCGTACGTGCGGTTCCTCTTCGCCGGGCCGAGCAGGGTGGGTCTGCTGCACTCCGACCCGCACCCCGGAAACTACCGGATCACCCCGGACGGCCGGCTCGGCGTCGTCGACTTCGGTCTCGTGGCCCGGTTCCCCGACGGGCTGCCGCGGGCGATGGGCACGATCCTCGGCATCGCACGCTCCGGCGACGCCCAGCAGGTCAAGGACGAGCTGTTCCGGGAAGGCTTCGTCTCCGCCGACGTCGACCCCGCCGACCTCTTCGACTACCTGGCCCCGTTCGTCGAGCCGGCAGCCGTGCCGGAGTTCCAGTTCAACCGGGAGTGGATGCGGGGGCAGTTCCTCCGGGTCCGCGACCCCGGGGCCAGCAACGGGATCGCGTTCAAGATCAACCTGCCTCCGAGCTACCTGCTGATCCACCGGGTCTGGCTGGGGGGTCTGGCGGTGCTGTCCCAGCTGAACGTCAAGGCCGCGTTCGTCGACGTCCTCGAGGAGTTCCTGCCGGGGTACGCCGAGCACGCCTGAGCCTCGACCCTGCCGCCCGCGCTGCCAGAGCGTGGGACCGGTAGGCGTCAGGCCTGGACGGCCACTGCGCGGCACAGGGGCGAGCGGGTCGCAGGACGCGCGCGGGCGGGGGGTCCACGGGTCCACCTCGATCCCCAGCTCCCAGCGGGAACTGGTGCTCGCGCAGCTGTGCCGCGTAGTGGCCGTCCAAGCCAGATGCTGCCCAGGGTAGATCTAGCCCCCAAGCGGTTCGGACCGCGCCGATGGCGGTCGTGACGTCACGGGCGACGGCCACGACTGCCCTGCTCACTGTCATGACAAGGCCCGGCTGAGCCAGAGGCGGAGGGCGTGGAACAGCCGTTCGCCCCTGCTCACGCCGGGTCCTTCCTCGTCGGGCCTCACGCTGCAGCCTCGGTGCCGGACAGCGCAGCTGCCGAAGCCAGCGGCTGCTTGCGCGGCCGGCCACGCGGCCGCTTGCGCGCCACTACGACTCCGGCAACGAACAGCTCGCCGCCCCAGACGCCCCACGGCTCACGCCGCTCGAGTGCGCTCGCGAGGCACGCCTGCCGTAGCGGGCAGTCCACGCAGAGCGCCTTGGCCGCCTCGACGTCAGCGGGTGACTCGGCGAAGAACACCTCCGGGTCGACCAGCCGGCACGGGAGGCCGTTCGGGATGAGGTCTGCGTCTGATGCGCTCCACAAGGCAGTCATCAGCTCACCTCCTGTGTCGTTCATTCCCAACTCCGTCATTTCAGAAGTCCCGGAAGATCCGGGACCGATCGGGGCGGGAAACACGAAGGCCGTGATTCCCGGTGTTCTGGGACTCACGGCCTGGAGGCGCTCGGTGTGGGTGTTACACCGGCGGACTACAGGAAGGGGATCCCGGTCGGGTGACGTAGGTGTGATCGGTGACGGTGCCGCCCGTGAGGCCGGCAAACCCGCCCTGCTCGAGGGCCGTGACCGCACGCTTGGCGTCAGCGGCGCAGAGCTCACGCCAGGTGGTGGTCATGGCGGGCACGCGGGACGGCAGGATGGCCCACGGCCGCGAGATCAGCTGAATGCTGGACATGGAACTCACCTTCCTCCGTCTGCTCGTCCGGTCGGCCTCGCTGGGCTCTGACCGGGCATGTCCGACCCCTGATCGGGATCGAGAGTCAGCCTAAGGGAGCCTCGGGGGACCCGCAAAGGGTTTTAACGAGCTTTCTCCTCCGAATGGCTGCGAGGGCGGACGGCGTCTGGTCACACACCGGCGCGCTCGGACTCGCTGCCGAGGATCGCCAGCACCTCGTCGCCGTACTTGTCTGCCTTGGTCGGGCCGAGGCCCTGCACCTTGACCAGGCCGGACCGGTTGTGCGGCCGCGCCTCGGCCAGGGCGATCAGGGTGGCGTCGGTGAAGATGCAGAACGCCGGCACCTTCTGCTCCGCGGCCTGCTGACGTCGCCACTCCTTCAGCAGGGCCATGGTCTGCTCGTCGAAGGTCGACGGGCAGCTGAGGTGCCGGCCGAGCTTGCGCTCGGCGGCGTCGCCGAGCGCAGAACCGCAGGACCGGCAGTGCTGGGACAGCACCGAGCCGCGCCGGCGGGCCGGCCGGGCGGTGGTCGCCGCACCACGGGCGCTCTCGGGCAGCGCCGGGTCGAGGAAGCGGGACGGCTTGCGCGGGTTGCCGCCGCCGTTGCGGGTCCGCGACCAGGACAGCCGGAGCCGACGTCGCGCCCGCGTCACCCCGACGTAGAGCAGCCGGCGCTCCTCCTCGACCTGCTCCGGCCGGGTGGCCAGGACGAACGGCAGCGAGCCTTCCTGGGTGCCGAGGAGGGCGACCGCCTCCCACTCCAGGCCCTTGGCCGAGTGCAGCGTGGAGACGGTGACGCCCTGGGCGACCGGCACGTGCTGGGCCTCGGCCCGGGCGTCGAGCTCGGCGGAGACCGCCCGCAGGTCAGGGGCGGCCCCGCCGTCGGCAGCTCCGCTCGTCGCCAGGTCCTCGGCCACGGTGAGTAGCGCCGCCAGGGACTCCCAGCGCTCTCGGACGGCACCGGCCCCCTCCGGCGGGGTAGCGGACCAGCCGAGGGTGCCGAGCACGGCCTTCATCTGGTCGAGCGCCGTGCCTCCCTCACCGTCGGCCATCGCGCGCGCCTCGGTCCGCAGGGTGAGCAGCGCCTGCCGCACCTCGGGACGTTCGTAGAAGCGCTCGCCGCCGCGCACCAGGTACGGGATGCGCCGGTCGGCCAGCGCCTGCTCGATCGCCGGCGACTGAGCGTTGATCCGGAAGAGGACGGCCATCTCACGCCACTGCACGCCGTCCGCCGACTGCTTGGCCAGCCAGTCGCCGATCCCTGCCGCCTCCGACGCCTCGTCGGGCGCCTCGACGAACTCGACCTCCGGGCCGGGCGGCTGCTGGGCCTGCAGGGTGACCGCGCTGATGCCGCCGGCCGTGACGCCCGACATGATCTTGTTGGCGATCCCGACCACCTGTGGCGTGGAGCGGTAGTCGCGGACGAGCTTGACCACCGTCGCGCCCGGGTGCCGGCGGGCGAAGTCGGTCAGGTAGGTCGCCTGGGCGCCGGCGAAGGAGTGGATGGTCTGCGCCGGGTCCCCGACCACGCACAGCTCGCTCCGGTCGCCGCGCCACAGCGTCAGCAGCGCCTGCTGCAGCGGGCTCACGTCCTGGTACTCATCCACCACCAGGTGGCGGTAGGTGCGGCGGATCGTGTCGGCGACCTGCTCGTGCTCCGACATCAGGGCGGCGGCGCAGAGCAGGATGTCCTCGAAGTCGATCCGGCCCCGGTCGCGCTTGGCGTTCTCGTAGCCGGTGAAGACGCGGGCGACCGTCTCGGCGTCGATCGAGGCGATGCTGCGGCCGGCCGCGGCGGCCAACCGGGGGTAGTCCTCGGCGGTCACGTTGCTGACCTTGGCCCAGCCGATCTCCGACACCAGATCACGCAGCCGCGGGGTGTCCACGCGGATCCGCAGCCGGCTGGCCGACTCGGCCACCAGCGACATCCGGTTGTCGAGCACCTGCGGCAGCTCTCCCCCGTAGGCCTGCGGCCAGAAGTACTGAGCCTGTCGCAGCGCCGCGGAGTGGAAGGTCCTGGCCTGGACGCCACGGGCACCCAGCTGCTGCAGCCGGCCGCGCAGCTCACCCGCCGCCCGGGTGGTGAAGGTGACTGCCAGCACCGAGGTGGGGTTGTAGACCCCCGTGGCCACGCCGTAGGCGATCCGGTGCGTGATCGCGCGCGTCTTGCCCGTCCCCGCTCCCGCGATCACCGCCAGCGGTCCCTGCAGGGTCGTCGCCACGGCTCGCTGCTCAGGATCCAGGCCCGCAAGCAGAGCCTCCGGGTCAGCCGACGTACGGGGAACAGCCACGACGGAAACCTTAACCGTCCGCACCGACAGTGTTCCCTGCCCGCGCTCGGCCGGCCCGGCGCTCGCACGAGGCCCGCTCGAGCCGACCTCGGATCAGGTCCGTCAGCTGGTCGACTCCAGCACGCTGAGCCACAGGTCGCCGTCGGGGGCGACGCAGTAGCGCTCGGAGGTGACGTGGCTGATCGGGACGTGGATGAACCGGTTGTGCCGGCGGCCCACGACCATGTCGGTCCGGCCGGCCATCCCGGCGTGGACGGCGGCTTGGGCGAGGCGGACGCAGTAGACGGAGTCGTGCGGGTCGGCGGGGACCGATCGGATGAGGTAGCCGGGATCGAAGTACTTGCAGGTGAGCGGCAGGCCGCGGTCGGCGAAGTGGTCGCTCATCCGGTCCCGGAGGTAGGTGCCGATGTCACCCAGCCGGGTGTTGCCCGATGGATCGGTGCCGCGGGCGTCGGTCGCGGCACCGGCGTCGAGGATGTCCTGGCCCGCACCTTCGGCGACGACCACGACGGCGCTCCCCCGCTCCGCGACCCGGCGTTCGAGGGCGGCGAGGAAGCCGTCGGGGCCCTCGAGGGCGAACGGCACCTCAGGGATCAGCACGATGTCGGCGATGTGGTTGGCCAGGGCGGCGTAGCAGGCGATGAAGCCGGAGTGCCGGCCCATCAGCTTGACCAGCCCCACCCCGTTGACCGCGGCTCGCGCCTCCACCATCGCGGCGTTGATGATCTTGGCCGCCGCACTGAAGGCGGTGACGAAGCCGAAGCTCTGACCGATGAAGGGAATGTCGTTGTCGATGGTCTTCGGCACCCCGATCACGCCGAGGGGCAGCCCGCGCTCACGGACCACCCGAGCGATGCCGCTGGCCCCGCGCATGGAGCCGTCGCCCCCGATCACGAACAAGAGGTCGATGCCGAGCTCGACGAGCCGGTCGACCATCAGCGCGGGGTCCTGCGGGCCCCGGGAGGTGCCGAGCACCGTGCCGCCACGTTCGTGGATGTCGTGCACCACCTCGGGTGTCAGCCGCAGTGGTTCGGGGCCGCCGGGGACCAGGCCCGCGTACCCGTAGCGGAAGCCCGTGACCTCACGGACGCCGTAGTGCCGGGCCAGCTCCATCACCAGACCGCGGATCACGTCGTTCAGTCCGGGGCACAGACCGCCGCAGGTGACGATGCCCACCCGGGCGGCGCCGGGCGCGAAGAAGAGCCGTCGACGTGGGCCGCCGGGCTCGAAGCTGGGGAGCTGGGCCGGATCGCCGCCCGCCTCCTCCAGCAGCGAGACCGTGTCGTGAAAGACGACCCGGTCGTCCTCGTTGACGTAGTGCTCGTTGGTCCGCCGGTCGGCGATGAAGTCCGACAGCGGCGAGTCGTACCGCCCCTCGCCGAGGCTCGCCACCATCAGGTCGGCGAGTCGGGTCACGGTTCAGAGCCTGGCAGCGGAGCGTGTCGGACGTGTGACGACCACGCGACGAGCTCGCGGCTCCCCCCGTGCCGGTCTCGATCAGCTGCTCCGGGCTGACCAGGTGAAGCCGATCGCGGCCGGGCCGGTTCTGGGTGCTGTCCGCGGCGTTCGGGCTTGACGGTGTGCCTGACGGTCGAGGCGAGGCTGCCCGGGGAGCTGACCACGATACAGCTGGCCGACGGCGTACCGGACCGCGGAATAGCCGCCACGGCAACGCCGTTGACCGAAGTCATGAGCGCTTACCAGGCTGAGCCCGACCGTCCCACCATGTTCACCACGAGCTGGTGCGGCTACTGCGCCCGGCTGAAGGGACAACTCCTCCGCGCCGGTGTCGACTGGACCGAGGTCGATATCGAAGACCACCCCGATGCGGCCGACGTCGTCGCCTCTCTCAACCAGGGCAACAGAACCGTGCCCACCCTCCTCTTCTCCGACGGCACCGCGATGACCAACCCGTCCGCGTCCCAGGTCGGGCGCAAGCTGGCTGAGCTCCGCTGAAGCGCTCCTTCGTCGTCTTCGACGTCGACGGGACGCTGATCGACTCGGCCGAGGGGATCGTGGCCGGCTTCCGGCACGCGCTGGCCAGCGTCGGCTTCCCGGTCCCGAGCGCGCAGGAGCTTCGCTCCGACATCGGCCCACCGGTCG
Organism: uncultured Actinomycetota bacterium; assembly: GCA_963727215.1. Taxonomy (GTDB): domain Bacteria; phylum Actinomycetota; class Actinomycetes; order Propionibacteriales; family Propionibacteriaceae; genus Microlunatus. The sequence continues at coordinate 102,484 of CAVSFR010000005.1, forward strand.
GTGACCTCTTCGCTGGGCTGGGCCTGCCCGGGGAGCTGCTGGAGCCTGCCGTCACCGCGTACCGCGCCTACTACCGGGCGACCGGAATGCAGCAGGCGTCGGTCTACCCGGGCGTGCCGGAGCTGCTGGGACGGCTCGGGGGGTCGCTCACGCTGGGCACCGCCACCGCCAAGCTCACGACCGTGGTGGCCGACTTCCTGGCGCTGCACGACCTGAGCACGTACTTCGCCGTGGTCAACGGCACCGACGAGAGCCACCGGACGAAGACCGAGACCCTGACCCGGACACTCGAGCTGCTCGGCCGCCCCGACCCGGGGCAGGTGCTGATGGTCGGTGACCGGCACTCCGACATCTCGGCCGCGCAGGCCTGCGGCGTCGCCTCGGTCGGGGTGCTCTGGGGCTACGGCAGCGCGGCCGAGCTCGAGCAGTCGGGCCCGGACCACCTGATCAGGCGTCCGTCGGACCTGCTCGACCTGCTCGGCTGACCTCGACGAGAGCTTTCTGTCAGCGACCGGTCCTAGGGTTAGCCCGGTCATGAGCCTCCACCTGCACCGAGCCGAACGCGCCGACCGTCTGGTCGCGGCGCTCGGTGAGGTGCTCGCCGACCCGTTGCCCGACCCGTTCAGCACCGAGGTGGTCAGCGTGCCGACGCCGGGCGTGGAGCGCTGGCTGACCCAACGGCTGGCCACCCGCCTCGGCGCCGCGGCCGGCGGTGCCGACGGGGTCTGCGCAGGGATCAGCTTCCCCTCGACACGTCGGCTCGTGGCCCGGGCGCTCGGCGAACGCGAGGGCAGCACCGTCGCGGACCCGTGGCGGCCCGAGCACGCGGTCTGGCCGCTGCTCCGCGTGCTGGACGCCAGCCGGGGCGAGGTCTGGTCTGAGGTGCTGTGGCGCTACCTGGGCGACCGGGCGAACTCGGCCGCCGGCCCGACGGCGGCCGACACCGCTCGGGGCGGCCGTCGCTGGTCCACCGCACGGCACCTGGCCGGGCTGTTCGCCCGCTACGCCGCCGCCCGGCCCGCGATGCTCCTCGGCTGGGCTGCCGGGCGGGACGTGGACGGCGAGGACCGACCGCTCGGCCCCGACCGGGTCTGGCAGGCCGAGCTCTGGCGCCGGCTGCGGGCCGAGATCGGTCAGCCGGGCCCGGCGGAGCGTACCGACGTCGGGTCTGCGGCGCTGCGGGTCGACCCGAGCACCAGCGACCTGCCCGAACGGGTCTCGCTCTTCGGCCCGACCCGGATCGAGCCCCAGCAGGTGACGGTGCTGGCTGCGCTGGCGGCGGGCCGCGACGTCCACCTCTGGCTGCCGCACCCCTCCCCCGCCCTCTGGTCCGGGCTGGCCGCGGCCGAACGACCCGCCCGTCTGGGTGGAGCCCTGCCGTCGCGTCGCAGCAACCCCGACGATGCCGCCGCCCACCGGCTGCTGGCCTACCTCGGCCGCGACGTCCGCGAGCTGCAGCTGGTGCTGGCCGCGACCGGTGCCACCGGTCACGACGAGCACCTCGCCCCGCACCCCGGGAATGCCGGCGGCCCCGGCACCGTCGCGCCGGCTGCCCGGAGCCTGCTGCAGCAGCTGCAGGCTGACATCGTCGCCGACCGACCGCTCTCGGAGGCGGACCGGCCGGTGCTGGCGCCGGGCGACGACAGCATCACCCTGCACGCCTCCCACGGGCCAGACCGTCAGGTCGAGGTCCTTCGTGAGGTGTTGGTGGGTCTGCTCGAGGACGACCCCACGCTCGAGCCACGAGACATCGTGGTGATGTGCCCGGACGTCGAGACCTACGCGCCGCTGGTGGCGGCCACCTTCGGCCTCGACTCCGACGAGGCGAGCGCGGAGCACCCGGGACACCGGCTGCGGATCAGGCTGGCCGACCGCTCGCTGCGCCAGGTGAACCCGTTGCTGTCGGTGCTGAGCCGGCTCGTCGCGATGGCCGGGGCGCGGATGGAGTCGGCCGCCCTGCTGGACTTCTGCGCCTCTCCACCCGTGGCGCGGCGGTTCGGTTTCGGCACCGACGAGCTCGAGCGGCTGCACGACCTGGTCGGGTCCTCCGGGGTCCGCTGGGGGCTGGACAGCGACCACCGCGCCGAGTTCGGGATGGCCGGCTTCGGCCAGAACACCTGGAGCGCCGGCCTCGACCGGCTGCTGCTCGGCGTGACGATGGACGAGACGGGTCAGCACTTCCTCGGCACGGCGCTGCCGCTGGACGACGTCGACTCCGCCGACGTCGACCTGGTGGGCCGGCTGACCGAGTTCGTGGCCCGGCTGGCCTCGGTGACCGACCGCTGCCGCACGCCGCAGGTCCTCGACAGCTGGGTGACGCTGTTCCGCGAGGCGCTCGAGCTGCTGACCGCGGTCCCGGCGGGCGAGAGCTGGCAGGCGGCGCACGCGCACACCGAGCTGCTCAGGCTCACCGAGACCGCGGGCGGCGAGGCGGCGGCCCTGCTGTCGCTGCCCGAGGTGAGCGCCCTGCTCGCCGAGGCCTTCCGCGGACGGCCCGGTCGCAGCAACTTCCGCACCGGGACGCTGACCATGTGCACGATGCACCCGATGCGCTCCATCCCGCACCGGGTGGTCTGCCTGCTGGGCCTCGACGACGGGGTCTTCCCGCGCCGCCACCGGGTTGACGGGGACGACGTCGCTGCCGTCACCGAGCGGATCGGTGACGCCGACCCGCGTAGCGAGGACCGGCAGCTGCTGCTCGACGCGGTGATGGCTGCCGAGGAGCACCTGGTCGTCGTCTACGCCGGGATCGACGCCCGTACCGGTGATGAGGTGCATCCGGCCGTTCCGGTCAAGGAGCTGATGGACACCCTCGACCTGACGGCCCGGTCGGCCGGGTCAGTCTCCGCGGAGGTGACCGTACGGCACCCGCTGCAGCCCTACGACCCGAGGAACTTCACGACCGGCTTCAGCTTCGACCGAGCCGCCCTGCGCGGAGCGCGGGCCGCAGCCGCCGACCGTACGGCGGCCGTGCCCGTCTTCGGCCGGTCCGCGCTCTCGGCGTTGCCCGGCGACGGGCCGGTCGAGCTGGCCGAGCTGATCCGCTTCTTCCGCCACCCGGTCCGGGCCCTGCTGCGCACCCGGGCCGGTGTCTCCTTCTACGCCGACGACGACTCCCCCGACGCGCAGATCCCCATCCAGCTGGACGGCCTCGGTCGCTGGGAGATCGGCGAACGGCTGCTCCAGCTGCGCCTGCAGGGCGCAGAGCTGGACGTGCTCCAGGCCGCCGAGTGGCGTCGCGGTCTGCTGCCCCCGCGGACGTTCGGCTCGCGCGCCCTCGAGCAGGTCAGCCAGCAGGTGGCCGAGGTGCACTCCGCCGCGGCGCCCTACCGCGAGCAGCCGGCCACCAAGGTCGAGATCGCCGCCCGGCTCGCGGGTCGACCGCTGGTCGGCACCGTGACGGGGGTCCACGGTGACGACATCGTGGCGGTGAGCTTCTCGCGGCTGAGCGCGCGGCACCGGCTGGTGGCCTGGCTCGAGCTGCTCGCGGTGACGGTGGCGCATCCGGGACGACCGTGGCGGGCTGTCTGCGTGGGTCGTCGGGGGATGACGGTCATCGGACCGGTCGAGCCGGTGTGGGCCGAGCGCGCGCTGGCCGACCTGGCCGAGCTGCGGCAGCTCGGGCTGCAGGAGCCGCTGCCGTTCGCCCCGAAGACCTCGGCGCTGTACAGCCAGATCCGACGGACGGGCCAGGAGCCGACGAAGCCCCACTGGAAGGCGATGGGCGAGGAGTGGGCGCAGGAGATCGACGACAGCTACGCCCGGTTCTTCGGCACCGATCCGCAAGATCGGGGCCGGACCGGGCTGGACCTGCTACTGCTGGAGCCCGCCCGCCCCGGCGAGGAGCTCGGCGCCCTCGTGGAGCCCACCCGCTTCGGCACGCTGGCCCGCCGGGTGTTCGAACCGCTGCTCTACGTGGAGGGACAGTCATGACCAGCGCCGTGGCACAGGGCGCCGCCACCGACGCGCCGGAGCCGTTCGACGTCTGCGGCCCGCTGCCGAGCGGGACCACGGTGCTCGAGGCCAGCGCCGGCACCGGCAAGACCTTCACCATCGCGGCTCTGGCCGCGCGCTACCTGGCGGAAGGGGTGGTCGAGCTCGGTCAGCTGATGCTGGTCACGTTCGGCCGCAACGCCAGTCTCGAGCTACGGCTGCGGGTCCGCGAGCGCCTGGTGGACGCCGACCTCGCCCTGCGGGCTGCCCTGGCCGGGCAGCCGCTGCCGGGCCCCGTCGACGCGGTGGTCCGCGAGCTCTGTGCCGCTGAGCCCACAGAGCTGGCCCTCCGCCAGCGTCGGGTGGCCCGCGCTCTCGCAGACTTCGACTCCGCCACCATCGCCACCACCCACGAGTTCTGCCTGGAGATGCTGGACGGCCTGGGCGTGCTGGGCGACCGGGAGCCCCAGGCGGTCTTCGTCGAGCACCTGGGCGACCTGACCCGGGAAGTCGCGAGCGACGTCTACCTGCGCCGCTACGCCGCCGAGGGCCGGGAGCCGTTCTCCTTCGCCGACGCGCTCCAGGTGGCTCAGCATGCGGTTGCCGCGGTCCACGCCACGCTGGTGCCCGAGCTCGACGCGGACGGCGCCCCCGGTGCGAGCGGTGACGCCGGTGAGCGGCTCGCCTTCGCCGCCGAGGTCCGGGCAGAGGTGGACCGGCGCAAGCTGGTGGGCCGGCTCTTCACCTACGACGACATGCTCACCCGGCTTCGCGACGCCCTGCGCGATCCGGTGTGGGGCGCAGCGGCGGCCGGTCGGCTGCGGGAACGCTACGCCGTGGTGATGGTGGATGAGTTCCAGGACACCGATCCGGTCCAGTGGGAGATCCTGCGGCGCGCCTTCCACGGCCACGCCAGCCTGATCCTGATCGGTGACCCCAAGCAGGCCATCTACGCCTTCCGCGGCGCCGACGTCTACAGCTACCTCGACGCGGTGGCGACCGCCGGCCGGGTGCAGACGCTCTCCACGAACTGGCGCAGCGACGCAGCCGTGGTCGAGGCCCTCGACACGCTGATGGGCGGCGCGGCACTCGGCGACCCGCGCATCGTCGTCCGGCCCGTCCACGCCGACGCCCAGCAGCGGCGGCTCCGCGGCCCGGACCAGAGCTCGCCACCGGCGCTGCGGGTCCGGGTGAAGCCCTTCCCGCCGGACGCCGACCCGCTCCCGGTCGGGACCATCCGGCCGGAGATCCTCACCGACCTGGTCGCGGACGTGGTGGCGACGCTGCGGGACGGCTTCGAGCTGAACCTGAAGGGCGGCTGGCGGCCGGTCGAACCGGCCGACATCGCCGTGCTGGTCCGCACCAACGAGCGCGGCGAGGAGGTCCGAGACGAGCTGGTAGCAGCCGGGGTTCCTGCGGTGATGCTGGGCGCCGCATCCGTCTTCAGCTCACCGATGGCTGCGGAGTGGCTCACCCTGCTGACCGCCCTGGAGCAGCCGCGCCAGCAGCTGGCCCGGCGGGCAGCACTCACCCCGTTCCTCGGCTGGACCTTCGCCGAGCTGGCCGAGGCGTCGGAGGCCCGGCTGACCGACCTCGCGCAGCGCGTCCGGTGGTGGAGCCGGGTGCTGGCCACCCGCGGCGTGGCCGCACTGCTGGAGACCATCACCACCGACACCTCCCTGCCGGAGCGGCTGTTGCGCACCGTCGGCGGCGAGCGCCGGCTGACCGACCTGCGGCACCTGGGCGAGGCGCTGCACGCAGCGATGGTCGCCGGTCCGCTGGGGACGGGTGCGCTACGCGAGTGGCTGCAGGACCGGATGGCGGAGGCCCGGGGCCGGCTGGTCGGGGACGGCACCCGACGGCTGGAGACCGACGCGGCGGCCGTGACGGTGGTGACCGTGCACCGCAGCAAGGGCCTGGAGTACCCCCTGGTCTACCTGCCCGACTCCTGGGACCGGTTCGCCCGCGATCGCGACGAGGGCGGGACGCTGCTGCTGCACGTCGACGGCAGCAGTGTCCTCGACGTGGGCGGTCGCTCCGGACCGGGTCGCGCCGAGCGCTTCCGGCTCGCGGCGGCGGAGGACGCCGGCGAGAGCCTGCGGCTGCTGTACGTCGCCCTGACCCGGGCCCAGTGCCAGGTCGTCAGCTGGTGGGCGCCGTCGTGGAACACCCCCAGCTCGGGTTTGCAGCGCTTCCTCTACCGCTCCCCCGCGACCAGTCCCGGAGCTGTTCCCGAGCCGGCGTACCCACTGTCGGGTGACCCGTTCAGCGCCCGACCGCTCGGCGCGCAGGTGGCGTTGGAGACCCTGGCGTTCCGTCCCCGCACCACCTGGCAGCCGCCGACGGAGGCGGCGGCGACGACGATGCGCGCCCGGGTCTTCGACCGGCCGCTCGACCTGCAGTGGCGGCGGACCTCCTACTCCGGCCTCACCGCTGCGGTCCACGGGCTGGAGCTGCCGTCGCCCGCCGTCGGCAGCGAGGCGGAGCCGGTGCACGAGGACGACGAGTCGCAGGTGCCACCGGTAGGCGTCGGGGTCCAGGACGAGGAGCTCGACCCGGCCGCGGCCACCGGGCTCCCCACCGGTACGGATCCCTGGGCGGAGCTGTCGCCGATGGCCGAGCTGCCCAGCGGGGTCGACTTCGGCACGGCGGTGCATGCGGTCTTCGAGCTGGTCGACCCCGGCGCCGCCGACCTGGCCGCCGAGCTGCGGCGGGCCACTGCGTTGGCGCTGGGCCACGCGGGCAGCACCACCATGACGGTCGACCAGCTGGCCACCGCCCTGCTGCCTGCGTTCGGTACCCCGCTCGGACCGTTGGCCGGCCAGCGCCGGCTCTGCGACCTGCCCGTGAGCGACCGGCTGCCCGAGCTCGGCTTCGAGATGCCGCTGGCCGGTGGCGACACCACCCGGGCCGAGGTGACCCTCGGCCAGCTCGTGCCCCTGCTGCGGGCCCACGTGCCGGCGACCGACCCGCTCGGCCGCTACGCCGACCTGGTCGCCCACCCTGCCCTCGCCGACCAGCCGTTGCGGGGCTACCTCACCGGCAGCATCGACGCCGTGCTGCGGGTGCGCGACGGCTCTGGTCCACCGCGCTACCTGGTGGTCGACTACAAGACCAACTGGCTCGGCAGCTTCGACGGCCGCCCGCTGCTGCTCGCCGACTACGCCCCTCGGCGGCTGGCCGAGGCGATGATGAGCGCGCACTACCCGCTGCAGGCCCTGCTCTACAGCGTCGCGGTGCACCGGCTGCTGCGCTGGCGCCAACCGGGCTACGACCCGGAGGTCCACCTGGGTGGGGCGCTCTACCTTTTCGTGCGCGGGATGGCCGGCGCGGACACCCCGACCGTCGCTGGGGTGCCGGCAGGTGTGTTCAGCTGGCGGCCGGCCACCGCGCTGGTGACGGAGCTGTCGGACCTGCTTGACGGCACCCCGGTTGGCGGGGTCCGCCGATGACCGCGGTGACCGTGGCCGCCGGGGACCCGGGCCTCGTCCTCGGGGCCACCGGCCTGCTGGGTGACTTCAACGCCGCTGGCGTGCTCCGGCCCGCTGACGTGCACACCGCCCGGGCCGTCAGCCGGATGGCCGGCGAGGACGACGACCGGGTACGGCTGGCGTTGGCACTGACCGTCCGGGCCCTGCGCAACGGTTCGGTCGTGGTCGACCTGCGCACGGTCAGTGGCACGGTCTTCGACGAGTCCGAGGAGCAGATCGACGTCTCCGGGCTGCCCTGGCCCGAGCCGGAGGCTTGGCTGGACGCCGTCCGGGCCAGCCCGCTGGTGCTGGCCGAGAGCCAGCCGGGTGGGCGGCCCTTGCGGCTGGCGGGCGACCTGCTCTACCTGGAGCGCTACTGGTGGCAGGAGGAGCTGGTCCGCACCTCGCTGCAGACCCGCTTCGCCGCCGGCTGCTACGACATCGACGTGGACCGGGCCGGCGCGGCGCTCCGCCGGCTGTTCCCCCGCGTCGGCCTGGCCGAGGACGAGCCCGACCTGCAGCAGCTCGCGGCCGCCGTCTGCGCGCTCAGCCGGGTGACCGTGCTGGCCGGCGGGCCCGGCACCGGCAAGACGACCACGGTCGCTCGCCTGATCGCCCTGCTGCACGACCAGCCTGGCCCCCCGCTACGGATCGCGCTCGCCGCGCCGACCGGCAAGGCCGCCGCTCGGCTGGAGGAGGCCGTCCGCTCCGCCACCGCGACCCTCGAGCCCGCGGACCAGGAACGGATCGGTGAGGTCAGCGCCTCCACCCTGCACCGGCTGCTCGGCTGGCAGCCGGGCAGCCGCAGCCGCTTCCAGCACGACGCGACCAACCACCTGCCGCACGACGTGCTGATCGTGGACGAGATGTCCATGGTCTCGCTCACCATGATGGCGCGGCTGCTGGAGGCCGTTCGTCCCGACGCCCGGCTGGTGCTGGTCGGCGACCCCGACCAGCTGTCCTCGGTCGAGGCCGGCGCGGTGCTCTCCGACATCGCCCGAGCCCCGGGCGAGGCATCGCCTGAGCTGATGGGGGGTCTCGCCGCCCTCCAGCTGCCGCACGCCGACCGCACGCTGCCGCCGGCGCACGGGGTGGTGCAGCTGACGCGGCCCTGGCGTTTCGGCGGTGCCATCGACGAGCTGGCCAGGGCCATCCGCGCTGAGGACCCCGACCGGGTGCTGGCGGTACTGCGCTCCGGGGCCGAGGACGTCGGCTTCGCCGAGCTGCAGCTGGACCCTGCGGGTGGCCGACTGCCCGTCGACCAGCTGGCCGAGCTGGCGTCGGAGGTGCAGACGGCGGGCCGCCGGACCCGTGAGGCGGCGACGGCCGGGCACGTCGCCGGAGCGCTGGCCGGGCTGGACCAGCACCGGCTGCTGTGCGCACACCGCCGGGGGCCGTACGGAGTCACCCGCTGGAGCATCGAGGCCGAGCGCTGGCTGGTCGAAGCCGTACCGGGCTACGGGGAGGACGGCGAGTGGTACCTGGGGCGGCCGCTGCTGGTCACCGCCAACGACTACGAGATGTCGCTCTACAACGGGGACACCGGCGTGGTGGTCTCGACACCCGAGGGCCCCCGCGCCGCGTTCGCCCGAGGGGCCGAGCCCACGCTCGTCGCGCCGGTCCGGCTGGACGCCGTGCAGACGGTGCACGCGATGACGGTGCACCGGGCCCAGGGCAGCCAGTTCACCCGGGTGACCTTCGTGGTCCCCCCGCCCGAGTCACCGCTGCTGACCCGCGAGCTGCTCTACACCGCCGTCACCCGGGCCACCTCCCGCGTGCTGGTGCTGGGCACCGAGGAGGCGATCCGTCGCGCGGTGCTGCGGCCGGCGCTGCGGGCGAGCGGCCTGCGCGGCCGGCTCGCGGGCAGCTAAGGCGTCGGGCCTCAGCGCGCCTCGCCCGGCACCGAGCCCGCGTCGACGGAGGCGCCCGAGTCCGGTACCGGCATCGTGGTGTCGATGGCGGCAGCCCGGACGGCGTCGTGGGCGGAGTACTCGCCCTCCTCGCTTCCCAGCCGGCGCTGGACGGCTGGAGAGTTGAAGATCACGTTGAGCACGATCGCCGTCAGCGCTCCGGCGGAGATGCCGGAGTTGAAGATGATCTTGAACCAGGTCGGGAACTGGGTGTACAGCGTCGGGCTGACCGTGGGCAGCAGGCCGATGCCCAGCGAGATGGCCACGACGAGGATGTTCGCGTTGTTGAACCTCACTCGCGACAGGGTCCGGACGCCGCTGGCGGCGACCATGCCGAACAGCGCCACGCCTGCGCCGCCGAGGACGCCCAGCGGGATGCCCTCGACGATCCCGCCGAGCTTGGGCAGGAGGCCGAGCAGCACCAGCACACCGCCGGCAAAGGTGGCGACGTAGCGAGACTTCACCCCGGTCAGGGAGACCAGGCCCACGTTCTGCGCGAACGCCGTGTACGGGAAGGTGTTGAAGATCCCGCCCAGCATGGTCGACAGGCCGTCCGCGCGCAGCCCGTCGGCCAGCTGCCGGGCCTCGATCGGCTTGTCGACGATCTCCCCGACCGCCAGCATGTCGCCGGTGGTCTCGGTCATGATGACCAGCGCCACGATGCCCATGGCCACGATGGCGCTGATCTGGAAGCTCGGCAGGCCGAAGTGGAACGGCGTGCTGACGCCGAACCAGGGCTGGTCGGCGGCGCCACTGAAGTCGGCCAGCCCGAACGGGATGGCGATGAGCGTGCCCAGCACCAGCCCGAGCAGGATGGAGAGCCGCTGGAACGCAGGCGGGGCGAAGCGCTCGATGCCCAGGATGATCAACAAGGTCAGGGCGGCGAACGCCAGGTTGATGGGAGCTCCGAAGGTCTTCGAGCCCGAGCCACCGCCGATCCAGCCGGCCGCGACCGACATCAGCGACAGCCCGATGATCAAGATCACCGTCCCGGTGACCAGCGGGGGGAAGAAGCGCAGCAGCTTGGCGAAGACCGGCGCGAGCAAGATCATCAGCAGTCCGGCAGCGATCACCGAGCCGTAGATCGCGGTGACGCCGTACTGGCTGCCGATCGCGATCATCGGCGAGACCGCCGCGAAGGTGCAGCCCTGCATCAGAGGCAGCCGGACGCCGAAGCGCCAGAATCCCAGCGACTGGATCAACGTGGCAATCCCGGCCACCAGCAGGTCCGCGCTGATCAGGTACGCCAGGTCACCGGGCGCCAGCTTGCCGGCCGCGATCAGCGCGCTGCCGACCACCAGCGGGACAGCGACTGCGCCGGCGTACATGGCGAGGACGTGCTGCAGGCCGAGCGGAGCCAGCCGGCTGAGCGGCGGGATCTCGTCGACCGGATGCTTCGCGGTGGCGGCGCCGGCCGCGGTGGCAGAACTCATCGGGGGCTCCTCGTCCTGGCGGTGACAGACGCGGGACGGAAGGATCCGCGGCTCGCTGATCAACCTAGGGACGCGGTGTTGCGACGCGAGCGCGATGACGTTTCGGGTCGGTAAAGGCGCCAGGCCCGTGGCGCGGGTCAGACGGCGAAGGGGTCCAGGCCGTCACGCCAGGTCTGGATCAGCCGCGAGGCGATGGACGCGGGTCCGGGCAGCGCGAGGTCGCCGGCGTCCAGTTGTGCGGTCAGCTCGTCTCGGGTGTACCAGGCGGCGTGGGCCAGCTCCTCGGTGTCCACGCTGATCTCGGTACTGGTGGCCCGCGCGAAGTAGCCGAGCATCAGCGAGCGCGGGAAAGGCCACGGCTGGCTGCCGAAGTAGCGCAGCTCCGACAGCGAGACGTCGACCTCCTCGGCCACCTCGCGGTGGATGGCCTGCTCGGCCGACTCACCCGCCTCCACGAAGCCCGCCAGCACGGAGACGCGGTGGCCCCAGTGGGACTGGCCACCCAGCAGCAGCCGGTCATCGGCGTCGACCACGGCCATGATCACAGCAGGGTCCGTGCGCGGGAAGTGGTCCTCACCGCACTCGGTGCAGTGCCGGGCAAAGCCGCCGTTGATCACCGCGCTCGCGCCACCGCAGCGGGGACAGAGCGGCTCCATCCGGTGCCAGGCGTTGACGGCTGTGGCAGCCGCCGCGATGTCGAGCTCGGCCTCAGAGAGCTGCCCGCCGACCTCACGCAGGTCGTGCACCTCGCCCTCGGTCAGCGCCTCGACGGCGAAGACCGGGGCCCCCTCCAGCAGCCCCAGCAACCGGTGCCGCTGACTGTCGAAGGTCACGAACGGCTTGGTCATCCGCAGCCGGGTCCCGCCGGCGTTGGTGGTGAACCGGCCGTCCGCGTCCAGCTTCAACAGCCTGGCGTCGGCGGACTTCCAGAGACCGGCCACCCACTCCTCGGAACGTCGGTGATGGTCGACGCGGTCGAGCTCGCTCGCCGTCACCCAGGTGGTCACCGCGTCAGCCTACCGAGGTCTACAGAGCGGACCGCAGCCGCGCCATCTCGGCGATCTCGGCTTGCTGACTGGTGAGGATGCTTTGCGCCAGCGTCGTGGCGTCGGCGTTCTGGCCCTGGGCGAGCTCAGTCCGGGCCATCGCGAGGGCGCCTCGGTGGTGCGCGGTCATGCCGGTCAGGTAGAGCCTGGCCGCGTCGGTGCCCGTGGCGTTCTCCAGCTTGTCCATGTCGGCCTGGCTCATCATCCCGTCGCCCATGTCGTGGTCCATCCCACCCATCGGTGACGCGGCCGGAACGCCCCAGCCGACCAGCCAACCAGCCAGCTGGGTGATCTCGGGACTCTGCTCGTCCTGGATCTGTCGCGCCAGGGTCCTGACGTCGGCAGGGACCCCGGTCTTGGCCAGCAGCAGTCGGCTCATGTCGACAGCCTGCTGGTGGTGCGGCAGCATCATCGTCGCGAACATCACGTCGGCCTCGTTGTGGGCTCCGGCGGCCGGGGTGCCACTACTGGCCGTGCTCGAGGGGCCGCCGCCCATGGGCATGCCCGAGGCGGCGCTGTCGTTGCCGCACCCGGCCAGGGCGAGGGTGGCGACGACGGCCAGGGCCGAAGCGGTGATCTTCAGCTTGCTCGTGGTCATGTCGGATGCTCCTGAGGCTCGATCAGTGGTGGTACTGGTGGACGACGGCGTGGCCCTTGCCGCGGGCGATCAGGGCTCGGTTGACCGGCACGGTGACGGCGAAGGCGATGGCGAGGGAGACGCCGAGGCTGGCCCAGAACAGCCAGTCGGACAGACCGGCGTCCATGGCTCCGGGCACCGCGAGCACGACGGCGTTGTCGATGAACTCCATGGTGAAGATCGAGACCGTGTCCGCAGCGAGCGCGACGCCGACGGCCGCCTTGAGGCTCAGGCCGGAACGCAGCACGGGGGCGATGGTGAGCGAGTAGCCGAACACGAACGCGAGCACCACGGCGAGGGCGATGCTCGGGCCGTCGGACAGCCCCCACCAGGTCGCGAGCACCAGGCCCAGGACCTCCCCGATCGCACACCCGGTCAGGCAGTGCAGGGTGGCCGACACGGCCAGTCGGGTGAGGGTGGCGCCTTCGTGGTGGGTGCTCGGGTGCTGTCCGGCGTGAGGTGTGATCACTGGTCAACCTCGTCCGCGGTGAGAAGCTCGTCGCCGTCGTTGCTGCGGGTGAGCTCGACGAGGCGGCGCAGGCAGTGCTCGCGCAGCGGGGTCGGGAAGTCGTCCGCGAGCCGGTAGTAGATCGCGCGCCCGGCCCGGCGGTTCTGGACCAGCCCGGCGGTGCGGAGCATGCGGAGCCCGTAGCCGACGGCGTCCGGGGAAGCCTCGAGCACCAGCACGAGGTCGCCGACGCAGAGCTCGGAGACGGTGTCGAGGGCGTAGAGGATGCGGGTCCGCATCGGGTCGGCCATCATCGCCAGCAGCGCCGCCAGCCGGGAGGCGTCCTCCACCGACAGGAGCCGGGACCGGGCCTCCGCCACGCGTTCGGCGTCGACCGGATGAAGGTGTCCGACGTCGGTGGCGAGCTTGCTCTTGGGCGTGACCACGGGCACCTCCTGGGGACATATCGGTCATCCGCACAACCGTGCGGGTATCCCGACTATTCCCGCGGCCAGGAGTCCGGGCTCGAACCCGAGCGCCTCAGCGAGGCTGGAGGGTCTCGAGCATCAGGGAGGCCAGGGCCTCCGCCGAGCCTGGCACGAGCCGGTAGTAGGCCCAGCGGCCGCGTTGGGCCCTGGTGAGCAGACCGGCGTCGACCAGCACCTTCATGTGGTGCGAAACCGTCGGCTGGGAGAGTCCTACCGGAGCCGTGAGGTCGCAGATGCACGCCTCGCCACCCTCGGCACCAGCGACCAGGGACAGCAGTCTGAGCCGGGTGGGGTCTGCCACCGCCTTCAGCAAGGCGGCGAGCTGCTCGGCGCGCTCGGGGGTCAGCGGGGTGACCGCAGCCGGCACACAGCACGGCTCCGCCGTACTCGGCGTGGGCGCACCCAGGCTGGAGGTCGTCGTCACCACCCCGTCAGCATGTCAGACGTATTGACATACGTCGATGGGTTTGGCCTATGCTGCATCGACAAGCATCGATAGCAGAAGGGTCGCCATGGCCGAGCAGGTACAGCTGCGGGAGCAGGTCCGGAACCGCTACGCCGCGGCAGCCGCGCGCGTGCTCGACCCGGCGACGGGCCCCTCGGGCTGCCCACAGCCGGTGGAGGACGACGACCGCTTCGGCAGCGCGCTCTACCCGGCAGCAGACCAGGGCGGGCTGCCGGTGGCAGCGGTCGCAGCCAGCCTGGGATGTGGCAACCCGACCGCGGTGGCTGAGCTGCGAGAAGGCGAGACGGTGCTCGATCTCGGGTCGGGCGGTGGGATCGACGTGCTGCTGTCCGCGCGTCGGGTCGGCCCGACCGGTTTCGCCTACGGCCTCGACATGACCGAGGAGATGCTGCAACTGGCCCGCGCCAACGCCGCGCAGGCAGGAGCGGCCAACGTCGAGTTCATCCAGGGCATCATCGAGGACATCCCGCTGCCCGACGCGTCCGTCGACGTGGTGATCAGCAACTGTGTGATCAACCTCTCGACCGACAAGGCGCGGGTGATCACCGAGATGTTCCGGGTCCTGCGGCCGGGCGGGCGGATCGGGATCAGCGACGTCGTGGCCGAGGACCACCTCACCCAAGCCGATCGGGTCGAGCGCGGCTCCTTCACCGGCTGCATCGCCGGCGCGTTGTCCCGGGCCGAGTACCTCGAGCAGCTCCTCGCTGCGGGTTTCGTGGACGCCTCGGTTCGCTTCACCCACGAGGCCGAACCGCAGATGCACGCAGCGATCATCAGGGGGACGAGACCGGCTGCAGGGCCTGCCGATGAGTGACACGGTTGTCGACGAGACGACGGCGACGACGGCGCCCGTGCTCCGCCGGCTGTCGCTCCTGGACCGGTGGCTACCGGCCTGGATCCTCGCGGCCATGGTGCTCGGCCTGGTCCTCGGTCGGCTGGTGCCCGGCCTCGCGGCGGGCCTGGACGCGGTCCGGGTCGGGTCGCTGTCGCTGCCGATCGCAGTCGGACTGCTGGTGATGATGTATCCGGTGCTGGCCAAGGTCCGCTATACCGACGCGGGCACGGTGTTGGCCGACCGGCGCTTGATGGTGACGTCGCTGATCCTCAACTGGCTGCTCGCGCCGGCGTTCATGTTCGCCCTGGCCTGGCTCTTCCTGCCCGACCTGCCCGAGTACCGGACCGGGCTGATCATCGTCGGCCTCGCCCGCTGCATCGCCATGGTGCTGATCTGGAACGACCTGGCCTGCGGCGACCGGGAGGCCGCCGCTGTGCTGGTCGCGGTCAACTCGGTCTTCCAGGTCGTCGCGTTCGGCGCGCTCGGCTGGTTCTACCTGCAGGTGCTGCCCCACTGGCTCGGCCTGCCCACCACCAGCGCCGGCTTCTCCGCCGGGACGATCACCGTCAGCGTGCTGGTCTTCCTCGGCATACCACTGCTGGCAGGGTTCTTGACCCGCACGCTGAGCGAGCGGGCACGCGGCCGGGACTGGTACGAGTCGGTTGTCCTGCCCAGGCTCGGGCCGTGGGCGCTCTACGGGCTGCTCTTCACCATCGTCGTCCTGTTCGCCCTGCAGGGCCACACCATCACCGAGCGACCCCTGGACGTCGTGCGGATCGCACTGCCGCTGCTCGTCTACTTCGCTGTCGTCTTCACCGTCGGTCTGGTGCTCGGCCGGCTGCTGGGTCTCGGCTACCCTCGCACGACGACGCTGGCGTTCACCGCGGCCGGCAACAACTTCGAGCTCGCCATCGCCGTGGCGATCGCTACCTTCGGGGTCACCTCCGGACAGGCTCTCGCCGGTGTGGTCGGGCCGCTGATCGAGGTACCGGCCCTGGTGGGGCTGGTCTACGTCGCCCTGTGGACCCGCCGCTACTTCCCAGGACCCACTCACACCCAGGAGGTCCGCCCATGACCCGGGTCCTGTTCGTCTGCGTCAAGAACGGTGGCAAGTCCCAGCTGGCGGCGGGGCTGTTCCGGGCAGCCGCAGCCGAGGACCC
Source organism: uncultured Actinomycetota bacterium (assembly GCA_963727215.1). GTDB lineage: Bacteria > Actinomycetota > Actinomycetes > Propionibacteriales > Propionibacteriaceae > Microlunatus. The sequence goes on from CAVSFR010000005.1 coordinate 118,310, forward strand.
CGATCCGGGCCGCTGGCAGGTGGAGTCCGCCGGGACGCGGGCCGGGTCGAAGCTGAACGAGCTCTCGGTGGTGGCGCTGGCCGAGGCGGGGATCGACATCTCCGACCAGAGCCCGCGCCAGCTCACGCCCGAGCGGCAGGTCGCCGCCGACGTGGTCGTGACCGTCGGCGAGGCCGAGGTCGAGCCGCTGCCCGGACCCCGCTACGAGATCTGGGCCGTGGACGAGCCGTCGCTGCGCGGCGTCGAGGGCATCGAGCGGATGCGGCTGGTCCGTGACGACATCGCCCGGCAGGTCGACGACCTCTACCGCCGCCTCAGCGAGGAGAGCGGCCCTCTCGGTCGCTGACGCCACCCCTGCCCCTGGTCGAGGTCGCAATCTGCAGCAGGTCTCTCGCCGGCCCGCTCGGTCGTTGGCCGGTGGGCCAGACGGCCCGGAGGAGGCGGGTCAGGTCGGCCCCTCGGACGGGGACCTCCACGAGTGCCCCACGGTCGAGGTCGTCGGCGACGGCGAGCTGGCTCAGCACCGCAGGCCCGGCACCGGCCGCTACGGCAGACCGGACCGCACTGGCCGTAGAGAGCTCGAGCAGGGGGGCGGCCATCGGCGACCGGCCCGCCAGAGCAGCCTCGAGGGCGGTCCGGGTGCCGGAGGTCGGCTCCCGCTGCACCAGCCGGGTGGCAGCCAGCTCGTCGGCCTCGATGCCCCGGCGCCTCGTGAGCGGGTGGCCGGGCGCGACCACCAGGACGAGCCGATCACGCGCGACCACCTGGCTGTCGAGTCCGGCCGCGACCGACGGACCCTCGACGAACCCGAGGTCAGCCTGGTGTGCGAACAGCACCTGCTCCACGCGGGTCGAGTTCATGGCGTCGAGGCTGACTGCGGTCTGGGGACGCGCTCCGGCCAGCCGGACCAGCCAGTGCGGCAGCAGGTGCTCGGCGACGGTCATGCTCGCGACGACGTGCAGCTGGTACTCACTCGTCGCCCGCAGCGAGGCGATGCCCGCGTCCAGCACCTCGGCAGCGTCGAGCACCGCACGGGCCCAGCCGGCTACCAGGACGCCGTTCGGGGTCAGGCTCGATCCTCGCGCCGTACGCTCCACCAGCGCGACGCCGACGAGCTGCTCCATCGTCTGGACGCGGGCGGACACGGCAGGCTGGCTGATCCCGTGCGCTTTACCGGCGCGGCCGAGCGATCCGGTCGTGGCCACCTGCAGTAGCAGGACCAGGCTGTCGAGGTCCGGCACGTGCGGCGAGAGCATAGGACGATCCTATGACCGCCCATCAGCTCTGCTGATGGCGTGATCGACCGGCGGCCTCTAGTGTCGGTCGCCCCCGTAGGCGAGGCTCGGGAGTATGAGCGAGCGACGAGCAGCACCGGCGGGACCGGGCCGGACGGCCGCCAGCGCGGTGCTGAGCCGTCGGAGCCAGTGCCGGCCCGGCTGCGACCTCGCGCCGCTGGACCTGCGGCACCTGCTCGGGCACCGAAAAGTCGACGACGGGCGGGCGTCGTCGACGCTGCCCGGACTCCTTGCCGTGGCGGGCGCGACCGCAGTCGCCTTCGGGGTCGCGCAGCTCCTGCCGGCGGTCAACCCGTCCACCGTGGCCGTCATGCTCGGTGCGCTGGCGGCAAACCTCGGCGCGCACCGGCCGGTGCTCCGTGCCGGCACCCACGTCGCGTCACACCGACTGCTCCGGATCGCCGTGGTGCTGCTCGGCCTGCAGCTGGGCCTGCCCCAGCTGGTCGACCTCGGACTGGGTGGACTGGGCGTGGTCGTGGCCACAGTGGCGGTCACCTTCCTCGGAACCCAGCTGATCGGCCGGGCCCTGGGCGTCCCCCGCGCCCGCGCCCTGCTGGTGGCCACCGGCTTCTCGATCTGCGGGGCGTCGGCCGTGGCTGCGATGAGCGACGTCGCCGACGGGGACGAGGACGACACCGCGATCGCCATAGCCTTAGTCACCCTCTGCGGCAGCCTCGCCATCGTGGCGCTGCCCCTGCTCCGAGGACCGCTGGGTCTCGACCCGGCCGACTTCGGCCGCTGGGTGGGTGCCAGCGTGCACGACGTCGGTCAGACCGTCGCCACCGCCAACCGGGTTCCGGGGGCTCTCACCACCGCCGTCGTCGTGAAGCTGACCCGGGTCATCCTGCTCGCTCCGCTGGTCGCAGGGGTCGGGCTGGCCGCTCGACGCCGAGCCCGGGGAGTCAGCGCCGTCGATGCTGCCGGACCGGCCCGGCGGTCACCCGTCGTGCCGCTGTTCGTGGTCGGGTTCCTCGGCGCCATCGCGCTCAGCAGCACGAACCTGCTGCCCACCGAGGTGCTGGCCGCAGCCAAGCACGTGCAGGAGGTGCTGCTCGTCGCCGCCCTGGTCGGTCTCGGCACCGGCATCCAGGTCAGCACGCTGCGTCGCACCGGCGGTCGGTCGTTGGTGCTGGCACTCGCGTCCTGGCTGCTGGTCGCCGTCACCGCCTACGCCGGCGTGCTTGTCCTCCGACCCTGACCTACTGCCCCCCCTCCACCGGTGGCGAGACCAGCAGCGACTCGATCGCGCCGCGGTCGGGCAGGGAGTCGGGCTGGACAACGCGGTCCCCGCGCACGTCATAGAAGATCGCCGTCACCTGGTCGATCGGCACCTGCTGCACCTCGGACCAGGCGAGCCGGTAGATGGCCAGCTGGAGCGGGTCGGCCGCGGACACCCGGCTGGTCTTCCAGTCGACCACCTGCCAGCGGCGCGAGGCCGCGTCCTCGCCGGGCAGCTCGTAGACCGCGTCGATCCGACCGCGGACGAGCCGGCCGCCCAGCAGCAGGCTGAACGGCGCCTCGACGGCGTACGGGGCGGTGGCGCCGAAGCGGCCGGCGACGAAGGCCTGGCACAGCTCGCGCAGGTCGGCCTCGTCCTCGCTGCCGGCGTCGACGCGGTCGGGCAGGTCGTCGGGGTCGACCAGCTGTTGCTGCCCGAGCCCACCGCTGCCCAGCCGAGCGCCGAAGTAGCGCTCGACCCAGGCGTGGAACCGGGTGCCGAAGCGGGCGGCCCGCGACGGCGGGCGGGGCATCGGGCGGGACAGCTCCGCGGCGTAGGCGTCGGGGTCGGCGTTCAGCCGCAGCACCGACGTCGCCGACAGCGTCCCGGGCAGCGGCACGAGGTGCTCGCCGGACCGGGACTGCGCCAGCTCCGCCAGCAGCCGCTCGAGGTCGGAGTCCCAGCCGGCCACCACCTCCTCGGTGTCCAGCAGCAGCTGCTCTCCCCCGCCGGCCGGCTCGTAGCTGCCTGTTCGGCGGTGCCGCTGCCGGGCCTGCTCGACCGCCGACGCCGCGGCGTGCCGGCGCTGCCAACCGTCCGGGTCGAGCGGGGCCGGCCACGGCGCGGGCGCGGCTGCGCGGACCAGCGGGTTCTCCGGACCCGAGGGGACCGCCTCGTGAGCCACCTCGCCCTGGCGCTCGGCCTCGGCGAGCAGCGCGGCCAGGTAGGTCGACGGGACGCGCGGCTTGCTCAGGTCGGCCCGCCAGAAGTGGCCGGTCCCGATCAGCAGCTGGCGCGCCCGGGTAACGGCCACGTACGCGAGCCGGTCCTCGGCCAGCAGCTGCTGGCGGCTGAGCTCGGCCTTGTAGTCGACCAGGGCGGCGTTGGTGGTCTCGGCCAGCTGCGGGATCGAGTCGGCGTCGCCTCGCAGGTCCGCAGGCAGCGCCGCCGGGGTGGTGACCCAGTTGTCGGTGACCCGGTCGCTGGGGAAGACGCCCTTCATCAGGGCGGGGAGGAAGACGACCTCCCACTCCAGACCCTTCGCCTTGTGCACGGTGAGCAGCTTGACCGCCTCGCGGTCCGACGGCACGGCCTGCTCCAGCCCGGCGCCCTGATCGATCTCGGCGGCAAACCAGGCCAGCAGGCCGGCCAGCGAGGCGTCCCCGTCCACGTCGACGTAGTCGGCAACCGCGTCCAGGAAGGCGCCCAGCTGGTCGCGCCGCGACGTGCGCTCGAACTCCGGCGTCGCCATCAGCTCGACGTCCAGGCCGAGGGTGACCACGACGCGTCGGGTCAGGTCGAGCAGCGGCTCGTCGCTGTGCCGGCGCAGGTAGGCGAGCTCCGACGCCAGCCGCGCGAAGCGCTCCCGGGCGACCTCGGAGTAGGGCTCGTCCCCCGGGCTCTCCAGGGCGTCCAGCAGGCTGATCACCTCGGTCGGGTCCGTCCCCGCGACGGCCTCGGAGAGGGCCGCCAGGACGTCCGCACCCTCACCCGGCTCGAGCCCGAGATCCTCACCGGTGGCCGTCCGTGCCAGCTCACGCGCGCGACGGCCGAGCAGCGCCAGGTCCCGGGCGCCGACCCGCCAGCGGGGTCCGGTCAGCAGCCGGATCAGCTCGGGGTTGGATGTCACGTCATGGACCAACCGCAGCGTGGCCGTCACGTCCACCACTTCGGGCAGCAGTAGCAGGCCGCCGAGCCCGACGATCTCCACCGGCACCTCGCGGGCGTTCAGCTCGGCGTAGAGCGGGGCGATGTCGGCGTTCCGCCTGGTCAGGATGGCGATGTCGGCCCAGTGCGGGGCCCGGCCCCTGGTGTGCGCCTCGACGACCTGGTCCCCGATCCAGCTCACCTCGTCCGGCCAGGTGTCGAAGGTCGCCGCCCGCACCGTGCCCGTCGGCGTCCCGGGCGGTGCGTGCAGCTGGCCGGCTCCGGCGGCCTGGGCGGCGGGGGGCTCGTCCGCGCGGAGGGGGCGGCTGAGGACGTTGGCCACGTCCAGGATGGTCTGGCCGCTGCGCCGGTTGACGGTCAGCGCGAACGAGCGACTGCGGGCCCCGTCGACGCGGCGGAAGTCCTCGGCGAAGCCGAGGATGTTGCTGGCCGCTGCCCCGCGCCAGCCGTAGATGGCCTGGAAGGGGTCCCCGACCGCGGTCACCGGATGACCGAGCCCCTCGCTCGGGGTGCGCCCGGAGAACAGCGAGCGCAGCATGATCGCCTGCGCCGCCGAGGTGTCCTGGTACTCGTCCAGCAGGACCACCCGGAACGCCGCTCGCAACGTCGCCGAGACCTGCGGCACCTCGCTGGCCAGCCGGGCCGCGATGGCCATCTGGTCGGCGAACTCGACCAGACCCAACCGCCACTTGAGGGCTTGGTAGTCCTCCACCAGGCTGGCCAGCTCGAGCCGTTCCTGGGCGGCGATCACGGCCTTCTTCACGTCCGCGAACGTGTTGCCCAGCCGGTTCGGCGGGGCTGACTCCCAGCCGAGGACCAGCTCGCGGGCGTGTGAGTCGAGCGCGCGGGTGGTGACCAGGTGCTGCTGCAGGTCCGCGTCCAGCTTGAGCACCCGCTCGGTGATCGTGGCGGGACGCAGCCGGGACAAGAAGTCGAACGGGCCAGCGGCCGCCTTGACCACGCGCGAGGCCAGCCGGTAGCGGGTGGCCCCGCTGATCATGGTCGGGTCGGCCTCGTAGCCCAGCCGTAGCCCGTGCTCGGAGACGAGCCGGGCGGCGAAGGCGTCGTAGGTCATCACGAGCTGCTCGCCGGACTCGTCGACACCACGGTCGGAGACGACGCCCGCCCGGAGCAGCGCTGCCCGGACCCGGGCCGACAGCTCGGCCGCGGCCTTGCGGGTGAAGGTCAGGCCGAGCACCTCCTCGGGCCGGACGGCGCCGGTGCCGACCAGCCACACCACCCGGGCGGCCATCACCGTGGTCTTGCCCGACCCGGCGCCGGCGATGATCACGCCGGGCTCCAACGGCGCGGTGATCGCGTCGAGCTGCTGCTCGGAGAAGGCGATGCCGAGCGCGTCCACCAGGTCCTCGGTCGTCCTCAGCCGTCGGGTCGGTGCCGGCGGGGTCAGGATGTGGACGGTCATGAGCGGGGCCTCCCCCACACAGTCGTGAGCGAAGCCTCTCGGGAGTGAGGGCTTCCCGGCGACGAGCCCCGTGGAGCCCGACCCTCGGGCCGCGTCATGTCACGACCTGCCGGCCGGCGCCCTGGGCGGGGCAGCTGCCGCGGAACGGGCAGTAGCGGCAGGCCGGGCCGATCCGGGCCTCGAACCGCTCGGACCGGACCACCTCCGCCGCCTGGGCCAGCCGGGCGTGCACCCAGGTCGGTGCGCCGGTGCCTTCGCTCCCCGGCTCGGACCGAGCCTCTCCGAACGGGAAGGGCACGTCGTCCAGTGACGCCTGCTGAAACACCCTGGGGAACGGGACGCCGCCGTCGGCGAGCCGCAGGTAGACCAGCTCGGCACCCGCGGGCCGCGCGTCCGGCCCGGCCACGTCGGCGAAGGCACCCTGCTGAACGGCCAGCTGGTAGACCCCCAGCTGGTCCTGCAGGGCGACGTCAGCGGCGGTCGGGGCCGAGCGTGAGGTCTTGAAGTCGACGATCCGGATCCGCCCGTCCGGGTCGCGCTCGACCCGGTCGGCGGTACCGGTCAGGTGCACCCGTTCCCCGTCCGGCTCGGCGCCGAGCTCGACGTCGCAGGAGAACGACACCTCCGTCCCGAGGAGCTCCTGTCGGGAGCGCGCCTGCTGCCAGGCGGCGAAGCGTTCCAGCGCCGCCTCGGCCTCCACCCGCTCGACCGCGGACAGCCAGTTCGCGTCGAAGTCGAGCTGGTCCCAGACCGACTCCAGGTGGCTGGTCAGCTCCTCGGGGTGCTCGGCCTGCGCACCGTGCTCGGCCAGCACGTGCACCAGCGAGCCGAAGCTGGCGGCCGTGGTCCGGACGGGCTCGCCGTGGGCCTTCCGGGCCAGGAACCACTGACGCGGACAGGAGAGGAGGCTGCCCAGCTGGCTGCCCGAGAGCTGGACGGCCGCCCCCGGCGCCACCACCGGACGGTCGGCGTCGCTGAGCTCGCGCATCCCCCACCACGCGTGAGGCGACGCGGCCGGCACCAGCGGTCGGCCGTCGGCGTCGGTCGCGTCGGCCAGCCGGGCCAGCCGCAGTGCCGCCTGCTCCCGCAGGGCCGGGGGTGACTCCGGGTCGACGCCGACCCGACGCAGCTCCGCGACGAGCGCCGCCAGCGACAGCGGACGGCGGGGCCGGCCGGGCAGCGGCTGCACGGCGACGCCCAGCTCGGTCAGGAACCGGGACGGCTGGTCGCCCTCCCCCTCGGTACCGGCGACCGCGGTCACGACGAGCCGGTGCCGAGCGCGGGTGCAGGCCACGTAGAAGAGCCGGCGCTCCTCGGCGATCCGCTGAGCCGTCGGTACCGCCTCGCTCAGCCCGCGGCGGCCGAGCCGGTCGGCCTCCAGCAGGGACCCCCGCCGCCGGATGTCGGGCCAGCTGCCCTCCTGGACCCCGGCCACCACCACCAGCTCCCACTCCAGGCCCTTGGCCCGGTGCGCGGTCAGGAGCCGGACGGCCGCGCCACGCAGCTCGGACTCCCGGAGGGTGTCGGCCGGGATCTGCTGACCCTCGACCTCGGCCAGGAAGCCGGTCACCCCGCGAAGGCCGGACACGTCCTCGGAGCGGGCGGCGATCTCGAACAGGGCGCAGACCGCGTCCAGGTCGCGGTTGGCCCGCCGACCGACGTCCCCGCCGTACGCGGCCTCCCGGCGCAGCCGGTCCGGCCACGCGGTCTCCGACCAGAGCAGCCAGAGCACCTCCTCCGCGCTCGACCCCGCCCGGACCGCCCGCTCGCAGCGCCGCAGCAGCCCGGCCAGCGCGTCGGCCGCCACGGTGTCGGCGTTCGTCGGGCACTCCGACAGCAGCTCAGGCTGGCGCAGCGCGAGGGCCAGCAGCTCGGCCGAGGGCCGTGGCAGCGCCGTCCCGGCCAGCTCGGCGCGCTCCGCCTGGCGCAGGGCGCGGCCCAACCGCCGCGTCCCCATCGCGTCCAGCCCGCCCAGCGGAGAGGTCAGCAGCAGAGCAGCCTCCTCGGGATCGACCTGCCGGCCCCGGGTGGACACCTGCAACGCCAGCAGCAGCGGCCGCACTGCCGGGTCTCCGGCCAGCGGGATCTCGTCGCCGGCCACCTCCACTGGCACCCCGGCGGCCACCAGCGCCCGGGCGAGCGGCGGGATGCCACTGCGTCCGGCGCGGACGAGGACCGCCATCTCGTCCCAGGGCACGCCGTCGCGCAGATGTGCCGACCGCAGGATCTCGGCGATGTGCTCGGTCTCCGCGCCGGCGGTGGAGCAGGTGAGCACCTCGACCTTGCCGCGTGGCAGGCCCGGCGCCGGCTCGGGGTGCCGGAAGGCGCTGAAGACCTCCGGCGGCAGCGAGCGCGGGATGCCCAGCCGCGCCGCCACGCTACGACTGGCGGCGAGCATCGCCGTGCCGAAGCGCCGGGTCCGGCCTAGCGCGAGCACGGGCGCCCGCTGGCCGTCGGTGGTGCGGAACAGGTCGGGAAAGTCGAGGATGCCCCGCGCCTCGGCGCCGCGGAAGGCGTAGATCGACTGGTCGGGGTCACCGACCACCACCACGTCCCTGCCGCCGCCGGCGATCGTCTGCAGCAGCCGTACCTGGGCGGGGTCGGTGTCTTGGTACTCATCGACGTAGACGCAGCCGATCTCGCGCCGCAGCGTGGCCACGATCTCGGGATCGGCGAGCAGGATCCGGCTGCGGTGCACCAGCTCGGCGTAGTCGAGCACGCCCTCGGCGTCCAAGACGTCGAGGTACTCCTCGAAGAACTGGCCGACGCTCACCCACTCGGCCCGCCCGGCAGCCTCACCGGCCGCGACCACGTCCTCGGGATCCATCCCCAGCTGGCGGGCCTTGGCCAGCACCGCCCGCACCTCGCCGGCGAACGCCCGGGTGCCGAAGGCGCGGTCGAGGCTCTCGGGCCAGGACGCCCGGCGCGTCTCCAGACTGCCCTGCAGGGTCTCGCGCACCCGGAAGTCCTGCTCGGGGCCGGTGAGCAGCCGGACCGGCGGACCGAAGCCGGTGCCCGCGGCGTCGGCGGGGAGGGGCTCCAGCCGGTCGGCAAACCGGCGGACCAGGGCGTAGCAGAAGGCGTGGAACGTCATGGCCAGCGGGGTCACGACCGTCCGGCCGAGGCGCGCGGCGATCCGGGTACGCAGGTCAGCAGCCGCCCGGCGCGAGAAGGTCAGGACCAGGATGCTGTCCGGGGTCTGCGCTCGGTCCTCGATCCGGGCGACGACCGACTCGACCAGGGTCGTGGTCTTGCCCGTCCCCGGGCCGGCGAGGACCAGCAACGGACCGCCCCGGTGGTCGACGACGGCCTGCTGGGACGCGTCGAGCGCGGGGGCTTCGACGCGCAGCTCGGACGTGCGCAGCAGGCGGTACATCGGGTCTGGTGTTCCTTCGTCTGGGGCGGAAGCGGTGCGAGGTGAACCTCACCAGAGGGCACTGACATTCTCGCGCGGTCCGGCCGACTACTCGACCGGCGACGCCGGACGCAGGCACGAGAGGCCGCTGCGGTCCTGCCCGCGCCGTCGCGATCGTCTCGACGGCGCTGCGCTCGGCCGCGTTCGAGAGGGCGGGGTGTGGCGACGTCATGCTCGTCCACCCATGACAGCGACTGCCGTCAGCGTCCGCTCAGGTCAGTCGCTGTCGTCACTATCCTGTGGCCATGGTGCGATGTGAGCAGACCACCGTCAGCGAGATCGCCCAGTCCGGCGTCACGGTGTTCCGGGTCGCGTTCCACCAGTGGCTGACCGACGCGGACGGACGCTCGATGCTGGCGGTCGAGGCTGACGTGATGCGACAGCTGGGGGTCACGACGGCCGGTGCGGCCGAGGCCCTGCCGGCCGGGTGAACGAACCCACGGCGACGGCGGCGCCGGTGCTGGTGGTGGGCGCCGGACCGACCGGGCTGGCGCTGGCCCTGAGCCTCGTCCGCGCCGGGACGGGGGTCCGGATCGTCGACCAGCGCGCCGGTACCAGCCGCGAGTCCCGCGCCCTCGACGTCCAGGCGCGGACGCTGGAGCTGTACCGCCAGCTCGGCGTGGCGGAGGCGGTCGTGGCGCGCGGCGTACGGATCGAGCAGGTCGGCGTCCGCGAGCACGGACGCGAGGTGGCCGCGGTCGACGTCGGCGACATCGGCGCTGGTCTCAGCCCGTACCCGTTCCTGCTCTGCTGCCCACAGGACGAGCACGAGGACGCCCTGGCCGAGGCGCTCGGCGAGGCGGGCGTCCGGGTGGAGTGGCAGACCCGGCTGGTCGGGGCGAGGCAGTCCCCCGGCGGTGTGCAGGTCGAGCTCGCCGGCCCTGCCGGCGCCGAGCGGGTCGAGGTCGACTACCTCGCCGGCTGCGACGGGGCCCGGAGCACCGTTCGGGCCGGGCTGGGGGTCGGGTTCGGTGGTCGCGCGACCGAGCAGACCTACTTCGTGGCCGATGTGGCCGCACCCGGGACCCGGGCCGGGTCGTTCACCTTCTGCCTGAGCGCGACGGACTTCGTCCTCGCCGTCCCGGCCCGCCGCGACGGCACCGAACGCCTGATCGGGCTCGTCCCCTCCGTGCTGGCCGACCGGGAGGACACCTCCTTCGAGGACCTGCGCGACCTGGCCGAGCAGGCGACCGGTTCCCCGCTCGGCGCGGTGCACTGGTTCTCGACCTATCGCGTCTCCTCCCGGCTCGCGAGCCGGCTGCGGGTCGGGCGCGGATTCGTGCTCGGCGACGCCGCGCACCTGCACAGCCCGCTCGGCGGCCAGGGCATGAACACCGGCATCGCCGACGCGGTGAACCTGGGCTGGAAGCTGGCGGCCGTCGTCCAGGGACGAGCGGCACCCCGCCTGCTGGACAGCTACGCCACCGAGCGCCGGCCGGTCGCCCGGCGCCTGGTCGCGACCACCGACACCGCGTTCCGGCTGATCGCCGGGACCGGCCGGCGATCCACGCTGGCCCGGCGGCTCGCGTTCGGCCGGCTGCTGCCCGGTCTGCTGCGGCAGCCCTTCGGACGGCGGGCGCTGAGCACCCGCGTCTCCCAGATCGCGCTGCACTACCGACGTAGCCCCCTCAGCGCCGGCCGGGCCGGCCGCGTCCGGGGCGGCGACCGGCTGCCGTGGGTCTGCTCGCCTGACGGGGCCAGCAACTACGACGCCCTGGGCACCCTGGACTGGCAGCTGCACGTGTACGGGCAGGCCGGCCCAGCACTGCGACGGCTGGCGGCCGAGCGAGGCCTGGACCTGCACGTCGCGCACTGGACCCCGGACGCCGCTCGGGCTGGGCTCCACCGCGACGCCGGCTACCTGGTCCGCCCCGACGGTTACATCGCCGTCGCCAGCCCGCGGCAGGACCTGCGAAGGATGACGGGGCTGCTGGACCGCTACGCGATCCGGCCGCGGCGCCCGGCCTGATCCCCGTTCAGGCGGCGACCTGGGCGAGCTGCTGGACGACGTGGCGGGCCGCGACCCGGCCGGCGCGGTTGGCGCCGATGGTGCTCGCCGAGGGTCCGTAGCCCACCAGTTGCACCCGAGCGTCGAGGACGGCGGCCGTGCCGTCGACGGCGATGCCCCCGGCGCTCGAGCGCAGCCGCAGCGGGGCGAGATGAGCCACGTCCGGTCGGAACCCGGTGGCCCACAGGACCGCGTCGGCCCGCTGCTCGGTGCCGTCGGCCCAGGCCACGCCGGTCGGAGTGAGGCGGGCGAACATCGGGCGGGGCTCGTAGACGCCGCGGCGTGCAGCGGCCTGCTCCTGCTCGCGCAGCAACAGCCCGGTGACGCTGACGACGCTCAGCGGCGGCAGTCCCTGGCGGACCCGCTCGGCCACGCGGGCCACGGCCTCCCGGCCGATCTCGGGCGTGAACGGGTCGGTCCGCCAGACCGGCGGCCGTCGGGTCACCCAGGTGGTGGTGGCCACCTCGCTGATCTCGGCCAGCAGCTGCACCGCCGACGCACCACCGCCGACGACCACCACGTGCTGGCCGGCGTACGCGTCCGGTCCCGGGTAGTCGTGGGTGTGCCGCTGGGTGCCGCGGAAGGTCTCCGCGCCCGGGTAGTGCGGTACGAAGGGCCGCTCCCAGGTGCCGGACGCGTTGACGACGGTCCGGGTCAGCCAGCTCTGGTCGGCCGCGACCACCCGCAGCAGGCCGGCCTCGGCCGGCTCGACCGACCGCACAGCGACCGGCCGCTGCACGGCCAGCCCGAACCGCTGCTCGTACGCCGCGAAGTAGTGCGGCACCGCGACGTTGGCCGGCTCGTCGGGTGAGCTCGTGGGCGGCTCGACGCCGGGCAGCGCCGCCACGCCGTGCACGTCGGACATGGTCAGGGAGGACCACCGGTGCTGCCAGGCGCCGCCGGGAGCCGGGTTCGCGTCCAGGACGAGCAGGTCCTCGCCCGGCACCAGCCCTCGGCGCGCCAGGTGGTAGGCGGCGGACAGTCCCGCCTGCCCCGCCCCGACGACGATCGAGGACCTCACGGCTGGCACACCTGCAGAACAGGACCGAGCCTGCCGTTCTTCCCGGTGGGCCCCGCGAACCGACGAACGGGCCCGACCAGACCCCTGCCTAGGGTGTCGTGAGTGATCCCCGACGACCTCGACCTGCTGCGAATCGTCTCCGTCCCCTCGCTGACCCCGGACGGCAGGACCGTCGTCTTCGCGGTGACCCGGCCGGACGTCGGTGCCGACGCCTACGTCGGCCAGCTCTGGCGGGCGCCGGTCGACGGCTCCGCGCCGGGCGAGCGGCTGACCCGCGGCTTCCGTGACACCGCGCCTCAGGTCTCTCCGGACGGCAGCCTGGTCGCCTTCCTCCGCGCCCCCGCCGACGGACGATCGCAGCTGCACGTCGTCCGGACGTCCGGCGGCGAGCCCGTCCGGCTGACCGACGCGCAGCTGGGGGTCGGCGAGCTCGCCTGGTCGTCCGACAGCACGCGTCTGGTCTTCGTCGCCCGGCTACCCGAGCCCGGCCGGTACGGCACCGTGGACGGACTGTCCGCTCCCGCGGAACCGGCACGTCGGCTCACCACCACCCGCTACCTGGCCAACGGCGTCGGCTACATCACCGACCGACGGGCGCAGCTCTTCACGGTCGTGGTGCCCGACGTCGGCGCCGAGCCGGTCCTCCCCCGCGCGCCCAGTGCCGCGGACCCGACGCCGGAGCAGCCGAGCGGGCTACCGGAGGCGGTGCAGCTGACCTTCGACGACACCGACCACGGCCACCCGTGCGGCACCGACCAGGGTGCGGTGACCTTCGTCGCGACCTCCCACGACGGCCACTCCGAGGTGCTGCGCTCGGCCGCGTACCGGCTCGAGCTCGAGGCAGACGGCCGGCCGGGCGGGGTCACCGAGATCGCCGGCCCCGACGACGGGCTCTTCGTCGACGCTGCCCGCGAGGTGGCTGGCCGCACCTGGCTGATCGCCCGGGCGATCGATCCCGCAGGGGCCGACTTCGTCGGTGTCCAGGCGGCGCTGTACGTGGTCGAGCCGGGCCAGCCGCCGCGGCGGCTGACCGACCCCGAGACCCTCGACGTGCAGGACTCCGCGATCGTGCCGGACGGCGACCGTGTCCTGGTGCAGGAGGTCACCCGCGGCACCGTGCAGCTGCTGCGCGCGCACGCCGACGGCCGGACGGAGCGGCTCACCGACGGCCCGGTGGAGGTCCTCGGTGTGGCAGCCGCCGGCGGCCAGGTCGTGGTCAGCGTCGCCGATCCCCGGTCGACCGGCGACGTCGCGGTCGTGGACGGGGAGGCGCTGCGTCCGCTGACCGACCTGTCCGCGCCGCTGCGGTCCGCCGGCACCGTGGAGCCGCAGGAGCTGGTCGTCCCCACCCGGGACGGCGGGCAGGTGCACGGCTGGGTGGTCGAGCCGGCCACACCGGGTCCGCACCCCACGCTGCTGCTCATCCACGGCGGCCCGTTCGCCCAGTTCACCGGTTCGCTCTTCGACGAGGCCCAGGTCTACGCCGGGGCCGGCTACGCCGTCGTGATGGGCAACCCTCGCGGCTCGGCGGGCTACGGCCAGGCGTTCGGTCAGAGCATCCGGCACCGGATGGGCACGGTCGACATGACAGACGTGCTCGACCTTCTCGACGGCGCGCTGGACGCCCTCCCGGCGCTCGACCGTAGCCGGCTCGGGATCATGGGCGGCTCCTACGGCGGCTACCTGACCGCATGGACGATCGCCCACGACCTCGCTTCGCCGGCGCGATCGTGGAACGTGGGTTCCTGGACCCGGAGCTGTTCATCGGCACCTCCGACATCGGCACCTACTTCAGCCAGGAGTACACCGGCGAGGATCCGGAGCTGCGTCGCACGCAGAGCCCGCAGGCCGTGGTGGACCGGGTCCGCACGCCGACCTTGCTGATCCACTCCGAGGACGACCTGCGCTGCCCGCTCTCCCAGGCCCAGCGCTACCACCTCGGGCTGGTGCGGGCCGGCGTCGAGACCGAGCTGCTGGTCTTTCCCGGCGAGGACCACGAGCTCAGCCGCTCCGGCCGGCCCCGGCACCGCGTCCAGCGGTTCGACGCCATCCTCGACTGGTGGGCGCGCTACCTACCGGCGGATAACCGACGGTAGGCCCCGAGCACCTGGTCGGCTCTCGCAAGGATGAGCTAACTCGGCGGGAACTCGGCAATCCGGCCATCCCTTTCCCTCTAGAAATCGAACGCGCGTTCGAGTAGAATGAACCCATGAGAGACGGTGAGGAGGTGGCGACGCCGTTCGACCGCGCTCTCGACGATCTTGATGAGGTCGTCAGTCGTCTTGTCGAGCTAGCCAACAGTGACGGATTGCTGGGATACGGGGATTCCCGGCTGGTCGAGGTGATGCAGCGTTTCGAGCGGCTGCGAAACCGGCTGCCGGGGGTCGACCACGGGTTCGTAGCGGCGGTGAACGCCCGTGAGCTGCCGGCCCGGCTGGTCTCGGGGTCACCAGCGAAGCTGCTCAGCACCGCGCTGCGACTGTCTCCGGCCGAGGCATCTCGACGGGTACGCGCCGCAGCCGCGGTCGCGCCCGGCATGTCCCCCACTGGTCAGCTGTTGCCGCCGGTGCGGCCACTGCTTGCGGCGGCGCAGGCTGCCGGGGAGGTGAGCACAGAGCATGTGGCGGTGGTCGAGTCGGCGCTGCGCCGGGTCGACCGGCGCGGGTTCGACCCCACCGCTGTCGCCTCCGGGGAGAAGCTGCTGGTCGGTTTCGCCAGTTCGTTCGGGCCGCCGGACCTGGCCCGGCTGGCCCGTCAGGTCGTCGACGCGATCGACCCCGACGGCACCCTTCCCGACGACGAGTTGATCGCCGACCGCCGCTTCCTGCACCTGCGGCCCACCAAAGACGGCAGCGTCGTCGGGGAGTTCCGGCTCACCCCAGCGTGTGGCGCGAAGCTGCAGACCGTCCTCGGGCCGCTCGCACGTCCGCGGCCGGACGTGGTGCTGACCGAGGGCCAGGCACCCGTCGCGGACGGGCGGGCCCATGTGCAGCGGATGCACGACGGGCTCGAGGAGATCTGCGACCGGCTGTTGCGCTCGGATTCCCTACCCGATAGTGGCGGAACACCCGCCACCGTGGTGGTCACCATGAGCGCCGACGACCTCATCACCCGCACCGGAGTAGCCATCACCGCCTGCGGGTCAGCGATCTCGGTCCGGGAAGCGCTGCGGCTGGCCGGCGAGGCCGAGATCGTGCCCGCGGTGCTGGCGGCCGGTGGTGAGCTACTCACCCTGGGCCGGACCCGACGGATCGCGTCACCGTCTCAAACCCTTGCGCTCGCCGCCCGCGACGGCGGCTGCTCCTTTCCCGGCTGCGACCGACCCCCGGATCTGTGTGAACGCCATCATGTCGTGGCCTGGGCTGACGGCGGGCTCACCGATCTGAACAACTTGACGCTGCTTTGCCGCTACCACCACCACAACTTCGCGGAACGCGGCTGGACCTGCGAGATCAACCCCGACGGCCTACCTCAGTGGCGAGCACCACGATGGGTCGACCCCGAACGCCCACCTCAGATCCACCACCGCATCCTCGCGGCCAGAGCCGGACGTGAGGTTGAGCGGGCGGCCAACGCCGCGCCGGGACCGCGAGCGAGTAGGCCCCGTCTCCGATTGGGAAGCCCGCAAACGACGCTGCGGAAACACTCGGAGCGTGCTGCTCACCGGAGATAGCTGGCGCCGTTGAAGTCCACCACCGCCCCCGAGACCCATTCCGACAGCGGGTCGGCCAGCGTGACCACGGCGCCGGCCACCTCGGTGGCCGAGGCCACCCGGCCGAACGGGCTCTGGGCGCGGATGCCGTCACCCTCTGGGCCGTCGAGCAGCGTGGCGGCCATGTCGGTGGCGATGAAGCCCGGGGCAAGGCTGACCACGGAGATCCCGACCGGCGCCAAGGCGACCGCCATCGACTGGCCGAAGGCGTGCAGCCCGGCCTTGCTGGCCCCGTACGCCGGCACGTTCGGCTCGCCCCGGTAGGCCCCGCGGGAGCCGACGTTGACGATCCGGCCGCGCGGCAGGCGTGGTGCCGGGTCGACCTCCACCATCTGGCGGGCCACGCACCAGGTGAGGTTCGCCGGCCCCAGCAGGTTCGTGTCGATCGTGGTCCGCCAGGCCCGGACCCAGTCGTCGTAGCCGACGTCGGTGATCCGGTGGTCGCCTCGGCGGCTTGCGGTGCCGCCGGTCGCGGCCGGGTCGAGGAAGAGCGCGGCGTTGTTGACCAGGACGTCGACCCGACCCAGGGCGGCGAAGGAGGCCTCAGCCACCTCGCGGACCTGAGCCGGGTCGGCCAGGTCACCGCGGATCAGGGCGTGCCCTGCCCCCGGCAGACCGGCGAGCACTGCCTGAGCCCGGTCCTCGGCGTTCCGGTAGTGCACGACGACCCGGTCGCCGCGGGCCGCGAAGGCGGCCGCGACCGCAGCGCCGACCCCGCGGGAGGCTCCGGTGACGAGGACTCCGCGCCCCGGCGCAGCGGCGCTGTGATCAGACACGGGTTCCTCCCCAACCGGCTGCGTCGACCCCACCCGGAATCACCTCAGGTGACCCGTACGGCTCGCGGGTGAGCACGAACGAGCCGAGGTCGAGGTGCGAGACCGCGCCGGCGGGATCACGGACCACGCTCAGCCGCTCGCCGGCGTAGTAGTCGTCGAGGCCGGTCCAGGTGCCGTCGCGCTCGGGTCGGAAGCGCGACTCGCGGCCGCGCTCGCCGAGCCGGACCAGCTCGAGGTGCCGGTCGGCCCGGAGCCGAAGCGCCAACGGCGCAGCCCCCCAGTACCAGGGACCGGTCACCGCCAGCAGCTCGGAGTCCACCTCGGGCAACGGCGACCAGGCGCGCGGCCACCTCGGCTCGGCGTCGGCAACGATGCCGAGCAGATCAGCGGCCACGCCCCCGATCGCAGGACCGGAGGTGGCATTGGCGAACACCACCACGCCGAGACCCTCATCCACCGCACAGTCCAGCCCGGCCAGGAATCCGGGCATCGAGCCCCCGTGCCCGACCATCGGACGGCCCGCGCTGCGGAGCTGCAGACCCATCCCGTAGCCGCTGCCGTCGGACGTGGGCGGAGCGAGTGGCTCTCGCATCTGGGCGACCGAGGTTGAGGTCAGCACCCGGTCGTCACCGTCGAGCAGCAGGGCAGCGAACCGCGTCAGGTCAGCAACGGTGGACCACAGCTGCCCAGCCGGCGCCATCAGCCCGGTGTCGGGCGTCGGCTCGGGCAGCAGCACGTCGGCCCAGGGATGCACCGCCCAGCCGAGGGCGTGGGGCGGCTCCGGCATCGGCGTCGTCCGGCTCATCCCCAGCGGGGCCAGCACCTCCGCGGCCAGCACTTCCTGCCACGGGCGACCGCGCAGGCGGGCGACCATCGCGCCGAGCAGCGCGAAGCCCGGGTTCGAGTAGTGGAAGCGGAGACCCGGCGGGTGGGCGAACGGCGTGGCGCCGAGCACGTCGGCCAGCTCGGGACGTTCACTACCCGGCGTCCGCTCCCACCACGGCGACGGGGTCTCGGAGGCGACGCCGGCGGTGTGCGACAGCAGCTGGCGGACGGTCCGGTCCCCGGCCGCGGTTCCCGGAAGATAGGTTCCCAGGGGTGCTGAAAGCTCGACCAGCCCCTCGTCGCGCAGCCTCAGCACCAGCACGGCGACGAAGGTCTTGGTGATGGAGCCGATCCGGTACTGGGTGTCGACCGTGGGGGCGGTCCCGCCCACCGACCCGCTCCCAGCGAACCAGACCAGGACGCCGTCACGGACGAGGCCGGCGGCCATGGACGGTGCGCGACCTTCCGCCTGTCCGCGAGCGAGCCGGTGGTCCAGCGCTCGGCGGGTGGTGGGCAGCAGCTCCTCGACCGTCATGGGAGGAGTTCATCACCCGGCACCGACACTTCGGAGCGCGGTAGGCAGCCGTGCCGGACCGGAGCCGCCTCAGCCCACCTGGTCCACGTCGTGGCCGCGGATGCCCAGCATGAACAAGATGGCGTCGAGGTAGGGCACGGACAGGGTGGTGTCGGCCTGCTCCCGTACCAGCGGCTTGGCGTTGAAGGCGATCCCCAGACCCGCCGCGGCAAGCATGTCCAAGTCGTTGGCGCCATCCCCCACCGCCACCGTCTGCGAGAGCGGTACGCCTTCGGCCGCGGCAATCTCGGCGAGCAGCCGGGCCTTCGCCGCCCGGTCGACCACGGGCCCGAGAACCTCCCCCGTCAGCCGACCGTCCGCCAGCTCCAGCACGTTGGCGTACGCGTAGTCGAGCTCCAGCTCGCGCTGCAGACCATCGGTGAACGCGGTGAAGCCACCGCTGACCACGGCGACCGTGAAGCCGAGGCGCTTCAGGGTCCGGACGAAGGTCCGGGCGCCCGGGGTGAGCCGGATACGGTCTCGCGCCCGGCCGACCGCGGCCTCGTCGAGCCCGGTCAGCAGCCGGACCCGTTCGCGGAGCGACCCCTCGAAGTCGAGCTCGCCGGCCATGGCGTGCGCGGTGATGGCGGCGACCTCGGGCCGGACGCCCGCCTCGTCGGCCAGCAGCTCGATCACCTCGTCGGCGATCAGCGTCGAGTCGACGTCCATCACGACCAGCCGCTTGGCCCGGCGCTCCAGGCCGTTGACCTGGACGGCCACGTCGATGCCGCGATCGCGAGCCACCTCACCCAGCGCCTGCTGCATCGCCGGCACGTCGCCGGCGATCACCACCAGGTCGTACGCCGTCACCGGCTCGGTGGCCAGCCGGACGACCCGGTCGATGGTGCCCCCGGTCGTCGCGATCGCGTCGGCCACGGCGGCCAGCGCGGCTGGCGGCAAGGGGCGACCGAGGACGGTGACGGCGTGCCGGACCAGTGCCGCCCGCCGCGAGCGGGCCTCGACCCGTTCGAGGTCCACCTGGAGCCCGTGCTCCGCGGCCCAGGCGCTGACCGCGCGGCGGGCCTCCCCGCCGTCGCCGGGCAGCCGGACCAGGATGTCGAGCGTCAGCCGCTCGCGGACGACGAGCTGCTCCATGTCCTCCAGCACGGCGTCTGCCTCACCGAGCAGCCGCAGCAGCCCCGCCGTGAGGCCTGGTCGGTCGCGGCCGTAGACCCGGATCAGCAGCGGCAGGGTGTTCACGTCGGCCGTCACAGCGTCTGCGGTCACCGTGTCAGCGTCCACACCAGCACCTCGGTCTCGACCAGCCCGGTCAGGGCCGCCGGCGCCTCACCAGTGAGCCGCACCGAGTCCCCGGCCTCGAGCCGGCCGGCGCCCTCCAGGTCGGCAGCACCCCGGGCCACGTACAGGTGGGCGAGCGGCGCGGCCGGCAGGATCCGGGTCGCGCCCGCCGAGAGGACGGTGACCCACAGCGTGCTGCCGGCGGTGCCGAGGGTGACGGCGGCATCGGCGTGGGTGCCCGAGGCGACCGGGACCCAGGAACGCGCCAGCTCCGCCCGGTCCACCTCACCCTGCCCGTACGACGGCGGCACGCCGGCCTCGTCGGGTCGTAGCCACATCTGGACGAAGTGCACCGGCTCGGGCGCCCGGCTGGGATCCGTCCGGTAAGCGTCGTTGCGTTCGGCGTGCACGATGCCAGAGCCGGCGCTCATCCGAGACGCCAGCCCGGGGACGACCACGCCGGAATGGCCGCGCGAGTCCGTGTGGACCAGCGAACCCGACAGCACCCAGGTGAGGATCTCGGCGTCGGCGTGCGGGTGGTCGTCGAATCCGTGGCCGGTCAGCAGCGTCTCGTCGTTGCAGACCATCAGGGGTCCGTGTCCAACGCGGGCCGGGTCGTAGTGCTCGCCGAAGGAGAAGACGTGCCGCGACTCCACCCCGGGTGCGGTGGACCGGAACCTCGTCCCCGCGCGGGAGACCTGCAGCACGGGCTCGCTCACGGGCCCAGTATCGCGGGTGGCAGTCCGACGCCTCACCGCTGCGGGCTGCTGGGCGCTCGTGGGAGGACGGCATGGGGATCAGCGGTCAGCCACGGAACGAGGAGCTGCTCGGGGACGGGTCGCCTCCGGTCCCGGGTCGCTACGGTGCTGACATGAGTTCTCTGGTGCGCCAGAACCTGGCTGTGGATGAGCTGGACGCGCTGATTGCTGTTCTGCACGACCCTGGGGCCGGCCCGGGTGCTTCGCGCCCCGGGGTCGACGGGCGTTCGGAGCCCATCCAGGTCAGGTGACGGGTGGACCGAACACGCCGTCGAACGACACGCTCGCGATTCCTTCGCTGCTGAAGGCACCGACGGTGGGCAGCCGCCGCGTACAACCCAGGAGCGCGCTTGAACTTCTCAAGCATGCCAGGACCTGGTGGCCCGACCGGCACTGACGGACTGCCGTCATCGGGCGTCGGGCGCCCTCGGACGGCAGCGGCCAGGCAGGCGGTCCTGGGCCTGTGCGTGGCAGCGGCCTGCCCTCCTGCGCGGCGCCTGACAGCAGTCGCTGACCTTCGCTCCTGACAGCGGAGAAAGCACTCCGAGGTCGACGCTCCGGTGTTGGTAGCGTGCAGCGCGTGCCCATCAAGCTCGAGAACGTCGGTATCGCGGTCCGCGACCTCGAAGCGGCCATCGCCTTCTTCACCGACCTCGGTCTGACCGTGGTCGGCCGTGACACCGTCAGCGGAGAATGGACCGATACCGCCGTCGGCCTCGACGGCAACCATGCCAACATCGCGATGCTGCAGACGCCCGACGGAAACGGCCGTCTCGAGCTCTTCGAGTACCTCCACCCCGACGCGATCGAAACCGAACCCACTCGGCCAAACGCGATCGGCATGCACCGGGTGGCCTTCTCGGTCGACAACATCGACGCAGCCCTCGAGGTCGCAGCGAAGCACGGCTGCTACCCACTTCGTGGGGTGGCGACCTACGAGGACGTGTACAAGCTCACCTATCTGCGCGGCCCCAGCGGCATCCTCGTGATGCTCGCCGAAGAGCTGAGGAGGGGCAGCGAGCCCGCGCTGACCTGAACCGGCTAGACGTGATCCGCGCCGACTCGTTCCGGCTCGGTTCATGGCCGGCCGTGGCGCTGTGGCCGGTCGTGCCGGGCTACGGCGTTGCTATCGTCCCAGGATGGTCTCGCGCTCGGTCCTGGTGAGACTTCCGACCTCGTCTTAGCTGTCACGATGACCGGCGTCGCCGCCGGCCCGGCGGATCGCACGCTTCGCCGGGCGGGCTCGCTGGCCAGAAACTTGCTCTCGACGCCGACAAGTGACGGCTGGCTGACCGAGATTTCACCGTTCCGTCTGAGAGGATCTCGGCTGTGCCACCAGTCCTCGTGCTGATCGGCGGTCTGCCCGGGACCGGCAAGTCGACCATCGCGGCGGCACTCGCCAAGGCGACGGCGACGCCCTACCTGCGCGTCGACCGCATCGAGCAGGCCGTCGTGGCGTGGACGGCGCTGTCCCACCCCGTCGGACCCGTGGGCTACGCGGTGGCGCACCAGCTCGCCCTCGAACAGCTAGAGCTGGGGCTGGACGTCATCGTGGAGTGCGTCAACCCGGTCGCCCTCACCCGCGACGCCTGGCCAGCGCACGGCTGCTGCTGCCGGCGCCCGCCTCGTCGAGGTGGAGGTGACGTGCTCAGACGCGACGGAGCACCGCCGCCGTGTCGAGCACCGGGCCTCCGATGTGGACGGATTGGTGAAGCCGACCTGGGCTGAGGTCGCCGGCCGGGAGTACGAGCCCTGGAGCAGGACCCCCCTCGGGATCGACTCAGCCACCACCGCGGTGGCCGCCGCCGTGCAGCGAGTCATGATCGCCATGACGACTGCTGGAGCGCCCGAGGAGCCCTGATCCAACGCGCCGAACCGGCAGCGCTGCGAGACCGGCGATCAGCATGACCGCGTCGTCACCGCGAAAGAGAAGAGCGCCGGCGTGGTCACACCGGCGCTCCTCTCAGGCTGGTTCAGCCGCCCCCATCGAGGCCTCGGTTCAGGAGGTGATGGTCAAGACCAGCTGGGGTCGGTTGCCGGTGGTGCCGTCTTCCCTCGAGGAGAAACCCATCCCGTCGGTCGACTCGGGTGCCAGCTCGAACGACACTGCCCCGGACGTCGTCACTCCAGACACCGACGTGGTGTCCCGCGCCACGGCCATGCTCCCGAAGTTGCCGACCGCCGTGCTCGGTGACCGGGTAGGCCGACCCGAGCTCCACGTCATCGCGGACTCAGTCCACGTCGTGGCTGTCCGGTAGATCGCCGGACCGTTCGGCGTCCCGTTCGTCGCGTTCAGGCTGAGGTTCGCCGAGGTGATCGACTCGCCCGCGGCCAGGGCAGGAACGGTGAACCGCAGGTAGCTGTTGACCGCCGTACTGGAGTTGCCCGACACATCCTGCTGGTCGGCCGACAGGGAGGTCGCCGACCCGTAGTTGGTGGTCGCTGAGCCCTGCTTCACCATCGTGTCGGCGTCCGGCTCCAGCGTGACCGTCCGCGTCGTCGGCCCGCCACCAGAGGTGACCGTGACCGTCTTCGAGGCCGTGCTGCTCCCGGTTGCGTTCGTCGCCGTCAGCTGCACGGTGTAGGTGCCGGCGGCGGTGTAACTGGCCGACGGGTTCTGGGACGTGGAGGTCGCACCGTTCCCGAAGTCCCACGCCCAGCTGGTCGGGCTGCCGGTCGAGGTGTCGGTGAACGAGACCGACAGCGGTGCTGTTCCGGAGGTTGTCGACGCACTGAAGCCGGCGGTCGGTGCCGTCGGCGTCGGCGGGGGCCCACCGGCCAGCGTCTCGTCCGCGTGCCAGTACCGCTTCGTCGTGTTGTTGGTCGCCAGCACCACCAGTCCGGAGGCGGTCGTCACGCTCTGCTTGGTCGAGGTGACGTTGTTCATGTTCGGCGAGGCCGCGTCACGGATGACTGGTGTCCCACGTCCCGCAGGGAAGGACGGGTTGTCCAGGGACGTCGTCTTCTCATAGATCGACCCCGGCTTGCCCGCGTAAGCGCACCCAGACTCGGTCGGACCCGTTGCGAACACGTGGACCTCGCTGTTCGTGCTGTCGAGCATCACCAGCGGCCGTGTGTGGCAGTCCGCCAAGGTGCCGAACGTGGTCGCGGTCCACGACGCGGTCCCCGGCTTGAACACCAACACCCGGATCTGGGGGTCCGTCGACTTCGAGGTCGACAGCTCGTCCAGACTCGTCTTCACCGCCGCGACGACCCGGCCCTGAGCGTCGGCGTCGATCGTCTTCAGGTTCAGGTGGTCATCGGCCTGCTTGGTGCCACGAAACGCCACCGAACCCTTCCAGGTGCCCAGCGGGTCGGTGTCCCTGTGGGTCGCCCAGTACACCGAGTCGTCCTTGTGGTTGCTCCACAGCACGCCGATCTTGCCCTTGTCCGCCGAGGACTTTCCGAACGCCACCACACCCGAGATGTCGTCCGGCGCCACGCTCGTGTTCGTCCCCGACGCCGGCACCACCATGGGGGTAGCCCAGCTGGTCCCGTCAGCGGAGGAGTTCACATAGACGGCTGACGTGTAGCCGGCTGAGCTCGATCCGCTGACCTTCGTCCAGGTGGCCCACACTCGCCCCGTGCTGTCCTTGTCGATCGTCAGCGACTCACTCGAGTTGTTGCTGATCGCGGACGGGAAACCGGTGTCCAGCGTGTACTTCTTCGTCGTCGAGCTGTAGGAGTAGCGGTACAGCCGCGCGGGCTGCGACTGCGAGGGCCGGATCGTCGTGTCATCGCTCGCCGTCACGTAGTGCGTACCGATGTACAGCTTGCTGCCGTCCCAGAGGGCGTCCGAGGAGGAGGTTCCCCGGCTGTCGACAGCCGTCCCGGTGTCCACCCAGCCGTTGGTCGAGCGGTTCAGCTGGAAGATGTGCCAACCTGAGGTGGTCCACATGTTCGCCCACCACAAGCCGTCGTTGAACCACAGCTTGCTCTGCGGCTTGTCGGCTGTCGGAGGGTTGCTCACCCCGCTGTAGGTCTGGTCCGCGTAACCGATGTCGCCCGTCGCGGCCACTGCCGTCTGCCCTGAGGCCGCCACCAGCGAGGCCACCGTCAGCGACACTGCCGCTACGATCCCCACGAAACGGCTCACTCGCGTGCTACTCATCTATCTCCCCCGAAAACGTGTCCACCCGGCTGCCAGCGCCCTGACACGAGGACGTAGCGCCGCCGAAGACGCGTGTGCGGCCCGCGGGTGGTTGAAGGTCAAAATCTTATCCGCCGAAACCTGACTCCATGGCTGGTTTGGGCGATCGGGGTGGGCACCAGGCCACAGCCGACCCTGGGCTGTGAGCCAACTCACCTGACTCTCAGCTCCGAGGGGCCCGCTCAGGTCCCGCACACCCTCCGTCCGGTCCTCAGACCCACCGGGGTATCAGCGGGTCCTCAGGAACGGCTCAGGACCGCCTCTTGGGTTCACGGCAGAAGCCTGAGTCTGGCTTAACCAACGCTTGACCAAGACCAGATCAGAGCCGGAGGTGGCCGACACAGGGTGAGGGGCGACAGATAGACCGCTCCTCTCCAACCCCCGGGAACCTCCATGCCGAACTCATTGCCCACCGTCACTGTCGTGATTCCCGCCAAGAACGAGGCGGCAAACCTCGAACTCGTCCTGCCACAGCTCCCCGCCCGCTACGAGGTCGTGCTGGTGGACGGCGGTTCGGTCGACGACACCGTGGGCGTCGCGCAGCGGATCCGCCCGGACGCCGTCGTCGTGCAGCAGACCCGCAAGGGGAAGGGCAACGCGCTCGCCTGCGGCTTCGGGGCCGCTCGTGGCGACATCATCGTGATGTTCGACGCCGACTGCTCGGCCGACCCGGCCGAGATTGCGGCGTTCGTGCAGACCCTGGTCGACGGCGCCGACTTCGCCAAGGGCTCCCGCTTCACGGCCGGCGGTGGCAGCGATGACATCACCGGCCTGCGATCGCTGGGCAACCGAGCGTTGAACCTGGTCGCGAACATCGCCTTCGGGACGCACTTCACCGACCTCTGCTACGGCTACAACGCTTTCTGGCGTGACCTGGTCCCGGTGCTCGCCCTTCCGGACATCCACACAGCTGCTCCTGACAAGGGCATGCTCTGGGGTGACGGCTTCGAGATCGAGACCGTGATCAACTGCCGCTTCGCCGCGGCCCACGTCCGCACCGTGGAGGTGCCGAGCGTTGAGAAGGAACGAGCCTTCGGCGAGAGCAACTTGCGAACCTTCAGCGACGGCTTCAGGGTGCTGCGCACCATCGCCAGCGAGTACCGCCGGGCGCGCTCGGCTCGGCCCGTCGTGGGTCACGTCCAGCGCCGCAAGCACGCCGCCCGAGAGGTGCTGGCTGCGGTCAAGATCTCCCGTTGACCTCCCCCTGCGGGCACCGCGCGAGGTGGCCGTTGGCATCGAGATGCCGTTCCGGCCTGTGCTGGCCCCGGTCCTGAGCTGCGTGGCTGCGGTGCGGAGGGGACCTTCGGCGGGCCTTTAGCCCCTACTGCCCTCTCAGCGCCGACGGCGACGCTAAAGACCCCCCGACGTCAGGAACGCCCCATGCTCACGTCCGTCCTCGGGCTCCGACGTGCCCTCAGCTCCGCTTGCCGCGACACGACCCGGCTGCGGCTCACCCGGGCCTTCCGAGCCGGCGTCATCGCTGTGGCTATGGCGTCAGCGCTGGCCGCCCTCGCCCCACCACCGCCAGCCGCGGCGGTGGCCGCGCCGGTCACCATCACGAAGAAGGTGTACACCTACGGCCTCGCCTCGAAGTCGGAACGGCTGACGGCCTACTACGACGCACGACGTGCCGGGGCTCCCTGGCTGGTCTACGTCCACGGCGGCTACTGGCGTACGGGCAGCCACAAGTCCAACGCCAGCTGGGCGACCCAGATGGCCGCCCACGGCTACCAGGTCTTCGTCGTCGACTACCCGAAGGAGACCACGGCTGTCTGGCCCGCCCAACGCACGTCGGTGACCGCCGGCATCGCGTGGATCCGCGCCCACGCCTCCACCTTCAAGATCGACCCCCGACGGCTGGCCCTCGTCGGGGGCTCCGCCGGCGGTCAGATCGCCATGAACACAGCAGCTCACCTCCCGAAGGGGAAGAAGGCGGTGGCCACCGTCAGCTTCGCCGGCGTGGACAGCCCGTGGGCTGCCTACCGGGCGGCCCACGACCACGCCTGGACCGCAGACGGTGACAAGTCCACTGAGCTGGCTGATGCCGCCACGATCCTGATCGGCTGCTCCCGCTCCTCCGGAGCCGCGTGCGCCAAACGCTGGTTCGACGCCGATGCCACCCACGCGTTCGGACCAGAAGACGGCGCCCTGGCCGCTTGGCACTGCACCGGCGACCTCACTGTCCCCGCCTCCCACTCCGAAGCGGCGGTTGCCCGCGCCCAGTCCAACGGAGTCGGCGACGCCACCCTGTACGAGCGGTCCTGCCACAACCACCTCATCGCCACCATCCCCGACGTCGCCGCTCAGTCGACGACCTGGCTCGACGAGCGTCTCCGCGTCCGAAAGCCCTCGACCGCGTGACGCGCGCCGTTCAGGTCGGGCACCGGCGCGCAGCTTCTGACGGCTAGGGTCTCCGCCATAGTCCGCCGCCTGGTCTGCGACGACGCCGCGGTTCTCGTCCGCAGCTCACCGCCGCCGAGGTGGACCTGACCTACGCCGTCAACACCCGCGCCACCCTCCTGCTCGTCGAAGAGTTCGCCGCCCCGTTCGATGACGGCCTGGACAGGACGGCGGCCCGGTACGCAGCGGTGCGCCGGCTCGGGCAGGGACGCCAAACCCGCCGCAGCCCGCTCAGCCGTCGGCGAGATCGGCACGGCGGGTCCGGCTCCCCAGGTCGCCGACCTCAGACCTCCAGCACCCTGGCCAGAGGGAACGAGGCGTAGGCGTCACCGTCGCCCTCGCGACTAGGCTCAGAGCATGGCCAGCCGTCCCGTCCCCGACCCGATCGCACCCGGCCAGGAGTCGGTGTGGGACTACCCGCGGCCCCCTGCGCTGGTCGCGAGCGACGAGCTGGTCGTGGTGGTGCTGGGCGGGGTGGAGATCTGCGAGACGTCGACGAGCTGGCGGGTGCTGGAGACGTCGCACCCGCCGACCTACTACCTGCCTCGCAAGTCGTTCCTCGAGAACGCCCTCGTGCCGGCGCACGGCCACTCGTTCTGCGAGTGGAAGGGTGAGGCCTCCTACCTCGACCTCGTGGGCGGGTCGGCGGTGGCTCCGCGGGTCGCCTGGTACTACCCCCAGCCCAGCCCACGCTTCGCCGCCCTGCGCAACCACGTGGCCCTCTACCCCGGCCAGGTCGACTACTGCCTGGTCGACGGCGAACGGGTCGAGGCCCAGCCCGGTGGCTTCTACGGCGGCTGGATCACGTCGCGCGTCGTGGGTCCGTTCAAGGGCGGCCCCGGCAGCAACGGCTGGTGACCAGCCCGGCCGTCCCTGATGCCGAGGCCTACGTCGAGGCGGTCCTGCGAGCCGTCGAGCGGATCCCGCCGGGCCGGGTCGCGACGTACGGGGACCTTGCGGCGGCGGTGGGTCGAGGCGGTCCCCGGCAGGTCGGCACGGTGATGTCCCGGTTCGGGGCGGCGGTCCCCTGGTGGCGCGTCGTCCGCGCTGACGGGCAACCGGCCCGTGGCCACGAGGAGCGCGCGCTGGCGCAGCTGCGGACCGAAGGTGCCCCTGTGGTCGGCACCCGCGTCCTGCTCTCCCAGGCACGCTGGCTGCCTCTCGACGACGGGGCCGGGAGCGGTTGAAGGAGGCCCGAACGGGAGGTCCTGACCGGGGTTCACAACCGAGGTGTCGGTGTGAAATGCTCCCTCATCGGGGTCGCGAGGTGCGACTCGGAGAGCCAGATCCGAGGGAGATTTTCATGGCGCAGGGAACCGTCAAGTGGTTCAATGCCGAGAAGGGCTACGGCTTCATCGCCGTAGACGGCGGCGGTCCGGACGTATTCGTCCATTACAGCGCGATCGAGTCGACGGGCTTCCGCAGCCTCGACGAGGGTCAGCGCGTGGAGTTCCAGACCACCCAGGGTCCGAAGGGCCCGCAGGCCGACCAGGTCCACGCCATCTGAGCCGCCCGACCAGTCTGTGAACGACAGAACCCCCGCACCATTTGAGGTGCGGGGGTTTGTTCCGTCTTCGGTCCGCTCAGTAAGCCGGCTGCGAGGGGTCGATCTGGTTGACCCAGGCGCTGACCCCGCCGCCGACATGGACGGCGTTGTCGAGCCCGGCACCGCGGACGATGGCGAGCACCTCTGCGGAACGGACGCCCGTCTTGCAATAGAGCACGACCTGCTTGTCCTGAGGCAGCTGCGCGAGCGCCTCGCCGGTCTGGAAGTCACCCTTGGGGATGAGGATCGAGCCGGGGATCTGGTTGATGTCCCGCTCGACCTTCTCGCGCACGTCGATCAGCACGAACTCCTTGCGTCCCGACTCCCGCTCGGCCAGCCAGTCCTCGAGCTGCTGGACGCCCAGGGTGTGGCCGGCGACAGCCTCGGCGGCCTCTTCGGTGATCGCGCCGCAGAAGGCGTCGTAGTCGATCAGCTCGGTGACCGTCGGGTTCTCCCCGCACACGGCGCAGTTCGGGTCCTTGCGGATCTTGAGCTGCTGCCAGCTCATCTCGAGCGCGTCGTAGATCTGAAGCCGGCCGACGAGCGGGTCGCCGATCCCGGCCAGCAGCTTGAGCGCCTCGGTCACCTGGGTGGCACCGATCGCCGCGCAGAGGACGCCCAGCACGCCCCCCTCGGCGCAGCTCGGCACCATGCCGGGGGGCGGCGGCTCGGGGTAGAGGCACCGGTAGCACGGACCCTGGTCGGCCCAGAACACGCTGACCTGGCCGTCGAAGCGGAAGATCGAGCCCCAGACGTACGGCTTGTGCAGCAGCACGGCGGCGTCGTTGACCAGGTAGCGGGTGGCGAAGTTGTCCGTGCCGTCGACGATCAAGTCGTACTGGGAGAAGATCTCGAAAACGTTGTCGTTGTCGAGCCGGATGTCGTGCACCACCACGTTCACGTACGGGTTGGTCTCGGCCAGAGAGTTCTTGGCGGACTGCGCCTTGGAGAGCCCGATGTCGGACTGGCCGTGGATGATCTGGCGCTGCAGGTTCGACTCGTCGACGGTGTCGAACTCGACGATGCCGAGCGTGCCCACCCCGGCCGCGGCCAGGTAGAGCAACGCGGGGCTGCCGAGGCCGCCCGCCCCGATCACCAGCACACGCGCGTTCTTGAATCGCTTCTGCCCGTCCATGCCCACGTCGGGGATGATCAGGTGCCGGCTGTAGCGACGGACCTCGTCGATGGTCAGCTCGGCGGCGGGTTCCACCAGCGGCGACAGAGCCACGGTTCCTCCTGGTTCGGGGTGCTGTGAGGCAGGACAGGTCGAGCAAGGGCGATCCTCGCCTGCAACGCCCGCCGGCTACCGGGCTATTCCGCCATGCGGGACCGGTACATCGTGCCGGTCCCGCAGCCACGTCCAGACGTCGGCTGACGTCGGACCCAGGTCACCTCGACGACAGGTCTTCCCTCATCGAGCCTCACGACGGAGAAAAGCCGCCGAGCCCACGAGTACCGGCAGGACGATCCACAGGCCGACTGCCGTGGCCAGTGACGGGAGGTCGGCCGGATGCACGTCGATGCTGCTCAGCCGGCCTACCGCCTGGCTGAGGGACAGCCAGACCGAACGCTCCCCCAGACCCAGCGCCAGCATCGTCTCCACCATCGTGATCGCTCCCAGGTAGACGACAAGGCCGACGGCCGTCCGGGCCACCAGCAGACCGACACCGACGGCGAAGGCCCCGTAGAGCAGGGTAGTCAGCACCGACCGGGTCAGCGCGCCGTCAGCACCCCCGAGCCCTGCGAGGCTCACGGGCGTGGAGGTCACCCACGAGCGGAGCCCCACCGAGAGCAGGCTGACGCCGAGCCCGAGGGCGAGACCGCCGACGAGGACGATCGCGGCGGCCAGGCACTTGCTCCGCAGCACGACGCCACGCCGGGGTCGCAGCAAGAAGGTCTGCACCGCGTCACGGGCCGACCACTCGGCGGTGAACACCAGGACGACGACGATGGGCAGGCCGATCTCCAGCAGGGTCATGGGGTAGGTCAGTGCCCGGCTCACCGCCAGCGGCTCACCCCCGGCGACCAGGGCGCCGACCACCCCGAGCAGCACCGTCAGGACGCCGGTGGCGACCAGGACCGCCCGGCCGCCACGCGTGCCGGCGTACTTCCTGAGTTCGATGGCGATGTCGATCATCATGCGAGCACCTTTTCCGTCGACGGGTCGACATTGCTGGTCAGCTCGAGGAAGACGTCCTCGATGTTCGAGCGCTGGCTGGGCACCAGCGCGGTGGGGGCGATGCGCTCGTCGACCAGCAGCTGGCCCACCTCCGCCGGGGAGGCCGAGACGAGGGTGCCGGTCCCGGCCGGCTCGAAGGCGAGCCCGCGGACCGTCAGCACATCGCGCAGCCGCTCCGCGTCGGCGGTCTCGACCACGACGCCATGGTCGGTGCGGGTCAGGTCCGCGAGCGAGGACTGCCGCACCACGCGGCCCTCGCCGATGATCACCACGTCGTCGACCGTGGCCGCGACCTCGTTGAGCAGGTGGCTGGAGACCAGCACGGTCCCGCCGTCGGCTGCGAAGCCTCGGATCAGGGAGCGGATCCAGTGGATGCCCTCGGGGTCCAGGCCGTTGACGGGCTCGTCCAGGATCAGCGTTTCGGGCCGGCCGATGAGGGCGATTGCCACCCCGAGCCGCTGACGCATGCCGAGGGAGTAGCCGCCCACCGTGCGACGGGCCGCGTGGGTCAGACCGACGAGGTCGAGCGTCTCATCGGCCCGCGCCCGTGGCTGGCCGGTCATCATCGCGACCAGCCGGGCCGCTTCGCGGCCGGTGCGGCCAGGGTGCAGGGCGGACGTGTCGAGCATCACCCCGACGCGGGAGCCGACGTTGGCGTGGTCGGCGTAGCGCACCCCGTCGATCAGCGCCTGGCCCGAGTCGGCCTCGGCCAGCCCGCAGAGGATGCGCAACGTCGTGGACTTGCCGGCGCCGTTCGGCCCCAGGAAGCCCGTGACGCGGCCCGGCCGGCAGCTGAAGGTCACCCCCCTCAGCACTGCGCGTCCGGCGTAGGTCTTGTGCAGACCTTTGACCTCAATCACGTGGGCTCCTCCTGACGGGCGGCCGGACGAGGATCGTCCAACGCTTCCCACGACTATCGGTGCCCACCGGCCACCCACGCCATTAACTTCTGGTCAGTTCTACCGAGGCGGTCCTGTGACGGGCTCCGGTTGCCCCCGTTGACCGTGGGTGCCACAGCCGAACGGCCAACATGACGGCAAAAACGCTAACCATCGGCTACCGACGGTTGCGGGCCGCTATTTCCCGGAATTACGTTTCTGGTGTCGAGAACGGGGAGCTGGTCACCAGATGTGACGGCAATACCTCAACGACGAGAATAACCCCGCCTCTCGCACCAACCGAAAGGATCACATCATGATCACCTTCCTGAGGCTCGTTTCCGCCCTCGCCAAGTACGGCTCCAAGGCCGTCTCCTTCGCCTGGGCCCACAAGGGCACCATCCTCAAGCTCATCGAGCGCGGGTTTTCCATCGGCTACCTGATCAGCTGGGTCCGCGACCGCATCTAGATCGTCACGGGTCCAATCAAGGGACTCTCGGAGACCTCGAGCGATGCTCGACTCATCTCGCCCTTCTTCTCTCATCCCACTATCGAAAGGTGTTACCTATGTTCACTTTCCTCGAGCTCGTCAAGGCGCTCGCCAAGTACGGCAAGAAGGCCGTGGCCTATGCCTGGGCCCACAGGGGCGCCATCCTCAAGCTCATCGAGCAGCACACCACCGTCGGTCGCCTGGTCAAGTACGTACTCGACCGCATCTGAGTGCGATCGCCGGCCGGGCTGACGCATTCTTTCGTAGTCCGACCTCCCTTACCACCATTCAGCAAGACCCTACGGGCAACCGGCTCGCCAGGGCCTGAAGCACTCCTACTCGGGAAAGGGCACGACATGAAAACCTTCTTGAAGATCGTCGCCATCATGGCGAAGTACGGCAGCAGGGCCACCAAGTGGTGTTGGGCGCACCGCGACGAGATCCTCCGCTGGATCGGCGGCGGCGCCTCGGTGACCGTGATCGTCGAGTGGATCAAGGACCGACTGGGTCTGTGACCGCGGGGTAGCGGCGCTCTCGTCACCGACGAGAGCGCCGCTCCCCGGCAGGACCGCAACACACCGCACGGCGCAGGGCCGGGCGGGCCCCACCAGAAGGGAAACTCTCACCATGACCATCCTCATCACCATCGGCCTCGCGGCCGGCTGCATTCTCATCGGGCTGCTCCACCGCCAGCTCGCTCGGCTCGCACCTGCCTGGCCGGGCGCCGTCGTGCCCGTGCTGTGGGCCGGCGCTGCGATCTACCTCGCCGTCTCCGGCTCCCTCAGGTCCCTGGTGGACGTCGGCGGGGTCGTTCTGGTCACCGTGGTGCTCGCCCGCATCTGGCACGAGGGACGGCAGCACCGGTCGACGCGCTCGACGCCGACCCCGGTCGAGGCCTGAGAAGATGACCGCTGGTGCGACCTCGATGCAGGAGAACGTCGGACCAGCACCGGTGACCAGCTCGGATGAGCACAGCCCCATCGCCTGGCAGGCGCTGCCCCCGTCCACCCTGCGCGCCTGGCAGGTCGACAACGTCATCGGCCTGCTGGTCGCCGTCGCCGTGCTCGGCACCCTGTTCGCGGTGGGCCGCCCACTGTTCCTCCAGCCGTGGCTGCCGCCGCTGGCCGGGCTGGCCGCGGTCGCCGCCGTCGTAGAGGGTGGTCTCGTCCTCCCTCGCCGGCACCGCAGCTACCGCTACCGCGCCACCATCGAGGCCGTGGTCGTCGAGAGCGGGGCCGTCGTCGCCCACCAGCTGGTGGTCCCGCTGCACCAGGTGATCTATGTGGAGACCCGTCAGGGTCCGGTGCTCCGAGCCTACGGTTTGACCCACGTCCAGCTCGGGACCATCGCTGACCCGAAGTCGGTCGGGCCCATCTCGACCGAGGCGGCCGCGGTACTACGTCGGGCCGTCGAGGCCTCCCGGCCACCGTTGGAGCGGGAGGGCCGGCCATGAGGAACAGCCCTGCGGCGATCGTCATCTCGCTGCTGCAGAGCGCGACCGGTCTGGTCCCGGTCATCCTGCTGTGGTCGACCGCGGGCCGGCAGCTGGACGGATGGCTGGGGGTGCTCGTGGACGGGTCGTTCTGGAGCTACGTGGTCCTGCGTCCGGCAAGCATCCCCCTCAGCTGGCTCCTCACCCGGTGGAACGTCACCGAGTACGGGCTCCGCTTCCGCCACGGCGTGCTGGACCGGGAGGAGATCGAGGTCCGTTGGGACGAGATCGTCTCCTTCGACGTCTCCCAGCCCTACCTGCACCGGCTGTTCGGCTGCTACGCCATCAGGTTCGGGCTGGGCACCAGCCAGAAGCAGGCGGTCCGCCTCGACGCCGTCCGCACGGCGACGCGGGACCGGATCGTCACGCTGGCCCGGCAGGCCCAGCTCGGCCCCTCGGCGCCGACCCCGCGAACCGTCCCTGCCGTCACGCCTGTCGCCACCACGCGCGCCGAGGTGGACGAGATCTACCGAATCCTTCCCCGCGACTACGTCCTGATCTCCATGACCTACGGCTCGTTCGTGCTCTTCGTCCCGGCTGCCCTCTCCGCCCTCGACCAGTTCGGTGAATGGTCGCTGCTTCCCCTGCCCGACCCGGCGGCGGTGCTGGCATGGTCACTGCCCGCTCAGCTGGCGGCCGGCCTCGCCGTCCTCGTCGCGTCGATGGGGTACGGCTGGCTCTTCACCTGGCTGCGCTACCGCGGCTTCCGCGTGCTGCGGACCACGAGCGGCTACCTGACCAGCGGCGGGCTCCTCTCGAGCGAGACCCGAACCGTGACCACCGCGAAGGTCACGGGGCTCAAGATCACTCAGAACCCGGTGATGCGCCTGCTCGGCTACGGCAGGGTGAGCCTGCTGACCCGGGACGCCGGTGACCAGCCGATGGCCAACCTGCTCTTCCCGCTCGTCCGGCTGCGGAGCCTCCCGGCCGCACTGGGCCCGGCACTGCCGGTCTCGGCCGAGGTGCTGACGCCGACCCTGCGGGTGAGCTCCCCGGCCCGGACGACGATCGCGGTCGTCGCCCTGGTGGTCTGGGCTGGTCTGCTCACGCTCGCCTTCCGGATCCAGCCCGAGTGGATCCTCGCCAGCGGTACGGCCATCACTGCGCTCGTCGCCCTGATGGCCAACGCCTCGTGGGTCGTCGCGGACACCGTGCCGGGCCGGCCGTTCTGCTACGTGCGCCGGGGTCTGTTCTGGGTCAGCCACGTCGAGTTCGCCACCCGGGCGGTCCACGTGATTGACAGCAGCCGTGGCCCGGTCGGGCGGCTCACCCACACCTGGACCGTCACGCTGCACTACCACGACGGCCGGGTGCGGCGGGTTCGTGCCCTCGGCTGCTCACCCGCACGGCGAGCCAGCCTCACTGCTCCCCTGCTGGGATAGTCCAAGGTTGCGACCGCTGACCTGCGCAACCGGCCGCCGACCTGAGCCGACGTGGGTCAGTCGCGTACGTCGGGGAGGTCGCTGGGGTTGACCAGACCGAGCTGGACGGCACGAATCAGGATTCCGGTACGGGACTTCACGGCCAGCTTCGTGCCGATGTGGGACAGGTACTGCTTCACCGAACCCACGGACAGGTACATCTGAGCGCCGATCTGGGCGTTGGTGAGCCCCTGGGCCAGCCAGCCGAGGAGCTCGCCCTCACGCTGGGTCAGCGCGACGTCTGGACGGTCCAGCGAGCCAGCCGGGGTCTCGGCGACCACCGAGGCCACCAGCTCGCGCCGGACTGCCGCCGAGAGCGGCATGTCCCCCGCGACGGCCTGGCGCAGGCCGGCGAGCAGAGCCAACCCGCCGACGTCCTTGAGCAGATAACCCGACGCCCCGGCCCGAAGAGCGGCCGTGACGTACTCCTGGGTCCCGAATGTCGTCATGGCCACGACGCAGGCGTCCGACCAGCGGTCGCAGATCTGCTGGATGGCCCCGATGCCGGACAGGACCGGCATCTGCAGATCCATCAACACCACGTCGGGCCGGAGCGTCTCGTACGCCGCGACGCCCTCGCTGCCGTTCACGGCTTCCCCGCACAGCACGAAATCGGCCTGGTCGCCGAAGAACGAGCGGTAGGCGTCGCGCACCATCGGGTCGTCATCGACGACGAGCAGGCGGAACGGCGCAGTCATGTCCCGAGCCTAGCGACCGACGGTGTCGCTGGCCGCTTGGCCAAGCTCACTCGCCCTTCGGCCACCCCGCACTGGCCGTTCGGCAACCCGGCACTGGCCATTCGGCAATGGAGGAGACCCCACCGATGGGACAGGGTTGGCGTCAACGAACCGCCTGAAACTCGAGGAGTCCCCATGCACAAGCTCAACCGTCTCGCCCTCGGCGCCGTCGTCGTCACCGTGGCGACCTCGACCCTCGGTCTTTCTCCGGCCGCCGCCGCCGCACCCCGCTCGTCAGCAACCAGCTCGCCGTCCGCCGTCCACAGCACGCAGTCGAGCCTCTCGGTCGGCATCTGCCGCAGGTGGCCCCGTCTGTGCGGGACGGCTGCCGCGCCGGTGGCCATGGCGCAACTGACCAGATGAAGGGACCGCCCCCTGTCGCGGGGCCGGTAGAGGACCCTGTCCGTACCGCCGAACGCCTCCAGCTCGCGCGGGAGCTGTACGACATCGTGGCCCACCACCTCTCCAACGCCGCCCTGCGCACCATGGGTCAGCTCGAGAGGACCGACCGCCAGCAGCTCCAGGCGGTGCTTGAAGACGTGAACCGGGCAACCTGCTCGGCCCTGGCGGAGCTGCGGCTGCTGGCCCACGTGCTCGAGCACGAGCCGGGCGTCGTCAGCCCTAGCGGCGCCGTGGCTGGGCTGAGCAGCCGGCTCGTACCCAGCGCAGCCGCGGAGCGGTGGCGCCGCCGGCTGGTGGAGTGCGGCCGGCTCGCAAGCTACCGGGTGCCCGAGGCTGCCGACCTCCTCGCGCTCAGTGTGCAGTCCACGATCACCCGCATCTTCGAGGCGACAGCCGAGCTGGCCCTGGCGCATGCTCCTGTCGGCACTCGGTGCACCACCACCATCGAGGTCGGCCCGACGGAGGTCGCTGTCCACAGCAGGACCATGCTGCACCGGGCCCCCGCGGGCCACCAGCTGAAGCAGGAGCTGACCCGCGAGCTGCGCGGTCTCTGCGAGCGGGTCGACCTCAGTCAGGGCCGCGTCGCCGCCGGCCTCGGCGTCGCCGCCGACGAGTACCACGAAGGCTGGCTCACCGTGGTCCTGCCGCTCGGCTGAGGTCGCGACCCAGCGATGTCCTGACGTAGGGTCAGCCCTGATCAAGGGGGCGTGGGTGACATCACGATCGTTGGTACGCGCGCCGGCGGAGACCCAGCAGATCGCCGACGGGATCGGCGCCCTACGACTGCTGGTGGTCGTCGGTCTTGTCGTGGACGCCGCGAGCACCTTCAGTGACCTTGGGTTGGCGAAGGCTCCCCGGTCGACCGCGGCCGTGACTACCCTCCAGCTCGGCCTGGCCGTCGCAGCCGCGGCCGCGGTGATGTGGCTGCGACCAAGGCTTGCTCTCGTGCTCTCCACCCTGGTGCTCGTGCTCGCCCTGACCGTCTCGCCCACCTCCGCCGAGCTCTGGCTCCTGGTGATCGTCGCGATCACGGTCGGCGCCCGCGCCGCCGGACGGGTGGTGCTCGCGGTCACGGTCGCGGAATTCGTCTACGTGGCGCTGTTCGCGCTGGAGGTCGAGCGCCGAAGCCCCGGCTACGGGCAGCAGGCGGCAGCCGTTGCCGGCGCATTCTGCCTGCTCGGTCTCGGCGCGGGCCTCATCACCCGCCGGTCGTTGCAGGTCCTGGACCGCCGGCGGCGCCGTCTCGGCGAGCTCGAGGAGGAGAACGCCGAGATCCGGGCCACCGAGCGCCTGCGCCTGGCCGATGACCTCCAGGTGGTGGTCACCGGTGGACTCACCGCCATCCAGCACCGGCTCGAGACCCTCGCCACCCACACCGAGGACGGGATCGCGCTGCGGCGCGGCCTGACCGAGATCGACCGGGAGAGCCGCGCCGTGCTCTCCGAGCTTCGGTCGCTGCTCGAGATCCTGCGTCGCGACCCCCTGCCGGCGCCGGTTCACTCAGATGCGGGTCCACGTCAGCGGCGACGCCTCGTGGACGTGCTGACCGCGCGTCGCGTCCGGCTGGCCGCGGTGGCAGCCTTCGGCCTGCTGGCAGTCGAAGCCGCCCTCTCCGGGGGTGCGCAGCTGCCCACCCAGCCCGAGACGGTGGCGATGCTGGGCTGGGCCGCCTGCGCGCTCGCCGCCTGCCGGGCCCGGGACGCGGCTGCGGTGGTGGCCGCCAGCGCCCTCGTCGTGGTCCTCGTCTCGGGCACCTGGACCGACTGGAGCGTCCTGCCCACGGTCGTGCTGTTCTTCCTGGCCTCGCTTCGTACGGGGCTGCGCCGGCTCTGGGTGGTCCTCGTCACGCTGGTCGCCTACGCGGCGCTGATCGCCCTCACCGTCGCCGACTGGGCCCTCCCGCTCACCACGGCGTGCTACGTCGCCGCCCTGGCGATGATCGCGGGGCTCGCAGCCGGCCACTTCCTGGCCGAGGGCCGGGACTCGGATCGACGCCAGGCGGGGCTCCTCGGCGACCGCGACCGACTGGCCACCCAGGAGCGCGCAGCGGTCGCCCGCGACCTGCACGACGTCGTGGCCCACCAGCTCTCCCTGACCAACCTCTCGATCATGAGCACCTCAGCGAGCACGGACCCGGCGAAGCTCAGTGGCACGCTGCAGCGGGTCGCCGAGAGCGTGCAGGCGGCCGAGAGCGAGCTGTTCGAGCTGTTGCACGAGATGCGTGGCCACCCCGCAGACGTCCAGGCCACCCCCCTGGTACTGCCCTCGGCCGGCGCCGAGTCCATCGCACGCCGGCTCGCGGCCACCGGCTTCGAGCCGGTGATCACCATGGACCCCGAGGCGGACGAGCTCGACGTCACGACGAAGCGGACGCTCGGCCGGATCATGCAGGAGGCGACGACCAACATCGTCCGCTACGCCCCGGCCGGCTCGGTCTGCCGGTTCGCCCTGACCGTCGCGGACGAGCAGGTCCGGCTCCGGGTCTCCTCTCCGCTGGCCGCCCGGGAACGCCGCAGCCCGCTGTCGCTCGGCTGGGGGCTGCGGGGCGTCGCCGAGCGGGTCGAGCTGAGCCACGGTGAGTTCGACGCCGGACCGGAACGAGGCAGCTGGGTGGTCGATGTCGCCCTCCCCCGATCGGTGGACCGGGACCTCGCGCTCGGCCTGACCGCCTGATCGGCTCCGCTGCCCACCTCCGAGGGGCTCAGCGCTGGACCGCCTTGGTGATGGTGGTGCAGCGGGTGACCCACTCCTGGTCCGCTCCTGCGTCCCGGGAGGCCCAGAGCACGTTCACCATCTCCCGTACGGTGACCCAGTCCCGGACGCGGTCCTCCTCCAGCCCGGCCGCGTCGACCACGGTGTAGAGGCGCTCCAACAGCGCGCCGCGCAGGTCCCCGGAGGCCACCGCCTCAGCCCACCGGTTCCACAGCAGCGGGGCCACCTCGTACGCGGGGTCGCCAGCCAGCGGGTGCGGGTCGATCGCCAGCCACGGCTCGCGTCCGGCCGCGAGGACGTTCTCGTCGTGCAGGTTCCCATGGACCAAGGCGCGGTCGGTCTCGGGATCGGTGGCGAACGCAGCCGCCAGCCCGGCCGCCTGGTCCACGAAGCGTCGCGGCGCGAGACTGGTCCCCCGGAGGTCGACCAGCTCCTCGGCCCAGCGAGCGCAGAGCACGGACAGTCGGTCCAGCTGCCGCACAGGCGGTCGGTGCAGCCTGCCGTACAGCCCGGCCACCACCTCGCAGGCCCCCACCGCGTCCAGCGTGTGCAGGTCGTACCCGGGCTCGGCCCGCTCCAGCAGCAGGGCCGAGCGGTGCGGGTCCGCGCGCAGCAGCCGGACCGCACCGTTACCGTCCCACGCCCGCAGGGCCAGGTGCTCGTGCCGGGACTCCGGCTGCGGCCGGCCGACCTTGAGCGCAGCCGCCTCACCCGTCGGTGTACGGACGGGCAGCACGACCGCGTTGCGCCCCGTGGCGATCGGGCCGTCCGGCACCAGCTGCCACCGGGTGACCAGGTCTCCGACCAGGCGGGGCAGGGCGTCAAGCCAACGCGCCCACGCCGGGCTCCGACTGGCGGAGGCCAGGAACGCAGGCGGGAGATCGGGCCTCACTCGCCCACCGTAGACGCTGGCGCACAGCCGGTGGTCCAGGATGAGGACGTGGTCGAGCCCGCGTCCGACGTCGTCACCCGGGTGGAGGAGCGCGTGCTGAGCCTGTCCAACCTGGACAAGGTCCTCTACCCCGTCACCGGCTACACCAAGGCCGAGGTCATCGCCTACTACCTCCAGATCGCTCCCACGATGCTGCCGCACATCCGCGACCGGGCGATGACGCGGCTGCGCTACCCCAACGGGGTGGGTCTGCCCGAACGACGCGAGGAGCGCGGCGGCACCAGCCCCCCGCCGCCCGGCGCCTTCTACGAGAAGAACGCCCCGGCCGGGACCCCGGAGTGGGTGCCACGGCAACGCGTCGGCACCAGCGACGGCGTGATCGACTACGTCGTGGTCGAGGAGCCGGCCACGCTGGTCTGGCTGGCCAACCTGGCCGCACTCGAGCTGCACACCCCCCAGTGGACGATCTCCAGCGGTACCGCGGACCCCGACGGTGTGCTCGACCTCCCCGGTGACGAGCCACGCGACGGCGAGCCGCTGGCCGACCGGGTCGTCGTGGACCTCGACCCCGGTGCCGGCATGGGCGTCGTCGAGACGGCCCGGGCCGCCCTGGTGGTGGCCGCGCGGCTGGCCGAGGACGGCCTGGTCCCGGTGCCGCAGAGCTCGGGCAGCAAGGGCCTGCAGGTCTACGCCGCGGTGGCCCCGTGCCGCTGCCGGGACGCCTGGGCCTACGTCAAGCGCCTCAACGCCGCGATGGCCAAGGCGCAGCCGAACTTCTTCGTCGCGTCCATGTCGGTGGAGCAGCGAGCGGGGAGGATCTACGTCGACTACAACCAGGACCTGGCGGCCAGGAACACCATCGCCCCCTACTCCCTGCGGGGTCGGGAGCGTCCGTCGGTCGCCACCCCACTGACCTGGGACGAGGTCGGGGCCGTCAACGGGCCCGACGACCTGCGCTTCTCCCCCGAGCAGGTGCTCGCGCGCGTCGACGAGCAAGGTGACCTGGCCGCGGACCTGCTCGGAGACCACAGGCCGCCGCTCCCGTTAGGGTGAACGGGTGACTTCCCAGGCCGGTACCGACGTCGAGGTGGGCGGGACCGACCCCAGCACCGGCGCAGCGACGAACGGCAGCGCCTCGACCCGGGCCACCCGGATGCCCCGGGACCAGCGCCGACTCTCCCTGCTCGACGCGGCGAACGAGGTCTTCACCACGAAGGGCTACCACGCGGCGGCGATGGACGACATCGCCGAGGCGGCCGGGGTGTCCAAGCCGGTGCTCTACCAGCACTTCGGCTCCAAGCTCGACCTCTACCTGGCCCTGCTGGACGCGAGCTGCGACACCTTGGTCGAGATCGTCCGGGACGCGCTGGCCGCGACCGACCACAACGCCGACCGGGTGAGCGCGACGATGGGCGCGTTCTACTCCTTCGTGTCCTCGGCCAGCGGGGAGTTCCGCTTCGTCTTCGAGTCCGACCTGACCGGGGACGCCGCCGTGCAGCAGCGGCTCTGGCAGGTCAACTCCGACATCGCCGACCTCGTCGCCGCGGTGATCGTCACCGACACCGCTCTGCCGCCCGAGCAGTCCAAGCTGCTGGCCATCTCCCTGGTGGGTATCGCCCAGGTGAGCGCGCGCTACTGGGTCAGCAGCGGGATGACGGTGCCGATCGAGGAGGCGACCCAGCTGGTCAGCCGCCTCGCGTGGCGGGGCATCCGCGGCTTCCCGCTCACCACGTACGACCCGTCGCGCCTGCACTGAGTTGACTGTCCTCGCTCCGCTCGGAAGCGGATCGCGCTCTGGCCCGCTCCGGTCGTCGTCGGGAGCGAACGGAAAGACGTGTTCGCCCCCTGCTCCTCACCGGACCGGCGCGCGATCCGGTGAGGAGCGGGCTCTACTCCCTTGGGTACGCGGTCACCCGCGTTCGAGGGTGGTGGCCCCCGTCATGATGGCCACCGCCTCGGTCGGGGTGTGAGACTGCGGGGTGATCACACCGGCACAGCCGCCCAGGCGGGCGATGTGGATCCGGTCGGCCACCTCGAAGACGTTCGGCATGTTGTGGCTGATCAGGATCACCGGCAGGCCACGCTCCTTGATCTGGCGGATCAGGTTGAGCACCTGGCCGGTCTCCTTCACCCCCAGCGCCGCGGTGGGCTCGTCCAGGACGACGAACTTGGACGCGAACGTCGCTGCCCGGGCCACCGCCACGGCCTGACGCTGGCCACCCGAGAGGGTCTCCACCGCCTGGTCCATGTTCTGCACGGTGGCGATGCCGAGGTTGGCCATCGACCGGCCGGCGTCCTCCTTCATGCCCTTCTTGTCGAGCATCCGGAAGACCGACCCGAGCACGCCCGGCCGACGACGCTCCCGGCCGAGGAACATGTTGGCCGAGATGTCGAGCGCCGGCGCGACCGCGAGAGTCTGGTAGACCGTCTCGATCCCGGCCGAGCGGGCGTCCTGCGGG
This sequence comes from uncultured Actinomycetota bacterium, assembly GCA_963727215.1. GTDB lineage: Bacteria > Actinomycetota > Actinomycetes > Propionibacteriales > Propionibacteriaceae > Microlunatus. Next base: position 160,220 of record CAVSFR010000005.1, read on the forward strand.
GTCTTGAAGCTCACCTCGCGACCGTCGAGGAAGACCTGGCCCGAGTCGGCCACGATCGCGCCGGTCAGGGCCTTGACCAGGGTGGACTTGCCCGCCCCGTTGTCCCCGATGATGGCGAGGACCTCGCCGGGGAAGAGGTCGATGTCGACCCCGTCGAGCCCGATCACCTTGCCGAAGGTCTTGATCAGGCTTCGTCCGGAGAGGACGGTCTGGCTCGGGTCAGCCAGGTCACCGGCCGGTCCGCGATACCGCTCCACATTCGTGGGTTCTGCGACTGAGCTGCTCATGTCAGGCCTTGACCTTTCGGATCCACTGATCGATCGAGACGGCGATGATGACGAGGAGGCCCGTAGCCAGCACCCGCCACTGGTCGTCGACGCCGGCGAGGCTCAGCCCGATCCGGAACACGCCGACGATCAACGCGCCGAGGATCGTGCCGATGATGGCGCCCCGACCGCCGAACAGACTCGTGCCGCCGATCACCACAGCGGTGATCGAGTCGAGGTTGGCATCGACGATCGCGTTCGCGCTCGCCGTACCGGAGCGTCCGATCTGCACCCAGGCGGTGAGGCCGTAGATGAGGCCGGCGACCGTGTAGACGCTGAGGAGGACCCGGTCCACCCGGATACCGACGAGACGGGCGGCGTCAACGTCGTTGCCTACGGCGTAGACGTGGCGCCCCCAGGTGGTCTGGCTCAGCACGAAGGCCATGACCACAGCGAGGAGGAGGACGATGATCACGCCGTAGGTGATCCGGAACGGACCTATCTGCAGCGGAGTTCCAGCCCAGTTGAGCGCAGCCGGCATCTGCCTCCGCCCGATCTGCTGGCCACCGGAGTAGAGCAGCGCGATGGCGGTGAAGATGCTGAGCGTGCCGAGCGTGACGATGAACGGCGGCAGGTTCAACCTGGTGACCAGCGCCCCGTTGAGCGCTCCCGCCAGCACGCCGACGGCGATGCCGATGAGCAGGGCGAGGATGCCTGGAAGACCCTGCTTCACCGCCAGGTTGGCCGAGAACAAGGTGGCGAGGATCGCGATGGCGCCGACCGACAGGTCGATACCCGCAGTGAGGATGACGAGGGTCTGGCCGATGGCCAACGCCGCGATCACCGACACCTGCTGCAGGATGATGCCGATCGTGGAGGGCTGTGCGAAACGCGGGTTGAGGATGGTGAAGACGACGCAGGCGACCAGCAGCACGAGCAGGGGGCTGATCGACGGGTGGGAGTGCAGCAGGTTCTGCAACCGCTGCAGGGGCGACTGGCGCCTGAGCGCGAACTGTTCGGCGGCGCTGTGTGGCGCTGCGGTGTTGACGGTGGTACTGGTCACGTGGGCTTCCTTGCCGTAGAAGTGCCTGAGATCGGGAGTCCCGGGAGCTAGGCCACCCGGAGGGGTTGGCCCCGCCGCCCGCTCTGCTGAGCAGAGGTCGCGGCGGAGCCAACCAGGGGGCTCATCAGCCCCAGCACACTTTCTGACCCTCGGCCACGCTGATGCTGTCCACGCCTGAGGCCTCCTTGTCCGTCACGAGCGCCACACCCGTGTCGTAGAAGTCCTTTCCGGCGGTGACCGCGGGCTTGTCAGCCCCATTGCTGTCGGCGATCTTCTTGATCGCCTCGACGCCGAGCTGGGCCATCTTCAGCGGGTACTGCTGCGCGGTCGCACCGATGGTGCCGTCCTTGACCGCCTGCAGGCCGGGGCTGCAGCCGCCGTCGACGGAGACGACGATCACGTCGGAGAGCTTCGCCTCGTTGAGGGCCTCGGCAGCACCGACACCCGCCGGCTCGTTGATGCTGTAGACGACGTTGATGTCCTTGGTCTTGGCCAGGCAGTTCTCCATCGCGGTCTTGCCCGCGTCCTGCGATCCCTGGGTGGGCTCGTTGCAGGCGATGGTGTAGCTGCCGCCCTTACCGCCGGTGTAGGAGCCCGACTTGTCCTCGTCGCCGTTTTTCTTCTTGTCCTTCGTGTCGATGCCCATGCCGGTGAGGAACCCCTGGTCGCGGTTGTAGTCAACCGAGACGACCTTGTCGTTGAACAGGTCGAGCAGCGCGATGTTGGCGGTCTTGCCGTCTAGCTGAGCCGCGGTCCACTTGCCGATCAGCTCGCCCGCGGCGAAGTTGTCGGTGGCGAAGGTGATGTCGGCGGTGTCGGCGGGGTCCAGCGGAGTGTCGAGGGCGATGACGTACAACCCCTGCTGGCGGGCGTTGTCGAGCGCGCTGTTGACGCCGGCTCCGTTCGAGGTGATCAGGATGCCCTTGTCGCCGCGAGCCACCGCCGCCTCGATCGCCTTGACCTGACCGTCCTCGTCCCCGTCAGCCTTGCCTGCGGCGAGGGTGAGGGAGACACCGTTGGTCTCGGCCGCCGCCTGCGCGCCCTTCTGCATGGCGATGAAGAACGGGTTGTTGTTGTTCTTGGTGATCAAGGTGACGGCCACCTTGTCGCCGCCGCCGCCGCCGTCTCCGCCGCTGCTGCTGCTAGAGCCGGGGTCTGCGGTGCCTCCGCCGCAGGCGCTGAGGGCGAGAGTGGTGGCCCCGAGCAGGGCGAGTCCGGCCAGCAGGCGCGGGGAACGTACGTGGTGCTTCATGTATGCCTCTCCATTGGGTCATACGCGCCGATCCCGGTCAGGGGAACGCGGCGCACGGACTGGTGACCCCCATCGGGCCACCGGTTCACCGTCACTGACAACGGTGTCATGAACTATTTCTAGACGATTCTCAGGTTGACGTCAAGGCCGACTCGGCAGAACCCCCCCGTGTCGTTATAGTGCTGGCGAGGGAAGGAGACACCGTTGTCAACCACATCTGGTCCGGTGCGCTCTCGCGCCACCATCCGCGATGTGGCGGCACTCGCCGGCGTCGGCATCAAGACGGTCTCCCGGGTGATCAACAACGAGGCCAACGTATCGGCTTCCATGCGTGAACGGGTGCAGCACGCCGTGATCGCTCTCAACTTCCAGCCGAACCAGGGCGCGGGCGCACTCCGCCGCATCGACCAGCGCACCCGCACGCTCGGGCTGCTGCTCGACGCCGTCGACAACCCCTTCTCGGCCTCGGTCAACCGGGCCGTCGAAGGGGTGGCCAGCGTCCGCGGTACGGCGGTCTTCGCGGCGAGCTCCCACGACGACCCCGCGGTCGAGCGGTCCATCATTAACGCCTTCACCCGACGACGGGTCGACGGGCTGATCCTCACCACGATCAGCGCCGACCACAGCTATCTCCAGGTCGAGCTCGAGCAGGGGACTCCGATCGTCTTCATCGACCGTCCACCGGTCGGGCTCGTGGCCGACGCCGTCCTGACCGACAACTACGGGGCGGCGGTCCTCGCCACGCGGCACCTGCTGGGCCACGGTCACCGCCGGATCGCGCACCTGGCCGACGAGCTCGTGATCTCCACCTCGCGCGAGCGCAGGCGGGCCTTCGTCGACGAGATGGCCGCCGGCGGGGGCCTGCCGACCCACGTCGACGACCTCCCGTCCGAGGCCAGCGCCGAGATGGCCGTCCGGCAGCTGATGGCGTTGGCCGAGCCCCCGACCGCGATCTTCGCCTCGCAGAACCTGATCACCGTCGGAGCCCTGCGCGCGCTGCACGGCCTCGGGCTGCAGCACCGGGTGGCCCTGGTCGGCCTCGACGACCTGCTGCTCGCCGACCTCGTCGAACCGGCCGTGACCGTGATGGCCCAGGACCCGGCCCGGATCGGCAGCCTGGCGGCCGAGCGGGTGTTCGCGCGGCTCGAGGGTGACACCTCCCCCACCTCGACCCTCATCATCCCCTCCCGGCTGGTGGTCCGCGGGTCAGGTGAGATCCCGCCCCCACGCACCTGACTCCGGTCGGGCTCCGAGCCGGCTGTCGGAGCGCCCCACTAGCGTGGGGGTAGACAGTCGACCCAGGAGAGACGTGACAGCAACGACCACCCGCCCCATCGCGACGGCACCCCTCGCGACCGTGCTCGACGATCTCGGCGGCCAGCTGGACGGGGTCGGGCGGCTCGGGGTCGCCTTCTCGGGGGGCGTGGACTCCTCGCTGCTCCTGGCCCTGGCGGCCCGGGTCCTCGGTGCCGAGCAGGTGGTCGCGCTGCTCGGAGTGTCCCCCAGCCTCGCGGCGGCGGAGCGAACAGCGGCGCACGAGGTGGCGGCCGGGCTCGGCGTCCGCGTCCTCGAGGTGACCACGTACGAGGGTGAGCGCCCCGAGTACCAGGCCAACGGCCCGGACCGCTGCTTCCACTGCAAGGACGAGCTGTTCACCCGGATCGACGACGAGGTGGTCGCGGCCGAGGGCTTGGACGCCGTCGCGTACGGGGAGAACGCCGACGACGCGCTCCGGCCCGACCGTCCCGGCTCGCGAGCCGCCAGCACGCACGCCGTGCTGCGTCCGCTCGCCGCACTGGGGCTGACCAAGGCCGACGTCCGGCGGCTGGCCCGCGAACTCGGCCTGAGCGTGGCGGACAAGCCGGCTGCGCCCTGCCTCGCTTCGCGCATCCCCCACCACGAGCCGGTCACGCCGGAGAAGCTCGCGCAGATCGACCGCGCCGAGGCTGCTGTCCGCGCCCTAGGGTTCGCCGACCTGCGCGTCCGTCACCACGGCGACGTGGCCCGGCTCGAGCTGGCGGCCGAGGACCTGCCCCGGGCGGTCGCCGAGCCGGCGCGGGGTGCTCTGTTGAGCGCCGTCCGCTCAGCCGGCTTCCGGTTCGTGACGCTCGACCTCGGCGGCATCCAGTCCGGCGCGTTCACGCTGCCGCTGGTCACCCGCTGACACCCGCGCCGATGATGAGGACACGAGCATGAGCGAGCTGGATGCTGTCGCCACCCTCGACCTGGAGCGGGCGGCCCGGCGCGGCTACCCCGAGGCCGTCTACTGCTCCGGCAAGAGCCCGGAGCAGGTCCGGCTGATCGCCGCCGCCGTCCGGGACGCCGCCCAGGTCACGCTCTTCACCCGCGCGGACGCCGGCCACGCGGCGGCCGTGCTGGCCGAGCTCCCGGACGCGGTGCACGACGAGACCGCCCGGCTGCTGGCCTGGCCGCCCGTCCCCCCGCCGTCCACCGGTGGGCTCGTGGTCGTGGTGTCCGCCGGTACATCGGACCTGCCCGTCGCCCGTGAGGCCCTGCTCACCGCGCGCTACCTGGGCCGCGAGACCGAGCTGGTGGTCGACGTCGGTGTGGCAGGGCTGCACCGGATCCTGAGCCGGGTCGAGCTGCTGCGCCGCGCCCGGGTGATCGTGGTGGCGGCCGGGATGGACGGCGCCCTGCCCGGCGTGGTCGCCGGGCTGGTGGCCGCACCGGTCGTCGCGCTGCCCACCTCGGTCGGCTACGGCGCCGCGTTCGAGGGCGTGGCTGCCCTGCTGACCATGCTGAACGCGTGCGCGCCGGGCGTCGGCGTGGTCAACATCGACAACGGCTACGGCGCCGGCCACCTCGCAGCCCAGATCGCCGCGCCCCTGACCGCCGCTGAGACCTCAGTGTGAGCCGGCACGCCTGGATCGACGCGTCCGCCGGCGTCGCCGGGGACATGCTGCTGGGTGCGCTGGTCGACGCGGGCGCCGAGCTCGCCGCCGTCCAGGCCTGCGTGGACGCTGTCGTCCCCGGGGCCGTCCGACTGACGTCGCGGCCTGTGCTGCGAGCCGGCCAGTCCGGGAGCAAGGTCGACGTCGAGGTGCTCACCGCTGACCTGCCCGAACGGCACTGGTCCGAGATCGAGTCGATGCTGGCCGACGCCGACCTCCCGCACCCCGTCCGCGACCGCGCGCACCGGACCTTCGCGCGGCTGGCCGAGGCCGAGGCCGCGGTGCACGGCATCTCGGTGGCGGAGGTGCACTTCCACGAGGTCGGCGCGCTGGACTCCATCGCCGACGTCGTCGGGGTCTGTGCGGCGCTGCACCTGCTCGGCGTCGAGAGCCTGAGCGCCGGGCCGGTCGCTGTCGGGTCCGGACGGATCCGCACCGCCCACGGCGACATCGCCGTCCCGGTGCCTGCAGTCGTCCAGCTCTCGACCGGCTGGCGGCTGCTCGCCGGCGGGCGCGGGGAGCTGGCCACCCCGACGGGGATGGCGCTGGTGACGGCGCTGAGCGAGTGCTGCGAGGACCTCCCGGCCCTGCTGCTCAGGGCCGCCGGGTCCGGTGCCGGCACCAAGGACGACCCGGACCGCGCCAACCTGACCCGGGTGTTGATCGGCGACCGGGCCGCCCCCGCTGCGCCACCCTCCGGGCCTGACACCGAGACGCTGACCGTGCTCGAGGCGAACGTCGACGACCTCGACCCGCGGCTGTGGCCCGGGGTGCTGGCCCGACTGCTGGCTGAGGGCGCCCTGGACGCCTGGCTGGTGCCCATCCTGATGAAGAAGGGCCGACCGGCCCACACGCTCGCGGTCCTCACCCGCCCAGCGGCCGCCGACCGGCTGCAGCAGGTCATCTTCACCGAGACCTCCACCCTCGGGGTCCGCCGCTCGACCTGGGAGCGGGCGGCGCTGGACCGCGGCTGGCTCGACGTCAGCCTCGCCAGGGACGGGGACGCCGACTTCGTGGCCGTCAAGGTCGCGCACCGGCAGGGCCGGATCGTCTCGGCCACGCCTGAGTTCACCCAGGTGGAACGCGTCGCCGCCGCGTCGGGCGAGCCCGTCCGGACGGTGCTGGCACGCGCGGCGGCTGCGGCGACGACGACGGGACTCACCGCAGGGGCCGCGGTCCCGGTCGGGCTCCGCGACGCCGCGGACTCGCCCGAAGGATCTCCCGATCCTGCCCTTCCGTCGGGCTCACCGGACCCGTCGTTCGGCTAGATTGAGCGCCTGTCCGCCGGGCCGGTCCGAGGCCCTCCTGTGCACCCCCGAGAGGATCTCGATGTCTGAGCCCACGTTCGGCGGTGCGGCTGCTCCGGCGCCGCTGGCCCCGCCGCAGCCGAGCCCCCTGACCCTGACCGCACCCGCCGCCCCGGCACCGGTCGTCGCGACCCAGGCGCCGGCAATGGCCCCCCGGGTCGACCCGGCCACCGTGCCCGCACTGGACAGCAAGGTCGACTCTTTCCTCACCACGCTCACCTCGGCGCAGCCCCGCTCGCCGGAGTTCGCCACCTCGGCCGACAATGTCCGCACGATGGGCGACGCCGACATCCGCCGCGCGGCCGAGACCTCGAACCGGCTGCTGCAGACACCGGTCCGGGCGCTGCAGGAGGGCGGGCTGGCCGAGGGCTCGGCCGTCGGCCGGACGCTGCTCGAGCTCCGCCGTACGGTCGAGGAGCTCGATCCCAGCCAGGCCGCAGGCGCCCGGAAGTTCTTGGGCATGATCCCGTTCGGCGACAAGATCACCGACTACTTCCGCAAGTACCAGGCCGCCCAGAGCCACCTCAACGCAATCCTGCACGCGCTGCGCAACGGGCAGGACGAGCTGACCAGGGACAACGTCGCCCTCACCATGGAGAAGCAGAACCTGTGGGAGTCGATGGGCCGGATCAACTCCTACATCTACGTCGCCGAGAAGCTGGACGCCAAGCTCACCGAGCTGATCTCCTCCCTCGAGCTCAGCGACCCCGAGCGGGCCAAGGCCCTCAGCCAGGACGTGCTCTTCTACGTCCGGCAGAAGCACCAGGACCTGCTGACCCAGCTGGCCGTCTCGATCCAGAGCTACCTGGCCATCGACGTGATCATCAAGAACAACCTCGAGCTGATCAAGGGGGTCGACCGCGCCTCGACCACCACGGTGTCGGCGTTGCGGACCGCCGTCATCGTGGCCCAGGCGCTGGGCAACCAGAAGCTCGTGCTCGACCAGATCAACGCGCTCAACACCACCACCTCCGACCTGATCCAGCGCACCTCGGAGATGCTCCGTGACAACTCCGCCGCCATTCAGCAGCAGGCAGCGTCGGCCACCATCGGGCTGCCCCAGCTGCAGGCGGCCTTCGCCAACATCTACGCGACGATGGACTCCATCGACGCCTTCAAGCTCGCCGCCCTGGACACGATGGCCACCACCATCGGCACCCTGGAGGGCGAGGTCGTGAAGTCGCGGGAGTATCTGGACCGGGTCTCCCGGCAGGACACCCAGCTGGCCTCCGGTGCGCTCGACCTGGACGCCCCGGCCCCGAACAGCGGGATGCGTTGACCCTGCGCAGCCTCTGGGACCGGTTCACCGGCCGAGCTCCCGAGCCTGAGCCGCTGCCCCCCGCACCCGCCCCGCCGACCGAGGCCGACATCACCGCAGCGCTCGACCGGGTCGAAGCGCTGGTGGCCGGCGGAGCCGTGCCCGGCCTCGTCCAGTCCCGGGTCCGGCGGGTGTCCCGGACGGTCCGCGACACCATGCCGCGGCTGCGCAACCTCGGCCTGGGCAGTGCTCAGGCGTACTCGGTGATGGCCACGGCCACCGACTACCTGCCTGCGGCGATCGGCAACTACACCCGGCTGCCCCGCGACTGGGCCGACTCGCGACCGATCGAGAGCGGCAAGACGTCCTTGATGCTCCTCGTCGACCAGCTCGACCTGCTCGCCGCCACCATGGACGACATCTTCGACGCCGTGGTCCGCGTGGACGCCGACGCGCTGATCGCGCACGGCCGCTTCCTGCAGGCCAAGTTCGGGACCGCGGCGACCGGCGGAGAGCTGAACCTGACGTGACCAACTTCTTCGACGACGTCCCCTCCACCTACCGCCCGGTCGGTCGGCTGGACGCCCTTCAACGAGCCCACGGGATGACGGACCCGACGCACCCAGATGCTGCCGCCGGCCCCGACCAGGTTGCGGTGGCCCAAGCCACGAGCGCAGTGCCGACAGCCGAGCCGGAGCATCCCGAACCCACCCTGGACGAGCTGCTGGCCGAGCTGGACGGGCTCACCGGCCTCAGCGAGGTCAAGGCGGAGATCCACCGCCAGGTGGCCGTGCTACGGGTCGAGGGGCTGCGCAGCAAGGCCGGGCTGAGATCGCCGACCATCACCCGGCACCTGGTCTTCGTCGGCAACCCAGGGACGGGCAAGACCACGGTGGCCCGCCTGGTGGGCGGCATCTACCGCGCCCTCGGCCTGCTCAGCCAAGGACAGCTCGTCGAGGTCGACCGCTCCGAGCTCGTCGCCGGCTACCTCGGACAGACCGCGACCAAGACCGCAGAGGTGGTGGCCTCCGCCGCCGGCGGGGTGCTCTTCATCGACGAGGCCTACAGCCTGTCGGGCGACCAGTACGGCCGGGAGTCGGTGGACACCCTGGTCAAGGAGATGGAGGACCGTCGCGACGACCTGGTGCTCATCGTCGCCGGCTACCCCGCCCCGATGGTGGTCTTCATCGCCCAGAATCCCGGCCTGGCCAGCCGCTTCCGCACCACGATCGAGTTCGCCGACTACTCCGACGACGAGCTGGTGGCGATCCTGGGCTCGATGGCCGCGGCGGCGGACTACGACCTGGGCGAAGGCTCCCTGGAGCGATTCCGGATGCTGCTCGCCACCACCCCCCGGGGCGGGACGTTCGGCAACGGCCGCTTCGCCCGCAACCTCCTCGAGGCCGCTATCGGGCGGCACGCCTGGCGGTTGCGAGAGGTCGAGGAGCCGACGCTGGAGCAGCTGCGCACGCTGCTGCCCGACGACCTGGACGGTCCCGCTGCGCCGACGCCCGAGCCGAGCGCCGAGACGAGCGAGCCGCATGAGCAGCAGAGCCCCGGATGACCGCGACCAGCACCGCTCAACCGCCGCCGACCACCGCTGCCGCACCCGCTCCGAGCGGCACAGCCCCGGCGGTTTCGCCGCAACCGCACGTCGCGCGCCGCAGCACGCCCCAGCAGCTCCAGCTGCTGAGCACGGCCTTGGTCGTAGCCGGCGTGCTGCTCGGTCTGGTCGGCGCGCTCACCTTCGCGTTCCTCGCATACAGCCTGCACCGGGCCGAGGAGGACACCGCCCAGCTGATCCGGGTGCAGAAGATCCAGACCGACCTGCTCAGCGCAGACGCGGCGGCCACGAACGCGTTCCTGGTCGGCGGACTGGAGCCGGCGGCGCAGCGAGCCGGCTACGACTCAGCGATCACCGACACCAGCCAGCTGATCGCGGAGGCGGCGCGGGCCCAGCCTGCCGACGCCGCGGCGTTGGCCGCCCTCAACACCCGGGTCGTCAGCTACACCTCCGCGATCGAGCAGGCCCGGGCGAACAACCGGCAGGGCCTGCCGGTGGGCGCGCAGTACCTGAAGCTGGCGAGCGCTGAGCTCCGTTCCGGTGCCCTGCCCGTGCTGGACCAGCTGGTGAGCGCCAACAGCACCCGGGCCGCCGACGGGATGCACGTCGGCTGGGGCTTCCTCTTCCCTGTTGTCGCGCTCGTGACGCTGGTCGGGTTCGTCGCAGCCCAGGTGCGGCTCGCGCGCCGGTTCCACCGTCGGATCAACTCAGCCCTGCTCGTGGCCTCGGTCATCCTCGCCGCCGCCCTGCTCGCCGGGCTCGCCGGCGTCGTCCGCTTGGGCTCTCAGGTCAGCGAGGTCCGCGACGGCAGCTTCGCCGACGTGAACGCCGCGGCCGGCGCCCGCACCGAGGCCTACAACGCGAAGGCCAACGAGAGCCTCACCCTGATCGCCCGCGGCTCAGGCTCGTCCTTCGAGAAGGCGTGGACGGCCTCCGCGGACGAGGTCGACAGCCGTCTTGGCGTACTCGCGGAACCGACGCTGAGCCGACAGTGGGACGGCTACACCAAGGTGCACACCGCGATCCGCACCCTGGACGACGGCGGCAACTGGGACGGCGCCGTCGCGCGGGCCACCGGGACCGCCGCCGACTCCGCCAACGTCAGCTTCACCCGGTTCGACGGCTCGCTCGCCTCGATGCTGGACGACGCCAACACCAGCACCTCGACCACCCTGGCCGGTCAGACCCCTGGGCTGGTCACCGCGGCCGTGCTCAGCCTGCTGGCCGGGCTCGCGGTTGCCCTGCTCGGTCGTCGCGGCGTCGCCGCCCGGCTGAAGGAGTACCGATGAAGCCCGGCCGCAGCGTCCGACTGGCTACGGCCACCGCGTTTCTCGCGCTGCTGGCGGGTTGCTCCGCCTTCGACTACGCCCCGACACCGCTGCCGGCACCGACCCCGTCCAGTGCCCCGGTGCCCGCACCGGCCTCGACGCCGGCGAGCTGCACCAACGCCCTGGCCTCCTACGCCCCCGACGACCCGCTGCCGAAGCCGGACGACCTGCCGTCGGGGTCGACGATGGCCAGGATTCGCAACCGCGGCCGGCTGATCGCCGGCGTGTCGGCCGACACCTACCTGCTGGGCGCCCGGGACCCCCTCAACGGAAAGATCCAGGGTTTCGACATCGACATGGTCAAGGCCGTGACCAAGGCGATCTTCGGCGACGAGGCGAAGTACCAGCTGCGCGTCATCACGGCGGCGGACCGGATCCCCCTCCTGCAAAAGGGCGACATCGACCTCGTTGCCCGCAACATGACCATCACCTGTGACCGCTGGAAGCAGATCGCCTTCTCCACCGAGTACTACCGCTCCGGCCAGAAGGTCCTGGTCCGACGCGGCGACAAGGCTGCCACCCTCGCCGCGCTGGCCGGCCTCCGCGTCTGCGCGCCGACCGGCACCTCGAGCCTGACGAACCTGCGGGCGCAGGCGCCGAAGGCGATCGCCGTCGAGTCCGACAGCCACACCGGCTGCCTGGTGCTCTTCCAGCAGGGCCAGGTGGACGCGATCACCGGCGACGACACGGTGCTGGCCGGGCTGGCCGCACAGGACCCGTACGCCGTGGTGCCCGACCAGAAGGCGTTCACCAGCGAGCCGTACGGCCTCGGCATGAGCGCCGACGACGTCGATCTCGTCCGGTTCGTGAACGCCCGCCTGGCTCAGATGCGGCGCAACGGGGAGTGGACCACCATCTACAACCGCTGGCTGGCCGAGCCGCTCGGCCCAGCACCCGACCCTCCCCGCGCCGTCTACGGGCGGACGCGGTGAGCCTGCCGGTGCCCACCCCCCAGTCCGGCCCAGGCGGAGCCGTCGGCGACACGGTCACCGCGCCCGCGGCTCCCGGACGTCTCGGCGTCCCTCTGGAGCCGACCGCCGCGGGCCGCTACCTGAGCGAGCTGGAGCACTGGTGCACGCTGCGCCGGACCGAGCTGGACGCCCTCGACGCTGCGGCGCTCGGCTCCCCGGCCGCAGCTGGTGGCGCCCACGCCGCCACCAGCGACCTGACCTTGTCCATGGCCCTGTGGAAGGCGGTCTCGGACCGCTACACCCTGCTCGCCGCCACCTGGGACGGCGGCCGGGTCGGCGCGGCCGAGCGGGAGCGACTGTCCACGCTGGTCTGGGGCCGGCTGGACACCGCGGGGGTGGACACGTCCGGCCTCACGGCCGGCGACGGCGGGGGGGCCGGCCTGGCCCTGTCCCTGCCGGAGGCGTGCCGGCTCTCGGACTCCCTCGTGGCGGCGCTCCGCGTCCGGCTCGGGCTGGACCTGTCCGACGCGGAGGTGACGGCGCGGCTGCGCGCGCTACGCGCCGGGATCGAGCGGATCCGTGACCAGGTCGGTTTGGAGCCCGCCGGTACCCGCCAGCAGCAGGCGGCGACGTCGGCCCGGCTGGCCCGGCGACTGGCCGACCTGACCGACAAGGCGGGGCGCGGCGGTGACGTGGCCGGGCTGCTCGGTCCGTTGGAGATCGAGGCGGCCACCTTCGAGCGGGACCTGATCGTGGGGTCAGCCACCCGCCAGCAGGTCGTCAGCAGGCTGGCGGCGGCCCGACGGCTGCGGGCCGAGCTCGAAACCCGGGAGACGGCCCTGCAGCAGCTCGTCGCCTCGTGCGTCGCGACCGTCGAACCGGCACCCCGGTACGCCGTCCCCGACGTCTCCGCCCTGGGGCCGGTGCCGAACACGCCCGCGGCGCTCGAGCTCTACCTGCGTCGGCTCGAGCAGGTGCGCCGCGCGATGGGCATGGTCCAGGACGCGTACGGGGGCGCGCTGGCCGAGCACGCCAAGCTCACCAGCCGCTTGGACGCACTGCTGGCCAAGGCCCGCAGCACGGGCCTGGCCGGCGAACCCGACCTGTCCCGGGCGTACGACCTGGCGGCCGAGACGCTGAGCCGCCGGCCCTGCCGGATGCGGATCGCCGCCCAGGTGGTCAGCCTCTACGCCAGCTACCTCGAGGAGACGGCTTCGTGACCGCCTGCACCCAGCCGGGCTGCACCGGCAGCATCGACGACGGCTACTGCGACGTCTGCGGCATGCCGCCGTCGACCGCGGTGGCCGCGCCCGCCGCCGCGGCCACACCGCTGGACGGCGCCGGCCCGGTCACGGGTCAGAGCGTCGCCGCCGGTGCCGCCTCGAGCCGGACGCGCGGCTCCAGCCGGCTCTCCTCCACCGCGCTCGGCTCCTCCCGCGCCGGCTCGGGGGGGTCCAGCGTCACCAACCGGGTCCGCTCGGGCTCGGTCCGGATGCGCGCAGCCCGGCTGGGTGCCGGCCTCACCCGGGTGCCGCCGGCCCCGGTGGTCGACGCCGCCCAGGCGGTGCTCGCCAACGCGGTGGTGCCGGAGGACAAGCGGACCTGCTCGGCGTGCGGCGCCCCCGTCGGCCGCGGCCGCAACTCCCAGCCGGGCCGGCCGGAGGGCTTCTGTGCCCGCTGCGGAGCCGCGTTCTCGTTCACCCCCAAGCTCAAGGCGGGCGAGGTGGTCGCGCACCAGTACGAGGTCGCGGGTCCGCTGGCCCACGGCGGCCTCGGCTGGATCTACCTGGCCCGGGACAAGAACGTCTCCGACCGCTGGGTGGTGCTCAAGGGCCTGCTGAACAGCGGCGACGCCGACGCCTTGGCCGTGGCGCTCGTCGAGCGGCAGTTCCTCGCGGCGGTCGAGCACCCCCTGATCGTGGAGATCTACAACTTCGTCAGCCACGCTGGCCCCGACGGCGTGAGCGCCGGCTACATCGTGATGGAGTACGTCGGCGGGGTCTCCCTCAAGCAGATCCTCAAGGCCCGGATGCGGGCGAACGGCGGCAGCTTCGACCCGCTGCCCGTCGACCAGGCCCTGGCCTACATCCTGGAGGTCCTGCCCGCGTTCACCTACCTGCACGACCTCGGCCTGGTCTACTGCGACTTCAAGCCCGACAACCTGATCCAGGTGGGGGACGCGGTCAAGCTGATCGACCTCGGCGGGGTGCGGCGGCTCGATGACGACGAGTCCGCCATCTACGGCACGGTCGGCTACCAGGCGCCCGAGGTGGCGCGGGTCGGCACCAGCGTGGCGTCGGACATCTACACCATCGGCCGGACGCTGCTGGTGCTGATGGCGGAGTTCCGCGGCTACCAGACCCGCTACGTGGCCAGCCTGCCGCCCGTGGAGGACACGCCGGTCTTCACGGCTCATGACTCGCTCTACCGCCTGATCGCGAAGGCCTGCGCCCCGGACCCGGCCGACCGGTTCGCCTCGGTCGACGAGCTGCGGGTGCAGCTGCTCGGGGTGCTGCGCGAGGTGGTCGCCGGCGCCACCCCGGGGACGGCGCTCACCTCAGCGGCGTCGGTCTTGTTCGAGGCGCCGTCGGTGACCAGCGACGCGCTCGAGTGGGACCAGCTGCCGACCATGCGGGCCGACACCAGCGACGCCCAGCACGCGTGGCTCAGCAACCTCGCCGTCGACGAACCGGCCGAGCGGCTACGGGTGCTGCAGACCGCGCCGGACTCCACGGTCGAGGTCTGGCTGGCCCGGGCCCGAGCCGCCCTGGAGGTGGGGTCACCGGAGCACGTCGAGCGCGCGGTCGAGGCCATGCTGGCCGAGGACCCGTGGGAATGGCGAGCGGTGTGGGTCAGTGGTCTCGCCGCTCTGCAGCGGCAGGACTTCGCCGCCGCGCAGGCCTCCTTCAACGCCGTCTACGGCCAGGTGCCCGGTGAGCTCGCCCCCAAGCTCGCGCTCGCGCTGGCCTGCGAGCGGGGCGGTGAGGACCTGGTGGCGGAGGGCCTCTACGCGACCTGCGCCAGCACCGACGCCAACTACGTGGCGCCTGCCGCCTTCGGTCTGGCCCGGATCCGCCTCGGCCGCGAGGACATCGTCGGCGCGGTGGCGGCCCTGGACCTGGTGCCCTCCACGAGCCGGGGGTTCACCGAGGCCCGACGGCTGCGCGCGCAGTCCCTGTACTCCTCCGCGGACGCGCTGCCTGCGTTGTCGGCCGCGATGTCCAGCCTGGACGGCGTCCGGCTGGAGGCCCGTGAGCAGGGCCAGCTGACCGCGCAGATCCTGTCCCGCGCCCTGACCCTGGTCGAGCGCGACGGGCCGCGGGAGAACGTGAAGATCGGCCCCTACGGTGCCCGCCCCGACGAGCTGCGCGACGGGCTCGAGACGACCTACCGCCAGCTGGCCGCCGTGGAGACCGACCAGGAGCGCCGTTGGGCGCTGGTCGACCAGGCCAACACCGTGCGAAGGTGGACCCTGCGTTGACGGCCAGACGAAGGGGGACCGGGCGATGAGCGAACCCGTCGCCGCGGCTTCGGTAGCAGCGGTCCGCTGCCCGTCGTGCGGCACCGAGGTGTCCAGCAGCGAACGGTTCTGCGAGGCCTGCGGTGCCCCCCTGACCCCCACCGCCGACGTGGCCGTCCCCCCGCTGGACGGTGCCGAGAGCCCCGTCGAGCTCAGCCGGCCGGTGTCGGCCGCCGCGGCACCGGGTCCCGTCTCCGCGACACCACCCTGCACCAGCTGCGGCGGTGAGGTCGGCGAGGACGGCTACTGCACCACGTGCGGCACCAAGGCCCAGAGTCCGCGCGACCACTACGTCGAGCAGCCCGCGGCCTGGGTAGCGGCGTGCTGCGACCGGGGCATCCGGCACCACCGCAACGAGGACGCCACGGCGATCGCCGCCGACGAGGCGCCCGGGTCACGCGCCGTCCTGGTGGTCTGTGACGGCGTCTCGACCTCCACCGACTCCGACGTCGCCGCGCTGGCGGGCGCCCGGAGCGCTCGCGACGTGCTGGTGGCGTCCCAGCCGAGTGGTCTCGGGGTGGCCGCCAGCCGGGCGGCCGCGCTCGCTCAGGCCTTCGGGACGGCGACGGCCCAGGCCAACGCGGCCGTGATCGCCAACACCGCTCCCGAGAGCGACAACGCCGCCTCCTGCACCTTCGCGGCCGCCGTGGTCGAGAACGGCCTGGTCGTCTACGGCAACGTCGGTGACAGCCGTGTCTACTGGCTGCCCGACCTCGGCTCCGGCGACCCGCTGGAGCTGAGCCAGGACGACTCCGTCGCCCAGGTACGGATCGCCATGGGCGTGCCCCGCGAGGAGGCCGAGAACGGACCGCAGGCGCACGCGATCACCAAGTGGCTCGGCCGCGACAGCCCTGACATCAGCCCGCGGACCGGCTCGGTCGAGCTGCACGTCCCGGGCTGGCTGATGGTCTGCTCCGACGGGCTCTGGAACTACTGCTCCGCCGCCACCGACCTGCAGGCCCTGGTCGCCTCCATCAGCGCCACCACGGGCGCCGAGCCGCTGCCCCTGGCCCAGGCCCTGGTGGCCTGGGCCAACACCCAGGGTGGCCGGGACAACATCTCCGTCGCCCTCGCCCGGCACAGCGCCGCCTCCTGAGCCCGTCGCCGGCGGGACCCTTCGCCGCGCTCAGGGCACGGGAGGGGTCGACGGCTCGTCGGCGCGCGGACTGATGTCGGGAAAACGGATCCGTCCGCCTCGTAGCTCTCGGTCGGCGGCGTAGCTCACAGCAGCGATCGTAGGGCTCGACGAGGGCCTGCACCCGGCCAGCGGGCAGGTCGAGGGCCGGGTAGGCGATACTGAGCCGGACCCGACCAGCGACGACGTGGAGGACCCCAGCGCCCATGGCAGAGTTCAGCGCCAGCGTCTACCAGAACGAGTTCCTGCCCGACGGCGGCACCGACGTCAACGCCATCGTCACCGTGACCTGTTCGGGAGCCGGTGCCGCCGGCCAGGCCGGTGCCGGGGACGCGGGCGAGATCATCATCGTCGACACGTCCGGCTCGATGGGCCGCACCAACCTCGAGGCCGCGAAGCTGGCCGCGTCCGCCGCCGTCGACCAGATCCTCGACGGCACGGTGTTCGCCGTCATCGCCGGCACCCACCAGGCCTACCTCGCTTTTCCCCCCGTACGTACCGGGGCCGGGATGGTGCGGATGGACAGCAACGCCAGGTTCGCCGCCCACCAGGCGATCGCCCAGTTCCGGGCGGACGGCGGGACGGCGATGGGCACCTGGCTGACGCTGGCCGGCCGGCTCTTCGACTCCGTGCCGGGGCTGGTGCAGCGGCACGCGATCCTGCTCACCGACGGCGAGAACCACAACGAGACCCCGCAACAGCTGAGCGCCGCGATCGCCGCCGCCACCGGACGCTTCCAGTGCGACTGCCGCGGCGTCGGCGTGGACTGGCAGGTGGAAGAGGTCCGGCGGATCGCCCAGGCCCTGCTCGGCACCGTCGACATCATTCCCGACGCCACGCAGATGCGGTCCGTCTTCGCCCAGCTGATGCAGCAGTCGATGAGCCGCGGCGTCGCCGACGCGCAGCTGCGCGTCTGGTCCCCTCAGGGCGCCCAGGTGCTGTTCGTCCGGCAGGTCTCCCCCACCGTCGAGGACCTCACCGCCCGCCGCACCGCGGTGAACCCGTTGACGAACGCGTACCCCACCGGCTCGTGGGGCGATGAGTCCCGCGACTACCACGTGGCCGTCCGGCTGTCGGCCAAGGCGATCGGGCAGGAGCAGCTCGGCGCCCGGGTCCAGCTGGCGATCGGTGACCAGGTGGTCGCCTCCGCGCTGGTCAAGGCCCGCTGGTCTGATGACGAGGCCCTCACCACGCGGATCAACCCCGCTGTGGCCCACTACACGGGCCAGACCGAGCTGGCCGACGCCATCCAGCAAGGACTGGCCGCCAAGGCCGCCGGCGATGTGGAGACCGCGACCACCAAGCTCGGTCGGGCCGTCCAGCTCGCTGCGGCCACCGGCA
This sequence comes from uncultured Actinomycetota bacterium, assembly GCA_963727215.1. Lineage (GTDB taxonomy): Bacteria > Actinomycetota > Actinomycetes > Propionibacteriales > Propionibacteriaceae > Microlunatus. The sequence goes on from CAVSFR010000005.1 coordinate 178,077, forward strand.
ACGAGGAGGCCACCAGCCGGCTACGGAAGGTGGTCGACATCGACGACTCCGACACCGGCACCGTCCGGCTCAAGCGCGCTGTCGAGCGAGCCGACGAGATGGCTCTGGACACCGCCTCCACCAAGACCACCCGGGTCAGGGGCTGAGATGGCGACGTGCCCCAACGGCCACCCGTCCACCGCGACCGACTACTGCGACGTCTGTGGCGCCCCGATCGGGGCTGCACCAGCACCCAGCCAAGCGGCTGAGGTCCCGAAGCCGCCCGGGACGGGCGAGACCCAGGCCTGCCCCAGCTGCGAGACCACGAACGCGATGGACGCGCTCTTCTGCGAGGCGTGCGGGTACGACTTCACCACCGGCAGCATGCCCCGGCCGCTCGACCCGCCCGAGGCGCTGGTGCCACCAGACGCTCCCCCTCCCGCAGCGCCGGCTCCGGCGCCGGCGCCGGCTGCCCCCGAGGGCGACTTCTCCTGGGTGGTCGAGGTCTGGATCGACCCGGCCTGGTACGGCGCCCAGGAGAGCCCGGACCCGCTGCCGTCGGCCGGAGCACCGGTGATCCGGCCGCTGCGGGGCCGTTCGCTGCTGGTAGGCCGGACCTCGGTCAGCCGCAACATCCACCCCGACGTGGAGTGCGGCACCGACTCGGGCGTGAGCCGGCGGCAGAGCCAGCTGACGTCGGACGGATCCCGCTGGTGGGTCGAGGACCTCGACTCGGCCAACGGGACCTTCGTCGGCCCGGCGAACGGCACCTTGCCGACCGACCCGGTCCCGGTCGGCGCCAAGCACGAGCTCGGCCCCGACGACCGCATCTACGTCGGGGCCTGGACCCGCCTGGTGATCCGCTCCGCGACCGACGACGAGCGCGCCACCCTCAGCTGAGGCCCGTCCGCGCACGCTGTGGGCGAACACGTTCGGGTCCGGGCCCGGCGGTGTGGCACGGTGGAGGGCGAGCTCGACGACCCGGACGGGTCGCTGAGGAGACATCAGGAGGATCTGTGGAGATCAAGGTCGGTATCCAGCACGTCAACCGCGAGGTCGTGGTGGAGACCACCGAGACCGCCGCCGCCGTCGAGTCGGCCTTCGCCGAGGCCATCGGCAGCGAGGGCGTCTTCACGGTCACCGACGAGCGGGGCCGGCGCGTGCTGATCCCCTCGTCCAAGATCGCCTACGTCGACCTCGGTGAGGAGCACGCCCGCAAGGTCGGTTTCGGCTCGCTCTGAGCCGTCAGGCCTGAAGGCCGAGCGCTGACATCCGGCGGGTGTGGTTCTCGATCAGCCGGGAGAACATCCGGTTGACCGCGGCAAGGTCCAGGCCTGGCCGGTCGACCGTACCGGTCAACAGGCTGGTCAACGCATCGCGGTCACCGGCCACCCGGTGGGCCTGGCTGAGCGCCTCGCCCACCAACCGCCGGCCCCACAGTGCGAGTCGGCCGGCCACCCGCGGATCGGCGTCGATAGCGGCGCGCACCCGCTCGACGACGAAGTCGGCGTGGCCCTCGTCGGCCAGCACCTCGTGCACGAGGGCCCGGGTGTCGGCGTCCACGAACGCCGCCGCCTCACGGTAGAAGTCCGCGCCGATCCCGTCACCGACGTAGGCCTTGACCAGGCCCTCGAGCCAGTCCTTGGGGCGGGTGTGGTCGTGGAAGGTGTTGAACGGCTCGTGGAACGGCTTCATCGCCGCCATCACGTCGACGTCGAACTCAGCCAGCCGGGCGCCGACGCGTTCGAAGTGGCTGACCTGGTGCGCGGCCATCGAGGCCAGCAAGGCCTTGTCGGCCAGGGTCGGCGCCAGCCGCGCGTCCTCGGCCAGCCGGTCGAACGCCGCCAACGCCCCGTACGCGAGGATCCCCAGCAGGTCGAGCGCACCGCGCCGGTACTCCGCGTCAGGATCGGGGATCCGGGCCGCCGGGTCCGGGCCGAACTCGGCCTGTGTGCGCTCCATCGCTGCAGCCTAGCCAACACGGGACCGCGCTGATCGGCCGTGACGTTCGGCCGGGTGGACGTGACCAGGTAGGATAGCCGGTGTACGCATCAGGTGATGCGTCCCTGGTTCTCGCCTGAGGTCCGTGGTGCAGCGCTCGTCGGTCGAGTGCAGCCCTCAGCTCCGTCGGTGAGCGCCGCAGAGGTGGTCCGGCTCCCGCAGCCGGAACGCCCGCGACACCGCTCCCCCACCGAGGGCGTGCGGACCAGGTGTGACCGTGCGATCTCCGCAAGCGAAGGCGACCATCCTGACCAGCGACACGTTCGAGCACCTCGATCCGAGCGAGCTCGACTCCCAGCCCACCACCTCCACCGATGTTGACACCGACGCCGACCCCGAGTCGGGCGTCGAGATCCCGAAGCCCGTGCTGCAGCAGACGTTCGCTGACCTCGGCGTCCTGGACAGCATCGTCGACGCGCTCTCGGCCGTCGGCATCGTGCACCCCTTCCCGATCCAGTCGATGGCCATCCCGATCGCCCTCACCGGCACGGACATGATCGGCCAGGCGCGGACGGGGACCGGCAAGACGCTGGCGTTCGGCATCCCCATGCTGCAGCGTGTCGTGGTGCCCGAGGAGCGCGACTTCTCCTCCCTGGCCAAGCCGGGCGCCCCGCAGGCGCTGATCGTCGCGCCGACCCGCGAGCTCGCCAGCCAGGTCAGCAAGGACATGTCGGTCGCGGCCACCCAGCGCAAGGCGCGGGTCGTGACCCTGTACGGCGGCATGGGCTACGAGCCCCAGCTGGACGCCCTCAAGGCCGGTGTCGAGGTCGTCGTGGGCACGCCCGGACGGCTGCTCGACCTGGCCGACCGCGGCGCCCTCGACCTGAGCCACATCAAGGTGCTGGTCCTGGACGAGGCCGACGAGATGCTCGACCTGGGCTTCCTGCCCGACGTCGAGCGGATCCTGGCCAAGACCCCCGAGCTGCGGCAGACCATGCTGTTCTCCGCGACCATGCCGGCCGCCATCGTCACCCTGGCCCGTCGCCACCTGCGCCACCCCGTGAACATCCGGGCCGAGTCCGCCGAGGACTCGACCACGGTGCCGGCGACGGCGCAGTTCGTCTACCAGGCGCACGACCTCGACAAGCCCGAGGTGGTGGCCCGCATCCTGCAGGCCGAGAACCGCAACCGCGTGATGATCTTCTGCCGCACCAAGCGCTCCGCGCAGCGCGTCTCCGACGATCTCGCCGAGCGCGGCTTCAGCGCCACCTCGATCCACGGCGACCTGTCACAGGTGCTGCGGGAGAAGGCGCTGAAGCGCTTCCGCAGCGGTGAGTCCGACGTGCTCGTGGCCACCGACGTCGCCGCCCGGGGCATCGACGTCACCGACGTCACCCACGTGATCAACTACGAGTGCCCCGAGGACGACAAGACCTACGTGCACCGGATCGGCCGCACCGGCCGCGCCGGTGCGTCGGGCATCGCGATCACCTTCGTGGACTGGGCCGACCGGACGCGCTGGAAGGTCATCAACAACACCCTCGGGCTGCCGTTCGAGGAGCCGGAGGAGACCTACTCCACCTCCGAGCACCTCTTCCACGACCTCGGCATCGACCGGACCGCGAAGGGCCGGATCAACGAGCCCCCGGCACCGGTCCGGGCCGAGCGGGGCAGCGGACCCAGCTGGGAGGAGCGTCGCGCCCAACGGAGCAGCCAGCCGCGCAAGCGCAGCCGGACTCGTAACGGCGGACAGACCGATGGCAGTTCTCCCGAGGCCGACGAGAGCCCGGTCGCGGCTACGCCGGAGACCGCACCAGCGGCGGTCGCGGCGGCTGAGTCCGGAGACGCGCCCAAGCGCCGGCGTCGTCGCCGTCGCTCAGGAGGCAGCAGCGGATCAGCCGAGGCCGTGTCCGTCGAGGCCACCAGCTAGCAGGCTCAGCGAGCCGGCCCGAGCGGTACGGCAGTGACCACCACGTTGCTGTCGTAGCCGCCGCGGTCGGCTCGGTACGCCCCACCGCAGGTGATCAGCACCAGGCGGTGGTCACCGGCCTGGTCGAACGCCGAGCTCGAGGTGGCCAGCGCCTGCTTCTTCACCGTCCGTACCGAGCTGATCCGGTAGCGGGCCTGGTGCTTTCCGTGGCGCACGCTCACCACCTGCCCCTTCCTCACCTCCAGCAGCCGGGCGAAGAAGCCGAGCCCCTCGGTGGCGGAGTCCACGTGACCCGCGATGACCGTGGTGCCGAACGGGTCGCCGGCCTCGGCACTGCCGTCCCACCAGCCGACGTGCTGCACGTTCTCGGGGACCTCGAGCTCACCGTCGACGGTGGCTGCCGGCTCCACCACCGCCGAGTCGCCGCCGGAGAGCACGACCGAGGTCGGCACGAAGCGGACCCGAGTGCTCGGAGCAGGTGCGCCGACCTTGGCCTCGGGCACCCGCTCGGGAGGCCTCGACGGTGCCGCTGACGACGGCGAGCCGGAGGCGTCCGATCCGACCGGACCGACCGACCCAGGCAGCGCCTGGGCGGCACCGCAGCCGGCCAGGCCGAGCGTCAGCGCCACCACCGCAGCCACCGTCGTCCGGCGCGGCGCGCCCGTCGTCAACGCCAGAACGATGCGAGCGACCTCAGGCCGGCGGCCTGGCCACCCGTCCCGGTGTCCACCTTGTCGGGCCGCTTGGATCCGCTGTTACCGGTGGCGATCACGTGGACGGCGACGTTCATGGTGTTGTCCTCGGGGTCGCCGAGGGCGTAGACGCGGTTGAGAGCGCCGGCCTTGACGGTCAGGTCGACCGGGCCCAGCAGCACCGGCGTGGACTTCCCGGCGGGCACGATCGCGACCTTGTAGGTGCGGACCGGGACGACGAGGTTGAGGGACTGGCCGTTCGCGACGTTCTTGAACAGCACCTTGCCGTCGACGCGGATGTCGGCCGGCGGCACCTGGGCGGTGTGCGCGACGACCAGGGCGGCCTTGCCCGAGGGCACGGCCGTCGTGTCGTTGCGGAAGACGGTGACGGCCGGCTTGGTCTTGGACTTGGCGGGCAGGTGCACCACGACGTCCCAGCTCGACTTGGGCTTGACCGAGAACATCCGCTCGAGCAGCACCGTGCCGCCGTCGGAGAAGGTCACCTTGCGGCTGCCGGACGTGATGGCGTAGGGCCCGGCCACTGCAGCGGTCTTGAGCCCGCGCGCGACGATCTTGCCGTCGAAGGCCACGTCGACCGTTCGGCCGGGCAGTCCCTGGACCACGTACACCTGTGCGTTGTCGGCCGCGTAGCTCTGCCCGGTCGTCAGCATCGCCGAAGCGAGCACCGTCACCGCTATGAGCGCGAGCGCCCACCAGCGCCGAAGAACCTTCCTCGTCACCCCAACCCCCGATGGTGTGGCCCCCCGAGGGGCGTTACGGAACCCCCGGTCGACCGGAGGGACGCAGGAAGACTACTCTCCGCGCCGGCTTCGCACGCGGTAACGGAAGGCTCGGCCACTGACCGGCCCTGGGATCGAGCGCTACCGTCGAGACATGGCCGACACCACGCTCCCCATGTCAGACCCCTCTTCGTCCTCTTCTCACGGCTCCGACACCTTCGACCTGGGCGCCTTGCCCGTGCACCGGGTCGGGTTCGGGGCCATGCAGCTGCCGGGCCCGCGCGTGATGGGTCCTCCCCGCGACCGGGACGCGGCGATCTCCTTGCTGCGGCGGGCCGTCGAGCTCGGGGCGAACCACATCGACACCGCTCAGTACTACGGCCCCGACGTGGCCAACGAGCTGATCCGCGAGGCCTTGCACCCTTACCCCGAAGGCTTCGCCCTGGTCTCCAAGGTCGGCGCCCGTCGTGACGCCAGGGGCGGTTGGCCGCCGGCGCAGCAGCCGGCCGAGCTCCGGGCCGACGTGGAGGCGAACCTGCGCAGCCTGGGCGTCGAGCAGCTGGCCGCGGTGAACCTCCGGATCACCGACCCGGTGCCGCGCTACACGCCGCCGCCGCTGGAGGACCAGCTCGCCGAGATGCTGGCCATGCAGGACGAGGGCTTGATCGCCGGGATCGGGCTGTCCAACGTGACGCTGGAGCAGCTGGACACCGCGCTGACGCAGATGGACATCGTCTGCGTGCAGAACGCCTTCAGCGTCTTGGACCGCACCTTCGAGGACCTGCTGCAGCGCTGCGCCGCGGAGGAGATCGCGTTCGTACCCTTCTTCCCCCTCGGCTCGGCTTTCCCCGGGATGCCGAAGGTCACCGAGCAGCCGCAGGTCCAGAAGGTGGCCGAGCGGCACGGGGCCACGCCGGCTCAGGTGGGCCTGGCCTGGCTCCTGCAGCACGCGCCGAACATCCTGCTCATCCCCGGCACGTCCTCACTCGCCCACCTGGAGGAGAACATGGGCGCCGCCGGAGTCCGGCTGAGCGAGGAGGACATCGCCACCCTGGACGCCGTTCACTGAGCCTGGCTGCCTCTCGACAGGCTCAGGGAATGATGCGCGAGCGGATCTCGACCAGCACCTCGGGGTCGGTGGTGTTGCACCCGAGGTCATGGTTGGTCTTGCCGGTGCCGTGGTAGTCGCTGGAGCCGGTGGCGAGCAGGTCCAGCCGCCGGGTGAGCTTGCGCAGCCGGCGTCGAGTGTCCCGGTCGTGGTCCTGGTGGTCGACCTCGATCCCGTCCAGGCCGTGCTCAGCCGCCAGCGCGGCCAGCAGCTCGGGCGGCAGCGCCTGCTCGCGGCCGCGACCCCAGGGATGCGCGATCACGGCCACCCCGCCGGCCGCGTGCACGAGGTCGATGCCGCGCACCAGGTCGAGGGCGTACCGGGCGACGTGCGCGGGACCGCTGTCTGACAGGTAGCGGTCGAAGGCCTCGGTCCGGTCCCTCACGTGACCCGCCTCGATCAGAGCGTCGGCGATGTGCGGGCGACCGACCGAGGGGCTGTCGCCCACCTGCCGCATCACCGCCTCCTCGGTCACCGGGACGCCGAGCGCGGCGAGCTTGGTCAGCACCCCGGCCACCCGGCCCTGCCGGCCCTGCCGGATCTGGGCCAGCTCCTCGGCCAGGGCCGGGTCGGTGGGGTTCGCACCGTACGCGAGCAGGTGGACGCTGGTGCCCTGCCGCTCGCAGGAGAGCTCCAGCCCGCGGACGACGTCCACGCCCAGCCGCTCACCCTCGGCCACCGCCTCGTCCAGCCCGCGATGAGTGTCGTGGTCGGTGAGGGCCACCACCTCGAGGCCGGCCCGGGCGGCCTGGGCGACCAGCTCGGCCGGGGTGTCGGTCCCGTCCGAGATCGAGGAGTGGGTGTGCAGGTCGATCAGCATGCCCCAGGACTACCACGCGGGCCGGTGAGGCCCGCGCGGCAGCGCCGTCACACCGACTGCGGCATCAGCCCCCGCGCGACTCGCAGCCCCACCGACATCCGGGCCAGGTCCGGCCGGCCGGCACAGATCGAGCGCAGCGTCCGGACGGCCTCAGCCGCCCCGGGCACCGAGAGCTCCCACTCGGCCACGGCGTGCTCGGGGTCCTCGCCCGGCTCGTCGAGGTACCCGAGCGCCTGGGCGGTGAGGCTGGCGTGCACCGCGTGCAAGTCGTCCCGGAGGGCGGCGCGGGCCATCGTCTGCCAGCGGTCGCTCCGAGGCAGCTCGATGATCCGGCTCAGCAGCCGGTCCAGCCCCAGCCGAGCACTCAGGGCCAGATGGACTCCCGCTACCTCGAGCAGGTCGCGAGAGTCCCGTCCGGCCGTCTGCACGATGGTCAGGGCCGCGTACACCGCAGGCAGCGCAGCCACCGCCAGCGCGAGCTCGGGGGGGACGCCGGCCTTGCGGTAGCGGTCCAACCGGACGTCCAGCGCTTCGCGCTCCCGGCTCGGCAGCATCTCGGGCAGCGCCGCGCTGATCCGGCCGACCCCCTCGCCGAGCTCAGCGACCAGCGCGCGGACGTCGACGGGGCGGCGCCGGCTGAGCAGCCAGCGGGTCGCCCGTTCCACCAGGGTCCGCACCTCGAGCCGCAGCACCGTCTGGGTCTCGGCGTCGACCTGGTGGTCCAAGGCGGCGATCGCCTCCTCCAGCTTTTCGGCGTCGAACACGGCCCGGGCGGCGACGTGGGCGAGGACGACGTCCGCGGCGCCGGCGCCGGTCTCCATCGAGATCCGGTGGAAGCAGGTGATCCCGGCGGCGTCGACGAACCGGTTGACCGCGACCGTGGTGACGATCTCGCGGTGCAGGCGGTGGCTCCGCATCTGCTCGGCGTAGCGCTGCCTCAGGGCCTCGGGGAAGTAGTCGACCAGGTCGCTGGCCAGGTACTCCTCGTCAGGCAGCGCCGAGTCGTCGAGCTCTGACTCCAGCACGATCTTGGTGTACGCGAGCAGCGAGGCGAGCTCCGGTGCGGTCAGGCCGTGCTTGGTGCTGCGCCGCAGCTCGAGCTCGTCCTCGCTGGGCAGGAACTCCAGCTCGCGGTCCAGCAGGCCCTTGTCCTCCAGCCGGGCCATCCAGTCCTCGTGCACCCCCGCCATCGAGTACGCCTGGTGCTCGGCGTTGGCCAGCGCGAGGTTCTGTGACTCGTTGTGGGCCAGCACGTGGGCGGCGACGTCCTCGGTCATCGACGCCAGCAGCTTGTCCCGTTCCGGCAGCGACAGCCGACCGGCCGCCACCTCCGGTGCCAGCAGGATCTTGATGTTGACCTCGTGGTCGGAGGTGTCCACGCCGGCGGAGTTGTCGACGAAGTCGGTGTTGATCCGGCCGCCCTTGCCGTCGGGGCCGCCCTTGGTGGCGTACTCGATCCGGCCGCGCTGGGTCAGCCCCAGATTGCCGCCCTCACCGACCGCTCGGGCCCTCAGCTGGGCGCCGTCGACGCGGAGCCCGTCGTTGGCCTTGTCCCCTACCTCGGCGTTGCTCTCGGTCGCCGACTTCACATAGGTGCCGATGCCGCCGTTCCAGAGCAGGTCCACCGGTGCCCGCAGACACGCGTTGATCAGGGCGGTCGGGGCCAGCGCCGTGACCGAGCTCTCCAGGCCCAGCAGCTCGCGCAGCCGTGGCCCGACGGGAATCGACTTGAGCGTCCGGGGCCAGACCCCGCCACCCTCGGAGATCAGCTGCGTGTCGTAGTCGGCCCAGCTCGACCGCGGCAGGGCGAAGAGCCGCTCGCGCTCGGCCCAGCTGCGCTCGGGGTCGGGATTAGGGTCGAGGAAGATGTGCCGGTGGTCGAAGGCCGCCACCAGTCGGATGTGGTGGCTGAGCAGCATGCCGTTGCCGAAGACGTCGCCGCTCATGTCACCGATGCCGACGCAGCTGAAGTTCTCGCGTGCCACGTCGAGACCCAGCTCACGGAAGTGCCGGGTCACCGAGGCCCAGGCTCCACGCGCAGTGATGCCCATCGCCTTGTGGTCGTATCCGGCCGAGCCACCGGAGGCGAACGCGTCGCCGAGCCAGAAGCCGCGACCGACCGAGATCGCGTTGGCCGTGTCGGAGAACGTCGCCGTACCCTTGTCGGCCGCCACCACCAGGTAGGGGTCGTCTCCGTCGTGCCGCAGCACGCCCGACGGGGTCACGACCGCACCCTCGACGATGTTGTCGGTGACGTCGAGCAGGCTCTCGATGAAGATCTTGTAGCAGGCCGTTCCCTCGGCGAACCAGGCCTCGCGGTCGGACGCGGGGTCCGGCAGCCGACGGGGGTAGAAGCCGCCCTTGGCCCCGACCGGCACGATCACCGTGTTCTTCACCATCTGCGCCTTGACCAGACCGAGGACCTCGGTGCGGAAGTCCTCCGCCCGGTCCGACCAGCGCAGGCCACCCCGGGCGACGGCGCCGAAGCGCAGGTGCACGCCCTCGACCCGGGGGGAGTAGACGTAGATCTCGAACTCGGGCCGCGGCTCGGGCAGGTCCGGGACCTCGCGCGGGCGCAGCTTGATGGCCAGCGCGGGGCGGTCGGGGACGAAGTAGTTGGTCCGGGACGCAGCGGCGAGCACGGCCAGGTAGGACCGGATGATGCGGTCGTGGTCGAGGGAGGCCACCTCGTCCAGTGCGGTGGTGATCTCCGTGCTCAACGCCTTGACCCGTATGGTCCGCTCGTCCGATCCGCTCCCTGAGCTGGTCGACGGGGCAGCCGTCGGGTCGAACTTGGTCTCGAAGAGCTGCACGAGCAGTGCGGCGAGGGCTGCGTTGGCAGTCAGCGCGGAGGCGAGATAGGCCTGGGAGTAGGTGCTGCCGGCCTGCTGGAGGTAGCGGCCGACGGCCCGCAGGAGGCTGACCTGACGCCAGGTCAACCCGGCCCCCAGCACCAGGGCGTTGTAGCCGTCGGACTCGCTGTCTCCCTCGTACGAGGCGGCGAAAGCGTCCAGGAAGCGGTCGCGCGCTGCGGGCTGCCAGGTGTGGCCCACGGCCGCCCGCCCGCCAGGCACGGTCAGGCCGAAGTCGTAGACGAAGGCACGCTCGTCCCGCAGCGCCAGCTCGTACGGTCGCTCGTCAATCACGTCGACCCCGAGCAGGCTCAGGTGCGGCAGGATCCTCGATAAGGACATGGACGCGTCCCGACGGAAGATCTTCAGCCGCAGGTCCGCCTCGTCGTCGGCCCTGACGGGCGCGTGCACGGCCATCGACATCGCCGCCGGCCCGCTGAGCGCGTCCAGCGCCGTGAGGTCCTCGATCGCCTGGACGACGTCGTAGTCCTCCTTGTAGGACTCAGGCAGGGCGCCGGCCATGGCACTCAGCCGGTCGGCGCCCTCGGTCGCCGCGAGCTGGTCGGCGAACTCGTCCTCCCAGGATCGGGTGGTCGCAGTCAGCTCGCGCTCGAGCGCGCCGACGTCGACCGCGCCGAGCGGCTGACCGAGCGGCATCCGGGTGACGAAGTGCAGCCGGGCCAGTACCGACTCGGTCACCCGGGCCGTGTAGTCGATGGTCTCCCCGCCGAGCCGGCTCAGCAGCAGGTCCTCCATCCGACGGCGGACCGCAGTCGTGTACCGGTCGCGGGGCAGGTAGACCAGGCAGGACAGGTACCGGCCGTACGGGTCGGCGCGGACGAACATCCGCACCTGGCGGCGTTCCTTGAGGTGGGCGATCTTCTCCACCGTGACCGCGAGCTCGGCGACCGGGGTCTGGAAAAGCTCGTCGCGAGGGTAGGTCTCCAGGACGTCCAGGATGGCCTTGCCGCCGTGACTGTGCTCGTCGTAGCCCGAGCGCGCCAGCACGGCGGCGGCCTTCTGCCGCAGCACCGGTACCCGGGCCACGCTCTCGGAGTAGGCCGAGGAGGAGAACAGGCCGAGGAAGCGGCGCTCGCTGACCACGCGGCCCTCGGCGTCGAAGCTGCGCAGTCCGAGGTAGTCCAGGTACGCCGGCCGGTGCACCCGCGAGCGTGAGTTGTCCTTGGTCACCACCATCAGCAGCGCTGCGCTGTCGGTCGGCGGCAGGGCGTGGAAGGCGTCCCGGTCGTCGGTGTCGCCGCGCAGGATGCCGAGCCCGGTGCCTGGCACCACCTCGTAGCGACCCGGTTGCCCATCCGAGCGACCGACGACGCGGTACTCGCGGTAGCCGAGGTAGGTGAAATGGTCGGTGTTCAGCCAGCCGAGCAGCTCACGGGCCAGCCCCGCCTCGTCGGCGTGATCGGCCAGGCCCTCGGGCTCGGCCAGGGAGTCCGCGGTGGCCGCGGCGCAGGTGCGCATCGCGTCCCAGTCCTCGACCGTGTCCTGGACCAGGGTGAGCACCTCGCGCAGACCCTGCTCGAGGTCCGGCAGCAGCCGGTCCGGGTCGTCCGGCCGGGAGGGCGGCAGGATCTCCAGATGCATCCAGGACTCGGCCCGCACCTTTGGCTCGGCCCGGGAGTCCCCCCGGACGACGCTACGCATGTCGCCGGCCTCGTCGCGGAGGACCAGGAACTGAGGGTGGAAGACCTCGCGGACGCTCCAGCCCTGACGCAGCACCTCCATGGTGAGGGAGTCGACAAGGAAGGGCCGGTCGTCGGTGACCACCTGCACCACGGTGGCGCCGCCCGCGCTCCAGCCGTCGGTCCGGCCGGGCGGGTAGAGCGCGATGATCGACACCCCGGGCGAACGCCGGAGGGCGGCCCGGTAGTGGCTCTCGACCAGGCCCAGCAGGTCCGGCACGGTGCGGGCGTCGACGTCCACCGCGTCGACGTGGCGGTAGTAGTGGGTGAGGAACTCGCTCACCTGGCCGGGATCTTGGCCGAGCGACGCCGCGGCGGCGGCACCGGCGGCGGCGACCGCGGCGACCTTGGAGGTCTTCTGCTGCTCCTGCTGGGCGTCGGTCACCAGCACCACCGGGTCTGCCACCACGTCAAGTCCGTCCTCGGTCGTCCGCGCACGTCGTCGTGCCTGACGTTTCGACCTTAGGACATGTTCGGTGCCCGGGCTGTCGGTGGCAGGTGCCGGCCGCGGCTCCGTGTCGCTGTCATCATGGGCGCATGGACATCACGACGCGGATCGAGTTCGCCGCCGCACCCCAGGACGTGTACGCGATGATGACGGACCAGGCCTACCTGGCGGAGGTCTGCCAGGCCACCGAGTCGAACCGCTACGAGGCCACGGTCGTCGGCTCGACGACGAACACCACCCGGACCTTCCCCGCACCGGATGCGGTCGCGCGCTTCACCGGTGCCGAGCTGACCGTCACCGAGCAGACGGTCTGGGCTGCAGCCACCCCGGACGGCCAGCGGACCGGCGAGCTGACCATGACGGTGAAGGGCCAGCCGGTGAGCATGCGGGGGCAGGTCCGGCTCATGTCCGGGGGGCCGGGCACGATCGTGCAACTGACCGGTGACCTCAAGGTGGCGATCCCACTGCTGGGCAAGAAGCTCGAGCAGTCGACGGCACCGGCCGTGCTGGCCGGCTTCAAGACCCAGCAGGACGTGGGCAACCGCTGGCTGGCCCGCTGACCGGCCGGGCCGGACCGTCCGACGGGACCGGGCTCCCGCACGGCGTCGTCGACAACGCGATCTATGTCGACGGTCGGCGCACCGACAGCCCGGACAACCTCGACGACACCTTCGAGCGGCTCCGCGCCCGCGGCGGCATGGGATGGATCGGGCTCTACCGGCCGACGCCGGCCGAGATCCAGGCCGTCGCGACCGAGTTCGGCATGCACCCGCTGGCCGTCGAGGACGCCATCGCCGCCCACCAACGGCCCAAGCTCGAGCACTACGGCGACCTGATCTTCGCTGTGCTTCGGCCTGCTCGCTACGTCGATGCGACCGAGAAGGTCGAGTTCGGCGAGCTGCACGTCTTCGTCGGCGCCGACTTCGTGGTGACCATCCGCCACGCGGAGTCCCCTGACCTCGCGCGCGTCCGCGCTCGGCTGGAGAAGAGTCGCGACCTGCTCTGCCTGGGTCCCGAGGCGGTGCTCTACGCGATCCTGGACCAGGTGGTCGACGAGTACGTCCCGGTGGTGACCGGCCTGCAGATCGACGTGGACCAGATCGAGGACCAGCTGTTCAGCGGTGACCCGGCCGTGACGCGGCGGATCTACGAGCTCACCCGCGAGGTGATCGCCTGCCAGCGCGCGACCCGGCCCCTGGTGGAGATGCTGGCGACGCTGAACGCGGGTTTCGGCAGCGAGACCGTCGACGTGGAGCTGCAGCGCCTGCTGCGGGACGTGGCCGACCACGTGCTGCGGGTCGTCGAGCGGGTGGACGGGTTCCGGGCGCTGCTGCAGAACGCTCTCAGCGTCCACACCACGCTCGTCGGGCAACGCCAGAACGACGAGATGCGCGTCCTCACCCAGACCAGCCTGGACCAGAACGAGCAGGTCAAGCGGATCTCGAGCTGGGCGGCGATCTTCTTCGCCCCCACACTGGTGGGCACGATCTACGGGATGAACTTCCAACACATGCCTGAGCTGGCCTGGCGGTTTGGCTACCCGCTCGCCCTGCTCGCCATGGTGGTGACCGGTTTCGTGCTCTACCTGGTCTTCAAGCGCGCACGCTGGCTCTGAGCCCGCTGGTCAAGCCCGGAAAACGAACGAACCGCTGAGCTGTGGCGTCCTGGCAAACCAGGGGCCACTTCTCAGCGGTTCGTCTCGCGTTCCGATCGGTCAGCCCGAAAGCGTGACCGGCGTCAGAACAGTGGGATCAGATGGAGCGGACCTTGTCGGCCTGCGGTCCCTTGGGGCCCTGCGTGGTGTCGAACTCGACACGCTGGCCCTCGTCGAGGGAACGGAAGCCGGTCGACTCGATCGCGCTGTAGTGCACGAAGACGTCGGGGCCACCTCCGTCAACCTCAATGAAGCCGAAGCCCTTTTCGCCGTTGAACCACTTGACGGTTCCCTGTGCCATGAAACATCTCCTAGCGATGCCGAGGCCGCACTTCACGGCTCTCGAATGCTGTCAGACGTTGGACCCGTGCCAACGCCCACGCAAGATTCTAAGGACGTAGCACTTACCACGACACAAGACCTTTACAGCGGGTTCAGTCTTGCACATCTGGACCGCTGACGACAGTCAGACACGACCAGCCGTTTTTCCGGCTGGCTCAGGATCGCCAACCCTCCCTCGCCCGGCTCAGGCGGCGAGGGCAGGCTTCGGTGTGGCGGCGCGCCAGATCTGGTCGGCGAACCGGTTCCGGCCGAGCGGCAGGGTGCCCTGGTTGGTGACCAGGTAGACATGGCCGGTCGGGGACCGGAACACGTACCGACCCGGCTCGGGTTGTCGTCGCCGCCAGCCACCATGCGTCACCGCCCGGTGACTCGACCGCGATAGACGGACCCAGGTTCGCCAGCCCGGTCTGACCCGGTGGTCCACCGCGGGAGGGTGGCAGGTAGGGGATGGTCGTGGTCAAGGTCGAGGTCAGCCCGTCGAGGTGGGCGCTGGTCCCGACGCCGTAGGGGAACACCTCAGCCGGATGCCGCAGCCTCAGGGCGGCGCGGAGTCGGGTGGGGGTTTCGTAGCCGTCGACCGGCGCTAGGTGCGCCGGATCCACCACCGGCCGGACCGTCACGTGAGCAGCCCGACCGGGTCAACCAGCCGGTGAACTCGGCCAGGGTGAGCGCCTCACCGCCCTCGGGGCGGACCAGCCCGTGACCGTCCCGGACAGTCGCGGAGTTCAAGTGGAAGTTCAACACCACCCGCGGCCGGGCCGCCTTCAGGTCCGCGCCCGCAGCCACCGGCCGCAGATCCAACGATTGATGAGTGTCCTCGGGCTGCTCATCCAGCTGGCCAGGCTCACGTTCGGTTGTGGCGTCGTGCTGGTGGGCGAGCAGCAGTTGGAGGGCGTCAGCAGGCCGGGCGAGGATCCCGACCGCCCTCGACCGGCGCACCCCCACCGGGTCGGTCGTCACCGTCGACGGCGAGGATGTCGGCGATCCGGTTCACCGTCGCGAGGAACCAGGCGGCGTCACCGTGCTCGACCCGGGCCAGCAACAGCTTCAACCCGTCCTCGGACTGCACCGCCCACACATCACGATCCGCCCTCGTCCGGCGGGCCCGCTCGACCGCCTGCTCCGGGTCGGCGTCCAGGATCGCCGCCGCGAGCACACGTTGGAAACGGGGCCACGGCAACACCCCCACCAGCCCGGCCACCGCCTCATCCACCTCCGCCGCCGCCTCCCACGACAACGACCGGGTCTGCTGCGCGACCTTCCGCGCCTGCCAGGCCCGCACCCCACCGGCCAGCACCTGCACCCACAGCCTGGGCAGCCGATGCCGCAGATCCAACACATCAGCGATCAACAACCGCGCCGCGAACGCCCCCGTCCCCTGCAGCGCACCCAGCTCGGCGGCGCAGAACTCCGACACCAACGGCGTCCCCTGACCACCCCACTGAGACGCCCGCTCCACCAACGGCTGGTAGTCACCAGACTCCACATCCAGATCGTGGGCGTCCGCCCACGCCGCCGCCAACACCAACACCCGACACTCCCGGACCACCAGCTCCGCCTGGTTCACAGCGAACAGCTCCGCCAGCGCCGTGCGTGAACACCCCGCCAGACCTCCATCCAAAGAGGACGCCACCGCTGATTCGAACATGTGAGCAACTCTAGCGAAGGCTCGCTGACACTATTTCCCGACAGCGCGCTCAGAGGGAGAGGCGCCCTCAGCCAGTCTTGGCCTGCTCGGTCGCGGCTCGCCGCTTCTTCGCGGCCTCGACAGAGGCCCGGAGGGCGGCCACGAGGTCGACGACCTCGGCCTCCTTGGGTGCCTCGGTCTCCTCGGGCATGGTCACGCCCTCGGCCTTGCTCTGCACCAGGGTCTCGACCGCCTCGCGGTAGGAGTCGGTGAAGTCACCGGGCGCGAAGTCGCCCGAGAGGGCGTCGATGAAGGACTGCGCCATCGTGACCTCGGCCTTGGACACGGTCACGCTCTCCGGCGGCGCGGCGAACGACCCGTCGCGCAGCTCGTCCGGCCAGAGCATCGTGTGCATCAGCAGCACGCCGTCCTTCGGACGGATCAGCGCCAGCGCTTCCCGCGAGCGCAGGGCGACCTTGACCACCGCACACTGCTCGCTCTGGGTCAGCGCGTCCCGCAGCAGCACATAGGGCTTCACCCCGGGCCCGTCGGCCTGGAGGAAGTAGGTCTTGTTGAAGTAGGTGGGGTCGACCTCCTCGGCCCCTACGAACTGGACCACGTCAACCGACTTGGTCGTGGTCAGCGGCAGCTGGTCGAAGTCCTCCTTGTCGAGGATGACCATTCGCCCGTCGGCCATCTCGTAGCCCTTGGCGATGTCGGCGAACGGGATCTCGTCGCCGTCCAGCTCGCAGACGCGCTTGTACTTGATCCGACCGCCGTCAGCGGCGTGCACCTGCCGAAAGCTGATGTCCTTCTCCTCGGTCGCTGAGTACAGCTTGACCGGGATCGTGACCAGGCCGAAGGAGATGGCGCCCTTCCAGATCGAACGTGGCATGGCCCTAGTCTGCCCGACCCGGTCCGCCATCTGACCTGGCCACCGCCGGTTTCTTCAGCCGAGGTCGTCGAGCTCGTGGACGGCGTACCAGAGCAGGTCGTACTCCTCCCCCAGCTCCACCACGGCCGGGACCTCCAGCAACCCCTCGAGCGGCACCCCGACGGCGGCTGTCGCAGCCGCGTTCACGGACCGCGCGGCGTCCGGCTCGTCGGCGAAGAGCGCCTGCACCTGACCCCACCGGACGCCCTCGACAGCGACCTCACCGACGTCGCTCCGCCGGTCGATGAGCTGGTCCGGCTTGGCCTCGACGGCCAGCACGAGCCGCCGGGACCCCTCGAGGCTCGCCAGCGCGGCGACGCCCGCCGTGCTGAGGGCCGCGTAGTCGGCCGCCTCGTCCCCCAGCTGAGCGCCGAGCGTGGCGAGCAGGGACGGGGTTGCCGCAAAGCCCTGGACCTGCGGCATCGGCTGCCCGCCCCGCAGGGCGATCGCGGCCGCCGCAGGCGCCGGGACGAAGACCATCACCGCCCCACCGTATTACCGTGGATGCCGACCGACCGTGAACGAGGACAGGATGAGCCGAGAATGAAGATCCGCCACCGCGCGCACGCCGCTGGTGGGGCGGTGGTCCTGAGCCTGGCGCTTGCCGGCTGCGGCGGGACCACCGAGCCGGCGGTCACACCGTCGCCCTCCCCGACCAGCGCGGCCGGCTCGACCGCCGCCGCAGCGGACACCATCACCATCAGCATCAGCATCGCGGGCGGCAAGGTGAGCCCGAGCGGGCAGAAGATCGACGCCCGGGTCGGCCAGCAGGTGGTCCAGAACGTCACCTCCGACGTCGACGACGAGATCCACTCCCATGTCGGGGGTGACGGCTACGAGCTGGAGGTCGAGGCGGGAACGCCGGCGACCGGCGGCTTCACTCTCACCAGTCCGGGCAGCTTCGAGGTCGAGTCCCACGGCACCGGCAAGATCATCGCCATCCTGAACGTCCGCTAGTCCTCGATGCTCGTACCGCTGCACGGGATCGCCTCCCGGCACGACCTGCCGCTGCCGTTCTCCTTCCTGCTCGCCGGCGCCGCGGTCGCGCTGGCCGTGTCGTTCGCGGTGCTGCTGCTGGCCTGGCGCCGGCCGCGGTACGGCGAGGTGGGCGGTCTGGCCCTGCCGGGTCTGACCCGCTTCGTCGACTCCCCCCCAACCCGGGTGGTCCTGCGCCTCCTGGCGTTGTTCCTCTATGCCTGGGCGGCATTGGCCCTGATGTTCGGCCGCGACCTGCTGACCAACCCGGTTTTCGGCTTCGTCTACGTCTGGGTCTGGGTTGGTCTGGTCCCGGTCTCGCTGTTGCTGGGGCCGGTGTGGCGGGTGGCCAACCCCCTGCGGACCGTCCACCGGGTGCTCTGCGCCGTCGCCCGGGTGGACCCCGAGGTCGGCATCCTTGCCCTGCCCTCCAGGCTCGGCATGTGGCCCGCAGCGGTCGGGCTCTTCGGCTTCGCCTGGCTGGAGCTGGTGCAGCCCGACCGGACCACCCTCGCCGTGCTGCGCGTCTGGGTCCTCGCCTGGTTCGTGCTCGGCATCCTGGGCGCGATCGCCTTCGGGTCGCGCTGGCTGTCGGCCGCCGACCCCTTCGAGGCGTACGCCAGCACGGTCGCCCAGCTCTCCCCGTTCCGTCGGGTGGCCGGCGAGCTGCACCTGGTCAACCCGCTGGCCGGGCTCAACGGATGGCGTGCTCCGCCAGGCGCGGTCGCGGTGCTCGCTGCCCTGCTGGGCAGCACGGCGTTCGACAGCTTCGCCAACCTCAGCTGGTGGATCCAGACGGTCCAGAGCTCGTCGGTCATCACCGTGGTGTGGGCCAGCGGCGGGCTGGTGACCATGATCGTGGTCGTCGCGGTCACGTTCACCGTGGCCGCCGTCTGGATGGGCCGCTACGGGGACCGGCCGGCGATCGCGTACCCGCGGGCGATGGCCGGCTCCCTCGTGCCAATCGTGGTCGGCTACGCCGTGGCGCACTACTTCACCCTGCTGGTGGTCGAGGGGCAGCACACGGCGGTGCTTTTCTCCGATCCGGTGGGGCGCGGGTGGGACGTTTTCGGTACCGCCCACCTCGCCGTGGCCACCGGCGTCGTCGACCACCCGACGGTGGTCGCGAGCATCCAGGCCCTGGCCATCGTGGCCGGCCACGTCCTCGGGATCATCAGTGCCCACGAGAAGGCCGTCACGGTGCTACCCGAGCGGGCGGCGTTGCGCGGTCAGTGGCCGATGCTGGTGGTGATGGTCGGCTACACCTGCGCTGGACTCGTGCTGCTCTTCTCTCCCTAGAGCCACGGTCTCGCCGACGTGACGCCCTCGAGCTTCACAGCGGTTGTGCAGACAACCTGACCTCAAGCGGACATTCGGCCTATGCTTCGTGCATGGCCGAGGCGGTGGTGATGCGAGAGCTCGACATCACGCTGGACCGGAACTCGCCCGTGCCGCTCTACCACCAGCTCTCCCAGGCCATCGAGCACGCGATCTCCACGGGCCTCCTGGCTCCCGGCGACCGGCTCGAGAACGAGCTCTCGCTGACCAGCCGGCTGGGGCTCTCGCGGCCGACGGCGCGGCAGGCCATCCAGGAGCTGGTGAAGAAAGGCCTGCTGGTCCGCAAGCGGGGCGTCGGCACCCAGGTCGTGCGGTCGCAGTTCCGCCGCGACGAGCGGCTCAGCAGCCTCAACGAGGATCTCGCCAAGGCAGGGAAGCGACCCAGCACCCGGCTTCTCGAGCTCTCCGTCGGCCCGCTGGACCCCGAGGTCCGCGACGCCATCGACGCCTCGGACGTGACCGACGGCCAGTTCATCAAGATCCGACGGCTGCGGCTGGCTGACGATGTACCGCTCGCCGTCCTCACGAACTACCTGCCCGCGCACTTCCAGATCAACGAGGCGGAGCTGATGCGCCGGGGGCTCTACGCCTGCCTACGCGTCCTTGGCGTGAACCTCAAGATCGCCCACCAGCGGATCTCTGCCCGGCTGATGACCGACGACGAGGCCGAGCTGCTCGACGAGGAGACTCCAGCAGCCTGCCTCACCGTGGACCGGATTGCCTACGACGACGTCGGTCAGTTCGTCGAGTTCGGCCGGCACCTCTACCACGCGGCCCACTACTCCATCCAGAGCTCGCTGGTCGTCTAGCGGTCAGGCGTCGCGGACGCCCCTGCGCGGGGTGACCGGAGCCTCGGTCGACCACGGGAAGTTGATCCAGCGGTCGGTGCGACGCCAGACGAAGTCGCCCTTGATGATGGAACGCGGCTTTTCGTAGAGCACGGCGGTCCGGACCTCGGCCACGTGGCCGCCGCAGAACTCGTGCACCAGCTCCAGCGTCTTGCCGGTGTCGGCGACGTCGTCGACCACGAGCACCTTGGCCTGGTCGAGGTCGCTGGCGTCCAGGAAGGGCGGGAGCATCACCGGCACGTCCAGGCGCGAGTCGACACCGGTGTAGAACTCGACACTGAGGGTGAACAGGTTCTTGCAGTCCAGCGCGTAGGCCAAGGCGCCGGCGGGCACCAGACCGCCACGGGCGATGCCGAGCAGGATGTCCGGGGTGAAGTCGCTGTCGGCGATCTGCTGCGCCAGCTCCCGGATGCCCTGCCCGAACAGCTCGTAGGTCAGAATCTCGCGGTCCACCTCGTCATCATGTCCGACCGCGGTCCCTCCCTGGATCACCGGGTCCGAGGTCGAGCGCCGTGCAGAGCCACCGGGTTGACTGGGCCTCGAGCCGGAAGGCCCAGGCCAGCGAGCCACGACCGGTGCGCGCGTGCACCGCCGCCTCAACGGCGCCGGTCCGCGGGTACTGCAGCCGCACCGACTGCAACCGTGCCGGGCCCTGCGACGCCCGCCGCCGGACCTGCGGCAGCTGCTCGGCCAGGGTGGTCAGCGCGTCCTCGCTCGTCCAGCGGCTCAGCTGACCCACGGCCCGTCGGCCGGTCAGCACCTCGAGCAGCCGGGTCGCCAGTGCCACGCTCCACGCCTGGGGTACGGGCAGTCCGGGCACCACAGGTGCCGTGCTCTCGTCGGCCGGGACGACGACCGCCGGCTCGGAGCCCGGACGCAGGTCGAGGGTCGGCTGCGTCGGCCACGCCGGCAGCAGTGGCGCTGCCTGCCACCGGTGCGCCACGGGCCGGCTGTCGGTGAGCGGAGCGACCAGCGTCAGGGTCATCGGCGGTCCTCTCTGGGTTACTGCGTCCGAGCCTGCCGCGTCCACGGGTCGCCGAGCCCGACTAGCGCCGAAGTCTGTGGACAACTCAGCGTCGCTCCGGGGGGCCCCGGCCCCCTGGTCGGCGGTCGTCCCCGGCCACGGTGGCCGGCCATGACCGTTCCGCGATCGTTGGTCGCTGCAACCTGTCGCTCGGAAAGAGAATTTCCGCCAATCCCTTTCCTGCCCAAATAGCCCTTGACACCCGACTGTCCGCTCTGTCACGTTTTATTCGCACGCAACGTGCACTCAACACGCGCAGCCGGGGGGCATCGCGTGTGCGATGTCGGGGGACACTACGATGAATGACGCTATTGCGTTGCTATCCGCCCATTCGGGGATTGAAGCTTCAAATAAAGAATTAGTCGCTTCAGAGGAGGAATTGGTCACTGTCAAGCCGCTGGTCGATGCCGGCGGAAGTCGGGAGGAGCACGAGCTGGCGGCCGTCCTGGGCGCCGTGCTGGGCCTGGAGCAGGTGCCGTTGGACGGCAACTTCTTCGACGACCTCGGGGCCGACTCGATGGCGATGGCCAGGTTCTGCGCCCGCCTCCGCAAGCGGGCCGACCTGCCCACGGTGTCGATGACCGACATCTACCGGCATCCGACGATCAGGGCCCTGACCACCGGGCTGGCCGACGCCGCCACCCCTCCCGCCGTCCTGGCCGCCCAGCAGGGCTTCGGCGAGGTGTTGGCGGTTGTCATCGGCCAGGACCACCCCGCGCCGGACGGCAACTTCTTCGACGACCTCGGCGCGGACTCGCTCGGCATGGCCCGGTTCTGCGCCCGGGTCCGCAAGCGACCGGACCTGCCCACGGTGTCGATGACCGACGTCTACGCCCACCCCACCCTTCGGACGCTGGCGGCCGCGTCGGTCGACCTCACGATCGCTGACGCGGCCCCGGCCCCTGCCCCGGTCCTGAGCAAGGAGCCCTACCGGGCCAGCACCGGTCAGTACGTGGTCTGCGGCCTGCTCCAGCTGGTGGTCTTCGTCTGCCTCTCCTTCGCCTACGCCACCGTCCCGACCCAGGGCTACCTGTGGGTCAGCGGAGCGGACACGATCCTCGACGTCTACCTGCGGTCCGTGCTGGTCGCGGTGGTCGCGCTCATCACCTTCTGCATCCTCCCGATCCTAGCCAAGTGGGTGCTGGTCGGGCGCTGGAGACCGCAGCAGATCCCGGTCTGGAGCCTGGGGTACGTCCGCTTCTGGCTGGCCAAGATCCTGGTCCGGTCCAACCCGCTGCTCTTCCTCGTGGTCGGCTCCCCGCTCTACTCCCTCTACCTCCGAGCGCTGGGCGCTCACGTCGGGCGGGGAGTGACGATCCTGTCGAAGACCCTGCCGGTGTGCACCGACCTGCTCTCCATCGGTGACGGCGCCCTGATCCGCAAGGACTCCTCGTTCACCGGCTACCGGGCACACGCGGGGCGGATCGAGACGGGCCGGGTGACGATCGGCCGCGAGGTCCTCGTCGGGGAGAAGACCGTCCTCGACATCGAGACCTCGCTGGGCGACGGGGCCCAGCTGGGTCACGCCTCGTCGCTGCACGCCGGACAGTCGGTCCCCGCCGGCGAGCGCTGGCACGGGTCACCGGCCGTGCCGACAGAGGTGGACTACGCGACCCTCGAGGCGAGCACGGACGGCGGCGCGCGCCGGGTCGGCTTCGTCGTCTCCCAGCTGCTGAGCTGGGTCCTGATCTTCCTGCCGGCCGTCCTCGGCGGAGCGGTCGTGCTGTCCCGGGTCCCATGGCTGACCCTGCTGTTCGACGGGCGGCACCTCGAGCACGTCAGCGGAGCCCTGTTCCTCCACACCCTGGTCGTCTCGCTGGTGCTGCTGGCCGGCACCGTCGTCGGCCTGCTGCTCGTCGTGACCCTCCCCCGACTGGTCGCCCTGGCGATCAGGCCGGGCCAGACCTACCCGTTGTACGGGTGGCGCTACGTGCTGCACCTGACCGTCATCCGGTTCACCAACGTCAAGTTCTTCACCTACCTGTTCGGCGACAGCTCCTACATCGTCCCCTACCTCCGCGCCCTGGGCTACGACCTCGGGACCGTCGAGCAGACGGGGTCGAACTTCGGCATGGGCGTGGTCCACGAGTCGCCGTACCTCAGCTCGGTGGGCAGCGGCACCATGGTGGCCGACGGGCTGTCGATGATGAACGCCGACTACTCCCGCACGTCCTTCCGGGTCAGCCGCACCGCCATCGGTGCCCACAACTTCCTCGGCAACCACATCTCCTACCCCTCTCAGGGCAAGACCGGGGACAACTGCCTGCTGGCCACCAAGGTGATGGTGCCCATCGAGGGCCACGTCCGCACGGGCGTCGGCCTGCTGGGCAGCCCCTCGTTCGAGATCCCCCGGTCCGTGCGCCGCGACCTCAGTCTCGAGGTGGTCGACGCCGACGAGCGCCGACGGCTGCTGCAGGCGAAGAACCGGCACAACCTGGTCACGATCGCGCTGGCCATGCTGGTCCGTTGGGTCCACCTGTTCGCCCTGACGCTGCTGGCGCTGGTCACGGTCGACCTCTACCGGCGCTACGCGCTCCTCGCCACCACCGGCGAGGTGTTCGTCTCCCTGCTGTTCACGGTGTCCTACTTCGTGCTGGTCGAACGGCTGGGGAACGGCTTCCGGCCGCTGCGGCCGCAGTCCTGCTCGATCTACGACCGCACCTTCTGGCGGCACGAGCGGTACTGGAAGATGGCCATGCCGCACGCCGACGCCATGCTCATCGGCACCCCGTTCAAGAACCTGGTCACCCGGGCCCTCGGCCTGCGGCTCGGGCGGCGGGTCTTCGACGACGGCTGTTTCCAGCCGGAACGGACCCTGGTGGCCATCGGCGACGACTGCACGCTGAACGCCGGCAGCGTGATCCAGTGCCACTCCCAGGAGGACGGCGCCTTCAAGTCCGACCACACCACCATCGGTGCCGGAGCCACCCTGGGCGTCGGGTCCCTCGTCCACTACGGGGTGACGGTCGGGGCAGGGGCCGTGCTGGCTCCAGACACCTTCCTGATGAAGGGCGAGGAGGTTCCCGACCGCGCGTACTGGGAGGGCAACCCCGCCCGGGCAGCGACCGCGCCGCCTATGACCACGACGACAGGAGCGACCTGATGACCGTGCTCGCCGAGACCAGCCGGGACTTCTGGCGCTCCGAGCTGCTGACCAGCAGCTTCGCGCCGGTCCCCCGTTGGTGTGCCGACCCGAGACCCGGGGTCGCTGAGCACCTGCTGGTGGTCCCCGACGAGCTCCGCCGGGGCGTCAGCTGGCTTGCGGCGGAGCTGGCCATCGACCCGAGCGCGGTGCTGCTGGCGGCGCACACCGTGGTCCTCTGCGCCCTGACCGGCGAGGCGGACGTCACCACCGGTCACGCGGGCGCCCGTGTCGCGCCCCTACCCTGCCGGCTGACCAGCAGGCCGTCCACCTGGCACGAGCTGCTGCTGGCCGCCGCTCGTGCCGAGTCCCAGCTGCTGGCCCACGCGGACTTCCCGCTGGCCGAGCTCCGGCACGAGCTCGGCCTGACCGAGCCGTCGTTCGACGTGGTGTTCGACCCGGCTGACACGGGTAGTCCGGACGCTGAGCTGCCCGACGGCGTCGTGCTGGCCGTGGGCCTGCTGCCGACCGAGGAGCACCTCACCCTCCGGCTGCGTTACCGCACCGACGTGCTCGACGCCGACCACGCCGGCCGGATCGCGGGCTACCACCGCAGCGCGCTCGAGCTGGCCGTGGCCGATCGTGCCGCCGAGCACGGGCCGCAGAGCCTGCTGTCGGCCGAGGAGCTCCTGCTCCAGCGGGAGGGTTTCGCCGGGCGCCGCCGCGAGCTGCCCGACCGCCGCGCCCACGAGCTCTTCGCCGACCTGGCCCGGAGGGAGCCGCAGGCGGTCGCGGCCGTCTTCGGTGACCAGCAGCTGACGTACGAGGCCCTCAACGCGCGGGCCAACCGGCTCGCCCGCGCCCTGGTGGCGCGCGGGGTGGGTCGCGAGGACGTCGTCGCGGTGGTCACCGAGCGCAACCTGGACTGGATGACCGCGGTCCTGGCCGTCTTCAAGGCCGGCGCCGCCTACCTCCCCGTCGAGCCCCACTTCCCGCCGGACCGGGTCGCCACCATGCTCGGCCGGGCGGGCTGCCGGCTGGCCCTGACAGAGCCGGGCAGCTCCTCGGCGCTCGACGCCGCCGTCGGCGCCCTGCCTGGGCTGCAGAGCCTGGTGGTCGCCGACGCCGCCGACGAGGAGGGGGCTCCCTACGGCGACCTCGACGTCCCGGTGACCCCGAACCAGCTCGCGTACATCTACTTCACCTCGGGCTCCACCGGGGAGCCCAAAGGCGCCATGTGCGAGCACGCCGGCCTGCTCAACCACCTGTACGCGAAGATCGACGACCTCGAGATCGGCCCGGACCAGGTGGTGGCGCAGACGGCGCCCCAGTGCTTCGACATCTCGCTGTGGCAGCTCGTCGCGGGGTTGCTGGTCGGGGCCCGCACCCTGCTCGTCGAGCAGGAGGTGGTGCTGGACGTCGAGCGGTTCGTGGAGACCATCGTGGCCGGCCGGGTCAACGTGCTGCAGGTCGTGCCCTCCTACCTGGAGGCGGTGCTGTCCTACCTGGAGCAGCACCCTCGTCCCCTGCCGGACCTGCGCTACGTCTCGGTCACCGGTGAGGCCGTCAAGAAGGAGCTGACGCAGCGCTGGTTCGCCGCGCACCCGGGCATCCGGCTGGTCAACGCGTACGGGCTGACCGAGACCTCCGACGATACCAACCACGAGGTGATGGACCGGGTGCCGGAGGGCGACCTGGTGCCGCTCGGCCGCCCGGTCAACAACGTCAGCGTCTTCGTGGTCGACGAGCACCTCAACCCCGTGCCGCTCGGCGCGCCCGGAGCGATCGTGTTCTCGGGCGTGTGCGTCGGCCGCGGCTACGTCAACGACCCGGAGCGCACCCGGAGCGCCTTCCTCGACGACCCGCACCGGCCGGGCCAGCGGCTCTACCAGGCGGCGGCGACTTCGGGCGCTGGCTGCCCGGCGGCAAGCTCGAGTTCCTGGGCCGGCAGGACCGGCAGGTCAAGATCAACGGGTTCCGGATCGAGATCGGCGAGATCGACAACGCCCTGCTGGGGGTCCCCGGCGTCCGCGACGCCGCGGTGGTGGCGGCCGACCGGGGCGGGCAGGGCAAGCACCTCGTCGCCTTCTACTCAGGCCCTGGTCGCATCGAGCCCGACCTCCTCAAGCACCGGCTGGCCCAGTCGCTGCCCGCCTACATGGTGCCTGCGGTGTTCTGCTGGCTCGAGCAGCTGCCGCTCACCGCCAACGGCAAGGTCGACGTCCGCCGGTTGACGACGCTGGCCGCGGCGCACCCCCCGGAGGAGCGCGCCGACCCGCCCCGGACGCCGGCGGAACGGCGGGTCGCCCGCGGCTGGAGCGAGGTGCTCGGCCTCGGCGTCGACCAGCTGGGGCGGCACGACCACTTCTTCGACCGGGGCGGCTCGTCGCTGGCCGCGGTCAAGCTGGCCATCGCCCTGGACCGTTCGGTCTCCCTCGCCGACATCACCGGCCACCCCGTGCTCGCCGACCTCGCGGCGGTACTCGACACCAGGCTCACCGCGTCCACCACCTCAGACGTGTCCTCATGACCATCAGCGAAAAGGAACTCCCCATGTCTGTCTCTGCACCCTCGACCCTGCTCCAGGTCAGCTCGCACAGCGGCCAACCGACCCTGCTGGCCGCCGACGCCGCCGGCGACCCGGGCGGCTGGGCCCGCGAGCACCGGGAAGCGCTGGCGGCCACGGTCGCCGAGCACGGCGTGGTCCTGGTCCGCGGCCTCGGGCTCACCGGCCTGGCCGATGTCCGAGCCGTGTTCCAGCCGCTCGCCGGCCGCGGCCTGATGACCGAGCGGGAGGCCTTCGCCCCCCGGAAGGCCTACGCCGCCGGGGTCTACTCCTCCACGAAGTGGCCGGCCAACCAGCCCATGTGCATGCACCACGAGCTGAGCTACGCCCTCGAGGTGCCGGGGCTGATGCTGTTCGCCTGCCTCACCGCACCGGAACGGGGCGGGGCCACGGCGGTGGCCGACGGGACCGCCGTGCTCGACGCGCTGCCCGGGGAACTGGTGGACCGGTTCGAGCGCCACGGCTGGCTGCTCACCCGCGCCTACAACGACGAGATCGGGTCGCCCGTCGCCGCGGCCTTCGGCACCGACGACCGGGCCGCGGTGGAGCACTACTGCCGCGCCAACGCGATCGAGTACCAGTGGCAGCCCGACGGGGGCCTGCGCACGAGGCAGCGCCGCCCGGCCGTCGTCCGCCACCCGTTGACCGGCCGGCGCTGCTGGTTCAACCAGGTCGCCTTCCTCAACGAGTGGACGCTCGCCGCGGAGGTCCGCGAGTACCTCGTCGACGTCTACTCCGAGGAGGGACTGCCCTTCAACACCAGCTTCGGCAACGGGGACGCGATCGGTGAGGACGTCGTGCAGCTGCTGAACGACACCTACGAGGCCCACACCGTGCGCGAGCCGTGGCAGGCCGGTGACCTGATGGTCGTGGACAACCTCCGGACCGCCCACAGCCGGGAGCCCTACCAGGGGACCCGCGAGGTCCTGGTCGCGATGGCCGACCCGGTCCGGCCCATCGAGTCCTCGACCGAGGTGGCGCCGCAATGAGTGTCGTCCAGTCCGCTCGTCCGGCCGGCTCCCGCGCCGACACGCAGGCGCCGCCCGTGCCCGCCGCCGCGGCCGCGGTCACCGTCCCCGAGTTCGCGGTGATCTCGGGGGCCGAGGTCAAGCAGGCCCTCGAAGGATGTGAGCGCGAGATCGTCGCCTGGTGGCCGACGTGTACCAGTGGCACGGCCAGGGCGACTCGGTGAACCCGCCGTCGTACTTCCTGCGGTTCCCCGACCGGCCGTCCGCGCGGATCATCGCGCTGCCGGCCTCGCTCGGGGGGGAGGTCCAGGTCGACGGCCTCAAGTGGATCTCGAGCTTCCCGGAGAACGTCGCGGCGGGGATCCCGCGCGCCTCCGCCGTGCTGATCCTCAACGACCACGCCACCGGCTACCCGTTCGCGTGCCTGGAGAGCTCGATCATCAGCGCGACGCGGACGGCGGCCTCCGCGGCGCTGGCGGCGGACTGGCTCAGCCGGGGCCGGGTCCGCCCGACGCGGATCGGCTTCGTCGGCGTCGGGCCTCATCGCCCGCTACATCCACACCTTCCTGGCCGCGACCGGGTGGACGTTCGACACCGTCGGCGTGCACGACGTCGTCCCGGACAGCGCGAACGGCTTCCGGGGCTACCTCGAGCAGTCGGGGACCGCGGGCCAGGTCACGGTGCACGACACGGCCGAGGAGCTGATCCGCTCGAGCGACCTCGTGGTCTTCGCGACCGTGGCCAGCGAGCCGCACGTGCACGACCCGGCGTGGTTCGACCACCACCCGCTCGTGCTGCACGTGTCGCTGCGCGACCTCGCCCCGGAGATCCTGCTGGGCGCGGCCAACATCGTCGACGACGTGGACCACTGCCTCAAGGCCAACACCTCGCCGCACCTGGCGGAGCAGCTCACCGGTGGACCGGGCCTTCCTCGACGGCACGTTGGCCGACGCGATGGCAGGGCGGCTGTCGCTGCCGGCGGACCGGACCATCGTGTTCTCACCGTTCGGCCTCGGGGTCCTCGACCTCGCGGTCGGCAAGTACGTCTTCGACGAGGTGCGCCGTGCGGGCGGCCTGCACGTCGTCGACAGCTTCTTTTCCGACCTCCGGCGCTACGGCTAGCGGCGGAGTCTTCCAACAAGGTTCGGGGGACCACATGC
This sequence comes from uncultured Actinomycetota bacterium, assembly GCA_963727215.1. Classification (GTDB taxonomy): domain Bacteria; phylum Actinomycetota; class Actinomycetes; order Propionibacteriales; family Propionibacteriaceae; genus Microlunatus. The sequence continues at coordinate 206,805 of CAVSFR010000005.1, forward strand.
CAATCATCGTCACGCCTCACAGCTACAACGAGGATGAGCTCTACGTCGACCTCTTATCGGTCGTCGGCGCCTCGCTGTTCCTCAAGTGTGAGGGTTTCAACTTCGCGGGCTCAATCAAGCTCAAGGCGGCGACGGCGATGGTGGAGGCCGCCGAACGAAACGGCCGCCTCCGACCAGGGTCGGTGCTGGTCGAGTCGTCCTCAGGGAACCTCGGCGTGGCCCTGAGCATGATCGCCGCGAGCAAGGGGTTCGACTTCATCTGCGTGACCGACTCGCGCTGCAACCTGTCGACCCGCCGCATGATGGAGGCGCTCGGGAGCCAGGTGCACATCATCTCCGAGCCGGACCCGGTCACCGGCCTGCTCGGCGCCCGGATCAACTACGTCTGCTCGCTCACCGCGTCCGACGACCGCTACGTGTGGCTCAACCAGTACACCAACCCCGAGAACTGGCGGTCGCACTACAACCGGACCGCCCCAGCCATCGCGCGCAAGTTCCCGGAGCTGGACGTGCTGTTCGTCGGCGCCGGCACCACCGGGACGCTGATGGGCTGCGCCCGCTACTTCCGCGAGTGGCACCGCCCGGTACGCGTCGTGGCCATCGACGTGGTCGGATCCCAGGCGTTCGGAGGACCCCCAGCCCGGCGGATGATCCCTGGGTTGGGGACCAGCGTCCGGCCGCCCCTGCTGGACACCAGCTACCTGGACGACGTGGTCCGGGTCGAGGAGGTGGACACCATCCGGGCGTGCCACCGGCTGGCCCGGAGGGGGTTCCTGTTCGGCGGCTCGACGGGGAGCGTGGTCAGCGGCGCGACGGAGTGGCTGGCCCGGCACGACGAGGGGCTGACCGCCGTGGCGATCGCCCCGGACCTCGGCGAGCGCTACCTCGACACGGTCTACCAGTCCAACTGGGTCCACGACCTGTACGGCGACGAGGTGCTCCAGGAGGTGGCGGGAGCCGTCACGGCCTGAGCCCGGGCGAGCCTTTGGCGAGCAGGACCTCGGGCGCCAGCAAAGTCACCGGGAGGTCGGTGACGGCTCGGGCCGTCGCCAGGGTGCAGACGTGGGAGGAGTCGACTTCGACCTCGCGGACCCAGAGGTCGAGGCCGGGGACGCCGGGCAGCCTGACCTCAGCCTTGCCCCCGCCCTCGTCCGGGGCAGGCTGACCGCGGACAGCGGCACCTCCAGGCCGGTGCCGTACGCCTTCAGCACGGCCTCCTTGGCCGTCCAGAGACGGAGGAGGTCCCGGGACTGGTCTCAGGGCGCGGCGGCGCCGGCTCCACCGGCTCGAGGTCCACCCCCACCACGCCGTCGGCGCTGAGGGCCAGGACCAGCAGGTCGCCGCCGTGGCTGACCGAGAACTGCAGGGTCGCGCCGGGATCGGGCTGGTCGCCTGACCGTGCTGCCGTGGGCTCCGAGCGGGTCAGCACCGGCCGGCCGTGGGGTCGGGCGCACACCGGGCAGCGCCGGTCGATCCCGATCTCCGCGGCAGGACGGTCGAGGTGGTCGGCGAGCAGCAGCCGGAGGACCGCCCGCGACAGCCGCGCCGTCGACGCCGAGCGGCCGGCTCGCTCGACGTAGGGCCGCTCCTCACCGACCAGCTCCCGGTCCAGCCCGGCCTCGTGCCCGGCAAACGCCCACTGCCTCACGACCCAGACCTCGCAGCGTCTCGGGGCAGCGGCTCCCTGCCGAGGATCCTGCCCTTCATCAGGTGGACCGGGACGTCCGCTACGCCCGCTCGGTCACGGACCCCACGGTAGCGAAGGTCCGCGCCCGTCGCTGGACGAGCGCATGCCCGGCCCGTAGCGTGGCCGTTCCCCCAGCTCCCCCAGCCCCGGCCAGCCGCTTCGGAGGCGCCCGCATGCCGACCCCTGCCACCGAGCCCGTCCTGGCCGCCGAGCTGGAGGCGCGGCTGACCGCTCTCCCTGCCTCCCAGGCACACCGCGCGCCCTTCCTCGCGACCTACCTCCGCACCACCCGGGCCGTGGAGGCCGCTGCGGACCGGACGTTCTTCGACGACCCTGCGTGGGTGATGCGCTGGACCGCGGTCTTCGGCCGCTACTACCTCGACGCCCTGGACGCCGACCAGACGGGCGGTCAGCCGGCACGGCCCTGGCGGCTCGCCTTCTCCCTCTCGCCCGACGTGCACCCGCTCGGCCACCTGCTGGTCGGCATGAACGCCCACATCAACTACGACCTGCCGCAGGCGATGCTCGAGGTGATCGAGCCGGCCGACTTCGCCGATCCCGACCTGCTGGAGCGGCGGGTGCACGACCACGACCAGATCGACCGGATCCTCAGCGCCCGGGTGGCCGCGGAGGACCAGGCGCTGGGCGGACCGCGCCGGCTCGTCGACCGACTGCTAGCCCCGGCGAACCGCCTGGGCTCCCGCACCTTCCTGGCCGAGTCGCGGCAGAAGGTGTGGGAGAACGTCCAGGCGCTGCAGGAGGCGCGGACAGCCGGGCCCGAGGTCTACCGGGTGCGCGTGGCCGAGCTGGACGTGCTGACCTCGGCCAAGCTGGCTGACATCTTGCGGCCCGGGCCCGTGCTGCTCCGCCTCGCCGTGGCCGGCTTCGGCGTGCGACTGCCCCCGGTCTGACCGGCAGCCCCTACCGACTCAGCCGCCGGAGCGGCCGTGGCACAGCTTGAACTTCTTGCCCGAGCCGCAGGGGCAGGGCGCGTTGCGGCCGACGCCGGCGTAGGCGTCCTCGACCGGCGCCGGGGCGCCCGCGGTCTTCACCGAGCCGTCCTCGTCGGGGGCCGAGTAGGTGAGGGCGCGGCTTCGGGCGGCAGCGAGCCCCTTCGCCTTGACCTGCGGGCGGGCGGCGGCCGGCTCGGCCGCGGCGCCTCCGTTGGACACCGGCTCGGACTCCAGCGCGACGAGCTCCTCGGCCTCCGCGGGCACCTCCTCGCCGTCGACGGCGTGCACAGCCACGCCGAAGTCGTCAGGATCGGGACCCGACTCGACCAGCGGTCCGTGCTCGTGCCCGTTGCGGCTGCCGTTGGAGCCGGCACCGACCTGGACGGCGCGACCGTCCTGACCCGTCACCACCCCGACCGCGGCGGCAGGCGTCTGCTCGACCTCCACCTCGAGGTGGAAGACGAACCCGACGACCTCCTCCATGAAGGCGTCCATCATCAGCTTGAACATGTCGCCACCCTCGCGCTGGTACTCCACCAGCGGGTCGCGCTGCGCCATCGCACGCAGGCCGATGCCCTCGCGCAGGTAGTCCATCTCGTAGAGGTGCTCACGCCACTTGCGGTCCAGCACGGTCAGCAGCACGCGCCGCTCGAGCTCTCGCATCACTTCGGGGGTGAGCTCGGCCTCGCGATTGTCGTAGGCAGCCTGGGCGTCGGCCTTGAAGTCCTCGACCAGCACCGTCAGGTCGAGGTCGTCGCGCTCCTCGTACTCGCTGCGCGACAGCGACACCGGGTAGAGGGTGTTCATGTTCGTCCACAGCTGCGCGAGGTCCCAGTCCTCGGCGAAGCCCTCGGTGGCCGCACCCACGTACTGCTCGACGACGGTGTCCACCGTGGCGCGCAGCCGGCTCTCGACGTCGGCGCCCTCGAGCACCTTGCGCCGGTCCCCGTAGACCGCGTGCCGCTGGCGGTTCATCACGTCGTCGTACTTGAGGATGTTCTTGCGGATCTCGAAGTTCTGCGACTCGACCTGAGCCTGCGCGCTCGCGATGGAAGAGCTGACCCGCTTGTTCTCGATCGGCTGGTCGTCCGGCATCTTCAGCGCCTGCAGCACCCACTCGACGATGTCGGACTTGAACAGACGCATCAGGTCGTCGCCGAGCGACAGGTAGAAGCGGCTCTCGCCCGGGTCACCCTGACGGCCGGAACGACCGCGGAGCTGGTTGTCGATGCGACGCGACTCGTGCCGCTCCGAGCCCACGACGTACAGACCGCCGGCCTCGACGACCTCCTCGTGCTCGGCGGTCGCGGACTCCTCGAGCGAGGCGAGGACGTCGGGGTAGCGGAGCTCGTACTCCTCGACGTGCAGAGAAGGATCGATCCCCTGCTCACGCAGCTCGTGGTCGGCCTGGAACTCGGCGTTGCCACCGAGGATGATGTCGGTGCCTCGACCGGCCATGTTGGTGGCCACCGTGACCGCACCCTTGCGGCCGGCCATCGCGACGATGGCGGCCTCCCGCTCGTGCTGCTTGGCGTTCAGCACCTCGTGCGGCACGCCCTCGGCCTTGAGCATCTTCGACAGGATCTCGGACTTGGCGACCGACGCGGTGCCGATCAGGACCGGCTGGCCGTTCTCGTGCCGCTCGGCCACGTCCTTCACGATTGCGTCGAACTTCGCCTCTTCGGTGCGGTAGATCAGGTCGCGCTGGTCGGCGCGGACCATCGGTTTGTTGGTCGGGATCGGAACCACGCCCAGGCCGTAGATCTTCTGGAACTCGCTCGCCTCGGTCATCGCGGTGCCGGTGGTGCCGGCGAGCTTCTCATACATCCGGAAGTAGTTCTGCAGCGTGATGGTGGCCAGCGTCTGGTACTCGTCGCGGATCTCGACCCGCTCCTTGGCCTCGATGGCTTGGTGCAGGCCCTCGTTGTACCGGCGGCCGACCAGCGAGCGGCCGGTGTGCTCGTCGACGATCAAGACCTCGCCGTCCACCACGACGTAGTCGCGGTCGATCTTGAACAGCTCCTTCGCCTTGATCGCGTTGTTCAGGTAGGAGATGAGCGGGGTGTTGGCCGACTCGTAGAGGTTGTCGATGCCCAGCCGGTCCTCGACGACGTCGATCCCCTGCTCGACGATGGCGACGGTCCGCTTCTTCTCGTCGACCTCGTAGTGCTCGTCCCGCTTCAGCCGGTCGACCAGCTTGGCGAACTCGGGGTACCAGCGGTGGGAGTCCTCGGCGGGGCCGGAGATGATCAGGGGCGTCCGCGCCTCGTCGATCAGGATGGAGTCGACCTCGTCCACGATGGCGAAGTGGTGGTCGCGCTGCACGCAGTCGTCCAGCGTCAGCGCCATGTTGTCGCGCAGGTAGTCGAAGCCGAACTCGTTGTTCGTGCCGTAGGTGATGTCGGCGTGGTAGGCCGCCCGCCGCGCCGCCGGGTCCATCTGGGAGAGGATCGCGCCGACCTCGAGGCCGAGGAAGTGGTGGATCCGGCCCATCTGCTCGGACTGGAACTTCGCCAGGTAGTCGTTCACCGTGATCACGTGCACGCCGCGGCCGGTCAGCGCGTTCAGGTACGCCGGCAGCGTCAGCACCAGCGTCTTGCCCTCACCGGTCTTCATCTCGGCGATGTTGCCGAGGTGCAGCGCGGCCCCGCCCATGATCTGGACGTCGAAGTGCCGCTTGCCGAGCACCCGGTGGCTGGCTTCACGAACCGTCGCGAACGCCTCCGGCATCAGCTGCTCGAGGGTCTCGCCCTTCTCGAGGCGGGCCTTGAGCTCGGCAGTCTGGCCGCGGAGCTCCTCGTCGCTCATCGCGACGAAGTCGTCCTCGATGGCGTTGACCTGGCTGGCGATGCTCGCCAGCCGCTTGAGGGTCTTGCCCTCGCCGACCCGAAGCAACCTGTCCATCAAAGCCACGATGGTGTCCTCATCCTGTGTCGTCTCGTGTGCACGGCGTGCTCGTGTGCGCTTTCAACCCTGTGCACTCCTGCGCGCGTCAGGAGGTTCCGTAGAACCGCAGCCGCCACCCGTGGGCGCACGCAGCCTCCCGGGGCCGCGCGGCGGCAGACGCACCCCGCCATCCTAATGGCCAGCCCGGCGTACGGCATGATCCAGCGGAGCGGCCAGGTCACCGCGAGACAGCACCTGGACGGCTCCCAGCCCGAGCCAGCCCGCCATCAGCCCGAGCTCGGCCGCCAGCTCCTCGACCACCTCGGCGACGTCGTGGCCGGGCTCGGCCCAGGCGGCGTTGACCCGGAGCACACCGGCGGCGCGGTCGGCCTTCAGGTCCACCCGGGCCACCAGCGCGTCGCCGAGGAGGAAGGGATACACGTAGTAGCCGTGCACCCGCCGCTCGGCCGGCACGTAGATCTCTATCCGGTAGAAGAAGTCGAAGAGCCGGAGCAGCCGCTCCCGCTCGAAGACCATGGAGTCGAACGGGCTGAGCAGCGCCCGCGCCCGGACGCGGCGTGGCACCCGCGCCTCGTGCCACAGGTACAGCGGCCGGCCCTGCTCGCGACCAATCTGGACCGGCCGTAGCCAGCCCTCCTCGACGAGGTCACGGATCGCCGGTCGGGTGCTCGTGAGCGAGGTGCGGAAGTAGTCGGCCAGGCTGCGGTCGTCAGCCACGCCCAGGGCCCGGGCGGCCCGGGCCACCAGCCCCCGGACCGCGTCGGCCGCTGTGGGCGTCGGCTGCTCGAGCACCGCACGCGGCAGCACGCGCTCGGGCAGGTCGTAGACGCGCTCGAACGAGGAGTTCCGACGAGCGGCCGTCACCTCACCGCAGGTGAACAGCCACTCCAGCACGGTCTTGACCGCCGACCAGTTCCAGCCCCAGTGGCTGCGGTCGCGCACCTCCTCCACCTCCAGCTGACGGGCGCTGACCGGCCCTCGCGCCGCCACCTCCCCGTACACGTGCCGGACCAGGTCGGGCTGCTCGGCCGCGATCCGGGCCACGTTCGCCCACACCTCCCGGTGCTCGGGCTGCATCCGGAACCGCAGCAGTGGTTGCAGCTGGACGTCGAGGAGACTGGCCGCGTGCCCCCAGTACTCGAACAGGCGACGTGGCGCTGCCCCGGCCGCCCGGTCGAGCAGCGATGGGTCGTAGGGCCCCAGCCGCGAGAAGAGCGGCAGGTAGTGGGCGCGCTGCACGACGTTGACCGAGTCGATCTGGAACTGCCCCAGCCGCGCCACCGTCGCGGAGAGGTCCCGCATCCCCACCGGACGGTCGAGGCGCGGCGCCGCCAGTCCTTGCGCGGCCACGGCGATGCGCCGTGCCTGACCCGGGGTGATCGACTCCACCGACCGCACGCTAGTGGTCGGCACCGACAGAAACGCCGTTCGACAGGCTCGGAGAACAGGCTCAGCGGCCGGCTGTGGCCAGCTCGGAGTCGCTGCTCAGCCGGATGACGCCATAGTCGTAGGCGTGGCGGCGGTAGACCACGCTCGGCATGTGGTGCTCGGCGTCGATGTAGAGGTAGAAGTCGTGGCCGACCAGCTCCATCTCCATCAGGGCCTGGTCCAAACTCATCGGCACCGCGGCGTGCATCTTCTCGCGCACCACCAGCGGTCCCTCGCCCTGGACCTGCATCCCGGCGACGGTGTGGGTGTCGGACTCGTCGCCGTCCACCTCCGCAGCAGCAGCGACCGGCTCCTCCACCGAGCCCTTGAGCGAAGCGAGGGCGTGCTGGCCGTGGTGCACTCGCTTGCGGTCGGCCGCCCGCCGCAGCTGGGCCATCAGCCGGTCCAGCGCCATCTCGAAGGCGGCCGACTTGTCGTCGGCAGCAGCCTCGGCCCGGACCACCGGACCCTTGCTGCGCAGGGTGATCTCGACCCGGCAGGCCTGGTCGTGCTGTCGCTTGTTCCGCTCCGTCGAGACCTCGACCTCGACCCGGATCGCCCGGTCGTCCAGCTTCTCCAGCCTGGTGATCTTTTCCTCGACGTGGGCCCGGAACTGGTCCGACACACTGCAGTGCCGGCCCTTCACGACAACATCCATGACTGCCTCTCTCGGTCGTGCGGTTGGGAACGAAAAGGCGCTCAGCATCCCCCCGCCAGGCATCGCCTGGTGCTCAGAAGGAAACGGAGCGCCATGAACTGACGCTAGACCCTGACCGCGGAGTTGGCCATGGCGGGTCGAAGTCCACAGCCACTTGTCAGGCAGGTCCTCATCACCCTGGGCACTCATCAGCTGGCCCGCTCATCGGCTGGGCCGGGTCAGCCTGCACGACGCTCGGTCGCCGCGACAGTTGCGGCGCCGAGCACAGGCAGCCCGGCCGCGCTCAGCACCCGGGCCGACTCGGCGAGGCTGCTGCCTGTGGTGACCAGGTCGTCCACCACCACCGCCACCGTCCCGGCGGCGTGGAGCCGAGCGGCCAGTCCGGGCTGGCCCACGCGGAGGGCGCCGCTCAGGTTGCGCCGCCGCGCCGTGGCGTCCAGCCCCGCCTGATCCGCGACCCCACCGCGCTGGGCGAGCAGCCGAACCGCCCGGACGGAGTGTCGTCCGTGCAGCTGGCGCGCGGTCAGCCGCGCCAGTGCAGCCGTGGCGTCGTACCCGCGACGGCGTACGGCCGCCGTCGACGAAGGGACCGGGACGAGGATGACGGGTCCGTCCGGCGTCGCCTGGCTCAGCAGCGCGTGCACGGCCTGTGCGAGCCGGTCGGCCAGCACCCGGCTGAGCCCGAGCGCCGAGCGCTCCTTGTGCGCCACGATCAGACCACGGACCAGCTCGTCGTAGGCCGAGCAGGTCACCGTCACCGGGAACCCGTCGGGTGCCGGCTCGGGCGAGGTCAGGTAGGGGCGGAGGCCGCGCAGCCGCTCGCGGCAGGCCGGGCAGACCCCCCACCACGGCCGGCCGCAGCCGTGGCACGCCGAGCCCAGCAGCAGGTCGCCGGTGGCGGCCACCCACGGCTCGAGTCGCACCGCGTCAGTCTGCCCCAGGAACGCCACTCCTGCTCCGGGCGGTCGTGAGTCAGCCGGGCGAGGCCACAGCCGAGACGCGGGTCAGGAACGACTCCCACATGGTGCCGTCGTCGCGGTAGACCTGCCCGTCCCGACTGACGAGCAGGGCGGTCTTGGTCCGCAGCAGCACAGTGAGCTGGAAGGGGTCCCACTCGCGGTCCTGGACGTCCGGGATGGCTCGCGAGGCGTCGTCGCTGACCCGTACCGGCAGGAAAGGGCCGATGCCGCTCTGCTGGCGCAGCACCATGAGGTTCGTCGCGTCGGTCCACGCCACGTCCCGCATCACCGTCCCGGCCACGGGGGGCGCGGCGGTCGAGCTCGCGCTGGCGGCCGGGGTCGTCCGCAGCTCGCGCCAGCTGTTGACCGTGGTCCCGGCCGCGCTGCGGATCACCCGGGCCAGCCCGAGCCGCGTGGTGCCGTTGTGCTCCAGCAGCATGGCCATCCGGGCCCCGTCCGGCGACAGCCGGAAGGCCACCAGCCGGTTCGCGACCAGCGAGGGCACCTGCACCGGCGTCCGAGCCGTCGGGGTGAGGATCCACATCTGCTGGCGCCCGTCCTGGTCGGCCACCGCCCAGAGCTGGTCGTCGCGGCTGAACTGCGGCCGCAGCAGCTTGGTGACACCGTCCAGGACCTTGGCGGGCGAGGTCGCGCCCGGGGCGCCGAGACGCAGCACCGTGCGGTCGTCGGTCACGGCAGCCAGCGACGAGCCGGTCAGCGACACCGCCATCGACTCCACCGGCTGGGTGCCGTCGCCCAGCGGTCCCTTGACCCGGGTCAGCTCGCTCGTGTCGGCGTTCGCACTCACCGTGGCCAGCCGCCCCCCGCGGACGGCGAACAGCTGCTCGGAGGAGACGAACGGGATGGGGTCCAGGCCGGCGGGCACGTCCTCGACCGGCACGGCCAGGTCCCCCTGCTCGCTCTCGGGCACCTGCAGCGGCTGGTTGTCGGCCAGCAACAGCACCTTCTTGACCCCCGTCACCTGCTGGAGGGTGTAGACCAGCTGCGCCGTCAGCTGGCTCCGGGCCGGTGCCGCCAGCTGCTGGACCTGGGGGCTCAGCGGCACCCGCGCGACCCCGTCGACGATCGTCACCGCTTCGCCGCTCAGCGTGGTCTCGGGGGGAACAGCGGTCGACACCGCGGGAGCCAGCCAGCGGGACGGTCCCTCCAACAGGGTCTTGACCAGCGCGGACGCGACGTTGTCGGGGTTGCGCAGGTTGGGCAGGTAGATCGACTGCGGCACCAGGCTGCCCGCGGTCCCCAGAAAGAAGACATCGTACGGCTTGTACAGGGTCTCGAAGGAGGACTGGGCCACCATCAGCCCTGCGAGTGGGTTGTCGATTCGCCACTCCCCCCCTTCGGACACGACCTTCAGCTCCAGCTGGAGATCAAGGGGCCGGTCGCTGAAGGTCCGCTGCCCGCTCAGGAACCCGACCTGGGCACCGGAGAGCGTGACCACGTCCTCCTCGGCGGTGAGGACCGGGTCGCTGTAGATGGTGACACTGTCGTCGGGGTTCCACTTCGTCGCGGCGGCCCTGCTCAGGTACTGCCGCGCCACGGCATAGCCGGGCTGGTAGTTGGCGTTGGCGCGCAGGTAGTTCCGGACGATCGTGAGGGGGTTGTCCCCGACGGCCGGCGGTGGCACCTCGACGTTGACGCAGTTCTCGCAGGTGGGCTGTGAGCCCTCGACCTTGTCGATGGGTCCGGAGGTGGGCACGCTCACGCAACCACCCAGCACGAGGAGCGGGAGGAGCAGCGACAGCACGACCGCCGCTGGCCGGCGTCGGGCCGTTCCGCGCGTCATCCGGTTAGCACCGACGGCTCGGAGCCACTGATCGTCAACGGACCACCCGAGCCGCCCCGCTCGTCCAGGGCATCCGCAGGCTCAGGCGGCGGGGGCTGCGGTGTGGCGTAGTCGCGCGGGACCAGTGGCAGCGGTGACGTCTCCAGGATCGCCCCGACCGTGCGGGGCAGGGTGAGGCGGAACTGGGCGCCGAGCCCGGGGCGGCCCCAGGCCGTCAGCCACCCGCCGTGCAGGTTGGCGTCCTCCAGGGCGATCGAGAGGCCGAGGCCCGTGCCGCCGACCATCCGCGCGCGGGCCGGGTCGGCCCGCCAGAACCGGTGGAAGACCTGTTTCGCCTGTCCCGCCTCGAAGCCCACCCCGTGGTCCCGGACGGCGATGGCCACGGCATCGTCGTCGCTCTCCACCCAGATGTCGATCGGCTGGGACTCGCTGTGCTCGATCGCGTTCACCACCAGGTTGCGCAGGATGCGCTCGATCCGCCGGGCGTCGACCTCAGCGGTGGCGGGCTCGGGCGCGCGGACCAGGACCAGGGTGCTGTTGCGCTCGGCCAGTGGGGCGTAGGCGTTGACGACCCGGGCGACGATGTCGCGAAGGTCGACCGTCGCCAGGCTCAGCTCGGCCGCTCCGGCGTCGAAGCGCGAGATCTCCAACAGGTCGGTGAGCAGGGCTTCGAACCGGTCGAGCTCGGCCTGCAGCAGCTCCGCGGAGCGGGCCGCGATCGGGTCGAAGTCCTCGCGGGAATCGTGCAGCACCTCTGCCGCCATCCGTACGGTGGTCAACGGCGTCCGCAGCTCGTGCGAGACGTCGGAGACGAAGCGCTGCTGGACCGCGGACAGCTCCTCGAGGGTGGTGATCTGCTTCTCCAGCTCGCTCGCCATGTAGTTCATGGACGTGGCCAGCCGGGCGAGGTCGTCGGTCCCTCGTACCTGCATCCGGTCGTGCAGGTTGCCCGAGGCCAGGCTCTCGGCCGCCTGCCGCGCGGCCCGGACGGGGGTCACGACCTGCCGGCTGACCAGGGCCGCGATGAAAGTCAGCAGGATGACCAGGATGATCCCCGTGGTGACGACCGCGGTCCGCAGCACCTCCAGCGTGGTGACCTCCTGGGTGAGCGGGAAGATCATGTACATCTGGTAGCGACCGGCTCCCGGGAGGCTCACCGAGGCACCAGCGGCCAGCCCGGCCACCGCCGGCGTGCCGTCCTTGTAGTGGACCAGGGTGGGCGTGATGAGCAGGTCGCTGCTCTCCTGCACCCGGACGGCCAGCTCGGGCGGGACGCTGGCGGCGGTGATCTGACCGGAGGTGATGGTCGCGCCGTTGGTGAGCAGGAGCACCTCGAAGAGCTCGCTGCCGCCCGAGCGGCCGGCGAAGCTGTTCACCAGGTCGACCAGCACCTGGTCGACGCCGACCTGGGCCACCTGGTCGGCGCCGTTCAGCTGCTTCTGCGCGGTGTCGACTGCCTGCCGTGCCTCGTTCTCGGCCGCGTCCTGCTTGCCCTCCATCACCCCGACGGTCGCCTGCTGCATCAGCAGGAACCCGCCGAGCACCAACACCAGGAGCGAGGCCGCGAAGACGGTGGCGATCACCCGCAACGGCAGCGACCGCCACCACAGGCTCAGGGGAAGGTGCCACCAGGGCTGGCTTGCTCCCCCGGGGTCCGTCGGGTCAGGCGTGGACATCGTCGCGACAGCAGCGGGCGGTCAGGTCATGCCTGCGGGGTCTCGCCGGCCTTGTAGCCGATACCACGAACGGTGACCACGATCTCGGGGCGCTCCGGGTCGCGCTCGATCTTGGAGCGCAACCGCTGCACGTGCACGTTGACCAGCCGGGTATCGGCCGCATGCCGGTAACCCCAGACCTGCTCGAGCAGAGTCTCACGACTGAAAACCTGCCACGGACGACGAGCCAGGGCCAGCAGCAGGTCGAACTCCAACGGGGTGAGCTGGATCGGCACGCCGTTCCGCTTGACCGAGTGTCCGTCGACGCTGATGGACAGGTCGCCGATCCGCAGCGTCTCGAGCTCGTTGTCGTCGGGCCCCGAGGGCCGACGCAGGCGCGTCTTGATCCGCGCGACGAGCTCCTTGGCCTTGAAGGGCTTGGACACGTAGTCGTCGGCGCCGGCCTCGAGCCCCTCGACGACGTCGATGGTGTCGGTCTTGGCCGTCAGCATGATGATCGGGACGCCGGACTCCAGCCTGATCTCCCGGCAGACGTCGACGCCGTCACGCCCGGGCAGCATCAGGTCGAGCAAGATGAGATCGGGACGCGACTCGCGGAAAATGGCGACCGCTTTATCGCCGTAGGCGCACCAGATGGGCTCATAGCCCTCGTTCCGGAGGACGATGGAGAGCATTTCGGCGAGAGCGGCATCGTCGTCCACCACTAGCACGCGGCTGCGCGCACTCGTATTCCGGGTCGGTTCCGACACGGTTTCTCCCCTCATCACTTCGCGCCGTCGGATATCCCAGCACGCGTACGTCGTAAAGGCCAGTACCACACCATAAAGCCCGAAACAGATCCAAACGTAATCTCGACCAGCGCCTATGAGCACCGGACGCGCTGAACGGTCCGGGCCGAGTCAGCGACCATCACTAGTTGAGGTCGGGGTCCTCCAGCCAGGTGGAGAAGTAGGCCATCTCGCTGCGCTGGCGGCGCAGTACCGCGCGCCACAGCTCGAGTGGTCGGGTGCCGAAGACGTCGTCGTACTCCGCCGCCGCCAGGTGCCACATCCCCTGGACGACCTCGCCCTGCAGCTGGCCGGCCGACCAACCGGCGTACCCCGCGAAGATCCGCAGGTCGCGGTACGCGCCGGCGACGATCTCGATCGGGGTGTCCAGGTGCAGCAGCCCGACGTTGTCGAACAGCGGCCGCCAACCCGGCGGCTCCTCGCCCGGACTGGCCACGCTGGCCAGGCAGATGGCGCCGTTCGGCGAGACCGGTCCGCCGTGGAACAGCAGCCGAGGTTCGGAGACGGTGGCGACCCAGTCGGGCAGCACCGCGTCGAGCGGGGTCTGGGAGACCTCGTTGAGGATGACCCCGAGCGCGCCGTCGTCGTCGCAGTCCAGCACGAGGACGACGCTGCGGTCGAAAAGGCCGTCGGCGAGGAGCACGCTCGCGACCAGCAGGCTGCCGGGCGTCGGTTGGCGGGCGGTCACAGGGCCGTCGGTCCCGGGGCGTGCGTTCCGGCCGGAGCGTGCGGCCGCAGCACGAGTCGCCGTAGGAGGAGTGCCGCGGACACGCCGAGCGCGATGCCGGTCCAGTCGGCCAGGACGTCGAAGGGGTCACCCGTCCGTCCGGTGTAGATAGGTGTGCTGGACGACCTCGCTGACCACCGCGTGCGCACCGAACGCCGCCGCTACGGCGACGAGGCGACGACCAGGCGGCGCCACCAGGTGCTCGGCCCACGCCCGGGCGTCCAGCGTGGCGATCACCAGGGTCGTGGGAAGCGCGAAGCCGAGCGTGTGCTCCAGCTTGTCGGCGTGGGGGAACCAGGGCGGCGTGGGCGGCCCCGTCACCCGGTACAGCCCGTAGAGCTGGCCGAGGACCGACAGCCCTGCCAGGACGGCCAGGACCCACCAGCCTCGCCTGTCCCTCATCGGCTACGGGACGGCGTCAGGGTCGACCGGCAGCTCGGCGGGACCGCCGGCGGCGCGGCGGACAGCGGTGGCCACCGCCGAGTGGACGGCGGGGTTGAAGACGCTGGGCGTGATGTAGGCGGGGTTGAGCTCCTCGTCGCTCACCACGCCAGCCAGGGCGCGCGCCGCCGCCAACAGCATGGTCGACGTGATCTCCTTCGACCGCGCGTCGATCAGGCCGCGGAAAACGCCGGGAAAAGCGAGCACGTTGTTGATCTGGTTCGGAAAGTCCGAGCGGCCGGTGGCCACCACGGCGGCGTGTTTCATCGCCTCGATCGGGTCCACCTCGGGCTCGGGGTTGGCCAGCGCGAAGACGATCGACTGCGGCGCCATGCCCGCGATGTCCTCACCGGTGAGCAGGTTCGGGGCCGAGACGCCGATGAAGACGTCGGCTCCGACCAGCACCTCGGTCAGGGTGCCGCTGAGACCGACGGCATTGGTGTGCTCCGCCAGCCAGGCGAGCTCCCCGGCGATCCCGGGCCGACCCCGGTGCACCACCCCGTCGATGTCGGCCACCACCACGTGCCGGGCACCGGCCGCGAGCAGCAGCTTGATGATCGCCGTGCCCGCCGCACCTGCTCCCGACATCACGATCCGGACGTCGCCGATCTCCTTGCCGACCACGCGCAGCGCGTTGTAAAGCGCGGCGACGACCACGATCGCCGTCCCGTGCTGGTCGTCGTGGAAGACGGGGATGTCCAGCTGCTCCCGCAGCCGCGCCTCGACCTCGAAGCAGCGCGGGGCGGAGATGTCCTCCAGGTTGATCCCCGCGAAGCCTGGCGCGATCGCCTTGACCACCGCGACGATCTCGTCCACGTCCTGGGTGTCCAGGCACAGCGGCCAGGCGTCGATGTCACCGAACCGCTTGAACAGCGCCGCCTTGCCCTCCATCACCGGCAGCGCCGCCTCCGGACCGATGTTGCCCAGCCCGAGCACGGCCGACCCGTCGGTGACCACGGCGATGCTGTTCCGCTTGGAGGTCAGCCGGCGCGCGTCCTCCTTGTTCTTGGCGATCGCGAGGCAGACCCTGGCCACGCCGGGGGTGTAGACCATCGAGAGGTCGTCACGGTTGCGGATCGGGTGCTTCGACCGCATCTCGATCTTGCCGCCCAGGTGCATCAGGAAGGTACGGTCGCTGACCTTGCCGATCGAGACCCCCGGGACCGCGCGCATCACCTCGACCAGCGCGTCCGCATGGTCGGTGTCGCGCGCCGCGCAGGTCACGTCGATCTGGAGCCGCTCGTGGCCCGAGGCCGTCACGTCGAGGGCGGTCACCGTGCCGCCCGCCCCCTCGACGGCCGAGGTCAGTGCCGATACCGACCCCCCACCCGCCGGTACCTCCAGCCGGACCGTGATGGAGTACGACACCGAAGGCAGGGCAGTCACGTCCGGCATTCTCTCACGGGGCGCCCGCCTGGTCGCTCATCTGGCCGCGCCCCGCTCGGCGGCTTCGCGCGCCGCCCAGAGGCCGACATCCCCTCGGCTCAGTGCCACCGCGAGCAGGTCCGGGAACTGGTCCGGGGTGCACGCGAAGGCCGGCACGCCGAGGTCGGCGAGCGCGGCCGCGTGCTCGTGGTCGAAGCTCGGCGACCCGGCGTCCGAGAGCGCCAGCAGCACGACCACCGTGACGCCGTCGGCCACCAGCCGCGCGACCCGGCGCAGCATCTCCTCGGCGATCCCGCCCTCGAACAGGTCCGAGACAAGCACCAGCAGCGTGTCCTCCGGTCGGGTGACCAGGGACTGGCAGTACGCAAGGGCGCGGTTGATGTCGGTACCGCCACCCAGCTGGCACCCGAACAAGACGTCGACAGGATCGGCGAGCCGGTCGGTCAGGTCGACGACCTCGGTGTCGAAGGCCACCAGCGAGGTGCGGACCGTACGGAGCGAGGCCAGGGTCGCCGCGAAGACGGCGGCGTAGACCACCGACTCGGCCATCGACCCCGACTGGTCGACCGCGACCACCACGTCCCGCGCCACCGCGGAGCTGCGGCGGCCGTAGCCGACCAGGTGCTCCGGCACGATGGTGCGCTGCTCGGGCAGGTAGTGCTGGAGGTTCGCCGCGATGGTGGCCGGCCAGTCGATGTCGGGCAGCCGCGGTCGACGGGTACGGCTGGCCCGGCTGAGCGCACCGCTGACGGCCGCCACCGTCTGCCGGGCGACGCGCCGCTCGATCTCGGCGACCACCCGGCCGACGACCAGCCGCGCCGTCCGGCGCGTGGTCTCCGGCATCACCTGGTTGAGCCCGACCAGGGTGGCGGCGAGGTGGACGTCCGGCTGGACCGAGTCCAGCAGCTCGGGCTCGAGCAGCATCGAGGTGAGCTGAAGCCGGTCGATCGCATCGCGCTGCATCACCTGCACGACGCTGGTCGGGAAGTAGGTACGGATGTCACCGAGCCAACGGGCGACGCCGGGGGCTGATGAGCCCAGACCACCAGCTCGTCGGGCGCGGCCGCCGTCCTCGCCCTCGTCGCCGTCGTAGAGCTGCGCGAGCGCCCGGTCCATGCCGGCCTCGACGGTGCTCAGCCCCGTCGCCAGCGTCTCGTCGGCCGCCTCACCCAGCAGCAGCCGCCAGCGCCGGCGACGGGCGTCCTCGTCCTGGGGGCCGACGTCGCTCACCGGCCCCCCAGGATCGCCTCGACGGTAGCGAGGGCCGGCCCGGCCAGGTCCTCGAGGTCCGGGTCGTCGAGCGTCCGGCGCCCGAGGGGCGTCAGGGGCACTGGTGAGCCGGCCGGCGATCGAGCGGCGCTCGGACGGGGTGAACGTCGCGAAGGTGCGGCGGACCAGGGGCAGCAGGTCAGCGAACTCGGCGTCGGCGAGACCGGACACCCAACGGTCGAGCAGCTCGCGCAGGGCGGGGTCGTGGATCAGCAGCAGTGCGCCGTCGGCGAAGAACCCGTCCACCCAGGCCGCCTTGGACCGCGCGTCGACCCCGTGGGAGAGCGCGCGCTCGACCCGGACGTCGCCGTCGTCCAGCCGCTCGGCGTCGACCAGCAGCCTGACGACCCGGCCTGCCAGCAGGCCGTGCACGTCCCGCCGGTCGACCAGGCCCGCGAGCGTGGTCAGCCAGCGCTCCTGCGGGTCGGTGCCCTCGTCGGCTACCGAGCCCGTCAGCAGGCCGACGGCCGTGCTGACCCGGTCCAGCCGCTGCCGCATGGCGGCGGCGTTGTCATCGTCAAGACCGGCGACGGCCTGCGGCAGCCCGGCGCAGATCCGGACGAGGAGCACCTCGCTGACGCGGCGCAACGCCGCGGTGTCGGTTCGCCGGACGTCGCCGTAGCGCCGTGCGCGGGCGAGCGCCGGCAGGGCGTCCATCAGGTGCACCACGTCCGCGTCCAGGGCCGCCCGTTCGGCCAGCACCTCCAGCAGCCGGCTCAACGCCTCCGGCAGGGCGGCTAGCAGGCAGTGCCCGACGGTCTGGGTGAGCTCGACCAGCGTGCCCTCGGGCAGCCGCGCCTCGACCCGCGCCGTGGCGGCGGACTCGACCGTGGTCCCCCAGACGGCCGCTCGTACCAGGTCAACGGCGAACACCGGCTGCCACGTCGCCGACCAGGTCTCGCGGAAGGTCCCCTGGCTCTCGACCGCCGCCGTCGCCGGGCTCACCCAGCCGATCTCCAGCAGCCGCAGCCGGTGGAAGAGCCGGGACCGGGCCTGGTCGCCGGGCTTACGCAGATCGAGGTCGAAGATCCGGGTCTTCGGCTCCCGGCGGACGCGGAGCCGGCGGCAGGTCGCCACCAGGTCGGCCTCGAGCGGCACCATCGGCACCTTCTCGTCGACCGAGCCCAGGGCCTCCCCCACCACCAGCTCAGCGGTGACGAAGCGGGCGGACCCCTCATCCCCGTCGCACAGCACGGCCCGGGTGGCCTCCTGCACCTCCGCGAGCCCGGCCAGCGGCCGCTCGCGGAGCGCAGCCAGGGTCTCGGCCAGCCGGACAGCCTCGATCACGTGCGCGCTCGAGACCACGAGGTCGTGCCGGCGGAGCGCGTGCGCGACCTTTGTCAGCCAGCTCACCACCGGGGCGTCGCCCGCCTGCCACAGGTGTGCGTACCACCCCGGGGACGTGATCCCGGCCCCGTAGCCGCTCGCGCTGGCCAGGTGGCTGTGCGTCCAGGGCACCCAGGTCAAGGTGACCTTCCGCTTCGGAGCGCCGCGCAGCGTCCGGGTGTCTGCCACCGCCGGCGGCAGCGGCAGCGTGAGGGCCGGCGCGTGCCAGGCCCCGCAGACCACGGCGACCCGACGGCGACCACGCTTGAGCGCCGCGCGGATCGTCTGCCGCATGTAGGCCTCCCTGCGCGCTTCCTGCTGCGCGGTCGAGGAGTGGGCCCCGCGACCTGTCTCCGCCCCGACCTCCAGCCGGAGCTCGGCCATCGCCTCGACCAGCAGCGGGAACGGGGAGGAGCCGTCGAGCCGACCCTCCACCACGTCGTCCCACCAGCGCTCGGCGTCGTCGTAGCCTGCCGCCTCGGCCAGGGCCCGGAGCGGGTCCGACCGGGCCCAACGGCGCGGGTCGGCTGCGCCCCAGCGGTCAGCGGGCCGCTCCGCCGGCTCAGACTCGTCCAGCAGGTCATGCGAGCGCGGCGCCAGGGTCAGCGCCGCCGGCAGGTCGCACATCCTCACCTCGACGTCGTTCAGCTGCGCCCAGCGCAGCGCCTGCCACTCCGGGGAGAAGTCGGCGAACGGCCAGAAGGCGGAGACGGCCGGCTCGTCGACGGCGTAGGCCAGCAGCGCCACCGGCGGGACCGTCCCCGCCGCGGCGGCCCAGCCCAGGACGGGGTCGGCGTCAGCCGGGCCCTCGATCAGCACCACGTCGGGCTGGTACTGCTCGAGTGCCCGTAGCAGCGACCGGGCCGACCCCGGTCCGTGGTGACGGACGCCGAACACCTCGACCAGGGGCGACCCGCCGTTCTCCGTCGCTGCTTCCAGCTCTTCGCCGTCGTCGTCCATGGGCTCAGCCGGCGTCCCGGCAGGCCGCGTAGAAGTCCGACCAGCCCTCGCGATCGCGGACGACGACCTCCAGGTACTCCTCCCACGCCACCTGGTCGGCCACCGGGTCCTTGACCACGGCGCCGACGATGCCCGAGGCGATGTCGCCGGCGCGCAGCCGACCGTCGCCGAAATGGGCGGAGAGCGCCAGACCGCTGGTGACGACGGAGATCGCCTCGGCGGTCGACAGGGTGGCCGTCGGGCTCTTGATCCGGGTACGGCCGTCGGCGGTGACCCCGGACCGGAGCTCGCGGAAGACCTGGACCACGCGCCGGATCTCCTCCAGGGCGGGCGGCACCTCAGGCAGCTCGAGGGTGTCGGCCATGGCCGCGACCCGGCTGGCCACGATGGCCACCTCGTCCTCCTCCCGCTCGGGCAGCGGCAGGACCACGGTGTTGAAGCGTCGGCGCAGAGCCGAGGACAGCTCGTTGACGCCCTTGTCCCGGTCGTTGGCGGTGGCGATCACGTTGAAGCCCTTGAGCGCCTGGGCCTCGTCCCCGAGCTCGGGGATGGGGAGCGTCTTCTCCGACAGCACGGTGATCAGCGCGTCCTGCACCTCCGACGGGATGCGGGTGAGCTCCTCGATCCGGGCGATGGTCCCGGTACGCATCGCGACCATCACCGGCGAAGGCACCAGGGCGGCGGGGCTGGGGCCCTCGGCGATCAGGCGGGCGTAGTTCCAGCCGTAGCGGATGGCGTCCTCGGTGGTGCCGGAGGTGCCCTGCACCAACAGGGTGGACCGCCCCGACACGGCGGCGGCCAGGTGTTCTGACACCCACGACTTGGCCGTACCGGGGACACCGAGCAGCAGCAGCGCCCGGTCCGTGGCCAGGGTGGCGACGGCCACCTCCATCAGCCGGCGCGAGCCGACGTACTTCGCGCTGATCGCTGTGCCGTCGGGGAGCACCCCGCCCATCAGGTAGGTCACCACGGCCCACGGCGACAACCGCCAGTGCGGCGGTCGCGCCCGCTCGTCCTGGGCCGCCAGTGCCGTCAGCTCGTCGGCGTAGACCTGCTCGGCGTGCGGCCGGAGGGCGTCCGGCGGTGAGGGCAGGAAGTCACGCTCGTCCATCGGGGTCCTCGCTACGGGGGTGAGTAGACGGGTCGGGTGGATCAGAGGGAGGGGGTCGGTCGACTGAAGCGGGCGCGAACGCCCCGGCGATCTCCTGGCGGACCTGGACCGAGCGGATGGCCGCGTCCACCCCGTCCCGGACGAACCGGACGCCCGGCGGAGCGCCCCGACCCGCACCGGGCAGGGCGTCGCTCGCCTGCTGCAGCAGGTCCGCGTCCCCGACCGCAAGCCGCACACCCAGAGCCGAACCGTACGCCGCAGCACGCCACCCCAGCTGTCCGCTGAGCAGGGCCCGGAGCGCGGCTATGCCCAACGAGCGTGGCCAGGGCCCCGGCACCTCGAACGCCGCCTCCGGCCGGGCGCGGACCTCCGCCTCGCCCGGAACCTGACCAGGCCCTCCCGTTGGCCCGGCGCTGTCCTGGGCCCCGGACCTGGCGGACGGCTGCCGCAGGGTGTCGCCGACGGTGGCCGCGAGCCCTCGCCAGGCCGGGTTCTGCTCCAGGAACCAGAGACCGGACCGCCCCAGGGCCCCAGCGAGCAGGCGCCGGTCGTAGTCCGGACGGGTGGCGGCCAGCGACGCGAGCGGCGCCCAGTGCTGCGGGGCCAGCAGGACCCCGGCCTCGACGCAGGCCGCCAGCCAACCGTTGACCAGCTCGGCGACGGGTCGGGCGAGCAGGCCGTCCAACAGGTCCCGCGCCGCCGGCGGCGGCCAGGCCCGCTCCGGTTCCGGCCCTCGCGGGCAGGGCTCACAGCGCTGCAGCGGGGTCGAGGACCTGCGGACCGCGCGGTGCTGCGCCGCCTCGTCGAGGAGTGCGGACGCCGGCAGCCCCAGCCGCCGGTCGGTCCCCAGCAGCGCCGTCGTCACGAGATCGTCCCACTCGCGCACGTCACGCCGCCGGCCAGGCAGCATCGGCCCGCTCGACGTCGAGCACGGCGAGGGGTCGTAGACCGGCTGTCGTCCACTCCACCATGACGGGCACCTCGCGTCCTCGTCCCTGGGCCAGCAGCGGCCACAGCTCCTGGTCGGGCCCGACCACGTCCCGGCACCAGCCGTCGCGGTCCCGCAGCCGCCAGGGGTCGGTACCGCGGGGTGGCACCGGCGCCACCTCGAGCACCGCCGGCATCCGGCTGGCCCACGGGTCGGCCGCGACCAGAGCAGCGAACCGCGCCCGGGCGGCGGCGAGCGACTCGACGAGCGGAAGGGCCGACTGCCCCGGCTCGTTATCGTCGAGGCGCTCCCCGACCACGGCCCGGTACTGACCCGAGCCCGGGTAGAAGTGCAGCCGGCCGGTGAGACGCTCCCCCGCCGTCACCGTGGTGTCAGGGTCTCGGCCGGGGATGGCGAAGGTCAGCCACAGCGCCCAGCGCCCGCTACGTCGTCCCCAGAGCCAGACCCGTCGGGACTCCAGCCGGGACTCCACGGTGTCCACCTGACCTACGGCCAGCCAGTCGTCCTCGACCCCGGGCCCCGCGAGGACCTCGGCCCTGGTCATGGGGTAGCCGACCCGCGACCGGACGGTGGCCGCCAGCGTCGGCGGCAGCTCCGGCAACCGCCGGTGCGCCTCGGCCAGGAGGTGCAGGGCGGCGAGTTCCTCCAGCACCGCTCCCGGCCAGCCTTCGCGTCCCACCACTCCCGGAACGGCTCGCAGCATGCTCGCAGCGCCAGGCGCCTGGGCGTCCACCATCCGTGCCGCTACGGCCTCGAACATCGCATAGCCCGCCCGCTCGAAGCCGGCCAGACCTCCGCGGACCTGGTCCCCCAGCCACCGGCTCAGCTCGTCCAGGCCGTCGCTCACCCGCTGCTGCCGAGCCACAGCCCGCGCGGCCGCCGCGGCCGGGTCGGCGAGATGCGGCGTCACCTCAGTCTCTCCCGGCATGCGGGGCAGCCTAGTTCGGGGCGCTGACACTTCGATCGCCTGCGCATGGACGCAGGGCGTAGGACGAACCAGGTCTGCGTCTCGCCGGCTAGGGGCGTCCTGGTGGGGTAATCTCGGCGTTCACAGTCCACGGGGTCACGGAAAGCGGGTCCCGGGTGCGCGACGGACCCTTCGACGGGTTGATGTGGTGGCAGGTCAACACGGTGGCGAACGCCGTCGTCGCCCTTGCCGGCGTGCTGATGGTCCTCATCATCGTGCAGAAGCTGGTGCGGCTGAACCAGCTGCGGACCAACCGCCTCGCCCTGGCCACCGTGGTGCTGTTCCTCCTGCTGAGCGGGCAGCGGATCCTGCAGGTCGGCTTCCAGGTGAACGGACTGCTGGGTCCGGACGGAAAAGCCTTCGCCGCGAGCCTGCGCAACGTGTGGTGGCTGGCCACCTGGCAGGTCGTGATCGCGGTGGCCGCCCTCTACTTCAGCCTCAACAGCCGCTCCTACGGACGGCTGCTGATCCAGGCCCTCCTTTTCGACTCCTTCGCCCAGCAGCAGCGGCTGGAGAAGCTCGAGGCCGACCAGGCGGCGGTCGCAGCCCGAGCCGAGGTCGAGCGTGAGCGCGACGCGAACGCGGCGATGCTGCGCGCGGTCATCCACAACAGCAAGTCCCTCATCACCGTGAAGGACCTCGAGGGCCGTTTTCTGATGGTGAACAAGCCGTTCGAGCAGTACGTCGGGGCGCAGGAGAGCGCCCTGCTGGGCCGGAACCTCGCCTCGATCGACCCCGGCTGGACCCCGGGCCGAGACGACCCGGACCGGCGGGCTCGCGAAGGGCTGCTGGAGTACGAGGAGAGCAGGACGGGTCCCCACGGGGTCCGCACCTGGGACGTCTCCAAGTTCCCCCTGCGCGACAGCGCCGGCTCGGTGTACGCGATCTGCAGCATGGCGACCGACATCACCGAGCGCACCCGCGTCGCCGAGCTGACCGCTCAGGCCCGCGACGCCGCCCTTGCCGCGAACGCGGCGAAGTCGGCCTTCCTCGCCACGATGAGCCACGAGATCCGGACGCCGATGAACGCGGTCATCGGGATGAGTGACCTGCTGCTCGACACCGACCTCGACGAGCAGCAGCGCGAGTTCGTGGACACGGTGCGCAGCAGTGGCGACGCGCTGATGGCGGTGATCAACGACATCCTCGACTTCTCCAAGATCGAGGCCGGCGAGCTGCGCCTGGAGGCCGAGCTCTTCACCCTGCGCGAGGAGGTGGAGAACTGCCTCGACTTCGTCGTGGCCGCCGCCACCCAGAAGGGCCTGGACCTCGTCTGCTACGTCGAGGCCGACTGCCCGGTCCAGGTCCGCGGCGACGTGGTGCGGATCCGGCAGATCCTCGCCAACCTCCTCTCCAACGCGGTCAAGTTCACCGAGCAAGGCGACGTCCTCCTCACCGTCTCCTCGACACCGCCGACCGAGGGCCGGGTGGAGGTGGCCATCACGATCACCGACTCGGGGATCGGGATGGACGAACGGGGGCTGGAGCGACTGTTCAAGTCCTTCAGCCAGGTCGACGCCTCGACGACCCGGGTGTACGGCGGGACCGGGCTCGGGCTGGCGATCAGCCAACGGCTGGCCAAGGCCATGGGCGGGACGATCACCGCCACCAGCACTCCGGGGGTCGGGTCGGCCTTCACCTGCACCCTGGTGCTCGAGGCAGGTCCGGAGACCGAGCCGGCCATCCCTCCGGTCAACGGCGCCGTCAGCTCGCTGGTCGGCCGCACGGTCCTCGTCGTCGACGACAACCCGACCAACCTGCGCATCATGGACCTGCAGCTCAGCGGGTACGGGATGTCCTGCCGTACCGCTCTCTCCCCTGCCGCAGCCATGGCCATGGTCAGCGAGGGAGCGACCTTCGACATCGCGGTGATCGACATGACCATGCCCGACGTCAGCGGCATCGAGCTGGGGGCGGCGCTGCGCCAGCGAGCCGGGTTCGAGCACACCCCTCTGGTCCTGCTGACCAGTGTCGGCGAGCGGCCGGTCGGCTCCGAGCGGGTCTTCGCCGCCTGCATCACCAAGCCAGCCAAGAGCAGCCAGGTCCGCGACGTGCTGGTCACGCTGCTGGGCCAGAAGCTCGACCGCGAGGACGCGCACGCCCCGTCGGGGACCAACGTCACGCCGGTCGCCTCGACACTGCGGGTGCTGCTGGCCGAGGACAACCTGGTCAACCAGCGCGTCGCCCAGCTCATGCTCGACCGGCTCGGCTACTCCGTCGACATCGTCAGCACGGGTCAGGAGGCCGTCGAGGCCGTGGCGGGCAGCACCTACGACGTGGTCCTGATGGACGTGCAGATGCCGCAGATGGACGGGCTCGAGGCCACCCGCCAGATCATCTCCCGCGCGTCCGAGGCCAAGCGTCCCTACATCGTCGCCATGACGGCGAGCGCTCTGGTCGAGGACCGCGACGCCTGCACGGCCGCCGGCATGGACGACTACCTGAGCAAGCCGGTCCGGGTGCGTGACCTCGCCCTCCTGCTCGCCGACGTGCCCAACGCCGGCGGCTGAGGTCGAGGCCGAGCCCCTCAGCTCATGTTGTGCTGCAGGTCGCGGGGTTCGCGGAGGCCGAGGACGCACTCGACCATCCGGGCGGCGGCCACCGCCGCGCCGACGTCGTGCATCCGCCACAGCCGGGCGCCGTTCAGCGCGCAGGCCGTCGCGGCGGCGATCGAGGGCGCGCCCCGGTCGGGCTTGGCCAGACCGGTCGACTCCCCCACGAAGTCCTTGTTGGAGACCGCAGCCAGCAGCGGCAGCCCGAGGTCGGCGATCTCGGAGAGCCGTCGGGTGAGCTCGAGGGTATGCAGCGTGTTCTTGTTCAGGTCGTGCCCGGGGTCGATGACGATCCGCTCCTCCGGCACCCCGTGGTCGAGGGCCCGCTGCACCCGCTCGGCCAGGAACGCCTTGACCTCGCCCACCACGTCGTCGTAGATCGGCCGCGGGAAGTGCCGGCGTGGCTCGGCGCGGCTGTGCGTGACCACCACCGTGGCCCCGGTGCCCGCCACCACGTCGGCCAGCTCCGGGTGGTGCAGGCCGGTGGTGTCGTTGACCACGGCGGCCCCGGCCGCGATCGCCGCGGCGGCGACGGCCGGCCGGAACGTGTCGACGGAGATGACGACGTCGCTGGCGGCCGCGACGGCCGCCACCACCGGCAGCACCCGGTCCAGCTCCTCGGCCTCGCTGACCTTTGGCGTGTCCGGTGAGAACGGCACCCCGCCGACGTCGACCCAGCCGGCCCCGGCCTCGGCGGCGGCCAGGGCTGCGGCCACCGCCCGGTCCAGCGCGTAGGTGCGGCCGCGGTCGAAGAAGGAGTCGGGCGTCCGGTTCACGATCCCCATCACCACGATCTCGGACGAGAAGTCGAAGTCGCGGCGCCCGATCCGACGCTCCGGCCGATGGATCGGTGGCAGGTAAGTTCCGGGCACCGCCACATCCTTGCCCACGGTCTCAACCCGTCAGCGGCCCGCGACCTCGTTCCCGGCGGCCCGGTGCAGAGCCACGGCGGCGATGAGGGGGTGCAGCATCAGGGCGGCGAGCACCCCGAACGCGATCCCGTACGGCAGCACCGGACCAAGCACACCCGGCCCGGCGGCGACCTCGACCAGGCGCAGGACGACCGCGCCGAGGGCCACCCCCAGTCCGATCGCGACCTGCTGCAGGGTCGATGCGAGGGTGTTGGCAGCACTCATCCCGGGCTGGTCGACGTCGGCGAACTGCAGCGAGTTGTAGGCGCTGAAGCCCACCGAGCGGAACACGCCGCTGAGCACCAGGACGGGGGCGATCAGCCACAGCGGTGTCCCCGGGCCGACGAAGGCGATGGCGGTGAAGGCGAGCAGGCCGCCCGCGATGCTGGCGATCAGCACCGCTCGGAAGCCGAACCGCCGGATCAGCGGGCTGGTCGCCGGCTTGATGGCCACGTTGCCGAGGAACAGCAGCAGCACCAGCAGCCCGGCCCGCACCGGCGTCCAGCCGAAGCCGACCTGGAACATCAGCGGCAGCAGGAAGGGGACCGCACTGATGACCATCCGATAGACACCGCCCGACAGGTTGCTCACCCGGAACGACTGCAGCCGGACAGCCCCGAACTGCAGCAGCGGGTGGGCCGCTCGGCGAAGCCAGAGCGCGGTGACCACCCCGAGCACCGCCGCGCCCACGAGCGTCCCGGCCGGAGCCAGTGCCCCACCGCTCTGCGGGCCGAGCAGCTCCAGCCCGATCAACAACGCGGCCAGCGTCAACGCGCACAGCGTGAATCCCAGCCAGTCCAGCGGCGGCACGTGCCCACCCTCCAGTGTCGGCACGATCCGCCACGCGACGATCAGGGCGACGACCCCGAGCGGCGCGTTGATGAGGAAGATCCAGTGCCAGCTGGCCACCGTGGTGATCCAGCCGCCCAGCGCAGGCGCGATCACCGGCGCCACCAGCGCGGGCCAGGTGAGGTAGGCGATCGCGTCCAGCAGGTCACGCTTGTCGGTCACCCGCAGCACGACCAGCCGGCCCACCGGCACCATCAGGGCGCCACCCATGCCCTGCAGGACCCGCATGCCCACCAGCATCGGCAGGTTCACGCTGGCTGCGCAGAGAACCGAGGCGACCGTGAACAGCGCGACCGCGGTGACCAGGATCCGGCGGCCGCCGAAGCGGTCGGTCAGCCAGCCGCTGATCGGGATGCCGACGGCGATCGTGACCAGGTAGGCGGTCATGGCGATGTTGACGTCGACCGGGTCCACGCCGAGGTCGCGCGCGATCGCCGGGGCCGCCGTCGCGATGATCGTGCCGTCCAGGTTCTCCATGAAGAACGTGCCCGCCACGAGTAGGGCGAGCGGCCGGTTCAAGGTGGCCGAACGACCGCGGGCCGAGGTGGAGGAAGGGGACGAACTCACGTCGTCCGACCCTATGTCAGACCGCAGCCCCCAGCCACGGTCAGGCGGACCAACGGTGGACCAGGAAGGTCGCGATCAGTGAGGTGGTTCGATGGCGGGGTGGGGGTCACGAGCGAGGAGTTCCTGCAGCTGGTCGGCCAGCTGGAGGACGTGCAGGCGAGTGACCACGGCCGCTACACCCAGCTCACGGTGCACGGCCACGGCTTCGGCTACCTGTGGGTGCCGACGCAGACCGTCGGGCTCAAGCAGCCACTCAGTGAGCAGCTGGCCCTGGTCGCCGAGCGGCCCGATGTCTTCGAGGTCCAGTTCACCGCCGGCTCGATGGGCTGGGTCGTGGTCCACCTGGCCCGGATCGACAGGACCGAGCTGGCGGAGCTGACCTTCGAGGCCTGGCGGCTGACCGCGCCGCCAGACCTCGTCGACCGTCGAGGGCTACGGCTGCCGAGCTGAGCCCCGCTGGGCGACAGCGGTCCGCTGGGCCGAGCCCTACCGGCTCAGGATTGACATCGGGAGCCAGGACATGGCTCGGCCTCGCGCGCCGGATGCTTCCCCGCATGGCCGCGACAGCGAAGATAGGAGTGTCGAGCAAGGCTGAGCTCGCACCCCGACCTCGAGACCCGATCGGAGCCCGCACTGATGCGTGGCGTCTTCCTGCCCGGCAACTCCACCACCGAGCTGCGCGACCTGCCTGATCCAGAGCCCGGCCCCGGCCAGGTGCTGCTCGCGATGAAGGCGTCGACGATCTGCGGCTCCGACATCCGAGCCATCTACCGGGAGCACCTGCAGGGCGACCCCGCCGAGATGTACCAGGGGGTCGTCGCCGGTCACGAGCCCGCCGGCGAGGTGGTGGCCGTCGGGCCCAACCCGGTTCGGCTGAGGGTCGGTGACCGGGTCTGCGTCTACCACATCAGCGGCTGCGGCCAGTGCGACAGCTGCGTCCGCGGCTTCCAGATCAGCTGCTCCTCCCCCAGCCGCGCCGCCTACGGCTGGCAGCGCGACGGCGGTCACGCCGACCTCATCCTCGCCGAGGAGCGGGACTGCGTCGTGCTGCCCGACTTCGTCACCTTCCTCGACGGCGCCTGCGTGGCGTGCGGCTTCGGCACGGCGTACGAAGGCCTGCTGCGCGCTCAGGTCAGTGGCCGGGACAGCCTCGCCGTGGTGGGTCTCGGCCCGGTCGGGCTGGCCGCCGGTCTGCTCGGCGCCAAGCTCGGCGCTGTCCCCCGCGTCGGACTGGACCCCAGCCCGGAACGGCGGGAGCTGGCCCTCCGGCTCGGTGCCGTGGATGCCGCCTTCGCCCCGGACGAGGTCGACGACGCCCGTACGGCGGTGGGCGGCGGCGCCCACGTGGCCATCGACTGCTCGGGCAGCGAGCCGGGCCGCGGCACCGCCATCGACCTCGTCCGCGAACGGGGCCGGGTCGTCCTGATCGGCGAGGGGAACGCGATGACCGTCCCCGAGGTCAGCCCCACCCTGATCCATCCCTCCATCACGATCCTGGGCTCGTGGGTGACCAGCCTGGAGCACATGCGCGAGCTCGTCGAACGGCTGCCGTACTGGGACCTGCACCCGGAGGTGGTCGTCTCCGACACCTTCCCCCTGACCGAGGCCGACACGGCCTACGCGCTGGCCGATGCCGGCCGCTCCGGCAAGATCGCCCTGCGACCCGAGGGCTGATCGAGGCAGAACCCGCGACTTCCGACCCCGACTTCGGCGAGGATGGCGTTCCCGACCACCATCTCAGCAGGAGCCAGCCCCGTGTCCTACTCTTCCCAGCCCCCGCCGCACCCCGGCTGGAGCCCGGCGCCGACCGGTCCCGCGCCGCTGGACCAGCCGCAGTACGACGCGACGATCGGTCAGGCTGCGTCCCGGTTCTGGCGCAAGTTCGCTGTCTTCTCCGGCCGGGCCAGCCGCAGCGAGTACTGGTGGTGGGCCCTGATCTCCTTCGCCATCTCCATCGTGCTCCAGCTGGTGGGCTCGGTGATCACTGGCGGCAGCCTGTTCATGAACGCGAGCAACCCGACCTTCGACGTGCGGGCGATCCTCCTGCCCCTGATCCCGTCCCTGGTCTGGTCGGTCGTCGTGATCGTCCCGTCCCTGGCTTTGGCGATCCGTCGCCTGCACGACACCAACCGGTCGGGCTGGTGGTACCTGCTCGCCCTGCCGAGCCTGGTCGGCGGCCTCCTGGTGCTGGCCAGCCTCCGCTCGCTGGAACCCGAGCAGCTCGCTCTCGGTGACCCCAGCGGTCTGGCGTTCGGTCCGCTGATCGGCGGGTCCGTGCTGATTTTTGTGGGGGGAGTGGGCAGCATCATCCTGCTGGTGTTCTTCATCCTCGGGCCGAACCCGGCGGGCGCGCGGTTCGATCGACGGGGCTGAGCCGCGGCAAGATCGCTGGGGCTGGCGGTAACCTTCGCAGTCGCGGCAGCCGCCGTGCAGGCCCACGTCTTCACCGACACGCGACGGGAACCCACGTTTCTGTGACCACCCTCTACCTCGACCGTGGCCGGGGAACCGGCGCCGACCAGTGATCTCCCCGCGCCCGACCCCGCCGGCCCTGGTGGCCGTTCCTGCGTTCGGTTCGCCGGAGCTGACCGATGCCGTGCTCGGAGACCTTCGCCGCGACGGGAGCGATCGCGACCCGGCCGTGCACCTCGTGGTGGTCGACAACGCCGGTGACTACGACCTCCCCCCGGCGCACCCCGCGGCGCGTCCCACTCCTGACGTGGCCCCGCTCGAGTCGGGTGCCGCCGGGCAGATCTCGGTCCATCGGCCGGGGACGAACCTGCGCTGGATCGGCGCCGCGAACTGGGCCCTGCAACGGTCGGCACAGCAGGGACGAGAGGTCTGCGTGGTGTTGAACAACGACATCCGACTGTCGGCCGGGTTTCTCGACGCGCTGCTCGCCCCGTTCGCGGCCGCGGACGACATCGCTGTGGTCGCAGCCTGCTACGACGACTTCTGGCTGCACCAGCGGGCCCGGGTGATCCCGGAGACCGCGGCCGAGTACGTCCCCCGCGACGTGCTGCGCGACGTCCCTTTCTG
Source organism: uncultured Actinomycetota bacterium (assembly GCA_963727215.1). GTDB lineage: Bacteria > Actinomycetota > Actinomycetes > Propionibacteriales > Propionibacteriaceae > Microlunatus. The sequence goes on from CAVSFR010000005.1 coordinate 236,719, forward strand.
CGACGGAACAGCGATCGCCTTCGCGGTACCGGCCGTCGTCGCCCTGGGGGGCCTCGATGACGTCACGTTCTCCCGGCACGGCTACGGCGCCGACATCGACCTGGCGATCCGGGCCCGCGCGAAGGGCCTGCGCTGCGTGGTCACCGAGGCTGCCTACGTCTCGCACCTGCGCCGCCAGACGATGATCAGGACCGGGCAGACATCGGAGCGCAACCGGGCGGAGATCCTGGACGGGCTGACCGCGAAGTGGGGCGACGGGTGGCGGGCTGAGGTCGGTCTCGGACCGCAGTCGTTCCCGGCGCACAACACCGGGAGCGCGGCGTCGTGGTACCTGACTCCCCCCGCATGGTGAGCGTTCCTCGCCCGGCGGCGGGGCGGATCATCTACGCGGGCTTTGCCACCCGCTACCACAGCGGCGGGGTCTACGTGATGACGCAGCACATCCGGCTGCTCCGGGCGGCCGGACGCGACGCCTGGCTGTGGCTACCTGACGCCGGCAACCGGACCGGGTGGATCGAGCCGGACCTGCCGGTCCTGTTCGGCGCCACCACGCCGATCGGTGCAGACGACCTCCTCGTGGTCCCGGAGACACCGACCGTCCAGGGCCGCGACCCCGCACCCGGCGCGCGCAAGGTGATCTTCAACCAGAACCACTTCTACACCTTCGCCGCCGGCGTGCCCGGGGCCGACTTTCCCGGCTGGGCACCGGCTCCCGCGATCTGGGCGGTGACCGAGGAGAGCCGCGACGTGCTGGCCGCGGTGCTGCCCGGCCTGCCGGTGAGCGTGGTGCCCAACTCCGTGGACGGCGAGCTGTTCGGGCCCCGCCGTGCCGATCGGCCCCGGGTGAGCTGGATGCCGCGGAAGCGACCGCGGGAGGGCTCCCTGCTGAAGCGCGCGCTCGCCAACGACCCGCGGCTCGGCGCCGTCGATCTCGTGGAGCTGGTCAACGCGCCGAGGGCGACGGTAGCGGCCACGCTGGGCACCACTGCGGTCTTCGTCGCCCTCGGGCACAGCGAGAGCTTCGGTCTGCCGGTCGCCGAAGCACTGGCCTCGGGCTGTCTCGTGGTCGGCTACGACGGCGGCGGGGGCCACGCGCTCTTCGAGGCACCGGGAGCCTGGCGGGTTCCCGACCAACGGCCCCTCCTGATCCGTGACCGGGTGGCCGACCTCCTCGGGAGGCTGGAGGAGCTCGCGCCGGTACGCGAGGCGAACCGTCGCTGGGTGCTGGAGCACCATTCCGCCAAACGGACCGACGCGGCACTACAGGAGGCCGTCGACGCTGCCTTCCGAAGGCCCGGGACGGACGCCCTGGCCACCCATCCGGTCGCCTGGCTCGACAGCCTCGGTCCGAACTTCACGGCCTACGCGTGATCAAGCGAGCTGCTCAGTAGGCGCCCTTGACGACGTTGACGAGCTCCTCGCCGGCCACGAAGCGGTGCACCTGAGCGTTGACGAGCGCGAAGGCGCGCGGACCGGCCTGTGCGACGTGTCCAGCGGCATGCGGGGTGATGATCAGGTTCGGGGCGCTCCACAGCGGATGGCCGGCAGGTAGCGGCTCCGGCTCCATGACGTCCAGGGATGCGCGCAGCCGCCCACTAGTCAGCTCCGCGAGCAGGGCTGCAGTGTCGACGACCTTGCCTCGGGCCACGTTGACCAGCAGGGCACCATCGGGCATCTGGGCCAGGAACTCCGCATCCACCAGGCCGGTCGTGTCCGGGGTGAGCGGGACGGTCAGGACCACCACGTCGGCCTCGGGCAGCAGGGTCGGCAGCTCGGAGGTGGCGTGGACGCCGTCGCGCGCCCCGTGCGCGACGAAGACCGGCTCGGCGTCGAAGCTTCGCAGCCGGCGGGCCGTCTCTTGGCCGAGGTCGCCGGCGCCGATGATCAGGATCTGCTTGTCGCGGAGATCCTGAGCCTCCGTCGGGTCCCACCGACCCTGACGCTGCGCCTGGAGAAAGTGGGGCAGCTGACGCAACGAGGCCAAGATGAGCGCAAGGACCAGCTCGGCGACCGATGAGCCGTGAACACCACGAGCGTTGCACAGCGTGACCCGGTCCGGGACGTGGTCGAGAATGTCCTCGACGCCGGCGCTCGTCAGCTGGACGACGGCCAGGTTCGGCATGGCCGCGAACTTGTCGGGCAGGCTCGTCGCGTCCTCGACCTGAGGCACCCAGAACACCGTCTCGGCCAGACGAGCAGGCCGGTCATCCCCGCCGTCCCAGATGATCACCTCGACCCCGTCGGGAAGCTGTCCGATCAGCTCGGCGGCGTTCGGGTCGGGTACGCACACAACGGTCACTCGATGAGCGTAGTCAGGACCTTGCGGTCTGGCTCGCGCGCCTGTCGCGGCCCTCGTAGCTGCCCGCGGTCCCCCGAAGGTGATCCGCTGTGATGAATCCCACGTCGTGGAATCGGTCTATTCGCCGATTCTCGTCGAACAGTAGAGCGGCGTGACAACGGACGTGCGAGAGACCTCGGCGCCGGTCGAGGTGCCCTGCACCCGTCGCGACGCCGTCGGCAAGAACCGGACTCGAACGAGAGATTGCCCATGACCTCCATACAGCTCGCCTACCCACGACGAGAGCCAGAGCTGATCGGCGAGGACACCCGGCTGCGCAACTGGGCTATGAACTCCCGGCTGGGTCCGCCCGGCTCGGTCGTGGCCCCGGCCACCGAGGAGGAGCTACGTGACTTCCTGTCGGCCAGCACCGGTCGGGTGCGGATCATCGGCAGTCGGATGTCGCCCGGACGGCTCATCCAGGTTGCCGACGACGGCGGAACGCTGCTGGACCTGAGCAAGCTGAGCGGCCTCGTCGCCCTCACCGACGACACGGCGACCTTCGCCGGCTCGACGCCCCTGGCTGAGGTCTACGCGCTGCTGTCGGCGCGGGGCCAGATGCTGCCCGCATCACCCGGCGTCATCGCCGAGCAGACGTTGGCCGGCGCGCTGGCCACCGGGACCCACGGTCAGGGTCTGCAGCAGAGCTCCATCGCTGACGCGGCGGTCGCGATCCGGATGGTGCTGGCCGACGGGTCGGTGGCGCAGTTCGACCGCGACCACCCGGACTTCCCAGCCGTCCGGGTCGGTCTCGGCTCGCTGGGGGTCATCACCGAGGTGACGCTGCGCACGCAGGCCTCTGTGGTCTACACCTGCGTCAAGAACGCTGTCGACGCCGAGCACCTGGAGGTGGACCTGAAGACCTGGAACCAGGAGAACGCCCTGGTCAAGGCTTGGTGGTTCCCGCAGGAGGGCCAGGTCCAGGTCTGGACCGCCGGCGAGGCCACCGAGCAGGACACCGAGCGTTACCGGGCGGCAGGCAGCGAGCTGCTGGTGCACGCGACGACCAACGCCACGATGAACAGCACCGTCGAGCAGACGCTGTCGCAGCTGCGCGACGACATGAACGGCGTCGCCGATGACGGCAAGTCGCTGCGTACGGTCAGCCGCTTCCGGGACTTCACCGACGTGACGGGCGACGTCTACCAGGTGTTCTGCCGGGGAATCGCCACCCCCCAGATCAACGTCGAGATCGCTATCCCGCTGGAACGAGCCGGAGCAGTGATCACCAGGATCAAGGAGTGGCACGCCGAGACCCGTCCCCGGATGCACTATCCGGTGATCCTGCGCTGCACCGGCCCGTCGGAGGCCTGGTTGAGCCCGTCGCACGGCCGGGACACCTGCTACTTCGGCTTCGTCGTCTACTACGCGGCCGACGGCTCCCTGTCGGCGGAGGGCGAGGACTTCTTGAGGGCGGTGGAACGGGTTCTGGCTGAGGAGGGTGGCCGGCCGCACTGGGGCAAGTACTTCGACGAGTCCCTGTACGACTGGCCCGTGCTCTACCCCCGGTGGGACGCCTTCTGCCGGGTTCGCGAGGCCCTGGACCCGGAGCACCGCTTCGCCAATGCCTTCACCACCGCACTCTTGGACTGAGGAGGTCCGGTTGAGGAGAATCGACGGACACGAACCGATGACGACGACAGGAGCACCGACGGTGAACGCCTGGGTGACGCTGCTGACGCAGCCCAGCTACCTGATGGGGGTCCGGACGCTGCGCGCCTCGTTGGCCGCCTCCGGCAGCCTCGTTCCGCTGGTGGTCATGGTCACCGAGGGGATCGACGACCAGAGTCGGCAGGTCCTCACCGACGAGGGTTGCCTGCTGCGGGATGTCGATCCGGTCCGTCCCGCCGGGGGGTCACCCGATAGCTACGCCAACGCCCGGTTCGCCGAGGTGTGGACCAAGCTGGCGGCCTGGAGCCTCACCGAGTTCGAGCGCGTCGTCTTCCTGGACGCCGACATGCTGGTGACCCAGAACATGGACGAGCTGTTCACGTTGGAGCTCGCTCCTGGGACCATCGCGGCCTGCCATGCCTGCCGCTGCAACCCCAACCGGATCGCAAGCTATCCGCAGAGCTGGACGCCGGAGAACTGTTTCTACACCTACGGGCGAGGCGGCGACCATGCTGCCGAGCCGGTGCCGACGGACAGCTACCTGAACGGCGGCTTTCTCGTGCTGTCGCCCGACGAGGCGGTCCTTGGCCAGATCTTGGCGGAGCTGGCGACAGTGGACGACCTCTCGCGGTACCCGTTTGCCGAGCAGGACTTCCTCAACGACTTCTACCGCGACCGTTGGCAAGCCCTCCCCTACGTGTACAACGCGCTGAAGACGCTGCCGCACCAGCATCCCGCGGTCTGGGACGCGGCGTCGGTGAAGAACATCCACTACATCATCGACAAGCCCTGGGAGAAGGCCCTGGACCCCTCCGACCGGTACTACGCGGTGAACAAGCTCTGGTGGGACCTGGCCACGACCCTCGAGCCCCGGGTCGCGACCCGAGTCTGAGCACCGTCCGCCAGGTCAGGGTCAGGCACCACCCAGACCCGACGACGAGAGCCCGTCGACGAACCGCCGCTGCACCAGCAGCAGGTGGACGAGGGTGACCGGGTGCCTCCGAACGACCTCAGGCCGCAGAACGAGCTCGAGCCGCCCCGACGGAAGTCGGGACGGCTCTCAGGGCTCGCGCTGGGTCTCGGCAGCATAGAGCGCAGAGACCTCAGGGGTGGTGGAGGTGGCGGGAATCGAACCCGCGTCCTCGGACGACGAACCAGAACTTCTCCGGGCGCAGCTGGCTAGGCGTTCTCTCGGCTCCTGCACTCGCACCAGCACGTTGCAGACAAGCCCAGTCTCAGTTGATGTTCCCGCTAAGCCCTCAGACGACTCTTAGCAGGTAAGCCTCCTTGATGAGGCCAGGATCCGGGACGGAGGCACGCCCGGTCTGACCGTTCGATCACTGCTCAGGCAGCGAGAGCGAACTGAGTGCGCTTAGAATTGGCACTTATTGGTTTCCGGGGAACATTAACGAGTTGACCCTGGATTCTCGGCCCGCTTCTCCTGGGACTATCGACCCAAGTCGAAACCGATCACCCCCTGTGGAGTTGTCCCGATCCGTACCACCTGCTCGTACGGTCCGGTGTGCAACCGCAGCTGCAACGACCAGTGTACCCATACCTGGTCGCTGCAGCCCTGCTACTTCTCCGACAGCACCTGCAGCCGGGCGACATGGCGAACCGGGTTCTTCCAGTTCTCCCCCTGCGCCGCCTTGGCGCCGCCGACGATGGTCAGCACGACCCAGCCGACGAAGACGAGGCCGGTGAGGACGTTGAAGATGTCGAGATTGGTGACGTTGGCGGCGATGCTGCTGCCGACCAGGCCGAAGAAGGTGACGAGGGTGAAGTTGAACGCCTTCGCCGCCTCGCGCCGCGCCTTGGTGCCCGGGCTGGACAGGGCGTAGATGAGAGCCGGTCCGAGCAGCCAGAAGAAGAACGTCGAGAAGTGAGCGATCGCAGCGACGCCGTTACCCGCCCGGTCCCTGGCCTCCGGCCGGACCAGCGGCTGGTAGGCGGGGTGCAGGCCGATGGCGGTCGAGGCACTGGGCACCTGGACCAGCCCGTAGAAAGCCTGGTTCAGCTCCTTGCGGGTGCCGGCGCTGAGCACCTGACCCATCCGCGTGTCGAGCTCGGACTCACTGATGCGCCCGTCTGCGTACGCGTCCTTGATCCAGTCCTCGGCACGGTCACGCTGCTCGGGGGTGACGTACATCTTGAGGCTGGGGTGCTCGTACATGGCGGTCATGGGTCAAGAGTGCTCTGCGGACGGTCGCCACGCCATCAGGCCCTCCCCCGGACCGACCCCGAGCCCGGCCCTGGACGTGGCTTAGGTTGGACGTCATGACTGCAGCCAAGCCCGAGATCGACTTCCCCGACGGCCCGCCTCCGCAGGACCTCCAGATCACCGATATCACGGTCGGCGACGGCGCCGAGGCCGGTGCCGGTGACCAGGTGCGGGTCCATTACGTCGGCGTGGCCCACAGCACCGGCGAGGAGTTCGACGCGTCCTACAACCGCGGCGCGCCGCTGGACTTCCCCCTCGGCGCCGGCCGCGTGATCGCAGGCTGGGACCAGGGCGTCCAGGGCATGAAGGTCGGCGGCCGCCGCCAGCTGGTCATCCCGCCACACCTCGGTTACGGCGACCGTGGCGCCGGTGGGGTCATCAAGCCGGGCGAGACGCTGATCTTCGTCGTCGACCTGGTCGACGTCCGCTAGCTCACCAGCTGCCGCCGCCGCCGCCGCCCCCGCCGCCGCCCGAGAACCCGCCGCCACCGAACGAGCTGCCGCCACCGAAACCGGTGCCGCTGCTGCCCGAGGTGGACGGCGCGGGGGTGGCTGCGGTGGACAGGCTGCTGGTCAGGAAGGCAGCGTTGAAGTAGCCCATGTTGTAGCTGCCCGCGTACCAGTACGGGGCAGTGTCGGGCAGCCGACCCATCGCCACCAGCTGCTGGCAGATGTCAGCCCACCGGTCGGCGAGCTCGAAGATGATCGCCCAGGGCAGGTAGCGGGAGAAGATGTCCTCCCCCTCCTCGAACTTCAGTTGATTGGCCTCCGCCGTGGCGAGGTAGGTCCGGAACCCTTCGATCTGGTCGCACACCGCGCGGCCGTCCGGCGTCCGCTGTCCACGTCGGAGCTTGCGTCGGATCACCGCGATCGTGATGACCACCGGCAGCAGGGGCACCAGAGCGAGCAGCAACCAGGAACCGGCCTGGAAGGCGAAGAACACGACGAGCGCGACCAGCCCGAAGCCGAAGCTTCCGGCCGCCGTGGCGGACGGCACCTTGCGGAACCAGCCGCGGGACGCGACCTGGTTGATGACGGAGGTTTGCATGGCCTTGTGGGCAGCGGTCAGGGTGCCGCGGGCCGACAAATCCTTCGTGGCACCGGGCGGGTCGCCGCCGAACAGCTGGGTGAGCAGCACCATCTCGTGCGGCGCGGTGGCTCGCGACGGATCGAGCAGGGTGACCCGGAAGTCCTGCTCGCCCTCGCTCTCCACCCGAAGGGCGCCGCGGACAGCGAGGTCGATGATGGTTGCCGCCGTCTCACGGGTGTCGACCTGGCCGTCAGCCAGCAGACCGGCTTCGGCGATAGGGATCTTGGGCGGTGAGAACGAGACCGGGATGGGGATGTCCGGGTCGTTGCCGACGACGGTGAACGGCTGGCCGGCGAGCGGCACGGTGCCCGGGGCCAGACCGGCGTACCGCTGGTCACGTCCGTTCTTGCGCCACCAGGCCATCCCGACCAGCGGCGAGCCGACGAGCAGCCCGGCACCGAGGACGCCGACGCCGGCCAGACCCGCCTTCGCGCCGGTGCTCAGCGCCGAGGCGTCCGGCTCGAGGTGCGGGGCGTTGTCGGTGACCAGGCCGGACTTGATCTTGACGCCGAAGGACAGGCTCTCCTGAGCCGGCAGGCTGGGCACACCGAACTGCGCAACGCCGGCCGAGGTCGACCTGTTCGTGGGACAGACCGTCGTGCTGCCGGGGGCGCCGTAGAAGCAGCTCGTCTCCTGCGCTCCGCCCGGAACCGTCGCCTGGACGCTCAGGTCGGAGATGGCTGCGTCGAAGCCGAAGCCCGGCGCATCCCAGAAGAGCTCGTCGTACCCGGGGGAGGTCCGCATCGCGCCGGTGACGTCGTAGCTGATGACGTACGTCGCCGTCGCCGCGCTGATGGTCTTGTTCGGGTCGCCGATCTTGATCTCGAGGAAGGTGTTGCGACCCTTGTCGGTCTCGCTCGTGTCGGTGGAGTACTGGGTGGGCACGCCGTCGGGACTGCTGACCTTGATGTTGCTGACGCCGTAGACCGCATCGGAGGTGTCGTCGTACTTCTCCCGGGTCACCAGGTCGCGCTTGATCCCGTGCCGGCCGGAGCTGTCACCGAACCGCCAGTCGATGGTCTCCTGAACGCTCAGGACGCCGTCCTTCTGCAGGTCGTAGACGATCGCGTAGGAGTCGATCGCGTCCTCGCTCGCAGCGTGCGCCGCCGGCGCGGCGAGCGCCAGCAAGCCGAGCGCCAGGACCACTGCGCCGAGCCAGCTCGCGAGCCGGCGGCCGAGCTTCGCGGCCGTCAACCCCGCTCCCCGCGGTTACGGGCGGCCAGCGCGCGCTCGGCCTCACGCCGACCCTCGCGCTCGGCCAGGCTCTGCCGCTTGTCGTACTCGCGCTTACCGGTGGCCAGGGCGATCTCGACCTTGGCGTAGCCGTCGGAGAAGTAGATGGAGAGCGGGATCAAGGTGGTGCCGGAGTCGGCGAGGTCCCGCTCGATCCGGCCGATCTCACGACGGTTGAGCAGCAGCTTGCGGGTCCGGCGCGCGGTGTGGTTGGTCCAGGTGCCGTGGCTGTACTCGGGGATGTGGGCGTTGCGCAGCCACACCTCGCCCTCGTCGACCGTGGCGAACGCGTCCGTCAGGCTGGCTCGGCCCTCGCGCAGCGACTTGACCTCCGTCCCACCGAGGACGATGCCGGCCTCGTAGGTGTCGCCGATCGCGTAGTCGTGCCGAGCCTTGCGGTTCTGCGCGACAGGCTTCAGCCCCTTTTCCTTGGCCATCTCCCCATCCTCTCCTCGACGTCCGCCAGACTCCGGCCCGAGGCCGACGGCGTGCGGGGCCGCCCACGAACTCTACCCAAGCCACGGGTCGGGCGTCGGTGGTCAGCCGGGTAACGGAGCGAGCGCGATCTCGGCACTCGCAGCGGCCGAGGCGTAGACCGCCTCGACCATCCGCACCACCTGCACCCCGTCGGCCACCGGCGCGAGCGCAGGCTCGCGGCCCAGGCAGGCCGCCACGAAGTTGGCGATCTCGGCCCGGAAGCCCTCGTCGGCGTCGAAGGTCAGGCTGTCCACCTGCGGAACCGAGGTGAGCATCACCTGATGCCGCTCGGTGCTGAGCCTGAGCTCGGGCTCGACCTGGGCGCCGCCACGCTCGCCGTGCAGGACCACCCGCAGCTCGTCGGCCGGTGCGTGCAGGGAGTAGCTGGCGTCGAGCAGCAGGGAGGCGCCGTTGTCGAACCGGATCAGCGCGTTGGCCAGGTCCTCCACCGAGCTAGCGGCGTCCTGTTCGCTGGCCCGGTAGCGGCTCGGACCAACCCCGGTACGCGGTCCCAGCCGAGCGTAGGTGTTGCCGCTGACGCTCACCGGCTCGGGTCGGCCCATCAGGTACCAGCACAGGTCGAGCACGTGGCTGCCGATGTCGATCAGCGGACCGCCGCCGGACCGCGTCCGGTCGCCGTACCAGCCGCCCGGGTGGCCGGCCCGGCGGAGGTTGCTGGCTCGGGCGTAGTAGATCTCGCCCAGCTCACCGGCCTCGACGAACCGTCGCAAGGTCGCGACATTGCCGGAGAACCGTCGGACGAAGCCCACCTGGACGACTCCCCCGCTCGCCCTCGCCGCCGCGCGCACCCGGAGGGCGTCGGCGAGGGTCGTGGCCAACGGCTTCTCGACCAGGACGTGGCGGCCGGCCTGGAGGGCCGCCACCGTGAGGTCGGCGTGCGAGTCGTTCGCGGTGCAGATGGAGACCGCAGCTACTCCCTCGTCGGCCAGCGCCTCGGTCGGGGAGCTGCAGGACCGCTCGACCCCGAACCGGGCCGCCAGCGCTGCTGCCCGTTCGGGATGGCGGTCGCAGACCAGCACCACCTCGGCGTCGGGCTCGGCGGCGTAGGCCCTCAGGTGGTCAGCGGCGATGGTGCCCGCGCCGACCACCGCGACGCCGAGCGGCGCCTTCGAGGACCTCAACCCTGACCCCCGAGCCCTGACCGTCAGTACCAGGTCATCGGGTTGGCCACAGAACCGTCCAACCACACCATCAGGTGCAGGTGGCAGCCGGTGGAGAAGCCCGTGGTGCCGACGTAGCCGATCACCTGGCCCTGGCTGACGTGCTGTCCCACCGAGACGGTGTAGCGGATCGCGTGGTTGTAGCCGGTGGTGACGTAGCGACCGCCGACCCGGCCGTGGTCGATCATCAGCCGGTTGCCGTAGCCCCCGTTGTAGTAGCGCTCGGCTACTCGCCCCGGGTAGGGAGCGCGGATCGCGGTGCCGCAGCCGGCGCCGAAGTCGGTGCCGTCGTGCAGCTTCCAGTAGTGCAGCACGGGGTGGAAGCGCATCCCGTACGGCGACGTGATCGGAGCCGACACCGGGTAGCTGAAGCCGTGGTGCGCCCCGGAGGAGCTGGACGAGCTGGAGCCGCCAGCGGGCCCACCGCTGGAGGGCGGTACCGCTGCCACCGGCGCGCTGCGCCGGACGGGCTTGCGCGCCGAGCTCTTGGCTCGCTTCGCCTCGGCGGCCGAACGAGCTGCGGCGCGATGGGCCGTACGCGCGGCCGCCGCACGCTGGGCCCGCTCGTGAGAGGCCCTCCGGACGGCTGCCGCCTTGGCCCTGGCGACACGGACCGCGATCCGGCGCTCGACCGAGGCGCGCTCCTGGGCGAGCTTCGCGTACTGCGCCTTGTCCTGGGCAACCTCGTTCGCCGCGGCGTTCTCGATCGCCTGCTTCTGCTGCACGAGCGCGGTGACGTTGCGCTCCTGCGCCTCGGCCTGCAGCTCCAACCTCTGCTTGAGCTTCAGGTTTGCGGCGGCGTCCTTGCGGTCCTGGGCCACCTCAGCGGTGAGCCTGGTCTGCTTGGCCTTCTCCGCGGCAAGCTTCGCCTTCAGCAGCGTCAGCCTGTCGATGGTGAAGGAGCTGGTGTCGAACATGGTCGTCGACCACTGGATCCGCGTCTGCAGGTCGGTGGTGGAGTCGTTCTGCATCAGCACGGCGAGCGGCAGCAGGTTGGTTTGCTGCTGGTACTGGTCGCGAACGATCGCACCAGCCATCGCCACCTCGGCGTCCAGCGCGCGCTGCGCCTTGGCCACCGCGCGCTTGGCCGCCGCGAGCGCCGCCTTGGCCCTGACGAGCTTCTTGGCCATCGCCGCATCACGGTCCCGAGCCGTGGCCAGGTCGGCCTGCGTCTGGGCCAGCGCCGACCGAGCCTGGTCGAGCTGCGACTGGGCCTGGTCCACCGCCACACCAGCAGCGGTGAGGGCAGCGCTGGACTCGTTCAGGTCGGTGCGGGTCTTGGCGATCTGCTGGCTGACCTGAGCCCGACGGTCGGTCAGGCTGTCCGCTGCGGCCCCCGGCACCAGGAGGCTGAGCGGAAGAGCCGAGGCCACCGACGCCGCCAGGACGGCGACACCCAGGCGCCACCAGCGCAACGAACGTGTTGCGGAGCGGCCGACCCGAGATGCCCCGCTGCGGCCCGGAACGTCTCGAAAGACGGGGGGAAGGTCCGGCACAGCTATTCACTCCCAGTTGATTGTCACAACCAGGACCCGGACACGTCCGACGCGCCGAACCCCTACTCTTGAGTAGAGGTTCAGGCTTAACCCGGTCTCAGACTCTCAAGTACTTCCTGGTTGTTACCAGCGTCGGAATGATAGACAGCACCAGTCCGACGGCCGCAACCCCCGCCATGGCCCATCCCGCCTGCGACCAGCCAATCCAAGGTAAAGACTGGATCGAGACTTCAGCTTTACGGATGATGACGAAGTAAACCAATGAGGCCAGTGTTGCGCACGCCAGGGCCGCGCCCGCAAGGGCAGAAAGTACTGCTTCCAAAAGGAACGGCAGAGTGATATAGAGGTTGCTCGCTCCGACCAGGCGCATGATGCCGATCTCTCGACGTCGCGCGAAGGTGGCCAGCCTGATGGTGTTGCCGATCTGGAGAGCGGCCGCGGCCAGCAGCAGGACCGAGGCGCCAATCGTCCCCCACTGCAGGAAGCGCAGCACCCGGAAGAACGGGTCGAGGTACTTGTGCAGGTCCTGGACGGTCTGCACCCCCTTCAGCCCGACGACCGAGCTGACCACGCCCTGGTACTGCTCGGGGTTCTTGAGCTTGACCCGGAACGACTCCTGCATCTGGTCGACGGTCAGCGAGCTCTGGATGGGGTTGCCCTCATAGGCGCGCTGGAAGTCCTCCCACGCCTGCTGCTTGCTCTCGAAGAACACACCGTCCGTGGCCACCTCAGGGTTGCTCACCAGCGTCTGCTGGATCGCATCCTTCTGCGCCTGGGTCACGTCGGTGTTGGGCTCGCACTGGTCACCGTTGCTGTACTGCGTGCAGAGGAAGACCGAGATCTCGATCTTCTCGTACCAGCGGCCCTTCATCAGCTCCACCTGCTGGTTGGCCAGCAGCCCCGCTCCGAAGAGGGACAGCGACACCCACATCGTCATGACGACCGCAAGCGTCATGGTGAGGTTCTGCCGCAGACCGGCACCGGTCTCGGAGAAGATGTGGCGGAAGCGCATGCGTTAGTCCTTTGTCCTACTCAGGGGGTACGGCCGCACAGCGGAGCAGCCGCGAGAACGGGCCCGGCTCACTGGTAGCCGTAGACGCCCTTGCTCTGGTCTCGGACGACCTCACCGTCGTCGAGCTCGATCACACGCTTGCGCATCTGGTCGACGATCGTGGAGTCGTGGGTGGCCATCAGCACGGTGGTGTCCGCGCGGTTGATGCGGTCCAGCAGCTTCATGATTCCCACGCTCGTCGCGGGGTCGAGGTTCCCGGTCGGCTCGTCGGCGATCAGGATCATCGGCCGGTTGACGAAGGCACGGGCGATCGCGACCCGCTGCTGCTCCCCGCCGGAGAGCTCCTCGGGTAGCCGCCCGCCCTTCCCGTCCAGACCGACGAGCTCGAGCACCTCGGGGACCACCCGCTTGATGGTCGACGCGGGCTTCCCGATCACCTGCAGCGCGAAGGCGACGTTCTCGGTCACCGTCTTGTTGGGCAGCAGCCGGAAGTCCTGGAAGACGGTCCCGATCTGGCGCCGCATGGCGGGGATCTTCCAGCTGTGCAGCTTGTTGAGCTCGCGGCCGGCCACGAAGACCTTGCCCCGGGTCGCCCGCTGCTCGCGAAGGATCAGCCGGAGGAAGGTCGACTTGCCGGAACCGGACGCTCCGACGAGGAAGACGAACTCACCCTTGTCGATGTCGACGTTCACGCCCTCCAGGGCGGATCGGCGCTGGCCGTCGTAGGTCTTGGTCACGCCTTCAAAACGGATCACTGGTCTGCCTCGCACGGATCGACGACTCCCGCACCGCGCCGCTGCGGCGCCGAACGGCCAGCAGCGAGTCTAGGTGAGCCTTCGGCCGATCCCCGGTCATCGGGCCCGTCCCAGGCGCGTCGAGGACGGCCTGACCAGCGCAGATCTAGCCGGCCGCGACCTCGCTGGTCTTGCGCCAACGGATGCCGGAGTCGATGAAGCCGTCGATGTCGCCGTCGAACACCGCGTCCGGTGAGGAAACCTCGAAGTCGGTCCGCAGGTCCTTCACCATCTGGTACGGATGCAGCACGTACGAACGCATCTGCGATCCCCAGCTGTTGCCGCCGTCGCCTTTCAGGGCGTTCATCTCGGCCTCGCGGTCGTGCCGCGCCTTCTCCAGCAGCCGGGACTGCAACACCCTCAAGGCTGCTGCCTTGTTCTGAAGCTGGGACTTCTCGTTCTGGCAGGAGACCACGATGTTCGTGGGCAGGTGGGTGATCCGGACGGCGGAGTCCGTGGTGTTGACGCTCTGTCCGCCCGGGCCGGAGGAGCGGAAGACGTCGATGCGCAGGTCGGCCTCGGGGATCTCGATGTGGTCGGCTGCCTCGGTGACCGGTAGCACCTCGACCCCGGCGAACGAGGTCTGCCGCCGTCCCTGGTTGTCGAAGGGCGAGATCCGGACCAGCCGGTGGGTGCCCTGCTCGACCGAGAGGGTGCCGTACGCAAAGGGCGCCTTGACCTGGAAGGTGGCGGACTTGATCCCCGCCTCCTCGGCGTAGGAGGTGTCGTAGACCTCGGTCGAGTAGCGGTGGCGCTCGGCCCAACGCAGGTACATCCGCAGCAGCATGGCGGCGAAGTCGGCCGCGTCGATACCGCCCGCCTCGGATCGGATGGTGACCAGGGCCTCGCGCTCGTCGTACTCGCCGGAGAGCAGCGTCCGCACCTCGAGGGCCTCGATGGCCTTCTGCAGCGAGGTCAGCTCGGACCCGGACTCGGCCAGGCTGGCGGCGTCGCCCTCCTCCTCGCCCATCTCGACGAGCAGGGTCAGGTCGTCGAGCCGGGTCCGCAGTGCCGCCACCCGGTCCAGGTCGGACTGCACCGTCGACAGCCGCGAGGTGACCCGCTGGGCGTTGTCGACGTCGTCCCACAGGTCCGGCGCCGACACGGCCTCCTGCAGCTCGGCGATCTCGCTGCGCAGCCGGTCGAGGTCCAGCACGGCCTCGATCGAGCTCAGGGCGCGGTCGAGGGTCGCGATGTCAGTTGAGAAGTCCGGGCCAGCCACGAGGAGTGAGTCTAGTGAGTCCGACGGGCCGGGGGCGACCGAGCGAAGGCCGTTAGGCTCGCCGGCACGTGGCAGGAGAAGGGGCGCGGATGAGCGAGCAGGTGCTGGCGGTCGACATCGGGGGCACGAAGATCGCTGTGGCGGTCGTCGACGACAGCGGAGCCATCGCGACCACCGTGGTCCGCCCGACCGTGGCCTCGCTCGACCCGGAGGAGGTGTTCGCCCCCGCCGCCGACGCGATCCGCGAGGCGCTCGGCGCGCTCACCCAGCCCGGTCAACCGCTGCGTGTCGGCATCGGCTCGGCCGGTCCGGTGGACGGTCCGGGCGGCACGGTGTCACCGGTCAACATCGGTGCCTGGCGTTCGTTCCCGGTCGCCGCGCGGATCGCCGAGGTGGTCGCGGCGGCCACCGGTGACGAGCCGCGCGTCGGGCTGGCGGGGGACGGCCACTGCTTCGCCCTGGGCGAGCACTGGCTCGGTGCCGGTCGTGACGTCGACTCGATGGTCGGGCTGGTCCTCTCCACCGGCGTCGGCGGCGGAGCCGTGCTCGACAACGTGTTGTTTGCCGGGACGACCGGCAACGCCGTCCATCTCGGCCACATCAGCGTCAACGCCTGGGGGCCGCGCTGCGTCTGCGGCTGTCACGGCTGCACCGAGATGTACGCCCGCGGGCCCGCTCTCGTGGCGGCGGCGCAGGAGAAGGGCTGGAGCGGAGGTACGGACGCCAGGGCGCTGACCGCGGACGCCCGCGCCGGCGACCCCATCGCGCTCGCGGTGATCGACCACGGGATGCGGGCGCTCGCGGCCGGCATCGCCACCACCGCGACGGAGCTGGACGTGCGGATTTTCGTCCTGGGGGGCGGGGTGTCGAAGGCGGGCGAGGTGATCTTCGGTCCACTGCGTCGGCACCTGCGCGACTTCGCGGTGCTGGACTACGTGCGTGACCTGGAGGTCCGGCCGGCCGTGCTCGAGAACGCCGGACTGCTCGGCGCGGCCGCACTGGCCTTCACTCTGTGAGGAAGCCTGGGCGCGAGGGGAGATCAGTCCTCGTCGCGCTGCAGCTCTTCGATCGAGACCATCCGGTCGTCACCGCGCGGCCGTCGGTTCGGCCAGTCGCTGACCCAGATCAGGACGAAGGCGGCGAGGGAGCAGGCCAGGGCGAGGACGGAGCCGACGACGGACACCCAGACCGCGGCCGCGCCCACCACGACCAGCACGGCGACGAGAGCGAGCCGGCCACCCGAGAGCCGGCCGTGCCGGGCCCGCGAGGCGACGTAGACGACCCAGGGCGCCATGGCCGCGAGGACCACCACCCAGGCGAAGCGCGACATCGGACCGTCGAAGGCACCGGCCGCGAGGCGGACCATGCCCGCCAGACCGAGCAGACCGGTGAAAGCGCCGACGATCACGGCCAGCACGCGTGAGCGAGCAGGTGGGACGCGGGCCTGGTCGAACCGCAGACCGGCAGTACCGGCGGGGCTGAGGGCGGGCATGCACACTCCTGGAGGGTTCACAGCGGCTCGGGGGTCCCGCTGAGACCAACCTAGTGCAGCCCGAGGCCCGCGCGGGCTCCTCGGCGCGTCGCCCCGGCAGATGTCGACATTGCGGCGCCCCCGCCGGCCATGAGCCGGATCCGGATAGTCTGGCCGTCGTCGGAGGGGGCATAGCTCAGCTGGTTAGAGCGCCTGCTTTACACGCAGGATGCCGGGGGTTCGAGTCCCTCTGCCCCCACGGCTCTGCCCCCACAGCTCTGCCCCCGCACCTCTGCCTCCACGCCGCTGGCCAGCAAACCCGGCACGACCCACCTGTCGACCGCGAGGACGGGCCAGAGAGGGTGGGGCCCATGGCCAAGAAACCCGCCGTCGCCGACGAGCAGATCACCCACGCCCTCGCCCTCTACGCCGGCATGGTCGGGCACGTGCTCACCGACCCGCAGCGATGGCTGGGGCTGGACGACGAGCCGCCGCCCACCGCCAGCTTTCCGCTCAAAGCTCTGGACGCGCTGCGTGACCGCGCCCTGGGCGACGACAACCCGACCTCGTCCCGCTGGTCCGGGCTACCCGTGCCCCGGCGCGTCCAGTGGTGGGTGACCCGGATCGGGATCAGCGCCGGTCTCGCCGCGGCCGCGCCCCGGTTCGCCGGCGCGCTCTCGGACCGGGTCCCGCTCCAGGCCGCTCTCGGGGCGTCTGCGGCCGGGCTGGCCGTGTGTGCGACGGCTCGGGAGCACGGTCGCACGGCACCGGCCGACTGGGTGCCGCTGCTCGCGAAGGTGCTGTTCGACCGCGAGGTCGAGCCCGCGGACGCACAGGTTCCGGCCGAGGACGAGACCGCGCAGCGGTTGGCCGACGAATCCGACAGCGATGCGCCCGCCCCCGGCAGGAGAGGCAGGCTCGGACGTGGCGCCGCTCGCGCAGCGCTCACGGTCTGGCAGCTCGCCCGCACGTTCCTCGAGCTCCAGAAGCTGCTGGACGAGCGGCCACGGGGCAGCTTCGTCGCCCGGGCCATGGGCAAGCTCCCCGTGGTGGGCGTGGCCGGCGGCTGGCTCGACGAGCGCGGCGGGATCCGCAAGGCCTCGCGCGAGACGGTCGAGCTGCTGCGGTGACCCGGGGCCGAGCGGCCCCGGACGCCCGACCCCTCTAGACGAAGAGCGGCTCGAGGCCGAACGCCGACTCGAGGCCCCGCATGTCCTCCTCCGACGGGCGGCCGGCGAACCGGTCGGCCGCGTCGAGCACCATCGGCAGGATGTGGATGTCGCCGACGGTGTTGAGGAAGACGCCGTCGCGGCCGAGCACCCAGCTCACGGCGGTGTCGATCGCGGCTTGGTCGCGCAGCGGCTCGTACCAGGTGGCGGCCGTCTGCTCGCGGTCACCCCAGGGTGCCCGGGTGATCGCCTTGATGGTCTGCACAGCGACGCCGCGCTCGGCGCAGGTGGCCGTCAGCGCCTCGAAGTCGGCGATGTAGGCCTCGTTCTGCGCCATCGGGAAGTTGTACGGCAGCAGGACGGAGTCGAAGTCGAACTCAGCCAGCGAGCGCAGGTGCTGGGCAGCGACCGTGACGCCATGGCCCGTGACGCCGATGTGGCGCACCAGCCCCTCCTCGCGCGCCCGGACGACGGCCTCGAGCACCCCGCCGGGCGCGAAGGCCGTCTGCCACTCGTCCTCGGCCACCAGGTTGTGCAGCTGGATGAGGTCGACATGATCGGTGCCGAGCCGCTCCAGTGAGAGGTTGATCTCGGCGTAGGCCTCGTCGCGGGTTCGCTTCTCGGTCTTGGTGGCCAGGAAGTACTCGTTGCGGTGCTCGGCCAGGAACGGGGCCAGCCGCAGCTCGGAGTCGCCGTAGCTGGCTGCGGTGTCGAGGTGGTTGACGCCGTGACGACGGACCAGCTCGAGCGTGGCGTCGGCTTCATCCTGGGTGACCGCACCCAGGGCCGCGGCCCCGAACAGGATGCGGGTGCTGTCGTGCCCGGTACGGCCGAACGGCATGGTGGGGATCATCGTCACTCCTGGGGTTCGGCCCGCTCGGCGAGCAGGATCGGGATCTGGCACTCGGTCTTGACCTGGTGGCCCGCGGGCGCCGGGACGGTGTCGGGGAGCGTGCTGGCCACCCGGCCGGCCGTGGGCTCGGCGCGCTCAACCTGTCCGCGGACCCGCCGCTCAGCACGTGGTCGGTACTCACCTTCCAACGGCATGCTCGAATCCTAGGCCGAGCCTTCGACAGCTCGCAGACCGGTCTGCCGAGGACCCGGTCGCAGGGACGGTCGATCATGGCCTGGTGACCAGCACCGCCGATCTGCTCCCCGCCGAGACCCCGACGACCGAGGACGTGCTTGCTGCGGCCTCCCGGCTGCGACCGTACGTGCGCCGGACACCGCTGCTCCGCATCACGATCGACGGCCGCCCGCTGGTGCTGAAGCTGGAGCAGCTGCAGCTCAGCGGCTCGTTCAAGCTGCGGGGCGCCCTGAACGCCGTGCTCGACGGTCACGCGCACGACCACATCGTGACCGCGTCGGGCGGCAACCACGGTCTGGGCGTGGCGACCGGGGCGAGCCTGCTGGGCATCACGGCCACGGTGTTCGTCCCGGACACGGTGCCCGAGATCAAGGCCCGGCGGATCGTCGCGACGGGCGTCCGGCTCGTCCGGCACGGCCAGACCTACGCCGAGGCCGCCGCGGCTGCCGCCGAGCTGGCCTCGCAGCCCGGGCACCGCTACATCCCGGCCTACGACGACCCGCTCGTGGTGGCCGGGAACGGCACGGTGGCCGCCGAGGTCGTCGCGGACGCACCCGAGGTGGACACGGTGGTGGTGGCCGCGGGCGGGGGCGGCCTTGCGGCGGGTAGCGCCCTCGCTGTCGGATCGCGGCTGCTGGTGGCCGCGGAGCCGGAGCGTTGCCGCGCGGTGCACGACGCGCTCGAAGCCGGTCATCCGGTCGACTCACCGGTCCAGTCCGTCGCCTCCTCAGCGCTCGGAGCGACCCGCGTCGGCAAGGTGCCGTTCGCGGTCCTGGCGGGGCGCCCGGCCGACCAGCTGTCCTCGGTCCTGGTCAGCGAGAGTGAGATCCTCGACGCGCGCGAGCGGTTGTGGGAGGAGTGTCGACTGGCCACCGAACCGGCCGCCGCCGTCCCACTGGCCGCGTGGCTGGCGGGTCTGGTGCCCGGCAGGCTGCCGTGCCTGGTGATCTGCGGAGCCAACGCGGAGTGGACCCCACTCTGACTTCCGCAGGTGAGGCTCAGGGCGCGTTCAGCGCGGCCAGGTGGGCGGCGATGTCGCGCGGCTCGCCGATGCCCTGGTCGAGGGACCAGGTGATCGTGCCGGTCGCGTCCAGCACGAAGGAGCCACGACGAGCGACGCCAGCGGTGTCGTCGAACACCCCGTACGACCGGGCGATCGCTCCGTGGGGCCAGTGGTCGCTCAGCAGGTCGAAGCCCAGCCTCTCCGCGTCGGCGAAGGCCCGAAGCGCGAAGACGGGGTCGCAGCTGAGCGCCAGCACCCGAGCGCCCACGGCGGTGAAGCCGGCCAGGTCGTCCCGGACCGCGCACAGCTCGCCGGTGCAGATGCCGGAGAACGCCCACGGGTAGAAGATCAGCACCGCGGGGGCGCCCCGGAGGTCGGCGAGCCCGACGTCTTGACCGTGCTGGTTGCGGGTGCTGAAGTCCGGCGCGAGCTCTCCGACCCGAGGCGTACCCACGGCGGGCACGGCCGCCGAGGTCACCGTCGCGAACCCTTGGGCCGCACCAGCTTGGTGGCCGCCCACTCCCCGGACACGATGGCGCTGTTCGTGAGCGCCAGGCCAGCGGTGACGGCTGCCTCGGCCAGGTCGGTCGCGTCGACGTAGCCGTCGCGGCCCACCTTCGGGGTCATCAGCCAGATGTAGCCGGAGTCGGTCAGGTCGGGCAGCGCGTCGACCAGGCCGTCGACCAGGTCACCGTCGGTGTCGCGCCACCACAGCAGCACCACGTCGACAGGCTCCACGGCCTCCTCGACCAGCTCAGCGTCGACCGCGTCCTCGATGAGGAGGCGGACGTCGTCGTCCACATCGGCGTCCCAGCCCAGCTCCTGGACGACCAGACCTCGCGTCAGGCCCAGCTTGTTGCTACCGGAAGCGCCGACGGCGGCACGCTCGGACTCGAAGGCACTCACCGTGACCGCCGTGACCATTCCAGGCCGTCGGGCACCGGGAACGCTTCCGGAACGCGAGAACTCAGCTCGCTCATCTCGGGGTGAAGCCTCCTCAGTCGTCGCGCCCCCACGATGAGGACGACTGGCACCACCCTGCCAGAGGTGACGGCGTCGAGGGAACCCCACCTCAACGAGATGATGCTGGATCTGTCCTGGTGGGCCTGAGGTGGCTGCCGTCACAGCCGGTCAGGGTCAGGGGTTCGGTGGCTGGCTCGGGGCTGTCAGGATGGGGAGTGACAAGATGGGGCGTCGCGTCGATCACCGACCCCCGTGAAGAGCGCCGGCGCCACCATCGCTGGAGATCGTGAGGAGCAGGCATGGCTAAGCCCGGAACTCGTCCGGCCATCACCGCTGAGGGACTGCTCAGCCAGATTCCCGACATCGACCCGGACGAGACTGCCGACTGGCTCGAGTCGCTCGACGGGCTGTTGGAGGAGAAGGGCCGCAACCGGGCCCGCTACATCATGCTGAAGCTGCTCGAGCGCGCCCGCGCCGCAGCCGTGGGGCTGCCTGCCCTGCGCAGCAGCGACTACGTCAACACGATCCCGGCCGAGGCCGAGCCGTGGTTCCCCGGCGATGAGCACATCGAGCGCCGGCTACGGGCCTACATCCGCTGGAACGCCGCGATCATGGTCAGCAAGGCCAACCGCAAGGGGCTCGAGGTGGGCGGCCACATCGCCACCTACCAGAGCGCCGCCAGCCTGTACGAGGTCGGCTTCAACCACTTCTTCCGGGGCAAGGACGCGGCCGGCGGCGGCGACCAGGTCTTCATCCAGGGCCACGCCTCCCCCGGCATCTACGCCCGCGCCTTCCTCGAGGGCCGGCTCAGCAGCCACGACCTCGACGGGTTCCGCCAGGAGGTGTCGCGCGGACCGGGCAACGGCCTGTCCTCCTACCCGCACCCGAGGCTGATGCCGAAGTTCTGGGAGTTCCCGACGGTCTCGATGGGCCTCACGGGCATCAACTCGATCTACCAGGCGCGGTTCAACCGCTACCTGGCCAACCGCAACGTCAAGGACACGACCGACAGCCGCGTCTGGGCCTTCCTGGGCGACGGCGAGATGGGCGAGCCGGAGTCGCTCGGCGCCATCCGCGTCGCCTCCCGCGAGGGTCTGGACAACCTGACCTGGGTGATCAACTGCAACCTGCAGCAGCTGGACGGGCCGGTCGTCGGCAACGGCAAGATCGTGCAGGAGCTGGAGTCGTACTTCCTCGGCGCCGGCTGGCACGTGATCAAGGTCCTCTGGGGCCGGGACTGGGACCCGCTGCTCGCGGCCGACCGCGACGGCGCGCTGGTCAACAAGATGAACACCACGCCGGACGGGCAGTTCCAGACCTACCTGGTCGAGGACGGCGCGTACATCCGCAACAACTTCTTCGACGACCCCCGGCTGAAGAAGATGGTGTCGGGGATGAGCGACGAGGAGATCAAGATTCTCTCCCGCGGCGGACACGACTACCGCAAGGTCTACGCCGCGTTCAAGGCCGCGACCGAGCACGTGGGCCAGCCGACCGTCATCCTGGCCCAGACCGTCAAGGGCTGGACGATCGACGCCCTCGAGGGCAAGAACGCCACCCACCAGATGAAGAAGCTGACCACCAAAGACCTCAAGGCCTTCCGGGACCGGCTCTACCTCGACATCCCCGACAGCCAGCTCGAGGACCCCTACAACCCGCCGTACTTCCACCCGGGCGCGGACTCCGACGAGATCACCTACCTGCAGGACCGCCGCCGTGCGCTGGGCGGATACCTGCCGGAGCGTCGGGTCAAGCCACTGGAGCTGAAGCTCCCCGGCGCCGAGATGTACGCGCCCCTGATGGAGCCGGCCGGTGAGAAGACCAAGGTCGCCACCACCCAGGCGTTCGTGCGCCTGCTGCGCGACCTGATGCGAGACAAGGAGATCGGCCACCGGATCGTGCCGATCGCGCCGGATGAGTTCCGGACGTTCGGCATGGACTCCATGTTCCCGACGGCCAAGATCTACAACCCGCACGGCCAGACCTATGAGTCGGTCGACCGCAAGCTGCTGCTCTCCTGGAAGGAGAGCGCCTCCGGCCAGCTGCTGCACGAGGGCATCTCCGAGGCCGGAGCCATGGGCTCGACCATCGCGGCCGGTTCGGCGTACGCCCAGCACGGCGAGCCGATGATCCCGTTCTACATCTTCTACTCGATGTTCGGGTTCCAGCGGACCGGCGACTCGATCTGGGCGATGGCCGACCAGATGGCGCGCGGCTTCCTGCTGGGCGCCACCGCCGGCCGGACCACGCTGACCGGTGAGGGCCTGCAGCACGCGGACGGGCACTCGCCGCTGCTGGCGAGCACCAACCCGGCCGTCGTGCACTACGACCCCGCGTTCGCCTACGAGGTCGGCCACATCGTCTCCGACGGGCTGCGCCGGATGTACGGCCACGAGGACCCCGATCACCCCAACGGCGAGAACGTCATCTTCTACGTCACGGTCTACAACGAGCCGGTCAGCCAGCCCGGGGCACCGGCCAACCTCGACGTGGAGGCCCTGCTCAAGGGGATCTACCACTACAAGTCCTCCTCGTTGGAGGGCGACGCCCCGCGCTCGCAGATCCTCGCGTCCGGCGTGGGTATGACGGCCGCCCTCAAGGCCCAGCAGATGCTGGCCGAGGAGTGGGGCGTAGCCGCCGACGTCTGGTCGGTGACCTCGTGGAACGAGCTGCGTCGCGACGGTGTGGAGACCGAGCAGTGGAACCTCAACCACCCGGACGAGGAACGCCGCTACCCGTTCATCACCCGCGCGCTGCACGGCGCAGCCGGACCGGTCGTCGCGGTCAGCGACTACATGCGGGCTGTCCAGGACCAGATCCGGCCTTGGGTGCACCAGCCCTGGTGCTCGCTCGGTACGGACGGTTTCGGCTTCGCCGACACCCGGGCCGCCGCCCGACGCTTCTTCGAGGTCGACGCCGAGTCGATCGTCGTGGCCACGCTCGAGACGCTCGCGCGTGAGGGTCAGTACGACAGTGCCGCCGCGAAGAAGGCGTACGACGCCTACTCCCTCGGCGACCCCACCGCCGTCGCCCACGTCGCCCAGGAGGGCGCGGGCGCCTAGTGACGGAGGGCCTCGCTCTGCTTGGGTAGGGAGCGAGGACCGCTAGGAGCCGGCGACGGCGTCAGCGGTGATGGTCCCCTCGGACAGGAGCTGGGCGAGGTGGTCGAGCGTGAGCTGGTGCGCGAACGCGTAGCCGCGGAGCACGGCTAGGGCATTGTTCTGGTCCATACCGACGCCGGCCACGAGGATGCCGACGGCCCGCCACACGCCCATCCGCCGTTCGACGTCGGGTCCACCCAACCAGCTGGCGACCGGCTCGTCGGACCAGGACACCGGGCTGACCGGCGCTCCGGACAAGATGACGCCGATCTGGTCGGCGACGTCGCTGAGCACCTGCTCGCTGGTGAGGAACGGGTCGGCGTCCGGGCTCTCGGAGTACAGGTCGAGGGCGCCGAAAACATGTTTCCCGTCGGACAGGGGCAACGACGCGACGGACCGGTAGGGCGTCTGCTCCAGCAGTGCGGCCTGGAACAGGGGCCAGCGGGACTTCATGCTGGCCAGCCCGGCGACCAGCGGCTGGCCGGTCTCCATCGCCGCCAGGCAGGGTCCCTCGCCCAGGGTCGTCTGGAGCCGCTCAGCCCGGGTGGCCGTGGGGTCGCTAGCCCCCAACGGCACCCGCAGCACGTCCGCGACGCTCAGTCCCGCGCCGGCGACCGGCAGCACCGTCACGCACGAGGCAGCGAGCACCGCAGGCAGCAAGGTCTCCCGGGGTTGCTGCCGGTCGAGGATCTCGGCCACCGCACTCAGGTAACGGTCGTCGAGCACACCCACGAGAGCCTCCGTCGTCGTCCCGGCCCACCTGGTGGCGCGCATCCTGCTCTGAGGTACCCAGGCCCGGCCATCCCACGCACCTCAGCCGTCACGATCCGGTCGCGTCGCGGGTGAGCCGGTCAGCCGCGCAGCAGGGCTGTCGTCTCCTCGACCGCCTGCCGGTTTCCAGCCACCTGCCAGGTGGTGCTGCCCACCTCGACCTGCTCGGCCGCGCCGCCCGCGCCCAGCACCAGAGCGGCACCGGGATACCAGTCCCAGGGGTGCAGGTTCGCCTGCAGGAACACCCCGACCCGGCCGCTGGCCACGCCGGCCAGGTCGACCGAGGCCGAGCCGAGCATCCGGACGGCGGCGGCGGCCGAGGTCGCCGCCTGCCAGGAGGCAGTGCGCTGCGCGTCGGTGCGGTAGCGCGGGTGGAAGTAGGTCACGACGGAGACCTCGGCCAGCGGGCGGTCGGCCAGCGGCAGGACCGCGAAGCCGTCCAGCGTGGTCGGCCGGTCCCGGCCGCCGACCCACAGCTCGTTCATCGAGGGGTAGTAGACCGCCCCGGCCAGCGGGCCCTTGGCGTCCACCAGGCCCACCGCCGAGCACCAGTACGGGATGCCGGACAAGAAGTTGTAGGTGCCGTCTACCGGGTCGACGTACCAGGTGCGCTCCCCCGGCCGGGAGTGCCCTTCCTCCCCGATCAGGCCGTCGTCGGGCCGTTGCTCGTCGAGCCGGGCGACCACCAGGTCCTCGGCTGCGTGGTCTGCTGCCGAGACCACGTCCGAGACCGAGGTCTTGTACCTGGTCTCCAGACCCTCGCCCAGCATCCGTGCGGCCAGCAGGCCCGCTTCGCGTACGAGATCGGCAGCCAGGGTGAAGTCATCCATTCCCCCGACCCTATCCAGAGCCGGACCCGCACCACTCCAGCAGTCGCTCCACAGGCCAGGTGTTGATGACACGTTCGGGATCGAGGCCGATGTCCTCGGCCCGGGCGCACCCGTAGGCGAGGAACTCCAGCTGACCGGGGGCGTGGGCGTCGGTGTCGATCGAGAAAAGACACCCCATGTCGATGGCCAGCTGCAGCAGCTCGGTCGGCGGGTCCCGCCGTTCGGGACGGGAGTTGATCTCCACCGCGACGCCGAAGGTGCGGCAGGCCTCGAAGACGACCTCCGGGTCGAAGACCGACGGCGGCCGGGTGCCGCGCTCACCCTCGATCAGCCGGCCGGTGCAGTGGCCCAGCACGTTGGTCCGGGGGTTGGCGATGGCCCCGACCATCCGGTGGGTCATGGTTTCGGAGTCCGAGCGCAGCTTGGAGTGCACACTGGCCACGACCACGTCGAGCTCGCTGAGCAACGCGTCGGTCTGGTCGAGCCCGCCGTCGGTGAGGATGTCCACCTCGATCCCCTGCAGCACCCGGAACGGCGCGAGTCGTCGACCCAGCTCGCGGGTCACCTCGATCTGCTCCCGCAGCCGCTCCGGGCTCAGGCCGCGCGCCACCTTGAGCCGCGGCGAGTGGTCGGTGATGGCGCAGTACTCGTGCCCGAGGTCCCGGGCGGTGGTCATCATCTCCTCGAGCGGGCTGCCACCGTCGGACCAGGTCGAGTGCACGTGCAGGTCGCCCCGGACCGCAGCCCGCATCCTCGAGCCGCTCTCGGCGAGCGGCTCGCGCCCGTCGCGCAGCTGCTGCAGGTACGCCGGGACCTCGCCGGCCATGGACTGGCTGATCACGGTGGCCGTCTTCGGGCCGACGCCGGTGACGGTGTTCCAGCTGCGGGCCGTCTGGTGACCGGCCCGCTGCTCCGGCGTCATCGCCTCGATCGCGTCGGCCGCTCCCCGGTACGCCTTGACCCGGAACGTGTCCGAACGGGAGCGCTCGAGCAGAAAACCGATCTCGCGGAGCGCCGCGACGGGATCCCCCGCTCCCCGGTCGGCTGAGTCGCGCACGCGTTCCTTCCTGGCCGGGCCCCGGCGAGCCAGCACTAGAGTCACCCTATGGCCGCGACCACCAGGGGGATCAACAAGTCCCTGCTCCCCTCGGCCAAGGCCCGGGCGACCATCGCCAAGCGGCTCTCGGGCGCGACCGGGGCGATGACCACCGCCACCATCGCGGAGATGGAGCAGCGGCACTCCTGGTTCCGGCGGCTGAGCGCGGAGCACCGGTCGTGGGTCACCCTGGTGGCCCAGGCCGGTATCGACGGCTTCGTGCGCTGGTTCGCCGACCCCGACCTGAGCGGACCGGTCACCTCGGAGGTCTTCGGCTCGGCCCCACGGGAGCTGGCGCGCAAGATCTCGCTGATCCAGACCGTCGAGCTGGTGCGCACCACGATCGAGGTCGTCGAGGACCAGATCGATGAGGTGACGCCCAAGGCGGACCGGCCGATCCTGCACGCCGCGATCGTCCAGTACAGCCGCGAGGTGGCCTTCTCGGCCGCCGAGATCTACGCCCGGGCCGCCGAGATGCGCGGCGCCTGGGACGCACGGCTGGAGGCCCTGGTCGTCGACGCCGTGCTGCGTGGCGAGACCGACGAGACCGTCCTCTCCCGCGCCTCCACCCTGGGCTGGCGTTCCACCGCCGCCGTCGTCGTCGTCGTCGGGCCAGCCCCGACGGGTGAGCCGGCCACCGCCATCGAGGCGGTCCGGCACTCGGCCGCCATCGCCGGTGCCGACATGCTGGGGGCTGTCCAGGGTGACCGGATGGTGATCGTGCTGGGTCACGCCGCGCTGGCCTCGGTGGACAAGGCGGTGTCCGTGGTCTCCTCCTTCGCCGGCACCTTCGGGCCGGGTCCGGTGGTGGTCGGACCGGCGGTCGAGCACCTGATGGAGGCGGCCACGAGCACCCGGGAGGCGTTGTCGGCCTACCGCGCCGCAGCAGGTTGGCCCGAGGCCCCGCGTCCGGTCTCCTCTCACGACCTGCTGCCCGAGCGCGCTCTCTCCGGCGACGGGCACGCCCGTCGAGCGCTGGCCCGGGACCTGTACGACCCGCTGCTCTCGGCGGGCGGCGGGCTGCTCGAGACGCTGGTCACCTTCCTCGACTCCGGGCTCTCGGTCGAGGCCGCGGCCCGGGGCCTCTTCGTGCACGCCAACACCGTCCGCTACCGGCTACGTCGTATCCACGAGGTCACCGGTTACAGCCCGACGGACCCGCGTGACGCGTACGCCCTGCGGCTGGCCCTGACCCTCGGCCGGCTGCTGAGCCGCTCCGCGGTGCCCGTCGACGCCTGAGCCGGTCCCCGGTACCCCAACGGCTCGCAACCACACTTGTAGGAACCTGACAGAACTCCGCGGAGAGTTTGGTGGTGTCCCTGCACGGGTTCGGGGCTCAGGTCACGAAATAGTAAAGGCGTGCTTGCGATCGTCGCGCCCGGACAGGGCGCCCAACAGCCGGGGTTCCTGCAGCCCTGGGTCTCCGAGTCCTCTTTCGCGGACCGGATCGGGTGGCTGAGCGCCGTCTCGGGCCTCGACCTGGCCCACTACGGCACCGAGGCGGACGCCGAGACGATACGGGACACGGCGGTCGCCCAGCCGCTGCTCGTCGCTGCGGGCCTGCTGGCGGCCCTCGAGCTCTTCCCGCACCCGGCCGACGCCTTTCCCTTCATCGGGGTGGCGGCCGGACACTCGGTCGGGGAGATCACCGCCGCGGCCGGCGTGGGCGTGATGTCGGCCGAGCAGGCGATGGTCCTGGTCCGCGAGCGGGGACGGGCAATGGCCGAGGCCAGTGCGACCACCCCCACGTCGATGACCGCTGTGATCGGCGGCCAGCCGGAAGAGGTCCTCGCCGCGCTGGACGCGCAGGGGCTCACCGCGGCCAACCACAACGGGAGCGGTCAGGTCGTCGCCGCCGGGACCGTCGACCAGCTCGAGGCCTTTGCCGCCGCCCCCCCGAAGCGGGCCCGGCTGATCCCGCTGAGCGTCGCGGGCGCCTTCCACACCGTCCACATGCGGCCCGCGGTGGCCCGGCTGGCCACCTTGGCCCGCGGCATCTCCACCCACGACCCCCGGACCCGGCTGCTCTCCAACGCCGACGGCCAGGTCGTCCACGACGGCCAGGACGTGCTGCGTCGGCTCGTCGGTCAGGTCGCCGCTCCCGTCCGCTGGGACCTCTGCATGACGGCGATGGCCGACCTCGGCGTCACGGGGATGCTGGAGATGCCACCGGCCGGGACACTGACCGGCATCGCCAAGCGCAACCTGAAGGGCGTCGCGCTGTTCGCCCTCAACACCCCCGACCAGCTGGAGGACGCGATGGCCTTCGTGCGCGAGCACGGCGGCGCCACCTCGGCCTCCCCGATCGCGGGCAACCCGACCTGGCGGCTCGTCGTCTCACCCGGCAAGGGTCAGTTCACCCGCACCGAGGACATCGAGCTGGACACCGTGCTGCCGCTGCACAGCACCGTCGGCATGGTGAAGAACCGGCGCGACGACATCGCGGTGAGCGCCCCGCACGGCGGCATCGTGGTCGAGTGGCTGGTCGAGAACGGCGACCCGGTCTCCCCCGGCCAGCCCCTGCTGCGGTTGCACCCGACAGTGGAGTCCGCGGACGCGACGGAGGTCACCCGATGAGCCCGCTGAAGATCTCGACCGGATCGCCGTTCTCCCGCATCCTCGGTGTGGGCGGCTACCGACCGCGTCGGGTGGTCGACAACGCCGAGATCATCACCTACATCGACTCCACCGACGAGTGGATCCGCACCCGCTCGGGCATCACCGAGCGCCGCTGGGCCTCCGACGACGAGACGATCTCGATGATGAGCCAGGCGGCCGCCCGCAAGGCGATGGCGCGGGCGGGTGTCGAGCCCGGCCAGATCGACACCGTGATCGTCTCCACCGTCACGCACCTGCACCAGACCCCGGCCATCGCCACCACGATCGCGAGCGAGCTCGGGGCCAAGAACGCGGCCGCGTTCGACATCTCTGCTGCCTGCGCCGGCTTCTGCTACGGCACCGCGATGGCGGACTCGTTCGTCCGTACCGGGACGTCGACCTACGTGCTGGTGATCGGCGTCGAGCGGCTCAGCGACCTGACCGACAAGCACGACCGCTCGACGGCGTTCATCTTCGCCGACGGCGCGGGAGCTGCGGTGATCGGCCCGAGCGACACCGCCGGCATCGGCCCGGTGGTCTGGGGCTCCGACGGCGACCAGGCGGACCTGATCGCGCAGGACGAACCGTGGACCACCGCCATGGACGCCGACGCGCACGCCGACGGCGAGGTGCACTGGCCGGTGCTGCGAATGAACGGCAACCCGGTCTTCAAGTGGGCGTCGTACACGATGGCCAAGACGGCGGCCGAGGCGATGGACGCCGCCGGCGTGAAGCCTGAGGACCTCGAGGTCTTCGTGCCGCACCAGGCCAACATGCGGATCACCGACGCCATGTTCAAGGCGCTCAAGCTGCCGGCCGGGGTGGTGGTCGCCCGCGACATCGCGCGGACGGGCAACACCTCCGCGGCGTCCATCCCGCTGGCAATCGAGGCCCTGCTCGAGTCCGGTGAGGCCCACAGTGGCCAGACGGCCTTGATCATCGGCTTCGGCGCCGGCCTCGTCTACGCCGGGCAGGTCATCATCCTGCCCTGACGGGGCAGCCGGCAAGATCAACAACCTGAGCACCATCAACCCAAGCACGATCAACCCAAGCAAGATCAACTGAAGGAGAGATGCAGCAGATGCCCACCACCGAAGAGGTCCGTTCCGACCTGGCCGAGATCGTCAACGAGGTTGCCGGGGTCCCCACCGACGACGTCCAGCTCGACAAGTCGTTCACCGACGACCTGGACGTGGACTCGCTGTCGATGGTCGAGATCATCTACGCCGCCGAGGAGAAGTTCGGCGTGAGCATCCCCGACGAGGAGTCCAAGAACCTCAAGACCGTCGGGGACGCTGTCGCCTACATCGAGCGCGCCGCTTCCTGACCTCGAAGATGATCATGGTCCGGCCAGTCGATGGACGGACCATGATCATCCACTCTCACGACACCTCAGCACCTCAGCCCCGCAGGAGAACAGATGCCTCAGCCCCGTGTGGTCGTGACCGGGATCGGCGCCACCACCCCCCTCGGCGGTGACGTCGCCACGACCTGGGAGGCCATGCTGGCCGGCCGGTCCGGGGTCAACCGCATCGACGAGCCCTGGGCCGACGACGTGCCGGTCAAGATCGCGGCCCAGATCGCCGTCGAGCCCGGTGAGGTGCTCGACCGGGTGGAGGCCCGACGCCTCGACCGCTCGGCTCAGCTGGCCGTCGTCGCGGCGATGGAAGCCTGGGCGGACGCCGGCTACGGCGTCAAGGAGGACAACCCGGTCGAGCGGGAGCGGCTCGGCGTCGCCATCGCCACCGGCATCGGTGGCCTGAACACCCTGCTCGGCCAGTGGGACGTCATGAAGGAGAAGGGCTACCGGCGGGTCAGCCCGTTGGCCATCCCGATGCTGATGGCCAACGCGTCCGCAGCCAACGTGAGCCTGCGGCTCGGCGCCCAGGCCTTCGCGCAGACGCCGGTCTCGGCCTGCGCCTCGAGCAACGAGTCCATCGCCCACGCGCTGGACCAGATCCGGCTCGGCCGGGCAGACGTCGTGCTGGCCGGCGGCACCGAGAGCGTCATCCACCCGATGCCCATCGCCTGCTTCGCCCAGATGCAGGCCATGAGCCGCCGCAACGACGAGCCCGAGCGGGCCTCCCGCCCCTGGGACGTGGATCGGGACGGCTTCGTCCTCGGTGAGGGCGCGGCGATGCTGGTGCTGGAGACCCTCGAGCACGCGCAGGCGCGCGGCGCCCGTATCTACGGCGAGCTCGCCGGGGCCGGCATCACCGCCGACGCCCACGACATGGTGCAGCCCAACCCGAGCGGAGAGACCCAGGCGCGGGCGATGACCTTCGCGCTGCGCGACGCCGGGCTGTCGGCCGGCGACATCGTCCACGTCAACGCGCACGCCACCTCGACCCCTCAGGGGGACCTGACCGAGCTGAGCTCGATCCGCCAGGCCCTCGGCGAGCAGACCGAGGCCATCGTCAGCGGCACCAAGTCCATGACCGGTCACCTGCTGGGTGGCGCTGGGGCCCTGGAGTCCGTGGCGACGCTGCTGGCGCTGTACCACCGCCAGGTGCCGCCGACCATCAACCTCGACAACCCCGAGGCCGACCTGCGGATGGACATCGCCACCAAGGTCCGGGAGCTGCCCGCCGGCGACCTTGCTGCGGTCAACAACTCCTTCGGCTTCGGCGGCCACAACGTCGCCGTCGCCTTCACCAACGCCTATCGCACCGGGGGTGCCGCATGACCGCCACGATCCCTGCCCCGACCGCCACGGAACAGGCTGTTGCCGCCCCGGCCAGGCCGGCCGCCCCGGCGTCCAAGGTCAAGCTGCCCCGCGACCAGGACCCGCGCAACCCGAACCACCGGCTGGCCGCGCTGCTCGACGAGGGCTCGCTCGAGCTGATCACGCCGGACGACGACTCCGGCATGCTCGCCGCCGTCGGCACCATCAACGGCTGCCGTGTCGTCGCCTTCTGCTCCGACGCCACCGTGATGGGCGGCGCGATGGGCATGCAGGGCTGCGAGGTGGTCGTCCAGGCTTATGAACGCGCGATGCGCGACCGGGTGCCCGTCCTGGGCATCTGGCACTCCGCGGGAGCACGGCTCGCCGAGGGCGTGCTGTCCCTGCACGCCGTCGGGCGGATCTTCCACGCCATGACCCAGGCCTCGGGCCAGATCCCGCAGATCTCCATCGTGCTCGGCTTTGCCGCCGGCGGTGCGGCCTACGGGCCGGCCCTGACCGATGTCGTGATCCTGGCGCCCGAGGGCCGGATCTTCGTCACCGGGCCCGACGTCGTCCGCTCCGTTACCGGTGAGGACGTGGACATGCTGCGGCTGGGCGGGCCGGACACCCACGGCCGCCGCTCAGGCGTGGTGCACCTGGTGGCCGAGGACGAGCCGGACGCCCTGGAGCAGGGACGCAAGATCACCACGCTGCTGGCCGACCAGGGCCAGACCGCCGTCGATGTCGCCGATACCGACCTGGCGGCGCTGCTGCCCGAGTCGCCGCGCCGGGCCTACGACGTGCACCCGCTGATCAACGGCGTTCTGGACGAGAGCTCGACGGTCGAGCTGCACGCCCGCTGGGCCCCGAACGTCACCGTGGCCCTCGGCCGGCTCGGAGGCCGCACCGTCGGCGTGGTCGCCAACAACCCGCTGCGTCTCGGCGGTTGCCTGGACTCCCTCAGCGCCGAGAAGGCAGCCCGGTTCGTCCGGATGTGCGACACGTTCGGAGTGCCGCTGGTCGTCCTCGTCGACGTCCCCGGCTACCTGCCCGGCGTCGGTCAGGAGTGGGACGGCGTCGTACGCCGGGGAGCGAAGCTGCTGCACGCGTTCGCCGAGGCCGTCGTGCCGCGCGTGACGCTGGTGACCCGCAAGGCCTACGGTGGCGCGTACATCGCCATGAACGCCCGCTCCCTCGGCGCGACCAAGGTCTTCGCCTGGCCCGGTGCCGAGGTGGCCGTGATGGGGCCCGTCGCCGCCGTCCGGATCCTGCACCGGCGCAAGCTGGCGGCCGTGGCCGACGACGTCCGGCCGCAGGTCGAGGCCGAGCTGGCTGCCGAGCACGAGCGCATCGCCGGCGGGGTCGAGAAGGCAGTCGAGATCGGCGTGGTCGACGAGATCGTCCTGCCCGCCACCACCCGGTCGGCACTGGCCGCCGCCATCCGCGACGCCGACCGCGGCCAGCGGGGCACCCACACCAACATCCCGCTGTGATCTTCCCCTCGCGCTCGGTCGTGGCCTAGCGCGGTTGTGTTCCTTCCTCGCTCGGAGGTTGCATCCGGTAGACGGCGCCGGCGGCGTCGTCGGTGACGTAGACCGCCTTGTCGGGGCCCTGGACGGCCATCACCGGACGGCCCCAGCGATCGCCGTCGGCATTCTGGAAGCCGCTCAGCAGGGTCTGCTGGTTGCCCAGGGCGCCCTGGTACCACGCGAAGAAGGCGACCTCCGGCGGGCGCGGGGGCTGCCGGTTCCACGAACCATGGATGCCCACCAGCGCGCCGGTGCCGTACGGGTCCGGCAGGCCGGACGCGAAGCTGAGGCCGAGCGGGGCCGAATGGGCCCCCATGCCCTGCTCGACCGGGGGCAGGCTGGCGCAGTCCAGCAACGTCTCGTCGTCGTTGGTCTCCACGTCGCGGACGAACGGACGCCTCGCGTAGGTCAGGGCACTGCCCGGCACGCCCGGGTCGACGTCCGGATCGGGGTTGCAGTAGGGCCAGCCGAGGTCGCGGCCCTCGGTCAGCCTGGCCAGCGGCTCCATCGGGTGGTCGGCCACGTAGGCCGGCAGCACCTCGCCCTGGTCGGAGCCGCCGTCGGAGCCGTAGGGCCGGTCGTAGGGGTACTGGATGTTGTCGCGGTTGTTGACCGCGGTCCAGACCGAGCCGTCGGGGTCGATGGCGAGGCCGGTCCCGTTGCGGACGCCCCGCGCGAAGACCGTCGCGGCTCCCCTAGCGGGCGGGACCCGCAGCACGGTGGCCCGCTGCGGGCTCGCGTCGCGGTCCTCGGCAGAGCTGTTGCCGGTGGAGCCGACGGACACGTAGACCGCGCCGTCGGTTCCGACGGCAACGCTCTTGAGCGCGTGCGCGTAGGCGCCGCGCAGGTCGGGGCTCTTGGCGTCCGGCAGCCCGTCGACCACCGTCGACCGGTTCGACACCGCGCCCGCGGAGTAGTCGTAGGCGTCGACGCGGTCGCTCTCGGCCACGTAGAGCGTGGAGCCCGCGAAGGCGAGGCCGTGCGGCTGGTTCAGCCCGCTGAGCAGCGTCTGCTGCTGCGGCGGCCCTGAGGACGAGGGCGACAGGGCCACCACGTCCCCCGACTTCGGCCGCGAGACGAGGAGTCGGCCGTCCGGGGTCCACGCCTCCAGCCGGGCACCGTCGACGCGGGCCCAGACGCTCACCGTCCAGCCTCCTGGGGCCAGCACCTTCCGCGGCTGGCCCAACGATCCGTCGTCCAGCCCCGACGGCACCGCGAGCGGGCTCTCGACCAGAGGTGGGCCACTGGTGGCCGGGGTGTCGGCGTCCGACGCCGCCGGCCCGGCCGGAGCACCGGTGGACGTGCTGCACCCCGCGACCAGCAGCATCGCGGCCGACGCGAGGACCAGCGGCCTGACCGGGGCTCTCCTGCTGCTCATCTCGGCAACGTAGCCGCTCGGGCCAAAGCCTCCTGGGCGCTCAGCCGACCGCGGGAGCGATCGTGAGGCTGTCGCTCGCGCTCTGCCCCAGGTGCGTCTTGGACTTGGGCGCACTCGGCAGGTCATCTGGGTTCAGCCGCCGTCCGACCCTGACGACGGCGACTCCTGACGGACGGCACGCACGAAGGCATCCGTCCGAGTGGTCACACCCTCCCGTCGAGAGGCTCACGGGTCGGCGCTGCTGCCGTGCAGCCGCTGAGCGAGACGACCAGGCCGACCAGGACGACCAGGCTCGGCATCAGGCCCAGCCCTGGCTCCGCGGGTCGGGCGGCAGCCGCGGGTTGAGCAGGTGGGCGACCAGGGCGGTCCAGCCGGTCTGGTGCGTGGCGCCGAGGCCCTCGCCGGTGTCGCCGTCGAAGAACTCGCAGAAGGTCGGGTGCTCGGCCCAGAGGGGGTCGTCGCTGGCCTCGATCCGGTTGCCGTCGGCCGGCCGGCGGCCCTCGACCGGCCGGAAGAGCGCCGTCAGGCCGCCGTCGATGAGGTCGGCGGCCTCGACCAGGGTCCTGCTGTTCCCAGAACCGGTCGGGACCTCGATCCGGAAGGAGTCGCCGAAGTGCCGGCCGTACGTGCGCAGCTTGTCGGCCAGCAGCACGTTCACCGGGAACCAGACGGGGCCGCGCCAGTTCGAGTTGCCGCCGAACATCCCGGTCCGGGACTCCCCCGGCTCGTACTCGATCGAGGTCGACTGGCCGTGGAACTCGAAGCTGACCGGCGTCGTGTAGGCCTTGGACAGCGAGCGGATGCCGTGCGCGGACCAGAACTCCGCCGGGTCGAACATCCGCTCGAGAATGCGGCGCAGTCGGCTCGGGTCGACCATCGAGAGCAGCCGGCGGTGATCATCACCCTCGGACTCGCTCAACAGCGGACCGACCAGCCCCGGCCGGCGACGTTGCAGCCAGCGCAGCCGCTCGCCCACACCGGGGCACTCGTCCTCCATCCAGCGCGGCACCTCGGTCGCGGCCAGCAGCGGCAACAACCCCACCATCGAGCGCACCCGCATCGGGTGGGCACGACCGTCGGGCTCGACCAGCACGTCGTAGTAGAAGCCGTCCGGCTCGTGCCACAAGGAGATGTTCTGGCTGCCGAACGAGCTCATGGCCCGGGCGATGGAGAGGAAGTGCTCGAGGAACTTGGTGGCCGTGTCGTCCCAGGCCGAGTCGTGCCTGGACAGCTCGAGGGCGATCTTGAACATCTGCTGGGAGTAGAAGGCCATCCAGCTCGTGGCGTCGGACTGCTCGAGCCGGAAGCCCGGAGGCAGCGGCGCCGAGCGGTTGAACAGCCCGATGTTGTCCATCCCCAGGAAGCCGCCCTCGAAGAGGTTGAGGCCTGCCGCGTCCTGCCGGTTCACCCACCAGGAGAAGTTGAGCAGCAGCTTGGTGAAGATCCGGATCAGGAACTCCCGGTCGCGGTAGCCGTCGATCCGGTAGACGTGCCAGGCCGCCCAGGCGTGCACCGGCGGGTTGACGTCGCCGAAGTCCCACTCGTAGGCCGGCAGCTGACCGTTGGGGTGCATCGCCCACTCCCGGCACATCAACACCAGCTGCTCCTTGGCGAACGCCGGGTCGACGTGGGCCAACGGGATGGTGTGGAAGGCGGTGTCCCAGGCCGCGAACCAGGGGTACTCCCACTCGTCCGGCATCGAGATCACGTCGGCCAGCGACAGGTGCTGCCAGTGCAGGTTCCGGCCGCCCGGCTGGGCCCGCGCGGCCGGTGGCGGCGGCTCGGACGGGTCGCCCTCCAGCCACTGCTCGACGTCGAAGCGGTACAGCTGCTTGCCCCACAGCAGGCCGGCGTACGCGCGGCGCGCGACGTGGGTGTCGGCCGCGTCCAGGTCAGGGTGGATGACGGTGGCGTAGAACTCGTCGGCCTCGGCCTGCCGGGCCGCCAGCGTCTGCCCGTACGCCGGGCCGAACGTGGCCACGTCCGGCGGCGTCGCCGACAGCCGCAGCCGGATGCTCACGCTCTGCCCCGGCGCGACCTCGTCGAAGACGTAGCGGAACCCCACCTTGGTGCCACCGCGGCGGGTGACCGCGTCCCGGGCGCCCTCCACCACGTGGTCGTTGATCCCGTCCTTGGTGTAGCGGGCCGCATTCATGCCACGACCGAAGAGCTTGAGCTGGTTGGTCTCGTTCTCGCAGAACATCACCTCGGGCTCACCCTCGGCCGCCAGGTGGACGGTGCCGAGGTGCTGGTGCGGCACCTGAACCGCGACGAAGCCCGGCTCGCCCTCCCCTACGATCGGGGTGATGGTCGCGCGCCGGTCGTCGCGGCCCCAGCTCCAGGTGTTGCGCAGCCACAGCTGCGGGATGATCTCCAGCGGCGCGGGGTCGGGACCGTGGTTGGTGGCGGTCACCGTCATGCAGAGGTCGTCCGGAGACCCCTTCGCGTAGGTGGTCAGCACGTCGAAGAAGCGGTTGCCGTCCAGCACACCGGTGTCGGCCAGCTCGTACTCGCGGTCGTCGCGGCCGCGAGCGGCGTTCTCGGTCCGCAGCTTGGCGTAGGGGTACTCGGCCTGGGGGTAGCGGTAGAGGTACTGCATCCAGCTGTGCGTCGGCGTGCAGTCCAGCGCCCAGAAGTGCTCCTTGACGTCCTCGCCGTGGTTGCCCTCGCCGTTGGTCAGGCCGAAGAGCCGCTCCTTGAGGATCGGGTCGCAGCGGTTCCACAGCGCGAGCCCCAGGTTGACGAAGCCGAAGCGGTCGCAGACCGCGGCCAGGCCGTCCTCGCCCCAGCGGTAGGCGCGGGCGTAGGCCTGGTCGAACGGGAAGGAGTCCCACGCGTCGCCGTCGGCGGAGTAGTCCTCCCGGACGGTCCCCCACTGCCGTCCGGCCACGTAGGGGCCCCACTGGCGCCAGGGTGCGGACGCAGCAGCCGACTCGGCGAGGCGGCGGTGCTCGGCGGTGTCGGGGCGCGGCCGGGGGGAAGGCTCCGACATCACGGGGAGCAGTCTGCTACCCCGGGGTTTCCAGCCCGTAACACGCCCATCCGTGCGCGTCGCCCGCCTCAGCGTCCCGGCACGGCAACGCCGTCCGGAGCTAGGTCTAGACGACCTCGTGCAGCCAGCGGACGGCGGCTCCGTCTCCCGCGTGCCGGAAGGGTTCGAGCTCGGCGTCCCATGGCTCACCGAGCAGCTCCGACAGCGCGACGGTCAGGTCCCGGCCGCGGCCGGCGGACGCCATGGCGTGCCGGAGCCGGTCCTCAGGCACCTGGATGTCGCCGTGCAACCCGGTGACAGCAGAGAAGATGCCGAGGACCGGGGTGTAGGAGTATCGCTGGGCCTCCGAGCGGGTGGTGGCCTCCTCGGTGACCTCGAACCGCACCTTCTGCCAGCCCTTGAGCGCGCTGGAGAGACGGGCCGCCGTCCCCACCGGCCCTGCCCAGGTGTGCTCGGTTCGGTACGCGGCACGCTCGATCGGTTGGGCCGTCCAGGACAGACCAACGGGCATGCCGAAGACGCCGCCGACCGCCCACTCGATGTGTGGGCACAGGGCTGACGGCGCGGAGTGGATGTACAGGACTCCACGGGTCGTGCTCATGTGGTCCTCCTCGTGCTGACCGACAGCCTGAGAGCTGCCTTCCCCGACATCCTCGAGAGCCGGTCCGCGCGCGGTGGAACGCCACCATTCTGCACCAGTGGTCACATCGGCACCAGGTCCTGGGCCAGGACCAAGGTCCCGAGCTTGTCCCGATGTCGCTGCCGTGACCCCGGCCCGGCGTTAGGGTTCCCGTGCGAACCGCTCGTCCGACCGATATTTGAGGAGAACCACGTGAGCGACGCCGAGCGTCCCGGCAGCCCTGTCCCCGAGGCCCAGCAGCCCCGAGAACCTCAGGGTCCGCAGCTCCCGTACGGCCCCGCCGGACCCTACGGGGCCCAGCAGCCGGGACCGTACGGTCAGCCCCAGGCGGGGCAGCAGTCCGGTCAGCAGCCGCCCACCAGCTACAACCCCGTGCCGGGCGGACCCTATGGTCAGCAGGCCGGCCCGAACCCGTACGGTCCCCCTGGCCAGCCCGGCCAGGGTCCGAACCCGTACGGTCCTCCCGGCCAGACCGGCCCCTACGGCGCGATGCCCCCCGGCGGCTCGGGCAAGAAGTCGAAGCTGCCGCTCATCCTGATCGCCGCGGGCGTCGCCCTGCTGCTGCTGATCGGCGGCGTGGTGGCCCTGGTGCGCAACAGCGTGGACAGCGCCGACGACCCGATCGGCTCTGGCGGGAGCGGCACCAGCACCAGCACCGCGCCCGAGGCCTCGAAGCCGTCCGACGCGGTCCTCGGGTACCTCCAGGCGCTGGCCGACCAGGACCCGGACAAGGCGATCGGCTACCTCGAGGACGAGCCGGCCGACAAGACCTTCCTCAGCCGCGAGGTGCTGGCGGTCTCCGCGAAGAGGGCCGCCATCTCGGCCGTCGACGTGCCGGAGGTGACCGACAAGTACGCCTACAAGGTCCCTGCCACCTACCAGCTCGGCGACAGGTCGGTGACCGAGGACTACAGCGTCACCGAGGTCGGCGGCGCCTGGAAGGTGAGCCGGGCCGTGACCGAGCTGGACCTGTCCTACCAGCGCGACGACACGCTCCCGATGAAGATCAACGGGGTGGAGGTCAAGGAGGACAAGGTGTCGCTGTTCCCGGGTTACTACGCCTTCACCACCGACAACGCCTACGTCAACTTCGGCAGCAGCAACACGCTCACCCTGACCGGACCGTCGGACTACAAGAGCCCCCGGCTCACGCCGACCCTGACGAAGGACGGCAAGGCCGCCTTCGTCAAGGCCACCAAGGCTGCGTTCGGCAAGTGCCTCGACCAGCGCAAGCTGCGTCCCTCCGGCTGCCCGAACAAGCTCAAGGAGGCGAGCGGCCAGAAGATCAAGGAGAGCTCGATCCGCTGGAGCGTGTCCAACGACCCGTTCAAGAACGTGCGACCCACCCTCGACAGCACCGACCCGACCTCGGTGAGCGCCCGGTTCCCCACCACCTACCGGATCCGCGCGACGGGTACCCAGAACGGCCGGACAGTGACGTTCGACGGCGGACTGATCGGTGGCTCCTACTCCTTCCGCTCGACGGGCGACCTGGGCAAGAAGGGCATCCCGGTCAAGCTGGACACGGGCTTCTGAGCCCGGCGCCGAGGTCCGGTCGTCACCGGGCCTCGGCGTAGCTCCGCACACAGGCCAGGTCGAGCTCGAACTCGACCGGGAACCGGCCGAACAGCAGCTCACCGGCCCGTCGGGCCGAGGTGCGGACAGCGTCGCTGACGGCCTCGGCCAGCTCGACCGGCGTCTCCACGATCACCTCGTCGTGCAGGAAGTACACCAGGGCGGGCTGCTGGCCGGCCACCGCACCCAGCCCGGTCAGGCTGCGGCGCAGGTCGGCCAGCCAGGCCGAAGCCCATTCGGCCGCCGTCCCCTGCACCACGAAGTTGCGGGTGAAGCGTCCCCAGTCCCGGGCTGCCGTCCGGGCGCGTCGCTGATCGGCGGGCGTCGCCTCGGGCAGGCTCGCCCGCCGTTGCCCCTGCTGCCAGGACTCAGGCGGGAGCGGGGAGCTGCGGCCGAGCCAGGTCGTCACGACGGCACCACGCTCGCCCGCCCGTGCGGCCTCCTCCACCAGGCGGATCGCCGCGGGGAACCTCCGCATCAGACGCGGCATCAGGTGCCCGGCCTCGCCGGAGGTCGCCCCGTACAGGGCCCCGAGCATCGCGACCTTGGCGTGGGCGCGGGTCTCCATCACCCCCTCGTCCACCAGCGCCTGGTAGAGATCTCCGCGGCGGCTGGCCTCAGCCATCACCTCGTCGTGGGACATCGCCGCCAGCACCCGCGGCTCCAGCTGGGCCGCATCCGCGACGACCAACCGACAGCCGGGCGCAGCCACCACCGCCGCCCGGATCTGCCTGGGCAGGGACAGGGCGCCACCACCGCGGGTGGCCCATCGTCCGGTGACCACGCCGCTGGGCACGTAGTCGGGCCGGAACCGGCCGTCGCGCACCCACCCGGCCATCCAGACCCAGCCGTTGGCGCTGAGCAGCCGGGCCAGCTGCTTGTACTGCAGCAGCGGTGCCACCACCGGGTGGTCGACCCGCTCCAGCTCGCCCTGACGGGTGCTCTCCACCCCGATGCCCTGGGTGTGCAGGGCACGCAGCAGCTCCGGCGGTGAGTCCGGGTTGAGCCCGGGCGCGTCGAGCTCGTCGCGGATCTGGACGGCCAGGGCCTCCAGCTTCGCGGGGCGGCCCCCAGGCAGCGGCCTTGGCCCGAGCAGCTCGGTGAGCCGGGCGCCGTGCACGTCCTCGTCGAACGGCAGTCCCCGGTGCCCGAGCTCGGCGGCCAGCAGCGCGGCGGCCGACTCGGCGGCGAGCAGCAGCCGGAGCCGTACCGGGTGGCTCGACGTGGCGACCGCTCGCTGCTGGCGGCCGTGCTCGGCCAGGGTCTCGGTCAGGTCGACGCCCACCGGGCCGGCGGGCAGGTCCAGCAGGGTCGGTTCGGTCTCGGCCACCGGGTCGCTCCGGCGCCAGCGGTCGGCCTCGGCGTCGGTCCACGACGTCGTGACGTACGACGACGCGACGACGATGGCGTGGGTGAGCCGTAGGTCGCAGGCACGCCCGACGCGGACGCCCGCCTCGAGCAGCCGCGGGTAGACCACCGACGTGTCGGGCCAGACCCACCGCGGATCGCGGTGCTCCTCCCGGCTGACCAGCGCCGGCAGCTCGGCCCACTCGAGCGTCCTGGGCTGCCCCGGACGCCCGTCAGCGCCCAGCTCGGCCACGGTCACGACGCCGTCGGCCGGCACCACGACGAGGTCCACCGGGCGAGCGTAGCCATGCGGGCCGACAAAAGGCTCGAGCGGCGAGGGCTGAGCCCTCGCCGCTCGGGCGATACGTGAGCGCCGTCCGGCAGACGCCTCTCGGCGAGTGGCCGCTCGTAGCGGCTATGGGGTGAGGCCCGGGGGTCTTGCACCGGACGGCATCTCACACAAGCGTCTGAGCCTGCCCGGTATTCCCGCCGCCGGACCTCGGCTAGCTCAGCGTCGGGCGGCGTGATCGCGCTCCTCAGGTGGCGCGGCCACGATCGCCGCCGGCCGCGTCGCCGCGGCATGGGCTGCCGTGGCTGGGCCAGGCCGGCCCCACAGGACGACCACGTCGGCGTCCATGGGCACCTTCCCACCGCCGGAGCACCAGCCTCAAGGGTGTCGCCGGGCCGGAGCGGCTCTCCGTAGGCTGGGCGGCATGCTCACGGCTCCCTACGGCTCCTGGCCCTCCCCGATCACCGTCGACCACCTGACCTCGGCCAGCGTGGGGCTCACCGAAGTCCGGATCGACGGCGCAGACCTGTACTGGCTGGAGTCCCGCGCCGACCAGGGCGGCCGGCTCAGCCTGTGGCGCTCACCCGTCGAGGGTGGCGAGGCGACCGAGGTCACCCGGGCCGAGGCCAACGTCCGCACCCGCGTCCACGAGTACGGCGGCGGCGCCTACGACGTCCGGGACGGCGTCGTCGTCTACTCCGAGATGGCCGACGGCCGGCTGCGCGTCGTCCGGGACGGCACGACGAGCGAGCCGATCACCCCGGACGCCGAGGTGCGGTACGCCGACCTGCGGGTGCACCCGGCGCTGGACCTCGTCCTCGCCGTGCGTGAGGACCACCGCGGTGAGGGCGAAGCCGTCAACACCATCGTGGCGCTGCAGCTGGACGGGAGCAACGACGACGGCGGGGCGGTGCTGTGCGCCGGCGCCGACTTCTACGCCACTCCCGAGCTCAGCGCCGACGGCCGGCTGGCGTGGGTGCAGTGGGACCACCCGGCCATGCCGTGGGACGCCACCGCCGTCCTGGTGGCTGACCTCTCGGGCGCGGCCTCGGCGTGGCAGCTGGGTGAGCCGCACCAGGTGGCCGGTGGTAGCGAGGAGTCGGCGGTGCAACCGCGCTGGCTGGCTGAGGGCACACTGGTCTTCTGCTCCGACCGCACCGACTGGTGGAACCTCTACGCCCTGGGCGCCGATGACGTCCGGCCACGTCCGCTGCACCCGACCGACGCCGAGTTCTGCGGACCCCAATGGGTCTTCGGCCAGACCCCCTACGTCCTGCTCGACGAGGACCGGTTGGTGTGCTCGGTCAACCGCTCGGGCGTCGAGTCGGTCGCGCTGCTGCAGATCTCGACCGGAGAGCTCACCCCGCTGACCGCCGACGGCACCGCGGCCACAGACCTGGCCGCGGGCTCCGGGCGCGTCGCCGCCGTGCTGGCCTACCCAGACCGGCCGGGCAGCGTGGCGATGCTCGAATCGAGCGCAGCAGGGCGGACGGGGACGTGGACGGAGCGGCGCCGCGCCAGCACCCTGGCCCTGCCGGCGGACGCGGTGTCGCTGGCCCAAGCCGTCCGCTGGCCGGCCGAGGACGGCACCGCCGACGTGCACGGCTGGTACTACCCGCCGACGAACCCCGACGTCACCGGTCCGGACGGCACCCTGCCGCCGCTGATCACCGTCTCGCACGGCGGGCCGACCGCCTACAGCTCGTCCTCGTTGAGGCTCGGCTACCAGTTCTGGACCTCCCGCGGCTACGCCGTGCTCGACGTCAACTACGGCGGCAGCACCGGCTACGGACGCGCGTACCGCGAGCGGCTGGTCGGCCGTTGGGGGCTGGTCGACGTGGCGGACTGCGCGTCCGGGGCGGCGGCGATGGGTGAGCGAGGGCTGGCCGACCCGGTTCGTCTCGCGGTCAAGGGCGGCAGCGCCGGCGGCTACACCACCCTGCGCGCGCTCACCGCCACCCGGGTCTTCGCCGCCGGCGTGAGCCAGTACGGCGTCGCGGACCTCGAGGCCCTGGCTCTGCACACCCACAAGTTCGAGTCCCGCTACCTCGACGGGCTGGTGGGGCCGTACCCCGAGGCGCGGGAGACCTACCTGGACCGCTCCCCGATCCGGCACCTGGACGAGCTGGCCGCGCCGATCCTGCTGCTGCAGGGCACCGAGGACAAGGTCGTCCCACCGGCGCAGGCCGAGGACATGGCCGCAGCCGCGAGAGAGCTGGGTCTGCCTGTGGCCCTGCTGATGTTCGAGGGTGAGGGCCACGGCTTCCGCCGGGCGGAGAACATCCGTGCCTCGCTGGACGCCCAGCAGTACTTCCTCGGTCGGATCTTCGGCTTCACCCCGGCCGACGACGTGCCGGCGATCCCCATCGAAAGCCTGTCCTGAACCCCCGGTCCCCCTGAGCGTGGACCCTCAGGGAACGGGTGCGGCGAGCGGGCGGGCCCCGAACAGGCCCTGACCGACCCGGACAGTGGTCGCGCCGTGGGCGATGGCCAGCTCGAAGTCCCCGGACATGCCCATCGACAGCTCGTCGTAGGAGCCGGGAGCCGCGTCGAGCTGCTGCAGCCGGCGCTGCAGCTCCTGCACCCGGGTGAAGCAGGCGGCCACCTCGGCCTGGTCGTCGGAGTAGATGGCCAGCGTCATCAGCCCGCGGACCCGGAGCGAGGCGTACGGGCGCAGGTCCAGCGCAAACTGCTCGACCTCCTCCGGAGCGAGACCGGTCTTGGCGGCCTCGCCGGAGGAGTTGACCTGAACGAACACGTCGAGCGCCCGCCCCGCCTCCTGCAGCCGGCGGTCGAGGGCCTCGGCCAGCTTGAGCGAGTCGAGGGTGTGCAGCTCGTCGGCGAAACCGAGCGCGACCTTGACCTTGTTGGTCTGCAGATGGCCGATCGCTGCCCAGTGCAGGTCCTCGCGCCCGGCCAGCTCCTCGGCCTTGCCCGCCGCCTCCTGCACCCGGTTCTCCCCGAACAGGCGCAGACCGGCGTCGTAGGCCTGCTCCAACACCGACGTCGGGTGCGTCTTCGTGACCGCCATCAGCCGCACCTCGGCCGGT
Organism: uncultured Actinomycetota bacterium; assembly: GCA_963727215.1. Taxonomy (GTDB): domain Bacteria; phylum Actinomycetota; class Actinomycetes; order Propionibacteriales; family Propionibacteriaceae; genus Microlunatus. Next base: position 280,947 of record CAVSFR010000005.1, read on the forward strand.
TCGCGCCCCGCCTCGGCGCAGGCAACGCCGATGCGTCGCCGGACCTCCTGCAGCCGTACCGCCAACGAGTCAGGCATCACGGCCAGCGAGCGCCGAGGGAGATCATCCCGGCCGCGGCGAGGATGGCCAGGAAGAGGCCGAAGCCGGCGTAGCGGGACGTGACCTCCTGAGCGACCTTCTCCTTGCCGACGGAGCTGCCGATGTCGCGGTAGACCTCCTTCAGCTGACCGGCCGAGGTCGCGGTGTACGCCTCGCCGCCCGAGACCCGGGAGACGCGGGCCAGCTCGGAGCGGTCCACCGGTACGGACTCGCGGCGACCACCGATGTCGATGTAGCCGTCGGCTGTGCCGTAGGCGATGGTGTAGACGGGTACCTGCTGCGCCTTGGCGGCTTGGGCTGCCTCGTCGGAGGGCCGACCGACCTGCGTCTTGCCGTCGCTCAACAGCACGATGCGGGCCGGTGCGACCGCCGTCGGGTCGTCCGGATCCGGCGGTACCTGGGCCAGCGCGGCCAGGGAGGTGTAGATGCCCTCGCCGATCGCCGTGGACTGCTGTGGCTCGAGCGCGTCGATCGCCGCGGTGACGGCACCGCGGTCCAGGGTCGGCGGCACCAGCGTGTTGGCCGACCCGGCGAAGGAGACCAGGGAGACGTTGAACTTGGGCGGCAGGCTGTTGACGAAGTCCGCCGCCGCCGCCTTCGCCGCCTCGAGGCGGCTCGGTTCGACGTCGGTGGCCTGCATCGAGAGCGAGACGTCGATGGTGACCACGATCGTGGCCCGCTCACGCGGGACCAGCACCTCGTCTTTCGGCTTGGCGAAGGCGAGGGTGAGCGTCAGCAGGCTCGCGATGGACAGCCCGACCGCCACGTGCCGCAGCCAGGTGCGGTCGCGCGGGATGACCAGGTCGAACATGGTCCGACCCGTCGCCCGCGTCCGCCGGCCGCGGCGGCGCACCAGCCCCAGGTAGAGCGCGACCAGCGCCGGGATCAGCAGCAGGAACCAGAGGCGGCTCGGTGCCAGGAACGCCAGCTGCGGGACCGACCCCGCCGCGGTCAGGGGGGTGAGCAGGGAGATCACGGCCATCTCGCACCCAGGGAGATCGCGCCGAGCGCGGCGAGCACGGCCAGCGCCAGCCCGTAGCCGGCGAACCGCGAGGTCACCTCACGGTCGGCCTTCTCATAGCCCACCTCGGAGCCGATGTTCTCGTACACCTGCTTCAGCTGGTCGGCCGTGGCCGCGGCAAAGTACTCGCCACCGCTGAGCTGGGCCACCGAGCGCATCTCGTCGTGGTCCACCGGGACCGGCTCGCGCTTGCCGTCGAGGTCGACGTAGCCGTTCTCGGTGCCGTAGGCGATCGTGTAGACGGGCACCTTGGCCGCCCTGGCGTCGGTCGCGGCCTGCTCGGGCGCGCGGCCCACCGTGTTGGAGCCGTCGCTCAGCAGCACGATCGCGCCGGGTGCGACGGAGTTCGGCTGCGCCGGGTCCTTCGGCGCCTGCTCCAGCGCGCGCAGCCCGGTGTAGATCCCCTCGCCGATGGCCGTGGAGTCCTGCAGCTTGATCGTGCCGATCGCGTTCTCGACCGTGTTGTGCGCGGTGGTCGGCGGCACCAGGACCGAGGCCGACCCCGCCATCGAGACGACGGAGACGTTGTACTTCTCCGGCAGCGAGGCCACGAAGTCCGTGGCGGCCTTCTTGGCCGCGTCCAGCCGGGTGGGGGCCACGTCGGTGGCCTGCATCGACAACGAGGCGTCGAGGACCAGGACGACGGTGGCGCGCTCGCGTGGCACGTCCACCTGGGTCTTGGGCCGGGCGAACGCCGCCGTCAGCGTGATCAGGCTCAGCAGCGAGAGCGCGACGGCGAGGTGGCGACGCCACTGAGACTGCTTGGGCACCACCACGGCGAGCATCGAGGTGTTGGTGAACCGCATCCCGCGACGGTTCTTGCGCCGGGTCGCGTAGACGTAGGCCGCCACCAGCAGCGGGATCACGAGGAGGATCAGCAGCCGCTGCGGGTCCAGGAACGACAGCTGGGGCACCACTCCGCTCAGCTGTGGGGTCACCGTGTCACTCCCTGCGGCGGCGCGTGCAGCATGCTGGCGACCCGCCGGTAGGCCAGCACGAAACGGGCGATGTCGAGGACCCAGTCGCGGTCGGTACGCAGCTGGATGTGACCGACACCGGCACGACGAAGGGCGATCCGGATTCGTTCCCGCTGGGCGGCGCTGGCGGCGTCCATCCGGGCCCGTGCGTCGGGGTCGGCGGTGTTCACGTAGCGCTCGAAGCTGGTCTCGGGATCGCGGATCAGCATGTCGCCGACGTCGGGGAACTCGACCTCACGCCGGTCCACCACCTCGATGGCCAGCACCTGGTTGCGGACGCCGAGGCGCCGCATCGCGCGCTCCCAGTCGGGCTCGACGTTCGGGTCCAGCTCGTGATCACCCGGGGACAGGAAGTCCGAGACGACGACCCGGAGCCCGCGGCGACGCTGGGTGCGCGAGAGCTGCTCGATCCCCTCGGCAAGGCTCAGCTCGCCGGTCGCGTGGTCGGGCACGAAGGGCTCGGTCAGCATCGTCCGCAGCAGCCCGTAGAGCGCCGACCGGCCCGAGCGTGCGGGCAGCCGACGCAACGAGTCCGGCCGCATGATGTAGCCGCCGAAGCGGTCGCCCATCTTCTGGCTGAGGAAGCCGATGGTGGCGACGGCGGCGATCCCGAGGTCGCGCTTGGTGACGCCCTCGGTCCCCCAGTTCATCGACGGGGTGACGTCGAGCAGGGCCCAGACCTCGAGCTCGCGGTCAGACATCGTGTCGCGCACGTAGGGGACCGTCGTCCGGGCTGTGACCGACCAGTCGATCTTGCGGACGTCGTCCTCGCCGGCGATGTAGAGACGGGCGTCGTTGGTCTCCGAGCCCGGTCCGGGCAGCAGGCCCAGGTGGTCACCGTGCAGGTACCCCTCGAGACGGCGGACGATCGTGAGCTCGAGCCGGCGCAGCGCGGCCTCGGGCGCCAGCTTGTTCAGCGGGATGGTGGCGCGCGTCGGCTGGCTCAGGACGGACGCGACCGCGCCGAAGCGATCCTCGGAGCCGGCCGGCCCGGAGGGGGTCGAGGTCGGCATGGCCACGGGCGGTCCCGTCGGAGGTGGGAACGCGGGGCCAGGGGGTGGGGACGACACGACCTACCTCAGGAGAGGTCCGGCGGCGGGTACTGGCCCGCTGGCGCCTGGCCGTACGGTGCCTGGCCCGGGTACGGCTGCTGCTGGGGGTAGGACTGTCCCTGCTGCGGCTGGCCCGGGTAGGGCTGGACCTGGTGCGGCTGCTGAGCCGGTTGCGGCTGGCCCTGCTGCTGGCCGTTCCAGACCGGGGTGGGTGGCGGCACCATCGCGACGATCCGCTCGACCACCTGGGCGGCGGAGATGTTGTCGGCGACGGCGTCGAAGCCGAGCACGATCCGGTGCGCCATCACGTTCTTGGCCACCGCCTGGACATCGGTCGGCAGCACGTAGTCGCGGCCGTGGATCAGGGCCAGCGCACGCGAGGCGGCCACGAGGCCGAGGGTGGCGCGCGGGCTGCAACCGATCTGGATCACCGAGGTCAGGTCGGGCAGGTTGAACTCGGCCGGCGTCCGGGTGGCGAGCACCAGCCGGACGATGTACTCCGCCACCAGGTTGTGTACGAAGACGTCGCCGGCCTGGCGCTGCAGCTGCAGCACCATCGCCGGGTCGAGCACCGGGTTGGCACTGGGCGGGTCGACGCTCATCCGGCGGAGGATCTCGAACTCCTCGTTGCCACGGGGGTACGGCACGTCGATCTTGAGCAGGAAGCGGTCGCGCTGAGCCTCGGGCAGCGGGTAGACGCCTTCGGACTCGACCGGGTTCTGGGTCGCGATCACGATGAACGGCTGCGGAACCGGGTAGGTCGTACCGCCGATCGAGACCTGCTTCTCGGCCATCAGCTCGAGCATCGCCGCCTGCACTTTGGCGGGGGCGCGGTTGATCTCGTCAGCCAGCACGAAGTTGACGAAGATCGGTCCGAGCTCGACGTCGAACGTCTCCTGGCTGGCCTTGTAGATCCGGGTGCCGACGATGTCGGACGGGACCAGGTCGGGTGTGAACTGGAGCCGCGCGAAGTCACCACCGACCACCGTGGCAAAGCTGCGGACGGCCAGCGTCTTGGCCACCCCCGGAACACCCTCGAGCAGGCAATGACCTCCAGCCAGCAGGCCCACCATGAGCTGCTCGACCATCGACTCCTGGCCGACGATCACCCGCTGCACCCCGGCGATGGCGTCCTTGAGCAGGCGTGAGGCCTGCTCGGTGGACAGCGCCGCCGGCGCGCCCTGGCCGTTCCGGCTCTCGGCCAGCGCCGAGCCCGGGTGGCCGTGGGAAGGACTGCTCACTCAACTGCTCCTCATGCGTTCGGGTGCTCCGGCGGCTCGCGTCGGTCGCCGCCAGGGTCCAGACCCAAGCCATTCTCGCAGACGGACCCAACCCTGCCCGGGAACGCGGGATCTTCCCCGCCGCACCCAGTCCCGCTGACAGATGCTCCGCAGATCGGGATTTCGGCCCTCGAAGAGCTGATACCGCCCATCGGCGGAGCATTGGTCAGCGCTTCAGGCCGCGAACAGCTCGAGCATCTCCCACTGGCGATCGCGCATCCGATCGGCCAGCTGTGACGGGTCGGCCGACTAGACTTCTCCGACGCTGCGTGCGCGGCGCGACGGTCGGTATCCGCCCGTCCCGTGTGATCTGATGGGGACCGATGTCGACGCCCGAGCCGCCCGTGCCGCCGTCCGGCGACCACGAGCAGCCGACCGCCCCTCCCGAAGGCCTGCCGTACGTGCCGGTCAGCCCCCTGCTGAGCGAGGACCCGCCCAAGGTCTCCGACTTCTGGCTGGACGCCCGCCTCGCCGCCACCCCAGCCGGCGTGGCCTTCACCGCCCACGACGACGACGGCCGTACCGCCGTGCTCATCCTGCTGTCCGAGGGCGCGACGGCCGACGCCGCCGCCCGCGACCGGATGGCCGGCGTGATCAACGCGATGCACATCGACGCCGTGCTGGCGCGCGGTGGCCACGGACAGGACTCGGGGCGTCTCGGTCGCAAGTTCCGGTCCGACACCGACGGTCCGGTCGCCCCCGACGACCGGCTCGTGGCCCCCTGGGCTGCTCTCGGCTGGGACGGGTCGCCCGACGTCGTCGCGGTGGCCTCGCAGGTGCTGGACGACGTCCAGATCGCCAGCCTCCCGCCGCAGGGCTCGGCGTCGGGACCGGACTACCAGCACTACTGGGTCGACCGCGTCCGGCCGGGACTGGCGCGGCTGTGGCCGCTCCCCTGGCCCGGCCGCTACGACCGGGCCGGTTGGCGCACGATCGCCGTCTCCTGGCTGCTGATGATGCTGCTCGCGGCCCTGGCCGTGCTGATCGCCATCCTCATCTTTCGCAACCAGCCGCCGCAGGCCCCGCCGCCCCCCACCGGCGGCTCGGGCAGCCCGCCGCCGGCGTCCAGCTCGCCGTCGCCGCAGTCGGGGTCGCCGTCGCCGTCGTCCGGATCACCGTCACCGCAGTCGGGCTCACCCTCACCGTCGGGTTCAGGGTCACCCTCCCCGTCACCGTCCGACTCGGGTTCGGGTTCCCCGTCCCCGTCCCCGTCCCCGTCCCCATCGGGCAGCGAGTCCGGCGGCGGCCAGCCCACCCCCGACCAGAGTGGTTCGCCGAACGCCAGCCCGTCTCCTCGATCGAGGCTCTAGTGGCCACGACCCGAGCCGAAGCCGCGCCGGTCCCGTCGCTGGTCGTCACCGACCTCGACGGGACCTTCCTCTCCCCCGACGGCACGGTCAGCGCCGAGAACCGGGAGGCGGTGCGGGCGGCCCAGGAGGCAGGCATTCCCGTGCTGTTCGCCACCGGCCGCCCCGTCCGCTGGCTGGATGTGATCCGGGACCTGCCCGGCGCGCACCCGACGGTGATCGCCAGCAACGGCGCGGTGCTCTACGACCTCGGCGCGGACGCCGTGCTCGACCGGATCTGCCTGGAGCCCCAGGTGGCCCTCGCGGCCGTCCGAGCCATCCGGTCGGCCCTGCCCTCGGCAAGCTTTGCGGTCGAGTCCGGTACGCGATTCGGCCATGACCCGGGCTACCAACTCCTGCGCGCAGGCCGCAGGTCCGACCCGGCGATCTTCTCCGCGCCGGCGGAGGAGCTGGCCGCCCGCCAGGACTGCGTCAAGATGCTCGTCCAGGACCTCACCCGCACGCCCGACGCCCTGCTGGCCGCGGTCCTCGACGTGGTCGGGGACACCGTCACGGCCACGCACTCGGTCACCAGCGGGGCCGGGCTGGTCGAGATGAGCGGCCCCGGGGTCAGCAAGGCCTCGATGCTGGAGCGCTGCTGCCGACGGCTCGGGATCGCACCGGCCCACGTGGCCGCTTTCGGCGACATGCCCAACGACGTCGACATGCTGTCCTGGGCCGGAATGCCACACGTGGTGGCCAACGCCCACCCCACGCTGCTGTCCGCGCCCTACACCGTCGTCCCGGGCAACGACCAGTCCGGCGTGGGCCGCACCATCGCCGCCTGGGCGGCCGCCGTCCTGCTGCCGCTGCCGGCGTCGTGAGCAACGGCCGCAGCGTGCCCAGGGTCGTCCGCGGCCTGCTGATCTGCCTCGCGCCGGTCCTGGTCGGGCTCTACGTCGCCGCGACCACCTTCGGCGGTGGCAGCTTCTCCCCCTGGCGGCCGGTCATGGTCGACCTGGAGGTCTACCGGAGCGCGGGCCGGACGCTGCTGCGGGGCGGCGACTTCTACACCCTGCCCGGCTCGCTGCAGTTCCTCTACCCGCCCTTCGCCGCCGTCCTGGCCGCCCCACTGGCGCTGCTGCCGGCAACCCTCGCCCAGATCGGCTGGACGGCGGCCGGGGTGCTGGCGCTGCTGGCCGTCCTGCACCGCTTCGGCCTGCACGGCTGGGGGCTGAGCCTGGTCGCGACGGCAGCAGTCTGGTTCGTGGAGCCGGTGGTGGAGACACTGGCCTTCGGTCAGCTCGGCATCTTCCTCGTGGCCCTGGTCGTACTCGATCTCGTCCCGGGTCCCCGGGTGCTGCGGTTCGGCCGCAACGGCGGCCGGCTGCTGCCGGAGGGAAGTCTTACCGCGCTGGCGGCTGCGGTGAAGCTGACCCCGGCGATCTTCGTGGTCTACCTGCTCGTCGTCCGCCGGACCCGTGCCTTCGTGGCCGCGGTCCTGACGGGCCTGGCGGTAACCCTGGCCAGCGCTGTGGTGGCGCCGACGGCTTCCCTCGGCTTCTGGTCCCGGTTGGCGCACGGCGACACCGGACTCGGGCACAGCATCATCTACTACACCAACCAGTCGGCGCTGGCCGATGTCGTCCGTATCTTCGGCCTGGGCTCAGGAGCCGCGGCGACCGGTCTGGTGCTCTGCGCGGTCGTCGCCGCGCTCGGGGTGGTGGCAGCGGTGCGCTGGCACCGGGCCGGCGACGTGGCGATGGCAGTCAACCTCTGTGGCGTCGCGAGCCTGCTCGCGTCGCCCGTCTCGTGGCTGCACCACTTCGTCTGGGTGGTGCCGCTGGCCCTGTCGTTGGCCCGCCGGGCGCCGACGCTGCCCCGGCTACCGGGGTGGTATGCGGCCCTCGGCTGGGTCTTCATCGGCTGGGTGGTGGCCTCGCCCTTCCGGCGGCTGCCGAACGGGGCCGACGTCGAGCTGACCTGGACCTGGGGTCAGAACCTGCTCGCCTCGACCACGCTGCTCCTCGGCGTGACCTTGCTGGTCGCGGCGCTGTTCGTCCGGCTCCGGCCCGGCCCCACGTCTCGACCTCGGGTGGAGACAGCGACCGACGGTGCGGACATGCGGGCATTGCCGGGGGACCTGCTTCCTGCTAGAGACGAGGAGGGCGACGTCGCCCTCGTCGACAGGAGGCAGTCGTGACCGGTGCAGGAACCAAGGAAGATCCGTGGGCGCTGACCACGGCCCCCGGCTCGTCGAGCTACACGATGTACGCCGACCCCACGGCCGACCCGCCGGTCCTGGTGTGCCAGGTCGGCTCCACGACGCTGCGCTACCACCTGAGCGCCGTCGAGGACCTGCACGCGTGGCTCCTCGCGCAGGACGACTGGGTCGACCTCGGGGCCGCCGATGAGAAGAAGGACGCCCCTGCCGGCAGCGTGGAGAGCTGGGGTCGGTCATCGGAGAACCCGGTCGGCGGCTGGTACGGCGTCCGCAACGGCTACCGCGGCCGCTTCGGCATGTACCTGCCGCCGCTGCTGGAGCTGCTTGGGCTGGCCGAGCTGACCCACCAGCCCCGCGGTAACAAGATGCGCGCGCTGTCCTGACGCGCAAGAGCGGGTCCCGCGTTGTGGCAGGCTGGGACGAGTGCCCGCCCCAACTCCCCAGGTCGACCTCGGCCGAGGTCTCACCTCCTACCTGAGGCTTCTCGGGCACTCGCCGGCGCGGAGTCCGTTCCTCGCCATCGTGGTCGGCCGGCTCTCGATGGCCATGGCCCCGATCGGCATCCTGCTGCTGATCCAGGGAGCTCGGGGCACCTACAGCCTGGCCGGAGTCGTCACCGGCGCCTACGCAGTCGGCAGCGCAGTCGGCACCCCGGTGTGGGGTCGGCTGATGGACCGCCTCGGGCAGGTGCGGGTGCTCGTCCCCACCGCCGCGGCCAGCGCAGCGCTGCTGGCCGGGCTCGCGGTCACCGCGGTCGGTACGGCAGCGCCGGCCGTACTGGTCCTCCTGGCGGTGCTCGCCGGCTTCAGCTATCCGCCGATGAGCCCGGCCCTGCGGTCGGCCTGGCGGGTGATCTTCCCCGACCGTGAGTCACGTCGGGTGGCGTTCGCCCTGGATGCGACCTCGGTCGAGCTGATCTTCGTCGGTGGTCCGCTGCTGCTGTCGCTGCTGCTGGCCGTGACGCCGTCCGTCGTGCCCCTGCTCGTCACGGCCGCGACGCTGGCGGCGGGGACGCTGGCCTACTGCCGGACGGACGCGGCTCGGCTCTCGGTCCCGGGTCCCCGGACCCTGCCGGCCTCAGGCGAGCCCGAGAGCGGCGAGCAGGGATCAAGACGCCGGTCCGCGGTCACAGCACCCGGCGTGGTGTCGCTGTTGCTCGTGATGGCCACGCTCAGCGTCGGGTTCGGCCAGCTCGACACCTCGATGGCGGCGACCGCCGGGGAGCTGCTGGGTGACACCGACCGGGTCGGCCTGCTCTTCACCGCCATCGCAGGCGGCAGCGCGGCCGGCGGACTGGTCTACGGAGCGCGGCACTGGTCCTTCGACGAACGCCAGGCGGTACCGGTGCTGCTGAGCGTCTTCGCCGTGCTGCTGGCAGCGATGGCCGTTCTGATGACGCTGCCCGTCGTCCCGCTCTGGCTGCTGTTCCCCCTGCTCAGCTGCACCGGTGCCACGATCGCGCCCACGCTGATCATGCAGCAGAACCTGCTCGACCACCTGTCCCCCGCCGACCGGCTGAACGAGGCCCAGTCGCTTCTCTCCGCCTCCAACACCACGGGCGCCGCGCTGGGCACCGCGTTGGCCGGACTGGTCATCGACTCGCGCGGTCTCGGCTCCTCCTACGCCGGCGCGGCGGTCTTCGCCGCCGCTGCTGCCCTGGTCGCGGTGACCAGCCGCCGGCGCTGGCGGGCTGCGGCGGGTAGCACCACCTGACGGCAAGGGGCCGGAGTCGGCCTTACGGAAAGATCGTCGTACTATGATCTTGATCGATTAAGAAGACCACCAGACCTGACCTCGGGTCTCCCCAGATGCCCCTCGAGCCAGGAGTTCCATGACGACCGTCGCGGCGGAACGGGCCGACACGGCCATCCGCATCGTCGCCCGCACCCCGTTCTTCCGCTCCGCCTTCCTCGCCCTGTTCGTGGCGGGGGTCGGGTTCTCGGCGACGCTCCCCCAGCTCACGCTCTTCCTCACCCGCGACCTGCACGCCTCGGTCCCCGTCGCCGGGCTCTACTTCCTGACCAACCTGAGTGCTCCCGTTGCCGGCTTCGCGATCGGCTTGCTGTCGGACCGTCAGGCGAACCGGCTGCGACTGGTCCGCGTGAGCGCCGTCATCGGGAGCCTCGGTTGGCTGGCGATGGCCGGTGCCACCCGCCTGTGGATGCCGTTCGTGATCAGCGTCGTGGCGCTGAGCGTGTCGGGGGCGACGATGGCGCTGCTCTTCGCCGCCGTGCGTGACGAGCTCAACCGGAAGCCGACCCCAGCCGACAGCCGGGTGGTGGCGACCGTCCGGATGGCGTTCACCGCCGGCTGGATCGTCGGCCCGGTCTTTGGCAGCTGGTTCGGCAGCGTCTTCGGGCTGCGGCCCCTGCTGGTCGCCACCGCGGTGTGCACTCTGGGTCAGCTCATCCCGCTGGGTCGTCAGCGGGTCGCGCGGTACACCGCCGTCGACGAGGGACCTGATGCTCGACCCGCGGGGCGGTCGTGGCGCCGGCTCACGCCGCTGTTGGTCTTCACCGGTCTGGCGGTGCTGGTGATGAGCGGGGACACGATGAAGTTCGCCTACCTGCCGATCTACATGGCCGACGACCTGCACGTCTCCGACACCGTGCGTGGATCGGTGATCGCGGTCCAGCCGTTGCTCGAGTTCGCCCTGATGCCGCTGGCCGCCTGGTGGGCGGACCGGATCGGAGCGCTGAGGGTGCTCGCGGCCGCTGCGGTGCTGGCCTCGGTCGCCCACCTGACGTACGCGACGAGCACCGGCGTGACGGCCCTGTTCGTCGGTCAGGCCCTCACTGCGGGCGCGTGGGCCGCGATCGCCGGACTGGGCGTGACCGTCGCCCAGCAGCTGTACCCCGAAGGCGTCGGTCTGGCGTCGGGGGTGTTCCTCAGCGCCCTGACCACCGGCGCCGCGCTCGGCGGGGTGATCGGGAGCCTCGGAGTCGCCTCCCTCGGGCTGCCGCACGTCTTCTTCATCCCCGCCGCGCTCGCCGCCGGCGGCGCCGTCGGACTGCTGGTGCTTCAGCGCCGAAGACCACGCCGCAGCGGACGAGCACCCGAGCCCGCCCGCGCTCGGGGCTGACGGGTCGACGTCCACGCCCTCACCGACGTCGCCGCGACCCAAGCCGCATAAGGCCTCAGGGGATCAGCAGCTGACGCAGGGTCGACCCGGCCGCGAGGTCGTCCAGGCTCTCGGCGACCTCCACGAGCGGGCGGCGGCAGCTGACCAGCTCGTCGAGCATCAGGTCACCGGCCAGGTACTCCTCGACCAGGCGCGGAATGTCGTGGGCGGGGTCGATGCCGCCGTAGTTCGAGCCGATGATCCGCTGCTCCATCGCGACGAGCGTGCCAGGGTCGAAGGTGGCGCGCACGCCGGCGCGCGGGATGCCCACGACGACGGCCGTCCCGCCCATCCCGAGCACGGCGACGCACTGCTCGGTCAGCACCCGGCCGCCGACCGCGTCGAAGGCGTAGTCGACACCCTCGGGCAGCAGGTCGCGGACAGCCTCGACGGTGTCGAAGGCGGAGGCGTCCAGCACGTCGGTGGCGCCCAACCTCAGCGCGAGCGCGGTCTTGTCGGCCCGGAGGTCCACGGCGATGATCCGCTCGGCCCCGGCCAGCCGGGCGCCCTGGACCACCGAGAGTCCGACCCCGCCGCAGCCCAGCACGACGACGGACGCGCCGGCCTCGACGCGCGCGGTGTTGCGGACGGCCCCGACGCCGGTGGCCACGCCGCAGCCCACCAGCGACACCACGTCCAGCGGTGCGGCGGGGTTGATGCGGATCGCACCGGCCGCCGGCACCACCGCCTCCTCGGCGAAGGCGGAGACGCCCATGTAGTGGTGCACGGTCTGGCCGTGGACCGAGAGCCGGCTGGTGCCGTCGGTCAGCACCCCACGCGGGGAGACGACGCCGGAGGCCACGAGGCACTGCACCGGGTGGCCACGCCGGCACGGGCCGCAGGTGCCGCACGGGGCGATCCACGAGAGGACGACCTGGTCACCGACCTCCAGGTGGTCCACCCCACGTCCGGTCTCGACGACGGTCCCGCTGCCCTCGTGGCCGAGGACCATCGGCAGCGGCAACGGCCAGTCCCCGTCGCGCACGTGCAGGTCGGAGTGGCAGACGCCGGCCGCGGCGATCCGGACGCGCACCTCGCCGGCCCGGGGCGGCGCCAGCTCGACGTCCTCCACGAGGATGGGGGCGCCAGGGGCACGAAACACGGCAGCGCGCACGGGCGAACCTTCCGATGACGGCCGGGTAGAAGGGGCCGGCTCCTGCCGGCCGCTCTCGGAATATGGATCGTACGTATGTCTCAGCCAGGGTCGGATCCGTGACGCCGTTCCGTCCCGCAGCGAACGGCTCCACGCGACGACGACCGAGCCCTAGGGTGACGACCACTATGACGGATGGTCTCAAGGAAACGACGGCGCTCACCCAGGTCTCGCGGCCACCAGCAGGCCACAAGGAGCGGGTCTGGTTCGCCAGCTCGACTGGTCCGATGCTGTCCGGCGTGATCGACCACCCGCACGGCCAGCTCCGCGGGTGGGGCGTCTTCTCCCACGGCTTCACCCTCGGCAAGGACTCTCCCGCCGCCAGCCGGATCTGTCGGCAGCTGGCCAGCGAGGGCATCGGGATGCTGCGCTTCGACAACCTCGGCCTGGGCGACTCCGAGGGCGACTGGGGCGACGGCTCCTTCTCCCACAAGGTGCAGGACACCGCTCAGGCCGTCGCCTTCATGAACGCGGCCGGCCACGAGGTCGAGCTGCTCGTCGGTCACTCCTTCGGCGGTGCGGCCGTCATCGCTGCTGCCCACGCGGCGACGAGCGTCCGGGCGGTGGCGAGCATCGGAGCGCCGTTCCAGCCCGCGCACGTCGAGCACAACTATGACGCCCTCGTCGAGGTCGCCCTGCAGCACGGCGAGGCCCCGTTCCCGATCGGCGGCAAGGCCCTGACCCTGCGTCGCACCTTCATCGAGGACGTCCGGGCGGCCGCCCTGGACGAGCAGATCAAGACGCTGCGCCGGGCACTGCTGGTGATGCACTCCCCGACCGACAACACCGTCGGCATCGCCAACGCGAGCCAGATCTTCCGCACCGCGCGGCACCCGCGCAGCTTCGTCTCCCTCGAGGGCGCCGACCACCTGCTCACCCGGGGCAAGCAGGCCAAGCGGGCAGCGCGCATCATCAGCGCCTGGGCCGACCCGTACCTGGGTGGACAGTGAGCGCTCCAGGGACCCCCGGCCGGCTGTGAGGGGCACCGGAGGCATCATGGTCCGGTCCGGCGGTGGCGCTGGACCCATCCCTAGGCGAAGACGAGCACACCGTGGCCATCAGACCGATCCGACTCTTCGGCGACCCGATCCTGCGACAGAAGGCGGCACCCGTCGTCGACTTCGACCTCGAGCTGCGCAAGCTCGTGCAGGATCTCACCGACACCATGACCGACGCGAACGGCGGCGGGATCGCAGCCCCGCAGATCGGCGTCGGGCTGCGGGTGTTCACCTACGTCGTGGAGGGCGAGATCGGCCACGTGGTCAACCCGCTGGTTGAGGTGGTCGGGGACGAGGAGCAGCTCAACCGGGAGGGCTGCCTCTCCATCCCCGGACTGCCCTTCGACTGCCGCCGCCACCTCCAGGTGGTGACCAGCGGCTTCACGATGTGGGGTGAGCCGCTGCGGATCGAGGGTTACGGCCGGCTCTCGGTGATCATCGAGCATGAGACCGACCACCTCGACGGCATCCTGTTCGTCGACCGGCTCGACCCCGAGAACCGGGCAGCGGCCGAAGTCGCCATCCGTGAGGCCGAGTGGAGCGGCGGTGTCGTGCCGGAGATCAGGATGAGCCCGCACGCCCCGCTCCGCGCTGGGCGTCGCTGAGCACGACGGGCTTCGCCACGGATCGTCGCAGGTGCCTCTGCGTGCGCGGCCGTAGGGGCGTCGGGATCGAGCACGGCGCGGATGCCTGCGGGTTGGTATCGTCCGCCCGTGGTCGCCACGGTCGTCTCCGGCAGCGTGCACTCCCCTGCCACGGCCCTCGTCGCCGGTCGCGGCCGGTGCTGACCATGGCGGTCGTGGCCGAGTCAGCCGCGGTGCTCGCCGCGGCGCGTCCGTTCGGCGACCCGCTCGGGTCCCTCAACGACGGCGAGCGGGCGCGTCTGACCCGGCTGCGGGTGCCGCAGGACCGGCACGACCTGGTCGCAGCGCGGGTGCTGGCCCGGTTGCTGGTCGTGCACCGCGACGGTCGACCACCGGGCGCAGCAGCCCTGGCGAGCATCCGGCTGCATCAGCGCTGCCCGGAGTGCGGCGGGCCGCACGGCCGGCCCGAGGTCTCGGGCAGGACCGAGCTGGGCCTGTCCTGGGCGCACGCGCGAGGCCTGGTCGCTGCCGCAGTGGCGGACGGGCCGGTCGGCATCGACGTCGAGCGGCGCGACGGTGAGGTACCCCGGCTCGACGGTCGTTCCGACGGCGCAGCGGCCGCCTCGCTGGCGGCCTGGTTGGGCTGGACCCGCGGGGAGGCCCTGGTCAAGGCCGGCCTGACCGATCTCGACGAGGTGCAGCGGTGGCCGCTCGCCGGACCGCCGTCACGGCACGCGGCGGTGGCGGTGCCCGAGCTCGTCCAGCGCTGCCGCGACCGTGGCTACAGCCTCATCGGACTGAGCGACCAGGTCGGCCGCGAGGACGGCGTGCCTGACGTGGTGGTCAGCGTGGCGAGTCACGCTCCCGCGGAGTTCGTCCACCTCGACCGGCTCGTCGGTCGCGTCGCACCGGCAGACTGACGAACGCTGGCACGACCGTTTTGTGGGGCGGGTGGGGCTCGAACCCACGACCCAGGGATTATGAGTCCCCTGCTCTAACCGGCTGAGCTACCGCCCCTGGTGGAGGCCCGAGCATACCGGCGGCGGTGGCGAGGATTGTGAAGTCCAGGGACGACTTCGAGTTCCGGACGGCCTCGACCGCGTCGATGGCGTGGCCCGGCAGACGCCGGCGGCCTCGCCTGGCTTTCGAGCCGGTCGGCTCAGCGGCGGCCGAGCTTGCGCTCGCCGCTCGCGCCGCGTTCGTAGGTGAGCCCGTAGTGGGAGTAGATCCCGGGCTCAGCGGCGGAGTCGAGCTCGCCGTCGGTGTTGATGAAGGGTGCGTCCTTTGCCACCTTCTTGTCCGTCATCACCCGGATGTGCTTCGGCGCGACCTTGGCGCCGATGAGCGGGACGAAGATCAGCTTGCCGCCGCCGACCAGTCCGACCTTGACGGTGGCGAAGACGGCCTCGTCGGTCGAGGTGTCGAAGTAGACGGCCTCGAGCGAGCCGATCTTGGACCCGTCGCGGTCCACCACACTCTGGCCACGCCAGTCACGGATGTCGTCGACGTCGAACATGGGTCCTCCTGAGAGCGCAGCCCGGCCGAGGCGGCGCCGGGACAGTGACTATACGCGGCGGCTCCCCAGCACCGGGGGGTGCCTGGCGCCGACGGGTGGCGCGTGCCATGGTGGCGAGGCCCGCCTCATGAGCGGGCAGCAGGGCTTGGGTGAGCGCGATGCATCTGTCGGTCCTCCTGTGCGGGAAGTGAGGCCAGCGGCAGGGGGCGGTCCAATCGGACCGGCCGTGCCCGCACGCCCGGAGCTCCTGCTTCTGTCGTGACGAGGAAAGGGAAGCAAGATGACGATCAACCGACGGCAGATGTTGCTGGGCGGACTCGGGTTGGGGGCGTCAGCGGGACTGAGCGCCTGCGCCGGCCTGACCGGCAAGTCCTCCTCCGACACCCCGGCCAGCTCGGGCTCTGGTTCAGGCTCGGCCCTGCAGGCCCAGCTGAGTTTCGTCAACTGGTCGGGCGACGCGGAGAAGAAGGCGTTCGACAACGTGATCGCCGCGTTCGAGAAGGCGAACCCGGGCATCACCGTCAAGACCGAGACGGTCCCCTACGCCAGCGTCCAGACCAACCTCGACTCGCGCTTCCAGGCCGGCAACCCGCCGGACCTCTTCCGCGTCTCCTACATCGACATCGGCCAGTACACGAGCGAGGACGTGCTGCTCGACGTCTCCAGCACGTTCGACCAGGCCAAGATCGACCAGTTCGTGCCTGGCCTGTGGCAGGGCATCGTCTACGACGGCAAGCCCTACGGCGTCCCCCACCAGATCGACACCACCGCGATCCTGTACCGGCTCGATGCCTTCGAGGCTGCCGGCCTGACGGCGCCCACGAGCCTGGAGGAGGCCTGGAGCTGGGAGCAGTTCGCCGACGCCTCGCGCAAGCTGGCCGGCGTCGTCAAGGGCAAGCAGGTCCCCTTCATCTACGACTGGCAGAGCGCCGGCGCCTACCGCTGGCTCAACTGGCTCTTCCAGGCCGGGGGCAACGTGCTCGGCGACGACCTGAAGACGCCGGTCATCGACTCCGACCAGGGCCGCAAGGCCGTCGAGTTCACCACGAGCTTCTTCACCAACAACTGGGTGGCCCGCAACACGTCGGTGAAGTCCGCCACCTACCCCGACGCCGCCTTCACCGGCGGCACGGTCGCGATGGCCTTCGCCGGCGACTTCCTGATCCCCTTCATCGACGACGGCGTCAAGAAGAAGTTCGAGTACGGCTCGATGCCGATGCCCAAGGACGTCGCGGCCGCCTCGGACCTCGGTGGCAACGCGATCGTTGCGGCCAAGGACGGCAAGAACACCGAGGCCGCCACCCGCTTCCTGGAGTTCCTGGTCAGCGAGGAGCAGCAGCGCATCTTCTGCGAGGCCACCGGTGAGCTGCCGACCCTGAAGTCCCTGACCAGCGCCGACCTCGACTTCAAGGTCCGCCCCGACCTGATGAAGACGTTCGTCGAGCAGGCGACCACGATCACGCCCGAGCAGGTCAGGCAGGTGACCGTCCCGCAGTTCGCCAAGATCAACGCGGCGCTGCAGAGCGAGCTCGAGAAGGCGTTCCTCGGTGGGGCCTCGGCGGCCGAGACCACCGCGTCGCTCGCGGCGGCGGTGGAGAAGGCCGGGAAGTGACCACCGTCTCGGCGCCGCCGACGGCCTCGGCCGGGACTCCCCGGACGTCCGCGCCCCGGACGCCGGGGCGGGGACGTCGGCGGCGTTGGGACCACTCCGCCTTCGGCTTCCTGGCGCCATCGGTGCTGCTGGCCCTGGGGTTCCTGATCATCCCGATGGCGGCCGCCTTCGTGTACTCGACCGCCAAGATCTCCGCGCTGAGCGGCAAGATCCGCTGGATCGGCGTCGAGAACTACACGACGATGTTCACCGACCCGACCTTCTACCGGTCCCTGGTCAACACGGCGCTGTTCATCGTGCTGACCGTCCCGCTCAGCATGGCGGTAGGGCTGGCGCTGGCGGTGCTGATGAACTCGGTGCTGCCCGGCCGGCAGGTGGTCCGCACGTTGATCTACCTGCCGCTGGTCATCTCCGGCGTGGCGGTCGGGCTGATCGGCACCTTCTTGTTCAACGAGACCATCGGCGTCTTCAACGGCCTGTCCACGCAGCTGGGCCTGCCGAACCTGTCCTGGCAGTCGCGAGGCCTGCCTGCGTTCGCCTCCCTGGTGTTGATCACGCTCTGGATCCGGGTCGGCTTCAACATGATCATCTATCTCGCCGGGCTGCAGGCTGTGCCCGTCGAGCTCTACGAGGCGGCCCAGGTCGAGGGAGCATCTGGCTGGCAGCGTTTTCGGTTCATCACCTTCCCGCTGCTCGGTCCGTCCACGTTCTTCCTCCTGGTGATGAACGTCATCTACTCCTTCCAGGTCTTCGACACCGTCTTCGTGCTCACCAACGGAGGTCCGGGATCGGCAACCGAGGTCCTCGGCACCTACGCGTACAAGACGGCCTTCGGCGCGACCCGCGACCAGGGCTACGGCGCTGCGATCGGCGTCGTGATCTTCTTCCTCACGCTCATCTTCACCGTGGTGCAGTGGCGTACCAACCGCAACCGGGACGAGGCAGCCTGATGGCCATCACCGCACCCCGCCCGCTCGTCCCGACCCGCGTCGACGCCGGACCACGCAGCGGTCCTCGCCGGCGCCGGTCGTCCGGCTGGCTCGCGGTCCGCATCGTGCTGGCGGTCATCACCGCCGTGGTGATGGCGTTCCCGCTCTGGGTGATGCTGACCACCGCCTTCTCCGGGCAGAAGACCTTCGACGCCAACGTGAGCGTGATCCCGCACCGGTTCTCCCTCGACAACTTCACCCGGGTGCTGGACGCCTGGCCGGTCACGACCTGGTTCGGCAACTCCCTCGTGGTCACCGGCATCACCACCCTGCTCACGGTGGTGATCAGCGTCCTGGCGGGCTACGCCTTCGCCAAGCTCGTCTTCCCGGCCAAGAACCTCCTCTTCCTGCTGCTGCTGGCCACGATGATGATCCCGACCCAGGCGATCTTGGTGCCGCAGTTCAGGATCGTGAACGGGCTCGGCCTGATCGGCACCTTCTGGGCGGTGATCGTTCCCGGCGCCGCGGCGACCTTCGGGATCTTCCTGGCCCGGCAGTTCATGTTGGCCATCCCCGACTCGATCATCGAGGCCGGGAAGCTGGACGGCGCGAGCAGCCTGCGGATCTTCTGGAGCCTGGTCCTGCCGCTGTGCCGTCCGCTGCTGGCCGTCTTGACGCTCTTGACGGTGATGTACCAGTGGAACGACTTCCTCTGGCCGCTGATCGCCCTCAAGGACCCGCAGCTCTACACGCTCCCGATCGGCCTGCAGTTCCTGCAGGGCCAGTACCAGGCCGACTACGGCGCGCTGATGGCCATGACCCTGATCGCGGTCGTGCCGCTGGTGGTGCTGTTTCTCGCCTTCCAGCGCTTCTTCGTGCAAGGACTGGCGACTACCGGAATCCGCTGAGGCTCCTCCGGTCCGGCGGTCAGCGCAGCCCGCCGGGTCTATCGTCATCCCGACGGGTCCGGCGGGGCCGGGGACGCTTGGCGTAGAACTTGTGCCGGTGGCCCTGCCCCCACAGGACCGCGCGGTGCTCGCGGTCCAGCTCACCGTTCGCGACCAGCTCCTGCTGACGCGGCCGGCCCTGCTCGGCAAGCGTCCGCATCAGGTCGACGCCGGCCTGCTGCGACGCCAGCACGTCATCCACCAGCTGCTCGTCCACTCCGATGCCGTACGCCTCCGCGAAGACGGACATCCGGTGCCGCCGACGTGGTCTGGTCGGCATCCCGAGCACGCCCTGCCAGTAGCTGCGATCGCGGAACGGCACCAGGTAGTGCAGCGCGTAGGCGATGTCGGTCCGACGGGTGCCGATCGTGGCGTACTCCCAGTCGATCAGCCCGACCACCGCGCCGTCGCGCCAGACGAGGTTCCAGGGTCCGACGTCGCCGTGGCAGACCAGGTGCTCGCCCCCATCGCCGGTTCCCCGCTGGCCGTCGAACCACACCGGTTCGACCTCGGGCCTCCAGGTCGCGACCAGGTCGTGGTAGCGCCGCAGCAGCTGCGCCACCGCCGCCACCGCCTCGTCCGTGGTCACCAGCAGGCAGGCGGCGTCACCGCCGGTGCCCTCGATGTAGCCGACGTCGTCCCAGTCCGAGTCGGCTGCGTCCTCAGTGAGCGGGCCGGGGACGGGGGCCTCGGTGAACCCGGCCTCCTGCAGGTGGCCCAGCAGCGCGTGCACCGATCCGGACCAGGGCTGCCGCGGGTGCCGGACGATGTCGCCGATCCTCAGCACCGGGCGGTCCGCGCGGTCCTGCAAGACCTCCCCCACTCCGGCGGCGACCTCGTCGCTCATCTGGAGGTCCGGGTCGCGTGGGGCACGCGCGGAGCATATCCACCGGCTGCGTAGCGTGGGCCCATGCCTGAGACCGAGCACCTACCCAGCCCCGAAGACGCCGACCGGGTGGCCGAGCGGGCCCATCTGCTGCCGGAGGAGCTGGCGGCCGGCAGCGACGACCCGACCGCGCAGGCCGAGCAGATCCTGTCCGAGTCCGACCGCCGCACCGACGAGCCGGAGCAGACGCAGCAGGAGTCCACCCAGACCGACGAGAGCACCTCGACCGACCGCGCCGCCGGACGAAGCGTCTAGGGCCGGCTAGCTCCTGGAGCCGCCGACCGTTCGCAGCTGCACGGCCAGCGCTCGTAGCCACGCCGCGACGCCCGCCGGTCCCTCGACGACGACGTCGGAGAGCCCGTGCAGCGCGT
Organism: uncultured Actinomycetota bacterium; assembly: GCA_963727215.1. Lineage (GTDB taxonomy): Bacteria > Actinomycetota > Actinomycetes > Propionibacteriales > Propionibacteriaceae > Microlunatus. The sequence goes on from CAVSFR010000005.1 coordinate 301,003, forward strand.
CCTCCTCCGCTGAGGCCGAGCACAGCAGCAGGCCGGGCGTGCCCTCCTCCCGGAGGGCGGCGACGGCCCGAAACGCGGGTAGGTCGCCCAGGTCGTCGCCACCGAAGACCACACAGCGCGCGCCACGCTCAGCCACCAGGCGGCGTAGCGCCGCGCCCTTGTCCGTCCCGGGGGCTCGCATCTCGATCACCTGGCGGCCGGGCTCCAGCTGCAGGCCGTGCCGTTCCGCCAGCTCGCCCAGCGGTCCGAGCAGCTCCTGGTACGCCGCCCTGCCGTTCGGCAGCTCGCGCGTGTGGATACCCAGAGCCCGGCCCTTGTGCTCGATCCGCGCCCGTGGGTAGCCCTGCGCCTCGAGGACCGCGGGCAGCTCCTCCCCGGCCGCCTGGACGGCCGCGGGCTCCGGCGGGATGTCGTAGCTGTCGGTGGCCCCGTCCCAGCGCTCCGCCCCGTACTGGCCGAGCACCACCATCTCTTCCAGACCCGCGCGTCCTGCGAAGCCGCCGAGCCGGACCGCCGAGCGGGCGGGCCGACCGGTGATCACCGCGATCGTCCCGACGAGCGACCCGACCTCGGCCAGCGCAGCCACCGCGTCAGGGTCGGCCACGGCCCGCTCCGGGTCGTCGACGATCGGGGAGAGCGTACCGTCGAAGTCGAAGGCGACGAGGGCGCCCGCCGGGTCGGCCAGCAGCACCCGGAGCGCGGCCGCACCCGCCTCGGTCGTGGGTTCGGTTGAGGTCATGGGCTGAGCCTGGCAGACGGCAGACACGAACCTCCTGGGAGGATGGAGCTCATGAGCCCGGCCGAGACCCCCCCGCCCGACCAGCTGCCGGCGACAGCGGCCTTTGTGGTGGTGGCCAACCGGCTGCCCGTCGACCGGGTGGAGAACGCCGACGGCAGCGTCGACTGGCGCACCTCCCCCGGCGGTCTGGTGACGGCGTTCGAGCCCGTGATGCGCCGTCATGACGGCGCCTGGGTCGGCTGGCACGGCGCTCCCGACGAGATGCTGGACCCGTTCGAGAACGACGGCCTGCAGCTCGTACCGGTGCCGATGTCGGCGAGCGAGGTCGAGGAGTACTACGAGGGCTTTTCCAACACGACGCTGTGGCCGCTCTACCACGACGTGATCGCCACCCCGGAGTTCCACCGCGAGTGGTGGGACGCGTACGTAGCGGTCAACCAGCGGTTCGCCGACGCCACCGCAGCAGTCGCCGAGCAGGGCGCGGTGGTGTGGGTGCAGGACTACCAGCTGCAGCTGGTGCCGGCGATGCTACGCCGCAGCCGCCCGGACCTGCGGATCGGCTTCTTCCTGCACATCCCCTTCCCTCCCACCGAGCTCTACCAGCAGCTGCCCTGGCGCGACCAGATCCTCGAGGGTCTGCTGGGTGCAGACCTGGTGGGCTTCCAGGTCAGCGGTGGCGCGCAGAACTTCCTCCGGCTCGTCCGGGCCCGGCTGCGCCAGGAGACCTACCGCGACGAGATCCGCACCGCCGACGGCCGGACGGTGGTGGCCCGCTCGTACCCGATCTCCATCGACACCGCCGGGCTCGCCGAGCTGGCGGCCTCGCCCGCGACCGCCGAGCGGGCGGCCGAGATCCGGCGCGACCTCGGCGACCCGAAGGTGCTGTTCCTCGGCGTCGACCGGCTGGACTACACCAAGGGGCTGCTGGCCCGGCTGCGCGCCTTCGGTGAGCTGATCGACGACGGCGCGGTCGAGCTCGACGAGGTCGCCTTCGTTCAGGTGGCGACGCCGTCGCGGGAGCGGGTGGACGAGTACCGCCAGCTGCGCGACGACATGGACCGGCTGGTGGGTCGGATCAACGGTGACATCGGCCGTATCGGTCGACCGCCGATCACCTACCTGCACTCCTCCTACCCGCGGGAGGAGATGGCGGCGCTCTACCGGGCGGCGGACGTCATGGTCGTCACCCCGCTGCGGGACGGGATGAACCTGGTGGCCAAGGAGTACATCGCCTGCAGGCAGGGAGACGACGGCGCCCTGGTGCTGAGCGAGTTCGCCGGCGCCGCGCAGGAGCTGCGCCAGGCCTACCTGGTCAACCCGTACGACATCAACGGCATGAAGGACAGGCTGGTCGCGGCGATGAACGACTCGCCGCGCAACAAGGCGAGGCGGATGCGGGTGATGCGGCGGCAGGTGGCCGAACACGACATCGACCACTGGGCCAGCTCCTTCCTCGCCGACCTGGAGAAGGTCCGCCCGGCTGCCGGCTGAGGCAGTCGGGCCCACCCGAACGCGTCACCGGGTCGTCAGGTAGCGATCGACGGACCGAGCCATCACCAGGTCGAAGTCCGAACGCGAGTGACCCAGACCTGGCACTACCGTCAACGAGGTCCGGAACCCGGCCGCGGCGTACCAGTCGCGCCCGCGTCGCACCCCGTAACCCGGCGTGGACAAGAACGCGTCCTCGGCCCCGACGTTCCACACGATCGGGGTGTGCACCTTGAAGGCGGAGGAGTAGTTCGGGCCCATCTTCGGGGGACCGCCCAGAGAGATGGCGACCATGAGGTCGACCGACATCTGCTCCCCGAACTTCGGGCCCAGGAACTCCGTCGTCGCCCGCGCTCCCGAGGAGTAGCCGCCGAGGACGAGCGGGCCGCCGGCCGCCGCGTACTGATGTCGCACCCACCGCACGAAGTCGTAGGCCCACTGGGTCTTCTTGGCCACTGTCATGTCGCCGCTGGGCCACGACCAGCACGTCTCGGTGCGGCCAGCGCCGTCGCAGCCGCCGCCGGGCGCGAACGGAGTGAGCAGGAGCAGGTTCCGCCTCCGCGCCGCCTCGACCAGCCCCGTCCTTCCGTCTGCGTCCAGGAGGTACGGACTGTTGTAGCTTCTCAGCCCGCGCTCACTCGAGCCGTCCAGGTAGACCATGATGCCCACCGGCCTCGACCAGTCCAGATGCCCAGCGAAGATGTGGCCTCTCGACGTGACTCCGCGACTGGTGAACCGCACGTTCGTCCGGCTGGTCAACTGTCCGGCGGCGGTCGCCGGGCTCACTGTCCCCACCATCAGGAGCATCGCCACGACCGCGATCATCCCGGCCCGGGCACGCTGGCACATCATGGGGGTTCCCTTCGTTCAGGTCGCGCGCACCCGGCCGGGGCTCCGGGTCAGCACACCGCCGACCGGTTCTCCCCTGCTGAGCGCATCCTCAGGTGACGCCGCCCCCCCAAAAAGCATGCGACACCTCTACCGATTGAGCCCTGTGCCCAACGTTCCGTCAAGCCCTGGACCACGCCACAGGGTCGCCGGGCTGCAGTCGACCGATCACGATGCGCCGTGAAGGTGGGGCGTCAGCTGATGACCGGGTACGGCCTGGGAGCATCAGCTGCTCCGCAAGGGTGAGTCTGGTCGGCTCGGACCACAACCGCTTGGTGGGCTCCCCCGACTGGACTCGAACCAGTAACCTGCCGGTTAACAGCCGGCTGCTCTGCCAATTGAGCTACAGGGGATCGCGCCGTGGCGCGGATAAGAACATTACCAGCCGATCCACCCCACCTCGAAGTCGGCCGCACCGGGGTCAACCGAGGTCGTACTCTGCCCGCGTCTCGACCAGAGCGGCGTCCACGGCGGCGGCGACTCCTGGGGTCGAGAGGCTGAGCCCCCGGGTGAGCCGGGTGTGCCAGGAGATGGTGCCGAGGGCGCCGAGGTCGCGGCGGGCGCTGATCTGGACGCCCCGCTCGCCGGACAGGGGGACGTACCGCTTGACCACGATGGTCGCCTCGACCCGCTCCCGGAAGAGCTCGGGCAGCTTACCGGGGTCCTCGGCCTGGACGGCCCCTCGGTGACCGTCGAGCAGCACCCAGCTGAGCTGGTGCAGCTCGGCGTTCCAGCCGCCGCGCTCGATCTGGTGCCAGCCCACGTGCCCCCAGTCAGCGGGACCACCGGCTGAGAGCACAGCAGGGCTGCCGATGCAGAACTGCTCCTCGCCGTCCCGCGGCACGACGGGCGCCCAGGCCAGGATCCGAACGGGCCGGCCCGGCTCGGCCTGCAGGGACTCGATCCACGACTCGTACGCCGGACGCGGCAGCCCCCGCGCGCGGGAGAAACGGGAGGTCACGCGGGTTCCGGCCATGACTCCAGTGTCCCGTGCCGGCAGAAGGACCTGAGCCGATCGAGCGCCCGATGCTCCAGTCGTCGCACCCGGGCGACGCTCAGCCCGAGCCGGCGGGCGGTCTCGGCCAGGCTGCACGGCTCGGCTGCCGTGAGGCCCAGCCGTAGTTCGAGGACCTGGCGCTCCAGCCACTCCAGCCGGCGCAACAGCAGCTCCACCGCGTCGCGGTCGGTCGCGGACTCCGCCGCAGGCGCCGACCAGCCGATGTCGACCTCCAGCCCGTCCAGCGGCTCCGGCGACCGGTGCGCCAGCAACGTCGCCGTCCAACGCTCGGGACGCCCGAGTGCGACCGCCACCTCCGTCGTCGTCGCCGTCCGGCCGAGACGCTGCCCCAGCTCGACCTCGACCCCACGCGCCGCCCGCAGCTGCTCGGCCCGGCTCGTCGGCAGGTTCAGCGTGCCGAGCCGGCGGGCGCTCGCCGCCCCCACGTAGGAGCGGATCCAGACCAGCGCATAGGTGGCGAAGGCATGTCCGCGACGGTGGTCGAACCGCTGCACGGCCATCATCAGGCCCAGACAGCCCTCCTGGAACAGGTCGGCCTCGCTGAGCTGCGTCCGCAGAGCCGTCTGACGGGCGACCATCGCCACCAGCCGCAGGTTGGCCCGGACGAACCGCTGCCACGCCTGCTCCCCCAGCTCTTCCAACGCCTGCAGCTCCTCGGCGGAAGCGAGCGGCGCGTGCTGCTGGCGCGCCTCCCGCGCGAGGACGCCCGCCTCGATCTGGGTGGCCAGCTGAACCACCTCAGCGGCGGTGAGCAACGGTTCGGCGGTGAGGACGGACCCAGGCAACGACATGGGCCAAGCCTCGGGCGCACCCGACCGGGACGCGAGGACTTCGGCGGTGCTGTGGACAGCCGGTCGGCACGTGGACGGCTGTGGACAACACCGGTGTGCGTCAGTCGAGCGCGCCGAGACTACGGGACTGGAGCTGCTGGCGGCGCGCCTCGAGCACGATCAGCTCGGAGAACATGGCGTTGTACTTCTGCTGCGACTCGACCGGGTTGGTCCGCTGCAGCTTGGACTTCAGCTGGGCGATGGCGCGCATCACGGTCAGCAGCTGCAGTCCCGAGGAGTTGGCGACCACGAAGCGGGGGGTCACCTCGCCCTGCACAGGAAGCGGCTCGACGGCCAGGGAGACGATCAGCGACTTGAGCTGGTCGTGCTCGGCGGCGGCGGTGACCCGACGCACCCAGTCCTCGCCGGCGTCGGGTCCGCTCCCCTCGGCGGCCGCCTTCTCCACCGCGGTGAACACGGCCGCGTACGCCGGGTGGGTGAAGTCTGTGGCGCTCACGCCGTCCCAGCCGGGCCGGAAGAGCTGGGGCGCCTGGACCAGCAGCTTGGCCGTGGCCCGTTCGGTGGCCAGCAGCCGGTCGTTCGGGTCGGGCAGGACCGCCCGCGCGGGTGGCTGCTCGGCCAGCTCGACCGCCGGCTCGGCGGAGCGTCGGCTGGATCGGCTCGCCGCGCGTAGCACCTCGGTCCGGATCTCCTCGAAGTCCTCGTTGCCGAGCAGCTTGGCCAGCTCGCGGACGTAGCGCTCGACCATCGCCTTGTCGCGGATGCTGGCCACCAGCGGAGCGGCCTCGCGGAGGGCGGCCAGCCGGCCGTCAGCCCGGTCGAGGTCGTGGAGGGCCAGCACGTTGGTCATCACGAAGCGGTACAGCGGGACCCGGCGGCCCACCAGCTCGCGCACCGCCGCATCGCCGTGCTGCAGCCGCAGGTCGCAGGGGTCCAGGCCCGTCGGCTCGATGGCCACGTAGGTCTGCGCGACGAAGTTCTGGTCGCCGGAGAACACCTTGAGGGCGGCCGCCTGGCCCGCAGCGTCACCGTCGAAGGTGAAGATCACCTCGCCGCGGAAGGCGTCGTGGTCGCCCATCAGCCGGCGCAGCAGCCTGGCGTGCTCGTCCCCGAAAGCCGTTCCGCAAGAGGCGACCGCGGTGTCCACGCCGGCCAGGTGGGCCGCCATCACGTCGGTGTAGCCCTCCACCACCACGGCCTGGCTCTTGCGGCCGATCGGCTGCCGCGCCAGGTCGAGGCCGTACAGGACGTTGGACTTCTTGTAGAGGGGTGTCTCGGGCGTGTTCAGGTACTTGGCCGGCATCCGGTCATCGTCGAACAGCCGCCGCGCACCGAAGCCGATCACCTGCCGGCCGGAGTCGCGGATCGGCCAGAGCAGCCGGCTCTGGAAGAAGTCGTAGCCGCCGTTGGGTCTGACCAGACCGCCGGTGACCAGCTCGGCCTCGCTGAAGCCGCGGCCCTTCAGGTGGGACGCGAGCGCCCGACCGCCGCGGGGTGCGAACCCGACCCCGAACTGCTCGGCCGCCGCCCGGTCGAAGCCGCGTTCGGCCAGGAACTGGCGGCCCACGACGGCGTCCGGGCTGGCCAGCTGCTCGGCGAAGAACTCCGCCGCGGCCTGGTGTGCCTCCATCAGCCGTCGCCGGATCCCGGGCTCGGGCCGCGGCCCGGAGTCCTCGGTGTAGCGGAGCTGGATGCCCACCTGGTCGGCCAGTCGCTCGACGGCCTCGGTGAAGCTCAGGTTGTCGATCTTCTGCACGAAGGTCAGGACGTCCCCGCCCTCGCCGCAGCCGAAGCAGTAGTAGAAGCCCCGGGCCGGGGTGACCTGGAAGCTCGGCGTCTTCTCGTCGTGGAAGGGGCACAGCCCCTTCATGGTGGAACCGGTCCGGCGCAGCGCGACGTATGCGCCGACGACCTCCTCGATCTTGGCCCGCTCGCGGACCGCGACGACGTCGTCGTCGTTGATCCGCCCGGGCACGTCGCTGAGTTTACGCCGCTCGGCAGGCGCTGACGGCCCGCAGCCACCCACCGTCCGCTATTGTGCGAGCCACTCGGGGGAGGTCAGGATGAGGCGCGTCACGTGCTCGATCGTTCTGCTGATGCTGGTGCTTGCGTCGGGCTGCACCGCAGGCGAAGCGCCTCGCGGGTCCACGCCCACCACCTCGAGCGTCACCTCACCGCCGGTGGCCCCAGATCCTGTCGGCGAAGGGCCCGCGGACGGACCGTCGGTCGAGGACCTGCCGCCCCCGCTCCCGGATACCCCGTGCCTGCCGGAGACGCCGGTCGAGGTCGACCTGATCGGTCAGTACGGCTACGCGTGCCTGGTCACGCCGTACCGGTGGAAGGTCACCAACACCAGCCTCACCGTGTTGCAGCTGGAACCGGGCGCCGCAGATTACCCCGTCAGCTTGGTGGACGCGACCGTCCCGACGGGTGGCCCGCCCACGGCCGACGTGGCGGCCCTGGTTGCGCGCTACCGGCAGAGCAGGACCGACACCTACTGGCTGCAGCCGCAGGACACCGTCGAGGTGACCTGGGGATCGGGTCCCGGCTTCCTGAGCTATCACGCCGACCCGGCCGAGTCCGCCGCGCGGACGCTGGTGAGTCAGGGCCTGGACTCGCTGACCAATCTTGGCAGGCCCGCGAGTGCCAGCGACGTGCTGGCTTGCGTCGAAGGGGTGTCCGACGCCGTTCGCGACACCTCACAGCTGACAGAGGACACCTGGAACAAGGTGGTCACCAACGGGTTGACCCTGTCCGGCTGCGTCGACGTCGTCGACGAGGCGAGCGATAGTGGCCTCAAGGCGCGCCTGCGGCTCCTCGCCGAACGGGTCTGGACCCAGGTCAAGACCCTCGTCAAGAGTCCGAGCACGGTCGTCCGCTACTTCCGCTGAGCCCGGACGCCCCCACCGCGCCCCTCGTGCGGGCCGATGGACGACGCGAGGGGCCGGGACCGACCGTGGCTGGCCACGACGGAGACTGCGCCTTCTGCACCACCAGCGCCACCTGGGTGGCCGACCGCCTGCACCGGCCCGCGGGTCCGGACGCCGAGCTGGTCCCCTGCCAGTTCACCGACCTGGCCGCTCTCGGTACGACGGCCGAACGGGCCTCCACCGAGGTGCTCTGGGTACGCCCGGATGGCTCCATCGCCGGCGGTGCGGCTGCGTTCGCCGCGTGGCTGAGCTATCGAGGCGGCCGGTACGGTCTGGTCGGCGCTGTGGTGTCGGCACCGGGGGTGCGGTCGCTAGCGGCGCTGGTCTACCGCTTCGTCGCCCGGAACCGGGACCGGATGCCCGGTGGCACGCCCGCCTGCGCGCTCCCGCCGGCGGGCTTCGACCCGGCGCGCCCAGGGACCCAACCTCTCCAACGGCGCGAACGCCAGCCAGCAGACCAGGGTCGGCGCGAAGTGGATGTAGAGGATCGCGAGGGTGAAGACGTGGAATCCCATCCAGAAGAGGGCGGCAGCGAGCAGGGCGCGACCACGTAGCCAGAGCACGACCACCGAGGTCAGCTCGGCCGCAAACGCGAACCACTGCATGACGTGCAGCAGACCCGGGTACGGCAGCAGGAACTGGCCCAGCCCGTGCGGTCGGCGGACGATCGCCCAGGTGAGGATGTAGCTCTCGGGCCACGACGTGACGCTCCAGCCGCCGCTGCGGATCTTGGTCAGCGCCGAGAGGAAGTAGGTGCACAGCACCGCGATCTGGACGCACCTGAGCACCCAGCCGGCCTGGGCGGAGAGGTCCCGGCTGCGCCACCGGTCCCGGATCACGCCGGCTGTGGGCAGCAGCCAGAGGGCGAGCACCAAGGCCATGTGGTCGTGGTCGACCTTGCCGTAGCTCATGCCGATGGCGGTCCACCAGGTGAACGCGGCCGCCACCACCGAGCCGGCCAGCCGGGGCAGCCGGTTGGCCGCCGCGACGAGCGACCCGACGACCAGCACGACGTACAGGGTGAGGGTGATGCCCGGGCTCGGCGGCGGCACATGCGCCAGCCGCTCCACCAGCAGCGGCGCGTAGAGCTCTGGATGGCGGCTGAGCGGAATGGGGTCGCGGACGAAGGCGTGGATGTCCAGCAGCACGAACGCGTACACGGCGGTGCGGAAGATCGCGAGCCGGGCGTCCGGCACCACCGGGGCGAACCAGCCGACCACCCGGTGACCGAGGGTCTGCGCGCGAGCCTGGGGCGGGCTCAGGGGACGGGACGTGCTCATCGAGCCACCGTCCAGGTGGCGAGCTCATGCAGCTCCGTCGCCCCCTGCCGCCCCCGCACCAGCTGGGTCTCGTCCTGGACCAGCCACACCTGCTGGAGGGCGGGCTGGTCGCGGTGCCGCGACGACCAGCCGTCCGCGACCGCCCGCAGCAGGCTGGGGTCGGCCTCGATCGCCGGGATCCGTGCCTCGACCTCGGCCCGACCGATCCCCACCTCACCGATCCGGAGCGGCAGGTCGATCCGACGACCATCGGCCAGCTGTCCCTCGACGCGGGTGACCACGATGGTGTCGTTGGCGGGCGGCGAGAAGGCGTACTGCGACATCGGTCCGAACGGCCAGACGTCGTCGCTCATCCGCAGCGACCCGTTCAGCAGCAGGACGATGCCGACCAGCACCAGCGCGACCCGCCAGCTGAGGCCGACCCGGCTGATCGTCCGTTCCCGCCGCACCGGCGCGACCTCGACCTCAGGCACCAACGGTCTCCGAGACGTAGGGAACGACGTAGGGACCGTCGGGGATCACCGCCACCTGCGGGTCGCCGCTGCGGGCGATACTGCTGGCTACCGCCGCAGCCAGGTCGTCGACGACGCCCACCGCTGTGAGTGTCCGGTCCTCGGCGGTCAGGCCGGTGCTGTAGAGCTCGACCCGCCCCTGTCGCAACGGCTTGAGCTGCATCTCGGTCTGCCACTCGTCCACGTCGGCCAGCGGCTTGGCGACCAGGGAGGACAGGAACGCCTCGGGCCCGAGCTCGGTCAGCCGGCGCTGGGCGTCGCGGTACTCCGCGGAGCCGAGACCCTCGGAACACTCCGAGGCGATGATCACCGTGCCGCCGGGAGCGAGGATGTCCAGGGGCGTGACCATGCCCTTGACCGTCTGGTAGTACGTCTTGTCGAGCGGGTAGCCGGCGGCCGAGGTGACGACCGTGGCGAAGCGGCGCTCGACGGGCACCCGGATCCTCGCGCTCACCCGCCCGACCGTGGCGTGGTGGTTGGCCACGATCTCGCCGAAACCGACGTGCAGCAGGCGGCGCTCGTCGTCCAGCACGGTGTCCAGCCCGTAGACCTCGCCGAGCATCTGGACGATCTCCAGCTGCTCGGCGTGCAGCGGGTTGCCCTCGAGCACGCACGGCACCGCCTGCGGGTGCTCCATGAACCGGGCGGAGTGAAAGGTACGGATCGTCTCGTGGTGGGCCACGCCGGGAGCGATCACCTTGCGCCCGCCGGACCAGCCGGCCATGAAGTGCGGCTCGACCAGCCCGGTCGCGATCTTGAGGTCGGCGTCGACGAACCGGGCGTCGATCGAGACGGGCGTGGCCAGCACCGGCGTCCGGCCGAGCCAGCGGTGCGCGGCGTCGTCGCGGGCGTCGTGGTTCTCGACCCGGACGTGTTGCCGGACCCACGGGTCGCCCACCAGCTCGTCGAGCTCGGCGCCCAGGTTGGGCCGGTGCAGGCCAGTGGCCACCAGCACCGTCACCTGCTCGGGGGCCACCCCGGCGGCCAGGATCGTCTCGATCATGGGTCGGAGGAAGAGCCCGTTCGGGACCGGACGCGTGATGTCGCAGATCAGGATGCAGGCACTACGTCGACCGCGGGCCAGCTCGGCGAGCGGCGGTGCGCTCACGGGCCGGGCCAGGGCGTCGACGACAGCCGCACCCGGGTCGGGCAGCGGCGGCAGGGGCAGCTGCCGGACCACCGTCGGCAGGCACCCCGCCGGTAGCCGCAGGCGGAGGCGGCCGCGGCCGTACGCCAGGTCGACCTCGCGCACCGGGCTGACCACCGCGCTGCTCACCGGCACATCGTACGGCGGCACCGATCGCCGCTGCCGCCCTCGGCCGAGGAGCCGGTAGTCTTACCTCAACGACGCGAGCGCCGCGTCTGGGGGGCAAGCAACGCGAAGGTTCCCTTGACTGCGGACGAGACGACGACACCGAGGGCTGCCGAGGCCATGGCGGCTCGCCGACCGGGCGAGCGTCGCTCCCTCTCCGCCGAGGGCGAGCTGAATTTCCCCGATCCTCCCCGACTTGCACTCGACCACCTGATGGAGCAGCTGCGCGACCGCGCGGACGACGTGCTGGCCACGCAGGGCCGCCTGAGAGGTCTGCTGCGGGCCAATGCGGTGCTGGCGTCGGATCTCACCCTGCCCTCACTGCTCGAGAGCCTGGTGGAGGAGGCGTGTGGCCTGCTGCAGGCTGAGTACGCCGCGATCGTCGTGATGGGGGCGAACGACAGGATGGACGAGCTGGTCCAGGTCGGTATGCCGTCGTCGCTGCTGAGCGAGGTCCAGGGCCACCCGTCCTGGCGGGAGATCTCCGACCTGCTGGCGCCCGACGCCACGGCTGGCGAGGACCAGCCCGAGACGAGCTACGGCTCCGTGACGCTCGACGGGTCCGGCCCCACCGGGTTCCTCAATCTTCCCGTCCGGGTGGGCAAGAAGGTATACGGCCGGCTCTATCTGCGGAAGCGACCCGGCGTCGCCTTCACCGACGAGGACGAGCAGATCGTCACCGCGCTCGCCGCCACCGCGGGGGTGGCCCTGGCCAACGCGAGCTTGTTCAAGGAGTCCGAACAGCGACACCGATGGTTGATCGCGGCCAGCGGCCTGGCCAACGACCTGCTGTCCAGCGAGGCCGTCCGGCCGTTGGAGATGGTCTGCCACTACGCGATGGGAGCCGCGCACGCCGACTTCGCCACGGTGACCTTGCCCGACCAGACCTACGCCGCCGGCGTGGCCTCGGACAGCGGCGCCATGGCCGACGAGACGCTGTCACACGTTGCGGAGCTGCAACGCGACGCGAACCTGACCCTGCTCACCGGGGAGGCGATGCTGCTCAACAACTACGGGGACGACGACGCCCAGCTGAAGACCGACGTCCGGGTCGGATCGGTGATGGTCGTGCCGCTGGCCGCCGGCGACCACGCGGGCGGGGCACTGACCTTGGGGCGGGTGGCCGGCGGCACCGAGTTCAGCAAGGCCGACCTCGCCATGGCTGCGGCGTTCGCCACCCAGGCGGCCGTCGCAGTGGCGTTCAACGCCACCCGGCGCTCTGAGGTCTGGCTGGCGAGGCTCGAGGAGCGCGACCGCATCGCGATGGACCTCCACGACCACGTGATCCAAGAGCTGTTCGCGGTGGGCATGGGGCTCGAGAGGTTGTCGACCCTCGTGGACAACCCGGACCAGCTGAGCCGGCTCGGCACCTACGTCGGCTTGCTCAACAACACGATCAGCACCATCCGGACCCGCATCTTCCAGCTCCAACCGGACCGCCACGATCCCAGCGGTCTGCAGACCCAGCTGCTCGACCAGGCCGGCGCCCAGACCGAGTACCTCGGCTACGCCCCTCAGCTGCACTTCTCCGGGCCGATCGACGGTGCGGTCGACGCCGATCTCGCCGACGACATCCTCGCCGTGACGCGGGAGGCGCTGTCGAACTGTGCCCGACATGCCCACGCCACCTCGGTGACGGTGACCATCGCCAACCGGGGCGGGCTACTCACCGTCACCGTCACCGACAACGGGGTGGGCATCGGTGACACCACCCGCTCGAGCGGCCTGAGCCACATGCTCCGCCGAGCCGAACGCCACCACGGCACGTGCACCCTCACCACTCCGACGGCGGGCGGCACCCGGGTGACGTGGACTGCCGAGCTCTGAGGGCCCTGGGCTGCGTCGTGCCGGCGGCCGGGAGCACGCCTACCCGCCGGAGTGACAGCTCAGGTCACCGCGTCCAGCCGGTACAGCACCGCGTGGTCGGGGTGCGTGCCGGCGGCGGTCAGCCCGGCGGACGCGAGCGCGGCCCCGTTCAGGACCACCCCGGCCCGCGGCGCCTCGAGGTCCCACCAGGCCGGGACGCTCAGCCCGCTGGCTTCCGGCCCGACCTGGACCGGAGCCACCCGGTAGCGCCGAGCGGGGTCGAGCCCGGGGAACCGGAGCCGGCCGAGGGAGGCCACCTCCGAGCGACCGACCGAGGCGAAGGAGAAGATGGCCGACGACTGGTCCGGGGCCACCACCCCGTTCGCGACCAGCGCGTCGTCGGCGAAGTCGAGCCGGACGAGGTCCCCGCCCAACAGCAGACCCCGGTTCTGCTTGTAGAAGCCGATCCACTCACCGAGCTCGGCCAGCTCCTCAGGGGTGGCCGAGGCGAGGTCCCACTCGATGCCGAGGTGGCCGAAGACGGCCGTCGCGGCGCGGAAGGACAGGTCGTGCACCCGGCCGGTCGTGTGGGAGCGCCCCGACGCGACGTGGGCACCCATCAGCTCCGGCGGGATCAGCTGACCGGTCCAGCGGTGCATGGCGACGCGTTCCCACGGGTCGATGCAGTCCGACGTCCAGACCCGGTCGGTCCGCTGCAGCACCTCGAGGTCGACCCGGGCACCGCCGGAGGAGCAGGACTCGATCTCCAGTCCCGGGTGGGCGGCTTTGATCTCCTCGACCAGGCGGTAGAAGGCCTGGGTCTGCTCGTGCACGCCCGGCCGGCCCGAAGGGGCGGTGCCGGCGTCGATCAGGTCGCGGTTGTGGTCCCACTTGATGTAGCCGATGGCGTACTCGTCGAGGATGGCCAGGATCGCGTCTCGGATGTAGGCGTAGCACGCGGGGATACCGAGGTTGATCACCTGCTGGTGGCGGGACTCGACCGGCCACCGGTCGCCGGTGGCCATGATCCACTCCGGATGGGCGCGGGCGACGTCGGAGTCGGGGTTGACCATCTCGGGCTCGAACCAGAGCCCGAACTCCATCCCGAGCTCCCGCACGCGATCGATCAGCGGGTGCAGACCATCGGGCCAGACGTCGGGTGAGACCGTCCAGTCCCCGAGCCCGGCGAGGTCGTTGCGGCGCGCGCCGAACCAGCCGTCGTCCAGCACATAGCGCTCGACGCCCAGCTCGGCGGCGCGCTCGGCCAGGTCGAGCAGCCGGGCGAGGTCGTGGTCGAAGTAGACCGCCTCCCAGACGTTCAGGGTGACCGGCCGGTCGCTGTCGGGGTGCTGCGGTCGCGACCGCAGGTACCGGTGGAAGCGGCGGGCGACCTCGTCCAGGCCGTGGCCGTAGGAGCCGTAGAGCCAGGGCGAGGTGTAGGACTCCCCCGCCGCCAGCCGGACCTCACCGGGAAGCAGCAGCTCACCGCCGCCGATCACCTGGTGGCCGGTGAAGACCCGCTCCGCGTAGTGGGTGTGGTTGCCGCTCCAGGCGGTGTGCACCGCCCAGATCTCGCCCTCGCCGAAGCCGAAGCCTGGGGTCCCCAGGTGCAGCACGGTCGCGGCCTCGGGGCCCGTACGGCCCTTGCGGCCCTCGCGGACGTGCTGGCCCACGTTCAGCGGCTGCCGCTGCGGCGTCCGCTCCTTGCCCCAGCGGCCGGCCAGGTCGAGCACCTCGCGGGCGACGCTCGGCACCGGGTAGGCCAGCACCAGGTCGTCGAGCTGGTAGCTCTCGTTGCCGGTGTTGGTGAGCTGCGCCTGGCTGCGTAGCAGGCCGCCGGCGGTCAGCTCGACGGTCAGGGTGAGCGCCAGACCCGCCGTCTCGTCGACCGCGTCGACCTCGACCACCGCCGTGCCCGCCTCCACCAGCGTCGGGGCGCCGACCGAGCTCGCGACGTCCTCGCCGTCCAGCCGGACCGCCACCGAGGTGAGGCACGGGGACCACGCCGTGCCGGACCGCGAGCCGGAGAGGCCAGGACGGCCGACCCAGCCTGTCCAGTGCTCGGGCAGCAGCGCCACCCGGATGTCGGCCGAGACCTGGTTGTTCTCCTCCTGGGTATAACCGCCGACGACCAGGGCGGTCACCTCCGAGAGGCTCTGCGGACCGAGGTCGGCACCCCAGGAGGCCAGCGCCGGAAGGCGGCCCTCGGCCACGTCCAGGACGGCGCACACCCCCTCGGCGCGGAGGACGACATAGACGTTGGCGGCGTTGGCCACGGTGCCCCTTCATTGCGACGGCTTGATGATGACGACCCTGCCGGGTCGGAAACTCCGGTCAGCCTAGCGAGGGTGATCCTGCTGCTGGTCGATACCGCGAGGCAGCCGCTCGGCCGGCCAGTGGAGGTGCCGGACGGCCATGTCGAAGGCGTACCGGTCGGTCATCCCGGCCACGTAGGTGACGGCGGTCCGGACCGGGTCGTCGAGGCCGGCCGGAACTGGTTCGGGAGGCAGGGCGTCGGGGTGGCCGATGTAGAACTCGACGAGGGCGTGCAGCACCTCGACCATGGCCCGGGACTGGGCCAGCGATTCGGGCCGGACGTAGATCCGCTCGTAGTTGAAGGCCCGCAGGGCGGCGAGTGCCTCCGCCTGCGCGGCCGGCATCCCGACCTCGCCGTGCTCGACGACTCCCCGGACCACAGCCCGGACGAAGGTGCCGAGCTGCTCGCGCCGGTTGCGCCCGGCGACCTCGGCGACCTCGGCCGGCAGCTCGTCGACCGCCACGATGCCGGCGTGCACGGCGTCCTCCAGGTCGTGGGCGCAGTAGGCGATCCGGTCGGCCCAGCTGACGATCTCGCCCTCGACCGTCAGGGGCGCGGGGCGCGACCAGGAGTGGTTGCGGATGCCGTCCAGGGTCTCGGCGCAAAGGTTGAGACTGGTCAGCACGACGTCGGCACCCCAGGGCCCGTGGTCGTAGCCGCCGGGCAGGAAGGCGTCGAACGCGTCCTCGCTGGCATGCCCACCGGGCCCGTGCCCGCAGTCGTGGCCCAGCGCGATCGCCTCGGTCAGGCCGACGTTCACCCCGGCACCACGGGCGATCGAGGTCGCGACCTGAGCCACCTCGAGCGCGTGGGTGAGCCGGGTGCGCTGGTGGTCGCTGGGGTAGACGACCACCTGCGTCTTGCCGGCCAACCGCCGGAACGCCGCCGAGTGGACGATCCGGTCGCGGTCGCGCTCGAAGCAGGTGCGCTCGAGGTCCGGCGTCTCGGGCACGGCGCGGTGGCCGGCGCCGGAGGAGAACGTCGCCCCGGGCCGCAGCAGGTCGCGCTCACGCTGCTCGCGGAGCTCGCGATCAACGACCGGCCCAGGACCGACCTCAGCGGTCGAGCCGGCGTGCGCGCGGACCAGGTGTCCGTCGCCGTAGCCCGTCATGGTGTCGGCCCAGGCCCGTGCGCGTGGTGACGGCTGCCCGACGTCCGCCTCGCTGAGCGGGGCCTCAGCCACCCGACACGCCCAGCTCGGCGTCGGCCATGTCCAGGTCGATCCCGGAGGTGTCGTCCAGCCAGTGCTCGGGCAGGGTGACCTTGTCGCGGGGACTGCCCTGGCGGCCCCGTGGGGCGCCGAGCTCGCTGACCGGGAAGGGTGCGTCAGGGTCGAGCCGGGCGAGGGCCGCGTCGAGGTCGGCGAACGAGCTGACCAGGCCCAGCGCGCGCCGGGTGTCGCTACCGACCGGGAAGCCCTTGAGGTACCAGGCCATGTGCTTGCGCAGCTCGGTCAGGCCGTACCGCTCCTCGCTCAGGCCGGCGAGCAGCTCGGCGTGCCGTCGGATCATCGCCGCGACCTCGCCGAGGGCGGGCAGGGTGCGCGTCGTCCGACCGGCGAACGCGTCGGCCAGGTCGCGGAAGAGCCAGGGACGGCCGAGGCAGCCACGGCCGACGACCACGCCGTCCGCGCCGGTCTGCTCGACCATGGCGAGGGCGTCCGAGGCCTCCCAGATGTCACCGTTGCCGAGCACCGGGATCGAGACGTGCGCCTTCAAGGTCGCGATGGCCGTCCAGTCCGCCTCGCCCGAGTACGCCTGCTGGGCCGTCCGACCGTGCAGGGCGATCGCCGCGACGCCGCTCTGCTCGGCGATCCGGCCGGCGTCCAGGTACGTCTGGTGATCATCATCGATGCCGATGCGGGTCTTGATCGTCACCGGGACGTCATGCCTGGCAGCGGCAGCGACCGTAGCGTCCAAGATCATCCGCAGCCGGTCCCGCTTCCACGGCAGCGCTGCTCCCCCGCCCTTCCGGGTCACCTTGGGCACCGGGCAGCCGAAGTTGAGGTCGACGTGTCCGACGCCGTGCTCGGTGATCAAGATCGTCGTCGCCTGAGCCATGATCATCGGGTCCACCCCGTAGAGCTGGACCGAGCGGACGCTCTCGCCCGGGTCGAACTGCAGCATCTGGAGCGTCTTGCGGTCCCGGGCCACGACCCCGCGGCTGGTGATCATCTCGCACACCTTGAGCCCGGCACCCTGTTCGCGGCACAGCTGCCGGTACGCCGCATTGGTCACCCCGGCCATCGGCGCGAGCACGACCGGGGTCTCCACGTGGAGGTGCCCCAGCCGCAAGCCCGAGGTCAGCATCCGACGAGCCGGGCCCCGAGGTAGGACTCGACCTGGCTCACCGCGACGCGCTCCTGGCTCATGGTGTCGCGCTCACGGATGGTGACGGCGTCATCCTCGAGGGTGTCGAAGTCGACGGTCAGGCAGAACGGCGTCCCGATCTCGTCCTGGCGGCGGTAGCGGCGGCCGATCGCCTGGGCGTCGTCGAAGTCGACGTTCCAGTGCTTGCGCAGTGCTGCGGCGAGGTCGCGTGCCTTCGGCGACAGGGCCTCGTTGCGGGACAGCGGCAGCACGGCCACCTTGACCGGGGACAGTCGCGGGTCGAGCTTCAGCACGGTCCGCTTGTCGACCCCGCCCTTGGTGTTCGGGGCCTCGTCCTCGGTGTAGGACTCGACCAGGAACGCCATCAGCGAGCGGGTCAGGCCGGCCGCCGGCTCGATCACGTACGGCAGGTAGCGCTCACCGCCCGCCTGGTCGAAATACGACAGGTCGGTGCCGGAGTGCTCGCTGTGGGTCTTGAGGTCGAAGTCGGTCCGGTTGGCGATGCCCTCCAGCTCGCCCCACTCCGAACCTGCGAAACCGAAGCGGTACTCGATGTCGACGGTCCGCTTCGAGTAGTGCGACAGCTTCTCCTTCGGGTGCTCGAAGTGCCGGAGATTGCTGCCGGCGATGCCGAGGTCGGTGTACCAGCGGGTGCGCTCGTCGATCCAGTACTGGTGCCACTCCTCGTCGCTGCCTGGCGGCACGAAGAACTCCATCTCCATCTGCTCGAACTCGCGCGTCCGGAAGATGAAGTTGCCCGGTGTGATCTCGTTGCGGAAGCTCTTGCCCACCTGGCCGATGCCGAACGGCGGCTTCTTGCGGCTGGTCTGGACCACGTTCGCGAAGTTCACGAAGATGCCCTGCGCGGTCTCGGGCCGCAGGTAGTGCAGGCCCGACTCGTCCTCGATCACGCCGAGGTAGGTCTTCAGCATCATGTTGAAGTCGCGCGGCTCGGTCCACTGGCCGCGGGTGCCGCAGTTGGGGCAGGGGACCTCGGTCATCACGACGGCGTCCGGGTCGGTGAGACCCTTGCGCTCGGCGAAACCCTCCTGCAGGTGGTCCTCGCGGAACCGCTTGTGGCAGCTCAGGCACTCCACCAGCGGGTCGGTGAAGACGCCGACGTGGCCCGAGGCCACCCAGACCTGGCGCGGCAGGATCACCGAGGAGTCGAGGCCGACGACGTCGTCGCGACCGTTCACCACGGTCTTCCACCACTGCCGCTTGATGTTCTCCTTGAGCTCGACGCCCAAGGGTCCGTAGTCCCAGGCGGAACGGGTGCCACCGTAGATCTCGCCCGAGGGAAACACGAACCCCCGTCGCTTGCAGAGGTTGATGACGTTGTCGAGACGGCTGGTCGGGGCCACGGGACTACTCCAAGCACATTGCGGGCACCATCCCCGGCTGGGATGGCGCTAGGTCATCTGAAAGCGAACCGCCGTACCGAGGCAGGCGGACGCCCCAGCCTACCGACCCGCTCGGATGTCGATCAGAGCACGCGTCGGTCGTCATGAGGTAGAACGAGCCCACGAGGGCTTCGACCAGAAGAGGGACGACCGTGCGATACACGCTGCTGCTGCACTATCCGGAGATGAGCGGCGAGCTCAGCCCCGAGGCGTTGGCGGAGGGCCAGCGCGCCTTCCAGAGCTACGCGGCTGCGCTCGACGGGGCGGGTGTCCTGCTCTCGGCCGAGGTGCTGCAGCCGTCGGCGACGAGTACCACCGTGCGTCAGGTCGACGGCAAGCTGCAGGTGCAGGACGGACCGTTCGCCGACAGCAAGGACCAGCTCGGCGGCACCTTCGTCGTCGACGTACCGAACCTCGATGCGGCGCTGGAGTGGGCGGGCCAGTCGCCGGCGGTGGCCTGGGGAGCGGTCGAGATCCGACCCGGCGCGGTGTTCTACCGGGACGGCTCGTGGCAGCCGAACACCTGAGGTCGGCTGCGGTCGACGCGGCCGAGCGGGCCGCCCGCACCTCCTACGGGCGGCTCGTGGCCCTGCTTGCGGCGCGCTCGAACGACCTGGCGCTGGTGGAGGACGCACTCGCCACGGCCTTCGAGCGGGCGCTGGTCAGCTGGCCGGCCGACGGGGTCCCGGCCAACCCGGACGCGTGGCTGCTCACCGTGGCCAGGAACCACCAGCGCGACGTGTGGAAGTCGGCGGCCACCCAGCGTGCTGCTCCACTCGAGGCCGCCCAGGAAGGCGCCACCCCGATGCTCGACGACATCGACCCGGACGCCATCCCCGACCGGCGGCTCGCCCTGCTCTTCGGCTGCGCGCATCCCGCGATCGACGCCGGGGTCCGCACTGCCCTGATGCTGCAGGTGGTCCTGGGGTTCGAGGCGACGCAGATCGCGGCCGCGTTCGCTGTCCCGCCCGCCACCATGGCCCAGCGGCTCGTCCGGGCCAAGCGGCGGATCCGGGACGCCCGCATCCCGTTCGTGGTCCCCGACCGCGACACCATGCCGTCCCGGCTGCCGTTCGTGCTGGAGGCGGTCTACGGCTGCTACGCGCTGGAGCGGCCCGGACGGCTCGACGGCGAGGCCCAGTACCTGGCACTGCTCGTCGCAGCGCTGATGCCGGAGGAGTCCGAGGCCTGGGGGCTCGCCGCCCTGGTCACCCTGTCCGCCGCCCGGCGCCGTCGCGGTCCGTACGTGCCGCTGGACGAGCAGGACCCGAGCACCTGGGACCAGACCCTGATCGCCGAGGGAGAGTCCTACCTGCGCCGAGCCGCTGCGGTCCCACCCGGACGCTTCCAGCTCGAGGCAGCCGCCCAGGCCGTCCACTGCGCCCGGGCCCGCACCGGCACGACCGACTGGGTGGCGCTGCTCACGCTCTACCGGGCACTCGTGCTCGTCGCGCCCACCCTCGGGGTTCAGGTTGCACTGGCCGGCGTCCTGGGTCGCACCGAGGGACCCGAGTCCGGCCTGGCCGCTCTCGAAGCACTCGCGACGACAGCGTCATCGTTCCAGCCCTACTGGGCGACCCGAGCCCATCTGCTCGCCAACGCCGGGCAGCACCGCGAAGCGGTGCGGGCGTACGGCACGGCCATGGCGCTGACCGAGGACGACGCCGTCCGCCGCTACCTCGAGGACCGACGCGCTCAGCCGGGCGTAGCCGCCCCGCGAGCCCAGTTCTCGCCCACCAGGTCGGCGTCCTCGTAGGCGGAGGGCTCGTCGACGGCGAGGGAGAGCAGCGGGACGACCACGGACTTGGACTCGATCCCGCTCAGGGCGCGCCGGTAGGAACCGACGTCGACCCAGCGGGTGGTGATGGTCCACAGCAGGGGCTCGTCGAGGTTGCGGCCGAAGTCGAGCGACAGCAGGCCGTCGCGCCGGCGCAGCACCGCGACCGCCGCCTCGGCCTGCTCGACGAAGGTGGCCTCGGCCTCGGTCGGGACCCGGAAGCGGCTGAGCACGATCACCGGGCCAGCGTAGGGGGTGCTCGAGGAGGGAGGACCCCCAGCGTTCGGCCGACACCGTGAGCTCAGTTTGTGACCCAAGTCTCAGCAACTTCTCATTCCTCTGACATCTTGACGAAATGTCGGACCCCTAGCGTTCTCCCACGAGCCGACCTGTCGGACGCAGCTGAGCTCACGCACGACCACTCGACCAGCCCGGCAGGAGGAACGATGATCGAGCATGTCGACCCGTTCATCGGTACGTCGGCGACCGACCTACCCGCTCCGACCGGCCTCGCGAGCACCTGGTGGTGGCCGAAGCCTCAGGTCGGCAACACCCACCCCGGCGCCACCTACCCCTTCGGGATGGTCTCGGCCTGCGCCTACTCCGGCTCCTACCCCACCGGGTACGGGCTGTACGAGCTCAACACCGAGGGCGTGCCCCCGCAGCGGCGGGACCGGCAGCTGGCCTCGGGCTTCACCCACTTCCAGCAGTCCGGGACGGGCGCGATCCGGAAGTACTACAACTACTTCAAGGTCACCCCGATGCTCGAGCCGCTGGACAGCCTGGGTGCTGACTGGGATCTGCTCGACGAACGCGCCGAGCCGGGCTACTACGCGGCGACGCTGAGCTCGGGCATCCGGGCCGAGATCACCGTCGGCCCCAAGAGCGCGGTGCACCGCTACACCTTCCCGTCCCACCGGGACGCCCGACTGGTGGTCGACTTCTCCGCCGGCGGGCTGGGCATCCCGTACGGGGCGACGGTGCCGCTGCGCGCCCACCTGGAGGCCCTGGCCCCCGGAGTCGCCCAGGCCGAGATCGTCGTCGAGGGCGCGCCGCTGGCGGTGCACCTGGAGTGCGACACCGGCGACTGGCGCCAGCTGCTCTGGTACGACCGGCGGCTGATGCCGGGCGGCACCCGGCTGGACTTCGACCGGATCAGGCCGACCACCCTCCGGCCGTTCGGGCTGATGTGGCGGGGCAAGGCCGAGCCCGGCCAGGTGATCGAGCTACGGTTCGGCTTCTCGCTACGGGGCGTCGAGCAGGCGAAGGCGAACCTGCTGGCCGACTGCGGGGCGACCGCTGCCGGCGTCACGTCCACCTCCTTCGACGCCCGGCACGCCGAGACCTCCGCCCGCTGGCGCCAGCACCTCGGGACGATCAGGGTCGAGACGCCGTCGAACGAGCGGCGGCAGGTCTTCGCCACGGCGTTGTACCACTCGTTGATCAAACCGTGCTTCGCCGCCGACGAGAGCCCGTTCTGGCCGACGAACGGGCCCTTCGTCTTCGACCTCTGCACGATGTGGGACATCTACCGGGCCCAGCTCCCGCTGATCACCGCACTCTTCCCCGAACGCGCCGTCGAGCTCGCCAACGCGCTGCTCTACGTCTGCGAGGAGGAGGGCAACCTGCCGATCGGCTACCGGATGGCCAAGGGCGCCGACCGCTTCTCCCGCCAGGGCAGCGCGCTGGCCCAGACCTTCCTCGCCGACCTGTGCCAGCTCGGGCTCCCCGGAGTCGACTGGGACTGGGCCCTGGTGCACATGGACCTGGACCTGCGCCGCGCCTACGGCGAGGAGTTCCTGCTGCGCGGGATCGCCCACCCGGTCACGCACACCCTCGACCTGGCCTTCGGCTACCACTGCACCGCCCTGGTCGCGCGCTACGTGGGCGACCTCCAGCTCGCGGCGCAGTGCGAGGAGCTGGCCACCCAGTGGCGGAACGCGTTCGACCCCGAGACCGGGCTGCTGGTCGACTCCTCCTACTACGAGGGCGGCAAGTGGAACTACTCCTTCCGGGTGCTGCACGACATGGCGGCCCGGATCGAGCTGGCGGGTGGTGACGAGGCGTTCACGGCCCTGCTCGACACGTTCTTCGGCTACGGCGCCGAGCCGGTCACCCAGCCCGGCGTCCGCCCGAGTGTGGCCGAGCTGCTCGAGGGCTACGCGCTGAACCGGTTCGAGGGGCTGAACAACGAGCCCGACATGGAGGTCCCGTGGGCCTACCACTACGTCGGGCGGCCTGATCGGACGGCCGAGGTCGTGCACGCAGCCATCCACGGCCAGTTCGGGCTGGGACGCGGCGGGCTGCCCGGCAACGACGACTCCGGCGGCCTGAGCTCGTGGTACGTCTGGGCCGCCCTCGGGCTTTTCCCCGTCGCCGGCCAGTCGATGTACATGATCAACGCGCCGTCCTTCTCCCAGGCCCGGATGGATCTGGGCGGTGAGGAGCTGGCCATCGAGACCACCGGCTTCGTCGAGCCCACGCCGGGCGGACCCGTCCAGTACGTGCAGTCGGTGAGCTTCGACGGCCGGCCCTTGCACCGGAGCTGGATCAGCGCCCGCGAGCTCCACCGCGGCGGCCGGCTGCAGATCGACCTCGGGCCGGAGCCGTCGGCATGGGGCAGTACCAGCCGTCCCCCCTCGGTGAGCCCGACGCCCCCGCCTCTCGGCCCCCCGCCCCTGGACCGCCCGCCCCTGGACCCCCCGCCCCTGGACCCCCCGCCTCTCGACCCCACCTCATGATCGACGCCACCCCACCGCCGAACTCCGGCACGACGCAGCAGAAAGGCCGGACCATGAACAGACGAGGACGTCAGGTCCCCCAGCCCCGCCACCGGCTCGTGATCGTGGTCCGGGCCGACCCGGTGATCTGCGGTCATTCCGGAGAGGCGCGCAACCTGGCCGAGACCGCGCTGGAGCGCGGCTTCACCGAGGTCAAGATCGTCACCTGGCCGATCGACCGGCTGGTCGAGACGGGACTGCCGCTCAAGCCCCTGGACGGTGTCACCCCGTACAGCGTCGGCATCGAGGTCGAACGGCCCGAGCCCGTGGGCGACTACAAGGTTCCCGACGGCCGCTACGTCGCCGGGCTGGTGGGTCGGCTGGTCGAGCTGTTCACCGATGGCGTGCCGACCGTCTGCATGTCGCTCTACCTGAGCCCGCACACCCTCGTGGTCAGCGAGGCACTCCGCGTCGCCCGGGCCACCGGCCTGCCGGTCGACGTCACCACGATCGCCGAGGCGGTCGGCTCCGACGTCACCAACGTCGTCCGCTCGTGCGTCGACCAGGGACACTTCGGGGCGGCGGCGCAGGTCCTGACCGCGTACCTCGACAGTGACGTACCGGTCGCCGTGTCGGAGTACACGCGGCAGCTGATCATCTCCTCCGCCGAGGAGATCGATGCCCGGCACGGCACCCGCTTCGGCGTCCAGTGCCGCGAGCGGGTGGAGATCTCCTACCCCGCGATCAACACCGCCGACTACCTCGCGCTGGACCTCGACCGCTTCGCGGCCACGCTGGAGCACCGCGGGCTGCACCGAAACGGCTACGTGCTGTTCCTCTCCCGGCTGGCCCACGCGAAGGGCGTCGACGAGCTGATCGCCGGCTTCGCGGCCAGCGAGCAGTCACGCGGGCTGACCCTGGTCATCGCCGGCAACGGACCGGAGGCCGGTCACCTGCGTCGGGTCGCGGACGCCTCACCGGCAGCAGCCCGGATCCGCTTTCTCGACGATGTGGACGACGACGAGAAGCCGTACCTGATGGCCGGGAGCGCGGCGTTCGTGCTGCCGAGCAAGCCCCGACCCGAGTTCGTGGAGACCTTCGGCATCGCCCTGGTCGAGAAGATGCTGGCCGGGGGCGGCCCGCTGATCACCACCGACACCGGCGGCATCGGGGAGGCGGTCGGCGACACCGCGCTCATCGTGCCCGTGGAGAACCCCGCGGCTATCGCTGCTGCCCTCGACGAGGCGCTCAGCCTTCCCGAGCACGAGCGGGAGGCGATGGAGCTGCGGGCCCGCGAGCACGCCCTGCAGTTCGACCGCGGCCGCGTCTTCGACCGGCTGATGGCCCGGGTGGCCCCTCACCCGGCCGCCCTCAGGTCGCTCAGCCGCCTCTGAGAGACACGGTGGTGTGAAAGGCGTGCAGTAACCTCCTGCAGGTGAGCCGTGCCGACGTGGAACGCGCCAGCCGTCCCCTGCTGGTCCGGTTGCACCGGCTGCCCAGCCCGCTGGTGCCGTTGCTGACCGTCGCGCTGATCGCCGTCGGGGTCTTGGGGCCACTCCCGTTCGGGGTGGCGGCCCTGGCCCTGGTCGCAGTGTTCGTCGGCTGGGTCGCCTACCTGTCGTGGCCGGCGGTCGCCGTGGGTGGTCGCCTGGTCCGGCTGCTCATGCTCGTGCTCGTCGTGCTGCTCGCGCTCGCGCGCCTCCGGGCTGCCTGAGCCTTCAGCCGCCCATCCTGCCGACCTTGTCCGGCCGGATCTTGACGATCAGCCGCACCTGGTCGCGGCCGCCGTACCAGGGGTAGGGCTCACCGCTGTAGCGCTGGGAGAGCATCTCGACATGCTCGACGCCGCCCTCGGCGGTGATCTCGACGACCTTGCCGCGGACGTGGAAGTAGCGCGACGGGTTCGTCGGATCAGACACCGCGACCGCCACGCGCGGGTCCCGCTCCATGTTGCGGACCTTCTGGTAGCCCTGGACGGTGTTGATGATGATGTGCACGCCGTCGGTGTCGACCCAGGTCTGCGTGAGCTGCGGCGAGCCGTCGGGCATCGTCGTGGACACGAAGCAGGGGCTGGGCTTCTTGAGCAGCGTGAGGAGCGCGTCGGGCAGGTCGGTCACGGGTCGTGCCTCTCGGGTCGGGTTGCAGCAGGGGACGGGTCCTTCCACCGGCTCAGGACACGCTGTACCAATGCGCGAGCTCGGCGAAGCCCTCGTCCAGGCTGACGGCGGGCGCCCATCCCAGCGCCTCGCGGGTCCGCCGCTGGTCGAACCAGTGGGCGGTGGAGAGCTGCTCGACGAGGAAGCGGTTGAGCGGCGGGTCGGC
The DNA here is from genome assembly GCA_963727215.1 of uncultured Actinomycetota bacterium. Lineage (GTDB taxonomy): Bacteria > Actinomycetota > Actinomycetes > Propionibacteriales > Propionibacteriaceae > Microlunatus. The sequence continues at coordinate 326,636 of CAVSFR010000005.1, forward strand.
GTCGTCGCCCGGCTTGAAGGACCAGATCACCTCGGCCACCAGGCCGGCCGCCGCCGCGAGCGGGACGGGGACATGCCGGGTGGGCGCCGGCACGCCACCGGCCCGGCACCACGAACCGAGCACCTCGGCGATCGGTCGGGGCTCACCGTTGGTGACCACGAGCGCCTCGCCGTGCACGTCGTCTGGGCGGCAGTGGTCGAGGGCGGCGAGCAGCGCGTCGACCGCGTTGGTCACGTAGACCGTGTCCACCAGCACCGCGCCGGGACCGATCAGCGGCAGCCGGCCGGCCCGGGCCCGCGCCACGATCCGACCGACCAGCTGCGTGTCGCCCGGTCCCCACACCAGGTGCGGCCGGATCGAGACCACCGCGAGCTCTGGGCCGTCGGCGGCCAGGGCGATGAGCTCCGCCTCGGCTTTGCTGCGGGCGTAGGGGCTGCGCGCCGTCGCGGGGTCGGCCGGCCCGGCCTCGACGCCGACCAGCGACCGGCCGGCATGGGCGACCGACGGCGAGGACACGTTGACCAGCCGGCTCACCCCGGCCTGCTGGCACGTGCTGACCACCGTACGGGTGCCGACGACATTCGCCAGGCGGTACTGCTCCTCCGGCCCGGTCACGTTGACCTTGGCCGCCAGGTGCAGGACGGCGTCCTGACCCTCGATGGCCCGTCCGACCGTCGCCGCGTCGGAGACGTCACCGAGCACCTCGCGCAGCCCGAGCCCCGATGGGCGCCGCTGCAGCACGGTCACCTCGTCCCCGCGCGCGGCCAGCGCCAGCGCCGTCTGTCCACCCAGCATGCCGCTGGCCCCGGTGACCAGGACCCTCATCGGCCCGCCCTCATCGACGTGTCTTCATCGTCGGCGCCGCGCGAGCCGGCCGGCCCGCTCGCCGGCGAGCACGTGCGCGGCCCAGCGCGCGACCTTGGCCCGGTCGACCTTGGAGGCGTGCCTGATGTCCACGGGCAACGCGTCCGTGACGAGCACGGCGGCGAGCGGCACCGGGGAGGCCGCTCTCACCGCGGCGGCGAGGTCGGCCGGGGCGAGCTGGCTGCGGGCGGCGACGCCGGCGCTCGGCACGACCACCGCGACGACCTGCTGGGTGCCTGCAGGGCCGACCCCGACGGCCGCGGCAGCCGAGACCTCGTCCAGCAGCTCCAGGCTCTGCTCGACCCCGACCGGGGTGACCGGACCGTCCGCCGTGGTGACCACATGCACCAGCCGACCCTCCACCCAGAGCCGGCCTTCGTCGTCGAGATGGCCGACGTCGCCGCTGCGGTGCCAGCCCGGGTTGCGCGAGCTCTGCTGCTCGGTGGCCCACAACCGGTCGTAGCGTTCCTTGCGGTGCGCGGCGGCGATCAGCACCTCACCGGTCACCCCGGGCTCGTCGGTGAGCTCGCCGTCGGCGCGGCCGAGAGCGTCCAGCGGGCTCAGCGTCAGCCGCACGCCCGCCAACGGCAGGCCGACGCAGACGCCGTTCCCGGCCCCGGCGGCCTCGATCCCGGCCAGCGAGATGTCCGTGGCGGGCAGCACCTCGGTCATCCCGTACGGGGTGTGCAGCTCGGCTGCGGGAAGCACCTGCTGCACCTGGCGCAGCAGCGTCACCGGCACCGGGGCGCCGGCCGACAGGACGGTGCGGACGCCGGCGAGCGCGGCCCGGTGCTGATTGGTCAACGCGTCGGCGGTGGCGACGACGTTACGCAGGGCCGCCGGGGAGGCGAAGACGCTGGTCGCGTCGATCGCCGCGACGGCATCGGCCAGCGCCGTCGCGGTCAGGGTGTGCGGGGCCGTGACGTCCATGTCGGGCACGGCTGCCCCGATGCCGATCGCGGGCGCGTAGAGGGCGAAGGGGGCGAACGCGGCCACCAGCCGGTCCTCCGGACCCAGCCGCAGCACCGCCGCGATGTGGTCGATCTGGGCCCGCAGCTGGGACAGTCGGTAGACGACACCCTTCGCCGGCCCTGTCGCACCGGAGGTGAACAGCACGGCCCCTTCGGCGTCGCCGGCCGGCAGTGCCGCCAGGTCGAGACCCGCACCGAGCTCTTCCAGCCCGGCCACGTCAGCGGTCCAGCCGAAGGCGCGCGCTGCCGCTGCGCTGCCACCGACCACGATCCGCCGACCGGGAACCCGCAGGGCCGCCATCGCGACCAGGGCCTTGGGGATCCCGATGACGTGCTGCGGGGCTGCGCTGCGCAGGGCATGGGCCATCCCGCGCAGGCCGAGCCCGGCGTCGGCGACCACGATCGCCGCACCCGCCTGCCAGCACGCGTACACCGCGACGGTCAGGTCGATCCCGGGCGGCACGAGTAGGGCGACCCGGTCGCCGGGCTGGACGCCCGAAGCCGTCAGCCCCGCCCCGAGGTTGCGGATCCGCGCGTTCAGCTCGGCGAAGGTGACGGTCCGGCGCTCACCCTCAGCTCCGCGGCGACCGTGCAGCTCGACCACAGCGGTGGTGGGGTCCCCGGCGTGCTCGAGCAGCCGGTTCCACGGGGCTTCGTCGGACTCGGCGGGCCGGAGCTCCTGCGGTGTCGCATCCGGCCCGGTACGGGTGGTCACCCACCGCCACGCGTCGGCCGCGGTCTGCGGTGCGTCCTCGGTGACCAGGTGGGAGGCCCGGGGGTAGCGCTGGACGTCGGCGTGGGGCATCCGCTGCAGCAGGTCCTCGAGGTAGCGCTCTGCGAAGACCGGGTCCCGTGGTCCCCACATCAGCAGCACCGGCACGTCAGTGAGGCCCGAGAGTCCGTCGGCGATGGCGTCGAGCGCCGGTCGGCTGGGATGCTCGTGGCCAAAGGGCACGTCGGCGACGAAGTCCCCGATGGCCGTCCGCTCGGCCGCCCTGCCGTAGGGCCGCTCGAGCCCACGCCGGGCGGCCGCGGGCAGCGACGGCCGGGAGAGAGCGCTGGCCCCGCGGAGGAACGCGGGCGTCCGGACGCAGAGGGGGTCGCGCAGCAGCGGGGTCTGGGCGAGACGGATCAAGCCCGGTCCGGCGTCGCCCTCGGCCAGGTGGACGGCGGTGTTGGTGAGCACGACGCCGCGCAGCTGCTCGCGGTGGGCCAGCGCCCAGCCGGAGGAGATGATGCCGCCCCAGTCGTGGCCGACGGTGACCACCGGGCCGGTGATGCCGAGGGCGGCGCTCAGGTCACCGAGGTCGTCGACCCGTTGGGGCAGGGTGCGCGGCTCGGCCGTCCGCTCGGAGTAGCCCATCCCCAGCTGGTCGACCGCCACCACCCGCCAGCCGGCCGGAGCCGCAGCGAGGAAGCGGCGCCACAGGAACGACCAGGTGGGGTTGCCGTGCACGCAGAGCATGGTCGCGACCGTCGGCATGCCCTCCGGCACGCTGCGTTCGAGGACGTGCCACTGGTGGGTGACGCCCGAGCCGTCGGTGACCGCGACGACGCGGGACCAGCTCGCGTCGAGATCAGGCAGGCCGCCCAGATCGGGGACCGGCAGCTCAAGGGTGGGACCGACGGTCACCAGATGATCTCGGCGAAAGACGTGTTCAGGCCGGACCCGATACCGAGCAGCATCACCTGCATGCCGGGCTGGAGCTGGTCGAGGTGCTGAGCCAGGGTGAAGGGCACCGCCGCCGCGCCCAGGTTGCCGTAGGCCTCAACGGTCAGGGGGCAACGGTCGGGGCTGACCCCGAGTACCGCGGCCATCGCCGCGATGTGCTTGACCGAGGTCTGGTGGCAGAAGAAGTAGTCGGCGCCGGCCCAGTCGAAGTCCTCGGCGGCGTCGCGCCAGGTCTCGGCCGCGAGGGTGATGCCGGCCTCGAACAGCGCCCGGCTGTCGGTGCGCATCAGGTTCAGGTCACCGATGCAGAGCTCGTGGTGCTCGCTGCCCGAGCGGCTCACCCCGCCGACCACCCGGTGGCCCTCGGGGTGCTGGTCGGTACGACCGAGGACCATGGCTGCGGCTCCGGAGCCGATGGTCAGGCTGGCGAACTGCGCCTTGACCTCCTCGGCCGTGGCGTCGGGACCCTCCAGCCGGCGCAGGGTCGCCTCGTGCAGCTTCTGCACGGCCTCGGCGTCCACGATCAGCGCGTAGTCGACCTGCCCGGAGTCGATCATCAAGCCGGCCACCTGCAGGCCGTTGACGAAACCGAGGCAGGCGTTGGCGATGTCGAAGCTGAAGCAGCTGGTGGGCAGGCCCAGCTGGTGGTGCACGGCGACGGCCGAGGACGGCTCCAGGTGCGGGCGCGTCACGGCGGTGCTGATCAGGACGCCGACCTGGGAGGGGGTGATGCCCGCCTCGGCCAGGGCCTTGGCTCCGGCCATCGAGGCGGCGTCGGCGAAGCTGACGTCCTCGGGCCACCAACGCCGCTCCTTGACCCCGGCCAGCTCCAGCAGCATCCCGGGGCGGAGACCGGTGCGCTCGTAGGTGGCCGCCAGCCGGTCGTCGAACTCCTCCGAGGTCGCCACGATGGGCGCCTCGACCCCCACGACGGAGAGGATGCTGGTGTTGCTCAGCCGATACGTTGCGTTCCCGGTCATGTACGTGCCCTTACCCCGTTGCACCGCACTCGAAGTGCTCGTACACGGATCGTCGCCTGCGTGAATCGGACAATCCTCTCACGGGTGCTCTGCTCCCCGATCCGGGTCAGGTGCCTGGTCAGGGGCATTCGGCGGCGGTACGGCGTTGGGGACGGCCCCGCCGTAACGCCGGTCACGGCTGGCGTAGAGCTCGATCGCGCGCCACAGATCGCGCCGGTCGAAGTCCGGCCACAACCGGTCCAGGAACACCATCTCGGCGTACGCGGACTGCCAGACCAGGAAGTTCGACGTCCGCTGCTCCCCCGAGGAGCGGACGAAGAGGTCGACGTCGGGGATGTCCGGCTCGTCGAGGAAGCGCCGGAAGCGTTCCTCCGTGAGCTTGGCGGGGTCGAGCCGGCCGGCGGCGGCGAGCTCGGCGACGCGCTTGGCGGCGTCGACGATCTCGGCGCGGCCGCCGTAGTTGACGCAGAACTGGAGGGTGAGGACGTCGTTGTCGACCGTCCGGGCCTCGGCGTCCTCCAGCTCGTTGATGACGCTGCGCCACAGCCGGGGCCGGCGGCCGGCCCAGCGGACACGGACACCCAGGGCGTCCAGCTGGTCACGACGCCGCCGGATGACGTCCCGGTTGAAGCCCATCAGCCAGCGGACCTCCTCCGGCGAGCGCTTCCAGTTCTCGGTGGAGAAGGCGTACGCCGACAGGTACTTCACGCCGACCTCGATGGCGCCCTCGATCACGTCGAAGAGCGACTCCTCGCCGCGGGCATGGCCCTCGGTCCGCGGCAACGACCGGGCCTTGGCCCAACGCCCGTTCCCGTCCATCACGATCGCGACGTGCTGGGGCAGCTGCGCGCCCGGGATGGACGGCGGCCGCGCACCCGAGACGTGCGGGATCGGTGCGAGCGGGGTCCGGCCGGGCTCCCGCGCGGCTCGGCGCTGCTTCTTGGGCATGTGCGGGACACTATCGAGGTGCCCACCTACCGCGACGAAGCCGTGGTGCTGCGCACGCACAAGCTCGGTGAGGCCGACCGGATCATCACGCTGTTGAGCCGCCGCCGCGGCAAGATCCGGGCCGTCGCCAAGGGGGTACGGCGGACGTCGTCGAAGTTCGGCGCCCGGCTCGAGCCCTTCTCCCACGTCGACCTGCAGTTTGCCGAGGGCCGGACGCTGGACGTGGTCACGCAGGTGGAGTCGCTGGACGCCTTCGGGCCAGCGCTCACCGAGGACTACCCGACCTACACCGCCGGCCAGGTGATGCTGGAGACCGCCGACCGGCTGGTGGTCGAGGAGGGCGAGCCGTCGCTGCAGCAGTACCTGCTGCTGGTGGGCGCCCTCCGGGTCCTCAACCGCGGGACCGCCGACGGGCCCCGGCCGGCGTCGATGGTGCTGGACTCCTACCTGCTGCGTGCCCTGGCGGTAGCCGGTTACGCCCCCTCGTTCACCGACTGCGCCCGCTGCGGCCTGGTCGGCCCGCACACCGCCTTCTCCCCCGTGACCGGCGGAGTCGTCTGCGAGCGCTGCCGCCCGGCCGGCTCGGCCCGGCCCTCCCCCGCGACCCTGTTCCTGCTCGCCGCCCTGCTCGAGGGCCGTTGGGTCGACACGCGCGAGGTCAGCCCCGGCATCGCCAAGGAAGCCAGCGGCATCACCTCGGCGTTCGCCATCTGGCACCTCGACCGCAACCTCCGCTCCCTGGTCCACGTCGAGCGCTGAGGCTGATCAGAAGATGCTGCGACATGCTGCCTCGTAGTCGCGGCACTCGGTCGCAGCGTCTGCTCAGAAGGCGCCGTCGGGCACCAGCAAGCAGTTCTGGCAGCGGCGGAAGGGATCCAGCCGGCCCCGCATGCTGAGCACGGTCGCCACCTGCCAGGCCACGGCACACGGCGAGCCACCGACGTCGCCCGACCCGTAGCGCAGGCTGATCTCGCCCGAGACGGTCGCGAGGTTGTCGCGCGCCATGTCGCGGAACTTCCCGAGGCCCTCGTGGCCAAGGCGACCGTCGAGCTCGACGACCAGCCCGAACTCCTTGTAGACGACGTCGCGGAGATGACGGGAACGGGACCGGTTCTGTCGGTCCCCCCGAGGCAGGCCGTGCGGTCGCTCGACGTCGCGGAGATAGCTCAGCTCCAACCCGGAGTGCACGCCCGTGGCCACGTCCCCGAGGATCTCGGCCATGAAGTGGCGTCCCGCGAAGCGCCGACGCCCGATCAGCGCCTGCGCCAACCGGGCGGCCGTGGTGCGTCGGGCACCCACAGCCTGCGTCACCCAACCGACGACGGCGTTGGCAGCGGCTCCGTCACAGAGGTCGAGAACGGTGTCCTCCACCGTCGTGCGCGGAGGGTCGCCCGGCGAGCGCGGGCTGCGCACGCCTGGCTGCTCCCGGCTGAACACCCAGGGAGGCCGTACCCGGTCGCGCGCCGTGACGGGCACGAGGACGTCGAGTGAGGCCGGCGGCTCGGCGAAGCCGTGCAGGTGCGCCGCGGCCAGACCCGAGAGCCGCGACGACGGCCCCCCGAGCAGGATGCCGGCCCACGCCGAGCCGAGCCAGTTCAGCTCGAGCGGATGGATCAGGTAGACCGACCCCTCCAGCCGGCGCCAGTGGCCGTGATCCAGGAGTCGCTGCCGGGAGTGGCGGCCGAAGCCGAGGAGCTCGGCCTGCGACGCGCTGACGACTCCGGCCTGTGCGGCGGCGAGGGCGAGGAGGTCCGCCGGCGGGTCAAGTCGTCGATGCACGAGGAGAAGTCTTGGCCAGCGCGAACCCCCTCAGCGGGTTGTCCACAGGGCTAAGCCTTCGACTTCATTACGTTGCGACATGGTGCCGTGTAGTCGCGGCACCAGGTCGCAGCGTCTTGACGGTCAGGCGGCGTGCGCAGCGCGGTCGACGGCGGAGACGACGGCTCTGAGGGAGGCGGTGACGATGTTGGCGTCCATGCCGACGCCCCAGACGACCTGGCTGGACTCGCCCTCGCCGACCTCGCACTCGACGTAGGCGGCGGCGTAGGCGTCGCCCCCGGCGGAGAGGGCGTGCTCGGCGTAGTCGAGGACCCTGACGTGGTGGCCGAGAGCCAGCAGGGCGTCGACGAAGGCCGAGACCGGGCCGTTGCCCTCGCCGCTGAGCTCGGACTCCTGACCCTGGTGCACCACCGTCGCGGTCACCGAGTCGTGGCCGCCGCTGGCCGAGGTGGCGCGGACGCCGACCAGCCGCAGCGGCTCCTCGACCGCCAGGTACTCGGCGGTGAAGATCTCCCAGAGGCGCGCCGCCCCCACCTCACCGCCGTCGGTGTCGGTGTGGGACTGGACGGCCCGACTGAACTCGATCTGCAGCCGGCGCGGCAGGTCCAGGTTGTGCTCGGACTTCATGATGTAGGCGACGCCGCCCTTGCCGGACTGGGAGTTCACCCGGATCACGGCCTCGTACGAGCGGCCCACGTCGTGCGGGTCGATCGGCAGGTAGGGCGCCTCCCACATCAGCTCGCCCACGGGTACGCCCTCGGCTGCCGCCTGGCGGTCGAGGGCCTCCAGACCCTTCTTGATGGCGTCCTGGTGGGAGCCGGAGAAGGCGGTGTAGACCAGGTCGCCTGCGTACGGGTGGCGCGGGTGGACGGGCAGGTTGGTGCAGTACTCCACGGTGCGACGGATGTCGTCGATACGGGAGAAGTCGATCTTCGGGTCGATGCCCTGGCTGAACAGGTTCATCCCCAGGGTGACGAGGTCGACGTTGCCGGTCCGCTCGCCATGGCCGAACAGGCAACCCTCGACGCGATCGCCGCCGGCCATCAGCGCCAGCTCGGTGGCCGCGGTCGCGGTTCCGCGGTCGTTGTGGGGGTGCAGCGAGATGGCGACGTGCTCACGAAGGCGGACGTGGCGGCTGAACCACTCGATCTGGTCGGCGTACACGTTGGGCGTGGACATCTCGACCGTAGCCGGCAGGTTCAGGATGATTTCGCGTCCGGCCGAGGGCTGCCAGACGTCCATCACCGCGTTGCAGACCTCGACCGCGAAGTCCATCTCGGTGCCGGTGAAGATCTCCGGGGAGTACTGGTAGCCGAACTCCACGTCGCCGAGGTACTGCTCCGCGTACTTCATCACCAGCTCGGTGCCCCGGGTGGCCAGCGCGATGCACTCGGGCTTGTCCACCCCGAAGACGACGCGGCGAAAGAGCGGGGCGGTCGCGTTGTAAAGGTGGATCGTCGCCGTCTGCGCCCCGACCAACGACTCGGCGGTCCGCTCGATCAGGTCCTCGCGGGCCTGGGTCAGCACCGAGATCGTGACGTCGTCGGGGATGCCGCGCTCGATCAGCTGCCGGACGAAGTCGAAGTCGAACTGGCTGGCCGACGGGAAGCCGACCTCGATCTCCTTGTAGCCCATCCGCACCAGCAGGTCGAACATCTTGTGCTTGCGAGCCGGGGTCATCGGGTCGATCAGCGCCTGGTTGCCGTCGCGCAGGTCGGTGGAGAGCCAACGCGGTGCCTGCGTGATCTGAGCGGCCGGCCAGGTGCGGTCCGGCAGGTCGATCGGCGGGAAGGGCCGGTAGCGGCCGTACGGCATCGGGCTGGGCTGCTGCACCGGCACCGACTGGGGCCGGGTGCCGAAGGTCCCGGGCTCGGCGCCAGCCGCCGAAGTGTGGGACGTGGCGTCGATGGGGTCAGCCGGGACCCGGCTGGACTGGTTCGAGCTGGAAGTGGTGGTCATGATTCCTCGCTGTCGGTGTGGGAGCAGGCCGGGCACGCTCGACTCCGCAGCGAGGGTGCCAGCCCTTAGCGGGCCTCGCTGCGGCAGCGAAGGAGGAGCAGCGTGAAGCGCTCGGTGTCGACCACGTCGCCACCCTAGCCCCCTGGCCGGGCGGCGCCAAGCAGGCAGGCGTAATTGAGTGGCCCTGATCACACGGCTGCGGCACCCTGGGGACATGCCCTTCCTCCGTGTGCAGGCCGACGACGACCGCGCGCTGGCGGCGACCATCGAGATCATGGACGCCGCCCGCCGCGTCGACGACCCGGGCGCTCCCGCTCCGGTCCTGGAGCTGCAGCGGCGATGGCTGCGGTACGGCTGGGACCTGCGTCCCGACGAGTGGTACCTCTACGCCCCCGCCCCGGGAGCGACCCCCGTCGGGGTGCTCTCCATCGACCTGCCCACCCGCGACAACCTGCACCTGGTGTGGAGCGAGATCACCGTCCACCCCGACCATCGCAGGCAGGGTCACGGCAGTGCCATCTTGGCCGAGGTCCTGCGGCGCACCCGGGAAGCAGGACGGACGACGGTCTGGCTCGGCGGTCCGGAGGACGACCCCGGGGTGGGGGCCTTCACCTCCCGGCACGGCTTCCGCTACGCCAGCCACGACGCCCGACGCAAGCAGCACCTCGCCGACGTCGATCCCGACACAATCGCCGCACTGCGGGAGCAGGCCGAGTCGGCCGCGGCCGGCTACGAACTGGTACGGCTGCAGCCGCCCGTGACCGACGAGCTGATGGCCGAGGTCGCCGAGGTGGCCGAGTCGATCAACGACGCGCCGATGGGCGACCTGACCTACGAGCGCGAGGTCTTCGACCTCGGCCTGATGCGGGACGTCGAGACCGCGGCGGCAGGTCGCGGCGAGCACACGTACCGAGTTGCCGCCCGGCAGCGCAGCACCGGCACGCTGGGTGGCCACACCCTCGTCTCGGTCAACCCGCTGCGGCCGGAGCGCGGCGTGCAGTGCGACACGGCCGTCGCCCGGGACCACCGTGGTCACCGGCTGGGTCTGCTGCTCAAGATCGAGATGATGGCCTGGCTCGCCGAGACCGAGCCCCAGCTCGAGTACGTCGAGACCTTCAACCAGGCGGACAACGGTTTCATGATCAGCGTGAACGAGGCGCTGGGCTACCGGCTCGACCGGGTGTTCAGAATGTACGAACGAAAGCTGGAGCCCGCGCCGATGAGCGACCGGTCGACCGCGGAGCTGGCTACCGCCTGACGCGAGCCACCGCTGGCCGCAGGCAGCAGGCTCAGCTGCGGTGGTCGACCAGGACGGAACCGGCGGCCGCGTCGAGCGGCGAGGCCACGTGGCCGGCCAGCACCTCCGACGTCCAGGACCGGGCGACCTCGTTGGCCCGGTCCGCGCTCGCCTGGTCGCGGAACACCCCGACGCTGGAGATCTCGTCGTTCCCGAGGTCGATCAAGGTGTAGGAGACGAAGCCCTCGACGACCTCGATCTGCGGGACGTACTGCGTCTCGATCAGCCTGGCGACCTCGGCCACCTGGTCTGGCCTGGTCTTGATCCTGCGCAAGGTCGCATGCATCGGTTCTCCGCTTCGTCGAGGTTGCTCCCGCCACTGTGCTGGTCTGGCCAGACCTCGGTCAAGAGGACCGGCGCTCAAAAACCCAGCCGGTTGAGGTGCTTGGCGTCGCGCTGCCACTCCTTGAGGACCTTGACCCTGAGGTCGAGGTAGACCGGCGTCCCCAGCAAGGCCTCGATCTGGTGCCGGGCGGCTTCGCCCATCTCGCGCAGCCGGCTCCCGCGGTGGCCGATGATGATGCCCTTCTGGGAGTCCCGCTCGACGATCATGCTCGCGTACACGTCGAGCAACGGCCGGTCCGCGGGCCGGTCCGGCCGCAGGTTCATCTCCTCGACCACCACGGTGATCGAGTGCGGCAGCTCGTCCCGGACGCCCTCGAGCGCCACCTCGCGGATGAGCTCGGCGACCAGGGTCTCTTCCGGCTCGTCGGTGATGTCGCCGTCGGGGTAGAGGGGCGGACCCTCCGGCAGCAGGCCGACGAGCGTGTCGGCCAGCTCGTCCAGCTGGTCGTCACCGACCGCCGAGACCGGCACGATGTGCAGCCAGGTGATGCCGAGCTGGGTCTCGAGCGCCTGGATCCGCATCAGGTGCTCAGCCATCCGCGTCGGTGACACCAGGTCGGACTTGGTGGCGATGGCCACGAGCTGCGGCTTGCGCGGCAGGGCGGCGATCTGGCCCACCAGGTAGGTGTCTCCCGGCCCGATCTTCGCGTCCGCCGGCAGGCAGACGCCGATCACGTCGACCTCGGTCCACGTCGCGCGGACCAGGTCGTTGAGTCGCTCACCGAGCAGGGTGCGCGGCTTGTGCAGGCCGGGCGTGTCGATCAGCACCAGCTGGGCATCGGTGCGGTGCACGATCCCGCGGATCGCGTGCCGCGTGGTCTGCGGCTTGGACGAGGCGATGGCGATCTTGCTACCGACCAGGGCGTTCGTCAGCGTCGACTTGCCGGCGTTGGGCCGGCCGACGAAGCAGGCGAAGCCGGAGCGGAATCCCTCGGGCCTCGAGGGGTCAGGCGCAGCCGAGCCCAGCTGGGGTGTCGGGTCAGTGGGAGTCATCGAGGGCCACCTTGTGCTGCACGCTGCCGCGCGGGTCGACGTGCCAGAGGACTGCGCCCGCACCCGGGAGGTCCCGCAGCACGGCCAGGTCGTCGGCGCTCGGTCCGTCCGTCCCGGCGAGCGCGATGGCTTCCAGCCCCTGAGCGCCCGAGGACACGGCCATGGCTACCGCGACCGCGACGGCGGAGAGCTGCAGGTGGGGCAGCCGGACGGCCGATGCCGCGTACGTCCGACCGTCGGAGTCGCGTAGGCAGGCACCGGCGGGAGCGGCCGTCCGGGCCAGGGCCGAGCGGGCCAGGGTGATGATCTTGGCGTCCTCAGGGTTGCTGGGCACGAGGTCGGCGCTCGGCTCGCTCATGAGACCGTCGTCTCCTCAGAGACCAGCCTGGTCGCCGCCTCGGTCTGGGTTTCCTCGGCCGTCTCCTGCTCGTCCAGCCGGGTGACCAGGACGGACCCGATCCGGTTGCGGCGCCCGTTCGGCCGTTCCGCGACCAGTCGTAGCCCGTCGATCTCCACGACAGAACCGGCGATCGCCACCTTGTTCAGGTGCTTGGACATCAGCCCGCCGACCGTCTCCACGTCCTCGTCGTCCAGCTCGAGGCCGTACAGGTCCCCCAGCTCGTCGACCGGCAGCCGGGACGACACCCGGTAGCGGCCCTCGTCGAGCCGCGCGATGTCGGTGTTCTCCTCGTCGTACTCGTCGGTGATCTCGCCGACGATCTCCTCCAGGATGTCCTCGATCGTCGCCATCCCGGCTGTCCCGCCGAACTCGTCGACCACGATCACCAGGTGGACCCGCTGCACCTGCATCTCCTGCAGCAGCTGGTCGACCGGCTTGGAGTCCGGGCAGAGAACGGGCTGGCGCATCACTGGGCCGACGCGCTCGGTGGACTGGGTGTTCGGGGAGTCGTAGACGCGCTTGATGACGTCTTTGAGGTAGAGGACGCCGACCACGTCGTCCAGCCCGTCGCGGATGACCGGGATGCGGCTGAAGCCGGAGCGCAACGAGAGCGAGACGGCCTGTCGCAGCGTCTTGTGCTCCTCGATGAAGACCATGTCGGTGCGCGGCACCATCACCTCGCGGACGATGGTGTTGCCGAGGTCGAAGACGGAGTGGATCATCCGTCGCTCACCCGACTCGATCACCTCACTGGCCTCGGCCAGGTCCACGAGCTCGCGCAGCTCGGCCTCGGTGGCGAAGGGCCCGTCGATGAACCCCTTGCCGGGCGTGAGCGCGTTCCCGACCATGATCAGCAGCCGCGGGATGGGGCCGAGAACCGTGGTGATCGCCACCAGCGGCCCGGCGGCGGCCCCAGCCACCCGGTCGGCGTGCTGCCGGCCAACGGTGCGCGGCGCGACGCCCCAGAAGATGTAGGACACGACGATCATCGAGCCGGCGGTGATCAGCACCCGCTCGCCGGTACCCGTGAAGTGCCCGAAGACCACGAGCGCCACCAGGACGATCGCTGAGATCTCGAGGATCGTCCGCAGCAGCAGAGCGGTGTTGAGGTAGCGGGGCGGGTCGTCGGCGATCTTGCGCACCCGCGCCGCACCGCGGGCGCCGTCTGCGACCAGCCGGTCCGCGCGCGCCTTGGAGAAGGAGTAGAGCGCAGCCTCGGCGGCGGCGGTGAAGCCGGCGAGCACGACCAGCAGCAGTGCGACGACCAGCTGCACCCAGTCAGCCTGGTTCATCGGAGGATCCCTCGGATCGCCATCGTGTGCGGCTTCATCGGGCGGGCGCGCGGTCGGGCCGCTGCTCGGCCCAGGCCGCGAGGAGCCGGTCCTTGAGGCCGAACATCTCCGAGCGCTCGTCATCGTCGGCGTGGTCGTAGCCCAGCAGGTGCAAGATCCCGTGCACCAGCAGGTACTCCGCCTCGGCTACCGAGGTTCGACCGTGCTCACGGGCCTGCCGGTCCGTCACCGCCGGACAGAGCACGATGTCGCCCAGCAGACCGATCGGCGGCTCGTCCTCCTCGCCCGGCGGGCGCAGCTCGTCCATGGGGAAGCTCAGCACGTCGGTCGGACCAGGCTCACCCAGGTACTTCTCGTGGTAGGAGGTCATGGTGTCCTCGTCCACGCAGAGCACGGACAGCTCGGCCTGGGGGTGGATCCGCAGCTGGTCGAGCGCGAAGGTGGCGAGCCGTACGAGGCCCGGACTGTCGACCTCCAGACCGGACTCGTTGTTGAGGTCGACGCTCACGAGGTCACCGGTGGCCGCGCGTCGACGGCTCGGGCTGTTCGGCCTCGAACCGGTCGTACGCGGCGACGATCCGCCCGACCAGCTTGTGTCGGACGACGTCGTGGTTGGTCAGGTGGCAGAACGCGATGTCGTCGACATCGTCGAGGATGCCCTGGATGACGCGGAGGCCGCTGCGGGTGCCGCCGGGGAGGTCCACCTGAGTGATGTCACCGGTGACCACGATCTTCGAGCCGAAGCCGAGACGGGTCAAGAACATCTTCATCTGCTCCTGGGAGGTGTTCTGGGCCTCGTCCAAGATGATGAAAGCGTCGTTCAGCGTCCGGCCTCGCATGTAGGCGAGCGGTGCGACCTCGATCGTCCCCGCGGTCAGCAGCCGCGGGATCGAGTCCGGGTCGAGCATGTCGTGCAGCGCGTCGTAGAGCGGCCGCAGGTACGGGTCGATCTTGTCGTTGAGCGTGCCGGGCAGGAAGCCCAGGTGCTCCCCCGCCTCGACGGCGGGGCGGGTCAGGATGATCCGGGTGCACTGCTTGTTCTGCAGCGCCTCGACGGCCTTGGCCACAGCGAGGTAGGTCTTGCCGGTGCCCGCAGGCCCGATCCCGAAGACGACGGTGTGCTTGTCGATCGCGTCGACGTAGCGCTTCTGGTTGAGCGTCTTCGGCCGGATCGTCCTGCCGCGCGAGGACAGGATGTTCTGCGTGAGGACGTCCGCCGGGCGGGTCTCCTCACGGGCGGTCAGCATCGAGCAGATCCGCTCGACCGCGTCCGCCGTGAGGCCCTGACCGGTCCGCAGCACGGTGACCAGCTCGGTCACCACCTCCGCCGCGAGCTCGACCGACGCGGTGGAGCCGCTCAAGGTGATCTCGTTGCCCCGGACGTGGATGGCCGCGTCGAGATCGCGCTCCAGGATGCGCAGGAACTCGTCCCGCGGTCCGAGGATGTTGACCATCTCGACCGACACGGGGACGGTGACCCGGCGGATGTCCTCCACCGCAGGCTGGTCGGAGGGTGGCGCAGCCAAGGAACGGGGGGCGGCCGGGCCGGTGGATCGAGCCGAGTTGTCTGACCTGCTCAGGACTTTCCTCGCTGACGGTTCGGTTCCGCGGACGGCGGAGCCAAGGATGTTGTGACCATCCTAATGAACCGCCGCCGCTCACCCAAGATTTTCGGCGCGCCCGACCTGTGCTGCTGTCAGATCTGGTCGTCGGGGACGATGTGGACGGCGGCTTCCTCGGCGCTGGCGGCGCCGGCATCGATGCCCGCGTCCTCACCGATCAGCTGGTTGTCGACGTCGGGGCCGATGCCCTGGTTGGGGTCGATCAGCCGGCCGGCGCGTACGTCGCCGACCTCGCCGTCGTCGACGAAGTCGCTCTCGCCGTCGGCGATGAAGTCGGCCTGCTCGGTGAGGTTGTCGGTCTCAGCCTCGGGCTCGGCGTACGGGTCGGGCTCGGGGATCTCCTCGGCGAGCCGCTCGTCGAGCGTCTCGTGCGCGCCCTCCTTCAGCAGCACCGACGGCTTCTCCGGCGGCGAGTAGCCCTCGTCGAGGGCGTCCGCCACGCCGCGGTCCTCGAGGTTGCTGTCGGACTGCAGCTGGTCCTGGTCGAGCTGGTCCAGCTGGTCCGGGACCTGCTCGTAGGACTGGGTCTGGGGCTGTTCGCTCATACGGCCAGCCTGCCATGCGACGCCACCGGCCCTGTCGCGGGCGGCCGGGAGCCGGCACGACGAGGTGGCCCGGCGGTCCAGGCAGGCTCAGACCGTGCCGGTCAGGTGGTCGAAGTCGCCGCGGACCCAGGCGACGTACCGCTCGGCCGAGCGGCGTAACCAGGTGGCGGCGTCGGCCCGGACACAGCCGCCGAAGTTGTCGTACAGGCGGTCGAACTCCAGCGCCAGCAGCCGCTGCGCCACGACCTCGACGACCGGCCCGGACAGCGGGATGTTGTTGGGGTAGCTGCGCAGGAAGGCCACCCAGTGCTCGTCCGGCGTACCGGCCACGGTGTCGCCGGTCAGCAGCACGCCGCGGCAGTCCGTCCCGGTCAGGTGAGCCACCGCGCTGCCCGCGAAGTGCCCACCGATCCGCACCAGCCGGACACCGGGCAGTACCTCGAGGGACTCCTCGTACGTGCGGATGACCGGGTCCTCGCGCTGCACCCAGCCGCGGTCGGCGGCGCTCACCCAGACGGGCACTCCGCCGAAGCGGTGCGACCAGGCCACCTGGGCGCCGAACATGTGCGGGTGGCTGGACGCGATCGCCGCCACTCCCCCGACCGCCCTGACCTGGGCCTCGAGGTCGTCGTCGACGTAGCCCACCGGGTCCCACAGCAGGTTGCCGGTCGGCGTCTGGACGAGCAGGGCCCGCTGGCCGATGCCGACCCTGGGAGCGACGGTGATGCCGGTCAGCCCCGGCTCCACCTCCTCGAGGCTGCCGCGGCGGCCCTCGGCGGTCAGCTCGGCCAGCGTGGTCCAGGACTGCCCGGCGGGCCGGACGTACTGCCGTTCGTCGCTGCAGATCGCACACTGCTCCGGCGGCCGGCCGGTGTCTGGCTGCTCCACCGCGCAGGTCCGGCAGCTCCAGCTGGTCATCCCCATCCCTCCCGCCAAGCGCACCGAACCGAGGACTCCATCCTGCCGGGCCCGACTGACACAAAACCAGTGGCTGGGAGGCTTGCCGTGCAGGGAGGATCAGGGCCGTGCCGACCCCTGAGATCGACGCCTCGCTGGTCAGACGGCTGGTCGCGGCGCAGTTCCCGCAGTGGGCCGGGCTCGAGGTCTCCGCCCGGAGCATCGGCGGCGTCGACAACCGCACCTTCCGGCTCGGGGAGCAGCTGAGCGTCCGGCTGCCCGCCGGGGACTGGTACGCGCTGCAGGTGGCGAAGGAGCAGGAGTGGCTGCCGCGACTGGCGCCCCGGCTGCCGCTACCCGTGCCCACGCCGGTGGGACGCGGCGTGCCCGGCGAGGGCTATCCCCACGAGTGGTCGGTCAACCGCTGGATCCCCGGCGAGCCGCCGACGCCGGCGAACGTTGCCGACCTGACCACCTTCGCCGAAGACCTGGCCCGCTTCCTGGTCGCCCTGCGCGGCCTCGATGCGACCGGTGGGCCGGCCCCCGGCCCGCACAACTGGTACCGCGGTGGACCGCTGACCCACTACGCCGAGGAGACCCGTACGGCGATCACGGCGCTGGCCGCCCAGGTGGACGGCGCTGCCGTACGACGGGTTTGGGAGGACGCGGTCGGCGCGACGTGGCTGGGCGACCCGGTGTGGTTCCACGGCGACGTGGCGGCCGGCAACCTGCTGGTGCGCGACGGCCGGTTGGCGGCGGTGATCGACTTCGGTACCAGCGGGGTCGGCGACCCCGCCTGCGACGTGGTGGTGGCCTGGACGCTGCTCGACGCCCCGGCCCGAGATGCCTTCCGTCACGCCCTTGCCGTCGACGCCGGCACCTGGTCCCGGGGACGGGGCTGGGCGTTGTGGAAGGCCCTGATCACCCTGGCCGGCGCGACCGACCGCTCAGCGGCAGCCGAGTCCCGCGCCGTGATCGACGCGGTGCTGGCCGACCACGCGGGCTAACGCAGCAGCAGCCCGGCGGCGGCGACCACGCCGGCGGTGGAGGTGCGCAGCACGCCGTCGCTGACCAGGACGGGCCGGGCACCGGCGACAGCGAAGCGTTCCAGCTCGTCGGCTGAGATCCCGCCCTCGGGTCCGACGACCAGCACGACCGTGCCGGCGGCCGGCAGCGCGACCTCGCGCAGTGGGGTCGTCGCGTCCTCGTGCAGCACGAGGGCGAGGTCGGCGTCAGCCAGCGCCGCGACGAGCTGGGCGGTGCTGAGCACTGGCCGCACCTCGGGCACCCGGAGCCGGCGGGACTGCTTGGTCGCCTCCCGTGCGGTGGTCCGCCAACGGGTGAGCGCCTTATCGCCCCGTTCCGCCGACCAGCGCACGATCGAACGCGACGCCTGCCAGGGCCAGATCTCGGCCACGCCCACCTCGGTGAGCATCTCCACCGCCAGCTCGGAGCGGTCACCCTTCGCCAGCGCCTGCACGGCGACCAGTCGGAGTGGCGGCGCCGGGGGGGTCAGCGTCTCGACGACTTCGAGCCGTAGGCCGGCCTTCGACGCCGACACCACCGTGGCCCGGACGCCCCGGCCCTTGCCGTCACTGACCAGCACGGTCTCCCCCGCACCGATACGCCGCACCACAGCAGCGTGCCGACCCTCGTCACCGCCCAGCTCGAGCAGTGCGCCAGGCGCCGGCAGCGGGTCGGTGAGCTCGTCGGTCAGGAAGAGCGGAGCGGTCACGACTCTTCCGACCTCACTGACCGGCGAAGGCGTCCCGGAGACGCCCGAACACGCCCTTGCCGTGCCGCTGTACCGTCCCCTCGGGACCGGTCTCCTCACGGAGGACGGCCAGCTGGCGCAGCAGCTCGCGCTGCTCCTCATCCAACCGCGTCGGGGTCTGGACGAGCAGGGTGACGCCCAGCTGGCCGCGGCCGCTGGAGCGCAGCCGCGGGATGCCGTGGCCCTCGAGCGCCACCCGCGTACCGGACTGCGTGCCGGCCGGGACCCGTACCTGGACGCTGCGGTCGGCCACATCTGAGTCCTCGACGTCGGCCTCCAGGGTGGCCACGGCCACCTCGGTGCCCAGCGCTGCGGCGGTCATCGGGATCCGGACGACCACCTCGAGATCATCGCCCTCGCGTCGGAAGGTCTCGTGCTCCGCCACCGACAGCTCGACGTAGAGGTCACCGGCCGGCCCGCCGCCCGGGCCGACCTCGCCGTGGGACGCCAGGTGGATCCGGTTGCCGGTGCTCACACCGGCGGGGATCTTGACCGTGATGGTGCGGGTGGAACGGACCCGCCCGTCGCCGGCGCACTCCACGCACGGGTCGGGGATGACCGTGCCGTAGCCCCGGCAGGTGGGGCACGGCTGGGTGGTGCGGATGTCGCCGATGAACGAGCGCTGCACATGGGTCACGTCGCCCTGGCCGTGGCAGGTGGCGCAGGTGACGGGCTGGGAGCCCTCGTTGGCCCCGGACCCGCCACAGCGGGGGCAGAGCACGGCGGTGTCGACCTGGAGCGGCTTGGTGGTGCCGAAGGCGGCTTCGGCCAGCTCGAGCGAGAGCCGCACCAGCGCGTCCTGACCGCGACGGGTCCGCGAACGCGGCCCGCGGGCCGACTGCTGGCCGAACATGGCGTCGACCAGGTTGGTGAAGTCGAAGCCGCCGGCCCCGCCCCCGCCACCGAAGCCCTGGGCGCCGTTGAATCCGCCCATCCCGCCGCCGAGCGGGTCGCCGCCGCGGTCGTAGAGGTCGCGCTTCTTCGGGTCCTGCAGCACCTCGTAGGCCTCGGCGACCTTCTTGAACCGGTCGGCCGCGTCGGGTTCGGACGCGACGTCAGGGTGCAGCTTCATCGCCAGCTGGCGATAGGCCTTCTTGATCTGCTCCGGCGTGGCGTCATGGGACACGCCGAGGATCTCGTAGTAGTCGGAGCTCATCGGGTCATCCTTCGGAGGGGCTCAGGGGGCCGGCTCATAGGTCTGGGGGTCATCCTTCGGAGAGGAATCGACCGACGTAGCGGGCAACTGCGCGCACCGACGCCATGGTCGAGGGGTAGTCCATGCGGGTGGGGCCGACCACGCCGAGCGTGGCGAAGGTGTCCACCTGGCTGCCATAGCCGCTGGCGACCACCGAGGTCGACTGTAGTTCCTTGTACGGGTTCTCCTGCCCGATGCGCACGGTCACCGCATCGGCCGTGGTGGCCTCACCCAACAGCTTGAGCAGCACCACCTGCTCCTCCAGGGCCGCGAGCACGGGCTTGACGCCGGCCTCGAACTCGGAGCCGAAGCGGGACAGGTTCGGCATCCCCCCCACCACCATGCGGGCGGACGCCTCACTGCTGAGCATCTCCAGCAGCGTGGCCACGGCCACCTGGCCGATCGCGCTCAACACAGGCGGGAGGTGCCCGATCAGCTCGGTCAGCCGGGTCGCGGCCGTCGAGGAAGGATGACCGACCGCGGCGGCGATCAGGTGCGCGCGCAGCTGGGCCAACGTCTCGTCGTCGATGGCTGGCAGCTCGAGCGCCCGCTGCTCGATCCGGCCGGTGGACGTGATCAGGATCAGCAGCATCCGCGACGGCGACAGCGACACCACCTCCACATGGCGCACCGTGGAGTGGTTCAGGTTGGGGTACTGCACGATCGCCACCTGCTGGGTGACCTGAGCGAGCAGCCGTACGGTCCGTCGCAGCACGTCGTCGAGGTCGACCGCTCCGGCCAGGAAGGTCTGGATCGCCTTCTGCTCCGCCGCCGACAGCGGCTTCACCGACCCCAGCCGGTCGACGAAGAGGCGGTAGCCCTTGTCGGTCGGGATCCGGCCGGCGCTGGTGTGGGGCTGGGTGATGTAGCCCTCCTCCTCCAGCGCGGCCATGTCGTTACGGACCGTGGCCGGTGAGACACCGAGGTCGTGCCGCTCGACCAGAGCCTTGGACCCGACGGGCTCCTGGCTGGACACGTAGTCGCTCACGATCGCGCGCAGCACCTCGAGCTTGCGCTCGTCCACGGTCTCCTCCTCCACAGGATCGTCGCAGCGGGCTCGTCCCGGCCGAAACTTGGCACTCCTGGGGACAGAGTGCCAGTCTAGCCGGATGGAGCAGCCGAGCACGGCACCCGGAGCGCCCGGCGGGAGCCGACCGCTGCTGTCCCTCTCGCCTTGGCGAGAGGTCGCAACCGGGGTCTACCTCGCTGTCGCCGAGCCTGCCACGGTCAACCTCGGCCTGGTCGTCGGGACCACCGGCGCACTGCTCATCGACACCGGGTCGTCCCCCGAGCAGGGTCGGCAGCTGCGCGAGGCCGTGGCCGCGGTCACCGAGCTGCCGCTCCAGGCCGTCGTGGTCACCCACTGGCACTTCGACCACGCGTTCGGGCTGGCGGCCTTCCCCGACGTCCCCACCTTGGGCCACGAGTCGGTGGCGGCCCGGCTGGACAGCTCCGCAGCCGCTGCGGCAGCGGCCGGGCTCGGCTTCAGCCCGACCGACCTCCAGGCTCCCTCGCGCGGGCTTGCGGTCGCGGCAGCGTTCGACCTCGGGGACCGTCGGGTGGAGGTCGCGCACCTGGGTGCGGGCCACACCGAAGGCGACCTCGTCGTCGTCGTGCCGGACGCCGACGTCCTCTTCGTCGGCGACCTGCTCGAGTCGGCGGGGCCGCCCTGGTACGGCCCGGACAGCCGGCCGCACGAGTGGGCCGCCACCCTGGACGGCGTGATCGGGCTGATGACCGCCACCACCCGTGCCGTCCCCGGGCACGGCGAGCCGGTCGACCGCGAGTTCGTGTTCGACGCCCGAGGCCGGGTGGCCGCGGTCTCCGGCGAGCTGACCCGGCTGGTCGACGACGGCGTGGGCGAGGCCGAGGCCCTCGCGGCCGGGAGCTGGCCCTACCCCGCGGAGCACATCGCCCCCGGGGTCGGCCCCGGGTACGCCGCGCTCGCCGGCCGCGGCGTCAAGGGTGTCCGACCGACGCTGCCCCTCGCCTGATGCCCCGCCCGGACCCCGAGTTGTCAGACTCCCAGAGGGCTCCAGCGCCGCTACGTTCTGACAAGTCGGCCAAGGTGACGGTGAAGACGCTGGCCGCTGCGCTCGGCGTCTCGCCCGCCACGGTCTCCAACGCCTACAACCGTCCCGACCAGCTGTCGGTGGCGCTGCGCGAGCGGGTGCTGGCGGTCGCCGCGGAGCTGGGCTACGCCGGGCCGGACGCGGCGGGACGTGCGCTGCGGGTGGGCCGGTCCGAAGCAGTCGGGGTGCTGCTGACCGAACGGCTCTCCTACGCGTTCTCCGACCCGTTCGCGGTGGAGTTCCTGAGCGGGCTGAGCGAGGTGGTCGAGCAGCACGGGGTGAGCATCCTGCTGATGCCGCTGACGCTGAGCGAGGACGAGCCCGACGTGCGCTCGGTGCAGCGGGCGAGCATCGACGCGCTGACGATCCTGTCCCTACCCACCGACCACCCGGCGGGCGCCGTGGCCAAGGCGCGCGGCATCCGGCTGGTCAGCACCGACACCGCCAGCGACCCCGACGGCAGCTGGGTGGCGATCGACGACGTGCAGGCCGGCGTCCTGGTGGGGCAGCACCTCGCCGCCCTCGGCCACCGCGACATCGCCGTCGTCGTGGACACGAACGCGCCCGCCGGCGGCGACGTCGTGGAGCTGACCCCTGACGCGGTGACCTTCGTCGACTACGCGGCGCGGCTGCGGGGCCTGCGGCAGAGCGTGCCCGGCCGGATCGACGTGATCTCGGCCGGGCACAACGCCCTCGCGTCCGGGGCCGCGGCGGCGCGTTGGCTGATGCACCGGCCCGAGCCGCCGACGGCGATCGTCGGGCTGAGTGACGTGCTGGCCCTCGGTGCGTTGAGCGCCCTCACCGAGCTCGGCTACGCCGTGCCGACGGACGTGTCGGTCTGCGGCTTCGACGACATCGCCGAGGCCGGCCAGAATGACCTGACCACGGTCGCGCAGCCGATCGGCGAACGCGGCCGCGCGGTGGGCCGGCTGCTGGTCGACCCCGACGTCACACCACGCCAGGTCCTGCTGCCGATCGAGCTGGTCGTCCGGGCCTCGAGCGGTCCCGCGCCCCAGCACTAGACCGACCAGCCACCGGACCCATCAGTCGGGCGGACCCTCGTCGGGCCAGGCCGCCTGCCAGGCCACGGCGGCGTCGCGGACCAGTTCAGCCAGCTTGGTGAGCAGCTCCTCGGTGCTGGTGCAGCGCAGCAGCGCCACCTGGTCGTAGGCGGTGAGGGGCGCGATGGCCGCGAGCTGCCAGACCGCCGCCACCGGGTCCTCGGACAGCTCGACGTCGGCCGGCCAGGCCAGCTCGGAGAACTCGCTCGCCTGGGCGATCGAGCGGCGGACCAGCTGCTCGGTCTCCTCGCGTCTCGGTTGCAACCACGACTCCCAGACCAGCTCCGCCACCGGCTCCACCTCAGCTCGGGGGTACGGGTCGTCGGCCAGCCACTCGGTGACCCGGACCCGCTCGCCGCCCTGGGCGACCAGGCCCACGATGCCCTCGGAGGCGCCCAGCTGGACCACCTCGGCCGCCGTGGCCACGTCGAAGCGCTGCTCACCGCCGCCGACCTCGAAACCGCGCTCGATCAGCACCACGCCGAAGCGACTGTCGTCAGCCTTCACCAGCTGGGACAGCATGATCAGGTAGCGCTCCTCGAAGACCCGCAGCGTGAGCGGCATGTGCGGGAACAGCACGGAGCCCAACGGGAACATCGGCATCACGGGCACGTCCCCAGCCTCACACGCCCGGGCAAAAGCGGGCGGGCGGGCGGTTCGGTCCCGGTCCGTCCGGGTCGGCGACCCTAGGCTTCCGACGTGGCATCCCAGGATCGAACCGAGCACGGCCGTTACGCGAGCGACGTGCTGGCCGCCGGCTGGCGCCAGGCGGGCAAGGTGGTGAGTGCCGAGCTGGTGGTCAGCGGTGGCCAGGTGCTCGAGGACGCCAGCACCGGCTTCGTCGGGGCGGTGGTGCGGCTGGAGAACGGGATCGTCGTCCTGGAGGACCGGCGCGGGAAGCTCCGCAGCTTTCCGCTCGGGGCCGGGTTCTCCTACGAGGGACGGCCCGTCACCCTGGTGCCGCCGAAGCGGGTGGCGAGCGGAGCACCCAAGCGGACGGCCTCCGGCTCGGTGGCCGGCCCGGCCGAACGGGCGAGGGTGGCCCTGCCCAGCCGGATCTACGTGGAGGGCCGGCACGACGCCGAGCTGGTGGAACGGATCTGGGGCGAGGACCTGCGCCACGAGGGCGTCGTCGTGGAGTACCTGGGGGGCATCGACGACCTGCCGGCGATCGTGGAGGAGTTCGGACCCGAACGGGGCCGCCGCCTCGGCGTGCTCGTCGACCACCTCGTGCCGGGCAGCAAGGAGACCAGGATCGCGGAACAGGTCGCCCAGCGCCGCGACGGCGAGTTCGTGCTGGTGCTCGGCCACCCGTACGTGGACATCTGGGCCGGGGTGAAGCCCGAGCGGGTGGGCCTGAACGCCTGGCCGCAGATCCCGCGCCACGTGGAGTGGAAGGCGGGGATCTGCGACGTGCTGCGGCTGCCGCACCGCGACCAGGCCGACATCGCCGCCGCGTGGAAGATGATCTTGGGCCGAGTCCGTTCCTGGTCAGACCTGGAACGGCCGCTGCTCACCACGGTGGAGCAGCTGATCGACTTCGTCACGCAAGATCATCTAGTCGATCATGAGGAGTGACGGCGCTCGTCCATGATCAGCTGGTGCTGACCCTGCCGGCCTCGACGGACCATCGCTGGTCCAGGGTGACGTTCCCGAGCAGCCGCCGGTCGTGCGAGACCAGCAGCAGGGCGCCCTCGTAGGAAGCCAGAGCCGACTCGAGCTGCTCGATCGCGGGCAGGTCGAGGTGGTTGGTGGGCTCGTCGAGCACGAGCAGGTTGACCCCGCGGGCCTGCAGCAGCGCCATCGCCGCCCGGGTCCGCTCCCCCGGCGAGAGCCGGGCCACCTGGCTCACCACCTGGTCGGCGCGCAGCCCGAACTTCGCCAGCAGGGTGCGGACGTCGGCCGGGGTCATCGCCGGCAGTGCGGCCTCGACGGCGTCGCCGAGGGGCAGGTCCTCCGCCAGCCCCGTCCGCGCCTGGTCGATCTCACCCACCGCCACCGAGGCACCCAGGCCGGCCGTGCCGGAGTCGGGGTCCAACCGGCCGAGCAGCAGCTCGATCAGGGTGGTCTTGCCAGCCCCGTTCGGGCCGGTGATGCCGATCCTCATCCGGGCGTCCACCTGCAGGGAGGCCGGACCGAAGGTGAAGCCGCCGCGCCGGACCACCGCCTCGTTCAGGACGGCGACCACCGAGCTGGACCGCGGCGCGGCGCCGACGCTGAACTGCAGCGCCCACTCCTTGCGCGGTTCCTCGACCTCGGGCAGCCGGGCGATCCGCGACTCCATCTGCCGGACCTTCTGGCCCTGCTTCTCCGAGGACTCGACGCTCGCCTTGCGCCGGATCTTGTCGTTGTCGGGACTCTTGCGGATCGCGTTGCGCATGCCCTGGGAGCTCCACTCTCGCTGGGTACGGGCGCGCCCGACCAGGTCGGCCTTGGTGGACGCGTACTCCTCGTACGCCTCCCGCGCGTGCCGCCGGGCCACCACACGTTCGGCGAGGAAGGCGTCGTAGCCGCCGTCGTGCACCGCCACCTGGTGCTGGGCGAGGTCCAGCTCGACCACGCGGGTGACGCAGCGCGCCAGGAATTCGCGGTCGTGGGAGACCAGCACCACGCCGCCGCGCAGGCCGCGGACGAAGGACTCGAGCATCTCCAGCCCGGACAGGTCGAGGTCGTTGGTCGGCTCGTCCAGCAGCACCAGGTCGAAGCGGCTGAGCAGCAGTGCCGCCAGCCCGGCGCGGGCCGCCTGGCCGCCGGAGAGGCTGGTCATCAGCGCGTCCGGCGAGGCTTCGAGCCCGAGGTCGGCCAGTACCGCCGGCACCCGGTCCTCCAGGTCGGCTGCGCCGCTGGCCAGCCAACGGTCCAGGGCCACCGCGTAGGCGTCTTCGGTGGCAGCGGTGCTCGGTTGCGAGGGGTCGGCTCCGGGCGTGCCCGACCCGAGCGCCCCGGCGGTCTCCTCCATCACCCTCGTGGCCTCTGCTGCGCCCGTACGCCGGGCCAGGTAGCCGGCGACGGTCTCGCCCGGGCGCCGCTCGTGCTCCTGGGGCAGCCAGCCGAGGAACGCGTCCGTCGGCGCCGTGCTGACCGTACCGGCCATCGGAGCAACCTCACCGGAGAGCAGTCGCAGCAGGGTCGTCTTACCGGCCCCGTTCGCGCCCACGACGCCGACCACGTCTCCCGGGGCAACGGTCAGGTCGAGGTTCTCGAACAGGACCCGGTGGCCGTGGCCGCCGGCCAGACCCTTCGCCACCAGCGTCGCCGTCACCGCGCCATCCTAGGGTCGGCGGTCCCGACGGTCGCGCGGGTTTCCCCGGGGCAGGTCCCGGCCCCCCGGCCTCATCGCCAGCAGGTCCTAGCTCGAGAGGGCGCTGGGCAGCCGCCGCTCGAAGTCGATGATGTTCACCCAGCGGGGAGTGATACGGATCCTGCCCATGGGCCGTCCACGCAGCTGATCGGCCCAGGACCTGCCCTGGTCGGGCCCGAAGTAGCGCACCGCGGCGGCAACGTACTCGGGGGCCACGTCGTCGAGCTCCTCCACGACGGCCGTCCCCCTGACCGAGAGGATGTGGTACGGAAACGTGTCACGATCGATCGTCACGGCCACCTGAGGGTTCGCCGTCAGCGCCGCCAGCTTGGGCGCCTTGGCCGGCGTGCCGACGACCAGCGCCGATCCATTCCAGTGGAACCACAGCGGCACCACCCGCGGACTGCCCGACTTCCCCGAGCAGGTGAAACGTCAGTCCAGCAGGTCGCGGACCACGCCGTCGGCGAGCAGCCGGCCGGTCAGGGTCAGCACCAGCCGGTCGGCAGGGCAGGTGGCCAGACCCCGGGCGACCAGGTCCGGCACCCGACGCCGTTCGTTGGCGGTCAGCACGGCCAGCTCGAGCCCCTCGGCCAGCCGCAGCTCGAGCAGCACCCGTTCGACCCGCCGGTCTGCCTCGTCGAGCTGCTCCCGCGCATACGCGGGTGAGGCCCCGTTGCTGAGCCGGGCGGCGTACGCGGCCGGGTGCTTGACGTTCCACCAGCGAACCCCGCCGACGTGGCTGTGCGCGCCCGGTCCGACGCCCCACCAGTCGTGGCCGCGCCAGTAGGCGAGGTTGTGCCGGCAACGGTGCTCGGGCCCTCGGGCCCAGTTGCTCACCTCGTACGCGTGGTACCCGGCGGCGGCCAGCCTCTCCTCGGCGAGCAGGTACTTGTCGGCGAGGTCGTCGTCGTCGGTCATCGCCACCTCGCCGCGCCGGACCTGGCCGGCCAGCCGGGTGCCCTCCTCCACGATCAGCGCGTACGCGCTGACGTGGTCCGGCTCGGCGGCCAGGGCCGCGTCGAGGGAGGTGGCCCAGTCGGCGAGGGACTCCCCCGGCGTGCCGTAGATCAGGTCCAGGCTGGTGCTCGCGAAGCCGGCGTCCCTGGCTTCGGCCACCGCCTGCTGCGGCCGTCCGGGGGAGTGCACCCGGTCCAGGGTCGCCAGTACGTGCGGCACGGCGGACTGCATGCCGAACGAGATCCGGGTGAAGCCGTGCTCCCGCAGCCGGACGAGTCCGGCCGAGTCGATCGACTCGGGGTTGGACTCGGTGGTCACCTCGGCGTCCCCCGCGAGCCCGAAGCGGTCGCGGACGCCGGCCAGCATCGCGCCGAGGTCGTCCGGAGGCAGCAAGGTCGGCGTCCCGCCGCCGACGAAGACGGTGCTCACCGGTGGCGCCTGACGCCCGAGGACGCGCGCAGCCAGCTCGAGCTCGGCCAGCGCTGTCTGGGCGTAGCCGGCCTGGCTGGCGCCGGGATCGGCACCGAGCTCGGTCGCGGTGTAGGTGTTGAAGTCGCAGTAGCCGCAGCGCGTCCGGCAGAACGGCACGTGCAGGTAGATGCTGAGCGGCCGCTCGCCCACACCGGCCAGCGCGGAGGCCGGCAGGGAGCCGTCAACCGGTGCAGGGGCACCTTCGGGCAGGGCTGACGGCATCCCTGAAGCCTAGTAGCCACGCCCCTCAGGGCAGCAGGACCAGCTTGCCCCGGACGTGCCCGCCCTCGCTGATCCGGTGCGCCTCGGCGGCCCGGGCCAGCGGGAAGGTCTGGATCTTGATCACCAAGCGGTTCTGCTCGAGCAGGCGAGCCGCCTCAGCCATGGCCGCCCGCGGGTCGCCACCGCCCGAGGTCACCTGGATCCCCAGGTCCGCGGCTCCGAAGTTGGCGAGGCTCCCGACTCGGGCGGGGTCGGCGACCAGCCCGACCAGCACGGCGGCGTCGGTCTTGCCGGCGACGTCGACGACCGCGTCGAACCCGCCCGGCGCGGCGGCGCGGGCGCGTTCGGCCATCCCCTCGCCGTAGCGGATGCCGGTGGCGCCGATCTCGGTCAGATAGCCGAGGTTGTCCTCGCCGGCCGTCGCGACCACGGAGGCCCCCCTCGCCACGGCCACCTGCACGGTGACCGAGCCGACGCCACCCGCACCACCGTCGACCAGCACCGTGCTGCCGCTACCCACGCCCACCAGGTCGAGCACCCGGATCGCGGCCTCGGTGGCCACGCCGGCGGCAGCGGCGACCGCCCAGTCGATGGCCGCCGGCTTCTTCGCGTACGCGGTCAGTACGGCGAGCTCGGCAGCGGTACCCGAGCCCAGACCGAAGACGTCGTCACCCAGGGCCACGTCGGTCACGCCCTCGCCCAGCTCGTCGACGACGCCGGAGGCGTCGAAACCGAGGCGGCCGGGCGCCTCGAGCGGCCGCCCGCCAGACATCAGGCCGCTGCGCAGCTTCCACTCCAGGGGGTTCACGCTCGCAGCGCGGACCCGAACCCGGATCAGGCCCGGGCCGGGGTGCGGCTCGGCTGCCTGCCCGATCACGAGCACCTCGGGACCGCCGTAGGAGTGGTACTGGAGAGCCTGCATCGGATACTCCTCGCTGAGCTGAGCTCGTCGGCACGCAGCGTGCGCCGTCACCACTGCACCCGCGTCGAGCCACCCGCGGCGGGCCCGCGGGCGCTGTCAGCCGGGACAACTAAGGTGCCGTCATGGCTATTCCTCGTCGACGTTTCCTCTCCCTCGCAGGTGGTCTGGCCGCCGCAACGGCCGGTGGGCTCGCCGCCTGCGGTAGCAACACCGGCCGGCCCTCGGCCAGCAGCTCGGCGTCGGCCTCGGGCAGCGGCACCTCATCGGTCGCACTCAGCCAGTGGTACCACGAGTACGGCGAGAAGGGCGTCGAGGACGCCGTCAAGCGCTATGCCGCGGCGTACGACCAGGCCAAGGTCAGCGTGAAGTGGAACCCGGGCGAGTACGAGAAGCTCGTCTCCGCCGCCCTGCTGACGGCGAACGTGCCCGACGTCTTCGAGTACGGGAACGGGCCGACACTCGACATGATCAAGGCCGGCCAGGTGCTCGACCTCACCGACACCCTGGGCGACGCCAAGAGCCAGTTCGCCCCGTCCGTGCTGGCCGCGATGACCTACGACGACAAGATCTGGGCCATTCCGCAGACCGTCGACATGCAGATGCTGTACTACCGCAAGTCCCTGCTGGAGAAGGCCGGCGTGCAGCCGCCGCAGACCTTCGCCGACCTGGTCACCGCGGCTCGCGCGGTCCAGACCAAAGACATCGGCGGCTTCTTCGCCGGCAACGACGGCGGGATCGGCGTCCTCGGCAACCAGTTCATCTGGGCCTCCGGCTTCGAACAGATCAACGACAGCAAGACGGGCATCGGCTTCGACGACCCGGCGATGTACGACGCGCTGACGCAGTGGCACGACTTCAGCTCCGACGGGGTGCTGCAGAGCGCGTCCAAGGACTGGTTCGACGGCTCACCGTTCATCAACGAGGAGACGGCGATGCAGTGGACCGGGCTCTGGGTGCTGCCAGACGTCCAGGAGGCCTTCGGTGACGACTTCGGCGTCCTGCCCTTCCCCTCGATGGGGACGAAGGGGCGCCAGGCCGTGCCGTTCGGCGCGTTCAGCTCCTGCGTCAGCGCCAAGGGCAAGAACCCGGACGCTGCCAAGGCTTTCGCGAAGTGGCTGTGGGTCGACCAGGAGGCCGACCAGGTCGACTTCTCCAACTCCTACGGCACCCACATCCCGGCCAAGCCGTCGCTGGCGCCGCAGGCCACCAAGCTCGCCACCGGCGCGGGGGCGGACGCGGCGAAGTTCGTCACCGACTTCGGCCACGCCCCGAGCCTGCTCTGGACGCCTGCCCTCACCCAGGCCTACACCGCTGCCCTCAGCAACATCGTCCGCAAGAACGCCGACCCGAAGACCGAGATCGCTGCGCTCGCCCGCAAGGGCGAGGCGGAGATCAAGCGCGTCAACGGCTAGTGGCGAACGGAGATGGCCACTAGTGGCCACCAGCACGGCGGTCCGGCCAGTACCGGACCGCCGCCGGACCACCAGCACGATCCAGCGCGACCGCAACCGTTGGTTCTGGGTCTTCGTCGGACCTTTTGCGGTCGGGTTGCTGGTCTTCGTCTACATCCCGATCCTGTGGAGCGTCTACCTCTCGTTCTTCGACGCCCGCAACACGGTCACCCCGACGAAGTTCGTCGGCCTCGGCAACTACGTCTACCTGCTGCAGGACTCGGCGTTCGTCTCCAGCATGGGCACCTTCGCCGTCTTCGCCGCCTTCATCGTCCCGGTCACCTTCGCCTGCTCGCTGGCCCTGGCGCTGCTGGTCAACCGGGCCCGGGTCGCCCAGGCGTTCTTCCGCTCGGCGTTCTTCCTGCCCACCGCCTGCTCCTACGTGATCGCGGCGATGATCTGGCGGCTCTCGTTCTTCAACGGCGCCCGGTTCGGCCTGGCCAACAGCCTGCTGCGCTCCTTGGGGCTGGACAACGTCAACTGGCTGGGCGGCAGCAACTACTGGTACTGGTTCGTGCTGGTCACGCTGCGGCTCTGGCTGCAGGTGGGCTTCTACATGATCTTGTTCCTGGCGGGGCTGCAGCGGATCCCCCGGGACACCTACGAGGCGGCCGCGATCGACGGGGCGACCGGCTGGCGCACCTTCCGCTGGATCACCCTGCCCCAGCTGCGCTCGACGTCGGTCGCAGTGGTGCTGCTGCTGCTGATCTCGGCGTTCCAGGCGTTCGACGAGTTCTACAACACCTTGATCTCCGTCGGCGGCTACCCGCCGTTCGCGAGGCCGCCGCTGGTCTACCTCTACCTGATCGCCCTCGGCGGCGGCAGCCAGGACCTCGGCCTGGGCAGCGCGGGCACGATCATCCTGACCCTCGTGGTGGTCGTGATCGGTGTGGTCCAGCTCCGGGTGTTCCGCGTCGGCGGCGCCGAGGACCGCGCGTGAGGGGCGGCGTCCGATGAGGGGCAGCCGGGCCGGCGCTGCCGCTCGCTACGCGGTGCTGTCGCTGCTCGCCGCGTTGTTCCTGCTGCCCTTCTACGTGCTGCTGCGCAACGGCTTCTCCAGCGAGCGGCTGATGGCGGCGGCGCACTGGCGGTGGTGGCCCGACCGGCTGAACGGGGACAACCTGCACGAGCTGTTCGCGAACGACAGCATCCGCATGGCCCGCAGCATGCTCAACTCCGCCGTGGTCTCCCTGGTCCAGACCGCGGCCACGGTTCTCATCTCCGCCCTGGCCGGCTACGGCCTGGCGCGGATCGACCACCGGCTGAGCCGGCTGATCCTCGGCGCGACCGTGCTCACCTTGATGGTGCCCGCCGCCGTCACGTTCATTCCCAGCTTCGTCCTGGTCTCGACGCTGGGCTGGATCTCCACCCTGCGGGGCCTGATCATCCCCGTGCTGTTCTCGGCCTTCGCCACCTTCTTGTTCCGGCAGTACTTCCTCGGCTTCCCGCGCGAGCTCGAGGAGGCCGCCTACATCGACGGCGCCGGGTACTGGCGGACCTTCTGGCGGGTGGTGATGCCCAATACCTACGGCATCTGTGCCGCGGTCGGCACCATCACGTTCATCGGCTCCTGGAACGCCTTCCTGTGGCCGCTGCTGATCGGTCAGGACCGCGACTTCCGTACCGTGCAGGTCGCCCTCAGCCAGTTCATGTCGAGCCAGCGGATCGACATGCCTCAGCTCTTCGTGGGCGCCGCCGTCGCCATCCTGCCGGTGCTGCTCGTCTTCCTCTTCCTGCAGCGCTACCTCGTCCAGGGCGTCGAGCGCTCCGGGATCGACTGAGCGTTCACCGCTCTCGCGCCCCGCACCAGGTGCCGGCCGCCGGAAGCTACTTGTCGGCCTTGCCCGGCTCGGTGGTCGAGAGCGCAGCCACGAACGCCTCCTGAGGGACCTCGACGCGGCCCACCATCTTCATCCGCTTCTTGCCCTCCTTCTGCTTCTCCAACAGCTTGCGCTTACGGGTGATGTCACCGCCGTAGCACTTGGCGAGGACGTCCTTGCGGATGGCCCGGACGGTCTCGCGGGCGATCACCCGAGCGCCGATGGCGGCCTGGATCGGCACCTCGAACTGCTGTCGCGGGATCAGGTCCTTGAGCTTGCCGGCCATCAGCACGCCGTACGCGTAGGCCTTGTCCTTGTGCACGATCGCAGAGAACGCGTCCACCGGCTCACCGTGGAGCAAGATGTCGACCTTGACCAGCTCTGAGGCCTCCTCACCCGAGGGCTCGTAGTCCAGGCTGGCGTAGCCCTTGGTCCTGGACTTGAGCGCGTCGAAGAAGTCGAAGACGATCTCCGCCAGGGGCAGGGTGTAGCGGATCTCCACCCGGTCGGCAGAGAGGTACTCCATCCCGTGCTGGACGCCACGCCGGGTCTGGCAGAGCTCGAGAATGGTCCCGATGTAGTCCGTCGGGGTCAGGATCGTGGCCTTGACCACCGGCTCGTACACCTCGGCGATCTTGCCGTCCGTCGGGTACTCCGAGGGGTTGGTGACCGTCAGCTCGGTGCCGTTCTCCAGCTTGACGCGGTAGACGACGCTGGGCGCGGTGGAGATCAGGTCGAGGTTGAACTCACGCTCCAGCCGCTCTCGGACGATCTCCATGTGCAGCAGGCCGAGGAAGCCGATCCGGAAGCCGAAGCCGAGCGCGCCCGAGGTCTCCGGCTCATAGACCAGCGCGGCGTCGTTCAGCTGCAGCTTGTCCAGCGCCTCGCGGAGCTCGGGGTAGTCGGCGCCGTCGATCGGGTACAGCCCGGCGAAGACCATCGGGTTGGGTTGGCGGTAGCCGCCGAGGTCCTTGGTCGCGGGACGGGCGACCGAGGTGACGGTGTCGCCGACGCGTGACTGACGGACGTCCTTGACCCCGGTGATCAGGTAGCCGACCTCTCCGACCCCGAGCGAAGGAGACTTCACCGGGTCCGGGGAGACCACCCCGACCTCGATCGCCTCGTGAGCGGACTTGGTCGACATCATCAGCACCCGCTCGCGGTGGCTGAGCTCACCGTCGATCACCCGCACGTAGGTGACGACGCCGCGGTAGGTGTCGTAGACGGAGTCGAAGATGAGCGCGCGGGCCGGGGCGTCCGGGTCGCCCACCGGAGCGGGGATCTGACGGACGATCTCGTCCAACAACGCCTCGACGCCCGCGCCCGTCTTGGCCGAGACGCGCAGGACCTCGCTCGGGTCGCAGCCGATGATGCCGGCGAGCTCAGCGGCGTACTTATCGGGCTGGGCACTGGGCAGGTCGATCTTGTTGAGCACCGGGATGATGTGCAGGTCCGCGTCCAGGGCCAGGTAGAGGTTCGCCAGCGTCTGCGCCTCGATGCCCTGGGCGGCGTCGACGAGCAGCACCGCCCCCTCGCACGCGGCCAGCGAGCGCGACACCTCGTAGGTGAAGTCGACGTGTCCAGGGGTGTCGATCATGTTCAGCACGTGGGGCGATGCGTCGGCGGCGCCTCCCCCAGCCGCCGACACCGTCCACGGCATCCTGACCGCCTGGGACTTGATGGTGATCCCACGCTCACGCTCGATGTCCATCTTGTCGAGGTACTGCGCGCGCATCGTCCTGGCGTCCACGACCCCGGTGAGCTGCAGCATCCGGTCGGCAAGGGTCGATTTGCCGTGGTCGATGTGAGCGATGATGCAGAAGTTACGGATCATCGCCGGGTCGGTACGCCCGGGGCTCGGGGCAGGCTGAGTCACGTGGTCTTCCGGTCGGCGGTGCAGGGTGGGCGGGCCGCGGCGGCGGGCCCGACGCCCATCATCCCATCTCCGATGAACAGGCCCCTGCCCGTCGCCACGCATGACGTGCTCGGGTGTCGCAGGAGGAGCGTGAGCCAGACACCCGCCGAGGTCCCCGATCGGGGTGCCGCAAGACCCCCGCACTTCCTTGCCAGGGGACCCTCAACCAGAGATGGGCTATGCTTCTTCGACGCGGTGCGCCGCGGACAGACGTCATCGAGCGGCAGCACGACCCGTTTCTCGAGCTGGTTCTGAACATGTTTCGACGTCTGAGTCGGGTGGGTACGTCAGACCCGTCCACCAGGACTGTCAGCGTCACGGAGCCGTGAACGCATCCCCCGGATGACGGTCTGCTCGATCGAACGAGAGAAATCACAGCCGCTCCTCCTACAGTCACGGGCGCAGCGGCGAGGCGAGGGGAAACAGTTTGTTCACCGCACGACGACGCGCATGGATCTTGATGGTCGCGGCTTCAGTGGGACTTACGGGCACCGCTGCGTGCGCGCCCTCCCTCGACGCCGCAGCGCCGGCCTGCCAGAGCCTCACGAGCTCGGTGTACGGCAGTGTCGACCCGACGGACCAGTCCGCTTTCCTGACCACCTCCTCGGTCGAGGCAGCAGACCTCACCAAGCAGGGCTACACCTTCAAGGAGCTGCTCGGTCCCTCGTTCCTCGCCTCCTCGGTTCCCGGCCCCGGCCTCGTCGGCGTCCACCGGCTTTACCGGGAGAAGAACCGGGACTTCCTGTGGTCCGCCGAGCCGGACGAGATCACCAAGGTGGTCCGCGACCGGGGCTACGTCGACCAGGGTGTGGCGTTCTACCTATCGGACAAGCCCCTGGGCTGCCTGGTGCCTGTCCACCGTTACGTGTTCCGCGGCCAGCACCGGCTCGTGGTCGACGACGAGGACAAGCACCTGGCGACGGCCGGCTGGAAGGACGAGGGCGTCAAGTTCTACGCGAGCCCCAGCACCTTCTCCGAGGCACCCACACCCTCCTCAGCCGTGACCGACGACTCCGCCTTCACCATCGCCGTGATGCCTGACACCCAGCTGGAGGTCGCCCGGGCTCACGACACGCGGCTGCGCGATCGCAGTGTGTGGTTGGTGGAGAACCAGAAGCGGCTCAATCTCGGCTTCGCCGTGCACACCGGTGACGTGGTGGACGCCGACAGCCCGTCCCACGTCGAGTACCGGCGGGCTCAGAAGGGTCTTCAACCACTGCAGTCGGCAGGCATCCCGTACACGCTGGCCATCGGCAACCGCGACACGGCAGCCTCCTGCGACAGGGAGGTGGCCAAGCCCGCCAAGTCGACGGCCCTGGTCGAGCAGTGCGCAGACCCCGTCGTTCGTCGCCAGGTGCGCGACACCTCGGTCTTCAACCGCTACTTCCGCGCGGGAGACTTCACGCATCTGGAGGGTCAGTTCGAGAAGGGGAAAGTCGACAACGAGTACGCCACGTACGAGGCCGGCGGATCGCAGTGGCTCGTGCTCACCCTCGAGCTCTGGGCGCGGCCCGAGGTCGTGACTTGGGCCAACAAGGTCGTCGCGGCCCACCCGGACGCCAACGTCATCGTGGCCACCCACAGCTATCTGACGGCCACGGGCGACATCATGAAGACGAACGGCGGCTACGGCTCCACCTCACCGCAGTACCTGTTCGACCACCTGATCAAGCAGCACGAAAACATCAAGATGGTCCTGTCCGGGCACACCGGGGCGGCAAACCACCGCACCGACCGGGGCGTCCACGGGAACACGATCTACTCGTTCCTCCAGGCCATCCACGATCCGAAGCACAACCCGGTACGCCTGATCCAGGTGGATACCAAGAAGAACACGCTCAGCACAAGGATCTACAGCCCCGACATCGACCGCGTCTCGCCCCGCACGGAGCTGTCGTACGACGACGCGAACTTCATCCGCTAGGCCTGCGCACCGATGGGGCGCGGGTGGGACCGTCACCCCCTTCCCGGCGCTGCCCGGAGGGACTGCTCAGCTTCGCCTCCTCGGCTGATTTGGGGGGCCGTAGCCCCCTTTGGTAGTGTGAGCGGTCGCGCCTGCGAGTCCCAGCATGCTGGACCGTGGTGCACCCAGACCAAGCGAACACCCGACACAGACAACAGAGGCTTGCCCCGTGGCGAACATCAAGTCCCAGATCAAGCGGATCAAGACGAACGAGAAGGCTCGGCAGCGCAACAAGGCGACCAAGTCTGCGCTCAAGACGTCGATCCGTCGCTTCCGTGAGGCCGCGGCCGGCGGCGACACCGCGAAGAGCGTCGAGCTCGCCCAGGCGGCGACGCGTCACCTCGACAAGGCCGCCTCGGCCGGCGTCATCCACAAGAACCAGGCGGCGAACCGCAAGTCGGCCATCGCCGCCGAGGCCGCGAAGCTGAGCTGAGGCTCGGCGCGGGTCGCCCGGCGTCCACCCCACGCCGGCACCCCGCGGCCGCGACCTCGACGCGCCCCACCATGCCGTGTCGAGTCCGAACGACGTCCCGATCACCTCGTGTGAGCGGGACGTCGTGCGTTTTCCTGGGCCCTGAGCGGCGGCACTGGCGCAGGACGCCTCCTAGCCCCGGTGGGCTCGCGCGACCACGAGCACGGCACGTTCGAGCGCGAAACCGGCGTCGTCGGCCGCTCCCTTGACCTCGGCGTCGGCGACCGCGACGGCCTTCACGGCCGTGGCCAGACCCCCCTGGTCCCAACCCCGGGCCTGGCTGCGCATGCTCCTGAGCTTCCACGGAGGCACCCCGACCTCGCGGGCCAGATCAGCCTCTCGCAGCCCGGGCGGCGCGGTCACGAGCTTGCCCAGCCCGCGCAGCCCAGAGGCGAGGGCGCTGGTCACCAGCACCGGCGCCACTCCGGTCGAGAGCGCCCAGCGCAGCTGCTCCATCGCCGCCCCCGTCCGGCCGGCGAGGGCTGCGTCGGCCACGGCGAAGCTCGTGACCTCCGACCGACCGCCGAAGTAGCGCCGCACCTGGGTCTCGTTGATCGGCCCGCCCTCGGAGTCGGAGACGAGCTGGCTGACCGCCGCCGCCAGACCTCGCAGGTCGTGCCCTACGGCGTCGACCAAAGTCTGGGCGGCCCCGGTGTCGATACCGGCGCCCACTCGCCGGGCCTCGGCGGCGACGAACTGCGGCAGCTCCCACGCCTTCACAGCGGCGGCCTCCACCACCGTGATCTTGGCCGCCTTCAGCTTGTCGAGCAGGCCCTTACCCTTCTGCCCACCGCCGTGCACCAGGACCAGAGCGAGGTCGTCCAACGGCGACCGGGCGAGGGCGAGGACGTCGTCGACGAGCTCGGCGGGCAGCGCGGCCAAGTCGCTGACCACTGCGGCGCGGCGGACCGCGAACAAGGAGGCGCCCGTCATCTCGGCGAACCGGCCGGCATCGAGCCGGTCGGCCTCGGTCCGGCTGATCTCCGCCTCCGGCGACTCCTCCCGGATCTGCTCCAGCAGCGTCGCGACGGCCCGGTCGGCCAGCAGGCTCTCGGGACCGCTGACCAGGGTCACCCGACCGAACGGGGAGGTACGTGAGGCCACGGCACCAGCATGGCAGCAGGGGCCGACAGTTCCCTACGGTTGCCGGAGCCCGAGGGGTCGACCCGGCGTTGCGTCCAGGGAGTCGCCACCGCTGACGCGACAATGGCCTCCGGGTGACGACGGAGGGGGCTGGGTGGTCAGCACGCTCGAGGCCTGGGTGCAGCGCTTGGTTGCGGCGCGCTCCGTGGCCCCGGTAGCGCCCACCGGCGACGCCCGACGCGAGACCCGGCTGGTCGGGGAGCCCGAGGTGGTCACCCGGCTGCTGGTGGTTCGTCCCGACACGGTGGCCGTGGTGGTCGCAGCAGGCGCTGAGCCACAGCTCCGGCATCCCGGCGACCTGCTCGTCCCTCCCCTGCTGGCTCCCGGCGCACCGGCTGTGGTCGCCCGCGCGATCAGCACGGCTCCGCTCGACGTCGACGTCACCGTGACCAACCTCGTCACCTTCGACGGTCATCCGGTGGAGCGGGCCGTGCTCCGGCTGACGCTGCAGCTCGACGACAGTGACGGGAACACCGCCTTGCTGGAGCTCGTGGGTACCCATCCCGACGACCTCGAGGAGCAGGTGCTCGAGGCCGTGCACCGTGAGGTCACCGCGGCGGTTCGCGGGGCCGTGCGCATGAACCGCCTCGCCGATCTGCAGCGGCTCACCCTCGCCGTCGTGCTGCAGGACCGGTGGCTGCCAACGCGGTTCGGCTCCGGCACCTTGCGCTGCCAACGGCTGCGCGTGCAGCGGGTGCGCTGGACCGGGGAGGACGAGGCCACCGTGCCGCTCCCGGTACCCGCAGGCGCTGCTCCCCTGCCTGCGCCACCCGTGCCAGCCTCGCCGCCACCCCCCACGCCATCGTCGACGGGCTCGGCGTGAGCGCGGTCTACGCCAACCCGACGATGGCTGCTCCCACGCTGGGCGGTGTCGGGGTCCCTGCTCGAGCCGACGACGAGCAGCGGCTGCTGTTGCGCGTCCGTACGGCAGCCACCCTGCCTGCCGTGATCTGCCTCGGGGTGCACCTGATCTTCCTGGTGACCTACTGGATTCCCGAGACCAGCGCGGTTCCCGCGCACGACTGGTGGCTCACCCAGCTGTCGCCGCTGGTCGCCGAGGCCACCACCAGCGGCGGCGCCGGCCAGGTGCCCGCCCAGACAGCGCACCTCGGCATCGCGGGCGAGCTGTTGACCATCGCCGCCGTGGCGCTGCTGCTGCTCGCCCGGCATCCCCGGCGGCTCGGCCAGAGCGCCGTCCTGCTGCCGGCCGCTTCCGGCACCGTGGTGGCCGTGGTGCTGCTGCTGGCGATCGCGGCCAGTGGCCAGGCCAGGTCCTCGGCGTTCGCCATCCTGCTCCTGGTGGTCTGGGTGGGCGCCGCAGCGTACGCGTCGGTCTTCAGCCTGCTGATCGACCTCGGCCGGACGCGGCCGCGGAGCTGGCGCAACGGCATCCCCCTGCTCGCCGGGTACGCGGTCCTCGGACCCGTGCCGCTCGCGGTCGGCCGCGCCCTCTTCGGCCGGAGCCTGCGCGAGGCTGCGGCGTCGCTGGAGGGCAACAGCGTCGCGCTGCGGCTGAGCGCCCTCACCAACGGCACCACCGTGCTGCTCTACCTCAGCGGGCTCGGCGTCGGGGTGGTGGTGTGGGCGGTGTACCAGTGCTGGCCGCCACGACGCGACGTGAGCATGCTGGTACGGATCGCGGCCGTGGTGGTGGCCGTGACGTTGACCTCTGGACTGGGCGGGGCCGCGGCCGGCGCCGCCCAGCACCGCGCCGACCAGATCCGGCTGGACAGCCCCGCCCGGGCGATCACCTTCGCCTGCGCCAGCGCCGAGATCGGCCGACCCGCCGGTGCGGCCACCGGAACCGTCCCGGCGCGAACCCTGGTCGTCACCGGGCTGGGCTGCCGCTCCGTCACCACGTTCGAGGGCTACCGCCAGCTGGCCACTCGACAGCTGGGGTTCTCGGTGGCACCGGTCAACGCGCACGGCACAAACGGCCGCCGGATCACCGGACGCGTGGTCAGCGCCCAGTACGACGACGTGCTGGTGGTGGCCGGAACGACTCACCTGGACACCCGCAACGACCGACTCGCAGCGGTGCGCATCTCCGACGCCGAGGTCCTCTGGGAGTTCTCCTGCGCCGGACAAGAGTCGCTGCGTGTCCGCTTCGCCGGTGTCCCAGCCGGCGACGACCCCGCTCGTGGTCGTACCAGCGGGCGGCCTCGGCTGCAGCAGGTGGTGGCACTCTGCGGTGATCGCGCAGTGCGTCTGAACCCGCTGACCGGCCTCACCACGACCCGCTGAGGTCCAGCACCACTACGGCCGTCGCTGGGTCACCGCGCCCAGCTGACCGCCCCGCCAGGTGACAGCGACCGAGCCGTTCTGGTCGGTCCGCAGCACGGTCATCCCCAACGACTCGGCGAGGGCGACCGTACGCGGGGCCGGGTGCCCGTAGTCGTTGTCGACGCCGGCGCTCGCGATGGCCACCGAGGCGCCGCTGGCCGCGAAGAACGCCGGCTCCTGCCGCGCCGAGCCGTGGTGCGGGACCTTGAGCACCTGGGCCCGCAGATCGGTGCCGCGACTGAGCAGGGCGCGTTGACCGGGCGGCTCGACGTCGCCGGTGAGCAGGACCCGCAGCCCGTCGACGTCAGCCACCAGTACCAGGCTGGCGTCGTTCTCGGTGGCCGACTGGTCGTCGTCGGAGCCCTGCGGAGCCAGAGGGCCCAGCACCCGGAGGGTCACCGCACCCACCGTCGCGGCGGTGTCGACCTCCGGCACCTCCACCAGGGCACCGCGCTGAGTGGCCAGCTCGCGTACCGACGCCGCCTCACCGCTCGGTGAGGCCAGCGGGCTCACCCAGAGCCGGCTGACCCTACGGCCGGCGAAGACCCCGGCCAGTCCGTCGGCGTGGTCGGCGTGGAAGTGGCTGAGCACGAGCAGCGTCACCTCTTGGACCCCGAGCCCGTCGAGGCAGCGGCCCATCGCCTGCGGGTCCGGTCCGCTGTCGACCACCACGGCCTGATGTGCACCGGCCCGCAGCACCAACCCGTCGCCCTGCCCGACGTCGCAGACGACGAATCGCCAGCCCGGCGGCGGCCAGCCCGGCTGCGCCGGCGCCCGGGCCAGCGCAGCCGTCATCACTACGGCGAGGAGCACCGACAGCCAGCGCCGAACCAGCACCCAGGGCACGATCAGCGCCGCGACCAGACAGCTCGTGACCAGCAGGACCAGCGCCACCGGCGTCGTCGGCCAGGCCTGGGAGCCGCCCGGCAGCGCGGCGCCTAGCCGCGCCACCCAGATGATGACCTGGGCCGACCAGGCCGCGCCGAAGGCCAGCACCGCGGCGAGATGGCCGCTGACCAGCGAGGTGCCGGCCGCCGCGAAGCCCAGGACCGTGGCCGGGCCGACGAAAGGGCCGGCCAGGGCGTTGGCGAGCAGTCCCGAGGTGCTGACCGTGCCGGACAGGGCCGCCACCGCCGGCAGGGTCGCGAGGTGGGCAGCCAGTGCCAGAGTCAGCGGCTCGGCCACCACCCGCGGCGCCCACCGGCCGAGGACCGCAGCCCAAGGTCGGGCCCACCAGATGATGCCGGCACTCGCCAGCACCGACAGGGCGAAGCCCCAGGAACGGGCCAGGAAGGGGTCGAGGAGCAGCAGCAGGACCATCGCGACGGCGAGGTTGCGGACACCGGCCCGTCGGGAGCCGGACCCCAGAGCCGCGAGAGCGACCAGCCCCATGGCTGCGGCCCGCAGCACGCTCGGCTCGGTGCGGCACAGGGCGACGAACATCACCACGCCGGCCAGCCCGACCCCACGCAGCGCCCAGCCACGGACGCCCAGCCACCGGGCCGCAAGGAGCAGGAAGGCCAGCAGCAGCGTCAGGTTGGCCCCGGAGACGGCCGTGAGATGGCTCAACCCGGTCGTGCGAAAGTCAGCCTGAAGCTCTGGCGTGAGCGCCGACGTGTCCCCCAGCACCAGCGCCGGCACCAGCGCCCGTGGGTCCGGGCGGCGGTGCTGGACGGAGGTCCGCAGCCCCTGCCGCACCTGTTCAACCAGGCGGAGCCCGGGTCCGGGCGCCGCGAGCACCGCGGGCGGGCCCCGGACCTGCAGCGTGGCAGCCACGTCGTCGCCCCGCTCGCCGGGGGCGAGCCGGCCGGTCAGCGAGACGGTCGTCCCGACGGGCAGGCCGGCCCAGGACATCCCTGCCGGTCCGCTGACCAGCAGCAGCACCGGCGCCCGGACTCGCCAGGCGCTGCCCCGGCCGCTGATCTGGCGCACCTCGACCCGCACGGTGACCAGCGACGGCAGCGCGCCCCGAGCCGGATGGCTGTGCGCGTCGCTGCGGACCACCGCCTGCACGCCCACCCAGGCCCGGACGCCGGCGAGGTCAGCCACCGGGCCGGACGCCAGCCGGTGCACCTGGAGCGCGCCGAGGACGGCGCACACCGCCACCGTCACGGCGGTGGCGAGCACCCAGGCCCGGCCCGGTGCGCGGGCGGGGCCGGTTCGGCGGTGCCGCCGTCGCGACGTCGCGATCGCGACGACCGCGGCAACGACGGTCGCCACGACGACAGCCGCCATCACCAGCCAGCCACGACCGGCGGTGCCCACCCAGCACGCGGTCCAGCCGCCGAGCGCGAGTGGCACCACGCGCAGATCCTGCCCGGCGTGTCTGGTCGCCGACGGCGGCGGCTCAGACACGGACGTGCGGCGCGATCTCGGCGTAGGTCTTCGGCCCGATGCCGTCGACCTCCTGGAGCTCCTCGATCCGGCTGAAGCGACCGTGCTCGGTCCGCCAGGCCGCGATCTTGCCGGCGGTCACCGGGCCGACGCCGGGCAGCTCTTCCAGCTGCGCCTCGGTCGCGCTGTTCAGGTCGACCAGCGGCGCTGCGCCGCCCGAGCCCGTCCCGGCCGGTCCCGTTCCTGCGCCGCTTCCGCCGGCCGCCGCTGCGCTG
Source organism: uncultured Actinomycetota bacterium (assembly GCA_963727215.1). Lineage (GTDB taxonomy): Bacteria > Actinomycetota > Actinomycetes > Propionibacteriales > Propionibacteriaceae > Microlunatus. The sequence continues at coordinate 368,831 of CAVSFR010000005.1, forward strand.
CCGCGGACCTCCCCGGTCGGCCGGGCTGAGGTTCCGATCACGACCTGCTGGCCGTCCTGCAGCAGCTGCGCCAGGTTGAGGCCTCCGGGGTCGGCATCCCGCGTGAAGCCGCCCGCAGCGTCGACGGCGTCCTGCACCCGTGCGCGCTCGGGCAGCCTCACCAGCCCCGGTCGGCGTACCTCACCCAGCACGTGCACGACCACGCCGACTGTCGTGGGCGAGGCGGGTGTCGCAGTCGCGGCACTGGCCGAGCCGGTCCGGACGGGTGTTGCGGGAGCCAGTGGCCCGGACGAGCCGGACGGTCGGGCCGACGCCGAGACGCTTATCGGGGAGGCCAGCGCCACCGGCCGGGCCCGGAGCAGCGACCAGCCGGCCCAGAGCAGGCCCACGACCAGCAGGACGCAGACCACCGCGAGGTGCCGACGGCCGAAGCGTCGGGGCGGCGGGACGTCGTCGACCTCGAGGAGCTCGGTGTCCGCCCAGGCCGGTGCGGTCGTTGCGGTCTGACGCACGCTGGTATCAGGGACCGACTCCGGGGTCTCCGGCTCGTCCGCAGACCGCCTCGGCGGGGTCTCGGCCAGCAGCCGGGCCAGCCGTTCGCTCACGGCCTGCAGCAGCAGGGGGTCGGCATCTGCTCGTCTGGGCACACCGAGACGTTAAGGAGCGGACCGGTCGACATGCCGAGGACGACCAGCCCTGTGGACAGAGCCGGTGCACGCCGACGCCTGGGGACAACCCGGCACGAGCGAGAACCCAGGCTGCCTCAGACGACCGGGGCCACGACCACGCCCGCCGTACCCGGCCCGACGTGCACCCCCAGGACAGCGCTGACCTCGGCCACCACCGCCGGCTGCGTCAGCGAGGCGCGAGCCTCCAGCCGCTCGGCCAGCCGCCGGCCGGCCGGCTCGTCATCCAGGTGGTGTACCGCCACCTCGACGGCCTCCCCCCGGGCCCGGGCGGCTGCCACCGCGGCCACGGCGAGCTCCTCGAGCCGGTCGAGGGCGCGCGACGCCGTCCGGACCCGCTCCAGCGACCGGATCCGGCCCTCGCGCACGGTCAGCAACGGCTTGACGGCAAGGGCGGAGCCCAGAGCAGCCGTAGCCGCACCGATCCGACCGCCCCGGCGTAGGTGCTCCAGGTCCTCGACCGCGAACCAGGTCGAGGTGGCGGCCGCCCGCCGGCCGATGGTTGCGGCGACCTCGTCGAGGTCGGCTCCCTGCTCGGCTGCCGCGGCCCCGGCGAGGACCGCGAACCCGACCGCCAGGGCGATCACGCGGGTGTCCACCACGAGGACAGGCACCCCGGCCTCGGCCGCCGCCCGCTCGGCCGCGGCGACCGTACCCGAGATCCGGCCGCTGAGGTGAGCCGAGACGACCCCTCGGCAACCCGCCGCGGCCAGGTCGGCGTACACCGCCCGGAACGCCTCCACCGAGGGCCGGGAGGTGCTCACCTGACGTCGGGCTCGAAGCGCCGCGGCCACCTCACCCGGGCCGACGTCGGCCTCGGACCGGCTGACGCCGTCGAGAACGACCTGGAGCGGTATCACGCGGACACCGGCCGCCGCGGCCAGGACAGGGGCGAGCGAGGACGTAGAGTCGGTCACCACCGCGATGCCCGCCACCCGCACAGCCTAGAGCTGCCCGGCTGCCGAGCCAGGTTCGACGCGGCTGCCAGAACGACCGAGGTGGGCGTCGCCCCCAAGCTTGACACCTGGGCGGAGGAAGTGACGCATGGGCCTGGACGACCGACGCGTGTGGCGTGCGGCCCCCGGCACGCTCGCGGTCGTGGTCGTGTTCGTCGTCGCGGCGGCGACCGCGGTCCCCGCGCTCGCCTACCTGGCCTGGACCGCCGATGGCGGCTGGCTGGTGCCGGCCCTGCTGGGCACCCTGAGCTTGCTCTGCGTCCTCTACGCCTGGCGGTTCGGCCTCCATCCCCGGCTGCGCGCTGACCGGGACGGCGTGACCGTGGTCAACCCCTTCTCCACCCGCCGCTTCGCCTGGGACGAGGTGCGGGTGATCGCGCCCGGGGAGAACGGGCTCGTGGTCGCCTCCACGGAGGCGACAGCGGAGGCGTGGTGCGTGCAGAAGTCCAACTTCGCCGCCCGTCGGGGCCGGCTGACCCGGGCGGACCGCGTCACCGGCGAGCTGCTCGATCTGCTCGAGGAGCACGACCCGGCGCTGGAGGACGAGGAGACCGGGCTGAGGATCCGACGCGCCCGGCCGGAGGAGAGCCGGCTGCTCACCCGGCTCGAGCGGGCCGCGAGCGAAGAGGCCCTCGGCCACATCTTCCCCCCGGAGGACCACCCCTACCCCGTCACGGCGGTGACGCGCCGCTGGCGCCGGCTGCTGCGCGACCCACGAGTCCGGATCCTGCTGCTCGAGCACGGCGACGACCCAGTGGGCTACGTGGCCTTCGACGACGACAGCATCCGCCACGTCGGCGTGCTGCCCGACCACACCCGCCGCGGCTACGGCAGCGCGCTGGCCGAGTTCGCGACCCAGGAGATCTTCGACAGCGGCGCACCGCGGGCCTACCTGTGGGTCCTGGTCGGCAACGCGGGCGCTCGCGCCTTCTACGCCACCCTGGGTTGGACGGAGACGACGAACCGGCAGACGAGCGAGTTCGAGCCGCATCCCCCGGAGCTGCGGCTCGAACGGCGCAACCCTGCGGCGCCCCGGCGGGGGCACTGATGTCCGCCGGCGCCCCGGTACGGGAAGCGCACGCCATCCGGAGGTCCCTCCGGAGCCGGATCCGCCTGCTGGTGCTGGCCTTCGGGACCGCAGCGCTGCTGCCTTCGTTGACCGGCACGGTGCTGAGGCTCGCTCCGCCGCGCGACGACGCGACCGCGTTGCTCGCCGCCTTCATCCCCTACGCCCTGGTCGGCTACGCCCTCGCCGCGGTTGCCTTCGCGCTCGCCCTCCCCTGGCGGGGCCGCCGTCGGGGCGTGGCTGCGCTGCTGCTTCTCTCGGTGACGGGTCTCGGTCTCCACGCGGCGTGGATGGTCCCCTTCTTCGTGCCGGACGGGCGGTCGGCGGGTCCGCCGAGCTTCACCCTGCTCAGCCTCAACATGTACAAGGGGAACGCCGACCCGGACCAGCTGCTCGCCCAGGCCAGCTCCGCCGACGTCGTGGTGCTGCTCGAGGCCACACCGGGTGCCCTGGCCGGGCTCGCCGAACGCCGCTGGCTGGACCGCTTCCCGTACGCGGCCGGAGGCGCCGACAGCGTGCAGAGCGACACCGTCATTTACTCCCGGTTCCCACTCAGCGACAGTGCACTGCTGGGCTCGACGTCGTTCCAGCAGTGGGTGACCACCGTGCAGACCCCGTCCACGGGTGCAGTCCGGCTGATTGCGGTCCACCCGTGCAACCCCTACTGCGGCCGCGGTCTGTGGGCCAGCGAGCACGCGGCCCTGGCGCAGGTCGCGGCGGCCGACCTGGGCCAGCCCCTGGTGATGGCCGGGGACTTCAACGCCGTCGACGACCACGGTCCGATGCTGGACCTGCGCCGGCTGGGGATGCAGAGCGCGACCGACATCATCGGTGCCGGTTGGCTGCCCACGTATCCCGCCAACCGGCCGTTCCCGCCCCTGCTACCGATCGACCACGTGCTGCTCGACGACCAGCTGACCGCGACCTCGATTCGTACCGTGCGAGTCGAGGGCACCGACCACCTCGGCCTGCTGACCACCCTCGCCGAGGCCCGGTGAGCGCCCGGCCGGGGCGCCGAGGTTCCACGACCGCCCGTGCGGCCACGGTCGTCGGCGTCCTCGGCCTCGCGGCGGGAGCGGCAACGACCCTCGCCCGCTCGCTCCCGGGCCTGCCGGGCGTGGCGCCCGACACCTGGGTGATGGTCACCTCCTTCAGCGACCTCGGCGTGCTCCCGTACGGGGTCGGTCTCCTCGGCCTGGGGGCCGCCTCGCTACTCCGGCCTCGCGCCGCCCGTCTGGTGCTGCTCGCCGTGACCGTCGGCCTCACCGGGGTGCACCTGTCCTGGATCGTCCCCAACTTCGTCACCGACGGTGATCGCGCTGCCGGTCCCGGCTCGGTGGTGGTCCTGGGGCAGAACATGCTCCTCGGCACGGCGGACCCGACGAGCCTGCTGGCCAACGCCCAGGCCGCTGACGTCCTCGTGCTGACCGAGCTCACCACCCGGGCTGCATCGGCGTTGGAGGCCGACGGGGTGGACGGTCGGTTCCCGTACCAGGGAGGCGGGACGCTGCCGCGCTACGGTTCGACGGGTAGCCGGGTCTACTCGCGGTTCCCCGTCCTCGCCTCGCGTCCGCTCGACGCGAGCGCCGGCGACGACTGGGTGGTGGACCTGGACGTCCCGCAGCTGGGTCGGGTCACCGTCGTGGCCTGCCACCCGACGCGGCCCAGGCGCGGCGAGGACGTCTGGGCACCGGACCAGGAGCGGATCCGGCGACTGGCCCCGCGGCAGCGCACGGTGCTGGTGGGCGACTTCAACGCGGTCGACAGCCACCCCAGCCTCCGGGCCCTGGGACGCGAGGGCTTCCGCGACGCCGACGGTGTGGTCGGCGCCGGTTGGACGCCGACCTACCCCGCGCAGAGCCGCATCCCGCCCTTGGTGGGCATCGACCACGTCCTGGTCAGCGCCGACCTCACCGCCACGACCTACCGCCGGGTCCGCACGGTCGGTTCGGACCACCTCGGCGTCCTGGCCACCGTCACATCCCGCGCCTGAAGCCGCCTCAGGCGGCTGGCCCCCCGCTCGGCGGGAGGCCTCAGGCCGGGACGATGCTGACCAGCTTGGGCGCCCGGACGATCACCCTGGCGATGTCGCGGCCGGCCAATGCCCGCGCCACCCCGTCCTGCGCCAGCGCCAGGGACCGCAGCTCGTCCTCGGCGATGTCGGGTGCGACCTCCAGCTTGGCCCGGACCTTGCCCTGCACCTGCACGACGCAGGTCACGGTCTCGGCCACCAGCAGGGCCTGGTCCGCGTGCGGCCACGAGGCGTCGGCGACCGAGGGCGCGTGACCCAGCCGCTCCCACATCTCCTCGGCCACGTAGGGGGCGAACAGGCCCAGGACGACGGCGACGGCCTCGGCGGCCTCCCGGACGGCCGGGTCGGCAGGACCGACGCGCGAGTCGATGGCCTTGCGGGTGGCGTTCACCAGCTCCATCACCCGGGCCACGGCGACGTTGAACCGCTGCCCGTCGACCAGCTGCTCCAGGTCGGCCAGTAGCCGGTGCGCCTCCCGCCGCAGCGTGACGTCGCCGGCGGCCGGGTCGGTGCCGGGCTCGCTGGTCACGTCACCCGCGACCCGGTACGCACGCTGCAGGAACTTCAACGAGCCGGCCGGGGAGACGTCGGCCCAGTCGATGTCCTCCTCGGGTGGTCCAGCGAAGACCACGGTCAGCCGGATGGCGTCGACCCCGAACTCGTCGATCTGCGCCCCCAGGTCGACGCCGTTGCCCAGCGACTTCGACATCGACTTGCCCTCGTTGATCACCTGACCCTGGTTCAGCAGCCGCTCCATCGGCTCGGTGAAGTCGACCACCCCCATGTCGTGCAGCACCTTGGTGAAGAAGCGCATGTAGAGCAGGTGCAGGATGGCGTGCTCGACCCCGCCGACGTACTGGGCCACAGGCATCCAGCGGCGCACGTCGGCCGGGTCGAACGGGCCCTCGGTATAGCCCGGGGAGCAGTACCGGAAGAAGTACCAGGACGAGTCGACGAAGGTGTCCATCGTGTCGGTGTCCCGCTTGGCCGGACCGCCGCATTGCGGGCACGCGACGTCCACCCAGTCGGTGGCCGCCGCCAGCGGCGACGTGCCCTTGGGCGCCAACGCCGCACCGGTCAGGTACGGCAGCTCCACCGGCAGCTGGTCGTCCGGGACAGCGACCTCACCGCAGTCGGCGCAGTGGATGATCGGGATGGGAGGTCCCCAGTAGCGCTGCCGGCTCAGCAGCCAGTCACGCAGCCGGAAGGTGATCGCGCCGCGGCCAGTGCCCTCGGACTCCAGCCGCTCGATCATGGTCTTGACGCCGGCCTCCTTGTCACTCAGACCGTCCAGCGGGCCGGAGTTGACGTACGTGCCGTTGCCGCTGGTGGCCACGCCGCTGACGGCCGGATCCTCGGCTCCGGTGTCCACCACCCGGCGGACCGGCAGGTCGTAGGCGCGCGCGAACTCCAGGTCGCGGGCGTCATGGGCCGGTACGGCCATCACCGCCCCGGTGCCGTAGTCGGCCAGCACGTAGTCGGCCGCCCAGACTCCCAGCCGCTCGCCGTTGACCGGGTTGACGGCGTGGACGCCCAGGAACACCCCCGTCTTGGGCCGGTCGGTGGCCTGGCGCTCGATCTCGGTGGCCCGTTGGGTCTGGGCCCGGTAGGCCTCGAAATCCGGCCGCTGCTCCTCGGTGACGATCTCGGCGGCCAGGGCTCCGTCCGGGGCGACGACGAAGAAGGTCGCCCCGTACAGCGTGTCCGGCCGGGTGGTGAAGACGGTGACGCTGCGGTCCTCGGCTCCGGGACGCTCGATGGTGAAGTCGACGTGCGCGCCCTCGGAGCGGCCGATCCAGTTGCGCTGCATGGTCAGCACCCGGTCAGGCCAGCGGCCCCGCAGCTGCTCCATGTCGTCCAGCAGTCGCTGGGCGTAGCCGGTGATGCCGAAGTACCACTGGTTCAGCTGCCGTTTGACCACGAGGGTCCCGCAGCGCTCGCAGGCGCCCTGGACGACCTGCTCGTTCGCCAGCACGGTCTGGTCCTGGGGGCACCAGTTGACGTAGCTGTCCTTGCGGTAGGCCAGCCCGCGCTCACGAAAGCGCAGGAACAGCCACTGCGTCCAGCGGTAGTACTCGGGGTCGGAGGTGTGCAGGCGGCGGGACCAGTCCAGGCTCAGGCCGTAGCGCTTGAAGGAGGTCGCCTGGGTCTCGATGTTGGCGTAGGTCCACTCCGCCGGGTGGGTGTCGTGCTTGATGGCGGCGTTCTCCGCCGGCAGGCCGAAGGAGTCCCAGCCGATCGGGTGCATCACGTCGTAGCCGCGCAGCCGCAGGTAGCGGGCCGCGATGTCGCCCATCACAAACGCCTCGGCGTGACCCATGTGCAGGTCGCCGGAGGGGTACGGGAACATGTCGAGCACGTAGGCCCGCTCGGCGGAGCCGTCGTCGCGCGGCCGGAACGTCTGGGCGGTCTCCCAGTACTCCTGCCAGCGCTCCTGGGCGGCCGCGGCGTCGTAGCCGTGCGGCTCAGCGCCCCCGACGGGTGAATCGACAGGTGTCTCGTCCGGCGTGATGGTCGTCGTGGCCACGATGTGCTCCTCCAGTTGCTCTCCGGGCCCGGGTGCGGGCAGAAAAAAACCCTCAGTCGGAAGTCGACATGAGGGTGGCCGCGCAGGAACTGCCTGCGCGGCTAGCTAAGGAGAGCGCGGTACATGTCCGACATCGTAGACCAGTCCGGCCCGCAACGGCACGTCGGTTCTCGACTGTCCGAGCGCTCGGCGACACGTGTGGACAACAGACCGGTCCCCGGCGGATGGCGTTCCGCCGGGGACCGGTCTTGCTGCTCAGCGTGAGTCACGGCCGGTAGGCACGCACCCAGTCCAGGTCCATGTACGAGGTGGAGGTGGAGGTGCCGTCGGGGAACCAGTCGAGCTGGACGGTGAGGTGTGCCGGGTCCCGCGGGATGTTGCTGGCGCTGGTGTCCTCGAACCACTTGACCCCGTCGATGTAGCCGGTGACCCGCGAAGAGGTCCAGTCGACTGCGTAGTTGTGCCACTGGGTCATGTCCATCGTCTTGGACACCGTGGTCTGCTCGCTGGAGCAGCCGGTGTGCAGGAAGAACTTGTTGACCGTGGTGCTCGTGGTCGACTCGGAGAAGTCGATCTCCTGGCAGTGGTTCGCCGCGATGCGGCCGGCGTCGGGCCACACGATCAGGACCGGGTGGTACTCGGTGTCGCGCTGCGGGACGCGCATCCGGGCTTCCCACCGCCCGTAGGTTGAGCCGCGGTCCGGCTTGAACGACATCCCGCCGGTGGTGCCGATGCTGTTCCCGGTCACCCGCAGGTACGACCCGTTCACCGCCATCTGCGAGGAAGCGCGGCGACCCTTGCCCGCATGCCCGGTGCTGTTGAAGACGCTCCACTTCGTCGAGTTCGGGAGCCCGACGTAGTCGAACTCATCGCTGGCGTACGGAGTGCCCCAGCCCTGGGCGACGGCCGCCTCGGAGCCCGGAGCCGCGGTCGTCGGAGCCGCAGACGGAGCAGCGGTCGTCGGGGCAGACGTCGGAGCAGACGTCGGAGCAGACGTCGGAGCCGCAGACGTCGGAGCCGCAGACGGAGCAGCGGTCGTCGGAGCAGCGGTCGTCGGGGCAGACGTCGGAGCCGCAGACGGAGCAGCGGTCGTCGGAGCCGCAGACGTCGGTGCAGCCGACGGAGCCGCTGTCGTCGGAGCTGTCGTGGGCGGAACAATCGCGCTGGGCTGGATGAAGCTCACGGTGCAGTCGGAGGTGCCGTGGAGACCCACGGTGAGCGTGACCTTGGTCTGGCCAGGCTTGGACAGGGGGTTCATCGGGTTGCGAGAGAACCACGTGGTCCCGGCGTTGTAGTCCATCCCCCGGTCGCTGGTCAGCGTCTGCAGCAGCGTGCCGTTGGGCTGGTAGGTCTTGACGCTGGCCTGGGTGGTCAGGGTCTGCGCGCCGGTGGTCCAGCCCACGTAGTCGATGAGGACCTTCGTGGTCCCGTCCGCAGCCGTGTAGGGCGCTCCCCAGACGGCCTTGGCCTTCCAGACCCGCTTGGCCCCGTCCGTGCAGGACTGGCTCTGGTCCGCTGCATCAGCGGAGCCGGCGGCAAGAGTCCCCGAGCAGACGGCCAGAGCGACGGCGGTGGTGATCAGAACATTCTTCTTCATGATGAACGCCTCTGCTGAGAAAGCCGAGGCATTGCCGCCTCGGGAATTTTTTTAATTGGTGATCCCCGATAGACAGACTTCATCACATGGAAGGAGGCTCCGCCATTGCCAGGAGCACACTGGGGACTATCGCCGACGACTTCGGGGCCCTATGTCCTGGTTCGGGCAGGAGAAGGTCAGGAAATGAAGGAGGAAAGTCCGCTAAGAGAAAGGACTTCAGTCGCCTCTCGTGCGGGACTTTTGGCCCGAGGGTGGTCGGTACGCCGGACTCGCGAGGAGCAGCTCGTGACAGCAGGGATATTCGCTCGACTCCGCGAGGGCGTGTGGTCGCCGCCTGCCGGATCTCGACCGGCGCGCCACGCAAGCCCCGCCGGCCCCGCCGGCTTGGATTACCTGCTGTCGTTTCCCGGCACCAGGAGCCGGCTTCCGATCGTGGCGCTAACGTTGATAGCGGGAGTGAGCGGCGGCCGCCTGCTCGAGTGGAAAGCGTTGCCCACAGGTAAACCGATGCCTCCTGAGCAGCAGTTCAAGTCCGCGCTCGGCGATCCCGGATATATGTCTGAATTCCGATCGCAACGATGAGAGATGGCGCACCACGTCCGATTACTGCCCTGTCGTCGATGACCCCCGCCTCCACCTGCTGCCTCGCGAGAAAAGGAGCGGCCCTCGGCTCGGATCCGCGCGAGGAGGAGAGCGGTATGAGCGCCGAGGGGGCGTCGAGGCGGTACCGCGAGTCCTGGCCCCATGGCCACGTGCTCGAACGCCGCATGACGCGATCTCGCACTCGGCCGCCCAGTAGGACCTGGCCACCGCGCTCAGAGCTGTTCTGTCACGCGCTCGACGGGAGGTCCTGGCGGATGATCGCGCACCCGCTTGCCCTCGTCGTCGAGGAGGCCCCAGGCCAGGGGACGGGCGAACGGGACAGAGCAGCGAGGCGATCGGGGAACGCGATTTGACGCCTCGTGTAACGAACGGCCCGGACGCGACGATATGACAGGCGAGCCGGACCCCTTACCTGAACCCCCGAGCAGGCATAGGGTCCGGCTTCTCCACGTCCTCAGCGCGGTTGCACCAGCCGGCCATGCCGGCCGACGCTCAGCTGAAAGCGGCCACGATGTCCATGACGGCCGGTCCCAGCAGCACGATGAACAGCACGGGCAGGATGCACAGCATCAGCGGGAAGATGACCTTCACCGGGATCTGCATCGCCTTCTCCTCCGCGCGCTGGCGCCGTTTCATCCGCATCTCGGCCGCCTGGGTACGCAGCACGTCGCCCACCGCCACCCCGTAGCGGTCCGCCTGTACCACCGCACGGACGAACCGGCGTAGGTCAACCACGTCTGTGCGCGCAGCCAGGCCCTCGTAGGCGTGCCTGCGGGACTGGCCGAGCTGAATGTCCTGCAGGGTGCGCACCAGCTCCTCCGCGAGCGGACCCTTGCCGTTCTGACCGGCCTTGGCCATCGCCGCGTCGAAGCCGAGCCCCGCCTCGACCGCGATGGTCATCTGGTCCAGGGTGTCGGCCAGCTCGAGAGTGATCTGCTGGTTGCGCTCCTGGGCTCGACTGTGCAGCAGCAGCTCGGGCAGGTAACGACCGACCACCACGAGCACCACGAGGATCGCCACCGCGAGCACGCCAGGCTTGGCGGAGTAGAAGAGCCAACCCAAAAGACCCAGGACGGCGGGCGCTACCAGCTTGGCCACGATCAGGCGCTCGACCGGCCAGGCCCGAGGCCGGCCGGCGCGCGTCCACAGCCGTTCCAGGGTGTGGAGCGTGCGGGCCGATGTGGTTCGCCGCGCCATCAGCAGGAGGGTGCCGGACTTGCTGGCTCCGGCGTCTCCGACCTCGTCCTCAGCGGCGAACCCTCGTTGCAGGTTGCTCAAGAGCGGCTTGTTGACCCTGGGTCGGGTCAGCAACAAGAAGGCGAGGACGCCGATCCCCAGGAGGAGGGTGGCCAGAGCACCCAGGGTCACGGGCGGAAGTCTCAGCATCGCTCGTCGCCCTCAGAACTTGACCTGGACGGACTTGCGCAGCCAGAGCCCACCGATGACGAGCAGGATCGCGGCCCCGACCAGCATCAGGTACCCCACGAGGCTCTGCGTGAACTTGGCCATGTAGCTGGGGTTGCTGATCATCAGGAATCCGGAGACGCCGAACGGGAGGGCCATCAAGACGATGGCCGAGAGCTTTCCCTCGGCGGCGAGAGCCTTGACCTGCCGGCGGATGGCGTTGCGCTCCCGGATGGTGTGACTCACGCCGTCCAGCACCTCGGCCAGGTTTCCGCCGACCTCCCGATTGATGGCCACCGCCTGGGTGACCCAGACGAAGTCCTCGCTCTTCATCCGGTCCGCCGCGTCGACCAGGGCGACACCGAGGGGGCGGCCGACCCGCGTCTCGTTGATGAGCCGGGTGAACTCCTCTGAGGTGGGTTCCTCGGCCTCCGAGGCCACCGCGGCCAGCGCCTGCATCAGGCTGTGACCGGCTCGCAGGCTGCTGGACATCAGCTGCAGCGAGTCGTCGAGCTGCTCGGCGAAGGCACTCTGACGCCGACCGGTCTTGATCCTCACCAGCGCCCGGGCCAACACCAGAACCAGGGCAGCGAACAGGACCGCGACCAGCGGTCCGCCGAGCACCTCGCCCAGCGCTCCCGCCACGACCATGCCGACCACCACCAGCAGCACGAGATCCTGTACCCGCATCCGGACGCCGGCACGCTCCAGGGCTGCGCTCAGCCGCTGCCGCCAGCCGCGACGGTGCAGCACCCCGTCGATCAGCGAAGTCGCCGCGGCGGTGGCCCCGGTCAGGGCGCCGCCGGAGCCGGTGAGGTCGGGCCGACGGCGGTCCAACGGCAGCCTGACGGGTCGGGGTGCGAGCACGACCAGGGCGGCGCAGAACACGGCGACCATGCCTCCCACCAGCCCGGCCCAGGCCGTCCACGGCAGCCCGGCGGTCACCGGTGACCCGTCCGCGCCGGCGGTGCGGCGAAGACCCGCGGCGACAACACGATGCCGTGGTCGGCGAACTTCTCGGTGAACTTCGGACGGATACCCGTGGGCAGTGGCTTGCCGAGGAATTTGCCAGCTGCGTCCACCCCGGCCGCGTAGTCGAAGAGAAACGCGTCCTGCATGGTGACCGTCTGACCCTCCATACCCTGGAGCTCGGTCACCGCGGTCACGCGTCGAGTGCCGTCCCGCAGGCGGCTGAGCTGCACGATGACGTCGACCGCTGACGCGATCTGCTCCCGGATGGCCCGCAGCGGCAGGTCCATCCCGGCCATCAGCACCAGTGTCTCGAGCCGGGCGACGGCGTCCCGAGGTGAGTTGGCGTGCACGGTCGACAGCGACCCGTCGTGACCGGTGTTCATCGCCTGCAGCATGTCGAGCGCCTCGCCGGCGCGGACCTCACCCACCACGATGCGGTCGGGCCTCATCCGCAGCGAGTTCTTCACCAGCTCCCGGATGCCGATCTCCCCACGGCCCTCGATGTTGGCCGGCCGGCTCTCCAACCGCACGATGTGCTCCTGCTGAAGCTGGAGCTCCGCTGCGTCCTCGATGGTGACGATGCGCTCACCCTCGGGGATGAAGGAGGACAAGACGTTGAGCAGCGTCGTCTTTCCGGTGCCGGTGCCGCCGGAGACGATGATGTTGAGCCTCGCCTCGACGCAGGCCTGCAGCAGCTCGGCCATCTCACGGGTCAGCGTGCCGAAGGCGATCAGGTCGGCCACCTGAAAAGGGTCCTTGGAAAACTTGCGGATGGTCAGGGAGGACCCGCTGAAGGCGATCGGTGCGATCACGGCGTTCACCCGGCTGCCGTCGAGCAGCCGGGCGTCCACGAGCGGTGAGGACTCGTCGATGCGGCGGCCGACCCGGGACACGATCCGCTCGATCACCCGGCGCAGCTGCTCCTCGGAGGTGAAGCGCACGTCGCTACGGGTGAGCTTTCCGCGCTGCTCCACGAACACCCAGCTCGGCCCGTTGACCATGATCTCGGTGATCGTCGGGTCGTCGAGCAGCTTCTGCAGCGGGCCGTGCCCGAGGACGTCGTCCTGCACCTCGCTGATCAGTCGTTGCCGCTGCTCGCCGGTGAGCGGGACCTTCTCCTCCTCGACCACGTGGTTCAGCTCGCTGCGCACCAGGGCGTGCAGCTGGTCCTCGCTCATGTTGGGATCGTTCAGCCGCGCGCCGATCCGCTCGAACAGCGCGGACGCCGCCCGGTCCTTGAGCTTGACCAGGGCGTCGGACCCGCCGCCCGGCGCGGGTGGGCGGGCCGGCGCTGTGGTGGCCGTCGCCGGACGTGCAGGCGCCGCCGGACGCGCAGGTCCAGAGCCGGCTGCGGTGTCGGACGTCTGGGTGGGCAGCTTCGGTGCTGGGCGGTCAGTTACCCCAGGCGTGGCGGACTCTCCCTGACGCGCCACCAGGAGGCGCTCGGCGAGGCTCATCAGGCCGCCTGCCTCGGCCGCCGGAACCACCCGGACGCCGCCCGCCTCGGCACCGGTGTCTTGGCGTGCTTACCCGGGAGCGGGGTCACCTTCTTGTCCGGGATCGCGCCCGGTGCGAACCGCCCGACCAGCGCTCGGAGCTGTTTGGTCATCGGGTCACGGGTGCCGCTCTGGAGCAGCGGGACACCGAGATTCACCGAGGCTGGGGCCGCCTTCGACCGGGGCAGCATGAGGTCGACCGGTGCACCGATGGTCGCCTCGATGTCGGCCGCGCTCAGCCCGGTCGAGGGGTCGGAGAAGTTGATCACGACCTGATGGCGGCGTTGCAGCAGCTTCAGGTCGCGCAGCGTATCGAGCTCCTTGCGCAGCCCGCGCAGGCCCGGGACGTCCATGCTGGTCAGCAGGACCAGGTCGGTCGTCTCGTCCATCGCGGCGAGGGTGTGCTCTGACAGACCCGGCGCGGTGTCGACCACGACGTAGCGGAACTCCGCTGCCAACGTGCGCAGCAGCTGGCGGACGTCCTCGGCGGCGATGCCTTCGGCCTCGACCGGGGAGTCCGGGGCGCAGATGACGTAGAGACCGGTCTCGTGCAGGGTCAGGAACGTCTTCAGCACCATCGTGTCTCGGCTGGCCGGGCCGGTGACGGCCGCGGTGAGGTCGTACTCCGGATCGAGGTTCAGCCCGCTGGCCACGTCCCCGAACTGGATGTCCAGGTCCACCAGCACTGTCGCCTTCGGGGCCGATCGGGCCAGTCCGACCGCCAGGTTGGTCGCCACGGTCGTCTTGCCGACACCTCCCTTGGGCGAGACGACGCTGATCACCTGGCCCTTGGGCGTCGGATCGGCGTGGCCGACCGGCGGGCCGACCTGCTGGGCCGTGCGGACCGCGGCGAGGTCGACGGCCCGTCGTACGACCCGCCGCACCTCGGCGGGCTCGGCGGACGGGTCGAGGATGTCGGTGGCCCCGGCTCGCATCGCGAGCAGCGCCAGCTCAGCGCCGGCCTCGGTGACCAGGAGGACGCTGACCGCTGGAGCTTCCGCGTCGACGCGACGGGTCAGGTCGAGCGCGTCACCCACCCCGTCGGTGCAGTCCAGGACCAGGACCTGGGGCGGTCCGTCGAGACGGCTCTCCCAGAACATCCGGGGGTCGACCGGCGTGGCCGGCAGAGGTCCGGTCGCGACCCGGTGGTCCGACGATGCTTCCGCCAGAGCGGTCACCAGCCAGCCGGCGAGGTGATCGGAGCCGGACAGGACGAGGAGGTTGCTCATCGGTACAGGTTTCCCTTCGTCAGGACGGGCAACTTCGGGGTGGGAGCCTCGAGAGGCTCCGCCGACAGCCAGATCGAGCCGTGCTCCGCTGCGAACACGACCTGCTGAGCAGCTGCCGGCCTGAGAGCCAGAGTGACCAGAAACGCATCCTCCGCGCTCGAGCTGGCGGGCTGCTTGGCGGCGCTCTCGTTCGGCTGGCCCCCGCCCCCCTGCACCGCGGTGACCAGGACCTTGTGCAGCGAGAGGGCGGTCTCGGAGATCTTGTCGTCCTGGACGGACAGGAACACCCCCACCGTGCTGCCCGGTTTGAGGGTGCCTCCGGCCGCTCGTGCCCGTAGGAGCTGTACGGAGACCTGCTGATAGCCGGTCGGGACCTGGAGGCCTTTTGCGGCATCAAGAACGGCCGGGTCGGCCAGCCGGCTGCGGAGCAGCTGCTCACCCGGTTCCAGCGACGTCGTGGTGACCAGACCCGCAAGGTCGTTCACCCCGCTCGCCGCACCAGGAGCCACGGCGGATCCGGGCAGGTCTCGTATCTCGACAGCGGCGGCGATCTGCGCGGCGGTCGCCCCCTCCGGCAGCGGCTTGGTCACCACCACGACACGCGTGGGGGCCATCGCGGCCACCGCTCGCTGGTCCGCGGCGCCGATGTAGCTGAGCAGCAGCACCCCGGCCACGGCCGCGAGCAGCAGCGCGGACAGAGCTGCGATGACGCGACGTCTCACGAGATCTCCTGAGGAGGTGGGTGCAGGGGCGATGAGGACCGGGCGAGCCGGGGCGGAGTCCCTGGCGTGGCCCGTCGCACGACGGCAGCCACGCCAGGGATGAGCTCCGGGCTCAGAGGCTGCCCGACGCGGTCGTGAACAGCGCGCTCAGCTTCGGGCCGACGAGGACGACGCCGGTGATCATCACGATCGCGATCAGACCGACGAGCAGGCCGTACTCGACGGCCGTGGCGCCGCGGTCGCGGCGACCCTCGAAACGATGGTCGAGGACGGTGAAGAAAGCGAGGACGTGAACGAAAGCTTTAGTCATGACAGCTCCTTGGGCGGATATTCCCATCCGTATTGGCTGGTAAGGCCGGCTGGAGTACCGGCAGGAGAATTCCATCAATTCCCCGCGTCCTCCACAATGCCTGAGGCCACATTCAGGACCATCGGCGCCGCGTGTCGGGACCTTGGTCCTGATGGCCGAGGAACACCGGCTATCGGCGGCCCATACGGTCAGGGGAGCTCAGGTAGGTGACGTGGACAGGGTATGAATATCGGACAGCAACCGAGGTAGCGCCGGCCGGCCGGTGGCCCCCGCGCCGCTCAAGCGGTCAGCTTGACCACGGACGCGCCAAGGTCAGGTGCGCCGGCGGAGTAGGTGAAGGCGTCGCTGAGATCGACGAACTGGGTGAAGTACCCCTGCACGCAGCGGTTGTTGCCCTTGCACGGCGCCTGCGCCGGCCAGGAGAACTGGCCGCCGAAGCTGTAGCCGGTCAGCCGGAAGGCGGCGTAGCCGTAGAGGTGGTAGGTCGCCCCTGAGCCGGTGCCGGCCGAGGTGTCGAAGAGCGGCAGCAGCACCGTCTTGCCTACCAGTGAGGAGAACGAGCCGGTCGAGCAGCCGCTCGGGACGGAGTTGCCGGGGTCGCTGTGGATGGTGTCGCCCCTCGAGGTCTTGGTGCCACACGTACCGCTGTTCACGGTGAGCCAGCCGAAGCCGCCAGGCACGATGTTGTTGGAGGGTCCGGTGCAGCCAGTGGTGTTGGAGCTCTTGGTCAGGTAGATCACCCGCTCGGTCGTGCTCGAGGGCACACCGTTCACGGTCTGCTGCTTCCACTCACACCACGAGAAAGCCAGCGGCAGCACAGCCTTTCCCCCGTCGGGCGAGCCCCACGCCACCGTCGCATCAGCGCTGAGCTCGGAGGAGTCGAGCCCGAGCACGGGCGCGAAGAGGTGATCGCGAGTAGCGGTCGCTCGGACGGTGACCGAGCTCGCGCTCAGGCTCACCACCGATGCACCGGCGCCGGCCCCGATGTGGTTGAGCGTGACGTACTGCTGAGCCGTGCCGGTCGTGCTCCCGCATGCGCCGCGACCGCAGTCCTGGGCAATGGCCAGGGCTCCGGCGTCAGCGCCGTCCTGCAGCTGCTGGTGCTCTGACCACATGCCAGCCACATCGACGCCGATCGCCGCGAAACCCATCAGGGGCACGAGCAGTAAGGCCACCATGACCGCGACAGCACCCCGCTCGTCCTTCACCCGCCGCACCGCATGACCCCCTGGCCGTGGACCGTCACCGAGGCTCCGAACATGCTCGTGACCAGCGGTGTGGTGAACGTGATGGTGACCGCGGCCTGGGTCGGCGTCGAGGTGCTGGACAGGCAGCTGCCGGTCGTTGGGGAGACGGCGATCTGCGCGTCACTCACCGCGACCGTACCGGCGGCGGTCTGGACGGCGGCCCGGGCGGCGGCCGTGTTGTTCTGCAGGGCCATCACCCGGGCGCCCTCCCGGGCGGCGCCGGCCAGTGTGGCCTGGAGGTAGTAGAGACGACCCATCTCTGCGATGCCGACGAACAGGAGCACCAGCAACGGCAGCACGAGCGCGAACTCGACCGCTGCCGCTCCTCGTTCGTTCCTGCGCACGGCGCTCCGTCAGTGGAAAAGGCCCAGCGTGACTCGTGTCGACGGGTCACGCTGGGCAGTGGGTGGGCGGGCAGGCGTACTCAGAGCTTCCCGGCGACGGTGGTGAACAGGGTCGACAGCTTCGGGCCGACCAGAGCGACGCCGGTGATCATCACGATGGCGATCAGACCGACGAGCAGGCCGTACTCCACGGCGGTCGCACCCCGGTCGCGGCGACCCTCGAAGCGGTTGGTCATGACGGTGAAGTAGGCGAGGACGTGGACGAAAGCGTTGGTCATGGTGACTCCTTGGGGGAAAAAGGTTCCGTTGACGGATCCAGTGGTTCCGACCATTTCGGCCGCTACGAGAACTTCAACGCATGCCAGAGGCTTTGCCAAGCGTCTATCAAGAAGTCGGGACCAATGCCGTCCCGACCGGGACGTAAGCCCTTTCGGAAGAGAGCCTTTCGGGCCGTTCACAGGTACCTGGACTCGGACTTTCGTCCCGGAGTGTTCGGTTCCGTTCGGCTTCCGAAGCAGGCATGGGGTGCTCGACCCGAGTGAGTCGCGTGTCGAGGCCCGAGTACTGGTCGCGCAAGACCAGCGCGCACCGTCGACCGAGGTCGACGTCGGGCCACTAGCGTGCAGGTCATGACGCGACGTCGCCTCCTCGTCGGTTCGCAGGACCGGCCGACCACGCTCGACGGCCGGCGGCCGGGATGGCAGGTCGCCCGCCTGGTCACCGCCACGGTGGTCGCCCTGGGGCTCCTGCTCGCGTGCTTCAGCACGGCCCCTGCGACGGCGGCACCCGGCGGCGGCGGGACGAGCGCAGCGCGGGGCAGCTGGACGGTGCGCGACCTGGGCAGCGGTCGGTGGACGGTCAGCTGGAGCTCCCCGGTCCGGCTGCCGGTCACGTCCGACCGGCCGAGGGTCACGGGCCCGGCTGGCCTCGGCGTCGGGACCTCGACCGTGGCCTCGGACGCCCGTACGGTGCGCGCCGTGGTGACCTCGCGCTCGGCGCCGCAGCCGGCCGACCTCCGGGTGGCACTGTCGGGCCGCCGGCTGGACCGGACGGAGGCGACCACGACCCGACCGCAGCCCCAGCTCCGCTCGGCCGCTCCCCCGGCAGTCACCACCGAGCTGCCGACCGACCCGGGCGTGGCCGGCCCGTACCCGGTGGTCTCGAGCGACTACACGCGGACGCCGGTGAAGCTCGCCGGGATGACGCAGCCGATCGAGATGGTCGGCCACGTGGTCGAACCGGCAGCGGACGCGGCCACCGGACTCCGCCCCCTGGTGCTCTTCCTGCACGGCCGGCACGAGTACTGCTACCAGGTCGGCACGGGCGAGCCGAACGACGACTGGCCCTGCCACCAGCCGATGCAGGAGATCCCGAGCCAGCTCGGCTACGACTACGTGCAGCGGTTGCTCGCGTCGCAGGGCTACACGAGCGTGTCGGTGCGGGTGAACGGGATCAACGCCCAGGACTACGCCTTGGACGACGGCGGAGCGGGCGCCCGGGCAGCCATCGTGACCGAGCACCTCGACTACTGGGCCACGATCGCGGCCCAGCACCGGGTCGACCTGAGCCGCGTCGTCCTCGTCGGTCACAGCCGCGGCGGCGAGGGGGTCGACCGCGCCTCGATCCGGATCCCGCTCACCGCTGACTACCGCGTCGTGGGCCAGGTACTGGTGGCGCCCACCGACTTCGGCACCCAGAGCGCGCCGTACGTGCCCACCGTGACCCTGCTGCCCTACTGCGACGGCGATGTCAGTGATCTGCAGGGACAGCGGTTCACCGACTCCGGTCGTGACCTGGTCAGCAACGACCACTCGCTCAAGAGCTCGGTGCTGGTGATGGGCGCCAACCACAACTTCTTCAACACCGAGTGGACGCCGGGCGAGTCCGCTGCCCCGTCGAGCGACGACTGGTACGGCGAGCCGGAGGCGGCGTGCGGGACCGCGACACCCAGCCGACTGACCGCGACCGGGCAGCAGGCAGTGGGCAAGGCGTACATCGCGGGCGCGGTGCAGCAGTTCACCGCCGCCGCGACTGGCGCCCAGCCGAACCTGGCGATGTTCGACGGCTCCCCGGTCCGGGTGCACTCGACCGGTGACGCCGTCGTCCTCAGCCACGCCCTCGGTGGTGGGCGGGACGTCCGTCGGCCGGCGCACGGCACCACGCTGACCCTGCCGGCAGGCGCCCGCAGCGCCTTCTGCACCGGGAGCACGTCCTCGGACTACCAAGCCGGGCTCTGCGGGTCCGAGCTGGGCGAGGTGACCACGCCGCACTGGACGGCGTTCGAGGATCTCCTCCCGACCCGGAAGTTCTGGCAGCTGAGCTGGACGGCGCCCGGGCAGTCCGCCGGGCTGCAGCTCAGCCGCACGCTCGACCTCAGCACCGACAGGGTCGACCTGCGCACGATCGTCGACCCGGCTCTCGGCGACGTCAAGGTCAGGGTCCGGCTCACCGATACGAGCGGGTCGTCCGCCATGCTCACCCCTGTCGGCGGTGGTGGGGTGAGACCGCTGCTCGCCGCCTCAGAGGTGACCAAGCTCTGGGCCCAGGACGTACGCGTCGACCCCGCTCCCGCGGCCCGGAGCCTCGACCTGACCCGGATCGTGCGGCTCGACATCGTCGGGGACAGCCCCGACGGCCGGCTCTGGATCGCCGACCTGGCGGCAGCGCCGAGCAAGGCGCCGGCGTCCCAGTCGCTCCGGACACCCACGCTCTCGCTCGGTCGGACGGTGGTGCAGGAGGGCCACGGCCCCGGCACCGCGGTGGCCGCCGTCCCCTTCCGTCTCTCCCGCGGCATGCCCCGCGCCGGCAAGTTCCGCGTCATCACGGCTGACTACCGGGACAGCTCGCCGCAGCGGTTCACCGTCGACCTCGCGGTCGGCCAGACCTCCGGCTCGATCCCCGTGGGATTCCTGGCGGACACGGTCGACGACCTGCCGGAGTCCACCACCGTGGTCGCGGCCTGGGCCACCCGGAACGTGATGACGGACGTCTACCTCGGGTCCCTGGTGGTGCACGACGACGACCCGACACCGAAGGTGTCGGTGACCCGGCTGCACAGCACGGTGAAGGAGGGTGCGTCGTCTCAGTGGAAGGTCACCCTGGCCGAGGCCGTCGACTACGACACCGACGTGAGCGGCGTCGTCGTGGCCGGCCCGGGGCGTGACCTGACCGGCCAGGACGTCCCGGCGTCCTGGCTCGAGGACCACGGCAGCAGACGGAACCCGAAGGCCACCCTCGCCAAGCTCCACGTCGAGGTCTACGGCTACGCCCCTGCCGGCTCGCGCAAGGTCACGCTCTCGATCCCCGTCCGCAAGGACGGGAAGAAAGAGGGCAAGGAGGCCGTGACGCTGCGGATCCGCGCGTTGCGCACCACCGCGACGTCGACGATCCACGTCGCTGCGTCGCGCTGATGACGACCACGAGGCCATGAGCCGGCTCACCGTCGAGGACCTGCGCGAACGCACGCTGGGTCGGCAGTTTCCCGACCTGGACAGCCGGGACGCAGGGGCCGTGCTCGCGCTGGTCGACCGGCTCGGGCCGATCCAGTCCCAGGTGCCGCGGGCGCCGTTCCTCACCGCGTCCTCCCGGCTGCCCGGGGTGACCTACGCCGACGTGCAAGACCTCTTCGGCGCTCACCGGCTGGTCAAGACCAGCAGCCTGCGCATGACCGTGCACACCACCGTTGCCGCCCAGCACCCTATGGCCGACGCGGTGGCACGCGGAACCCGGACCCGCATGCTGGTGCGTGAGCTCGGGTTGGTGCGGTGCAGCGCCGAAGAGGTTCAGGCGGAACTGGAGGCCTACGCCGACACCGAGTGGCGCACGCGGCCCGAGCTGGTGGCTCATCTGCGCGGCTGGCTGGCGGAGCACGAGTCACCCGCGAGCGCCCAGAGGCTGGCCGGTACGCTGCGGGAAAACCTGGTCTGGGGACACAGCGGCCTGCTCCGTCGACCGCCGGACGAGCGCTGGGAAACCCGCACCGACGTCCTCCACCGACGGGCGGCCTGCCTGCTGCCCGAGTCGAAGCGGGTGACCTTCGACGCCGCCTTGGCGCTGTTGGCTCGGACCCACCTCGCCGCGGCCGGCCCGCTGACCCGCCGCGACCTCGCCTGGTTCACCGGCGCCGGTCTCACCCAGATGGACGCTGCCGTTGCCGTGCTGAGCGAGGAGATCGTCCGCCACCAGGGGCCGGATAACGAGGAATACCTCGACCTCGCCGAACCGCCGCCCGCCAGGTCAGGTGCGCTGGGGGTGCGGCTGCTGCCTGAGTTCGACGCCCTGCTGCTCGCCTACCACCAGAGCCTACGGAACCGGTTCCTCGGGCCGGGTGAGGTCCAGGCGGTCCTGAGCAAGGCGAACGGGCAGTGCGCGCCCATCGTGCTGCAGGAAGACAGGGTCGTCGGCACGTGGCGAACCGTCGCCCGCGGCCGGCGGACCGAGATCGAGGTGACCGTGCTGCCGGGTCACCGGCCGCCTCCCGAGGACGAGCTCGGCTCGGCCGCAGCGGCCACGGCCGCGGTGCTGGCCCTGGAGCTCACCGAGGTACGCGTCCGGTCCTGACCCTCAACCCCGTCGGAGGGACTGCTTCCTCGACCAGACCGGGACGCGGCTCAGACAGCGCCGGCGGCGCGCTGCTGGGCTGCCCAGGCGCTGCTCACCATGTCGGTCAGCGAGTGGCTCATCCGCCAGGCCAGGTCACGCGCAGCCAGCTCACCGGAGGCGACGATCCGGGCAGGGTCGCCGCCGCGGCGGGGAGCGATGGTCGGCTCGAAGCCGATACCGGTGACGTCGGCGATCGCGGTCATGATCTCGCGGACGGAGACGCCCTCGCCGCTGCCCAGGTTGTAGACGGGCTCGAGCGGCTTCCCGGCCGCCAGGGCCCGAGCCGCGGCGACGTGGGAGGCCGCCAGGTCGGCCACATGGATGTAGTCGCGAACGCAGGTCCCGTCCGGAGTCGCATAGTCATCACCGTTGATCTGCGGCGTCCGGCCCTCGACCAGCATCGAGAGCACGACCGGGAACAAGTTGTGCGGACTGGTGTCGTAGAGCTCCGGGGTGGCCGAGCCGACCACGTTGAAGTAGCGCAGCGACGTGTGCCGCAGCCCGGCCGCACGCTCCTGGTCGGCCAGCAGCCACTCCCCGATCAGCTTGCTCTGCCCGTACGGCGACTCCGGTGCGGTCGGGGTCGCCTCGGTGACGAGGTCGACGTCGGGTGTGCCGTAGGTGGCGGCCGAGGAGGAGAAGACCATCTGTCCGACTCCCGCGGACTGCATCTGCTCGAGCAGCGTGGCGGTACCGGTCACGTTCTGCTGGTAGGTCAGCAGCGGCTTGGTCACCGAGACCCCGGCGTACTTGAACCCGGCCAGGTGCACCACGCCGGTGACGCCGTGCTCGACGAGCGTGTGCCGGACGAGGTCACCGTCCAGGATCGAGCCACGGACGAAGGGGACGCCCGCCGGCACGAACTCCGCGTGCCCGCTCGTCAGGGAGTCGATCACCACGACCTCGGTCCCCGCCTCGCGGAACGCCCGAACCACGTGCGAGCCGATGTAGCCCGCGCCTCCGGTCACCAACCAGGCCATGAGCCTCCTTCGTCGAGCGCTCATGTTAGGCCACCCGGCAGCCCCCGTCGGTGCCGCCTGCCGGGGCTGGTGAAACACGGGTGACACCGGGCCGCGCTAAACGTCACACGTGCGTAACGAAGGGCTCCCTGGCCGCAACACGCGACCGCCAGAGTTCTCCTGACGTCCTTCGCCTCCGGATCCAGCCCCGGAGACCGAGTCCAACCAGTCCGTTCACCGAAGGAAGCAACATGCCACCAATCGACACCGGTACTACCGCGTGGATCCTGACCTCAGCAGCTCTGGTGCTGCTGATGACGCCGGGCCTGGCCCTCTTCTACGGCGGTATGGTCCGCGCCAAGAGCGTCCTCAACATGATGATGATGAGCTTCGGGGCCCTCGCTCTCATCTCCGTCCTGTGGGTCCTCTACGGCTACTCGATCGCGTTCGGCGACGACCAGGGCAGTGGCCTGGTCGGCGACCCGCTGCAGTACCTCGGGCTCAAGGGCCTGATGAGCACGAACAACACCGTCACGGTGGTGGCCGACCCCGAGCAGATCGCCACCTACCCGGCCATGGCCTTCGTGGCCTTCCAGGCCGTCTTCGCGATCATCACCGTCGCGCTCATCTCCGGTGCCATCGCCGACCGCGCCAAGTTCTCGACCTGGATGATCTTCTCCGGCATCTGGGCCTCGGTCGTCTACTTCCCCGTGGCCCACTGGGTCTTCGACTTCTCCGCCGGTGAGCACGTCGGCGGCTGGATCGCGAACAACCTGAAGGCCATCGACTTCGCCGGCGGCACCGCGGTGCACATCAACGCCGGTGTGGCGGGCCTCGCGCTCGCCATCGTGCTGGGCAAGCGGGTCGGCTGGCGGCGCGACCCGATGCGGCCGCACAACCTCACTTTGGTGATGATCGGCGCCGGGCTCTTGTGGTTCGGCTGGTTCGGCTTCAACGCCGGCTCCGCTGTGACCGCGAACGCGGCCGCCTCCACCGTCTGGGTCAACACCATGGTGGCCACCGGCGCGGCCGCTCTGGCCTGGCTGGTCACGGAGAAGATCCGCGACGGGCACCCGACCTCCCTGGGCGCCGCCTCGGGTGTGGTGGCCGGTCTGGTCGCCATCACCCCGTCCTGCTCCGCGGTCTCCCCCGTCGGCGCGATCATCGTCGGCCTGGTGGCGGGCGTGCTGTGCGCGCTGGCTATCGGTCTGAAGTACAAGCTCGGCTACGACGACTCGCTCGACGTGGTCGGTGTGCACCTGGTCGGCGGCATCTGGGGCACCCTGAGCGTCGGCTTCCTGGCCAACGCCGACGCCCCGGCCGGAGTCGACGGCCTCTTCTACGGCGGTGGGGTCGACCAGCTGTGGCGCCAGGCCGTCGGCGCCCTGGCGGTGCTGCTCTACAGCCTCGTCCTGACGCTGATCATCGGCTTCGCCCTGGAGAAGACGATCGGCTTCCGGGTCAAGGAGGAGGACGAGATGGCGGGCATCGACAGCATCGAGCACGCCGAGACTGGCTACGATCTGGGCAACCTCACCTCCAGCCTTCGGGGCGCGCTCTCGGGCACCAGCCCGCGTCGAGCGGAAGAGGGCCACAACCATGACGAGGAGGTGACGGCATGAAGCTCGTGACCGCGATCATCAAGCCGCACATGCTGGACGAAGTGAAGACCGCGCTCGAGTCCTTCGGGGTCGAAGGCATGACGGTGAGCGAAGCCAGCGGCTTCGGCCGCCAGCGCGGGCACACCGAGGTCTACCGGGGGGCGGAGTACACCGTCGACCTGGTGCCCAAGGTGAGACTTGAGGTGCTCGTGGACGACGATGATGCGAAAGACATCATCGACGTCCTGGTCAAGAGCGCGAGGACCGGCCGAATTGGTGACGGCAAGGTCTGGTCGGTTCCCGTGGACGACATCGTCCGCGTGCGAACCGGAGAGCGCGGGCTGGACGCGCTCTGAAGCGTGACCTGACCAACGAGCGTCTCAGCGTCGCGATCCGGTCCCCGTGGTTCTCCACGGCTGGGCCGGATCGTCGGCGTTTGGTCACCAGCTGCGTCGAGGACGCCCTGGCGGAGCTCTACGCCGAGGTCGGTGGACCGGCCTCCGGCACCGCGCTCGCCTGCGTCGGCAGCCTGGCCCGCCGCGAGCTCGGCCCGCGGTCCGACGTTGATCTGGTCCTGCTGCACGACGGCCGTGACCCCGCCGGCACCGACCGGCTCGCTGGTGAGCTCTGGTACCCGCTGTGGGACTCCGGCGTCCGGCTGGACCACTCCGTCCGGACCCCGGCCGAGTGCGCCGAGGTCGCCGGTCGGGAGCTGAGCGCGGGCGTCGGGCTGCTGGACCTACGGGTGGTGGCAGGTGACACCGCCCTGGTCAGCGGGGCCCGTACCGCCCTGCTGAGCGCCTGGCGCGGCAACGCTCGACGCCGGCTGCCCGAGCTGCTGTCCTCCCTGGACGAGCGGCTGGCTCGCTTCGGCGACGCGGCCTACCTGCTCGAGCCCGACCTGAAGGAGGCCCGGGGCGGCAGCCGGGACATGGCCATGCTGCGGGCGCTGGCCGCGACCTGGCTCACCGACCGGCCACATTCGGGCGTACGCGACCCGTACGAGCAGCTGCTGGACGTCCGCGACGCCCTGCACGTGACGTCCGGCCGGGCCCTGGACCGGCTGCTGGCCTCGGAGGTGGACGGTGTGGCCGCCCGGCTCGGCTACCCCGAGCCCGACGCCCTGCACCGGGCGGTCAGCCTGGCGGCACGACGGATCGGCCATGCGGTGGACCTGACGGTGCGGTCGGCGAAGCAGGCCGTACCGCAGCGTCGGGTGCTGAGCTTCGCACGGCGGGAGCGCCGGCCCGTCTACACCGAGGCCGAGCACGGGCTGATCATCCACGCCGGCGAGGTCGGGCTGGCCACCCTCGCCAGCGCGTCCTCGCCGACGACCGGCGTGCACGCAGGAGCGCTGGCCGCCTCGCGCGGGCTCGTCCTCTCCCCCGTCACCGCGGAGAACCTCGGCCTGCATGCCCCGCCGCTCCCCGTCCCGTGGCCCGAGGACGCCCGGGACGCTTTTCTCCAGCTGCTGTCGAGCGGACCCCAGCTGGTCCCGGTCTGGGAGGCGCTCGACCTGGCCGGCTGCATCGCCCGCTGGATCCCGGACTGGGAGCCGATCCGGGCCCGGCCCCAGCACAACCCCATCCACCGGCACACCGTCGACCGACACTCGGTGCAGACCGCTGCGGAGGCCCAGCGCCACCTCACCCAGGTCGAGCGGCCGGACCTGCTGCTGCTGGCCTGCCTGTTCCACGACATCGGCAAGCTGCCCGGCGCCGGGGTCGACCACGCCGCCGTCGGCGCACCGATCGCCAGGCGCTGCGTGGTCGCCATCGGGTTGGACGACGAGGACGCCGACGTCGTCGAGCTACTGGTGCGCCACCACCTCACCCTCGCCTCCCTCGCCACCAAGCGGGACCACGCCGACCCTGTGACGCAGCAGGCCCTCGTCGACGCAGTCCAGGGCCGGGCTGAGGTGCTGGACCTGCTGCGCTACCTGACCGAGTCCGACGCGCGCGCCGCGGGACCGGCGGCCTGGTCGCCCTGGCGGGCCTCGCTGATCGCCAGCCTGGCCGAGCAGGTGCAGGGCGTGCTGGTGGCCGGTGACCCCGGCCTGGACGGCGCACGCGCGGAGGCCCGGCGCCAGGCCGACGTGGCCCGCCTGGTCGACGTCGGGCTGGCCCGCTCCGTCGCACTGGACGGCCGCCCCCGGGTCCGGGTCGAGAGCCGACCGGGCGGCCTGGAGCTGCTGATCGCCGCGCGGGACCGGCTGGGGCTGTTCAGCGAGACGGCAGGGTTGCTCGCCGCCAACGGCGTCCAGGTGCGGTCGGCGGTGCTCCACACCCTGGACGGTGTTGCGGTCAACACCTGGCGGGTGGACAAGCAGGCGGCCGCGGACCTGCCCGATCGGGCGTTCCTCGTCCAGCAGCTGGAGCGGCTGGAGCAGGGTGACCGGGGGGTGCTGGAGACCGTCCGACGTCGGGAGGCTCGCGCCCACGGGTCCGGCTCGCTGTCGGAGCCGTGGACCGAGCTGGTCGGCGGGGCGAGCGAGTCCGCCACCGTGGTCGAGGTCCGGACGACCGACCGGCCGGGTTTGCTCTACGCGCTCGGCCACTCCGTCGCCGAACAGCGGCTCTCCATCCGGTCCGCCCACGCCAGCACCCTGGCGGGCCTGGCCATCGACACGTTCTACCTCACCGAGGCCGACGGCTCCCGGCCCGACGCCGCGCGTAGCCACGCGGCCGTCCAGGCGCTCGCCCGGGCCGCGGGTCGCGACGCCAGCGGGATCGGCTCCAGCGGGGTTCGCGGCAGCGGGGGCGACCCGACCGACGCAGCGACCGCCGGCTAGTCGAGCCCGTCCGGATCGGCGAGCCTCTGGAGTCGGGGACCTCTCAGACTCCGGCGATCAGCTGGTCAACCTCCGCCGCGGTGGGCGGCTGCGCGCCCTGCCGGGAGCAGACGATGGACGCGGCAGCCGCACCGCGACGCAGGGCCTGCTCCAGGCCGAGTCCGCCGCCGATCCGTCCGTCGAGGAACCCGGCCATGAACGTGTCACCTGCGCCGACGGTGTCGACGACCTGGGTCGGGTACCCCTGGACCCGGGTCACGGCACCACCGGACTCGACCGCGGCACCGCCGCCGGCACCAAGAGTGATGACGGCCAGGCCCAGCCCGTACTGCTCCACCCAGGAGCCGGCGATCTCGACCGGGTCCCCGGACAGACCGGCGCGGGCCAGGAACTTGATGTCCTCGTCGCTGGCCTTGACGACCCCGCCGCGCCGGCCGACCGCGACGAGCCACGGCTGCACCTTGGCCCAGTAGACCTCGGGGTCCGAGATGACCGTCGGGCGCACGTTGATGTCGTAGGAGACTCCGCACCGGACGCTGCTCATCCAGTCCAGGAGCACCTCCGCACCGGGGCTGACGACGCAGGACAGCGAGGCGATGTGCAGCCAGTCGTCGGTCGCGAGGACGGGCAGGTCGTCGGACTGCCATCCGAAGTTGGCGGTGCCGTTGAAGTGGAAGGTGTAGCTGGCGACACCCTCGGCGTCCAGGCTCACCACCGCGATCGAGGTGGCCTGGGAGGACTCGGTCGCGAGCTCGAGGCCGACGCCCGCACGCGTGATGTGGTGCCGGAGCTGGCGACCGAACGCGTCGGTGGACAGACGGCCCAGGAACTCGGTCTGGTTGCCGAGCCTCCCCAACGCCACGGCCGAGTTCATCGGCCCCCCGGCCGACAGCGCGAGCCAGCTGGACCGGAAGCTGTCGTCGCCGGAAGCCTCGTTCTGGACCAGGTCGATGAGGGTCTCCCCGCACACCACGAAGCGCGTCATAGGGAGAAACCTAGTAGAGGGCCGCCCACGTCGACCACGGCGCTCACCTCCTGCTGCATACCTTGGGCCATCTGGTCCCAGTACCGCGGCGGGAGGGCCCGGTCACTGATGTCGTCCAGCAGGCTGGTCAGGGTGTAGCGCGGATCCAGCTGCCGCATCCGCTCGGCGCAGCAGTTCTGCAAGGCCCCCTGGCCGGCGATCCACGCCGTCACACCGAGCAACCCCAGAGCTCCCAGCGCCAGCGCGGCGGGCGCCTTCGCCACCACCCGGCCCCAGACGCGCAGGTGCTCCTCGGCCTCCGCCCGCTCGACCATGGCCCAGGCGACGTCTCGAACCGCGAGGTCGGTGGCCAGCACCGCCAGCAGGAGACTGTCGCCCTCGTCGGGCGCCTGCTCCTCCGCGCAGCAGCGACGTACGGTCTCGGCCATCAGGACAGCCCGTTCGGAGCGGGGCAGCTTGCTGGTCCGCCGGGCCACCTCGACCGCAAGCCCTTCCAGCCGGGTCTCCTCGGTTTCCTCAGGCCCGCCCACCTGCCGCTGCAGCTCCGCGCGGCTGGTCTGCACACTCAGGCCGGCGTACACCGCCTCGGCCGCCAACGGGTGGGAGCTCGGGTCGTAGTCGGTCCCCTCGGCTGGGCAGCACGTGCTCGAGCAGGTCAGCGACCACCACCGTCCACCCGAGACCAGAACGGCCTCGCGGACCGGCACCGCCACCACCTGGATGAGCCGCTGCAGCACCTCCCGGGTGTCGCCCGCGTGCTCCCCGTACGCCGCGAGGACCATTTCGTCCGCGCCGTGCTGCACGCCGAGAGCGGCGACCTGCTCGGCGAGCAGCTCGGCCAGCGCCGGCGGCGGCAGGTCCATCCGCGCCGTCAGCAGCACCCGGCCGCGGGCCGAGAAGACCACCACCATCGACTCCGTCGGGTGGAAGCCGAGCAGGTAGGGGATCAGGGCGAGGAATTCGGCCGGCTGCCCCACCCGGAGCCGAGTCGGCTCGACCGGCTGCGAGCTGGTGCGGGAGGCGCTGGTGCGGGAGGATCTGGTCTGGGCCGAACCGGTGCTCCGGCTGTCTGGTTGTCTCATGCCGAGATCCTCCGGACGCAAGGTTGCCTCGTGCGCGCTCGAGCGTCGTCTGTGGAGGACGCAGCTGCACCCGGAACCTGTGGACGAGCGGCCGCGCTTCGCGCCCAAGGCCCGCCCTGGCCGCCTATCCTCAGCGCATGGCCGAACTGACTGCACTCAGCGTGCGGGGCTGGGAGGTCCTCCGGCTCAGCAACGACCAGGTGAGTATCGACGTGGTCCCTGGTCTCGGTGGCACGATCACCGGCCTCACCCGCCTGGCGGACGGTGCGTCGCTGCTCTGGTCCACTCCGTGGGGACTTCGCCGGCCCGGGGCCTGGTCGCTGCCGGGCAGCTCGGAAGCCGTGATGCTCGACAGCTATCCGGGGGGCTGGCAGACGCTGTTTCCCAACGGGGGTGATACCGCCGTCGTGCACGGCGTCGAGTGGGGCCACGACGGCGAGGCACGGCTCACCTGGCTGGACTGGGAGCTCCGCGGCGATGCGCTCGAGCTGTCCGGCCGGTTGGTCAGGTCGCCGTTCGCGCTGACCCGGACCGTCCGGCTCGAGGACGACACCGTCACGGTCTCCGAGCAGGTCACCAACGAGGGCGGCGAAGCAGTCGAGCTGATGTGGGGGTCCCAGCTCGCCCTCGGGGGCGACCTGGTCGGACCGGGCTCGACGGTGACCACCACCGCGAGCGTCGTCCGCGCGGACCCCCGGACCAGCAGTGGCACCACCTACGAGGACCTGATGCCGTGGCCCCGCTCCCACGGTGTGCGCGCGGTCGTGAACCTGTCGCGGCTGCCCGGGCCCGACGCCGGGGAGTCACGGCAGGCCTACCTCAGCGACTTCACCACCCCTTCGGTGACTGTCCGCAACGCCGCGGGCACCCTCGGCATCGACCTCACCTGGGACGAGAGCTGGCCCTACCTCGGGTACTCCTTCGAGGCCGGCGGCCGGACGGGCTACCCCTGGTTCAGCAACGCCTACTTCTTGGCCCTGACCCCCGCGAGCAGCTGGCCGGCCCGCGGCCTGCACGAGGTGCGCCGCACCTCCGCGACGACCGAGTGGGCCCAACCTGGGCAGCAGCTCAGCAGCCGGGTCAGCGTCCGGGTCCACCCCTACGCCGGCGGGCAAGGGTAGACACGCCTTCGTGGCGCGAGCGGCGCTCACCTGTTTCACTGCGTGGGTGACCGAGACCTCCCTCGACCCGTCCCTCTCCGGAATGCCTGCGCCGGCCAGCGATCACGAACACGAGCCGCACGGCCGTGGGCTGGCCGACCGGCTCAACAGCCTGCGCGCCGGCGTGCTGGGCGCGAACGACGGAATCGTCTCGGTGGCGGCGCTGGCCGTCGGGGTGGCGGGTGCCACGCCGGCTCTCGCCCCGGTGCTGACAGCCGGCCTGGCCGGTCTCGTCGGCGGCGCGGTCTCGATGGCGCTCGGTGAGTACGTCTCCGTGAGCAGCCAGCGTGACAGCGAGCAGGCACTGATCGCCAAGGAGGCGGCCGAGCTGGCGGCCATGCCCGAGGCCGAGCTCGACGAGCTGACCGCTCTCTACGCCGCGCGTGGGCTGAGCCCGGCGACCGCGCGGGCGGTGGCCGAGGAGCTGACGGCCCGCGATGCCCTCGGCGCCCACCTCGATGCCGAGCTCGGGATCGACCGCGACCACCTGGTCAACCCGTGGCGCGCGGCCCGCGCCTCGGCGGCAGCCTTCGTCCTCGGCGGGCTGCTCCCGCTGCTGGCGGTACTCGTGCTCCCGCTCGAGGCTCGGGTCGCCGGCACGGCGGCTGTCGTGCTGCTCGCGCTCGCCGGCACCGGCGCCGCAGGAGCCCGGCTGGGCGGCAGCACCTTGCTCAAGCCGACATTGCGGGTCGTGCTCGGTGGTGCGCTCGCGCTGGGAGCCACGTTCGCGCTCGGCCGGCTCCTGGGCACGACCGTGCTCGGCTGAGGGCCAGCGGCCTTTGCGCCGATCGGGCACCCTGGAAGCATGCCGACGCCGTTCATCCGACCTGCTCGCGCCGCCTCGGTCATGCTGCTGCTGCTCGGCGGTCTGTGGCTGCTGGAGCTGGCGGACCAGGCCAGCGGCAACGCCCTGGACCAGTACGGCATCCACGCCCGCGAGCTCGACGGTCTGCCCGAGATCTTCACCGCGCCCTTCCTACACGCCGGCTTCTCCCATCTGGCGAGCAACTCGGTGCCGTTCCTCGTCCTCGGCTTCCTCGTGCTGCTGGGCGGTGCGGTCCGCTGGCTGGTGTCCTCGCTGACCTCGGTGGTCAGCTCCGGGCTCTTCGCCTGGGCGCTGACGCCCGGAGACACGATCGTGCTGGGCGCGAGCGGGCTGATCTTCGGCTGGCTGACCTACCTCCTGGCCCGCGGCCTGTGGTCGCGCCGCCTAGGACAGGTGCTGCTGGCGGTGCTCGTCCTGGTGGTCTACGGCAGCCTGATCTGGGGCGTCCTCCCCGGCGCAGCCGGCATCAGCTGGCAGGCGCACCTCGGTGGAGCTGTCGGCGGGGTGCTCGCAGCGTGGCGCCTGCACCGGCGCGGGCCGAGCCGGGCGTCAGCGGGGCTTCGTCACCCGGCCTCATCCTCGCTGCGGTGAGGACCCTCGGCCAGCAGCACGTTCAGCTCGTCCAGCGCCTGCCGCGCCCGTGAGGCGTCAGCCGGTACCGAGTTCTCCCGTACGGGGGCCACTGCGAGGAAGAAGTCCTCGAGGACGGCCGCAGCCCGCGAGGCGCCCGGGGAGCCGAAGGTGCCCGCGGAACCGAGGACCTGGTGGGCTGCGGCCGCAGCCTCGGCTCGTAGCTGCTCGCGGAGCTGACCGGTCTCGGCCGCACCCACGGCTGCCGCGAGGACGGCCGACCTAGCGAGGTTGGCGCGCGCAGCGGACGCGGCGAGGGATCGCAGCACCGCAGCGATGGCGTCCTCGTGCCCCTCGGGTGTGGGGACGGACAAACCAGCTCCTTCCGCTACCACCCGAGCAGTTGGGCCACCTCCGCTGACAGCGTCATCGGATCGAAGGGCTTGCCTATTACACCTGATGACGCCTGATTCTTCCACTCGTCGCGGCCGTCGCCGCCGACCTTGGCTGTCAGGAAGATAACCGGGATGTCTTGAATCTGCTCGTCAGCCCGCAGCTCGAGCAGCGTGCTGGGCCCGTCCTGGCCGGGCATCATCACGTCCAGCAGAAGGGCGTCCGGCTGCTCACGTCTGGCCACCTCGAGCGCCTCGCGTCCGGAGCCGGCCGTCAGCACCTGCCAGCCGCCCACCATCTCCAGGGACGCCTTGGCCACCTCGCGCAGCAGTGGGTCGTCATCGACGACCAGGACACGCCGGACCATCAGCCGATCCCCTTTCGCGGGCAGAACTGCCGCAGTGCCGGCGGGGCCGGCGGGCCGGCCGGAGCTGTTGCGCCTCCCAGCGCAGCCATGTTAGCGGTCCACCGGATGGTAGCGTCGCGGGCATGAGGAGCCAAGCGCACCTCCAAGATCCGGGGGCTTGGCGATTTCGACGGCGGAGCGTGGCCACGGTGCTGGCGGTGCTCCTCTTCTCGCTGGTGCTGTCCAGTGAGCTCGCGCCGGAGACCAAGCGGATCCTCAGCGGTGTCGGCCTGATCATCGCCGGTCTGAACGCCGCACTCGCCTGCCGCACCCGTGCCCTATCCACCGTCTCCACGCTTACCCTCCCCCCTCCCGCCCCCTCCCCAGCCCTGTCGGGCGTCATCCCGGCCAGCGAGCAGGCCGGCACCACGGCCGTCATCCACGGGAACCGTCGGCGACGGGCCTGGACCCTCTGGGCCCTCGCCTGCGTCTCGGCTGCCCTCGGCAACCTCGGCCTCATGATCAACGGCGCCACGGCCAACCGGGCGTCCGTCGCGCCCAGCGACATCGCCCTGCTGCTCACTCTCGCCCTGGCCACGGCGGGCATGATCAGCTTTCCGCGGGCGCGTCGCCGCGGCGCTGACCTGGCCCGGATGCTGCTGGACGGGGTGGTGATCGGCGGGTCGATCCTGGTCGTGGTCAGCGTGGGTCTCGGGACGGCGCTCGACATGAGCCCGACCAACTACGCCGTGAACCTCGCAGCGCCCGTGCTCGACGTCGTGGTGGCGACCCTGGCGATCCTGCTGTTCACCCGCAGCGCGCCCGCGGACCGGCCCACCCTGGGTGCGGGAGCGGTCGGTTTCATCCTCTTCGGCGTCTCCGACCTGCTCTACACCACGACCTTGGTCGGATCGGGTCGCTTCAGTCTGGGCAGTCCGGTGGACCTCGGTTGGCTGGCCGGCTACAGCCTGATGGCCTGGGGTATCCAGCACCCGCGAGCCTTCACCGCCTCGGGCGACGCCAGCCCGACCGAGATCTCGCCGGTCCGCGGCACGGCCACGGTGCTGTCGATCTTCATGGCGGCCAACCTCCTGGTGATCCTGGCGGGCGGGTCGTCGGTGTCGACCGTCACGGTGGTGATCTGGACGGTCGTGCTGCTCGCCCTGCTCGGCCGCCAGTTCTTCCTGGTGGTCGACAACGAGCAGCTGCGTCAGACCCTGGAGCAGCGGGTGGTGGAACGGACCCGCTCGCTGCGGCAGGTCACCCGACGTAGCGACCTCGTCGTCTCCTCCGTCGGTGACGGCATCTACGGCGTCGACCGCCACGGCCTCATCACCTTCGTCAACCCGGCCGCCGCCGGTGCGCTGGGCTACGAGGCGGTCGAGCTGATCGGACACGACGCGTACCGGACCTTCCACTCCCCCGCCGCCGTGGACGTGGCCTTCCTCGGTGAGGACTCCTACCTGGCCGAGGCGATCCGCGACGGGGTGATGACCAGCGGCCAGGAGGACACCTACGTCCGCGCCGACGGGCGCGAGATCCCTGTGGAGGTGACCGCCACCCCGCTCAGCGACGACGGCAACACCCTGGGAGCGGTGGTCGTCTTCCGCGACGTCACGCAGCGACGAGAGGTCGATCGGCTCAAGAGCGAGTTCGTCTCGATGGTCAGCCACGAGCTGCGGACCCCGCTGACCGCCATCCGCGGCTCGCTCGGGCTGCTGGCCGGCGGGGCGCTCGGACCACTCACCCCGACCGCGGCGCGGATGGTGGACATCGCCCTGGTCAGCAGCGACCGGCTGACCCGGCTGATCAACGAGATCCTCGATCTCGAGCGGATGGAGGCGGGCGGCCTGCCACTGGACCTGGGGACCTACTCCGCGCTCGCCCTGATCGACACCGCCATGGGCCAGGCGACCGTGCTGGCGCACGAGGCCGGGGTGAACGTTCGCGTGGTCCGCGCCGAGGGCGAGGTCCACGCCGACGCCGACCGGGTGGTGCAGACCCTGCTGAACCTGCTCGGCAACGCCATCAAGTTCTCCGACCCGGGCGGTGAGGTGAGGGTCCAGTCCGTTCGCCGCGGTCGGTTCGTGGAGTTCGAAGTGGTGGACTCCGGTCGCGGGATCCCCGAGGACAAGCTAGAGGCCGTCTTCGCCCGCTTCGAGCAGGTCGACTCCTCCGACGCGCGCGAGAAGGGAGGCTCAGGCCTCGGGCTGGCCATCAGCCGCAGCCTGGTCCAGCGCCTCGGCGGCCGGATCTGGGCCGAGAACAACCCTACTGGCGGCGCCGTCTTCCGCTTCACCTTGCCCGTCACGGCAGCGACCGCCGAGGCCGCACCCACCGCCCAGGTCTCGCCAGCCGCCCCTCCGGCGGACGAGGAGACCGAAGACCCCGCCGACGTGGACGCGCGCCGGGCCGAACCCGCGGAGTCCGCGTACTGACCCCCACACACCGTCCTCACCCGGTCGGGCGCCCCCACCAGACCAGACCAGACCAGCGAAACCTCCGAGCACCGCTGCCCGGACCCCCTGCAAGCCTCTGGAGGACTATCCATGTCGACCCCGCACGTCCCAACGAGCGGCCCCGGACCCCGCATCAGGGTGAGCTCCGGCGGCGGCCGTGGCCCGACGTCACTCGCCGCCTTCGACGCCGCTCTGGTCTCGGCCGGACTGGCCAGCTTCAACCTGCTTCGCCTCAGTTCTGTCATCCCCGGCGGCGCCTGCGTCGAGGTCGTCTCGCCGTGCGAGCAGCTGAGCGGTGAGCACGGCGACCTGCTCTACTGCGTCTACGCCTGCGCGCACGCCGTCCGGCCGGGTACGCGCGCCTGGGCTGGAATCGCCTGGGCCCTGCGCTCCGACAGCTCCGGCGCCGGGCTGTTCGTGGAGCACCAGGCTCCGAGTCGGGACGAGCTGGAGACCGCGCTCAGCGCCACCCTCGGAGCAATGACGACCTCCCGGGCAGAGGACTATGTCGAGGCGGGCCGGCTGCTCGCCGACGTCGAGTGCGTGGACCAGCCCGCTGCGGCCGTGGTGTTGGCGAGCTACTGCGCTGTCGGGTGGGCCCCCGCGCCCGCCGGCGCCTGGCCGGCGGAGGTGACCCGATGAGGGGCCACGCCCTGATCGGGCAGTCGATGGAGCTGGGGCAACGGGGCGCTTGGCGCTTCACCCTGGAGCTCGTGGTGGAGCGCGAGCTGGTCCTCGTGTTTTCCGAGCTCTACGAGGCAGCGTTCGGTGCCCTGCGCACCCGTTCCATGGCCCGCCAGGTACTGAGCGAGGACGAGTTCGCCGCGCAGATGGTAAACCCCCGGGTCCGCAAGTACGTGGCCTGGACGTCCGACGGCCTACCGGTGGGCATGTGCGTGGTCACGACCGACCTCACCACCGTGCCCTGGATCAGCCCGGAGTACTTCGCCGCCCGCTACCCGGCCCAGTGGGAGCGGCACGCGATCTGGTACATCAGCTTCCTGCTCGCGCACCCGAGCCAACGCCACGGCCGCTTCCTGGACCATATCGTCGACGTCGGCGTCGGCGAGCTGGTCGAGGCGGAGGCGATCTGCGCCTACGACATGTGCTCCTACAACGAGGAAAACCTGGGCCTCGGTCGCCGGGTGGCCGAGAGCTTCCGGCGGACCACGGGCGCCAACCCGGCACGCACCGACGTCCAGAGCTACTACACCGTCGACTTCTCCGCGACGGCAGAGCCCGTGAGAGGCACAGGAAGCGGCGATGCTCCGATGGAGGGCAGTCTCAGGGGCCTGCCGCAGAAGACGGACGTGCCGATTGGGCCCGCCACTGCCGGATGCAGCCAAACGATGGGTACCTTATGACCATGCCGAACGGGTCCCCAGGCGCGGCGCCGCCGTCGAAGCCGGGACGGGTCGCGGTCGTGATCGAGGACGACTCCGACATCCGGAACCTGCTGCAGGCCATCCTCGAGCAGGCGGGGTTCCACACCCATGCGTGCGAGAACGGCTCTGACGGCATCGAGGCCATCCGGACCTACCAGCCGATCCTGACCACGCTGGACATCAGCCTGCCCGGCATCGACGGCTTCGAGGTGGCTCGACAGATCCGCAGCTTCAGCACTACGTACATCATCATGCTGTCGGCGCGGGACGAGGAGATCGACACCTTGATGGGCCTCGACGCCGGAGCCGACGACTACCTCACCAAGCCGTTCCGTCCTCGCGAGCTGCGGGCGCGGATCGAGGCGATGCTACGGCGCTACCACGCGTCCACCGCCGAGCAGGACGCTCCACCGCCGCTGGCGGAAGGGCCCAGCAACCCGGTCGCAGCATCGGCCGAGTCGGCGGAGTCTGTCGGCGGCGAGGCGGAGGAGCCCGGCTGGCTCAGCCACAACGGCCTGCGGATCAACGAGGAGATGTGGCTCTGCGACGTCGACGGCTC
This sequence comes from uncultured Actinomycetota bacterium, assembly GCA_963727215.1. Lineage (GTDB taxonomy): Bacteria > Actinomycetota > Actinomycetes > Propionibacteriales > Propionibacteriaceae > Microlunatus. The sequence goes on from CAVSFR010000005.1 coordinate 405,740, forward strand.
CTCTGTGGAGCTCACCCGCAGCGAGTTCGACCTGCTGCTCGCGATCATGCACGGTGCGCGTCGGGTGATCTCCAAGGAGAGCCTGGCCCTGGAGCTGCGCGGTGACTACGCCACGACCGGCTACGTCTCCGACTCTGACAAACGCGCTGTGGAGGTCCACATGGCGAACCTGCGACGCAAGCTGAATGACCCGGTCGGCGCCCCTCGTTTCATCGAGACCGTCCGCGGGGTGGGCTACCGGCTCGCCGACGCCAGGCGCGCCGCCCGACGCTGACCGCGGTCAGCAGGCAGCCGGCGGCTGGAGCGGGTTCTCAGCTACCGCCGCTCTCGAGGTCTCGGCGAGCGGCCTCGGCCTGCTCCTGCACCTGGCCCAGGAGCGCGTCGAACTCCTCGGGCCCGGCCTGGGTCAAGCCCTGGCGTAGCTGCCTGACCGCGGCGACGAGCTCATTTCGACCGATCATGGCGCTGCTCGACTCGAGGCTGAGCAGGGCCACGTGAGCGGGCTCGAGCTGAGCGGTCTGAACCAGCTTCTCGATCTTGGCCACCCGCCCGTCCAGCAGCTCGAGGAAGTCTCGCCGGAAGCGGGTCATCATGTCCTGCTCCTGGCTGGTCATCTCCCAGCGCCGGGATGGCACCGGCTTAGCCCCTGAGCTCGGCTCGACCGGTGCCGGGCTCGGTGCGCTCGCCGACCCGTCACTTTCAACCTGTCCACTCCCCCGCGAGGGACTGCGGCTCCCGCCGTCCCCCGCCGACATCAACTCGCTCCTGGGGCGGAGCAGCCGGCCATAGCGCGGCCGGCCCCGGAGGACCGACCGCGCACCAGCACCCAGCCCGTCCTCCTGGACGCACTGGGCATGGAGAAGGAGCCCGGGGGCTGGACCGGGCTCCTTCTGGACGGTCGCCGGACGACCAGCAGCATCCCCCCCGGAACCTGCTTCGCCGACGCCCACCTCTGGGGATGCCCGACGCCGTGTCGTCGCCACGTCATGCGGCCGATCCCGTGGTTGGGCCGGACCGCGACGCAACACCGCGGGCGTCGACCAGACGGTCTGCCGTGATGTACATCTGCAGTCCTCCTTGCGCATGGTCAGAGCCTTTTCGGGCGCTGACGACGGAACCCCCCGATCCCGACTCGTCGATCCTGCTGCGGCGGGCTCTGCGGGTCGTCGGGATTAGGCAAGTTCAACCTCAGGATCACCTCAAGATCGTGTGAGCACCACGCCTGGGCGCCCGACGCACCGGCAACAGGCCTGTGGTCGACTGGACCCATGCGCGTGGTGGTCATCGGTGGGTCAGGTCATATCGGCAGCTTTCTACTGCCCCGGCTGGTGCGGGCTGGGCACCAGGTCCTCAACCTCACCCGTGGCGGGAGCCGGCCCTACACCGACGATCCCGCGTGGGCCGAGGTCGAGCAGGTGCTCCTCGACCGCGCGACCGAGGACGCGGCCGGCCGGTTCCCGAGCCAGGTGGCGGCCTTGAACGCGGACGCCGTCGTCGACCTCATCTGCTTCACCCCTGCCTCCGCCCAGGCGCTGGTGGACGGGCTCCGCGGCCGGACCGGTCACCTGCTGCATTGCGGCTCGATCTGGATGCACGGACCCAGCAGCCGGATCCCGGTGACCGAGGAGGACGTCCGGCACCCGGTCGGGGCGTACGGCACGGCCAAGAGCGCGATCGCCGACCTGCTGGTGGCCGAGACCGAGGCCGGAGGACTGCCCACCACGTCGCTGCACCCCGGGCACATCAGCGGCCCCGGTTGGGCACCGGTGAACCCGGTCGGCAGCTTCGACGATGAGGTCTGGCACAGGCTGGCGACCGGGGCGGAAGTGCTCGTCCCGGGCGTCGGGGCCGAGCTGCTGCACCACGTGCACGCCGACGACGTCGCCCAGATCTTCGAGCGGGCGCTCGCCGACCCGACGGCGGCCGCTGGCCAGGCCTTCCACGCCACCGCTGCCTACGCGTGCACGGCGCGTGGGCTGGCCGAAGCGGTCGCAGGCTGGTTCGGACGCTCCGCGGTGCTGCGGAACGTGAGTTGGGAGGAGTACCGGGGCGCCGTCGCGGCCGAGCACGCGGAGCAGAGCTGGGAGCACCTCAGCCGCAGCCTGTACGCCTCGCCAGAGAAAGCGACCCGGCTGCTGGGCTACCAGCCGGCGTACGGGCCAGAGGACGCCGTCCGCGCCGGTCTGGCCTGGCTGGCCGGGCACGGCGGGCTCGACCTGCCCCGGTGGCGGGGCTGAGCACGACGCCCAGACCCCGAAAACACTCGTACCTCCCACCCGGAGGTAGGAGGTACGTTGTCACCGAGTGCGATGTACCGCCGAAGGATTTGTCCTCTCCCCCAAGAGGAGAACAGCACCCGAACCGGGTTCCCGAACATCTGGTCCAAGATTCGACCGTGCACTTTGGGTCTGTCGAGATTTTGTCCGCTATTGGACATGGCCAATAGCGGACACTGAGGGCGGGACTAACCCACGAGCAGTGATCGGACGTCGTCCGCTGTGAGTGCCGTCCCGGCCATGGCGTCGTCGCCGAGGACGGAGTCGAAGAGCTCGGACTTGCGGGCCTTGAGCTGCATCACCTTCTCCTCGATGGTGTCGGCGGAGACCATCCGGTAGACCAGCACTGTCTTGGTCTGCCCGATCCGGTGCGTCCGGTCCACGGCCTGTGCCTCCGCCGCGGGATTCCACCACGGGTCGAGCAGGAAGCAGTAGTCGGCCTCGGTGAGGTTCAGCCCGAAGCCGCCGGCCTTGAGGCTGATCAGGAAGACCGGCACCTCGCCCTCGCGGAACCGCTGCACGACCCGATCGCGGTTGCGGGTCCGCCCGTCGAGGTAGGCGTAGCCCATCCCCGCCCCGTCCAGCCGGTCTCGGACGCGGCCCAGGAAGCTCGTGAACTGGCTGAAGACCAACGCCTGGTGGCCCTCGGCGACCAGCTCGGTGAGCTGGCTCACGAGCAGGTCGATCTTGGCCGACGGCACGCCGGCGTGCGCGGGGTCGACCAGCGCCGCGTCCAGACTGAGCTGCCGCAGCCGTGTCAGGGAGGCCAGGATCGTGAAGCGGTTCGTCTCCACGTCATCGATCAGCCCCAGCACCCTCTGCCGCTCGCGCTGCAGGTGCGTCTGGTAGATCCTCAGGTGCCGCGGCGCGAGCACGACCTCGACGACCTGCTCGGACTTGGCCGGCAGCTCAGGCGCCACGCTCTCCTTCGTCCGGCGCAGCACCAGCGGCCGGATCCGTCGTCGCAGCTGGTCGAGCTTGGCCTGGTCGCCACCCCGCTCGATCGGACGACGGTAGAACTCGGAGAACCGGTCGGGGTCGGGGAACAGCCCGGGCGCGGTGAGCGAGAGCAGAGCCCACAGGTCCATCAGGTTGTTCTCCAGCGGCGTGCCCGTGACCGCGAGGGTGAACCGGGCGGCCACGCGGCGGGCGCTGGCGTAGGTCTTGGCCCGGTGGTTCTTGACGAACTGCGCCTCGTCCAGGACCAGGCCCCCCCAGGTCTGGGCGGCCCACGCCTCGACGTCGATGCGCAGCAGCGCGTAGGAGGTGACCACCAGGTCGGTCCCGCGGGCGAGATCGGCGACCGACGCTCCCCCGGCCCGCGCCCGCTTGACCTCGGACTCGGTGACCACGACCACGCGGAGCGACGGCGCGAAGGTGGCGGCCTCGCGCTGCCAGTTGGACAAGACGCTGGTCGGTGCCACGACGAGGAAGGGACCCGCGGTTCCTTCGGCCCGCGCCCGACAGACGAGGGCGAGCGTCTGCAGTGTCTTGCCGAGCCCCATGTCGTCGGCCAGCACGCCACCGAGCCCGTGCGACCAGAGGTGGTGCAGCCAGCGGTAGCCCTCGATCTGGTACGGCCGCAGCTCAGCCCGAAGATCGGCCGGTACGGCCACCGGCTCGACCGCTTGCTCCGCGCCCAGACCGCGCACCGCGCTGGACCAGCGGGCCGAGGCCTCGAGCACCGAACCCAGCTCGACCAGCTCCTCCCACAGGCTCACCGAGGCGCGGCTGATCCGCAGCTCCCCCTCCTCGGGATCGGTCAGGGTCCGGGACTCCTCGATCAGGTCGTGCAGCCGCCGCAGCTCGGGCCGGTCCAGGCTGAAGTAGACGCCGGACTCGAGCACCAGGTACTCCTCGTCGAGACTGAGGGCCACGAAGAGCTGGTCGAACGGCACGGTCTCGCCCTCGACGGACACCTCGATGCGCAGGTCGAACCAGTCCGAGGACCCGTCGCGGTCCACCGCCGACACCGCGACGGCCGGGTCCGCGTCGCTGCGCCGGTAGTCCACCACCTGGCCGGCGAGCACGACCTCCACGCCGGCCTTCTCGAGCCGCGGCAGCGCCTCGTCGAGGAAGGCGAGCGCGGCGGTCCCGGACAACGCGGTCCCCACCGGCGGGCGGGCGGTTCCACCCGGCCAGCCCTCAGGGGGCAGGGCCGCCACCAGCTCGGCCTCGGTCGGCCGGTCGCGCCCCTCACCTGGCTGCGGGGTCCCCTCGAGGGAATAGGTGCGGACCCCCTCGTCCCGCTCGTAACGGGCCGCCCAGGACAGCTCGACCCGCGGCCCGGACGAGAACGCGACGGTCAGCTGCAGCCTGGGCGCGACATAGCGCGGCAGCGGCACCGACCCGTCGGTGGAGGTCACGGTCAGCGCCTGACGCAGCTCGGGCAGGAAGTCGGCGAGGAACCGTTCCTCGTCAGCGGCCGGCACCACCAGCGGCTGCGCCTCGACGACCAGCTGCCGCAGCTCGCGGCTCAGCATCGTCTCCAGCCGCGCCACCACCATCTCCTCGACGCCGTCCTCCCCCGGAGAGACGGTGAAGATCCCGTGCGCCGGCTCACCCAGGACACCGACCGACGGCAGCGCGAGCCGGTGCTCACCCACGAACACCCGAGGGCCGACGAGCAGCCCGGCCGCTCCGGCCCGGCGGGCATCGAGGGTCACCGACGCCGGCTCGGCCGAGCGCACCGGACCGCGCAGCGGCTTGGCCGCCAGGAGGGCGACCCCGAGCGCGCCGGCCTGCTCGAGCAGCGACCAGAACGCGCTGGTGACGGTCCCGAGCGAGAGCCACGGCGTACGGGGCAGCGCGTAGCGCGCACCGGCACCCGCGGCCGCCCGGAACTGCAGCAGCAGCTCCCGGTGCTCGGGGAGGTAGGTGGACGTGACGTGGTCGAGGTCCTCCCAGGAGATGCCGCTGCGGACCCAGCTGCCACCTCGACCGGGCCGGGCGGGGCGGATGCGCAGGTCCTGGCGGCCGGCGTAGCCGCGGAACGCCGGGATCCGCTCGACCTCGAACTCCACCGCCAGCGGCAGCGCGGCCGTGGACGGCTCGGTCCGCGGCGCGGCGAGCAGGCGGGTCAGGGTCTTCTCCCACTCGGGCCGCTCGATCTGCTGCCGTACCGCTGCGGTGTGGCGGGCCACGATCAGCACCGCCGCAGCGTGCTTGCAGTCCAGGGCGACCGGGCAGGTGCACTGGCTGCGGTAGACGGTGGTGGCTCCGGACCGCGACCGCGCGAGGTCGACCGTCACCTCGTAGGCGTCGCGGTAGGTGCCCCGGACCCGACCCGAGACCGTGAGCGTCTCCTCGTCGAGGGTGACGTCGCCGACGTGTCCGGAACGGGCGTAGACCATGCCGCGGGCGAAGGCCTCGCTGCCGACCATTGCACGGATCTGCTCGTTGCCGAGCAGCGCGTCCCAGGAGGCGGACCCGGCCGCGGCCGGCACGTGAGAGGACGGCACATCGTCGATGCTAGCCGCGGCCGCTGACAGTCCGCGGAGCACGAGCGACCCCCTGGGGGGCGCCTTGGGCCCGGGTGCGAGAGTGGGGCGGACGGCGTTCCTCGCCGTATCCGCACCACCCGCCGCGAGCGGGAGAACCAGACGGAGGACCAATGAGCGAAGCACCGAGCCAGGGCGCAGCAGACCTCGAGGGACCGGCCGACGGCGGCGCCGACGGCATCACCGGTATCCAGGACGGCGGCGCCGATGGTGGCGCTGACGGCGGAGCCGAGGGACCTGCCGACGGCGGCGCTGACGGCACCACGGGCGTCCAGGACGGCGGCGCTGACGGAGGCGCCGATGGTGGCGCTGACGGCGGAGCCGAGGGACCGGCCGACGGCGGCGCCGACGGCACCACGGGCGTCCAGGACGGCGGCGCTGATGGTGGCGCCGACGGCGGCGCCGAAGGGCCGGCCGACGGTGGCGCCGACGGCACCACGGGCGTCCAGGACGGCGGAGCCGACGGCGGGGCCAGCTGATCCGGCCTTGACGACCCTGCACCACGACGGCGTGCCCGGCCCTTCGGCCGGGCGCGCCGCGCTCCCCAGCCTCCCGCCGCCGCCCACCGTGCTGGCGCGGTTGGTCGCCATCGACCCGCAGACCTTCGCCGCCCGGTACTGGGGCCGGCGGCCCCTGCTCTCGACCGCCGACCAGCTGCCCCTGCCGTTCGGGGACCTGCTCAGCGCGGACACCATCGACGAGCTCATCTGCGAACGCGGCCTGCGGACCCCGTTCCTGCGGGTCGCGAAGAACGGCACCACGCTGCCGGAGTCCAGCTTCACCGCTCCTGGCGGCGTCGGCGCCGGCATCGCTGACCAGGTCAGCGACGACAAGCTCGTCGGCCTCTTCGCCGACGGCGCCACGATGGTGCTGCAGGCGCTGCACCGCGTATGGCCGCCGATCCTCCGGCTGTGCCAGCAGCTCGCCGGCGAGCTCGGCCACCCGGTCCAGGCCAACGCCTACGTCACGCCGCCGCAGAACCAGGGTTTCAACGACCACTACGACGTGCACGACGTCTTCGTGCTGCAGATCGAGGGCGAGAAGAGCTGGCGGATCCACGCTCCCGTGCTCGAGTCTCCCCTGCGCGACCAGCCCTGGACCGACCGACGCGCAGCAGTCGCAGCCGGCGCAGCCGAGGAACCCCTGCTCGAGGCCGTGCTGCGTCCCGGTGACTGCCTCTACCTGCCGCGCGGCTTCCTGCACGCCGCCACCGCTCTCGGCGGGGTGAGCACGCATCTCACCATCGGCGTCCACACCTGGACCCGCTACGCCCTGGCCGAGCAGCTGGTGGCCCAGGCCATGCGGGCCCTGTCCGCCGACCCGACCCTCCGCGGTTCGCTCGCTCTCGGGGTCGACCTCGACGAGCCGCAGGAGCTGCGAGCCGACACCGACGTGGTCCGGGCTGCCCTGCTCGCCGCGCTGGAGCAGACCGACCTGGAGCAGGCGGCGGCGGCGCTGCGTCGCAGCATTCGGGGCAGCCAACGGGCCGCACCGGTCGGCCCCTTGCGCCAGCTGCGCACCGCGAACGCACTGGAGGCCGCTACCGAGCTCGTGCTGCGGGACCACCTGGCCGCCACTCTCGACCAGACCGGCGCCCGCACGCTGCTGCGGAGCCGGGCCGGGGACCTCGCCGTCGCCGAAGAGGATCTACCCGCCGTCAAGGCCCTGCTCGACTCGGGCTGCGCTCTCGTGGCCGACCTGGGCGCCGATCTCGCCCGACGGCTCCTGCTCGCCGGCGTGCTCACCGAGCCGCGAACCACGACGCCGTGACCTCCCGGTGATCCGTTGTGCGGACGGCGCCGGCCAGCGGGCCGACCCGCTCGTCGGTACCGCACCTCCGGCCCACCGCTGGCTGCTGCTCGAGCACCCAGGGCCGTGGCCGGTGGACGCCATCGCCGGCTCCGGTATCGACCCCGACGTCCTCGGGGAGCTGACCGGGGCTGCCCTGCGCACGCGGACCCGGATCTTGCTCGTCCGCCGCCCCGGCCGCCAACAGCCGGCCGCCGAGCGCCGGTGGTTGCTGCTGACCACCGGCGGCGCCACCGCGAGCGGCCGGTGGGCCGACGACACCCACCTGCGCGCAGCCGTGACCGAACTGGCGAAGGCGCCGAACCGGGCACCCGAGCTCCCGGCCGAGCCGGTGGTGCTCGTCTGCGCGCACGGCATGCACGACACCTGCTGCGCCCTGCGCGGCCGACCGGTGGCGGCGGCACTGGCGCAGCGGTGGCCGGAAGCCGTGTGGGAGTGCAGCCACGTCGGAGGCGACCGTTTCGCACCCAACGTGGTGCTGCTGCCGGACGGCTTCTACTACGGCGGCCTCGACCCAGTCAGCGCCGTCGATGCGGTGACGGAGCACCTGGCGGGTCGGGTGGGAACGGGCGCGCTCCGCGGGATGGCCCGCTACCCGCCGGCTCAGCAGGCTGCGGTGGTGGCCGCCTTCGCGCGGTACGGCCCACTGCCGGCGGCGGCGGTCACCGTCACGGCGGCTCGGCACCAAGGCGACTACGGGACCGCGGACTCGCGTACCTTCGTCGAGCTGGCGGTGCGTGGCCTCGACCGGCCCGTGCACGCCGAAGTTGTCGCAAGCCGTCGACCGCCCGCCCAGCTCACCTGCCGTGCGGTTCGGGACGCTCCGGCCACCGAGTGGCGGGTCGAGCGGCTCGACTGAGGGCGAGGACGGAGCTCGTGGGCAGCTCGCTCCCGACGCGATCGCGAGGTCGAACAGCAGAATGGGCCGGCCGGCGTCCCCGCCGGCCGACCCACGTGCTACTGGAAACGGTGTTCGATCCCCCGATTGTCCCCTCGTCCCCAGTCACTCAACATGGCTGACATTACGGGGGCGTAGGCGGTGTGAACAGAGCCGACGCTGCGTTTGTCCTCATGAGGAAATGTCCTAAAGAGGACAACTGGGTGCCTGGTGGCCTCCTGCTGCTTTCGATACGTTCGCGATGAGTGTCGAGGAGATGAACCCCCGAGCGTCCTCTCGACACTCCCATACCCGTAGCCGGCGGCACCGGGGACTTCGGGCCCGAGTTCAGAGCGTGATACGCAAGATCTTGTCGTCGTGCCGCCCCGGCGTGACCCGTCCGTCGGTGTTGCTCGTCGTCACCCAGAGTGATCCGTCGGGAGCGTGGACGACGGTCCGGAGGCGACCGTGATCCCGCACGAAGTAGGCCCGGGGCTTCGCGGCCGACGTCTTGTCCAGGCGCACGGCGAACAGGCACTGCCCCTGCAGCGCGCCGACGAACGCCGTTGATCCGGTGATGGCCAGGCCGGAGGGCGAACAGCTGCTGGTCGGCGACCAGCTGACGGCTGGTGGGCGATACCGGCTGTCGCGCGAGCGTCCCTCCACGGCGGGCCAGCCGTAGTTGCCGCCCCGCTGGACGACGTTCAGCTCGTCGGCCTCCTTCTCGCCGAACTCGGTGGCCCAGAGCCGACCGGCGTCGTCGAACGCCAGGCCCTCGATGTTGCGGTGGCCGTAGGACCAGGTCCGGTTGCCGAACGGGTTGTCCCGGGCCGCCCGTCCGTCGGTGCGGATCCGCAGGACCTTCCCGGCCAGGGAGGTCCGGTCCTGGGCGAGCCCGGACTGCTCGGCGTCGCCGGTGGAGACGAACAGCGTGCCGTCCGGGGCGAAGAGCAGCCGGCCACCGTGGTGGTGGGTGCTGGTCGGTATGCCGGTCAGGACAGGTCGCGGTCTGCCCACCCGGCCGCCGGCCAGGCTGATCCGGACTACGCGGTTGTCGGAGCGGCTGGTCAGGTAGGCGAACAACGTCTCCGGATCACCCGGGGCCAGCGCGAGCCCGAGCAGCCCTCCCTCACCGGAGCCGGACGGGGCCGAGACGCCGCCCACCGTACCGAGCGTCGTGGTCTGGCCCGTGGCTGAGATCCGTAGCAACCGAGCTGTCCCCCGCTCCCCCACGAGCGCGTCCCCCGAGGGCAGGAACGCGATGCCCCACGGCACGTCGAGGTCCTCAGCCACGGTTCCGGCCACCTTCGGCTTCGGCGGGCCCTCGGGCGACGAGGCCGGCGAGGATGAGGTCGCGCTCGGAGACGACGACGGGCTTGCGGTGCTGGTCGAGGTCAGGCTGGTCGGGCTCGGCGTCGGGCTGGTCGCGCCACTGACGGTCGGCCCGCTGGGCCCGGTCGAGCACCCGGTCAGGCCACCGATCGCGAGCCCGGACGCGGCGAGCAACACCTGCCGGCGGTTGACCATGCCCTGATTGTTCCCGGGTCGACCAAGGACCAACGACTCTGGCGAGCTGGGTCCGGCGCCGCCTAGCGTTGGGTTTCTCGGGCTGGACACCCCCTGGAGCACCGCATGCGCCTCTCGCGACGCCGCCGTCACCTCGCCGCCCTGGCTGCGCTGGTGGTCGGGCTGCTCTGGATGGTGCTGCTGACCACCCCGGTGACCGCCCGGGCAGCCACCTCCGCCACCACGCCGTCGGTGCCCAACGCGCTGCCGGCCGACCTCGAGCCGCTGGCCCCCTATGTCCCGGCGACCTCCTGCGACGCGACGGCCAAGCCAGGGACGGTCGCCCTCGGGCAGCTGCTGACCGCGACCTACCCTCACACCAGGTACGCCATCACCCGTACCTGCGGCACCGACCGGCTGCCGACCAGCGAGCACTACGACGGCCGCGCCCTCGACTGGATGAACTCGGTCCGCGACCCCAGGCAGGCTGCCCAGGCCCAGGCGGTCATCGACTGGCTGACCGCGACCGACTCCGCCGGCCACCCGTACGCGAACGCCCGCCGGCTCGGGGTCATGTACGTCATCTGGAACGACAAGATCTGGGGCGCCTACTCCGCCGACCGCGGCTGGCGGCCCTACTCCACCTGTGCGGAGCACCCGCAGCCGAGCTGGGACTCCACCTGCCACCGCGACCACCTACACGTCTCACTCTCCTGGCCCGGGGCGATGGCGCGCACCTCCTGGTGGACCTCCACGGTCGCCGGCCCCGACTACGGACCTTGCCGCGCCCGCGACCTCAACTGGGCTGTTCCGTACGTGCAGGTGCGGCGCACACCCTGCCCCCGCTACCCGCAGGTGCAGCCGCCCGCCGGCGCGTCCCCCACGGTGCGGACGCTGACCACCTACTCCGGCATGAAGCTGCGGTACGGCTCCACCGGGCCCGTGGTCAACGCGGTGCAGAAGGTCCTGGGGGTCAGGGCCACCGGCAGCTACGGCACGGCCACCAAGGCCGCCGTCCGCGGCTACCAGTCCAGCCACGGCCTGACCGGAAGCGGCAACGTCAACACCGCGACCTGGCGGGTACTGCTGGCCGAGCTCCGGGCCGGCTAATGGTCCGCCGGTACCGGGCGGCTCAGCGCACCGCCGGCTGCGCAGGCAGCACGTGGTCGGCGACCTTGTCGGTGCTCAGGCAGAGCGAGCAGACGTAGGCGTCGTGAGTCTGGCAGGCGGCCATATCCGGACGCTCGTACTCCTGGCGACAGACGTGGCAGCCCATCAGCACCGCGGACGGGTTACCGTACTCGTCGGCCATCGGCAGGGCGATGCCGTCGTCGGCTCGCAGCGGGTCGGCCGGGTCGGCGCGCCGGAGGTAGTAGCGGCCCTTGGTGGCGACGGCCAGGATCGGCGGCAGCACCAGGGCCAGGCCGATGGCGACCAGCGGCGAGTAGGGCTGGATGCCTTCGCCCAGCACCCCGAAGAAGGCCAGGATCGAGATGCCCGCGGCCGCCAGCATCGACCCGAAGCCGACGGGGTTCACCGCGTACAGCATGCCGCGACGGAACTCCGGGGCGATCGGGGACAGCTTGAGCAGGTATTTGTTGAACGTGATGTCGGACGCCACGGTGACGATCCAGGCCATCCCGCAGTTCGCGTAGAAGCCGAGGATGGTGTTCAAGAAGCTGAACATGTCGGCTTCCATCAGCACCAGCGCCACCGCCAGGTTGAAGGCCAGGAAGACGAGCCGGCCGGGATAGTGCTTGGTGATCCGGGTGAAGGAGTTGGTCCAGGCGAGCGAGCCGGAGTAGGCGTTCGTCACGTTGATCTTGACCTGGCTGATCACCACCAGGACGACGGCCAGCGTCAGGGCCAGCCAGCCCGGCATGAAGCCGCGGTAGATCTCCAGGAACTGGTGCACCGGCTGGTTGGCCACGGTCGAGCCGTCGGCGACGTTGGCGATGATGTAGACGGCCAGGAACAGTCCGATCACCTGCTTGACCGCGCCGAAGATCACCCAGCCCGGTCCGGCGAGGATGACCGCCCGCCACCAACGGCGGGAGTTCTCCGGGGTCCGGGGCGGCATGAAGCGCAGGTAGTCGATCTGCTCGGCGATCTGGGCGATCAGGGACAGGCAGACCCCGGCGGCGAGCATCACCGAGCCGAGGTTGGTCTCGCCCTGCCCGTTCTCGCCCCCGTAGGCGAAGAAGGTGGCGATCGACTCCGGGTGGCTGACCAGCAGGTAGACGAAGGGGACCACCATCAAGATCAACCAGAGCGGCGTGGTCCACAGCTGCAGGGTCGAGAGCACCTTCATGCCGTAGATCACGAGCGGGAAGATGATCAAGGTCGAGACGGCGTACCCCGCCCAGAGCGGGACGCCCAGCCCCAGCTGCAGCCCCTGGGCCATGATCGAACCCTCGAGGGCGAAGAAGATGAACGTGAAGGTTGCGAAGATCACGTTGCTGACCACCGAGCCGTAGTAGCCGAAGCCGCTACCGCGAGTGATCAGGTCAAGATCGAGGTTGTAACGGGCGGCGTAGTAGGCGAGGGGGAAGCCGGTCAGGAAGATCACCACCGCGAAGACCGCGATCCCCCACAGCGCGTTCGTGGTGCCGTAGGAGATGCCGATGTTGGCGCCGATGGCGAAGTCGGCCAGGTACGCGATGCCCCCGAGGGCCGAGACGGCGACCACCCCGGTGCTCCAGCGACGGTAGTGCCGCGGGGCGAAGCGCAGCGTGTAGTCCTCCAGCGTCTCCTTCGTGCCCGCGTCAGTGGCGGGATCGGCGAGTCGCGTGGACTGCGCCGGTGGTGCGGTGTCTGAGGTCATGGCTGCTCCCGGGGGAAGGGGGTGGGCTTCTGCGCCCAGCATCGGGAGGAGGCGTTACACAGGAGTTCCCGCGGGGTAAAAAGCGTGATCTGTCTGCGCCGGTCGGACCTCGGTCGTCCAACCTCATCCGCTCACCCGCAGCACCCCAAGGAGTCGCCCAGAGATCATCCTGGGCGCCACCGACGACCGGGCCGAAAGGGTTCTCGGGCGGCGGCCGCGAGCAGGACGTGCCGAGGAGCCGATCGCGAACCTTCCGTGACGCGCGGCTGGCCGCGACAGACAGCTGCCCGCCGGCGTGGGTCCCATCGACGAGCCTCCCGGCAGGCCTATCGTCGGGGGGACAGAAGCGAACAGGTCGGTCCGGCGACCGGCCGGAAGGAGTCTCCCCCATGGCTGAACCTTCACTGGGTGCCAAGCTCGGCGCCGAGGCCCTCGGCACGTTCTGGCTGGTCTTCGGCGGCTGCGGCAGCGCCGTCCTGGCGGCCAAGTTCCTCAGCAGCCCCGACAACATCCAGCTGGGCATCGGCTTCGTCGGGGTCTCGCTCGCCTTCGGCCTGACGGTCCTGACCGGCGCGTACGCCTTCGGGCACGTCTCGGGCGGCCACTTCAACCCCGCGGTCTCGATCGGCCTCGCCGTAGCCCGACGCTTCGAGTGGCGGCTCGTGCTGCCCTACGTCGTCACCCAGGTCGTGGCCGCAAGCGTCGCCGGCGCCGTGCTCTTCGCGATCGCCTCCGGCAAGTCCGGCTTCAGCGCCACCGAGAGCGGCTTCGCCTCCAACGGCTACGGCTCCCGCTCCCCCGGCGGCTACGGCCTGCTGGCCTGCCTCCTCGCCGAGGTCGTGCTCACCGCGGTCTTCCTCTACATCATCTTGGGCGCCACCGACGACCGCGCACCGAAGGGCTTTGCCCCCATCGCCATCGGGCTCGGCCTCACCCTGATCCACCTGGTGTCGATCCCGGTCACCAACACCTCCGTGAACCCCGCCCGATCCATCGGGGTGGCGTGGTTCGCGGGCGGCCCAGCGCTGGTGCAGCTGTGGCTGTTCATCGTGGCGCCCATCCTCGGAGCCGTCATCGCCGGGGCGAGCTACGCCGTGATCACCGGGGCCGGCCACCGCGCCGCCGACGAAGGCGTCGCCAACAACCCGTGACCCTCTCGGTCGCCTGACGGCCCTTCGCCCGGCGGCTAAGGTGGCCGGATGGGGCCTCCCTTCGGCCTGGCACTGCCGCCAGGCTCGGACCCGCGGCAGCTCTCGCGCTACCTGCGGTCCGCGCACGACGAGTTCGTCAGCACCGGTCATCTCGACCGGTCCCTGCGCCCGCTCGTGGTGGAGTCATGGCGTCGCAGCGTCGACAGCGGGATCGACCCGGAGTCCACGCTCGCCCCGATCCGGCTGGACGACGAGCGGCTGGCCCAGATCCGCGCCACCCATCCGCTGGCCCCGGTGATGCCGGTGATCCGGCGGCTGCTGGTCGACCCGGCCGCCGAGTCCGGGTTGCTCGTCGCGGTCAGCGACGCTGCCGGCCGGCTGCTGTGGGTGGAGGGCGACTCCTCCCTGAGGTCTCGGGCGGAGAGCATGCACTTCGTGCCCGGCGCCGACTGGAGCGAGGCGAGCGCCGGCACCAACGCCCCGGGCACGGCGCTGGCCGTGGACGCGCCGGTGCAGATCCTCGGCGCCGAGCACCTGTCCCGGCTGGTGACGCCGTGGAGCTGCTCGGCCGTACCGATCCATGAGCCGGACACCGGCGCCATCCTCGGGGTCCTCGACCTCACCGGGGGCGCCGAGGTCACCACCCCGCAGACCCTCACGCTGGTCCGCGCCACGGTGGCCGCCGTCGAGGCGGAGCTGCGGCTGGAGCGCCTCCGGCCGAGGATTCCGCAGGCCGTCGCCGCCGGCTGGTCGTCCCCCACGCTGACCGTGCTGGGCCGTCGGGGTGCTCAGCTGGGTTACCGAGCGCGCGACGACGGGTCGACGACCACCACCCTCAGCCCGCGGCACAGCGAGATCCTGCTGCTGCTCACCGAGGCCGGTGGTGGGCTCAGCGCTGGCGAGCTCGCGGTCGGGCTCAGCGACCACGAGCACTCCTCGGTGACCATCCGGGCCGAGCTGTCCAGGTTGCGGACACTGCTGGGTCCGCTGCGGCTCGGTTCACGTCCGTACCGGGTGATGGACAGCCTGCGCACCGACATCGAGGACGTCCGACGCGAGCTGCAGGCCGGCCGGGTCCGGCAGGCGGTGGCCGCGTACCGGGGACCGGTGCTGCCCAGCTCGACCGCGCCGGCGGTACAGCAGCTCCGCGACCAGCTGCACATGCTGGTGCGTTCGGCTCTGCTGGCCACGGGTGACCCGGACGCGCTGCTCTCCTTCGCCGACACCGGCCACGGGCGGGACGACTACGAGATCTGGGCGGCGGCACTGGCGGCACTGCCCGCCAGCTCACCTCGCGCGGCGGAGGTCGCCGCTCACGTCGAGCTGCTCGACTGCACCCTCGGCTGAGCGCGCACGCCCAACCTGGTGCGCGACCTGTCCTGCAACCTCGCTGCAACCTCGTCCGGCCTACCCTCGCCGAAGGCGCGTCGTGGCGAGAGCAGATCGACGCGTCGTCCCACCCCAGTCGTCCACGGACAAGGAAGTCACCCATGACGGTCTACGCAGCACCCGGAACCGACGGCAGTGTCGTCACCTACAAGAGCCGGTACGAGAACTGGATCGGCGGCGAGTGGGTGCCACCGGTCAAGGGCCAGTACTTCGAGAACCCCTCCCCGGTCACCGGCAAGACGTTCTGCGAGGTCGCCCGCGGCACCGCCGAGGACATCGAGCTGGCCCTGGACGCGGCCCACGCCGCCGCCCCGGCCTGGGGGAGGTCCTCGGTCGCCTCGCGCGCGATCATCTTGAACAAGATCGCCGACCGGATCGAGCAGAACCTCGAGATGCTCGCCGTCGGTGAGACCTGGGACAACGGCAAGCCCGTCCGCGAGACGATGGCCGCCGACCTGCCGCTCGCCGTGGACCACTTCCGCTACTTCGCCGGCGCGATCAGGGCCCAGGAGGGCCACCTGTCCCAGATCGATGAGGACACGGTCGCCTACCACTTCCACGAGCCGCTCGGCGTGGTCGGCCAGATCATCCCCTGGAACTTCCCGATCCTGATGGCCACCTGGAAGCTCGCCCCCGCCCTGGCCGCCGGCAACTGCGTCGTCCTCAAGCCCGCCGAGCAGACGCCGGCCTCGATCATGCTGCTGATGGACCTGATCGCCGACCTGCTCCCGCCTGGCGTGCTGAACGTGGTGAACGGGTTCGGCACCGAGGCCGGCAAGCCGCTCGCCTCGTCCAAGCGGATCAAGAAGATCGCCTTCACCGGTGAGACCACGACTGGTCGGCTGATCATGCAGTACGCCAGCCAGAACCTGATTCCCGTCACCTTGGAGCTGGGCGGCAAGAGCCCGAACATCTTCTTCGAGGACGTCGCGCGCTCCGACGACGCTTTCTACGACAAGGCGCTCGAGGGCTTCGCGATGTTCGCGCTGAACCAGGGCGAGGTCTGCACCTGCCCGAGCCGCGGCCTGATCCAGAACTCTATCCTCGACCAGTTCCTGCCGGCGGCCACCGACCGGGTCAAGGCGATCGTGCAGGGCAACCCGCTGGACACCGCCACCATGGTCGGCGCTCAGGCCAGCAACGACCAGCTCGAGAAGATCCTGTCCTACA
The DNA here is from genome assembly GCA_963727215.1 of uncultured Actinomycetota bacterium. Classification (GTDB taxonomy): domain Bacteria; phylum Actinomycetota; class Actinomycetes; order Propionibacteriales; family Propionibacteriaceae; genus Microlunatus. Next base: position 422,242 of record CAVSFR010000005.1, read on the forward strand.
TCCAGATCGGTACCGAGGAGGGCGCCCGGATCATCACCGGCGGTGAGCGCGTCGACCTCGGCGGCGACCTGTCGGGCGGCTACTACATGGCGCCGACGATCTTCCAGGGCCACAACAAGATGCGCGTCTTCCAGGAAGAGATCTTCGGCCCCGTCATCTCGGTGACCGGCTTCGAGGACTATGCCGACGCCATCGAGATCGCCAACGACACCCTCTACGGGCTGGGCGCCGGCGTCTGGTCGCGCGACACCAACACCGCGTACCGGGCGGGCCGTGACATCCAGGCCGGTCGGGTGTGGACGAACTGCTACCACCAGTACCCGGCGCACGCGGCGTTTGGAGGCTACAAGTCCTCCGGCATCGGCCGCGAGAACCACCTGATGATGCTCGACCACTACCAGCAGACCAAGAACATGCTGGTCTCCTACTCCCCGGACAAGCTGGGCTTCTTCTGATGGGCGGGTTCTGATGGAGAAGGCCAGCCGGATCGCGGTGACGCCGGCGGCCGCTGAGATGATCCAGCGGCTCACCGAGGAGAACGGGCCGCTCATGTTCCACCAGTCGGGCGGGTGCTGCGACGGGTCGTCCCCGATGTGCTTCCCGGCGGGTGAGTTCCTGACGGGCGACTCCGACCAGTTCCTGGGTGAGCTCGACGCAGGGACGGCCGCGCCCGTACCGATGTGGATGAGCAAGGAGCAGTTCACCTACTGGCGGCACACCCATCTCACCGTCGACCTCGTGCCCGGCCGCGGTGCGGGCTTCTCGCTCGAAGGGCCGACGGGGTTCCGGTTTTTGATCCGGTCCCGGTTGCTCACCGAGGACGAGATGACCGGGCTCTCCGAGGCCGACGCGGTGGGGGCTCAGCTGCGCCCCTGAGGTCACCATCCTGCCGACTTGTCAGAACGTGGGGGTCCTATAGGACCCCCACGTTCTGACAAGTCGGCGTTGAGCGAGGATGCGGGGCATGGCGACCAACACCGGCACCGCGTCGTGCTCTCCCGAGGCGGTCTTCGCCGTCCTCGCTGACGGCTGGCTCTACCCCGCCTGGGTGGTGGGGGCCTCGCGGATCCGCGACGTCGAGGCGGCCTGGCCTGCCGAGGGAGCCAAGATCCACCACTCGTTCGGGGTCTGGCCGCTGCTGCTCAACGACAGCACGTCGATCCTGGAGTGGGATCCGCCGCGTCACGCCGCGCTCAAGGCCCGCGGCTGGCCGATGGGATCGGCCGAGGTCGTGCTGGACGTCGAGGCCACGCCGGCCGGCTGCCGGATGACGCTGCGCGAGGACGCGATCGAGGGCCCAGGCACCCTGATGCCCAAGCCGGCGCGCGACGCACTGATCCACCTCCGCAACGTCGAGACGCTGCGCCGGCTCACCTACCTCGCCGAGGGACGCGCCGCCGGCGGCTGAGCGCGGCCCAGCCGCTAGAGACGGCCGGTACGAGCGGCGGCCAGCACGGCCCGGGCGGCGTTCGCGCCGGGAGCCCCGTGGACGCCACCGCCGGGATGAGCGGAGGCGGAGCCGAGGAACAGCCCGCGTACCGCCGTGTCGGCCCGGCCAAACCCGGTGACGGGACGGAAGACGAGCTGCTGCTGCAGGTTGGCCGTGCCACCGCCGAGGGCGCCCTTCACCAGGTTCTCGTTGCGCGCCTGCAGCTGGTGCGGGCCCAGCACCCGCCGGGCGATGATCCGTGAGGCGAGGTCGGGCGCGTACTTCTCGATCCGCGCCTGTATCCGGTCGGCGAACCGCTCGCACTCGTCCACGTCCCAGCGACCCGTCAGGCCGTCCGGGCCGTCGTCACGCCGGGACTCCTGCGGCACGTGGGTGTACGCCCACAGCGCCTCGGTGCCGGCGGGTGATCGGGTCGGGTCGGTCGTGCTCATCTGCCCGACCAGCAGGAACGGGTCGGCCGGGATGCTGTGGCTGGTGATGGCGGCCTGGGTGCGGCTGAGCTGGTCCATCGAGTCGATGATGTGCACCGTGCCCGGAGCGGCCGGCGGTGCGCTGGCCCACGGCACCGGCCCGGACAGCGCCCAGTCGACCTTGACGGTGGCCGGGTCGAACTCGAACCGCTGCATCCCCCTGCGCACCCGCGGCGGCAGCTCGTCGTAGCCGACCAGCTCGCCGTAGAGCGCGGTCGCGGCGACGTCGGCGACGACGGCGCGAGCCTCGATGCGCTCGCCGGCAGCCGTCACCACCCCCTGGACGCGGCGGCGGTCCACGAGCACCTTGGCCACGCGGGTGTCGCACTGGATCAGCCCGCCCCGAGCCACGAACCGGTCAGCCATCGCCTGGGTCAGTCGGCCGGAGCCGCCCTCGGGCACCGGGAAGCCGACGGTCTGACCGCTCATCGCCAGCAGCAGGCCCAGCAGGCCGGAGCCGGCCGAGTCCATGGCGATGTCGGCGTGCAGCGCGTTACCGGCGATCAGCAGCTGGCCGTGCTCGGCGGCGAACCGGGCGCCGCCCATCACCGAGGCCGGCTCCAGCAGGAACCGGACGTAGTCGAAGCCCCCGACCTTGGGGAGCTTGGCCAGCGTGGACAGACCGCCGCGAACCGGCGGGAAGGGCGTGAGGAGGGACCGCACGATCGAGGGGCCGATGATCTGCCAGGCGTCGTGGAGCTCCCGCCAGGCGGCGCCGTCGCCTGGTGAGATCGCGTCGAGCCCGGCGACGGTGTCCTCGACGTCGCGGTGCAGCATCGCCCACGAGCCGTCCTGCTGCGGGTTGCCCAGCACCGCGGGCGCGTGCCGCCAGCGCAGGCCGTACTGCTCCAGCCCGAGCGCCGGGATGACCGGGCCGGCCGCCGACAGCGGGTAGAAGGCGCTGAACTCGTCGTGCACGAAGGCCGGATCCACCCCGGAGTCGTGCCGGACCGCCCCGCCGACCTTGGGCTGGGACTCCAGGACCAGGACGTCCCAGCCGGCGTCGATCAGGAGGTTGGCCGCCACCAGGCCGTTCGGGCCCGCTCCGATCACCACGGCGTCGCGCGGCTTGCGCGACTTGAGTGCGCCCATCGAGACGATCGTCGGGGTCGAGGTCACGTGGTCCTCCGTCTCGGGGTTCATCTCTGTCCTGGGGGGTCATGCTGGATCGGGCGCCGGAGGAGGAGCACCACCCCGGCCACCACCGACGTTACCGGGGTCCCCTGACCCTCATGCAGCGCATGACCCTGCGGCACCGCGGCGACGACGTGGCTCGTCGCCCCGCCCGGGGCACGGCCGGTCGCTCGCGCGCGGTAGCGTGGGCTTGCAGCGGTCGTCCGACCTGCCTGGGAGCATACGAACGGGAGCTCGTCGTGTCGCGAAAGATCGTCTTCCTCGTCGGGACCCTGCTCGTCCTCGCCATCTACGGAGTAGCGGTGGCCGTGATGGTGACGACGCCGGGGATCAACTCGATCCCGACCCCAGGAAAGGCCGTCGTAGCGGCCATCATCGCGATGTTCTCCACCCTCGGCATCTTCGTGCTCGGCTTCATCCAGACGGCGACGGTCTCCGAGGACTGAGCCTCAACTAACCGCAGCCAGTTCTCAGCCCGGACGGCGGGCGCTCGAGTAGGGCATGTACGTCATCTTGATGTACTCCACCGTTTTGCCCGGCCGGGGTGAGTGGATGACCAAGCCCTCGCCGACGTACATCGCGACGTGAGAAGGCGTCCGACCGTAGAAGAAGACCAGGTCACCGGGCCGGAGCTCCGCCTTCTTGATCTTCGTCCCCTCGCGCGCCTGCTGGGCCGCCGTCCTTGGGATCGACACCCCGGCCGCTCCCCACGACGACTGCGTCAGACCCGAGCAGTCGAAGGCCTTCGGGCCCTCCGCCCCGTACCGGTACGGCTTGCCCAGCTGGGCGCGCGCGTAGTCGAGGGCAGTCTGGGCCCGCGCCTGACTGGCCACGTAGCGGATCGAGACCCAACGGAGCTCCTTGCCGAAGGTGGTCTGCACGTAACCGTGGCTCTGCGGCCCCGTCAGGGTCAAGGCGCGGCCTTCGGGGATCCGGCCCACGGCAGACGCGCTCTTGGCTGCAGCCGACCGCACGACCAGCGACGCTGTCGCGATCTTGGTGCCCGAGGTCGTGATGGTCGGGGGCCTGGCCGGCTCCACGCCGACGCCTGCCAGCCGTAGCTGCGTCGCCGCGATGTACGCCGTGCCGGAGCGAAACCGCACCCTGACCCAGCCCTCGACCGGCTCCGCCGTGGTCGGGATCCGCTGACCCGCGGCCAGCGTTCCCAGGATGACGCCGTCGGCGGCGGCGGTGGCGCGGATGGTCGCCACCACCGTCGCCGTGCCCCGCACCGTCGGCGTTGCTGCCGCGACCGAGGTCTCGGCACCCGAGCGGGCGCTGCGCCGGTCCGGACCAGCCAGCGAGGTGATGCCTGAGGAGGCGACCACGGGCGCGGTGGACCTGGGTGCGGCTTCAGCGGGGGCAGCGGCGAGGAGGGCGGCGGCGGCCATGCCGGCGACCAGCACGTACGTCGTGCCGCGAATGGTTCGGGTGGGACTGGTGGCCGTCATCGTGCTCTCCTCGTGACCACACCGAGTCGCCAGACCCGGTGGAACCGACCCCGAGTCACCGGAACGTTATCCGACGGCTGCACCTCCTGGGCAGGGACCAAAGACCCATTTCCGGCAGAAGCAAGCCGACACGCCGATCAGCCGTTCAGATTCTGCCGGTGGGAGTAGTAGGGCTCGGTCGACGCGACCAGCCCCTCGCGGCCGAGAATGAGGTCGGCTGCCTTCTCCGCCACCATCATCACCGGCGCGTAGATGTTCCCGTTCGGCACGTACGGCATCACCGAGGCGTCCACCACGCGCAGGCCGTCGACGCCGTGCACCCGCATGGTCTGCGGGTCCACCACGGCCATCGGGTCCGAGGCCGGGCCCATCTTCGCGGTGCACGAGGGGTGCAGCGCCGTCTCGGCGTCCTCGGCCACCCAGTCGAGGATCTCGGCGTCGGTACGTACCCCCGGGCCGGGCGAAGTCTCGCCCGCGTCGAAGGGCTGCAAGGCCGGCTGGCCCAAGATGTCGCGCGCGGTGTGGACGCACTCCAGCCACTCCCGCCGGTCCTGCTCGGTGGAGAGGTAGTTGAAGCGGAGCGCCGGGTGCCGACGGGGGTCGGTCGAGGTGATCTGGAGCGTCCCCCGGGCGTCGGAGTACATCGGACCGATGTGCACCTGGTAGCCGTGGCCGGTACGCGAGACCGCCTCGCTGATGGACCCGTCGTAGCGGACGGCGATCGGGAGGAAGTGGAACATCAGGTTCGGGTAGTCGACCGTGTCGTTGGAGCGGACGAAGCCGCCGCCCTCGAAGTGGTTGGTCGCGGCCGGACCGCGGCGGGCGAGCAGCCACTCGAGACCGATGAAGGGCATCCGCCACTTCTCCAGGTAAGGCTGCATGCTCACCGGTTGGCTGCAGGCGTGCTGGACGTAGACCTCGAGGTGGTCCTGCAGGTTTGCGCCCACCCCGGGCAGGTCGACGACAGGCGTGATGCCGAGCGGCTTCAGCACGTGCTCGGGACCGATGCCGGACAGCTGCAGCAGTTGCGGGGAGTTGATGGCGCCGCCGCACAGGATCACCTCGCCGGCGAGCACCGTGTGCTGCTGGCCGTTACGCCGGTAGCTCACCCCGGTGGCGCGGGGGGCCTGGCCGCTCGCGCCCCGGTCGATCGTGACGCCGGTGACGAGGGCCCGGGTGCGTACGGTCAGGTTCGGCCGGGACATCACCGGCCGCAGGTACGCCCGCGAGGCCGACAGCCGACGACCGTGGTGGACGTTGCGGTCGAAGGGCGCGAAGCCCTCCTGCTTGAAGCCGTTCACGTCCTCGGTCAACGGGTGCCCCGCCTGCTGCGCCGCCTCGAAAAAGGCGCCGAACAGTGGGTTGCGGGCCGGGCCGCGCTCCAGCACGAGCGGTCCCGAGTGACCACGCATCGGGTCGGACACATCAGCGGCGAGGCAGTTCTCCATCCGCTTGAAGTACGGCAGGCAGTGCGCCCAGTCCCACTCCTCCATCCCCGGGTCGGCCGCCCACCGCTCGAAGTCGAGCGGGTTGCCGCGCTGCCAGATCATCCCGTTGATCGAGCTGGAGCCTCCGAGCACCTTGCCACGGGCGTGGGGGATCCGCCGGCCCTTCATGAACGGCTCGGGCTCGGAGGCGTACTGCCAGTCGTAGAAGCGGTTGCCGCTCGGGAAGGTCAGCGCGGCCGGCATCTGGATGAACAGGTCCCACGGGTAGTCGCTGCGACCGGCCTCCAGCACCAGCACGCTGCGGCCGCCGTCAGCGCTCAGCCGCGCGGCGAGGGCACAGCCGGCGCTGCCCCCGCCCACGATCACGTAGTCGAAGCTGGTCTCGGTCACGTCGGATCCCCTCGTCTTGCGCTTAGAGTTGCGCTGTGCACAACACCGGTCCGGACAACGCTGGGCCGGAGAATCGTGGGTCGGACCTTGCTGAGTCGGGCACCGATCGGGCAGCTGACGGGGCGCCCGGAGCATTTCGGTCCGTGGACCGCGCGGTCAGTGCGCTCGAGCACCTCGCCCGACACCCGGACGCCGGCGTTTCCTCGATCGCCGCCGCGATCGGGGTCCACAAGTCGACCGCCTCGCGGCTGCTGGTGGCGCTCTCCGCTCGGGACCTGGTCGAAGCCGGGTCGGCGCGGGGTCACTACCGGCTCGGGACGGGCATCCTCCGCCTCGCTGCCGGGGTGGGTGGCCGGCTGGACGTCTCCAGCCAGGGGGCCTCGATCTGCGAGGAGCTGGCTCAGGAGCGCGGCGAGACGGTCAACCTGGCCATCCGGCAGGGCGACGTCGCGGTCAACGTGATGCAGGCCGTGGGCGGCGGCGCGGTGGCGGTCGACAGCTGGGTGGGACGCCCGACGCCGCTGCACGCCACCTCGTCCGGCAAGGTGCTGCTCGCCTACGCGCCGGCGTCGGTCCGCGCCCAGGTGCTGACCCGGCTGGTCCGCTACACCGACGCCACCGTCACCGATCCGGCTTTGCTGACCGCGCAGCTGGCCCGGGTGCCCCGGGACGGGTGGGCGAGCACCGTCGGCGAGCTCGAGGTGGGGCTGAGCGCCGTCGCCGCGCCCGTCCGTCGCAGCGACGGCGTGGTGGTCGCGGCGCTCTCGATCTCGGCTCCCGTCTACCGGATGCCGGCTGAGGCGCTGGCCGAGGCGGGCCGGCTGGCCAGGGACGCCGCGGACCGGGTCAGCGAGCGGATGGGGTACGTCGGCTAATCGACCCGCCACCTCAGCGAGGTTCGATCTTGGCCTGCAGCCACTCGTGGAAGCCGGCGATGTGGTGCTCGCTCGGCACCAGGACCCCGCCGTCGGCGTACACCCGCGACGCCATGGCCGGCTGGGTACGCTCGCAGGCGTCGAAGTCCTGGGTGTTGACGCGGTGGAACAGCTCGACCGACTTCGATACGTCACGGCCGGAGTCCACCACCGACGGCAGGAACAGCCAGTCGCACTCCACCACCGTGCGGTCCGGGGCCATCGGGTACATCCGGTGGAAGATGATGTGGTCGGGCACCATGTTGACGAAGACCTGCGGCTTGATGGTGACGGCGTAGTAGCGCCGGTCCTGCTCCGGGTCGATCGTCGGGATCATCTCGACGCCGGCGGACCCGTCCACGGTGAATCCCTCGACGCCCGCTCCGAACTCGGCCCCGTGGTTGACGAAGACCTGGGCCGCGAGGCCGTCGGCGAACTCGGGCAGCACCTCGGTCAGCTCCGGGTGGATGGTCGCGCAGTGGTAGCACTCCATGAAGTTCTCGATGATCAGCTTCCAGTTCGCCTGGACGTCGTAGACGATCCGTCGGCCCAGCGACAGGCTGGCCAGGTCGTAGTGGTCGAGGTTCTCCACCTCGCCGAGCCGGTCCACGATCTCCTGTTCCACGGTCGCCTCGAACGAGGGCGGATCGTCGGCCAGCGACACCCAGACGTATCCGAGCCACTCCCGGACGTGCACCTGGCGCAGGCCGTAGGCGACGCGGTCGATGTCGGGCATCTTGGTCAGGTTCGGGGCGGCGACCAGCTTGCCGTCGAGGTCGTAGGTCCACGCGTGGTACGAGCACTGGAAGGCCCGCTTGACGGTGCCGGAGTCCTCGGTGCAGACCTTCGCGCCGCGGTGCCGGCACACGTTGAAGAAGCCGCGGACCTCTCCTCGGCGGTTGCGGGAGATGACCAGCGACTCCGTGCCCACCTGGACGGTCCGGAAGCTGCCGGCGTCGGGGATGTCGCTGCCGCGGACCGCGCAGAACCACATGTCCTCGAAGATGGTCGCCTGCTCGAGGGCGAAGATCCCCGGGTCGGTGTAGTAGCGCCCGGGCAGGGTGGAGAGCAGCGACTCGGGCAGCTGGGTGCTGGTCATAGCGGTCTTCCTTCGTCGGTCGGGCGCTGCGGTTCAGGCGACGTGAGGTCAGGCGACGGGCTGGGGTTCGGCCGGGACCGAGGTGGGGGTGGAGGCGAGCGAGCGCCGCGCGCGGGTGAAGAGCTTGGGCTGGTTCATGCCGAGGACCCCGACGACCTCCGAGCTCCCGTCCGGCGCCTGGCGTCGGTAGCTCGCCAGCAGGTTGCCCTCCTCGACGCTCCCGGCCTCGATGGTGATCGTCTCTCCGCCCGTGTGCCGGCCGGCGAACTGGATCATCACCCCGTACTGCTCGGACCAGAAGTACGGCGCCCGCAGCGGCTTGGTCGGCCGGCCGAGCATCGCCTTGACCATGGTGGACGGGCGCTCGAGCGCGTCGGTCCAGTGCTCGAGCCGGTGCTCGATGCCGCGGGCCGGGTCGTACCAGGCGGCGCAGTCACCGACGGCCCAGATGCCTGGGGCGGCCGTCGCACCAGTGGTCGAACAAGCCACGCCACCGAGGACGTCGAGACCGCATCCGGCCAGCCAGTCGACCGCGGCGTGACTGCCGATGCCGACGACCACCACGTCGGCAGGCAGCACCGTGCCATCGGCCAGCGCCACCCCGGTCACCCGGTCCGTACCGGTCAGGTCGGCTACGGGGACCCCGCACTCGAGCCGGACACCGTGTCGGTCGTGAAGGGCCGCGACGGCGAGCCCGAGCTCGACGCCGAGCGGTCCGGCCAGCGGGGCAGTCGCGGCCTCGACCACGGTCACGTCCAGGCCGAGCCCGTGCACGGTCGAGGCCACCTCAGCTCCGATGAAGCCCGCGCCGACGACGACCACGCGGACGCCCGGGAGCAGCTCGGCCTTGAGGGCGCGGGCGTCGCCTAGGTTGCGCAGCGTGTGCACCCCCGCCAGCGTGTGCGGCAGGTGCCGAGCTCCCGAACCGGTGGCCAGCACGACCGCGCCCGCGCTCAGCCGTCGCCCGTCGGCCAGCGTCACCGTGCGAGCGGCGACGTCCAGCTCGGCGGCCGGCACCCCGAGCACCCACTCGGCCTGCAGGTTCTCCTCCGCGGGCTCGAGGGCGAGGTCGGCCTCGGTAGCTGTGCCCGCCAGGAACCCCTTGGACAGTGGCGGCCGGTCGTAGGGCCGCTCGGGCTCGGCTCCGACGAGGGTGATCCGGCCGTCGAAGCCCTCGGCACGCAGCGCCCGGGCCGTGGAGTGGCCGGCCAGGCTGGCCCCGACAACCAGGACCGAGTCGAAAGTGGGCGTCACAGCGGAGCGGCCATCAGAGCGTGACCCCGGGCGGGAGGTTCGGGACTTCGGTCGACGGCGTCAGCCAGATCGCGCCGTCGCTCACGGTCACTGCGTGGGTACGGACCCCGACCTTGGCGGGCGGGGCGTCCACCGCGCCGGTCCGCAGGTCGAACCGAGAGGCGTGGAGGGGGCACTCGACCTCGCAGCCCTCCAACCAGCCGTCGGCGAGCGAGGCGTCCTGATGGGTGCAGGTGTCGTCGATGGCGTAGAGCTCGCCGTCCTCGGTGTGGAACACCGCCACTGGGGGCGAGACGCGGGTGACCCGCAACGCTTCGCCCGGGTGCAGGTCGACCAGTAGCCCGACCTGCACCGCGGACCCATCTTCAGCCACCGGCATCGTCCTCTGCTTGTCCGGGCCGTTGCTGCAGCAGCAACAACTCGATTCGTGATACGCAACAGCCTCCAGACCATAGCCGTGCGTGTCAAGCGCCTGCACGTGGTGACACGCAGTCTTCATACATCGGACGCTGCGAAGCGTCATGCTGCGCTTCGATGTCGGTTCTGCCCAGCGAGGATGCGGTTGTTGACCAGCGGCCGTTGTTGTCGGTCCACATGTCTGGGTGGCACCCACTCCGGGAGGCCGTCGGTGTTGAGCCGGCAGGCCCAGCCGCGGGTGTGGAACTGGTGATGGTGGTAGCGGCACACCAACGTCAGATTGCCCAGATCGGTGTTCCCGCCGTCGACCCAGGCTTGGATGTGGTGCCGTTCGCACCATTCCGGCGGATGCGCACACCCCGGGAAGGAGCAGCCCCGGTCCCGGACAACCAACGCCAACGTCTGATCACGGGAGGCGATCCTGCGTCGCCGACCCAACGCGAGGACCGCTCCGGCATCGTTCAGCACCGCCGGGATCACCTCCGCCTGGCAGGCGAGCTCCAACACCGCCGCCGCGGACAACCGGGCACCGCCGGAGGTGGTGCCACACCCGGTCCGGTTGACCAGATCGGTGTGGCTCATGGTCACCACCACCGTCGCCGGGACACCACCCGACCCGGGCAGGGAGCCCGCCCGCAACACCCGGTCGCACACCTCCTCCAGCGCGTCATGCATCCGCTGCGGACAGCTGCGCGGATCCGGCTCCTCCACCGGCCGACCCTCCGCCGTCACAGCGGTCGAGACCCGCGGCTTCGCCAACGGCCCCAGCACCGCCGACAGCTTCGCCCCCACCACACCGGTCAACCGCAGCTCACCGCGCCACGACCCGTCCCGGCACCGCCGCAGCTCCACCAACCGCCGGTCCGCCTGCAGCTCCTCATCCGGCCGCGACCCGTCCGGGACCAGGGTGTCCACGAACCGGTCCACACACACCGCCAGATCCCTCGGACCGAACACCACCGCATACCCGGTCAACAGCTCCTCGCCACGAGCGATCTCGGCCGGGTCGAAGCCCGCCCGGTCGACCTTCACCAGCCCCCGCAGCACCACCTCCACCTGCTCCGGACCGACCCCACCGGCCCGCTGCGCCGCCGCCAACACCGGCCACACCGCCACCTGCGGCTCACCCAACATCGACACCCGACCGCCCAGCTGCTCCGCCGCCCGCACCCGCCGCCCCGCCTCACCCGCCGACACCCGTAACACCTGCGCCAACAACCTCGCCACGCCCGGCTGACAGAACCGACCCGGCAACCCCCGCGACCCCACATCACGAACCAACCGGTGCTCCACCACCGGCAACCGGTTCCGCAACCCCTCAAACTCCTGCCAAAACCCCACCAGCTCCGAGTCATCCAAATGATCCAAACCACCCGACTCGACTGCAGCCACCAAGGAGTCGAGCGCGTCCGAGCACGTACGAAGGGCCTCGACAGCCGGTCCGGCTCCCCTACTGCTCATGCGACGATATTATCGAACGCGCGTTCGACAAACCAGGCTCTGTGTGCTCCGGACAACACCAAAGGCAAACGGACAACACCGCGCCTCGACTGCATCCGAGGTTGGCCTCGACGGCCCGACCGCGAACCCGAACCGCTTGCCGACCTTGGTGCCCGTCAGGTGGTCGGACGGGTGGGGTTCGACTGAGGGTTCAGCGGAAGACGACGGTCCTCGTGTCGTTCAGCAGCACGCGGTGCTCGCTGTGCCAGCGGACGGCGCGGGAGAGGACCTGGGTCTCGACGTCGCGACCGGCGGCGACGTAGTCCTCGGGGCTCATCTGGTGGTCGACGCGAGCGACGTCCTGTTCGATGATCGGACCCTCGTCGAGGTCGTCGTTCACGTAGTGGGCGGTCGCCCCGATCAGCTTGACGCCCCGGGCGTGGGCCTGGTGGTAGGGCTTGGCGCCCTTGAAGCTGGGCAGGAACGAGTGGTGGATGTTGATCGCCCGACCGGCGAGGGCGCGGCTGGTCGGCCCGCTCAGCACCTGCATGTAGCGCGCCAGCACCACCAGCTCGACATCGTGCTCGCCCGCCAGCCGGAGCAGCGCGGCCTCGGCCTCGGGCTTGGTGTCAGGGGTGACCGGCAGGTGCACGAACTCGATCCCGTTCGAGGTGACGAGGTCGCCGAAGTCCGGGTGGTTCGACACGACGACGGGGATCTCGATGTTGAGCGAGCCCATCCGGTGGCGGTAGAGGAGGTCGTTGAGGCAGTGCCCGAACTTGCTGACCAGGATCAGCGTGCGCATCGGGGTCGCTGCGTCGGACAGGGTGACGTCCATCCCGTACGGCTCGGCCACGGCCTCGAAGGCCGCCCGCAGCTCTTCCAGCGGCGGCACGGCCGCGACGAAGTCGAACTGGACCCGCATGAAGAAGCGGCCGGTCCCCCGGTCCTCGAACTGCTGGCTGGCCAAGATGTTGCCGCCGTACTGCACGAGGAAGCCGGCCACGGCGTGCACCAGTCCGGGCCCGTCCTTGCACGACAGCGTGAGCACGTACTGCTGGCCGGGGGCGGGACGGGGCATCGGGGCTCCAGACGAACGGGCGGGGCGGCCGGCGGGAGGAACACCGCACGGCCAGGACGACAGCGCAGCGTACAAGGAGACGGTGCGCCCACTACACTCGCGGCGTGTCCGCCTCCGCTGAGAACGGCACGGCTGCCGTGCAGTCGGTGGACCGGGCGCTCACCATCCTCGAGCTGCTGGCCGCCGACGGCCGCCTCGGCGTCACCGAGATCGCGGCCCTGCTCGACGTGCACAAGTCGACGGCGTCCCGGCTGCTGGCCACGCTCGAGGCGCACGGCCTGGCCGAGCAGCTGCCCGACCGTGGCCGCTACCAGCTAGGTGTCGGGGTGCTGCGGCTGGCTGGAGCGACCCGGTCGCGGATGGACCTGGTCCAGGAGAGCCGTCCGGTCGCCTCCGCCCTTGCTGCTGCCGTCGGCGAGACGGTCAACGTCGTCATCCTGTCCGGCCGGGAGACGCTCTACCTCGACCAGGTCTCGGGCACCTCGGCGCTGCAGATCCACAACTGGGTGGGTAAACGGAACCCCATCCACGCCACGGCGAACGGCCGGGTGCTGCTGGCCCACGTGTCCGAGGCGGAGGTGGACGCGATCCTCGCCGCCCTCACCGACGCCGGCGGCGAGCTGGCCCGGCTCACCGAGCGCACGCTGGTCACCCGGCAGGCGGTGCTGGCCGACCTGGAGCAGATCCGAGAGCAGGGCTACGCGGTGGTGCGCGACGAGCTCGAGGTGGGGCTGACCGCTGTCGCCGCGCCAATCCGGGGGGCCACGGGCGAGGTGATGGCCTCGCTGTCGGTGTCCGGACCGACCTTCCGGATCGAGGGCCGGCTGGAACCGATCGCGCAGCAGGTCCGCGCGTCGGCCCGGGCCGTGTCGGAGCGGATGGGCTGGTCGGCCTGACGCCGGCAAGCCTCCCAGGCGAGGCTGGAGAGAGCAGTCACGGTTACGCCGTGTGTCCAGCGCGTAACAGGTGCTCCGGACACCAGGACGAGCCTTGACACCCCCGTCGGCTCGGCCCATGCTGTTGCTCAGAAGGCGGGGCGATGCGCAATACGCAACAGCACGCGTCCTGATGACCACCGACTCAGGGATCCCGACCACGTGAGAAGCAGCAAGCCATGACGAGCACACCGCCGCGCGGCCTGTTCTACGCGGGTGACTGGCACGAGACCGCCGGCGCCCGGCAGATCGTCTGCCCGGCCGACGGCTCGCCGGTGGCGGCGGTCGCTGAGTGCACGGCCGACGACGCCGTCGCTGCGGTCGTCGCGGCCCGCCGGGCCTTCGACGAGGGCAGCTGGGCGGCGACCCCAGAGCGGGAGCGCGGTGAGCTGCTGTTGCGGGTGGCCGACCTGCTCGAGCGCGACCAGAAGCTCTACGCGAAGGCCGAGTCCCTCGACACCGGCAAGCGGCTGGTGGAGTCCGGGTACGACCTGGCCGACATCACCAGCTGTTTCCGCTACTTCGGCGGCATCGCCGGCACCGACGCGGGCCGGGTGGTCGACACCGGCCGGGCCGACGCGATCAGCCGGATCGTCTACGCCCCGGTCGGCGTCTGCGCGCTGATCACGCCGTGGAACTACCCGTTGCTGCAGGTGGCCTGGAAGGTCGCGCCCGCGCTGCTCGCCGGCAACACGTTCGTCCTCAAGCCGTCTGAGCTGACGCCCGGCACCGCGATCCTGCTGATGGACACCCTGGCCGAGGCGGGTCTGCCCGCCGGCGTGGGCAACCTGGTCACCGGTACCGGCCCGGAGGTCGGCGCCGTCCTCACTACCGACCCGCGGGTCGACCTCGTCAGCTTCACCGGCGGGCTCGAGACCGGCAAGGCGATCATGGCCGCCGCGGCCCCCACCGTGAAGCGGGTGGCGCTCGAGCTGGGCGGCATCAACCCCAACATCGTCTTCGCCGACGCCGACCGCGAGGCTGCCCTGGACATGGCGCTGACCGCAGTCTTCCTGCACTCGGGCCAGGTCTGCTCGGCCGGCGCGCGCCTGCTGGTGCAGGACACCATCGCGGCGGACTTCGTCGACGAGCTGGTGGCGCGGGCGCAGCTCATCCGGATGGGTGGCCCGTTCGACGAGCTCGCCGAGACCGGTCCGCTGATCTCGGCGGCCCACCGCGACAAGGTGCACGCCTACGTCCAGGCCGCGGTGGCCGAGGGCGCGGTGCTTCGCTGCGGCGGGGTCATCCCGGCCGAGCCGGAGCTGGCCCAAGGCTACTTCTACCCGTCGACGGTGCTTGACGGCTGCTCCGCGTCGATGGCCTGCGTCCAGCAGGAGTCGTTCGGGCCGGTGCTGACCGTGGAGACCTTCGCCGACGAGGCCCAGGCGGTTCGGCTGGCGAACGGCACCCCGTTCGGCCTGGCCGGTGCGGTCTGGACCGTCGACGCCGGTCGCGCCCAGCGGGTCGCCGCCGCGCTGCGGCTGGGCACGGTCTGGATCAACGACTACCACCCCTACGTCCCCCAGGCGGAGTGGGGCGGCTTCGGCCAGTCCGGCAACGGGCGCGAGCTCGGCCCCGGCGGGTTGGCGGAGTACCGCGAGACCAAGCACATCTGGCAGAACATCTCCCCAGCGCCCCAGCGCTGGTTCTCCTCCTCCCCTGCCCCTGCCTGACGCCCACCCGACCGATCCCGTCCCCGCCCACCACCCAGGGAGCCCGACATGGCCACCACCGCACCACCTCAAGGCGCGACGGCGCTGCCGGCCGGCGGATCGGCCACGGTTCCGCAGCCCGACTTCTCCGTCCGCAACCTCTGGAAGATCTTCGGCGCCCAAGCAGCGTCGATCCCCAAGGACGAGGCGATGCGCACCCTGAGCGGGCCCGAGATCTTGGAGAAGACCGGCTGCGTCACCGCCGTCCGCGACATGAGCTTCGACGTCGCCCGCGGCGAGGTCTTCGTCGTGATGGGGCTCTCCGGCTCCGGCAAGTCGACGCTGGTCCGCTGCCTCACCCGGCTGATCGAGCCGACGGCCGGCGAGGTCCTGCTCGAGGGACAGGACATCACCACGCTCTCCGACGCCGCCCTGCGCGACCTGCGGCGTCGCAAGATCAGCATGGTCTTCCAGCACTTCGGCCTGCTGCCGCACCGATCGGTGCTCGGCAACGTCTCCTACGGGCTCGAGGTCCGCGGGATGAGCAAGGCCGCCCGGCTGGCCAAGGCTCAGGAGGTGATCGAGCTCGTCGGGCTGCACGGCTACGAGCGCCGCTACCCCGACCAGCTCTCCGGCGGCATGCAGCAGCGGGTCGGGCTGGCGCGGGCGCTGGCCGGCGACCCCGACGTGCTGCTCTTCGACGAGCCGTTCTCCGCCCTGGACCCGCTGATCCGGCGCGACATGCAGGCCGAGGTGATCCGGCTGCACAAGGACATGGGCAAGACGATGATCTTCATCACCCACGACCTGTCCGAGGCCCTGAAGCTCGGCGACCGGATCTTGATCATGAGGCACGGCGAGCTGGTGCAGATCGGCACCGGCGACGAGCTGGTGGGCGCACCGGCCGACGAGTACGTAGCCGACTTCGTCTCCGAGGTTCCCCGGGCCGACGTGCTGACCCTGCGCTGGGTGGCCCGGCCGGCAGATCTTGGCCACGGCGACGACCTCGGCCCGACCCTGCCGGCCACGACGGTCATCCGAGACGCGGTGCCGACGATCCTCTCCAGCCCGTCCCCGGTCCGGGTGCTCGACGGCGACACCCAGCTCGGCGTCGTCGACCGCGACGACGTACTCAAGCTGGTCAACGTCTCGCGCGACAGCATCGCGCTGGCCGCCTCGGGCAGCGCACGATGAGCACCATCCTCAAGCCGCCCAGCCTGGTCGTCGAGGAGGCGCCCAGCCTGGACGAGGCGCCACCCCAGCAGCGCAGACGGCTCGCGCGGCTGGGCCCGAGCGCCTGGGTGCTGATCGGCACCCTCATGGTCTGGCTCGTGCTGAGGTTCGTCCTCGGTGGCCAGTGGACGCTGGCGGTCGGTCGCTCCGAGCTCACCTCGGTGCACGAGAACCTGAACGCGCTCAACGACTGGGTCGGCACCAACCGGAACACCTCACCCATCTTCTTGTACTTCTTCAACTACATCCAGCTGGGGGTCGAGGGGCTGGGCAGCTTCTTCACCGCCCTGGTCGCCCACACCGACATCGGCCTCGAGATCCCGCAGATCGGCTGGCTCGGCACCACGGTGCTGATGACCTTCGCGGCCTGGGCGCTCGGGAACGTCCGGGTGGCCGTCCTGACGCTGGTCGGCCTGCTCGTCATCGTCAGCCAGGGCCTGTGGGCGGAGTCGATGGACACCCTCGCCCTGGTCCTGGCCGCGGTGCTGCTGGCGCTGCTCATCGGCCTGCCGCTCGGCATCTGGGCCGGCACCAACGAGCGGGCGCACAAGATCGTCACGCCCATCCTCGACTTCATGCAGATCCTGCCCTCGTTCGCCTACCTGGCGCCGCTGGTGCTGCTCTTCATGATCGGCCCGGCCCCGGCCATCGTGGCCACCTGGATCTTCGCCATCCCGCCGGTGATCCGGCTGACCGCCCACGGCATCCGCCAGGTGCCCTCGGCCACCCGCGAAGCGGTCGACTCCCTCGGGGTCAGCCCGCTCCAACGGCTGCGGACGGTGCTGCTGCCGATGGCCAAGCGCACCGTGGTGATCGGCATCAACCAGACCACCATGGCCGCCCTTTCCATGGTCACCATCGCGGCCCTGATCGGAGCCCCGGGCCTCGGGCTCGTGGTCACCCAGGCCCTGCAGTCCCTCGACGTGGGCACGGCCTTCAACGGTGGCGTCGCCATCGTCATCCTGGCCATCATCTTCGACCGGGTGACCACTGCGGCCAGCATGCGCTCCGAGCTCGCCGTCCGCTCCGGCAAGGTCTCGGTGCGCACGCGTCGCATCGCCGTCGCCGCCGGGGCCGTGGTCGCCGTCGCGGCGATGTTGCTCTCGCGCACGATGCTCTGGGCCGCGCTGCCGCCGACGCTGCCGAACCTGGGCGGGGTGCTGAGCGCCGCGGGCAACGCCGTCGCGGGCTGGGCCCAGACGAACCTGTCCTTCCTCACCCAGACCCTGCGCGACCTCGTCACCTACGGCGTCCTCAACCCGCTCGAGTCGCTGCTGACCGGATCGCCGTGGTTCGTGGTGGGCGCGGTGCTGGTGATCCTCGGGTTCGTGGTCGGACGCTGGCGGACCGCCCTGCTCGCGGCGATCGCCGTCGCCTTGATGGTGGGGCTCGGCGTCTGGAACGACGCCATGTTCACCCTGGCCGCCACGCTGGTCGCCACCGTCATCGTGATGATCCTGGGCCTGGTGCTCGGGGTCTGGATGGGCCGCTCCAGCACGGTCGACAAGATCATCCGACCGGTCCTCGACGCCGCGCAGACCATGCCCGCGTTCGTCTACCTGGTGCCCTTCCTCGCCCTGTTCGGCGCCACCCGGTTCACCGCCATCGTCGCCGCCGTGGTCTACGCCGCACCAGCGGCGATCAAGATCATCGCCGACGGCATCGGTCAGGTGTCCGCCACCACGGTCGAGGCCGCCGAGTCCTCCGGATCCACCACCTGGCAGATGATCACCAAGGTCCAGGTCCCGATGTCGGCCAAGGCGATCGGCCTGGCCGCCAACCAGGGCCTGATCTACGCCTTGTCGATGGTGGTGATCGGCGGCATGGTCGGCGCCGGCGCTCTCGGCTACGACGTCGTCGCCGGGCTCGCCCAGCTCGACCTCTTCGGCAAGGGGCTGGCCGCCGGCCTCACCCTCGTCGTGATGGGCATCCTGCTCGACCGGCTCACCCAGGCCGCCACGGACCGTTCGAGGGACCGGTCCGTCCTCAGTCCGGTCAAGCGCCCGAAGGGCCAGCTCGGTCTGGTCTAGGCGTTCGGCTCGCACCACTTTTTCGATCGACCACGACAGGAGCTCCACATGAAGTTCAGTCCTCGCACGCTCAGCCGCCTCGGCGCTGGGCTGGCGGCCAGCACGATGCTCGTCACCGCCGCCTGCGGCGGGGCGACCGTCAACGGGGCGGCGGAACCGGCTGCGTCCGGATCCGGCACCGCCGCCGCAGCCTGCGGCACCGTCAAGATGGCCATGAACGACTGGGTCGGCTATACCGCCGATGCAGCCGTGATCACCTACGTGGCCGAACAGAAGCTCGGCTGCAAGGTCGACCAGAAAGCCCTCAAGGAGGAGATCGCCTGGCAGGGCTTCGCGTCCGGCCAGGTCGACGTGATCGTCGAGAACTGGGGCCACCCGGATCTGACCTCGAAGTACATCACCCAGCAGAAGACCGCCGTGGACGGCGGCCCGACCGGCAACAAGGGGCAGATCGGCTGGTACGTACCGCCGTGGCTCGCCACCGAGCACCCCGACATCCTGGACTGGAACAACCTGAACAAGTACGCGGACCAGTTCAAGACGTCGGAGTCGGGCAGCCAGGGCCAGCTGCTGGACGGCGACCCCTCGTTCGTGACCAACGACGAGGCGCTGGTGACGAACCTGAAGCTCGACTACAAGGTGGTCTACGCGGGCTCAGAGGCCGCGCTGATCCAGTCCTTCCGGGACGCGGAGCAGAACAAGAAGTGGGTCATCGGCTACTTCTACTCACCGCAGTGGTTCCTGTCCGAGGTGCCGCTGAAGAAGGTCGCGCTCCCCGCGTACACCGACGGCTGTGACGCGGACGCGGCCAAGGTCGCCTGCGACTACCCGGACTATGCGCTGAACAAGATCATGGCCACCAAGTTCGCCAACTCCGGCTCCCCGGCTGCGAAGCTGATCAAGAACTTCACCTGGACCAACGACGACCAGAACACGGTCGCGAAGTACATCACCGCCGACAAGATGAAGCCCGAGGAGGCGGCGAAGAAGTGGGTCGACGCCAACGGCGCAAAGGTCGACGCCTGGCTGAAGTAGTCGCCCGTCGGTGGGCTCAGGGATCACTTTCCTGAGCCCACCGTGCGCAGTAGGCTGTTGCGCAGGACGCCATATGTTGCACTAGAAGCAACTCGCAGGAGGCAGATGTGAGGGGACCGAAGGTCGTGCTGGTCGGCGCCGGGATCGTCGGGGCGTCCCTGGCCGACGAGCTGACGGCCCGCGGGTGGACCGACGTCACCGTGCTCGACGCGGGCCCACTGCCCGCGGCGGGCGGTTCCACCTCGCACGCACCGGGCGTGGTCTTCCAGACCAACGCAAGCAAGATCATGAGCGACTTCGCCCGTGACACGGTGGCGAAGTTCTCGTCCCTGACCTGGCAGGGCGACCCCTGCTACCTCCCCGTCGGCGGCATCGAGATCGCCACCACCCCCGAGCGGGCCCGCGAGCTGCAGCGACGCTTCGGCTTCGCCCGGTCCTGGGGGATCGCCGGTGCCGAGCTGCTCGACGCCGAGGAGACAGTCCGCCGTTTCGACCTGCTCGCCCCGGAGACCGTGCTGGGCGGGCTCTACGTTCCCGACGACGGCATCGCCAAGGCGGTCCGCGCGGTGTCGGCCCAGCTGGACCGGGCCGTCGAACGCGGCGCGACCGTCCGCGACCGGACGCAGGTCCTCGACGTCCTCACCAGCGGCGACCGGGTCACAGGCGTCCGCACCAGCGCGGGTGACATCGCCGCCGACGTGGTCGTCTGCTGCGCTGGGCTCTGGGGCCAGCAGGTCGCCTCGATGGTCGGCCAGCGACTCGCGCTCACCCCGCTCGCCCACCAGTTCGCCTGGACCGGACCCGTCGGCCCGCTGGCCGGCCGGACGCCCGTGTCCCAAGGAGGAAGGGAGGCGGTGCGCCCGGTGCTGCGGCACCAGGACGCGGACCTCTACTACCGCGAGAACGGCAGCACGTTCGGTATCGGCTCCTACCGGCACCGACCGATGCCCGTCCGGCCCGAGGACCTGGCGGCGTGGACGGACTTCGACGACATGAGCAGCCTGTCGGGGCAGCCCTCGGTGCTGCCGTTCACACCTGAGGACTTCACCTTCCCGCTGGAGGAGACCCGACGGATCCTGCCCGGCCTGTTCGACGCCCGGGGCGAGCTCGAGCTGGCCAACCCGTTCAACGGGGTCTTCTCCTTCACCACCGACAACCTGCCGCTGCTCGGCCCGCACGCCACCCTCGACGGCTTCTGGACGGCCGAGGCGGTCTGGGTGACGCACTCGGCGGGCGTGGCCAAGGCGATGGCCGAGTGGCTGGTGGACGGACAGCCGGGCGCAGACCTGCACGCCTGCGACGTCAACCGCTTCGAGAGCGCCCAGCTCGCGCCGGCCTGGGTGGAGGCGACGAACTGCCAGAACTTCGTCGAGGTCTACGACATCGTGCACCCGCTGCAGCCGCCCGAGCGCGGCGCTCGTGGAGAGCGCTCCGCGCTGAGGCCACTGCGTACCTCGCCCTTCTACGCCCGCGAGGCCGAGCTGGGCGCGGTGTTCCTCACCGCCAGCGGCTGGGAGCGTCCGCAGTGGTACGAGGCCAACGCCGGTCTGCTCGACTCCCCGCGCAACACCGGCTGGCACGTTCCCGAGCCCGACGACTGGGCCGGGCACCTGTGGTCCCCCGTGGTCGCCGCTGAGGCCGCGGTCACCCGGACCGACGTGGCCCTCTACGACATGACGGCGCTCAAGCGGCTCGAGGTCGCCGGACCAGGAGCGACAGCCTTCCTGCAGTCCCTGGTCACGGGGAAGATGGACAAGTCGATCGGTGCCGTCACGTACTGCCTGATGCTCGACGCCACGGGCGGCGTCCGCTCCGACGTCACCGTCGCCCGGCTCGGTCCGGAGCGCTTCCAGGTCGGGGCCAACGGACCGCTCGACCTGGACTGGCTGCAGCGCCACCTGCGCACCTCCCCGTACGCCGGGTCGGTTCAGGTGCGTGACCTCACCCCCGGCACCTGCTGCCTCGGCATCTGGGGGCCCAACGCCCGCGACGTCGTCCAGGGCCTGACTGACGCCGACTTCTCCCACGCCGGCTTCAAGTACTTCCGGGCCCAGGAGTGCTACCTGGGCAGCGTTCCCGTCACCGCGATGCGGCTCTCCTACGTCGGCGAGCTGGGCTACGAGCTCTACACGACCGCGGACCAGGGGCTGGCCCTGTGGGACCTCCTGATGCGCGCCGGCGCCGACCACGGCATCATCGCAGCCGGTCGGGGCGCGTTCAACGCGCTTCGGATCGAGAAGGGCTACCGCTCCTACGGGACGGACATGACGCCCGACCACGGTCCGGACGAAGCAGGACTGGGCTTCGCGGTCAAGCCCGACCTGGCGTTCCTGGGCCGCGACGGCCTGGCGCACCGCCCTCCCGCCGACCGTCGACTCTGCCTGCTGAGCTTCGAGGGCGCGAACGATCTCGTGCTCGGGTCCGAGCCGGTCTACCCGGTCGACGCCGCCGACGCCGTTGGATACGTCACCTCGGCGGCGTACTCCTACACCCTCGGGCTGCCGCTGGCCTACGCCTGGCTGCCGGTCGGCCTGGCCGAGCCGGGCTCCGAGGTCGAGGTCGGCTGGTTCGACAAGCGCTACCGGGCCGTGGTCACCGCGGAGCCGGCCTTCGACCCCGAGATGAAGAAGATCCGCTGCTGATGTCAGACCGGAGATGCAGGATGGCTTCATGAGTGCCGTGTCCAACGAGCTGCCCCCCGAGCGGGCCCGGCGTCAGACCCCGCCCGGGGCCGACCTGCCCGAGCACCCGGAGTTCCTCTGGCGCAACCCCGAGCCGAAGCGGCACTACGAGCTCGTGATCATCGGCGGCGGCGGCCACGGCCTCGCCACCGCGCACTACCTGGCCCGACGCGGGATCACCGACGTCGCCGTGCTCGAACGGGGCTGGCTGGCGGGCGGCAACATGGCCCGCAACACCACGATCATCCGGTCGAACTACCTCTGGGACGCCTCGGCCGGCATCTACGAGCACTCCCTCAAGCTCTGGGAGACCCTCGCCGACGACCTCGACTACCCGATCCTGTTCTCGCAGCGCGGCGTGCTGAACCTCGACCACTCGCTGCAGGACGTCCGCGACTCCCGTCGGCGCGTCGAGGCGAACCGGCTGAACGGCGTCGACGCCGAGTGGGTCGACGCGACGGGCGCCAAGGAGCTGTGCCCACCGCTCAACATCTCCGACAACATCCGCTATCCGGTCCTCGGCGGCACCTACCAGCCCCGCGCCGGCATCGCCAAGCACGACTACGTGGCCTGGGGGTTCGCCCGCTCGGCCAGTGCCGCGGGCATCGACCTGATCCAGAACTGCGAGGTGACCGGGATCGACGTCGAGCACGGCACCGTCCAGGGCGTCCAGACCTCACTCGGCCCCATCTCGGCCGACCGGGTGGCCATGATCGGCGCCGGCCACTCCTCGGTGCTCGCCGGGATGGCGGGCTTCGAGCTGCCCGTGCAGTCCCACCCGCTGCAGGCGCTGGTCTCGGAGCTGCTGGAGCCGGTCCATCCCACGGTGGTGATGTCGAACGCGGTGCACGTCTACGTCTCCCAGGCCCACAAGGGCGAGCTCGTGATGGGTGCGGGCGTCGACTCCTACGTCGGCTACGGCCAGCGCGGCGCGTTCCACGTGATCGAGCGCCAGATGTCGGCGGCGGTCGAGCTGTTCCCGATCTTCTCCCGCGCCTCGGTGCTACGGACCTGGGGCGGCACGGTCGACACCACCCCGGACGCCTCCCCCATCCTCGGCCTCACCCCGGTGGACAACCTGTTCGTCAACTGCGGCTGGGGCACCGGCGGCTTCAAGGCGACACCCGGCGTGGGGCACGTGATGGCCGAGCTGCTCGAGACGGGCAAGGTGCCGGCCCTCGCCGAGGACTTCGGCCTGGACCGCTTCACCAGCGGCCGCCTGGTCGACGAGCACGGCGCCGCCGCTGTGGCCCACTGACGCCCCACTGATCTTCACCCTTCGACAAGCTCAGGGAACCTCATCATGATGCTGATCCCCTGCCCCGAGTGCGGGCCGCGGAACGAGAACGAGTTCTCCTACGGGGGCCAGGCCCACGTGGCCTATCCCGAGGGCGGCGGCCACGACCTCACCGAGGAGCAGTGGGCGCGCTTCCTGTTCTACCGGGCCAACGCCAAGGGGGCGATGGCCGAGCGCTGGGTGCACACGGCCGGCTGCCGCCGCTGGTTCAACGCCGTGCGAGACACCGTGACGTATGAGTTCCTCGCCGTCTACCGTCCCGGCGAGGCCCAGCCTGACCTCACCGGGACGCCGGCCACAGGAGTGACACCTTGACCTCGCCCGATGGTCGCGCTCCGCGCTCCGAGGTCCTGAGCTCCGCCCGGTCCCGCTCGTTCAACGTGATCGTCACTCCCGAGAGGCTGCGCTGATGACCTCCTCCCGCCTGTTGAGAGGCGGCCGGGTCGTTCGCGACCGGCTGCTCGACGTCACGTTCGAGGGCGTCACCCTGGACGCCCGGCCGGGCGACACCCTCGCCGCGGCGCTGCTCGCCTCCGACATCGCTACGGTGGCCCACTCCGTGCTGCTCGGCCGTCCCCGCGGCGTGTACGCGGCCGGCGTCGAGGAGCCGAACGCGCTGGTCCAGGTCAAGGGGCCGCACGCCGAGCCGATCACCACAGCCACCACCGTCGAGCTGACCGACGGCATCGCCGCGTTCGGGCTCTGGGGCCAGGGGCGGCTGGACGACGAGCCCGACGCCTCCACCTACGACGCCCGCCACGCCTTTTGCGAGGTGGCCGTGGTCGGCGCCGGACCGGCCGGACTCGCAGCAGCCTTGGCTGCGGCCGGCACGGGCGCCCGCGTCCTGCTGATCGACGACAGGCCCGAGGCCGGCGGCTCGCTGCTGCGCGACGAGGAGGTGGCCTGGGCCGCCGTGCTGGCGGACCGGCTCGCCGCGTCGCCCAACGTCACGCACCTGCAGCGCACCACCGTGGTCGGTTACTACGACGACAACTACCTGGTCGCGGTGCAGCGGAGCCGACCCGGGGGTGAGGTCGGCGTCCGAGAGCGCATCTGGCGGATCCGCGCGGGCGAGGTCGTGCTCGCCACCGGTGCCCACGAGCGGCCGATCGTCCTCGAGGGCAACGACGTCCCCGGGGTGATGCTGGCCGAGTCGGTCCGTTCCTACCTGCTGCGGTACGGGGTGCTGGCGGGCGACCGGGTGGTGCTGTTCGCGAGCCACGACGACGCCTACCGGGTGGCGATGGACCTGCTGGTCGTCGGCGCCCACGTGGTGATCGTCGACCCGCGCGCCGGTGCGGATCCGGTCCCGCTCGACGGTGAGGTGCCGACCGGCACCGTGCTCAGTGGCTGCGTGGTCACCCGGACCACGACCGGCGCGGACGGCACCCTGGCCGGGGTCACCGTCCGCCGGACCGCCGACGGCACCGAGGCCGAGCTGCCCGCCGACCTGCTGGCCCTCTCCGGCGGCTGGAATGCCGCGGTGCACCTCTACTCCCAGTCGGGCGGCGCGCTGCGCTACGACGACGCCGTCGGCTCGTTCCTGCCCGACCCGGCTGCTCCGCGCGCCCGCCGGCAACGCGTCCGCGTGGTCGGTGCCGCCCGCGGCCTCCGGACCACGGCCGAGGCCTTCGCCGACGGTCTGGCCACCGCCGACCCTTCGACGGGCTCAGGGAGCGGGGATCTGCCCGAGCTCCCCGCACCCCCGGCGGACGGGCTCACCGCGGAGCCGCGGCCGGCGATGAGGCTCTATCTCGTCGCGCCCGACGACGCCGAGCCGCGCACGCTGAACCGGCACTTCGTCGACCTGCAGCGCGACGTCACGGTGGCCGACCTGGCCAGGGCCACCGGCGCCGGTCTGGCCTCGGTCGAGCACGTCAAGCGCTACACGACAGCCGGCACCGCGCACGACCAGGGCAAGACGTCCGGGCTGCTGGCGACCGCGGTGGTCGCCCAGCTGCTCGGCGTCGAGCCCAGTGAGCTCGGGACCACCACCTACCGGCCCCCGTACACGCCGGTGGCCTTCGCCGCCCTGGCCGGCCGGGAGCGTGGTCGCCTCTACGACCCGGTCCGCACCACCGGCGCGCACAGCTGGCACGTCCGCGCCGCTGCTGCTTTCGAGCCCGTCGGCCAGTGGCTTCGTCCCTGGTTCTACCCCCAGCTGTTGCCCGACGGCGGCGAGGAGGACCTGGCGGCCGCCGTGGCGCGGGAGACGCGCGCGGCCCGTACCGGCGTCGCGTTCATGGACGGCAGCACGCTCGGCAAGATCGAGGTGACCGGGCCGGACGCCGGGGTGTTCCTCGACCTGCTCTACACGAACCTGATGTCGAGCCTGAAGGTCGGCTCGGTCCGGTACGGCGTGATGTGCGAGCCCAGCGGCATGATCCTCGACGACGGCACGGTCTTCCGGCTGGCCGAGGAGCGGTTCCTGGTCACCACGACCACCGGCAACGCCGCCAAGATCTTGGACTGGATGGAGGAGTGGCTGCAGACCGAGTGGCCGCAGCTTCGCGTCTGGTGCACCTCGGTCACCGAGCAGTGGGCCACGATGGCGGTCGTCGGTCCGCGGTCGCGCGAGCTGGTCGGTGCCGTGGCGCCCGGGCTGGACGTCAGCCTGGAGGCGTTCCCGTTCATGACCTGGCGTGACGCCGAGGTGGCCGGCCTGCCCGCGCGGGTCGCCCGGATCTCCTTCTCCGGCGAGCTGGCGTATGAGGTGAACGTGGCCTGGTCCGACGCGGCCGCGCTCTGGGAGTCCGTCTGGTCGGTCGGCGAGCCGCTGGGCCTGACGCCGTACGGCACCGAGGCGATGCACGTGCTGCGGGCTGAGAAGGGCTACCCGATCATCGGTCAGGACACCGACGGTACGGTCACGCCGCAGGATCTGGGGATGAGCTGGGTGATCTCGAAGAAGAAGGTCGACTACCTGGGCAAGCGCTCCCACGCCCGGCCCGACAACGTGCGGCCCGACCGCAAGCACCTCGTGGGTCTGACTCCGCTCGACCCGACGCTGGTGCTGCCCGAGGGTAGCCAGCTCGTCGACCCGGAGGTGCTCGTCGGCGGCGACCTGCCGCTGCCGCCGGTGCCGATGCTCGGCCACGTCACCTCCT
Source organism: uncultured Actinomycetota bacterium (assembly GCA_963727215.1). Taxonomy (GTDB): domain Bacteria; phylum Actinomycetota; class Actinomycetes; order Propionibacteriales; family Propionibacteriaceae; genus Microlunatus. The sequence continues at coordinate 448,760 of CAVSFR010000005.1, forward strand.
CCTACCCCTCGGTCGCGCTGGGTCAGCCTTTCGCGTTGGCTCTGTGCCGCAGTGGCCGCGACCGGTTCGGCCAGCAGGTGCTGGTGGTGGTCGACGGCCGCCCCCAGCCCGCCGTGGTCAGCTCACCGGTCATGCTGGACATCGAGGGCGCCCGCCGCGACGGCGATCTCGAGCTGGCACCGCTCGACTGGCCCACGGTCACCCCAGCCGACCCGTACGGCCGAACGCCGCTGGTCGGCTACGCCGACGCCTTCGCCGGGCTCGGCGCGACCGCCTCCGAGCTGGTCCTGGCCGAGGACGGCGCCCGCACGGTGCTCAACCTCCGAGTGGCCCACGGCACGGACGGAGCTCAGGCCATCGCCGGATGGCTCGGCGCCGAGCTACCGAGGCGTACCGGCCTGGTGGTCCCGGCCGGCGGCTGGACGGTGCTGGCGGTCGGACCGGATGAGTACCTGCTGCTGGACGGCGACGCCTCGGCGGCCGACGCGCTACGCGACGCGGTCGGCTCGGACGGGGCGGTCACGGACGTGTCGGCGACGCGGACCACGGTGGTGCTGAGCGGTCGCCGCACCCGCGACGTGCTGAGCCACGGGATGGCCGTCGACCTGGACGCGCTGCGGCCCGGGACGTGCGTGCAGACGCTGCTCGCGCAGTGTGCGGTCGTGGCGGTCGGTTCCGGCGAGCCGGGCACCGCTGAGGACCGGGTCGAGGTGCTCGTCCGCTCCTCGTTCGCTGCCCACCTGGCCGACTGGCTGCTGCTCACCGCCGCCGAGTACGTGCGACAGCGCTGAGCGCGACCTGGGCCCGTCGAAGGCCTCCACGAGGTTGCCCCCCACCGTTGGCCCGCGGCACCCGGCGGCGCTCATAGACTTCGGGCATGCCCTCCCCCGACCAGCTGGCCGACGACCAGCCGACCCGCTGGTTGGACCCCGCCGAGCGGACGGCGTGGCTGGGGCTCGCGCGCCTGATGACCAAGCTGCCGACCGCCCTCGACGCCCAGCTGGAGCGGGAGGCGGACCTCAACTACTTCGAGTACATCGTGATGGCGATGCTGTCGGAGCGGGACGACCGGACGCTGCGGATGAGCCAGCTCGCTGCGCTGACCAACGCCTCGCTGTCCCGGCTCTCCCACGTGGCCAAGCGACTGGAGTCGCGCGACTTCATCCATCGCGAGCCCGACCCCGACGACGGCCGCTACACCAAGGCGGTGCTGACCGACGTCGGCCTGGCCAAGGTCGAGCAGTCGGCCCCGGGCCACGTCACCGCCGTCCGGGCCCTGGTGATCGATGCCCTGACCCCGACCCAGCTCGACCAGTTCAACGAGGCGGTCCAGGCCATCGTGGCGCGGGTGGACCCGGGTAACTCGAGCTGGCCGCGACCGCCTGCGATTTGAACGCCGACCGCTGGGGTAGCGGCGAAGGAGTGCGCTTCTCCGTGGTCATCCCCGCCTACAACGAAGCGGCTTTCCTCGACGCCACGCTCACGTCGCTGGCGGCGCAGGAGGGAGCACGCGAGGTCGAGGTGATCGTGGTCGACAACGCCAGCACCGATGACACCGCTGCCGTCGCCGCACGACACGGGGTCCGGGTGCTGTCCGAGCCTCGGCGCGGAGTCTGCGCCGCCCGGCAGCGGGGCACGCTCGCCGCCCGGGGCGACATCGTGGTCTCGACCGACGCCGACACCTGCTTCCCGCCCGGCTGGCTGCGGCGCATCGAGGCCGGCTTCACCGCCAAGGACCGCGCAGGCGCGAGTGTGGTCGCGGTGGCCGGACCCTGCCGCTACGCCGACGGGCCCTGGTGGGCCGAAGTCTTCCCGCCGCTCTACTTCGCCGCGATCGGCGCGCGCTACCGGCTCACCGGCCGCGTCGGATACATCACCGCCACCAACATCGCCTTCCGGCGGCACCAGTTCCCCGGCTACGACACCAACCTGACCCAGGGCGGCGACGAGGTCGACCTCCTGCGCCGGCTACGCCTTCGCGGCCACGTGGCGTGGGACAGCGGTAACGCCGTTCTCACCTCCTCGCGCCGGGTGAACCAGGGCATGGCCCACACGGTCCTGGTGTCCTACGGATACCACTACGCGCTGAACCTCGCGCTCAACCGGGTCACGGCCCGGCCACTCCTCGGCGCCGCCCCGGCGGTCCGTGAGCAGGACGCCGGCCAGGCTCGGCGGATTCGACAGCGCTGGCGGGTGGGGCTGCTGACTCTGGTCGGCGCGCTGCTGCTGCGACGGCTCGCGCGCGGCGGGGCGCCTCGCTCCTCCTCATCCGTGCGCTAGGTTGACGCGGTTCCCATGTCGCGCTTCTTGCTACCGAGCACCCCCATCTACGGTCACCTGAGCCCGATGGTGGCTGTCGGCCGTGGCCTGGTGGAACGCGGTCACCGGGTGACGGTGCTGACGGGCCGCCGCTACGCCGGCCTGGTCAGCGACGCCGGCTTGGACTTCCTGCCGCTGCACGCCGAAGCCGACTACGACGACACCCGGCTTCAGGACTGGCTGCCTGAGCGCGGCCGGCACGGCGGTCTCGCCGCCGGCCGGTACGACATCCTCAACCTCTTCGTCCGTCCCCTCGCCGCCCAGCACGCCGCTCTGCAGGCGGCGGTGGCCGGTGGACGCTTCGACGGCGTGGTCTGCGAGGGTGCCTTCCTCGGAGTGCTGCCGCTGCTCGCAGTGCCCCGGCACGATCGGGTGCCGGTGGTCGGGGTGTCCGCGACGCCGCTGGCTCTGACGAGCGTGGACTCGGCGCCGTTCGGGTCCGGCCTGGAGCCCGGCAACTCCGCGCACACCCGCCGCCGCAACCGCGTCATCTCTGCCGTGCTGCACGCCGGCCCGCTGCGTCCGGTGCAGACAGCCCTTCGTGCTGCGCTGGCCTCGGTCGGAGCGCCGCCTCCCGAAGGCAACTACTTCGACCAGGCCACCCGCTTCGACCTCACGTTCCACCTGGCCACCCCCGGCATCGAGTACCCGCGCCGCGAGCTGCCGCCGACCGTACGGTTCGTCGGTCCGCTGCGGCTGCCCGTCTCGTCCGCTGCGCTGCCGCCGTGGTGGCACGATCTAGACGGCAACCGGCCCGTGGTCCACCTCACCCAGGGCACGATGGCCAACCAGGACGTGAGCCGGCTGCTGGTGCCGGCTCTCCGCGGGCTGGCCGGCGAGGACGTGCTCGTGGTCGCGGCCACCGGAGGACGTCCCGTTGCCCAGCTCGAGGAGCAGTTCGGCGCGTCGCTGCCCGAGAACGCGCGGGTGGCCACCTTCCTGCCGTACGACCTGCTGCTCCCCAGGACCGCGGCCATGGTCACCAACGGCGGCTTCGGCGGGGTGCAGCAGGCCCTCGCGGCCGGGGTCCCCCTGGCCGTGGCCGGCACCACCGAGGACAAGCCGGAGGTCGCTGCGCGGGTCGCCTGGGCCGGGGCCGGAATCAACCTGCGGACCGGCAGTCCCTCGCCGGCCAAGGTGCGCCGCGCCGTGCTGCGGCTGATCGGGGACCCGGCCTACGCCAGAGCGGCCGAACGGCTGCGCGCCGAGATCGCCGGGCTCGGCGACCCCCTCGACGCGATCGCCTCCGGCCTGATGGGCCTCGTCCGCAGCAGCGACGCCTCTGGCAGCGCCCGCCCGCAGGTGCCCCGTGCTGAGCGGCAGCGCCAGCCCCTCTGACCGCTCCCTACACTGGGCCGGTCAACCGAGCGGGGCCGGTCCCCGAGCCGGCCGGTCAGACCCCAGAAGGAGAGCCCCGTGTGCGCCGCGTGCGGTGTAGCCGGCCACGTGCCCGCCGGCGACCTTCCGGTCGAGGTCGTCCCGCCGTCCACCCCAGGCGCGCCTCGGCGCTTCGCCGCCCTGCGGAACCGCGACTGCCGGCCCTACCTGGTGGGCACCGGCCTGGCCATGATGGCCGACAACATCGAGCACGTCATCACCTACTGGGTGCTGTGGCAGCGGTTCCACTCCGAGGCCCTGGTCGGCTTCCAGGTGATCAGCCACTGGCTGCCGTTCCTGCTCTTCGCCGTCTGGTTCGGCGGCCTGGCCGACCGCTACGACTGTCGCCGGGTGATCCAGGCCGGGCAGGCGCTGTTCATGCTCGTCTCGGTGGCCTGGGGCGTGCTGTTCCTCACCGACAGCCTGCAGGTCTGGCACTCCTGCGTGCTGCTGGTGCTGCACGGCATCGCCGGCGCGCTCTGGGGCCCGGCGGAGCAGCTGATGCTGCACGACTTCGTGGGCCCCGCCGAGCTGCCCAGCGCCGTCCGGCTGAACGCCAGCTTCAAGAGCTTGGGCATCCTGTTCGGGCCGGTGGTGGGCTCGGCGCTACTGCTGGGGCTCGGACCGACGTGGGGGATCTTCACCAACGTCGCCATCTACCTGCCGCTCACGCTGTTCCTCTTCCGCACCCGCTTCACCGGGCACCTGCGAGACGGTGTGGCGGCCCGCGGCCGGATGACTCTCGCGGACGGTGTCCGCACGCTACGCGCCGTCGCGGCCGACCGCACCCTGGTGTCCATGATCGCGCTGGCCGGTCTGGGGTCCTTCTTCGTCGGCGCCTCCCTGCAGTCGGCGATGCCGGTGTTCGCGGCCGACCTGGGCCCCGGGGCGAGCGGAGCGGCGTACGGTGCGCTGCTCTTCGCAGGCGGGGCTGGTGGTGTGCTCGGCGGGTTCGTGCTCGAGGCGACCGGCTGGATCCCGCCCCGGGTGTCCGCGGCTGTGACCGCCACGGCCCTCTACGGGCTGAGCATCCTGGCCTTCGCCCTGACCGGCAGCTATCTGCTGGCGCTGGTGCTGCTGGCCGTCGCCGGTGTGGCTAACCTGGCGTCCATGTCGATCACCCAGACGGTGGCGCAGCTGCTCGCGCCGCCTGACCAGCGGGGCCGCATCGTCGGGGTCTACACCATGTCGGCCAGCGGTCTGCGCGTGGGTAGCGGAGTCACCGTCGGCCTGCTGGGCACCGTGGTCGGGATCCACACCTCGCTGGCCCTGAGCGCCGCAGCCCTGTGTGTCGGCGCCGCGGTCGCCGGCGGGTACGCCGCCCGCGGACTCCGAGGCCGGGCTAAGGCCGCCGCGTGAGCGCGCTGCCCAGCCTCGGCGTCACCGGGGTGACCGGCCACCTCGGCGGGCTCGTCGCCCGTGAGCTGGCGGCGGCCGGCGTACCGCTACGCCTGCTCGCCCGTTCGCCGGAGCGGGTCCCGCCGCTGCCCGGCTGCGCTGTCGCCGAGCTCTCCTACGGCGACACCGAGCAGGCGCGGCAGGCGCTGGACGGGGTCGAGGTGCTGCTGATGATCTCGGGCGCCGAGAACGTCGACCGGCTCCAGCAGCACCGTGGGCTGGTCGATGCGGCCGCGGCCGCGGGGGTCCAGCACATCGTCTACACCTCGTTCATCGCGGCGTCGGCCACCTCCACTTTCACCCTCGGCCGCGACCACGGCGCGACCGAGCAGCACATCGAGGCGGCCGGGCTGGCCTTCACCTTCCTCCGGGACAACTTCTACCTCGACTTCCTGCCCGACACGGTGGGGACCGACGGGGTGATCCGCGGTCCGGCGGGTGACGGTCGGCTGGCTGCGGTGGCGCGCGCCGACGTCGCGCGCAGCGCGGTCGCGGTGCTGCGCGAGCCCGCCGTGCATCGCGGTCAGCGCTACGACCTGACCGGTCCGGAGGCCCTCAGCCTCGCCGAGGTGGCCGAGATCATCACCTCGGTCGCCGGCCGGCCGACGACCTACCACGACGAGACGGTGCCCGAGGCGTACGCCTCCCGGGCCTGCTACGGCGCCCCCGACTGGCAGGTCGACGCCTGGGTCAGCACCTACACCGCGATCGCCAACGGCGACGTGGCCGCCGTGAGTGACGACGTCCGTCGGCTCACCGGGCGGGATCCGCTCAGCCTGCGCGAGCTCCTGGCCGGCTGACCCGCACGAGCTCACTCCGCGACTGGTGGCGGTTGACGAGGGCGCGGTTCAGACTGGGGTCTCGGGAGCGAGGGCCTCGTCGCCGTGCCGGTCGACCGCCGCCCGGCGGCGCTGCCGGTCCAGCAGGTTCATCACCGGCGTCGCGGTGATCCCGTGGATCACCACCGAGGCGGCGACGGTGAAGGCCACGATGGCCCACAGCCGGTCGGGCTCGGCGAAGTCAGCGTGCTGCAGGGCCCAGCCGATGTAGAAGAGCGAGCCGATGCCGCGGACGCCGAAGAAGGCGATCACTGCCCGCTCCCCCGGTCCGGTCCCGCTGCCCAGCATCCCGAGCCAGCCGGTCAGCGGTCGGACGACCAGCAGGAGACCGAGCACGACGACCACGTCGACCGGCTGGAGCGGGGCCAGCAGGCCGCGAGCGAGCGCGCCGCCGAGGAGTACCAGGATGAATACGGTGAGCAGTCGTTCCAGCTGCTCGATGTAGGAGTGCAGCACCCGGTGGTAACCGTGGCTGCGCTCGGCGGCTCGCAGCGCGCAGGCGCAGGCGAAGACGGCTACGAATCCGTAGCCGTGAACCAGCTCGGCCAGGCCGTACGTGCCGGCGGTCACCGCCAGAGCCACGAAGCCCTCGGCGTGGTCGGCGAACCGCAGCGGCCGGAGCGGGGCGTTGAAGAACAGCTTGCCCAGCAACCAGCCAGCGCCGATGCCGACCGCCAGCCCGATGCCCAGCCGCCAGACCACGTCGACCGCCAGCCACTCCCCGAAGCTCGCCCAGCCGAGACCGGTCGTCGCGATGGCCACCGCCGCGTAGGTGAACGGAAAGGCCAGCCCGTCGTTGAGCCCGGCCTCCGACGTCAGGCCGAACCTCGCCTCGTCCTCGGCCGGGGCGTCCTCCTCCTCGGCCGGCTCGGCGACCTGGACCTCGCTGGCCAGCACCGGGTCGGTGGGCGCGAGCACCGCCCCCAGCAGCAGCGCGGACGCGAGGCCGAAGCCCAGCAGCCAGCCGGCGAGCAGCGCCACGATCGCGATCGAGGCCACCATCGTGAGCCCGATCAACCGCCACGTCGTCCCCCAGCGCCGCCAGCCCACTGGCCGGTCGAGCGCGAGACCCGCGCCCATCAGCGAGACCAGCACGCAGATCTCGGCCAGGTGGGTGCTGACCACGGCGTGCGCCCGCGGGTCCGGCGTGGGGAGGTCGGGGACGAAGGTGAAGAGCACCAGCCCGAGCCCGAGGAACACCATCGGCATCGAGACCGGTAACCGGCCGAGTACCCGCGGCAGCAGGGCGGCGGCGAAAGCGGCGAGCCCGACGCTGAGGAAGAGCAGGCCGGGGCTGTCGAGATGGATGAGGGCTCCTGGCGGTGACGTGCGCGATCCCCGCCCGGTACCGGCGGGGCCGGTCGAGTCTAGACGGCCCTCATCGGCGGTCCAGACCAGAGCTCAGCCGCCCAGAGCTCAGCCGTCAGGAGCTCAGCCGGCGAGACCCAGCGGCACAGCGGCGGCCGGGGTCCGGGCCGCGAAGCCGAGATCGGGGTTGTCGGTGAAGAAGGCGTCCATCCCGGCCGCCAGGTGGGCCCGGACCTCCCCCTGCAGGTCGCCGGCGGCATACGGGTCACTGCTGCTGCGGAACTGCAACGGCAGGAACTGGTTCTCGCGCCGGAAGGTGTAGCCGCAGACCTGCAGCCCGACGGCGTGGGCCTGAGCGGCCAACGGGGTCGGCGCGAGCAGACGTCCCATCGCGTCCCGCGGCACGATCAGGGTCTTGTCGACGCCGAGCACCTCGGCGTAGCCGCTGATCTGACGCAGGCCCGCCGGGCTCGCCAGATCGGCGTAGCGGCGGGCGTCGCCGGTGCTGGCCAGGTCCCACGGAGCCCCGGTGCCCTTGATCAGCTGGACCAGCGGGATGGAGGTCTGTCGTCCCAGCCAACGCAGGTTGGTGGTCTCGAAGCTCTGGATCATCGCCGGGTCGTGCCGGTCGATGTAACCCGCAGCCGCGAGCGCGTCGAGCAACCGGGCCTCGAGCGGGAGTCCGAGCTCGGCGAAGTAGCTGGGGTGCTTGGTCTCCGGGCAGATGCCGATCCGGCGGCCGTCCGCCGTGCGTGACGCCGCGGCGAGGGCGGCCACCTCACCGATCGTCGGGATCTGGTGCAGCCGATCGTGGTCGGTGTTGGCCGGGCGGGCCAGCGGCAGCCGTTCCACCGCCCGCAAGGTCTTCAGCTCGGCCAGGGTGAAGTCCTCGGTGAACCAGCCGGTCTGCGTCTCGCCGTCGACGAGCTTGGTGGTGCGGCGGCCGGCGAACTCGGGGTGGAGGGCCACATCGGTCGTCGCACTGATCTCGTTCTCGTGCCGGGCCACCAGCTCGCCGTCGGCGGTGGCCACGACGTCGGGCTCGATGTAGTCGGCCCCCTGCGCGATGGCCAGCGCGTAGGCGGCGAGGGTGTGCTCGGGCCGGTACCCGCTGGCGCCGCGGTGGGCGATCAGCACGGGTCGGGAGCCTGCGGGAGAGAGCGGGGCGACCCGGGAGATGCGCGCGAGGAGCATGCTCGTCATGCCAACAGTTCGGAGCGGACGCCCGGTGGCGCTGGCCGCACCGTTCGGCGACCAGTGGGTGAACGTTCGACACCGACCGTCGCCGTGCACCGGAGCCGGTGGCCCCCGAGCCCAGTGGCCCGGACGACCGCCGTCCTGGCTCTGGCTGCAGGCATCATGGTGGTCTCCGCCTGCGGCCCCTCCCTCCCCCGCTGGCTCCGCCGTCGCCGAAAGGCTGCACGATGACCACGGCGTCCCCCGTCCTGCCGACCGGGAGCGAGCGGCATCGACTGCTGCTGGCCGAACTCAGCGTTCGTGCTCGCCGCGACCGTGGCCGTCACGCTGCACGAGTGCGGGCACGCAGCCATGGGACTGGTCCGGGGTCTCACCCCGACGCTCTTCTCGAACGCGGTCTCCTACGAGCCGGAGCCCGGCCGCGGAACAGCCCTGCTGACGGCGGCGGCCGGCCGCCGAGGTGGTCCGTACGCCACCTCCCCGCACGAGCTCCGGCGGCTGGTGATGTTCGGCTGGCTGAGCGGCACCGCGGTGGTGATGGTGCTGACGCTGCTCGACGCCATCCGGTCGGGGCTGCCGGCTGAGGCCTTCGCGGTGGTGCTGATGGGTGCCGTCTCCATCGGCACCTTCGCGCCCCTGTTCACCCTCTTCTACGGCCGTTTCGACCGGGCTACGAACGGCTCGACCTTCGTCGGCCGGTGCTGCCGGCCGTCAGCACCGCAGTCGTAGCGCTCGCGGTGTTCATCCTCCTGGCACCGGGCTTGCGGTTGGGCTGAGGGATCGCCGGGCTACCACGACGGTCGCCTGGAGGTCCTCGTCCCGGCGGACGGCCGGCTCCAGACCGGCCTCGACGACCGCCGCCGTCAGTGCGGGCAGCTGCGCCTCGCTGCACTCGACCAGGACGGCACCGCCCGTGGCCAACCAGGACGGCGCCCCGGCCAGCACCCGGCGGAGCACGTCCAGCCCGTCCTCGCCGCCGTCCAGGGCGACGGTCGGCTCGTGCTCTCGGGCCTCGGCCGGCATCAAGGCGATGGACCGGGTCGGCACGTACGGCGCGTTCGCCACCAGCACCTGTACCCGGCCGCGCAGCTCGGTCGGGAGCGGCTCGTAGAGGTCGCCGGCCAGCACCGTGGCTCGACCCCTCAGGTTGTCGGCCGCGCAGGCCGCCGCCGCCGGCTCGAGCTCGGTGGCGTAGACCTCCAGGGTCGGATCGGCGGCCAGCAGCACCAGGCTGATCGCCCCTGAACCACAGCACAGCTCGACGGCCACGTCGCCCGACCGGGTCAGGGCCACGGCCTCCTCAGCGAGCAGCTCGGTCCGCCGCCGCGGCACGAAGACGCCCGGCCGCAGCGGCACCCGGAGGCCTCCGAACGCCGCCCAGCCCAGCACCTGCTCCAACGGCAGCCCGTCATCGGCCCGCCGGGCCACCAGTCGCTCGAGCTCGTCGGCCGAGCTCGCGGCCTCGGTGAGCAGCTCTGCCTCGTCCTCGGCGTAGACGCAGCCGGCGGCCCGCAGCCGAGCCACCAGAGCGGGATCGGTTCCGGTCGGCATGGTGGTCGAGGCTAGCCGCTCCGACGCCGTCAAGACCCAGCAAGAGCCCGACCAGGCCTTCGCCGGCCGCACGAAGGGGCCTTCGGCTGGACTGCAAGAGTCTGTTGTCATGAGTCCGTGTCCGCCCACCCTGCGGTCCGGCCGCCCGCGCGTGGGGTCAGGTGCGGCGAGCGACCACGGCGTAGAGCGGGTCGCCGCGGTAGCGGCCCCCGGGCGTCCGCAGGCTCACCTCGGGCTCGGCGAAGCCGCCGGCCCGGCGGAGGTAGTCGGTGACGATCGCGCACCGGCCGGCCTCGTCGGTAGCCAGCCAGCCGTGCACGGCCTTGGTCGGGAAGCAGCGGTTCGAGAAGGTGAGCACCACCGGCGCGCCCGGCCGCAGCACCCGGGCCGTCTCAGCGAGCACCTCCACGGGCCGGACGAGGTAGTCCACCGAGACGCAGCACAGGACCGCGTCGAACGATGCGTCGTCGAAGGGCAGGCCGGGGTCGGCGTTCAGGTCCTGCACCACCCGTTCGGTGGCCATCGGGTTCGCGGAAAGCTCGGCGGCGTTCATCCCCAGCACGACGAGCTCGGCCGGCGCGGCCCGGAGGTGGGAGACCCAGGACGACATCAGGTCGAGCACCCGCGGCGCGGTGTCCACGCCCAGCTCGGCGTAGAGCGCGCTGACCGCAGCGACAGCCTGCTCGTCGATGTGGGTGACCAGCCGGGTCGGGGCGTAGAACTGGCCGTCCGGGCCCGGGTCGTCCCGCTCGAAGAACCAGGCGGGGTACGGGGTGGGCTCGCTCATCCGAGGGTTCCGCGCAGCACGCTGTTGCGGCTGTGCGCGGCATTTCCGTCGTAGGGCTCCAGCGAGATGTCCACCACGGTGTACCCGTCGAGCGCCCCCGTCGAGAGGGGCACCACGTAGGTGGCCCGCCCGTCCGCAGGCACCACACCGAGGGAGATCATCCGCTTGCCGTCGGTGTTGATCAGCCACAGCTCCTCGTACGCGTCGGCCGGGATGGGGGCCGTGACGTTGATCGAGAGCTGCTGAGCACCGGCCCGGTTGGTCAGCTCGGCCGTGCCCTGCCCGCTCTTGTCCGGCAGCGCGCTCAAGGTGGCGCGAGCCACGATCTGCTCCGCCTCGGTCGAGCGGTACCAGAACGTACCCCCGAGCGCGACCGCGAGGATCGCCGCGGCAGCGACCAGCCGCCGACCGTAGCGGGCTCGCGACCCCGCCGGCGAAACCAGCGAGGAGCCGTGCACCGAAGAGCTCGCCGCCGACGGGGGCTGCGGGTCGGCCGCTACTTCGGCCTGGATGGCGGCAAGCAGCCCGGGACGCGGAGCCCGCAGCGGTCCGGGCTCACCGAACCGACCTATGGTGACCAGCGCACGCAGCTCGGCCAGGCGCCCGGCGCAGTAACGGCACACGAGCAGGTGCGCCCGCTCACCCGCCCTGAGCCTGTCGGGCTCGCCGAGGGCCAACCCGGCGAGCAGCTCGTCGTGGAGATGCCTCATGTGGTCGTCAGCCGCCCGCGTAGGTGCAGCAGCGCGCGTCGGGCATGACTCTTCACAGTGCCGATCGGTAGCCCGAGACGTTCGGAGATCTCGGCGTGAGTGTAGCCGTCGTAGAACGCCAGCCGCAGGATCGAGCGGCGGGGGTCGGGCAACCTCGCGATCTCCTCGGCCAGCAGCAGCCGGTCGGTCACGACCTCGGGGGCCTCCTGCGTGCTGCCCTCGGACGCGTCCTGCATCGCCGCCCGGACCAGCCGCACCTCGCGGGCGCGGGCTCGCTGCCGGTCGACCACCCGGTGGCGGGTGTTGCCGAGCAACCATGCTGGCAGCGTGCCCAGCTCCGGAGAGAAGGTGTGCCGCCCGCGCCACGCGGCCACGAACACCTGCTGGGTGACCTCCTCGGCCTCACCGGCGCTGCCGAGCAGCCGCCAGGCCACGGTGTTGACCAACGACGACCAGCGGCGGAAGCACTCCTCGAGGCTGCCGTCGGTGCCGGCCTTGAAGGCCAGACCGAGGTCGGAGTCGCTCATCTCGGCCCAGTCGTAGGAGCCGACGGCGCGACGCGGTGGCGGTTCCAGCCTCACGAGCTGACCTCTCCACCGCGTCGTCGGGCACGAGCGGGCGTCGACCCACCCCGCCGTGGTCGTGGCGGCAGCTTCCGGGCTCTCATTCAGCCGTTCCACCACTCACCGTGCCTCGCACCCTACTGTCACGACCGCGCCGTCTCCTGCTCAGCCGTCCGCTCGTCTCAGAGGTCGACCGGACGCAGCACCCGGTCGATACCGTGCGCGATCTGCCGGTTGCCGTCGTTCAGGTTGTGGTGGACGATGACCGGGTTCCGTGCGTCGGGGTCTGCATCCTTGAGCGAGACGCGGCAGCGCCGCACCTGGACAGTCACCGTGGAACCCGTCAGCGCAGTGGTCAGCGTCTTGCCTTTGGCCGCCTGCGCCTGCCGGTAGTTGATCGTGGCGCCGGGGACGACGTGGTAGAGCAGGACGCTCTCGATCGTGTCCACGCCCACCTTCTGCGCCAGGACGCTGAAGATCTTGGACTCGCTGCGGTAGCGGTGCCCGGTCAGGTCGAAGGCCAGCTGCCGGAAGGCGTGGTCGTTCGGCAGGAAGGCGGTGAGAGCAGTCTTCCCGTCAGCCAGGACCGCGACCGGGCTCGACGGCTTCGCGGCCAGCACAGCCGTGACAGCGTTGTCGAGGATGTCGTAGTCGAGTGAGTTGCGGTCGAACCCCGAACCATCGGCGGCCAGCAGCGTGGCCAGGCTGGCGGTTCCCTTGGGCGGGGCATGCCGTTGCTGAGCGCTGGCGGGAGCCACGGTGCCGAGGGTGGTCGCAGCCGCGAGCGCGAGCACAGTGCCCAGCCTCGCGAATCGTCCAAAGGTCATGACGTGCCCTTCTCCTGTGAATAGCGTCCCCGAGAGGACCGGTACACCTACTGCGTCTGCCGGGCCGTGGACGGATGCAGCGACCGACTGACCAGTTTGGTGGGACCTCGAACGCATCCACCGCTCCCCGGCGAGCGCAGAGATGACCAAGAGACATCCAACCGACGAAGGAGAAACATGCGCTCCCGCATCCTCGCCCTGGCGGCCGCCAGCTCACTGGTCCTGGCCGGCACCACCTTCATGTCCGCTCCGGCCCACGCCGCCGACAACGCGAAGCTGTCCGTCTTCCACGGCGTCAAGGGGCTCACCGTCGACGTCTACGTCGACGGTGAGCGCACGCTGAACAACTTCAAGCCCGGGATGATGGCGGGTCCGCTCAACCTGCCGGCCGGCACCTACTCGGTGGCGATCACGGCCGGCGACGCGAAGGACGACTCCGACCCGGCGATCGGTCCGGTCGACCTGAAGCTGGCCGCCGGCGGCAACTACACCGCCGTCGCGCACCTGGACGAGGGCGGCGACCCGACGGCCACCCTGTACGAGAACGACATCTCCAAGACCGCGGCCGGACAGGGCCGGCTTACCGTTCGGCACGTGGCGGCGGCCCCCGCCGTCGACGTCCGGGCCGGCGGGTCCGCTGTGGTCAGCGATCTCTCCAACCCGGACGAGAAGGTCCTCGACCTCGCCGCCAGCACCGTCAAGGCCTCGGTCACCGCCGCCGGTGACACCAAGGCGCTGATCGGGCCGGCCGACGTGGCGGTGAAAGACGGCGTCAACACCATCGTGTACGCCTGGGGCAGCCTGGACGACGACAACCTGGACCTGGCGGTGCAGACCATTCCCGGACTGCACTCCGGGCCTGACGGCGTGAACGCCGGCGAGGTCGGACTGGCCGCGGACTCGAACCCGCTGCCGCTGGTGGCCGGGGGCGTGCTGCTGCTCGGGGCCGCCGCACTGGTGGGCCGCCGTCGGCTCGCCGCCGCCCGGGCCGCCTGAAACCGGTGACCAGCAGGAGGGTGGTCGGAGACCACGCGGTGCTGATGCACGCCGCGCCTGTCCCGGCTGCCCTCCTGCTCCTCCTGCTGCTGGTCAGCGGGTGTGCGGTCGGGTCGGGCGGGGGCGAGGCCATCCCGCCCGGCCCGAACCCCCCGTCGGCCTCGGCACCCGCGGCCACGTCGACCGCGCCAACCGTTCCTTCGGCCCCGCGAACGCCGGAGGTCGGTCGGAAACCGGCCGTGCCGCAGTACCGCGCGACCGTGCCGCCGGTGGCGCGAGAACGGCCCGCGCCGGCCCGGTTTGCCGCTGCCAGCATCGGGGTCGACCTGCCGGTGGTACGGACCGGTGTGACCGACGAGGGTCTGATGCAGCTCCCGGAGAGCAACCGGGAGGTGGCGTGGTACGGCTACGGCTCCCGGCCCGGCGACCCGGAAGGCACGACCGTCCTGGCCGCTCATGTCGACACCCGGGCGGAGGGGCTCGGACCGTTCGCCCGGCTCCGTGAGCTGCGCCGTGGAGCCGCGCTGTCTGTCACCGACGCCGACGGCCGGACCCGCGCGTACACCGTCACCAGCGTCGAGGACGTGCCCAAGTCGAAGATCCCGCTCGACCAGCTCTTCCGCCAGGACGGGCCGCCAGGACTGACCGTGCTGACCTGCGGCGGACCGTTCGACCGGCGGACCGGCTACCGCGACAACATCGTGGTGACGGCTCAGCCGACGCGGTAGCGCGCGACCAGGTCGTCCATCGTGGCGTTGATGGCTGAGTTGACCTCCTGGCGGGCGGGGTCGCCCTCGAACCACGCCATGATCTCGCGGGCGCCCTGGCTGAAGGGGACACGCGCGACGTAGTCGGGCACGAGCCGCTTCACCTTGGTGTTGTCGAAGATCATCGAGTGCGACTTGTCGCCCAACATGCCCGCCCCCCAGCCCGGGTCGGCCGCTGCGATGGCGTCCGACGGCACGTGCACCAGGCGGGGCTCGACACCGGCAGCGGCCGCCACCGTCGTGTAGATCTCGTTCCAGGCCAGCCACTCGTCGGAGGTGATGTGGAAGCTCTCCCCGAGCGCCGCCGGCTGGCCGAGCAGCCCGACGAAGGCGTGCGCGAAGTCGGTGTGGTGGGTCAGCGTCCACAGCGAGGTCCCGTCGCCAGGGACCACGACCTCGAGGCCCCGACGCATCCGGTCGACCACTGTCCAGCCGCCGTCGAAGGGCAGCAGGGTCTGGTCGTAGGTGTGCGAGGGCCGGACGATCGTCATCGGCAGCGCGCGCTCGCGGTAGGCCGCCACCAGCAGGTCCTCGCACGCGATCTTGTCCCGGGAGTACTGCCAGAACGGGTTGCTCAACGGCGTGGACTCCCGGACCGGCAACCGCCCCGGCGGGGTCTGGTAGGCCGAGGCCGAGCTGATGAACACGTACTGACCCACGCGGCCCTCGAGCACGTCGAGCCGCGACGTGACGTCAGCCGGGACGAAGGCCCGAAAGTCGGCCACCACGTCGAAGTCGCGGTCCCCGACCGCGGCCCGGAAGCTGTCCGGATCCGACAGGTCGCCGACCAGGCTCTGACAGCCCTCCGGCAGCGGCCGGGCGGTGGACGTCCCTCGGTTCAGCACACTTACCTCCATCCCCAGCGCGAGCGCGCGGACCGTGCAGGCGGAGCTGATGATGCCGGTGCCACCGAGGAAGAGGACGGAGAGGGAGCTCATACCCGAGATCCTAGGGATCCCCTGCTCCGGGTCGCAGACGCCCCGTGGCGGTGAGGGTTACCGTGGTCCTGCAGGCCGCCGGGCCTCCAGTGCGAGCTCGGGCGACGGCGCCCGTCGACGACGAGGAGGGCTCGTGGACAGTCACGACCTGGCCGCCTGGTCCGCGCTCACCTGCCTGCTGCTCGGCATCGCGGTGCTGCAGTTCGAGTTCGCCCGCCGCGCTCTGGCGACGCTCGGTGAGCGGGTGCTGCAGTCGGTCACCGCCGAACCCGAGGTGGACTCCGACGCCCTCGACCTCTACAACGCGCTGCGCCGGCAGCGGCTGCTCACTCACGTGGCACGACTGCGTCGGATCCTGGCCGACGACAGCCACCAGTCGGCCGTCCGGCAGATCGGCAACCGGCTCGCGTACTCCCAGCTGCTCGCCGAGGTTGCCGAGCTCGGCGAGCTCGCGCGGGTGCCGCTCGCCCTTCCCGACCCGGAGGTCAGCTGGACACCGGTCGCGTCGGCGACAGGTCGCGCTGGCGCCGGCAGCCAGTACGCGCCGCGCGTCGAGGTTCTCGACTTCGGCCGGCGCCGCTGACCGCAGTGGCCGGCGGTGCCGGCGCCCTTCCCCCCGTTGACCGCGTCAGACCCTCACCGTGGTCGCCGGCGCGTAGGCGGCAGACCTAGCTGACGTCGGCGTCCAGCCGGTAGCCGAGTCCGCGGACCGTACGCAGGGTGTTCAGGTCGAACGGCGCATCGAGCTTGCGGCGCAGGTAGCCGATGTAGACCTCGACGATGTTGTCGCCGCCCTCGTAGGCGGAGTCCCACACGTTGTCCAGGATCTGCGTCTTGCTGACGACGTCGCCGGCGTGCCGCATCAGGTAGAGCAGCAGCCCGTACTCCCGGGCGGTCAGCGCCACCGGCACGCCGCCGCGGGCCACCGCCCGGCGGGCCGGGTCGAGGACGAGCGTGCCCACGGTGACGAGCACCGGACGCTCGGGTGCCCCGCGACGCACCAGCGCCCGCAACCGGGCCATCAGGATCAAGAAGCTGAACGGCTTGGTCAGGTAGTCGTCCGCACCGAGGTCGAACGCGTCGGTCTGGTCGTACTCGCCGTCCTTGGCCGTCAGCATCAACACGGGCGTCCAGATCTTGCGGCTGCGGATCTGCTTGAGGACGTCGTAACCGTTGAGACCCGGCAGCATGATGTCGAGCACGATGGCGTCGTAGCTGTTCTCGGTAGCGGCCCACAGCCCGCTGATGCCGTCGGAGACGACGTCGACGACGAAGCCCTCGGCGGCGAGGCCTTCCTTGACCACGCCGGCCAGCCGGACCTCGTCCTCGACCAACAGCACCTTCACCCTGGTCATCCTGCCGTAGCGAGTCTGAGCCCGGGCTGAGCGCGGGATCGGGACTCCCGGCCGATCAAGGACTGAGCAGCGCACGTTACTGTATGTTTCAAGTGAATAGACCTGAGCCGAAACTGAACCGCACCCGGCGACGGCGCTTGGTTTTACGCCGAGGGGCGCCGACTCTGGGCGCAGACCTCACTCGATCTGACACGACGCCGAAGGACGACCCCATGGCCCAGACCGTCACCACCTCCAGCACCACCACGACCCCGAGCCCCCTGCTGCGCGCACTGCAGGTCTTCGCCGGGCTCGCCGTCCTCGACGTGCTGTTCCAGTTCATCACCGCCGGGCAGCTGCTGACCTCCCGCGGTCCGGCCGAAGCACACGCCGCCGGTGCGATCGCCCTGCACGTCCTCAGCGGAGTCGCCGCGATCTGCGCCTTCTTCCTGTGGCGGAAGAACCAGGTCGGCGGCGGGCTGCTGGGCCTGGCGGTCGCCGTCTTCGTCTTCGGCTTCATCCAGGCCGCGATCGGAGGCTACGACTCCCTCTACCTCCACGTACCCGGGGCGATGCTGCTGACCGGCGGCGTCGTGTGGCTGCTGGTCGCCACCCTACGCCCGCAGCGCCGCTGACCACGCCTCGATAGGGTGATGATCGAGGGGTGCAGGTTACCGTCACCGGCGTGGGCGATGTTGGCGATGAGCACGTGCCGGACGGCCGGCTCCTCGATCTGCACCAGCATGGTCGGCACGGCCCCGAACGGAACGCAGGCGTCCTCGGTCAGCACGGGCGCGAGCCGCTCGAGCGAACGGTAGGCCAGCCGTCGCGCCGCCCGACGTAGGCGTCACACTCGTGCCTTGCCACCCGTCAACCACCTGACAGCTGAAGGGGAGGGACGGGCCATGGGAACGACCGAGGCGTTCGAGGAAGAGCGACCACGGCTGCTCGGCCTTGCGACCAGGGTGCTGGCCGACCGTGGTGAGGCCGAGGACATCGTTCAACAGGCCTGGCTGCGCCTGCACGGCACCGACACGGTGATCGACAACCTGGCGGGCTGGCTCACCACCGTGACGACTCGGCTGTGCCTGGACCGGCTGCGGGCCCGGGTCCCGGTGCCTGATGACGAGCTTGACGAAGTCGCGACGGGACCCGACCCTGCTGACGAGGTGGCCCTCGCCGACTCGGTCGGGGTCGCCCTCTCGGTGGTGCTCGACCGGCTCTCACCGGGCGAGCGGGTGGCCTTCGTCCTGCACGACAGCTTCGGCTTCGAGTTCTCCATCATCGCGGCGGTCCTCGACACCACTCCGACCGCAGCGCGCAAGCTGGCCTCCCGCGCCCGGGCCAAGGTACGGCAGCCGGTGTCCGAGGACCGGTTGGCCGAGTGGGAGGTGGTCGACGCCTTCCTCGCTGCGGCCCGCGAAGGCAACTTCGAGCGCCTCATCCAGCTGCTGGCCCCGGACGCCCAGGTCACCGCCGACATCGAAGCCGTCGCCGCCGGTACGCCCGAGCGGATCACCGGCCGGCGTGAGGTGGCGGAGTTCTTCAACGGCAGCGCCCGGAGCGCCCTACCGGTGCTGGTCGACGACCGCCCCGGCGCGGCCTGGTACTACCGGGGTGAGGCGAAGGTCCTGTTCGACTTCACGGTCGTCGACGGCGGGGTCCACCAGATCACCTTCCGTGCTGACCCGGACGTCCTGGCGCGGCTGACCCGGCGGGACAGCAGCCCCGACCTGCGGGACCAGCGGTCGGTCACACCCCAGACCCCGTGACCGTCAGACAGATACCGACGCGGCGACAACCGGAAGGAATCCCGATGAAGACCATGACCTGCACCCAGCTCGGTGGCCCGTGCTCACTCGAGCACCATGAGCAGACCGCCGACGACGTGATCAACGCCCAGGACCGCCACCTGAAGGAGGCCGAGCGCGCCGGCGACGCCACCCACCAGCAGGCCCGCGACGCGATGAAGGGCCGCTGGCGCCACCCCAAGAAGTCGATGGACTGGTACAACGGCGTCAAGAAGACCTTCGCCGGCCTGCCCGCCGACTGAGGTCCGCCACCGCGAGATCGAGGTTCCTCCGACCCAGCCACGGCGTTTCGAGGCTTGGGACCATGACGACCGTCCGGTACCTTGCAGCATGACCTTGCGGGTGAGCGTGATCGGGACGAACTACCTGGGTGCGACGCATGCCGCCGGCATGGCCGAGTTCGGACACCAGGTGATCGGTGTGGACATCGACACCACTCGGGTGAAGACGTTGAACTCCGGCCTGTCCCACATCTTCGAGGTCGGTCTCGAGCCGTTGCTGACCAAGCACACCCAGTCCGAACGGCTCCGCTTCACCACCGACTACGCGGAGATCGCCGACTGGGCCGACGTGCACTTCCTCGCCCTCGGAACACCGTCGGGCCCCGGCGGGAAAGCCGACCTCAGCCAGCTCCACGCGGCCGTCGACACCCTCGCCCCGCTCCTCACCAAACCGACCCTGGTGGTGGGCAAGTCCACTGTGCCCGTCGGCACCGCCATGGCTCTCGAAGCACGGCTGCGACGGCTCGCGCCAGCCGGCGACGGTATCGAGGTCGCCTGGAACCCGGAGTTCCTCCGCGAGGCCTACGCCGTCGAGGACACCCTCCGCCCTGACCGGCTGGTCTTCGGCACCCACTCCGATGAAGCCCTCCACCTGCTGGAGGAGATCTACTCCATCCCGCTGACCGAGAGCACCCCTGTGGTGCGCTGCGACATCGCCACCGCCGAGCTGATCAAGACCGCAGCCAACGCCTTCCTCGCCACCAAGATCAGCTTCATCAACGCGATGTCCCAGATGTGCCAGGCCGCCGAAGGCGACGTCACCCTCCTCGCCGACGCGATCGGCTACGACAAGCGCATCGGACGCGACTTCTTGAACGCCGGCCTCGGCTTCGGCGGCGGCTGCCTGCCCAAAGACATCGCCGCTCTCGCCGTCCGCGCCGACGAGCTCGGCGTCCCCGTCCTCAGCGGGTTGATCCACGCCGTGGAGGCCATCAACGAGGGCCAGCGGACCGAGCTGGCCGACCTCACCATCAACCAGGCCGGGGGCAGCGTCGACGGCCTCCGCATCGCCGTCCTCGGCGCCGCCTTCAAACCCGGTACCGACGACACCCGCAACTCCCCCGCCCTCACCGTCGCCGACCGGCTGCACGCCGCAGGAGCCGACGTCCGGATCTACGACCCCCAGGCCCGGCTGCCGCCACGAGAGGGCTTCACCCAGGTCGCCAGCGTCGAGCAAGCCGCCCACCGGGCCGACATCACCCTGCACCTGACCGAATGGCCCGAGTTCCGCCAGCTCGACCCGGTCGCCATCGGCCGCCTGGTCCGCACCAAGATCATCATCGACGGCCGACTCAAGCTCCACGCACCCTCATGGAAAGACGCCGGCTGGAAAGTCGTCCAGATCGGACGGGCCGCCACCCTCTGAGCCGTGGGACCGGATCTGGGTGGAGCTCAGAGGGATTCAAACCCCTGACCTCTTCCAGGCCATCCGGGTCCAGCCGGCGGCCACGGTGTAGGAACACGCCCCGCTTGGTCGTGAGGGGCCCTGGCCTGTGCTGTCGCAGTCCCTGGGACTGCCACCCAGTCGGCGACCCGGCTGCACCTGGGCGGACGGGCGGAGTCGAACAGCGGCCAGGGCGCTGCGGGAAGAATCCGGAGGCAGATCCTGGCCTGGCTGTCGATCCGGCGGCAGAGTGTTCGTCGTAGCTGATGACGGAGCCGGACAGGCCGGCCCGCGACCCAGTGCAGGAGGCAGCTCCATGGCCAAGTACGCAATCCTCATCTACGAAGACCAAGCGCGCTACGCGACCATGTCGCCCGAGGCGTGGGGCGCGCTGATCGACGCGCACAGCACGTTCGTCAAGCAGGTCTTCGAGCTC
>CAVSFR010000006.1:0-884082 GCA_963727215.1 uncultured Actinomycetota bacterium
TGAGGTAAGTCGTCGGCAGGGACACGTCGCCGATCGGCTCCGTGAACAAGCTGATGTAGTTCTGCAGACCGAAGCCCTGGAGAGATTTCCGGATCGCGGCGTACAGCGGAAAGGCAAAGACCAGGCCCATGATGACGAGCAGCGCGTAGATGATGACGCGGTCACTGGTTCGCGTGATCACGACGCGCATCGGGTTGTCCTCGACCACCCTCTCCTCCGGCGTTGACGCCGCGGGGGCAGAGTTCTGCGTCGACCGCGGCGTCGGAGCGGCTTTGGCAGGTAGAGCGGTGGTGGTCATCGGTCGGCCTTCCGGGGACGTGTGAGGAACATCTGTGCCACCGAGATGAGGAGGGCGATGAGGAGCACGATGATCGACGCCGCCGCCGCGAACCCGATGGTCTTCCCGCCCGAGTTCACGTACTGGTAGAGATAGCTGCCGACAATCTCCGTAGTGGATCCTGGTCCGCCTCCCGTCGAGAACAGCACCTGCTCGAGGGCGCGGAAGGAGCCGAGCAGGAGGGCGAGGATGACGGTGATGTGCGTGGATCTCATCATCGGATAGATGATCGATGTCATGATCCGGAACGTTCCGGCCCCGTCGATCAGGGCCGCTTCCAGAGCTGAGGTCGGCAGCGCGGACAGATCGGCCGTGTAGTACATGACGGGCAGGCCGATCAGGTAGCAGAAGATCAACACCACGGCGAGGTAGGCCCAGTGCGGAGTCGTGAGCCAGGACTGAGCAAGACCCCCGAGACCCAGGCTGCGCAGCGTCTCGTTCACCGCGCCGTACCGTTCCTGCAACATGGAGCCGAAGATCGTGGCGACCAGGGACAACGGAATCAGCGCGGGAAGCAGGAAGAGTAGGTAGAAGAGCTTCCGCCCGCGGACCCCGGTCGAGAGCGCGACGGCGATGAAGAAGTGCCATTGTGAGCGCCACGCCGATACTGATCCCGGCGAAGACGAGATTGTTCAGGATCGAGCGCAGGAAGACGTCGTCCTGGAAGAGCAGGATGAAGTTCCGCATCCCAACCTGGACCGGCCGAAGGAGCGAGATGCCGACCCGCTGGGTGCTGGTCTGGGTGAGAAAGACGATGCTGTAGGCGTAGTAGACCGCGTAGACGACCAGGAGCGGCGACAAGAAGAGCACTGCCGTCCGTGTGTCACCCCGGTGGCGACGTGCGCGCCGGGTAGACGGTTGAGGCATGGTTTGACATCCTTAGAGGTCGACGGAGGAGGCGCCACCGCTCCGGGGCAAGCGCAGCGGACACCTGTTGGGCTCAGAAGTTGCCCTTTTCCAGTTCGACCTGGTCTCTTCTGTGCGGCCTTCTCGGCGGACAGGTTTCCTGTCAAGACCTCGAGCACGTTCTCGCCCACCGAGTCGGAGAAAGCGCCCATGTTGTTCCGGTCGCTGTGCGGTTGGTTGATGAGCTCGACCATCGAGGCATAGCTCGTCTTCTGCAGCTCCGTCTTTAGCGTGCCCTCCGGGAGCGTGTAGCCCGCAAGCGCGGGCACACCCTTGAGCTGAGTCGCCCAACCGTCGACCCCTTCGCCGGCGGCCATGTACTGCACGAACTTGGCGGCGACGTCCTGGTGCTCAGACTTCGTCGGTATGCCCAGGATGACGTCCAGGAAACCGCGCAGCGAGGCCTGTTCGGCCGTCGGCGCAGGGAAGGGGATGATCCCGGAGTCGCCGGTCAGGATGCGCCCAGCCTCCCAAGAACCGTTGAAGGCCACGGCGGCCTTGCCCGAGTCAAAGGTGTTCATCGCCGTGGCGTAGTCCATGTCGAGCGTTGCCTTGTCGAAGACCCCGTCGTCGTACAGCTTCTTGTAGGCGCTCAGGCCGGAGACATAGCTCGGGGTGTTCCAGGCTCCCTTCTGGTAGCGGACCTTGTTGAAGAACTCCGGGTCGGACTGCCCGACGACTGTCAGTGCAGCTTCGTCCTGGAACCAGCCGTCCAGATGGCACGACGGCAGAGAGGATGTCTGGATCCTTGGCCTTCAAGGCTTTGCTCATCGCCGCGAACTCCGCGACCGTCGTCGGCGGCTCGACGCCCAGCTCTGTCAGTAGCTTGGCGTTGTAGATCCCGATCGTCGAACCGGTCGAGTACAACGGGTCCCCGTAGAGCTCGCCGTCGCTGAACAGCCGCTTGGTCTGGTCGACGGAGATCGGGGTGAAGGCGTTGGTCAACTCATCTGCGTTCGACCACTCCGACACCGGGCTGAGGTAGTCCTGTACCTCCCCGGCCCAGGAACCCGGCTGGACGTTGAGCACGTCGATCGACTCCCCCGCCCCGAGGGCGGACGCAACCTTGGCCTTGTAGTCGGCTCGCGGGATCTCGGTGTACTGCACGGTGATTCCCGGATTGGCCGACTCGAACCCCTTGATCATGGGATCGACGATCTCCTTGCCCGGTGCACCATCCCAGCTCCAGTACGTGATGGTCGTCGGACCGTCGCTGCTCTGGCTAGGACTGGATCCCGAGCAGCCGGCACCAACCATCGCCAGCAAGGCGGTGCCCGTGACGAGGCCAGCGGTCTTGAAGAACGTCATTGCTTCTCCCTGGTTGCGACCGCCGCCGAGAGGAGTCCGACTGCTGTCGACGCAAGTTTTATCGATAACACTCAGGGTGTCAAGGGTTCGGGCACCCGACGTCGGTCGTCGTCACAACGGCGGCGGTAGCACGTGACATCGAGACGACGCCGGACACGTTCTGCATAGCCGCTTCAGAAGAGCTGGTCGTGGCGGCGAAACTGCACCGAAGCAGTCCAGGGATCGAGCCTGGCACCTCGGGTCTGTTGGAACCCACCTGCAGCTCCCGGTGAGCCTGAGGCTCGACGCACCCCTGCTCACGCTGGCGTCCGCCGCGCAACGTGGAAAGACAGAAATGCTGGCGTCCTCGATGTCGAGACGATGTCGTCGAGCGTCAGCCGACAAGGCCGAGGGTTGCGTGGACCGCGACGTAGGCAGCGACGAGCAACACGAGAACGGCGAACCACCGCCGGACCCGGTGACCGGGGAGCCGTGACGCAAGGCGGCCGGCGACGACAGAGCCGACGATGGCGGCTACGGTGAAGGCGACGGCGGTTGTCACGTCGATGGTGGTGTCGCCGAGGTGGGCGATGAAGGCGGCGGCCGAGTTGGCGACGATGACGACGAGCGAGGTCGCGGCGGCGGTGGCCATAGGGAGGCCGAGGAGCAGGGTGAGGGCGGGGACGATGAGGAAGCCGCCGCCGACGCCGAAAAGTCCCTTGAGGAAGCCGACCACGATTCCGGAGGCGGCAGCCTTGGGCAGGCAGCTGCGCCAGCTGACGCCGCCGCCGGGTAGGGCGCAGGAGCCGCCGACGTCGTCGGAGCTGCGCAGCATGCGCAGGGCGGCAGCGACCATGACGGCGGCGAAGCCAAGCAGGACGACGGAGGGGTCGAGGAGCCGGTTGACGGCGGTGCCGGCGAATGCGGCCGCGGCGCCGGTTGCGCTGAAGATGCCGGCGAGGCGCCACTGGACCTGTCGCATGCGAGGCAGGACGGCGGCGGCCGAGGAGATCCCGACGACGAGCAGCGAGGTGGGGACGGCCTCGGCGAGGGGAAGGCCGACCCCGTAGACGAGGGCGGGCACGGCCAGGATGGATCCGCCCCCGCCGAGCAGGCCGAGCAGCGCGCCGATGACCAGCCCGAGGGCCAGCACGACGAGCAGCGTCGTGGTCATCGCCTGGGAGCAGGCGCGGTGCTGCCCGGGAGCTGGTCGAGCAGCTGCTGGGGGTCTTGCCGACGGCTCCGGTTGTAGGGCAGCGCCGAGAGCATCCGGCCCATGGTGCAGCTGTCGGTGAGGGCCGAGGCGGTGAGACCGGCACCGATGCCGCCGGCGAGCAGGACGGATCTCGGGTAGACGACGCGGCTGGCGAGGACGCCGGCGAGGACGAGACCTCCGGCGACGAGGCGGACCTGACGCTCCATCGACCATCGAGGTCGGCCCTCGACGACCCTCCCGCCGGCCGCGGCGAACCCTCCGACGCCGGCGGCGAGGACGTGCAGGTCACTCATGCCGGTACCCGCGAGCCGCTGGCGAGCCTGGTCGGCGCGGACCCCGGACTGGCAGACCAGGACGACCTTGCGGTCGAGGCGGGCGGCCAGGGCGTCGGCGTGCTCGCCAACCAGCTGGAGGGGCAGGTTGTAGGAGCCCGCGATGTGGCGGGTCTCGAACTCGGCCGGGCTGCGGACGTCGAGGACGGTGACGGCCTCCTCGGCGAGCCAGTCGATGACGGTGGCGGGGTCGACCTGTTCGGCGGTGGTGCTACGCAAGGGTTGTCTCCTTCAGCGATCTGCCGGGCGGTGCGGGTCAGAGGACGCGCCCGGGGCTGCGGCCCTTACCGGTGACGACCGGCAGGCCGGCGGCAGCCCAGGCCGTCATGCCACCGGTGAGGTTCACGGCCTGGTGTCCGTGGGCGACAAGCTGCTGGGCAGCGAGGGCCGAGCGGCGCCCCGACCGGCAGACGCAGATGATCTGCCGGTCTCGCGGTAGCTCGGCGAGGCGCGACTCGAGTTCGCCGAGGGGGATGTGGTCGGCCTGCGGGGCGTGACCGGCCTGCCACTCCTGCGGCTCGCGGACATCGAGCAGCACGGCAGGGCCGTGGAGGGTGGCGGAGTGCGCCTCGGTCGGATTGATCGCGGTCGAGGTCTGTCGGAACAGGCTCTGGAGCAGCCGGCGGATCATCAGTTCTCCTCCGGGGTGTCGCTGAGCAGGTGCAGCCCGGTCGACTTGGCGTTGTCGAAGGTGTCGTCGATGGCAACGAGCCGCCTGCGTGCCGCGGAGAGGAACGACGCGGCGACGGAGGCGCGGTAGCCGCCGGCGCAGTGGACCCACACCTCGGCGTCAGGCACCTCATCGACGCGCCGCGGGAGCTCGTGGAGAGGGATGTTGAGCGCGCCCTCGATCCGGGCAGCGGTGAACTCGGCGGTCCGGCGGACGTCGAGGACGACGACGTCGCGGTGGTGGCGGACGTGGTCGAGGTCGGCGAACGTCGCCCTCGGGAACGACGCCAGCGGCTGGACGCTCCTATGGATGTCAAGCGGCGGTGGCGGCCCGGGGCGGGTTCTCGAGCTGTCGGTGGAGCTGGCGGGCGATGTAGCGCTTGAGGCACCTCTTGATCTCTCGGTCGGTCTTGCCCTGAGCTCGGCGGCGTTCGGCGTAGGCGCGGGTGTCGGGGTCGTAGCGCAGTCGCGACAAGGCGATGGTGTGCAGGGCCCGGTTGAGCTGGCGGTCGCCGGAACGGTTGAGCCGGTAGCGGCTGGTCTTGCCCGACGAGGCGGGGATCGGGGCGACGCCGGCGAGCATGGCGAAAGCGGCGTCGTCGCGGACCCGACCCGGGTGGGACCACGCCGCGAGCACGGTGCCGGCCACGATCGCGCCGACGCCGCTGACCTCGAGCAGGTCGGGACGCCAGGACTGGACCAAGGATCGGATGGTGCGTTCGTGCTCGTCGGCCTCCTCGGTCAAGAAGGTGATCCGCCGGGCCAGGCTGCGGAGCACCGACAGCGCCTCGACCACCTCGACATCACCGTGAGTACTCGCCGGGCGGAGCTTGCTGGCGGTGGTGATCATGACGGTCGTGGACTGCCCGCGGAACCGGGCCCGGACCACCTCGGGAGCGGTGATGACCAAAGCGCGTAGCTGGCGTTGAGCGGCGGTGGCGGCCTCGACTGCGGCACGCCGGGCGGTCAGGTGCATGGCGACCGCGCCCCGCACCGGACCGGTCTTGGGCTCGGCCAGGCGGGTACGGCCCAGGGCTTCACGAGCGGCCCGCTCGGCGTCGATCGGGTCGGACTTCGCCCCGCCACGGCGGCGGGCGCGGACCGGGCGGTCCAGCTCGACGACCAGCTCCTCGGCGTCGGCCAGGTGCCGCGCCAGCCCGGCACCGTAGCCACCGGCACCTTCCAAAGCCCACGCCCGTAGCCCGGAGTGGGCCTCGGCCAGCGTGACCAGGGCGGCGTAGCCGTCGGGGTCGGTGCTGACCGTGGCACGAGCCAGGACCCCGCCGGTGCGCGCGTCGAGCACCGCGGCGGTGTGGGTGTCTGCATGGGTGTCGACGCCGATGACGACTTCGACCAGTTCTGCCAACATGGGCATGGCGATCTCTCCTTCGACCGGTGGGACGCGAGGTCCCGTCCGGTACGGAGATGGCAGGACTGTGATGAGACACGCCGGCGGCTACCGGCGGTCAAGCTCCTGATCAGGCCAACGTCTCCGGCCGGGCCGGTGCCGACAGCAGCGGGCGGACAAGTCCCGTCAAAGGCATCGCGCCAGTCAGACCAAGAGTCACACCCGCTGCCATCAGCACCAGCCCACCACTACCGAGCCGGTAAGTCGATCCTCACAGTCAGTCCAGTCCTGGGGTCCGCCGGTCGCGGCGGCGGCGGGACGGTCGATGCCGATGCGGACGAGCTCGCGCTGGGCGGTGGCGACGTCGGCCTCGGTCTCGCCGAGCAGGGTGAGCGGGGTGCCCCAGTCCATCAGCCAGCCGAGGTAGGTGGCGAAGCCGCCGTCGAGGCCGAAGTTCAGGCTGCCGGGGACGTGACCGGCAGCGAACACGGTGCGGGTACGCAGGTCGACGACCCACTCTCCCGCATCGATCCGGCGACGCAGCTCAGTCGGGTCGGCCAAGGCCGGCAGGGTCAGGTCCGGCTCGGCCGGGCCGGCGCTGTTGGCGGGAGCCATGTGGACGTAGTAGGCCGGATAGGCGTCGAGCCCGTCGAGGAGGGCGTCGACGTAGTCCTGCTCGGACGAGGTCAGGACGGGGTTGTCCTGCTTCTCCCGCCCGATGGTGGAGTCGGTCGCGTCGGACTGCGTGGCGGAACAGAAAACTGCCGAACCCGTGGGTGGGCAGCACCTCGGTGGAATCCGGCAGCTCGGCGGCCAGCCGCTGGGCGGAGTGGTACTGGGCGTGGACCAGGTCGTGGGTGTGCTCGTGGCCCAGCAGGTCGGGCCGTCCGGTCGCACCGAAGAGCAGCGAGCCGCCGGTGAACACCGCGACGGGCTGGCCGTCCGTGCTGAGCGCGTAGGAGAGGTGGGTGAAGGTGTGGCCCGGGGTGGCGATCGCCCGGACCCGCATCGACGCCCCGACCTCGATCTCGTCGCCGTCGGCGATCGGGTTCCGGTCGTAGGCCACCTCGTCCGCGCCGTTGACGAAGTAGGCCGCGCCCGTGCGTCGGGCCAGGGCCAGCCCGCCGGTGACGTAGTCGTTGTGGATGTGGGTCTCGAACACGTGGGTGATCCGCACGCCTTCGGCCGCGGCCAGGTCGAGGACCCGGTCGATGTCGCGCTGCGGGTCCACGACCAGGGCCACCTGGCCGTCGTGGGCGAGGTAGCTGCGGTCGCCCAGGGTCAAGGTCTCGATCGGGATGATCGTCGGCGCGGTCGTGGAGGGGGCGGATGGCCGCCCAGCGGTGGTGGGGTGGGTCATGGTGCTCACTTCCCTTCGGGGGTGCCAGTGGCGACAGGGTGCCCGCCGTCGATCCAGGCAGGGGTGCCGCCGTCGACCGAGCGGGCGTCGAAGCCGTGATGCCGCAGGACGTCGGTCATGGCCGAGCTCTGCCCGCCGGCCTGGCAGATGACGAAGACCGGACGCGACCGGTCGATCTCGCCAAGCCGATCGACGAGCTGGTCCATCGGGATCGACGCGGCTCCGGGGACGTGGCCGGTCACGTACTCCGACGGCTCGCGGACGTCGACCACCTGCGTGGACCCGGCGGACCGCGCCTCGGCGAGGTCGGACGTGGTGACGTGGGACATGCGTTGTTCCTCTCGACTGATACCCGGGGGGGTATACGAGAGACAACGGTAGACGAGGTGTGGATGATTCCCAACCGGGCAGGGGAATGCCTCCCGGGCTACCCGTGCTATACCCGGTGGGTATCCACCCGTCCCGACTCGAGCCCAGGAACGACCGATGACCTACGCCCTCACCACCACCGTCGACCAGTCCTACGCCGCCACCGTCACCCAGGTCCGCAGCGCTCTCGCCGCCCAGGGCTTCGGCGTCCTCACCGAGATCGACCTGCAGGCCACCATGAAGGCCAAGCTCGACGCCGACATCGCCCCGCAGGTGATCCTCGGCGCCTGTCGGCCGCCCCTCGCCCACGCCGCCCTCCAGGCCGAGCCCTCCATCGGGCTGCTCCTGCCCTGCAACGTCGTCGTCCGCACGATCAGCGAGGACCGCACCGCCGTCGAAGCCGTCGACCCGCAGATGATGGTCGCCATAACCGACAACCCCGCGCTCCAGCCCGTCTCCGACAACGCCACCACCCGGCTGCGCGCTGCCCTCGACAGCCTCGGCGGCAGCCCGGTCCAGGCCGCCTGATGGTCCAGCTGAACCCCGACAGCGTCCGACCCGCCGCCAACCGGCTCAAACGGGCCCAGGGCCAGCTCGCCGCCGTCATCCGCATGCTCGACGAGGGCCAGGACTGCGAGGACGTCGTCACCCAGCTCGCCGCCGTCAGCCGCGCCCTCGACCGGGCCGGCTTCGCCATCGTCGCCACCGGCCTCAAGCAGTGCATCACCGACGAAGGCGCCGAGAGTCTCGACGTGCAGAAGATGGAGAAGCTCTTCCTCTCCCTCGCCTGACCACGACCCTCAACTGAGCAGCGGAGACCCGCGCGTCATCTTCATCGAGTCGGACAAGGCTCGAAACGGCCAGCTCGACGTCGACTCGCAGGACGAAGACCCCGTCGACACTTCCCGGGAACGGAAGAGGTCACCCGTTCGAGCCAGCACCTGATCGGCCAACCGCATTGCAGTGTTGACTAGGCGAGATACCTAGTGCGAAATCGAACCCGGCGAGCCTTTGCCGCCTTCACCAGAGGGTCAAAATGTCGCCTCTGCTAGCCAAACTCGACCCCGTTGGCTAGCAGTTTGGCTAGCAGGCTCACCCGCGAACCTTGATCAAGAGGGCTGTTCGATTCCTGAAATGGCTACTGACTAGGCCTTTTACTGTGGAGCTTAGGGGATTCGAACCCCTGACCTCTTCCATGCCATGGAAGCGCGCTACCAACTGCGCCAAAGCCCCTTGCGGGTGTCTCCTAGAGCGTACGAACCTCTCGGCCCGCGCCCCTGACGACCCCGAAATACTAGCCTGCAGGCGTCCGGGTCACGAAATCAGGTTGCCGGTCGGGTCGGCGCTGGCGTTGTAGGACTCGATCCGCCAGTAGCGGCCGGAGCGGTGCCGGTTGACGCTCACCCAGCCGCAGTTGGTCATCCCGCCGAGGAGCCGCCAGTGCTCCAGGGGAAGCCCGACCAGCTCGGCCACGCCGACGCGTCCGGCCAGTCCGTGACTCGCGGCGACGACGGTCGAGCCGTCGGGTGCACCCTCGGCCAGCTCCGTCAGGCACTCGGCCACCCGGACGGCGACCTCGGACGGGCTCTCCCCCGTCGCAGAGCGGCGAACGTCCTCCCCGGCCCGGAGGCGGCGGGAGAGCTCGGGGTCGAGAAGGTCGACCTCATCACCCGTCAGGCCCTCCCAGGACCCCACGTGGATCTCGCGGAGGCGCTTGTCGGTGGTCACCTCCAGCCCGGTGAGCGCCTCGAGCGCACCGGCCGTCTCCCGCGCCCGGCTGAGGTCGCTGGACCACAGCACGGCCGGCTCCAACGCGGCGAGCACCGTGGCGGCCCGAGCGGCCTGTGCGCGACCCACGTCGTCGAGCTCGATGTCAGCCTGCCCCTGGAACCGGTTGACCTGGTTCCAGGCCGTGCGGCCGTGCCGCCAGATGATGAGGCGCTGCGCGGTCACCGGCGCGTGTCCACGCCCAGCGGGATCACCGGGCAGTCACTCCACAGGCGCTCGAGAGCGTAGAACTTGCGCTCCTCGCTGTGCTGCACGTGGACCACGAGGTCGAGGTAGTCCAGCAGCACCCAGCGCTGCTCACGGTCACCCTCGCGACGGACCGGCTTGGAGTCCATCTCGCGCAGCGCCTCTTCGATGCCGTCCACGACGGCGCCCACCTGGCGCTCGTTGCTGGCGGTCACGACCAGGAACACGTCGGTGATGGCCAGCTGGTCGGAGACGTCGTAGGCGATCAGGTCGGTGCCGAGCTTGTCGACGGCAGCAGCGGCTGCTGCCCGGGTCAGCTCGAGGGCACGTTCGGTTGCGGTCACGATTTCCTTCAGTCAGGGACCTCCGACATGGAGGTCCGGGAGGGCTCCTTCCACCCCGTCAGGGGTGGTAGAGCCCGCGCTTGGCGATGTACTGCACGATGCCGTCCGGCACCAGGTACCAGATCGGGTTCTGCTTCTGCACCCGGTCCCGACAGGCCGTCGACGAGATGGCCAACGCGGGGATCTCCAGCACCGTGACCCGCTCCTGCGGCAGCTGGTCGATCACCGTCGTGTCGAGCTCGACCCCTGGCCGGGTGCAGCCGACGAAGTGCGCCAGCTCGAACAGCTGGTCCACCTTGTGCCAGGTCAGGATCTGGGTTAGGGCGTCGGCACCCGTGATGAAGAAGAGGTCGACATCGTGACCCCGTTCGGCCCGTATGTCGGTCAACGTGTCGACGGTGTAGGTCATTCCCGGCCGGTCGATGTCGACGCGGCTCACGGTGAAGCGTGGGTTGGAGGCGGTGGCGATCACCGTCATCAGGTAGCGGTCCTCGGCGGCCGAGACGTCGCGGTCCACCTTCTGCCACGGCTGGCCGGTCGGTACGAACACCACCTCGTCGAGACCGAAGTGCATGGCCACCTCGCTGGCGGCTACGAGGTGCCCGTGGTGGATGGGGTCGAAGGTGCCGCCCATCACGCCGAGCCGGTGCAACCGACCCTCGTCGGACGTCCGGGCGAGACCGGTGGCCCGATCCTGACGGCCGCGGCCCACGTCGTCGGCGATGACGACCTCCTCCGATGAGCTCACTCAGCTGTGCGGACGGCCCTTGCCCATCGACAGCGTGATCAGCAGCAACACGATCAGCAGGCCGAAGGCGATCAGGCCGAACACGTACGGCGGCACCGGCAGCTCGGTCTCCAGCAGGGTCAGTCCGAGGGTCATGATCGCAGCCTACCGGTCCCGCTGCCTGCCCTCGTCAGGGCGAGCAGGACGGGCTCAGCGGCGGGTCTGCCCCGAGCCGGTGAGGACGTACTTCGTGGACGTCATCTCAGCCAGCCCCATCGGTCCTCGCGCGTGCAGCTTCTGGGTGGAGATGCCGATCTCGGCCCCGAAACCGAACTCCCCGCCGTCCACGAACCGGCTGGACGCGTTGACGAGCACAGCGGCCGCGTCAACCTCCGCGGTGAACCGCGCGGCGGCGCTCTGGGACTCGGTGACGATCGTCTCGCTGTGCCCGGTGCTGTAGCGCCGGATGTGGTCGAGGGCGGCGTCGAGGTCCTCGACCACGGCGACGGCGAGGTCGAGGACGAGGTACTCCTCGGCCCAGTCGGCTTCGGTCGCCGGCACGACCTGGCCGTACGCAGCCGTCCGCTCGTCCCCGTGCACCGTCACCCCAGCGGCAGCCAGGGACGCAAGTGCCCGCGGCAGGAAAGCGTCGGCGATCTGGGCGTGCACGAGCAGCGTCTCGACGGCGTTGCAGACCGACGGCCGCTGGGTCTTCGCGTTCAGCAAGATCTCCAACGCGGTCGCGACGTCCGCGGTCGCATCGACGAAGAGGTGGCAGTTGCCCACCCCGGTCTCGATCACGGGTACCTGGCTGGTCCGGACGACGTGCTCGATCAGCCCCGCCCCGCCCCGGGGAACCAGCACGTCGACCAGCCCGCGGGCCGCCATCAGCTCGTCCGTGACGGCGCGAGGCCCAGGCACCAGCTGGACCGCGTCCACGGGCAACCCCACTTCGGCGAGACCGGCGCGCAGGGCCTCGGTCACAGCGGCGTTCGAGGCTGCGGCCGACGACGACCCCCGCAGCAGCACCGCGTTGCCCGACTTGAGGCAGATGCCGGCGGCGTCGGCGGTCACGTTGGGGCGGGCCTCGTAGATGATGCCCACCACGCCGAACGGCACCCGGAGCTGGCGTACCTGCACGCCGTTGGGGTTGGTCCACCCGCGGACCACGTCACCCACGGGGTCGGGCAGGCCAGCGAGGTCTCGCAGTCCGGTGGTCATGGCCTGCACCCGATCGGGGGTCAGCCGCAGCCGGTCGACCAGGGACGCCGAGGTGCCGGCTGCTTCGGCCTGGACGACGTCAGCGGCGTTCGCCTCGAGCACGGTCGCCTCCGCCTTCGCCAGCGCGTCCGCCATGGCGTGCAGCGCCTCGTCCTTCTGGGCACGCGTCGCGCTGCTCAGCCGCCGTGCCGCCGCTCGCGCCCGGGTCGCGTGCTCGGTGACGTCCACGGGTTCACGTTATACGCCGGCGCCCTGGGGGTGCGCAGAGTGACCACCTCAGAGCAGCGTGGGCGGCAGCGCGCCCTCCAGCTCGAGCAGCTGGCGCTTGGTCTCCAGCTCCCGGCCGGGCTCGCCACCGGAGAAGCCGCCCAGGCCGTTGCTGGCCACGACTCGGTGGCAGGGGATCACCACCGGGACGGGGTTGGACCCCATGATCGAGCCGATGGCCCGGGCCGGCAGCCCGGTGCCGCTGCGTCGAGCGAGCTCGCCGTAGGTGATGGTCTCGCCGTAGCCGATGGTCGTCATCGCCTCCAGCACGGCCATGCGCTGAGGCGACATCGGTGCCAGGTCGAGCGGAAGGTCGAAGCGCTGCCGCTCCCCGGCGAAGTACTCCCGCAGCTGCTCCAGCACCATCGCCACCAGCTCGTCGGGGTCAGCGGATGCCGCGCCGGGCTGCAGCCGCCAATCCGCCGCCCGGAGGCCGGCCGCACTGGTCAGCACGCCGAACACCCCCACCGGAGAGGCAAGAGAGCCGACGTGCAGCTCAGCCGTCGGCCGCGGCCGAGCATGCACCTTCACCCCGCGAGCCTACGTCGTCGGCCCCTCATCCTTGGGCCGGGCGGCGCCTGCACGACCCTCGCGGCGTTCTTCTCGCGCTACGACCCGGTGGCCCGTCCGCGTCGGCCTTGCGATGCGCGCACCCGGACGCCGCCACCCCACAAGCCTGAGGGTCGACACACCACTAGCGGAGCGGTTCGAGCCCGGTGGCCCCCGAGCGGCCGGGAGGGACCGTTGCCGTCGGCAGGTTCTCCGGGAAGTGGCAGGCGACCCGGTGCCCGCTGGCCAGCTCCGCCAGCGGCGGCTCCTGGGTACGGCAGATCTCCTGGGCCTTCCAGCACCGGGTGTGGAAGCGGCAGGCCGGTGGCGGGTTGATCGGGCTGGGCACGTCGCCGGCCAGCCGGATCCGCTCGCGCTCGTGGCGGCGTCGGGTGTCCGCCCGCGGCACCGCCGACATCAGCGCCACCGTGTACGGGTGCATCGGCGCGCTGTAGAGGGACTCACGGTCGGCGAGCTCGACGATCTTGCCCAGGTACATCACAGCCACCCGGTCCGAGACGTAGCGCACCACCGACAGGTCGTGGGCGATCAGCACGTAGGTCAGGTCGAACTCGGTCTGCAGGTCCTGCAGCAGGTTGATGATCTGGGCCTGGATGGACACGTCCAGGGCCGAGACGGGTTCGTCGGCCACGATCAGCCGAGGGCGCAGCGCCAACGTGCGCGCGATGCCGATCCGCTGCCGCTGGCCGCCCGAGAACTCGTGGGGGTAGCGGTTGTAGTGCTCGGGGTTGAGCCCGACGGCCTCCAGGATCTCCTGGACGGCCTTCTTGACCCCGCCGGGCGGGTTCACCCCCTGCAGCCGGTAGGGCGCGCTGACGATCTTGCCCACGGTGTGCCGCGGGTTCAGCGAGGAGTACGGGTCCTGGAAGATCATCTGCACGTCGCGGCGGAGCGGTCGCATCTCCCCTTCGGAGAGGTGACTGATGTCGCGCCCCTCCAGCTCGATGGTGCCCCCGGTCGGTTCGAGCAGCCGGGTCAGCAGCCGTCCGGTGGTGCTCTTGCCGCAGCCGCTCTCCCCCACGATCGAGAACGTCTCGCCGCGGCGCACCGTGAAGTCCAACCCGTCGACGGCCTGGACCGCGGCGACCTGCCGCTTGAGCAGGCCGGCGCGGATCGGGAAGTGCTTGACCAGTCCCGCTACCGCGACCAGGTCCTCCGACGTTCCCGGGTCCCCGGTCGTCGTCACCCCCGCGCTCACAGCCGCGGCGCGATCTCGTCGGTCCACAGGCGCTCGCGCTCCGCCGGGGACAGGTGGCAGGCCACCGAGTGACCCGGCCGGACCAGGGCGAGCTCGGGCCGCTCGGTCTCGCTGCGGCCGTGGTTGAGCGCGGCGTAGTCGCAGCGGGTGCTGAACGCGCAGCCGACCGGAACGTCGATCAGGCTGGGTGGTGAGCCCTTGATCGAGAGCAGCCGCTCCCCCGGCGGCCGGTCGAATCGGGGCACCGAGCCCAGGAGCCCCCAGGTGTAGGGGTGCGCGGGCTCGTTGAACAAGGTGTCGGCACTGCCGTACTCCACTCCGCGGCCGGCGTACATCACCAAGATGTCGTCGGCGAGCTCGGCCACCACGCCGAGGTCATGGGTGATCAGGATGACCGAGGAGTTGA
Organism: uncultured Actinomycetota bacterium; assembly: GCA_963727215.1. Lineage (GTDB taxonomy): Bacteria > Actinomycetota > Actinomycetes > Propionibacteriales > Propionibacteriaceae > Microlunatus. The sequence continues at coordinate 14,532 of CAVSFR010000006.1, forward strand.
ACTCGCGCTGCAGGTCGCGGATCAGGTCCAGGATCTGCGCCTGCACGGTCACGTCGAGGGCCGTGGTCGGCTCGTCGGCGATCAGCAGGTCCGGGTCGCAGCACAGGGCCATCGCGATCATCGCCCGCTGCCGCATGCCGCCGGAGAAGTGGTGCGGGTAGTCGTCGACCCGGCGGGTCGGCTCCGGGATCCCGACGCGGCCCAGCATGTCGATGGCGTGCTGCCGCGCGACCTTCGTGCTGACCGCGTTGTGGATCCGGTAGGCCTCGACGATCTGCTGACCAACGGTGTAGTAGGGGTGCATGGCCGACAGCGGGTCCTGGAAGATCATGGACATCCGCTTGCCGCGCAGACTGCGGACATGGTCGGCGTCGCAGGCCAGCAGGTCCTCCCCGTCGAGGAAGATCTGGCCGCTCAGCCGGTTCCCCCGCGCCGACTTCTTTGCGCCGGCGCGACGGTGCAGGCCGAGGACGGCCAGGCTCGTGACGCTCTTGCCCGAGCCCGACTCCCCCACGATGCCCAGCGTCCGGCCCCGCTCGACGGCGAAGCTCAGGCCGTCCACCGCCTTGACCAGCCCGTCGTCGGTGGGGAAGTGCACCCGCAGGTCGCGGACGTCGAGGAAGGGCTGCGGGGGTGCCCCGGGCACCGGACCGGGACGCTCAGCCACCACGGTGCGGCTCATCCGAGCCGCACCTTCGGGTCGACCACGGCGTAGAGCAGGTCGACCACGAGGTTGGCGATGACCACGAAGAAGCCGGCGACCAGGGTGACGCCGAGGATCTTCGGCAGGTCGCCGGCGACGATCGCGTCGTAGCCGTACTTGCCCAGCCCGTTCAGCGAGAACGTCTTCTCGGTCAGCACCGCACCTCCCAGCAGCAGGCCCACGTCCAGGCCGAAGATCGTCAGGATCGGGGTCAGCGCCGCGCGCAGGCCGTGCTTGACCACCACGGTCCGCTCCGGCAGGCCCTTGGCCCGCGCGGTCCGGATGTAGTCCTCGGTCATGGTGTCGAGCATCCCGGCCCGGGTCAGCCGGGCGTACTGGGCTGAGAACAGGAACGCCAGGGTGATCCAGGGCAGCAGCAGCGAGTACCCCCACTGCGCCGGGTTGTCGGTGAACTTCACGTACTGGCCGCCGGGTGCGGTGATGCCGAGCCGGTAGCTGAAGAAGGCCAGACAGACCAGGCCGGTGAAGAAGATGGGCAGCGAGACCCCCGCCAGGGCCACCGTCATCGCCGCCCGATCGAACACCGAGCCGCGTCGCAGGGCCGAGATCACCCCGGTCAGCACGCCGGCGACCAGCCAGATCACCGAGGCGCCGACGGCCAGCGAGGCCGTGACCGGCGCTCGGTCGAGCAGCTCCGGCCAGACGGCCTGCTTGGTGATGAAGGAGTAGCCCAGGCACGGGGCCTCGCAGCGCTCGATACCGGCACCGTAGTCGTACTCGGCCCCGGTGAAGACGCCCTTGAGCCAGTGGCCGTACTGCACCGGCACCGGGTCGTAGAAGCCGAGCCGCTCGGCGGTCAGCTTGACGGTGTCCTCGGTCGCGGCCCGGCCGACGTAGCGGGTGGCCAGCGACTCCGGAGTGGCCCCCGCGAGCCGCGGCACCAGGTAGAAGATCGAGAACGTGACCACGCTGAGCACGAACAGCAACCCGACGGCAGCAACCAGCCGGCGCACGATATAGGCGAGCACACCCCTCCTTCGACGATCCTTCGAACAGGCTCAGGGCTGGGTCGCCCGGAGGGGAGAGCGCCCTGAGCCTGTCGAAGGGTTGAGACGGTAGGCGAACCTACTTCTGAGCGCCCATGGCCAGGTAGTCGTACATGCCGTAGGCGTCGCTGACGAAGACGTTGGTCGCGTTCTTCGGCCGCAGCAGCAGGCTCTTGGCGTAGACGCCCGGGTAGATGACCGCTTCCTCCATCACCCGCTTGTCGATCGCGCCCCACTGCTGGTTGCGCTTGTCGGTGTCGAGCTCCAGCAGGGCGGCGTCGAGCATCGTGTCGACCTCGGGGATGCGCACGCTGGTGTTCGAGGAGCCACCGGTGTCCCGGATCACCCGGGAGTCGACGATCTGGGACAGGAAGCCGAAGCCGTCGTTCCAGTCCGCACCCCAGCCGTTGATGACGAGGCCGAGGTTGTTCTTCGCCACGTACGGCGGGTTACCGGCGTAGGAGGAGAAGTAGTCCCCCTGGGGGAACGGCTTCAGGGTCAGCTTGATGCCGACCCGCGACAGGGCCTGCTGGAAGGCCTCCGCCGTCGCCTTCTCCTTGGGCCGCTCGGCCCGGTAGGCGATGTTGGTCTCGAAGCCGTCGGCTTTGCCGCAGGCCTGCAGCGAGGCCTTGGCCTTGTCGAGGTCACCCTTGTGGTCGGGGCCGTTGGGGTAGAGGTCGAAGTTGGCGTGCCCGGGGATCTGCGGCGGCATCAGGGTGGTCGCCAGGTCGCCACCGGCGAAGACGCCGCCGTAGGCGGTCTGGTAGCCGGTCTGGTCCATGGCGTACATCACGGCCTTGCGGCAGTCGGCGTTGTCGAACGGCGCCACGGTCGGGTTGATGGAGGTGTACCAGAGCCGCGAGATGATCGGGTTGTCCGCCGCGGCCTTGAGCTTGGGGTCCTGCAGCACCCGGGCCAACGAGGCGGGCTGCGCGCCGGTGCCAGCGATGTCGACGTCGAGGTCACCGCTGATCACCCGGTTGTCGATGTCGTCGGCGTTGACGTTGAGGCTGACCTCGTAGGAGTCCGGTAGCGCCTTGCGGTTGGGGTCGGTGGCCTGGTCCCACTGGTCGTTGCGCACCAGGTTGAAGCTCTTGCCCTGCTCGAGGTCGGCGAATTTGTACGGACCGCTGGAGACGATGCTGCTGCGGTACTTCGCGCCGGTGTCCTTGGCCTCCGGCACCGGCATCGTCTGGGTCAGCTGGGCCAGGTAGTCGAAGCTGGCGAACGGCTGCTTGGTGTGGAAGACGATGGTCTGGTCGTCCGGGGTCTCGATGGCGGAGTCGGTGTTGACGCCCTTGGACTTGTACGGGCCCTTGTAGCCGGCCGGCAGGTCCAGGATGGCCTCGAAGTAGGCCGGTCCGTTGGGAAAGGTCGCCTTGTCGGTCGAGCGCAGCACGGCGTACTTGACGTCGGCAGAGGTGATCTCGGTGCCGTCCTCGAACTTGACGCCCTTGCGCAGCTTGTAAGTCCACGACTTGCCGTCGGGGCTGGCCTTGCCGAGGCCCTCGGCGAGGTCGGGCACCAGCTCGTTGCTGGCCGTACCGGGCGCCGCCTTGAACATCAGCAGCGAGCGGCCGTACAGGCGGGCGAAGTTCCAGGAGTAGCCGTAGTAGGTCTCGCCGGGGTCCAGGTTGTCCCAGTCGCCGGAGTTCGCGAACTTCAGGGTGCCGCCCTTGGTCTCCGACGGGTTCGTCACCTGGGTCAGCGCTGCGTTGAACTCGTTCGCGGCGCCCTGGCTGCCGGTGCCCTGCGGGGTGCTGCCGCCACCGCCGCCGCAGGCCGCGGCCAGCAGCACGGTGGCCACCCCGGCAGCCATGGCGGCTCGGGTCCGGCCCTGTCCGTGTCTCATGCGTTCTCACTCTCTGATGGGTCGAGGATCACCCGACGGGGTTGCTAGCGGTTGGAGCGGGGGTCGAGCGCGTCACGCAGCCCGTCGCCGAACAGGTTGAAGGCGAGGACGGTGATGAAGATGGCCAGCCCGGGCCAGAGCATGAAGTGCGGCTGGGTGTAGTACGCCACGGCGTCGGAGAGCATGCCACCCCAGCTCGGGGTGGGGGGCCGGACACCGACGCCCAGGAAGGACAACGCCGCCTCGAACAAGATGTTGGTCGGGATCAGCAACGTGGAGTAGACCAGGATCGGCGCCATCAGGTTCGGCAGCATCTCCTGGGTCAGGATGTAGGAGCGGCGGGCACCGAGGCTGCGGGCCGCCTCCACGTACTCGCGCTCGCGCAGTGAGAGCGTCTGCCCGCGAACGATCCGGCCGATGTAGGGCCAGTTGAAGAAGCCGATGATGAAGATCAGCAGCGCGATCCGCAGCCCGTTGCCGCTCAGCCCGAACGCCTCGTCGGGGAACACCCCGGCCAAGGCGATGGCGAACACCAGCAGCGGGAAGGCCAGGAAGATGTCCATCAGCCGGCTGATCAGGGTGTCGACCCAGCCGCCGTAGAAGCCGGCCATGATGCCCAGCGTGGTGCCGATCACCACCGAGAGCAGGGTGGCCAGCAGAGCGATGAGCAGTGAGATCCGGCTGCCGTAGACGATCCGGCTGAAGATGTCGCGGCCGTTGACCGGCTCGATACCCATCAGGTGGTCCCAGCTGATCCCGCCGAAGCGGCCCAGCGGGGTCAGCGTGCCGCCGGCGGTGTCGATCAGGTCCTGGTTGAACTGGTTCGGCGGCTCGCCGAGCACGCGGACGATCACCGGCGCGAACACGGCCACCAGCACCAGGAACACCAGCACCGCCGCACCGGCCAGGGCGACCTTGTCCTTGCGGAGACGCAGCCAGGCGATCTGACCGAGCGAGCGGCCCTCCGTGCGGCCCATCCCGGCGAGAACGGCCTCGGGGTCGGCCACGGCGGCTTCAGCGCCGACGTCCGGCGGTACCGTCATCGCTGTCCTCCCCCGGTCTGCTCGGCTCGACGTCGAGTTGCGGTGGACACTACCTCGCTCCCAATCGCTTGCGCTGCATCGGCACAAGATGTCATGGGAGTGATACGCGGAGAACGATCCGGTCCCGGTGGACCCGCTGCCTCGCCTGTTCGGCGGGTGCTCGGGGCGAGCTCAGCGCGACAGGCGCTCGGCCTCGTCCAGCAGCACCAGGGCGTCGCGGTGCACGACCGTGCGGTCGTAGCCCGCGCCGCGTTCGGCCGCGATCTCACGGGTGCTGCGACCCAGCAGCGGGGGCAGCTCGTCCGCGTCGTAGTTGGCCAGACCCCGGGCTACCACGGTGCCGTCCGGACCGACCAGGTCGACGGGCTCTCCGGCACTGAACTGGCCCTCGACACCGGTCACCCCGGCCGGCAGCAGGGAGGCGTGGCGCTCGACCAGGGCGCGGACGGCCCCCGCGTCCAGCCGCAGCCGGCCCTGGGCGTCGCTGGCGTGCCGCAGCCACAGCAGCCGGGTGGGTCGCCGCTTGCCGGTCGGGTGGAAGCAGGTGCCGACGGGTTCACCGGCCAGCGCCCTCGCGGCGGAGTCGGCGTTGGTCAGCACGACGGGGATCGCCGCCGAGGTCGCGATCCGGGCGGCGTCGATCTTGGTCACCATGCCGCCGGTGCCCACGGCCGTGCCGCGGGACGAGACGTCCAGCCCGACCAGGTCGTCCTCGCCGTGCACGTCGGTGATCCGCCGCGCGCCGGGCGTGCCCGGCTTCGCGCTGTAGAGGGAGTCGACGTCGCTGAGCAGCACCAGTGCGTCGGCGTGGACCAGGTGGGCTACCAGCGCAGCGAGCCGGTCGTTGTCGCCGAAGCGGATCTCGTGGGTGGCGACGGTGTCGTTCTCGTTGACCACGGGGACGACGCCGAGCTCGAGCAGCCGGCCGAAGGTCCGGAACGCGTTGCGGTAGTGACCGTGTCGGGTCACGTCGTCGACGGTCAGCAGCACTTGGCCCACCCCGAGCCCGTACGCGGCGAAGAGGTGGGTGTAGTAGCCCATCAGCAAGCCCTGGCCCACCGACGCCGCTGCCTGCTGGGTGGCCAGGTCGCGGGGCCTCGTCCGCAGGGCGAGGGGGGCGAGGCCGGCGGCGATGGCCCCCGAGGAGACGAGCACCACCTCCCGGCCCGCCCGGCGGACGACGGCGAGCGCATCGACCAAGGCCTCGATCCGCGCCGGGTCGATGCCGCCCTCGGGGGTGGTCAGGGACGAGGAACCGACCTTCACCACGACGCGCTGAGCGCCGGCGATGGCGCCGCGGATCTCTGTTGCGGGAGGTTCCTCAGTCACGGTCAGGGCTGTCGGCGTCCAGGGCCGCCAGGCTGACGAACTCGTCGTCGTCAGGAGCGTGGTAGGCCGTGTCCTTGTCGCGGCGCCGGCGGGCGGCAGGGCGCTCGGTGGTGAAGCGCTGGTCCTCACCGCGCCGGCTGAGGATCTCGGCGCCGACGTCGACCTGCGGCGCGAAGTCGAAGACCACGGCGTCCTCGCCGCCGATGGCGACCCCGTCACCGGCCCGGGCGCCCAGCTGGAGCAGCTTGTCCTCGATGCCGATCCGGTTGAGCCGGTCGGCGAGGTAGCCCACCGCCTCGGTGTTGTTGAAGTCGGTCTGGCGCACCCAGCGCTCGGGCTTCTCGCCACGGACCCGCCACAGCTCGCCCTCCTGGCGGATGGTGAACTCGCCGCCCTTGCCGACCGGCTTCGGCCGCAGCACGATCCGCTGCGGAGGCGGTGGGGGCATCGCTGCGCGACGGGCACGGACGAGCTCGGCCATCGCGAAGGTCAGCGCCTGCAGGCCGTCGCCGCTCTTGGTCGAGATCTCGAACACCTCCAGGCCACGGGCGCGCACGTCGTCAGCGACCAGCTCGGCCAGCTCGCGCGCGTCCGGGATGTCGATCTTGTTCAGGGCGACCAGCCGGGGCCGGTCCTCCAACCCACCGTGGGCGCTCAGCTCGGCCTCGATCACATCGAGGTCGCTGAGCGGGTCGCGGCCCGGCTCGAAGGTCGCGCAGTCGAGGACGTGCACCAGGGCGGCGCAGCGCTCGATGTGGCGGAGGAAGTCGTGCCCGAGACCGCGGCCCTCGCTGGCGCCCTCGATCAGGCCCGGGACGTCCGCGACGGTGTAGGTGGTCTGCCCCGCGACGACGACACCCAGGTTGGGCACCAGCGTGGTGAACGGGTAGTCGGCGATCTTGGGCCGGGCGCGCGAGATCGCCGCGACCAGCGAGGACTTGCCCGCGCTGGGAAAGCCGACCAGGCCGACGTCGGCCACGACCTTCAGCTCGAGCGTAACGGTCCGGGTCTCACCCTCCTCGCCCAGCAGGGCGAAGCCGGGAGCCTTGCGGGCCGCCGAGGCGAGTGCGGCGTTGCCCAGTCCCCCGCGCCCGCCCTGAGCGACGACGAGCTCGGCGCCCTCGCCGGTCAGGTCGGCCAGCGTCTCGTGGGTGTCGGCGTCGAGGACGACCGTGCCGTCCGGTACGGCCAGGACGATGTCCTCGCCGTTCGCGCCGTTGTTGTGGTCGCCGCGGCCGGGCTGGCCGTTGGTCGCGCGGCGGTGGGACTGGCGGTGGTAGTCCACCAGCGTGGTGAGCCCGTGCTCGACCCGCAGGATCACCGAGCCGCCGTCACCGCCGTTGCCGCCGTCCGGGCCGCCGAGCGGCTTGAACTTCTCCCGGTGCACCGACGCGACGCCGTGCCCACCGTTCCCGCCGTAGACGTGCAGCGTGACCTGGTCGACGAAGCTGGGGATCGCCATGCCGCGCTCCTCTCGTGGGTGAACCGGGGTGAAATGACAGGAGGGCGGCCCCCGAAAGGGCCACCCTCCTGAGTCGAACCTGTCCCGTGCGGACCTAGACGGAGACCGCAGCCTCGGCCGCAACCGGGATCGTGATGTTGACGACGCGACGGCCGCGCTTGGTGCCGAACTCGACGTGGCCCTCGCGGAGCGCGAAGAGCGTGTCGTCGCCACCGCGACCGACACCGTCACCGGGGTGGAAGTGAGTGCCGCGCTGACGCACGATGATCTCGCCGGCGTTGACCAGCTGGCCGCCGAAGCGCTTCACGCCGAGGCGCTGCGCGTTGGAGTCGCGGCCGTTCCGGGTGGACGATGCGCCCTTTTTGTGTGCCATGTCTGCCTCAGCTCTCGATACCGGTGACGCGGACCTGGGTGTAGTGCTGGCGGTGCCCCTGGCGCTTGCGGTAGCCGGTCTTGTTCTTGTACTTCAGGATGTGGATCTTCGGACCCTTGGAGGCGCCGAGCACCTCAGCGGTCACGGACACGGACTCCAGCGCGGACGCCGCGGAGGTGACGGTCTCACCGTCGACGAGCAGCAACGGCTGCAGCGTGAGGCTGGAGCCCACCGCACCGTCGAACTTGTCGAGCTCGAGGACGTCGCCGACGCTGACCTTGTGCTGGCGGCCGCCACTACGCACAACTGCGTACACGCCTGACCTACTCTCTTCGAATTCGGGCAAAGCCGCACGCTCATCACCACCCTGAGAGCCAGGACCGGGACCGCATGCGGGAGGCGCGCGCCTAGCGCACACCGAGGGTCAAGATTACGTGGCAGGCCTCAGCGGCGTCAAACGCGCTCCCGGCCGCGCACTACTGTGTGCCCGTGCTTCCCCAGATAGCCGCCACGGCCTACCTGACGCCGCTGCGCGAAGGCGGCTCGCTGCCCGCCCTGATGGAGGCCGACGACCTCGGAACCTATGTGGTCAAGTTCACCGGCGCAGGCCAGGGCCCCAAGGCGCTCGTCGCCGAGATCGTGGTCGGCGAGCTGGGTCGGGCGCTCGGCGTGCCGGTGCCCGAGCTCGCGCTGATCGAGGTGGACGCCGAGATCGGCCGCCGCGAGCCCGACGAGGAGGTGCAGGAGCTGGTCACGGCCAGCGCCGGGCTGAACCTGGCGGTGGACTTCCTGCCCGGTTCGGTCGGCTACGACCGCAGCTTCGACGTGCGCGCGAGCGAGGCGGCGCGGATCGTCTGGCTGGACGCCTTCGTGGCCAACGTCGACCGCAGTGCGCGCAACACGAACCTGCTGATCTGGCACCAGGGCCTGTGGGCCATCGACCACGGCGCCTGCCTGCGCTTTCACCACGCCTGGGGCGACGTGACCGCGTTCGCCGGGTCCGCCTACAACTACGGCGACCACGTGCTGGCCCGCATCGGCGACCCCCGACAGGTGCACGCGGAGCTAGCGGCCCAGGTGACAGCACCGCTGCTGGCCGAGGTCCTGGCCCAGATACCCGACGAGTGGCTGCTGCCCGACCTGACCCGGCCCGACCCGCGGGCCCCGGCCGACGCCGCGGCCGCGCGCGAGGTCTACGCGGCGTACCTGTCGGCCCGGCTCGAGGCGGCCGAGCGCTGGCTGCCCGCGGAGAACCAGTCGTGAGCCGGCACGCCTTCCAGTACGCGGTCCTGCGGGCCGTACCCCGGATCGACCGGGGCGAGTTCGTCAACGTCGGGGTGATCCTCTACTGCCAGGCACTGGAGTACCTGCAGGCCTCGGTGGTGGTGGATCCCGTCCGGCTGCGGGCCCTGGACGCCGACGTCGACCTGGTGGCCGTCCGGACCTCGGCCCAGGCCGTCGTCCTGGCCTGTCGGCAGAACGGGGGCAGTGCGCGGGAGAACACGGGACTGGCCTACACCTTCGGTCAGCTGACCGCGCCACGCAGCACCGTGGTCCAGCCCTCCCCCGTGCACGCAGGCCTCACCCAGGACCCCTCGGAGACCCTCAGGGGGCTGCTCAACCGGCTGGTCGCGCCGCCGAGCTGATCCGCGTCCAACCGGTTCAGGCAGTGGCGGGGGTCCAGCCCAGGGCAGGGGCGATGTCGCGGGCGATGGTGGTCAGCAGCCGGGCGTTGTAGTCGACCCCGAGCATGTTGGGCACCGTGACCAGCAGCGTGTCGGCCGCCTGCACCGCCGGGTCGGCTGCGAGCTCGGCCGCGATCGCGTCCGGCTCGCCGGTGTAGCTGCGGCCGAAGCGAGAGCGGACGCCGTCGAGCAGGCCCACCTGGTCGTCGTCGGCCTGGCCGCCGAAGTAGGCGCGGTCCTCGTCACTGGTGATGGGCAGCACGCTGCGGCTGACCGACACGCGTGGGGTGCGCTCCCAGCCGGCCTCGGCCCATCCGAGGCGGAACTCTTCGATCTGGTCGGCCTGCAGCTCGCCGAACGGCACGCCCGTGTCCTCGGTGAGCAGCGTCGAGCTCATCAGGTTCATCCCCTGCTGCCCGGCCCACCGGGCCGTCTCCCTGGTCCCCGATCCCCACCAGATCCGCTCGTCCAGGCCGGGCGAGCGGGGCGTGATCGCGAGCGTGCCGTCGACGCCGGTGAAGCGTGGGTCGGTCCGAGCCACCGGCGAGCCGGTGATCGCGGCGCGGAACAGCTCTGTCCGCGACCGCGCGTCCTCGGTCTCGCTGCTGCCCTCGGCCACGCGGTAGCCGAAGCTCTCGAAGCCACGGAGCGCCTCCCCGGGCGATCCCCGGCTGATGCCGAGCTGGAGCCGGCCGGCGCTGATCAGGTCGGTGATGGCGGCTTCCTCGGCCATGTAGAGCGGGTTCTCGTACCGCATGTCGATCACGCCGGTGCCCAGCTCGATCCGCCGGGTCCGCGAGGCCATGGCGGACAGCAGGGGGAAGGGCGCGGCCAGCTGGCGCGCGAAGTGGTGGACCCGGACGTACGCCCCCTGGAGGCCGATCTCTTCCGCGGCCACCGCGAGCTCGATGGTCTGCAGCAGCGCGTCCGCACCCGTGCGTACCTGAGAGTGCGGAATGGCCTGCCAGTGGCCGAAGGTCAGGAAGCCGATGTTCTGCATGATGGTTGAACTGTCAATCGTTCGGTGTTGTTCCGTCACGACGAGCCGGGGCGGCCGCGGCGAGGAGCTCGACCCGGTGGGCCAGTGTCGTCCGCAGCCGGCCGTGGGTGGCGCCGAGCGCGACCTCGGCCGCGTCGATGCGTCGCCAGGCCGGCAGGTCGAGGGCAGTGAGGCCCCGCCCGACCAGCAGCCGGTCGAGCGCGCCGGAGCGTCCTTGCGGCTGGAGCCGGCCGGCGTCGACGTCGGCCAGCAGGGAGCGGACGGTCTCCACCGCGTCCGAGCGGTTGGTGCCGATCACCCCGGTCGGGCCCCGCTTGATCCAACCCGTCACGTACTCGTCGGCGGAGAAGCCGCCGTCGCGGATCACCCGGCCTTCCGCGTGCGGCACCCGGCCGGTGCTCGCGTCGTACGGCACGCCGGGCAGCGCCACGCCGCGGTATCCGACCGAGCGGACGACCAGCTCGGCCCCGACGACCCTCAGCTCGCCCGTGCCGACGACGAAGCCGTCCGGGCCGATGGTGGTCTGCTCGAGCTCGATCCCGGTGACCCGGTCGCCGCCGAGGATCCGGGTCGGGCGGGTCCAGAAGTGCAGGTGGATCCGGCGGGAGGCACCCGTCAGCGGCCGCTCGGCCCACGCGCGCATCACCGCGACGTTGCGGGCCGCGACCTTGTCCTGCGACACCGTCGCGAGGCTGGAGGCGTCGAGCTCGAGGTCGGCGGCGCTGAGGACGATGTCGAGGTCGGGCAGCTGACCAAGCTCGCGCAGCTCCTTGGTGGTGAAGGCCGTGTACGCGGGTCCGCGGCGGCCGAGCACGTGCACGTCGGTGACCTGCTTGCCCGCGAGGGACTCCAACACCTCATCCGCCATGTCGGTCTCGGCGAGCTCGGGGGCGGTCTTGACCAGCACCCGGGCGACGTCCAGCGCCACGTTCCCCACCCCCACCACGACCGCGGACCGGGCCCCGGTGACCAGGTCGGCGAGCTGATGGTCGGCCGCCGTGCCACCGTCGGGTCGGGTGTGCGCGTCCGGATGCACGTCGGGGTGGCCGCAGTACCAGGCCACGAACTCCGGCGCCGCGATGCTGCCGAGCAGGTCCTCCCCCTCGATGCCGAGCCGCTTGTCGCTGCCGGCCCCGTAGGCGTAGACGACCGCGTCGACAGTGGCCCGCAGCTCGTCGATGACGAGGTCGCGGCCGATGGTGACGTCACCGTAGAAGGCCACGCCCGGCTCGGCCAGCGTCCGTTCCAGTGTGTGCCGGATCGAACGGATCGCCTCGTGGTCAGGGGCGACGCCGTAGCGCACTAGGCCGAACGGGACGGGCAACCGGTCGATCACCGCCACGTCGACCGGGATCTGGGCCTGCGTGAGCGCCTCGGCGGCGTAGATGCCGGACGGCCCGGCGCCGACCACCGCCACCACCAGCGGGATCGGCGTGTCAGTCACGGCCTCAGTATGCCGATCGTGTGTGGAGAAGTCGTCCGACTGCCCACGACTTCTCCACCCAACTCCTCAGCTGGCCGGGACCGGCTCGCCCTGCGGGTCACTCGCCGGTGCGGCCTGCGGGTCGGCGGCCGTCGGGGCCCCCTGCTCGCGGGTCGCGCGGCGGCGGGTACCGCTACGACGCGTCCGGGTCGGCGCCTCGGCCTCGGTCGAGGCACTCGCGGGCCCGGTCTCGGGCTCTGTCACGGGCTGCGCCTCGGTCGGCTCGACCTCGGCGACCAGGTCGGGGACCACCGTCACCTCGGGCTGCGCCGTCACCTCGGGCTGCGCCGTCACCTCGGGCTGGGCCGTCACCTCGGGCTCGGCCTCGGTCTCGGGCCCAGCCGTCGACTCCGGCTCGGGCCGGGTCTCGGGCTCGGGATGCGGCCGCAGCTCGGGCGGCATCGGCGCCCGCGGCGCCGGGCTCGGTGCACTGTGACCCGAACCGTTGGACCCACTGGCGTTGGACCCACCGCCACCGTTGGGGCCACCACCGTTGGAGCCACCGCGCCGCTGGTCACGCCGACCACTGTCGCGGTTGCCACCGTCGCGCGTGCCGCCGTCAGCCTGGCGCTGCGACTCGACCGGCAGGTCGTTGATCTCGACTCCGCGGCCGTGGCAGTGCGGGCACTCGGTGGTGAACGCCTCGGCGAGGCCGGTACCGATCTTCTTACGGGTCATCTGTACCAGACCGAGGCTGGTGACCTCGGCCACCTGGTGACGCGTGCGGTCGCGACCCAGGCACTCGACCAGGCGACGCAGCAGCAGCTCGCGGTTCGCGGGCAGCACCATGTCGATGAAGTCGATCACGATGATGCCGCCGATGTCGCGCAGCCGGAGCTGGTTGACGATCTCCTCCGCGGCCTCGAGGTTGTTCGAGGTCACCGTGGCCTCGAGGTTGCCGCCGCTGCCGGTGAACTTGCCGGTGTTGACGTCGATCACCGTCATGGCCTCGGTGCGGTCGATCACCAGCGAGCCACCCGACGGCAGGAAGACCTTGCGCTCCAGGCCCTTGGCGATCTGCTCGTCCAACCGGTACTCGGCGAAGAGGTCGCCGCGCTCGTCGGGGTTCCAGCCGCGCAGCCGGTCCTTCAGGTGCGGAGCGACGTGGGTGACGTAGGCCTCGACGGCCTCGTAGGCGTCGTTGGCCGCCCCGTTGCCCTGGATGATCAGCTCGGAGAAGTCCTCGGTGAAGAGGTCGCGGACGATCCGGACGGTCAGGTCCGGCTCGCCGTAGAGCAGCTGCGGAGACTGGCCGGCCTTGACCTTCTTCTCGATGTCGGCCCACTGCGCCTTGAGCCGGTTGACGTCTCGGACCAGCTCTTCCTCGCTCGCCCCCTCGGCGGCGGTACGGACGATGACGCTGGCCTCACCGATCAGGTCGGACAGGATGTCCTTGAGCCGCTTGCGCTCGGTGTCTGGGAGCTTGCGTGAGATGCCGGACAGGTGGCCGCTCGGCGCGTAGACGATGTAGCGGCCCGGGATCGAGACGTGGTTGGTCAACCGGGCGCCCTTGGCCCCGACCGGGTCCTTGGTGACCTGCACCAGGATCGTCTGGCCGGACTTCAGCACCCGCTCGACCTTGCGGCCCTGGCCCTCGGCGCCGAACGAGTCCCAGTCGACCTCGCCGGCGTAGAGGACGGCGTTGCGGCCGCGGCCGATGTCGATGAAGGCGGCCTCCATCGAGGGCAGCACGTTCTGCACGCGACCGAGGTAGACGTTGCCGATCAACGAGGCGGCGGAGTCCCGGTCGACGTAGTGCTCGACCAGGATCTCGTCCTCGATCACCGCGATCTGGGACATCTCGGCGGCCTGCCGGATGATCATCTTCCGGCTGACCGACTCACGGCGGGCCAGGAACTCGGCCTCGCTGAGGATCGGCGCGCGACGACGACCGGCCTCACGCCCATCCCGCCGGCGCTGGCGCTTGGCCTCCATCCGGGTCGAGCCCTCGATGCCTGTGACCTCAGAGCTGGCCGACTTGGTGTTGCGACGCGGCTCACGCACCCGCACCACGACCTCGGTGGGGTCATCGGGCGACGACGCCGAGTCCTCACCGCGACGGCGACGGCGACGACGACGACGACGAGAACCGTCGCTCTCGGAGTCGCCCTCGTCGCTGCCGGACTCCTCGTCCGCATCGGTCTCGGTCGTCTCGGCGGCAGGGTCAGCGGGGGTCTCGGGCTGCCGGTCGTCGGTGGCGACCGTCGGCGGCGGGGTCTCGTTCGTGTCGCCGCCGTCTTGGGTGTCGGTAGGCGCCTCGCCGCTGCTGTCCCCGCGGTCGTCGTCACCACCGGTACGGCGACGACGGCGTCCCCCGCGACGACGGCGACGGCGACGGCCGTCCCCACCGTCGCGGTTCTCGGCGTCATCACCGGAGTCAGCGTCGTCACCGGACTCGTCGTCGGAGTCGTCGGTCGACTCGTCTTCGGAGTCCTGGTCGTCTTCGTCGGTCTCGTCCTCGACCTCGGGGACCGGAGGCGCCTTGGGCTTGAGGGCGTCCGTCCTGAGGTCGTCTGAGCTGAGCGGCCCGGCGCTGAACGAGATGGCGTAGCTCGGTGCGACCTCCGGCTCGGGCGGGACGACCGTCGCGGTCCCCTCCTCGGCGGGCTCGGTGGTCTCGGGCCTCGCGGGGACGTCGACCGGGGAGTCCTCGGCTGCAGCCAGGTCGGGCTCGGGCACCGCCACGAGGGCTTCGTCGGAGACCGGCTCGGCCAGGGGCGTCTCACTGGTGAGGTCCTCGACCGGCCCGGCCGCCTTCGGGGTCCGCTTGCGCGGGGCCCGGGTCCGGGGGGCGCGGGCGGGCTCAGTGGTGCCGTTGCTAGCGGGCTCGGCGCCGTTCTCCAGCAGGGCGGCCTGCTCGGGGGCGGCCGCGGCCTTCTTGGCCGGACGCTTGGCGGCGGGCTTGCGAGCCGGCTTCTTGGCAGCCAGGGGCTCGTCGGTGCCCGAGCCGTCCGCGACGGGCAGCTCGGCGGCGGCCGCCTCCGCAGCCGGGACCACGGGCTCGGCCGCCACAGGCTCAGCAGCGGCAGGGTCGGCAGCAGCCGGCTCCGCCACGGCGACCTGCTCGATCGGCGGCGCGTCAGGCGCGGTGGACGGCGGGCCGGCCGGCCGACTGGCCGCGCGGCGGCGACGTGGTGCCCGCGCGGCGGGCTGTTCGGTGGGACTGGTCTCACCGGTCGGGTTGTTCGTGTCGGGCTCGGTGTCGAGCATCCGTACTCCTCGTGGTCGCGTCGCCGCGTCCTACTCGTTCGCGCTCCGGCTCACGAGCCGGGCAGCGGAAGCTTCCGTGGACCGATGTGGTGAGCCGGCACTCCCGCGGTCAAGCGCCACCTGCGTCACACACCCAGGCTGGCTCGTCGCGGTGGAGAACCGAGATCTGCACCGTCGTGGCGGCCTGTCACTCCGCCACGTCTCATCGGGTTCGGGCGTCTGACGACGCCTGAACGCGGCAAGTATCCCACACCCAGGCGAGGCCGGCGCCGTCTCGCGTGCTTGGCGTGCCGACCGCCGCAGCGCTCAGGGCTCGCTGACCAGGCCTGACGCCAGGTCGAGCGCTCCCTGGGCCAGCCGGGTCAGCACGGGAGGAACAGCCGGCGCCACCGCCGGGTCGAGGGCCACCAGCGCGGCGAGCACGTCGTCGGGACGCACCGACGGCACCGTGTGGGCCAGGGTCATCAGCAGGTACCGGCGACCCGGGACCGCCTCCGGAGCGGCCTCCTCCGCCGGCGGGCCGACCTCGAGGGCCACCAGAGCCGCCCGCGCGTCGAAGGACCGGATGCCGTTCTTGGTCAGACGTTCGACCAGCGCCTGCTCGCTGGCCAGCAGCTGGGTCACCGCCGCCGCCAGCACGCTCTCGTCGACGCCGTCCATCTCGACGACCCAGCGCGAGCCGGTGAGGGCATCGGCCAGGGCGCCCGGCAGGGCGGACACCACTTCGACGATGTCCAGCCCCGGCGGCAGGGCCGCGTCCAGGGCCCGCTGGACGGCCGCGGCGTCGCAGACCTCCGACAGACCGATCTCCAGGTACTCGGCCTCGCTGGCCGCACCGGTCGGCGCGGCGTTCGCGTAGGAGATGCGCGGGTGCGGGCTGAAGCCGGACGAGTAGGCCATGGGCACGCCGGCCCGGCGCAGCGCGCGCTCGAAGGCCCGGCTGAAGTCGCGGTGGCTGGTGAAGCGGGCCCGGCCCCGCTTGGCGTACCGCACCCGCAGCCGCTGCACCGGCGGTGCCTGCTGCTCGGGCTGCGGACGGCCGCTCAACTCAGAGCAGACCCTGTTGCGCCGTGCCGGCGGGAATGGGCGTCATCCGGGTGACCTCGACCCCGGCCAAGGAACCGGCGGTGGCCTGCTGGAGCGCGGCCACAGCCTCACCCTCGCCATGCGCGTCCAGCTGTGCGACCGACGACCACTTCTCGAGCATGTGGATCCGGCCGTCGGCGCCGTCGTGGATCGCGTACAGCTCGCAGCCGGACTCGGCGTGGACGCCCGGGATCGACTCGGCCAGAGCCTGCCGCAGCTCGTCGAGCTTCCCCTCGACGGGAGTGAAGACGGCCGTCACGACAACAGTTTCGCTGGACATGCCGCCAACCTACTCAGCCGTACAGGTGCTCGGCGTAGCTGGGTCCGTAGTAGTGCTGCAGCTCCTCGAGACTCTCCCCGGGGCGTTCCAGCGTCCGCGCGATGACAGGCCGGGCCGCGACCGTCTCGGGGGTCCAGGTCGTCGGGTCCCACAGCTTCGAGCGCAGGAACGCCTTGGAGCAGTGGTGGAAGACCTCCTCCACCTCGACCACGAGCGCCAGGACGGGGCGGTGCCCCTTGACCACCAGGTCGTCGAAGAACGGGGCGTCGGAGACGAGCCGGGCCCGGCCGTTGACGCGCAGGGTGTCGCCGCGCCCGGGCAGGAAGAAGATCAGGCCGACGTGGCCGTTGGTCAGCACGTTGTGGAAGCCGTCGACGCGCCGGTTGCCCGGGCGTTCGGCGATGGCCAGGGTGTGCTCGTCCAGGACGTGCACGAGCTCGCCGGGCGGGTCACCCTTGGGCGAGACGTCACAGCGACCTTCGGCGTCGGACGTGGCCATCAGGCAGAACGGGGACGCCGCCAGCCACTCGCGATCGAGGTCGTGCAGGGCGGGGCGCTGCTTGGCCACCGCGCCCGGACCGGGGAGCCCGATCACGGCCTCGAGCTCGGCGACGGTGCTGATCTCAGCCCAGGTCATACGGGGAGCCTAGAGCCGCTCGCACCCCCGCGCAGCCCGATATGGCCTTGAGCGACTCACGTGGCGGGCAGCGGCAGCGTCACCCGGACGACTCCACCCTGTTCCTCGGGTCCCCCCGAGAACGTGCCGCCCAGCTGGTCGACCCGCTCCTGCATCGACATCAGTCCGACCCCAGGTACCCATGGCGCTCCGGCCGCTCCCACAGCTCCCCCGAAGTCGTGGACCTCGACCTCCAGCACCTGGTCACGCAGGGCCAGCCGCACCCGGGCGGAGCCGGCCGTCGTGTGCCGCGCCACGTTGGTGAGGGCTTCGGCGACGATGCGGAAGGCGGCCACCTCCGTCGCGGCACCAAGCGCAGGCAGATCCTCAGCCTCCAGCTGCACCGGGATGAGCCGGCCGGCTCGGCCGCGGAGCGCCAGGGCCTGCTGCCGCAGCGCGGCGACCAGGCCCACCTGGTCCAGCACGGCCGGCCTGAGGTCGTCCACCAGGTGCCTGACCTCCGCGATCGCGGCACCGGTGTCGGCGCGCGCCCCGCTCAGCAGCTCTTCGGCGAGACCCGGGTCGCTGCGCAGGACGTTGCGCGCGGCGTCAGTGGCGTAGGCGACGCCGGTGAGGGTCGGGCCGAGGCCGTCGTGCAGGTCGCGGCGGAGACGGCGACGGTCCTCCTCCACCGCCGTCACCACCCGCGCCCGGGAGGCCGCCACGTCGGCAGCGAGGGAACGGGCGCGAAGAGCCTGGGCGAGAGCCGGGACGACGATGCGGAGCACGGGCCGGTCCCGGGCCGAGGGTCCGGTCTCCCCCGGCCGCAGCCCCAGCCGGAGCTCGCCGACACGGTGCCCGGCTGCGGTCAGCGGGAGGGCGAACTCGCCGTCGCCCGATGGACGGCCGGAGGTGACCGGCGGACGTCGGTCCCCGACGACCGCCGCGTAGGGCAGGTTGAGCAGGGAGCGCAGCTCGCGCAGCGCGGCGACGGGGTCGTCGGCGGCGGAGAGCTCCGCCGCGAAACGTGAGGCCGCACCCACGGCGTCCAGCTGGTCGCCGAAGAGCAGTCGCTCCACGGCGCTGTCCACCAGTCGCCGGATCGGCGCGAACGTGGCGGCGACGCCGGTGGCGAGCAGGCCGAGCAGACCGACACCGGTGGCGGACGCCCCCAGCGCCTCGAGCCCACTGACCGCGCCGGTGAAGAGGGCGAAGCTGACGAGCAGGGCCAGGAGGAGACCGCCGGTGCGGGCGGCGGCCGTGCGGATCTCCACCGCGGACGTGGCCCGCGAGCCCAGCAACACGGCCGCCGGGAGGCCGAGCAGGACCGCTGTCTCGACGACGTGGTCCAGCGGCTCGGGAAGCAGGAACGCGGAGGGGATGACCACCAGCAGCATCAGGACCAGCGCGAGGGCAAGCCAGCGCAGGGCGTCCCGGTCCGGTCCTGGCCGACGCTCGACGCCGCGCTCGAACCGCCACCAGACCGCCCCGAGGACGATCAGCACCACGACCAGCTCCAGCCCCCCGACGAGCCCGGGCACCGCACCGAGGGCCAGGACCAGGAGCCCGACCAGGCCGAGCAGCGGCAGCACGACGACGCGGTGCAGGGCCGGCCAGGTACCGGGAAAACCGACGACGGCCGCCGGCAGCAGGCAGAACGCGGCACCCAGCCCGAGCCGCTCGACCATCCAGACCGGCCCCCAGCCGCTACCGAGGGCCACCGCGACCAGACCGACGCACCCCGTGAGGACCCACAACCACGCGTCGGCCCGCAGCCGCCGGCCGCCGGGTAGCAGCAGTCCGGCGACCACCGACGCACTCGCCAGCAGGAGACCGGAGACCAGCACCCGGACCGGCTCGTGGTTGGCCGGTGGCAGCACCAACGACGCGACGGCGGCGAGCAACAGCGCGACGGCTCCCGCTCCGAGGGCTGCCCGCGGTGGGGTGAGCCGCCTCGTCGCCGGGCTCACGACGGCTCTCCGCCCAGACCCCGCCGGTGGGCGAGGACTATCGCCTCGCTGCGGCTCGCGACCCCGAGCTTGGTGAAGAGGGCGGAGATGTGGTTGCTCACCGTCTTCGAGGACAGCCCGAGCGATGCGGCCACCGCCGAGTTCGACCACCCCTGGGCCATCCGCTCCAGCACCTCGTGCTCACGCGGGGTCAGCTCGGGGAACACCACGGCGGCCGGGTCCGCGACCCCCAGCAGCAGCCGTTCGGCCACGCCACGCGCCATCACGGTCTGCCCACTGACCACGGCCCGCAGGGCGCTCTCGATCTCCTCCTGCTCGGCACCCTTGAGCAGGTAGCCGCGGGCACCGGCGCGCAACGCGGCCAGCACGCTCTGGTCGTCCTCGTGCATCGTGAGGACGAGCACCGCCACGTCCGGAGCAGCGGCTGCGATCCGCCGCACCGCCTCCAGACCCCCGATACCGGGCATCGCCAGGTCCATCACGACGACGTCAGGTTTCGTGAGCTGCGCCTCCTTGACCGCGGATTCCCCGTCGACGCACTCTCCGGCCAGCGCGAAGCCGGGCAGGGTGGCCACCAGAGCACTCAGCCCTCGCCGGACCACCGGATGGTCGTCGACGACCAGCACCCGGATCGGGGCGGTGCGGTCGGCGGCCATGACTCATGATGGCGCGTCCAGCCCTGGTTCGCCCGGGCACCGGTTCCCGGTCCGACCGGGCATCCTCCCGGGTCACAGGTGCGCCGGACCCATGTGCCGGAGGAGGATGAGCGCCAGCGTGGAGCCATCGCCCTCGACCGGGGGCCACCACGATCGGAGCAGCCATGACCACCACCACGACCCTCGACGCCACCCCCACCGCCCCCGCCCCGTTCAGCCGGGCCAACAAGGTCGGGCTGGTCGTCGCCGGCCTGCTCGGGGTCGTCGACCTGGCGTCGCTGGCGAACACCACTCCCCCCGGCCAGGTGGGGCCCCCGCTGGCCATCCTGGTCCTCGACTCGTTGCTGGGGCTCGTGACCGTCGTGGCCGTGGTCCTGGCCTGGCGTTCCCGCAGTCGGGGCCTGGTCCGGCTGGCCGCAGGGGCCAGGATCTTGTCGATGCTGAGCGCGCTGCCCGCGTTCTTCGCTGGGGTGCCAGCGTTCCTGGTCGCGATCGTGGCGGTGTTCACCCTCGTCACCGTGGCCACGGTGGTCCTGATGCTGCTGCCGTCGCGCCGCGCCACCGACAGCTGACGGCCGGGGGGGTGGTGGCCCGGGGAAGGTGGCCCGGGAAGCGGCTCAGGACAGGGCGGACGGGACCGGGGTCAGCGGCAGCAGGGTCCGGCCGGTGGGCCCGATCTGGATGGACGTGTCGAGCTGGGGGCAGACGCCGCAGTCGAAACACGGCGTCCAGCGGCAGTCCTCGACCTCGCGCTCGTCGAGGGCGTCCTGCCAGTCCTCCCACAGCCACTCGCGGTCCAGGCCGGAGTCGAGGTGGTCCCAGGGCAGTACCTCGGCATAGTCCCGCTCCCGGGTGGTGTACCAGGCGACATCCACCCCGGTGCCCGCGAACGCCTCGGCCGCGCAGCGCATCCAGCGCTCGTAGGAGAAGTGCTCGCTCCAGCCGTCGAAGCGGCCGCCGTCGCGCCAGACCGCCTCGATCACGCGGCCGACGCGGCGGTCACCGCGACTGAGCAGGCCCTCGACGGTGCCTGGCTTGCCGTCGTGGTAGCGGAAGCCGATGGCCTTGGCGTACTGCTTGTCGCGCTGGACGGCCTGCCGCAGCTTCGCTAGTCGGCTGTCCACGATGTCGGCATCGCACTGCGCCGCCCACTGGAACGGCGTGTGCGGCTTGGGCACGAACCCACCGATGCTGACCGTGCAGCGGATGTCCCGGCGGCCGCTGATCCGCCTGCCGGTGTCGATCACCCGCTTGGTGAGGGCGGCGATGGCCAGGACGTCCTCGTCGGTCTCGGTGGGCAGACCGCACATGAAGTAGAGCTTCACCTGGCGCCAGCCGTTCGCATACGCGGCGGCGACGGTCCGGATCAGGTCGTCGTCGGTGACCATCTTGTTGATCACCTGACGCAGCCGCTGCGAGCCCCCCTCGGGGGCGAACGTGAGGCCGGAGCGGCGGCCGTTGCGGCTCAGCTCGTTGGCCAGGTCGATGTTGAACGCGTCCACCCGGGTGCTGGGCAGCGACAGCGAGACGTTGGTGTCCTCGTAGCGATCGGCCAGCTGATGGGTGATCTCGGCGATCTCGGAGTGGTCGGCGCTGGACAGGCTGAGGAGGCCCACCTCTTCCAGGCCGGTGGCCTCGATCCCGCCCTGCACCATGGCGCCGATCGTCTCGATGCTGCGCTCGCGGACCGGGCGGGTGATCATCCCGGCCTGACAGAACCGGCAGCCGCGGGTGCAGCCGCGGAAGATCTCGACCGAGTAGCGCTCGTGCACCGTCTCGGCCAGCGGCACCAGCGGCTTCTTGGGGTACGGCCAGGCGTCCAGGTCCATCAGCGTGTGCTTGCGGACGGTGAAGGGGACGCCACGGCGGTTCGGCGCGACGCGGCGGATCCGGCCGTCGGGCAGGTAGTCGACCTCGTAGAACTTGGGTACGTAGACCGCACCGCCGGCAGCGAGGCGTCTCAGCAGCCCGTCCCGCCCGTCCGGCCGCCCCTCGGCCTTCCACTCCCGGACGACCTCGGAGATCTTGAGCGCGATCTCCTCACCGTCGCCCAGCACGGCAGCGTCGATGAAGTCCGCCACCGGCTCCGGGTTGAAGGCCGCGTGCCCGCCGGCCAGCACGATCGGGTCGTGCTCGCGCCGGTCCCGGGCGTGCAGCGGGATGCCGGCCAGGTCCAGCGCGGTCAGCATGTTGGTGTAGCAGAGCTCGGTGGCGAAGCTGAGCCCGAAGATGTCGAAGGCGCCCACCGGACGATGGCTGTCGAGGGTGAACTGCGGCACGGCGTGCTCGCGCATCAGCGCTTCCAAGTCCGCCCAGACTGCGTACGTCCGCTCGGCCAAGATCCAGTCCCGCTCGTTGAGGATCTCGTAGAGGATCGCGATGCCCTGGTTGGGCAGGCCGATCTCGTAGGCGTCGGGATAGCTGAGGCACCAGCGGACCTCGGTGGCATCCCACTCCTTGACCACCGAGTTGAGCTCGCCGCCGACGTACTGAATCGGCTTGCCGACGCGCGCCAGCAGCGGTTCCAGGCGGGGAAAGAGCGACTCCGGCGGCATCTCGGTGAGGGTCATGGCTGGCTCAGCGTAGCCCGGCCAGATCCGACGGTCCCGGTTCTTGCTAGCCGTCGACCTCCACGATCCCGCGCAGCTCGCGGGCGGAGTACCGCTGGTTCTTGATGTACACCACCAGCTCGTTGCCTTCCAGCTCGAACCTGTCGATACGGACCCAGCTGTCGTTCACGCTCGCTACGTACTTCGCGACCACGGGCGCGACGGTCTGGGGGAGGCGAGCCCGATGGTCGTGAGCATGACCTCTGCGATCCGGGCACGGGCGGCGTACTGCCCCTCCGATGCGGTCGCGCGGGCAGCCACGTCGGCTCTGACGATGACCGCGATCGCCACCAGAGCTGCAGCCAACGTGATCGCGCTGGAGAGCATGAAGACCGCACGTACCGTCGGACCGGCGTTGTCGTTGGGAGCAACCCGATCCCGCTGAGGGCCGAGACGAGTGCCCCACCGCCGCCGGCGAGAGCGAGAAAGCCAGTCCAGCCCTTGGCCACAGAGGTGGCGCCGGCGGTGATGACCTGGAGGCTGGGCGGGGTACGAGAGGCGTCTAGGCGTGCCGGACGGGCACCGATCCCGCGCACCTCAGCGGGCAGCTGCGAGGACGGCGGACGCGGCGCGCCGCCCGGAGACCAGTGCACCCTGGATCGACGCCGTGTCGCGGTGGTCCCCGGCCCAGAACAGCCCGTCGTCGAGGGTGACGGGCCGGCGGGCGTCCAGCGCCGGGGCCTGCACGGGCAGGGCGGCACGGACCACGTGGGTGGTCAGCAGCTCCCAGTGAATCGGGTCGACGCCGTAGATCAGGCCGGCGTGTGCCCGCGCGGCGCGCTCGGCTTCGACGCTGCCGTCGGCGGCGACCACCGTGGTGGCGATCAAGGGCCGCCCGGCGGGGCCGTAGCTGGGAGCGACGTTGGTCATCACAGCGGTGTTGACCACCGGACCGCGCCGGTCGGCGTCCAGGTGCAGCATGGTGGCGTCCGTCGGCGGCTCGGGCGCCGTGTGCCAGAAGGTCGTCAAGGACTTCATCGCCGGGGTCGCCCGGCCGGTCAGCCTGCCTGCCGTGTCCGGGTCAGTGGCGACGACGACAGCCCGGGCCGAGATCCGCTCGCCATCCCCGGTCGTGACGGCCCTGGCCTCGACCGCGCGCACGGACGTGCCCAGCCGGACGGTCCCCGCTGGTAGCGACGCCGCGATGAGCTCCGGCAGCCGCCCCATGCCCAGAGTGGGGACCGAGGGCGAACCGAGGATGAAGGAGCGCAGCAGCAACGCGGCGAAGTTCGCCGAGGAGGTCTGCTCCCAGTCGGCCAGCACCCCGGCCAGGAACGGCTCGACCACCCCGGTGCGGAGCCTGCCCCGGAGTCCGGCGCGGTCCAGGGATTCCGCCAGCGTCCGGTCCGGACGCCGCAGCAGGGACCGGACCGGCAGCAGCGACGCCGCGGCCCAGCGCGCGAAGCGGGCCTTGTCGAGCAGACTGCCGATCGGCGCCGCCACGGTGGCGGGCAGCAGGCCGGGAGCGCGGCGCGGGTCAGCCAGCACGGCGTGGCTCTCCCCGACGGCCACCCGGACGCCGGCGGTGAAGGCCCGCAGGTCGAGCTCGGCCACGTCGACGACCTGCTTCAGCACCGGGTAGGCCGGGTTGAGCAGCTGGAAGCCGCGGTCGCAGCGGAAGCCGTCGACGACGTCGGTCCGCACCCGGCCACCGACGGCGTCGGAGGCCTCCACGACCAGCACCTCGACGCCGGCCCGGCTCAGGCCCTGCGCGCAGGCCAGACCCGCCAGGCCCGCGCCTACCACGACGACGGCGCTCATCCGGGCCTGCGCATCAGCGGGCTGGTCAGCCGAGCTCGGGGAACCAGAGGGCGATCTCGCGCGCCGCCGACTCCGGCGAGTCCGATCCGTGAACCAGGTTCTCGCGGTTGGACAGCGACAGGTCGCCCCGGATGGTACCGGGGGCGGCCTTGCGGCCATCGGTGGCGCCGTTGAGCGCACGCACGACCTCAATCGCCTCGTCGCCCTCCAGCACCAGGGCGACCGAGGGGCCGGAGGTGATGAACCGACGCAGCGGCGGGTAGAACGGGCGCTCCAGGTGCTCGGCGTAGTGGGTGTCGGCGAGCTCCTCGGTGACCTGGCGCAGCTCCATCGCGACCACGGTCAGGCCCTTGCTCTCGAAACGGCTCAACACCTCCCCGACCAGGCCGCGTCGGACGGCGTCCGGCTTGATCAGGACGAACGAGCGCATGGTGGGGACATCGGGCATGGCAGTCATGGGCCGACCTTATCGGGACCGCTCGGCGTCTCGGACCGTGCCGCTGCCATCTCGTCCAGCCGGCGGCCGAGCAGGAAGGTGACCAGCCAGAGCGCGAGGAAGAGCGCGCCGATCACGTACATGGTGGGTGTCAGCAGCCCCAGCGCCACTGCGGCGACCTGCGTCAGCCAGCCGAGCGGGTAACCGACCGGCCGACGCATCATCGCGCTGGCGACCAGCGCCAACAAGGCTGCGCCACCGGCGAAGATCAGCGCACGGCCGGCGGGAACGTCCGAGACCAGCACCATCACCGGGATCGCGAGCGCGAAGATCAAGACCTCCGACAGCAGCACCGTCAGCAGGACCACCCGCATCGGGTTCTTGGCGCTGAGCCTCATCGCCGGCCCGCCTGCGGCCCGAAGCCGCCGTACGGGTCGTCATCCTCGGCCTCGTCGGCGTCCTCGACGAGCTCGCGGTCCCAGTCGTCGTCAGGGTCGGCCGAGGAGGCTGAGCGCTCGGCCGGCTGGTCGGTGACCAGGAGCGCGCGGGCCTCGCCGACCAGCACGACCGAGCCGGTGACGAGGACGCCGGGCGAGCCGGCACCGTCGGCCTCGGCCTGGGCGACCGCAGCCTCCAGGGCGTCGTCGAGCCGCGGAGCCACCGTCACGCGCTCGGCGCCGAACACCTCGGCGGCGAGCACCCCCAACGCGTCGGCGGGCATTCCCCGGCTGGTGGAGGCCACCGCGGTCACGACGATCGAGCTCATGGTCTCCTCAAAGACCTCGAGCAGCCCGCGGGCGTCCTTGTCGGCCATCACGGCCACGACACCGACCAACGGGGTGAAGCCGAACGCCTCGGTGACCGCAGCGGCGGTGGCGCGGGCGCCGTGCGGGTTGTGGGCGGCGTCGAGCACCACGGTCGGCCCGCTCCGCACCACCTCGAGCCGGCCGGGGAAGTGGACGGCGGCGAAGCCCTCGCGGACCACGTCCGGGTTGACCGCCTTGAGCCCGAGGAACGCCTCGACGGCCGCCAGGGCCTGAGCGGCGTTGGCCGCCTGGTGCGCTCCGTAGAGCGGCAGGAAGATGTCGTCGACGGGACCCTCGGCGCCGTTCAGCCGCAGGACCTGCCCGCCGACGGCGAGCTGCCGACCCAGCACCCCGAAGTCGAGGCCCTCCCGCTGCGGCAGGGCGCCGACCTCGGCACAGCGGGCCAGCAGCACCTGCGCAGCCTCCAGGCTCTGGCCCGCGAGGATCGCCTGCGCGCCGGGCTTGATGATGCCGGCCTTCTCGGTCGCGATCTCCGCGATCGTGTTGACCGAGCAGGTGGGTGTGGTCGAGGTCGATGGGGGTGACCACGGCGACGTCGGCGTCGGCCACGTTGGTGGCGTCCCAGGTGCCGCCGAGCCCGACCTCGAGCACGGCGACGTCGACGGGTGCGTCGGCGAAGGCCGCGAAGGCCATCGCGGTGATGATCTCGAAGAAGGTCATGGACACGCCGTCGATCTGCTGCTCGTCGACCAGGGCCACCAGCGGCTCGATCTCGCGCCAGGTCTCGTCGAAGCGCTCGTCGGTGATCGACTGGCCGTCGATCGTGATCCGCTCGTTGACGCTGGTGACGTGCGGGCTGGTGAAGCGGCCCGTCCGCAGCCCGGTCGCCCGCAGCAGCGACTCGATCATCGCGGCGGTGCTGCCCTTGCCGTTGGTGCCCGTGACGTGGATGACCGGGAACGCCTGCTGCGGGTCGCCGAGCAAGCCGGTCAGCGCCCGGATCCGGCCCAGGCTGGGGGCGATGCGGTGCTCGGGCCAACGCTGGGTGAGCGTGGCCACGATCTGGGCGTGGGTCAGGGAGTCGGCGTCAGTCTGAGGAGCAGGCATGTCCGATCCAGTCTAGGGCCGGATCGATCCCGGCCACGGTGAGCCGACCCCGGGCTGCAGGCCGCCGGAGCAGTCAGGCGGCCAGACCCGGGTAGAGCCCACCCACCGAACCGGAGAGCTTCGACTTGACCGTCACGGCCAGGTCGTCGGCCAGCACCTCGAAATCACCGGCCTCGAGCCCGTCGAGGGTGGCGCGGACGATGTCGGCCGGGTCGTTCTTGGGAGCATCGACCAGCCGCGTCATGGGCGTGTCGGTGTAGCCGAAGTGCACGCTGAGGACGTGGGTCCCCTGCGGGGCGAGCTCGAGGCGCAGCGAATTGGTGGCCGACCAGAAGGCCGCCTTGGACGCGCTGTAGGCGCCGGCCAGGCCGATCCAGCTGAGCACGGACTGGACGTTGACCAGGGCTCCACCGCCGTTGGCGGCGAGCACCGGGGCGAACGCGCGGGACACCCCGATCGCCCCGAAGAAGTTGGTCTCGAAGATCTCGCGCAGCACCTGGGTCTCGCCGGTGGCGATGGGCGCCGGCGCGGAGATGCCGGCGTTGTTGATCACGATGCTGGTGTCGCCGGCGGCCTCGGCGGCGCTGGCGATGGAGCCCTCGTCGGTCACGTCGAGGACGAGACCCACCACGCGCGGGTCCTCCCAGCTGCGGGGCGAACGAGCCGTGGCGTAGACCTTGACGGCGCCGCGCTGCAGCAGCTGCGCGACGAACTCCTGACCCAGGCCGCCGTTGGCCCCGGTGACGAGGACGGCGGCACCGGAGATGGCGGGGTGCTGGTGCGTGGTCATGAGATGTGCTCCTTCTGAGCGGCTTCTTGCGGGACGACGACCCGGCTGGGTCGTGCGAGGGTGAGGACGAGGACCAGCGCGGCCACGCAGATGACACCGATCGCCGGGGAGCCGAGGTCGAGGGCCACCTGCAGGCCCGAGGAGGTGGCGGCGGCCCCGAGCAGCAGGGCGGCGGCGCCCTGCATCAGGTAGGCGACGACGAAGACCGAGGACAGCATCCCGGCGCGGTGTCGCGCCGGGGCGAAGGTGTTGACGAGGGTGAGCCCCCCGAGGAAGTTCAGGCTGTACCCGGCCCCGGTCAGCGCCGACGCCGCCAGGAAGAGGGGCAGCGAGTGGCCGGCGGCCGACAGGATCAACAAGCCGAGCCCGACGATGGAGGCCACGGTCCCCCCGCCGATCAGGATCCGCGAGGGCAGCCGCCGGGAGACGACGGCCACGACGCCGATGACGATGGCCGAGACCGAGAGCATGGCTCCGGTGACCAGGACGTTGTCCGAGCCGACCAGCTGACGGGCGATCTGCGCGCCCATCGCCAGCACCACCGACCCGATCGTGTAGGCCGCGGTGACGGCGAGGGCCGCCGTCGCGAAGACGCCACGGAGCCCGCGCGGGATCGTCAGCCCCCGCAACCGCCACGGTGCGTTGTTCTCGTTCGCCACGTGCCGCGGGAGGAACCAGGCCAGCACCAGGACCGCAGTGACGACGACGGCCAGCAGCCAGTAGTTCAGGTACATCGGGGCCGGCGCGTACTGCACCAGGGCGCCGCCGGCCAGGGTGGCCAGCGCCAGGCCGGTGGCCGTCGCAGCGGTGGTGATCGAGCTGGCCCGCGCCACCTGCCCCGGAGCGCTGAAGTCGACCATGGCGGCGGAGGCGGGACTGAGCGACAGGCCCACGCCAAGCCCCATGAAGGCCCGGCCGGCGTAGACCCAGCCGACGGTCGGGGCCACCGCGAACAGCAGCACCCCGACAAGCATGGCCGCCAGTCCCAGCACGATGGAGGCGCGACGGCCGATGTGGTCGGACAGGTCCCCGAAGACGATCAGCACCACCACCAGCGCGATCGGGTACACGGCGAAGATGGCATTGGTGGCGGCCGGGGTCAGGTGCCACTCGGCTGCGTACAACGGGTAGCTGACGCTCGGTGCGGCGCTCGTCCAGAGGGCGAGCGCGGCGACCCCCGCCGCCGTCCAGAAGCTGGCCTGGCGTCCGAGCGTGGTCCTCGGTCGGGTCTGCGGCACGGTCTGCACCGCCGCGTCGTGCTCTTGTCGAGACATGGTCGTCGTCCTATCGAGCGCGGTGTCAGGCCACGGGCACGCGGTCCGGCTTGCCCGGCTCAACCGGGTAACCTGGGTAGGTATTCCCAATCGACTCCACCTACCATGGGTGCATGGCCAAGACGCTCGGGAAGGAAGCCCGCTGCTCCATCGCCCGGAGCCTGGAGGTGATCGGCGAGAAGTGGACTCTGCTCATCGTGCGGGAGGCGTTCTGGGGGCGGACGCGCTTCTCGGAGTTCCGGAAGACTCTCGGCGTGGCCCCCGACGTGCTCGCCGACCGGCTCAGCACCCTCGTCACGTCCGGGGTGTTGGAACGTCGGCCCTATCGGGTCGACGGGAGCCGCGAGCGCGAGGAGTACGTCCTGACGCCGGCCGGTGAGGACCTGCGGGTCGTCCTCGCCGCCCTCAACGGCTGGGGGGACCGGCACCGCCCGGCGCCCGGCGGGCCGGCCTCGACCGTTCTGGAGTCCGCGACCCAGCAGCCGGTCACGCTGCGGTTCGTCAGCTCGGACGGCCGGGTGCTCGAGCAGGATGACGTGTCGCTCGTCCGCAACCCGAAGGGAGCCGTCCCTGTCTGAGACCGACCACGACGAGAGGCCGGACCGCACGCGGACGTACGGCTGGCACGACCCGCGACCGCTCACCCAGCATCCCGCCTCGACCGGGCTCGAGCTGCTGCGCCTGTTGGGCCACGACCTGCCGGGGCCGCCGGTCTCGTACACGCCGGGCTTCGAGCTGGAGGCGGTCTCGGAGGGCCGGGCGGTCTTCGCCATGGACCCGGCGGAGTTCAACGAGAACCCGCTCGGCACGGTGCACGGAGGGGGGCTCGCCACCTTATTGGACAGCGCGACCGGGTGTGCGCTGCACAGCAACCTGCCGGCCGGCCTCGGCTACACCACCACGTCGCTCAACGTGACCTACACCCGGCCCGTCACGGCGGCGACCGGCAGGATCCGCTGCGTCGGCACGGTGCTGTCGCAGGGCCGGCGGACCGCACTGGCGGAGGCGCGGCTGACCGACGCCGCCGAGAAGCTGCTCGCGCACGCCACCTCGACGCTGCTCATCTATCCCCTCGAGCCGTAGCCGGAGTCTTGGCATCTCGCGAGCACAGCATCAAGGTGCTGACCTACCGATCAACGTGGGCGATTCTTACGCGACTACCCGTGAAGATCGCGGACGTAGTCCTGGTCAGGCGGGTCAGACCGGGCAAGCCGGTCGTCGCGGTCTCCTAGGATTGTCGATCGTGACCACCACTGCCCCCTCCACAGACCCGGACCGACGAGCCGACGCCCGGACGGGCGACGCCGTCCGGGTCCCCGAGGCCGCGGCCCTGGAGGGCCTGGAAGACAAGTGGCTCGACCGCTGGCGCACCGACGGCACCTACGCGTTCGTCAGGCCGTCCTCGCGGTCCGAGGTGTTCAGCATCGACACCCCGCCGCCGACCGTCTCCGGCTCGCTGCACGTGGGGCACGTGTTCTCCTACACCCACACCGACCTGATCGCCCGATACCAGCGGATGACGGGCAAGCACGTGTTCTACCCGATCGGCTGGGACGACAACGGCCTGCCCACCGAGCGCCGGGTGCAGAACTTCTACGGGGTGCGCTGCGACCCGTCCGTCCCCTACGACCCGGACTTCGCGCCGCCCAGCAAGCCGGACGCCAAGCGTCAGCTGCCGGTCAGCCGACGGAACTTCGTCGAGCTCTGCCACGAGCTCACCCATGTGGACGAGCGCACCTTCGAGGACCTGTGGCGCCGTGTCGGGCTGAGCGTGGACTGGTCCTCCCTCTACACGACGATCTCCGACGACTCCGTGGGCGTCGCTCAGAAGGCGTTCCTGCGCAACGTGGCCCGCGGGGAGGCGTACCTGTCCGAGGCGCCGACCCTGTGGGACGTGACCTTCCAGACCGCGGTCGCCCAGGCCGAGCTGGAGGCCCGGGACTACCCGGGCGCCTACCACCGGGTGGCGTTCCACCCGCCCTCCTCCTCAGAGGGGTCCGGTCCGGTGCACATCGAGACCACGCGGCCGGAGCTGATCCCGGCCTGCGTGGCCCTGATCGCGCACCCCGACGACGAGCGCTACGCCGGCCTCATCGGTGGCACCGTGACCTCGCCGGTGTACGGGGTGGAGCTGCCGGTGCTCGCGCACCCGGCCGCCGAGATCGACAAGGGCTCGGGCCTGGTCATGTGCTGCACCTTCGGCGACCTGACCGACGTCACCTGGTGGCGCGAGCTGCAGCTGCCCGCGCGGGTGATCATCGGCCGCGACGGCCGGATCCTGCGCGACAAGCCCGAGTGGCTGCCCGAGAGTGTCGACTGGACCGAGCTGGCCGGCCTCACCACGTTCTCGGCCCGGGAGAAGGTGGTGGCCGCGCTGCGCGCCTCCGGCGACCTGGACGGTGAGCCCAAACCCACCCAGCGCAAGGCGAACTTCTACGAGAAGGGCGACAAGCCGCTCGAGATCGTCTCCACCCGCCAGTGGTACATCCGCAACGGCGGGCGCGACGCGGGCCTCAAGGCCGAGATGCTGGCCCGGGGCGACCAGCTGGCGTGGGTGCCGCAGCACATGAAGTACCGCTACGACAACTGGGTGGGCGGGCTGAACGGTGACTGGCTGATCTCGCGGCAGCGCTTCTTCGGCGTGCCCTTCCCCGTCTGGTACGTCCTGGACGACGCCGGCGAGCCTGACTACACACGCCCGCTGGTGCCGGCGGAGGCGCAGCTGCCGGTCGACCCCAGCTCCGACGTGCCGGCCGGCTTCACCGCCGAGCAGCGTGGCGTGCCCGGTGGCTTCGTGGCCGACCCGGACGTGATGGACACCTGGGCGACGTCCTCGCTCAGCCCGCAGATCGTGTGCGGCTGGGAGCGGGACGCCGAGCTGTTCGAGCTGACCTTCCCGATGGACCTGAACACTCACGCCCACGAGATCATCCGGACCTGGCTGTTCTCCCGGGTGATCCGCGCGCACTATGAGAACCACTCGCTGCCGTGGCGGCGCTCGATGATCTCCGGCTTCGTGATGGACGCGGACCGCAAGAAGATGAGCAAGTCCCAGGGCAATGTGGTGGTGCCCAGCGACATCCTGGCCCGCTACGGCTCCGACGCCGTGCGGTGGCGCGCCGCCAAGGCGCGGCCCGGGATGGACTCACCCTTCGACGAGCGCGAGATGAAGGTGGGCCGCCGGCTGGCCACCAAGGTGCTGAACGCGAGCAAGTTCGTGCTCGGCATCACCTCCGCCACCGACCCGGCGGCCGTCACCGAGCCGGTCGACCTGGCCCTGCTGGCCGCGCTCGGTGACGTGGTCCGCGAGGCGACGTCCGCCTTCGAGGCCTTCGACTACACCGGCGCGCTCGAGGTGAGCGAGCGCTTCTTCTGGCAGTTCTGCGACGACTACCTCGAGCTGGTCAAGGAGCGTGCCTACGGCGACGCGTCCGACCCGGCCGTGAAGTCCGCGCAGGCGACCCTGGGCGCCGCCCTCGACGTGATGCTGCGGCTGCTTGCCCCGATCATGCCGTTCGTGACGGAGGAGGTCTGGTCCTGGTGGCGGCAGGGCTCGATCCACACCGCCGCCTGGCCGACGCCGGCCGAGCTCACGTCGGACGGCGACCCGGCGCTGATCGCTGCCGTGGCCGCCGCCCTGGTCGAGATCCGCGGAGCGAAGTCTCAGGCCAAGGTCTCGATGCGCACCGAGGTGGCGGCCGCCACCTTCTCCGGTCCGAGCGACACGCTCGACCGGCTGCGGCTGGTCGAGGCCGACCTGCGCGCCGTGGGCCGGATCAGCGGGGACGTCGCCTGGGTCGAGGCCGCCGGAGCGCTCTCGGTCGAGGTGACGCTGGCCTCCTGACCCGGGGGGGACGGCCCGCGACAGGCCAGGCGCGATGGGTCAGGCCGCGATAGGTCGGTGCGCGATGGGTCAGGCGATGTCGATGAGCACCTTCCCGACCGTGTCGTCCTCGACGGCGGCGTGCGCCTCAGCGGTGCGCTCCAGCGGGAAGCGGGTCAGCGGCAGGCCGTGCTCCTCGCCGACACCGAGCACACCGTCGCGAAGTGCGGCGGTGATGTCCTCAGCCGCCACCTGGAGAGCGTCCTCGCCGACGGTGTAGAGCAGCAGGCCCTGGACCCGGAGGTTGCGGGCGAAGAAGGGCCGGACGTCGAAGCTCACCGCGTCGCCGCCGTTGTTGGCGTAGACGGCGACCGTTCCGTGGTTCGCGAGCACCGCGAGGTCGAGCTCGGCGTTGGGGCCGGGGGCGACCTCGACCACGATGTCGATCCCGTCAGGTGCGACGGCGAGGACCGCGGCGGCGGTGTCGCCCTCGCGGTAGTTGACCACGTGGTGGGCGCCGGCGGCGCGGACCAGCGCGGCCTTGGCGTCGCTGCTCACCGTGGTGACGACGGTGGCCCCGGCCCAGCGGGCCAGCTGGATCGCCGCATGGCCGACGGCGCCCGCGCCACCGGCCACCAGGACCGTACGGCCGTGCAGCGCACCCGGGGACAGCCGGGACGGACCCTGCTCGGAGACGGTCAGCGCACGGTGCGCGGTCATCGCCGGTACGCCGAGGGAGGCGCCCACGTCGAACGAGATCCCGGTGGGCAGGGCGACGACGTGCTCGACCGGCACGGTGACGTATTCACTCGCTGTCCCAGCCGGGCGCTTGTGCTGTGCGAGGAAGATCCAGACCGGGTCGCCCACCTCGAGCCGAGGGTTCAGCTCGGCGGCTTCGGGGCTGATGGCGTCGACGGTGCCCGCGCCGTCCTGGTTGGGCGTCACCTCGGCGAAGGCCAGGTAGTCACCGGGCTTGCTGCCGCGGCGGGACTTCCAGTCGGTCGGGTTGACCCCGGAAACGGCCAGGCTGACCCGCACCTCACCGGGGCCGGGCTGGGGTACGGGACGCTCGACGAGCTCGAGGACGGATGGGTCGCCGGTGGTCCGGTAGACGATGCTCTTCACCTCATGGTCAAGGGTGTGGCGGCTCCAATTCTTCCCGGACGCCATCGGCAGGCACTCCGAAGTCGGCCCTGTGATGGTCGATCATGGACCGGTGTCGAGCGCTGTCCCCTCCTCTCGCGTCCGAGCCCTGGCCCTGCTGTGCTGGGCGATCCAACCGTTGAGCCTGGTGGTCGAGGTCGTAGCCGTCGCCGCGGTGCGGGCCCCGTACAGCTGGCTGGACAACACGATCAGCGACCTCGGCGCGCGCTCCTGCACCACGGTCCGCTACCCCGGCCTCGACGTCGCGGTCTGCTCACCGCTGCATGCGCTGGTCAACGTCTCCTTCGCCGTCGGCGGACTGACCACGTTGCTCGGGGCGTGGCTACTGCTACGTCGACCCGACGGAAGGCTCGCCCGGCTGCCGATCTCGCTCTGGACGGTGTACGCCGCGAGCGGCGTGGCCACCGCACTGGTCCCGCTGGACGTCGACGCGGAGCTGCACTACCTGCTCAGCACACCGGCGGTGCTGCTCGGCGGCGCGGCGGTCGCGACCACCGCCCGCCTGCTCGGCCGCCACGGCTGGCGCGGCGCCCGGCTCTGGGTGGGCGTCGGCGTGCTCAGCACCGTGGCCTCGCTGCTGTTGACCGTCCGGCTGGACCCGGCGTGGGGCGGGCTGCTCGAGCGGATCGGCATCTGGCCGTCAGCCGTGGCCCTCGCCGTCTTCGCCTGGGCGCTCCATCGCCGGCTCCCCCGGTGGACCTACGGTTCCCTGCCCTCAGCGACAATGGGCCCATGACGACAACGCAGACGGTCATCCGCACGATCAACGCTCCCGCCGCCGACATCTTCGACCTGCTCAGCAACCCGGATCGCCACAAGGACTTCGACGGCTCCGGGTTCATCCGCGCGGCGGTCAAGCCGCAGCGCATCAGCGCCGTCGGTGACACCTTCCAGATGGACATGGAAGGCCCGCACATGGGCGGGGAGTACCAGGTGGACAACCACGTGTCCGGCTTCCAGCCGAACACCCTGATCGCCTGGAAGACCGCTCCGGCCGGGACCGAGCCTCCTGGATGGGAGTGGCTGTACGAGCTCAAGTCCGCCGGCTCGGACACGACCGAGGTGTCGCTGACCTACGACTGGTCGAAGGTCACCGACAAGGAGCTGCTCAAGAAGATCTCCTTTCCCCTGGTGAGTGAGTCGCAGCTGGAGGACTCGCTCGCCGCCCTGGCTGCGGCGGTCAACGGCTGAGCACGAGGGCGGACCCGCACGCAGGCCGGCACCCGGAACCTGCCGGCCTCGGCGACGATGGCCTGGCACGAGATCGGGGACTGGAGATCTGAGGGGACCAGCATCGGGCCGGAGCCCAGCAGCACCACGCAGAGCACCACCCGGCCGGTCAACGACTACCGGGGAGCGGCTGCGCGTACCTGGGAGCGCAGCTTTTCGCTACGGGAGAGCGAGGGTGACTGGGCCGCGGCGGTCCTGACGCAGTTCGACACCGCGGCCCACGCCTCAGCGGCAGAGCGGGCCGTGACCCGGGCGCTCGCGACGTGCGAGGGCACGCTGACAGCTGCTGACGGCTATCTGCAGGTCGGTGCCGCCTCACCGTCGCGGCGGGTGAAGACGACGACCGGGTCGGCCCGGTTCACCGAGATGGGCTACCAGACCATGGTGGACGTCGACGCCGACCCGAACAGCTGGACCTTCGAGGCGACGGGGACGGTGCGCTACGGACGCCGCCTGCTGGTGCTGACGATGACCAGCCACGGGCAGGACAACAACTGGTCGTACGTACCCAACGACCCGACCGAGCTGTTGCTGCACCCGATGTTCCGGACGCTCCCGGCTGCCGCCAAGCGCCTCGCGCGCTGACCGACGTCTGGCCGGGTCAGGCGGACTTCTCTCGACGCTCCCGCTTGGCCAGCTTCTCGCGCGGAACGAGCGTCGGCAGGGCCGCGTCCTTGACGACCTCGGCGGTGATGATGACCTGGGCGACGTCATCACTGCTGGGGACGTCGTACATGACGTTCAGCAGCACCTCTTCGAGGATCGCCCGCAGCCCGCGGGCACCGGTGCCGCGCAGCAGGGCCAGATCGGCGATGGCCTCGATGGCGTCGTCGGAGAACTCGAGCTCGACGCCGTCCAGCTCGAAGAGCTTCTTGAACTGCTTGATCAGCGCGTTCCGCGGCTCGACCAGGATCCGGATCAACGCGTCCCGGTCGAGTGGGCTGACCGAGGAGATCATCGGCAGCCGGCCGATGAACTCCGGGATCAGGCCGAACTTGACCAGGTCCTCGGGCCGGACGTCGGCAAACGGGTCCTCAGCCTCCGGCCGGCGCAGCGCCGAGTCGTTGTTGAACCCGAGCGGCCGCTTGCCCACGCGGGAGCCGATGATGTGCTCCAGACCGGCGAACGCCCCGCCCACGATGAAGAGCACGTTGGTGGTGTCGATCTGGATGAAGTCCTGGTGCGGGTGCTTGCGGCCACCTTGGGGCGGCACCGACGCCGAGGTCCCCTCGAGGATCTTCAGCAGCGCCTGCTGCACGCCCTCGCCGGAGACGTCGCGGGTGATCGACGGGTTTTCGCTCTTGCGGGCGATCTTGTCGACCTCGTCGATGTAGATGATGCCGGTCTCGGCCTTCTTCACGTCGAAGTCGGCGGCCTGGATCAGCTTGAGCAGGATGTTCTCGACGTCCTCGCCGACGTAGCCCGCCTCGGTCAGCGCAGTGGCGTCAGCGATCGCGAAGGGCACGTTGAGCATCTTGGCCAGCGTCTGGGCCAGGTAGGTCTTGCCGCACCCGGTGGGCCCGATCAGCAAGATGTTCGACTTGCCGAGCTCGACGCCGTCGTCCTCGGCGCGACGGGCCGGGTTGGACGCCTGCGACTGGACCCGCTTGTAGTGGTTGTAGACAGCGACGGCGAGAGCCTTCTTGGCGTTGCCCTGGCCGATCACGTACCCGTCGAGGAACTGACGGATCTGGTGCGGCTTGGGCAGCTCCTCGAGCAGACCGACCTCGGTCCCCTCGGAGAACTCCTCCTCGATGATCTCGTTGCAGAGGTCGATGCACTCGTCGCAGATATAGACCCCAGGTCCGGCGATGAGCTTCTTGACCTGCTTCTGGCTCTTACCGCAGAACGAGCACTTGAGCAGGTCACCGCTCTCTCCGATGCGAGCCACGCCGCTTCCTCTCCTACTGCCTAGATCGGGGGCTTGCCCGACGTTGGGGTCGAGCGCCCAGGTTAACCCGGCCCGACGGCGATGTGCAGCACATCGGCCGCCGGGTCAGAGCCGCTGGGCTCAGGCGTCCACTGCCTTCAACGAGGTCAAGATCTCGTCGATGATGCCGTACTCGAGAGCCTGGTCGGCCGTCAGGTACTTGTCGCGCTCGATGTCCTTACTGACCTCATCGGCCGTCTTGCCGGTGTCGGTCGCGAGCATGTCCTCCATCAGCGACCGGATCCGCAGGATCTCGCGGGCCTGGATCTCGATGTCGGAGGACTGACCGTAGCCACCCTCGGTCGCCGGCTGGTGGATCAGGATCCGGCTGTTCGGCAGGGCCAGGCGCTTGCCCTTGGTGCCGGCGGCGAGGATCACGGCGGCAGCCGAGGCGGCCTGGCCAAGGCAGACGGTGCGCACGTCTGGCTTGATGTAGCGCATCGTGTCGTAGATCGCGGTCAGGGCGGTGAACGACCCACCCGGGGAGTTGATGTAGATCTCGATGTCACGGTCAGCGTCCATCTGCTGCAGGCACAGCAGCTGGGCCATCACCGCGTTGGCGATCTCGTCCGAGATCGGGGTGCCGAGGAAGATGATGCGGTCCTCGAACAGCTTGGTGTAGGGGTCAATGCGTCGCATCCCGTAGGAGGTGCGCTCCTCCCACTGCGGGATGTAGTAGTCCATCGTCGGCGCGAAGGGCTGGCCCTCGGCGGTGGGGACGGCGGTGCGGCCGAACGGGCTGGCGAAGGCGCTCACAGGGATCCGCCCTTTCTCACTGGTCGAGGGGATCACTGGTTGGGCGCTTCGGCCTGGCTGGCGGGAATCTGCGCCGCGGAGGCGTAGACGTGGTCGATCTGGCCGTAGCGGAGCGCGTCCTCGGCGGTGAACCACCGGTCGCGGTCGGAGTCGGCCTCGATCTGCTCGAGCGTCTGGCCGGTGTGCTCGGCGATCAGCTTCTGCATGACGGCCTTGATGTGCAGGGACTGCTCGGCCTGGATGCGGATGTCGCTGGCCGTGCCACCGAGTCCGCCGGACGGCTGGTGCATCATGATCCGGCTGTGCGGCAGGGCGTAGCGCTTGCCCTTGGTGCCGGCGCAGAGCAGGAACTGTCCCATCGACGCCGCGAGGCCCATGGCCACGGTGGCGACGTCGTTGGAGATCCAGTTCATGGTGTCGTAGATCGCCATGCCCGAGTCGACCGAGCCGCCCGGGGAGTTGATGTAGAGGAAGATGTCGCGGTGCGGGTCCTCCGCGTTCAGCAGCAGCATCTGTGCGCAGATCGCGTTCGCGTTCTCGTCCCGGACCTCCGAGCCGAGGAAGATGATGCGGTTCTGCAGCAGGGCCTGGTACACGTTGTCGTCGAGCCCGATACCGTTCCGGCTCGCTGCGCGGGGCAGGGCGACGCCCGCCGATCGGGGATACCCAGAGGTTGCGTTCACGTGGACGAACCTACCCCGCAGGACTGACACTGCGAGGTGCTGCGGGGCGTTGTTCGCTGTCGGCGCAGCGCCGTCGTCGGACATCTGAAGAGGGGGCCGGCGGGCAACACTCCCCCTGATCTGGGTTGCCGCGCCATCCCCCACTGCTTCGTCCGGGCGAGCGGCTCTCCCCCTGATCTGAGCCGTTCGTACCCACTCCTGCTCCCGGTTGCCGCACCCTCCCCCTGATCTGGGTGCTGCTACCGGTTTCCCGGAGCTGCTGTCCGGCTGGCTCCCCCTGCCCTGCCTGACAAGAGGAACTATGGTCGGCGCACCTCCGCCCGCGATCGGCGCCGGATCGGCGTTCCCTCAGGATTTCCGCAGGCTTCGCTCGAGCCCTCGAGCCGACCTGAAAGCATGCTGAAAACAGCAGAACCCCCCGTCTCAGACGGGGGGTTCTGCCGGCAGACTCGGGCATGGGGCGGTCAGCTGTGGTCGGGAGCCTCGCGCTCCTGCTCGATCTCGGCGGTCGGCGCCTCGGCGGTCTCGCCCTCGATCTCCTCGACCTCGTCGTCGCCGATGGTCCCGTCCTCGCGCAGCTTCGCGAGCTCGACGCGCTCACCGTTGGAGTCGGTCACCGTGGCGGACTCGACGATCAGCGCGAGGGACTTCCCGCGGCGGATCTCCGTCATGTACTCGTCGATGTGGTGCGGGTGCTCCTGGAGGTGGTCGGCCACCTGCTGCGGCGGGACGTTGTCCTGGGACGCCTTGCGGATGATGTGCTGCGTCAGGTCGTTCTGGTCGATGCCGACCTGGTGCTCGTCGGCCACCTTGTCCAGGATCATCTGGGCCTTGAGGGCCTGGGTGGAACGCAGCTCGACGTCGGCCCAGAACTCTTCCTCGCTCTGGCCCTCCTCGGCCTCGCTCAGGTACTCCTCGAGGCTCAGCTGGGCCTGGCCGAGCTGGGTGGTGATCTGGGTGGTACGGGCCTCGAGCTCGGACGCCAAGATGTTCTCCGGCACCGCGATGTCGAGCTGGCTGATCAGCTCCTCGAGGACGGCGTCGCGGGCCAGGCCGGCCTGCTCCAGCCGCGCCATCGAGGTGAGCCGCTCGCGGATGCTCGCCCGCAGCTCGCCGATGGTGTCGAACTCCGAGGCCAGCTGGGCGAACTCGTCGTCGGCCTCAGGCAGCTCGGCGGCCTGCACCTTGGTGACCGTCACCTCGATCTCGGCCTGCTCGTCCTTCAGCGGGCCGCCGACGAGGGTGGAGGTGAAGGTGGTCGACTCGCCGGCCGACAGACCGGTGACCGCCTCGTCCAGCCCGTCCAGCATCTGGCCGGAGCCGACGGTGTACTCGAGGTCCTCGGCGGTGGCGTCGGGCAGCGCCTCGCCGTCCTTGCTGGCCACCAGGTTGATGGAGAGGACGTCGCCGTCGCCCGCCGCGCGCTCGACGACCTCACGCGAACCGAACCGGTTCCGCAGCACGTCGATCTGCCCGTCCACCAGGGCGTCGGAGACGTCCAGGGCGTCGACCGTGGCCGTGAGGGCGGTGAAGTCCGGCAGGTCGAAGTCGGGACGCACGTCGACCTCGGCGGTGAACTCGATCTTGTCGCCGTCCTCGAGCTTGGTCACCTCGACGTCGGGCTGGGCCAGCGGGGCCAGCGAGTTCTCGGCCACGGCAGCGCCGTAGAAGCGCATCCAGGAGTCGTTGAACGCCTCCTGGATGACGGTGCCCCGTCCGAAGCGCTGGTCGATCACCATGGGGGGCACCTTGCCGCGGCGGAAGCCGGGGATGTTGACCGTCTTCGCGATCTCGGCGTAGGCCTTGTCCATGCTGGGCTTGAGGTCGGTGAACGGGACCTCCACCGTGATCTTGACCCGCGTGGGGCTCAGCTGCTCGACGGTGCTGGGCACTCTTTCAACTCCTGGAATCGCAGTTCTGCCGATGGCGCGTCTGGCGGCGCCTTCAAGGCATGGCTCGTGACGAGCACCGTCCATCCTAGAGCGGTCCCCACGGCCGGGCCAAAAGCGCGCTCATCGAGCCCCCGCCGGCACCTCGTAGCGGCGGTTCAGCACTAGAGTGGTGAGTCGTCACCGTAGCGGCGGTGTTCGCGGGGCGTAGCGTAGTGGCTAGCGCGTCTGCTTTGGGAGCAGAAGATCGCAGGTTCGAGTCCTGTCGCCCCGACTCGCGCGACCAGCTTCTCCGCGTGTAGTTTCGTGCCGCACAACCTGCGGGTGTAGCTCAATGGTAGAGCCCCAGTCTTCCAAACTGGCTACGCGAGTTCGATTCTCGTCACCCGCTCCGGCCCGGCTCTTCGCCGGACCTCACCGCAGAGGAAGACCCCGTGAGCCTGCGCCCGAGCGCCGTCGTCGATCTCGCCAAGATGCTCGTCGCGGGTGGGGTCACCGTTGACCCCCTGGCGTACGCGCCCACCGTGGCCGACGTGCGGCTGCTGGCGAGGCGCAAGCTGCCCCGGATGGCCTTCGACTTCGTGGACGGCGGCGCTGACGCGGAGATCACGCTGCGTGCCAACACGGCCGACCTGGAGCGGGTGCGGTTCGTCCCTTCCTCCCTGCGCGACGTGTCCACGGTCAAGCTGGAGACCACCGTCCTGGGCCAGCCCGCGCCGATGCCTCTGGTGCTGGCACCCTGCGGGTCGATGCGGGTGGTCGGCCGCGACGGCGAGCTGAGCGCGGTCCGCGCCGCCGGCCGGGCCGGGCTGACCTACACGATCAGCACGGCGTCGAGCTGGTCGATCGAGGAGATCGCGGAGCAGGCCACGGGGCCGCTGTGGTTCCAGCTCTACATGTGGCGCAGCCGCGAGATCGTCACCGGACTGGTCAACCGGGCCCGGGCGGCCGGCTGCACCACCCTGGTGGTGACCATCGACGTGGCGGTCAACGGCAAGCGGTCCCGCGACCAGCGCAACGGGATGTCGATCCCACCGCAGGTGACGCTCCGCAACGCGCTCGGGGCGGTGCGGCACCCGGCCTGGTTCGCCAGCCTGATGACCGGGCCGACCATCGGGTTCCGCAACCTGGTCGGCGTGGCCGAGGGCTCGAGCGCGATGTCGCACCAGGCCTACATCAACACCGAGCTGGTGAACCTGAAGGCCAGCTGGGAGGACGTCGCGTGGCTGCGGCGGACGTGGGACGGACCGCTGGTGGTCAAGGGCATCACCTCTAGAACCGACGTCGAGCAGGCCCGGCGGGTCGGAGCCGACGCCGTCTGGGTGAGCAACCACGGCGGCCGACAGCTCGACAGCCTGCCCAGCACCGTCTCGGTCCTCGCGCCGCTGGTGGAGGCGGCCGACGGCATGGAGGTCATCGCTGACAGCGGCGTCCGGACCGGAGCGGACGTGATCAAGATGCTGGGGCTGGGCGCCACCGCGGCGGCGATCGGACGCCCCTGGGTTTACGGCCTGGCTGCCGCGGGCGAACGCGGCGTGACCAAGGTGATCGACCTGCTGACCGCGGAGCTGCGCGAGACCTTGATCCTGCTCGGCGAGACCGACGTCAGCCGGATCGGACCGCAGCACCTCCGCGTGCCGCCGGAGTTCCTGGCCGAGGCCCGGTAGCGGTCGGGACCTGGGCCTTAGCCCCGGCGACGCTGCTGGACCGCGTCGGTGACGGTGGTCCGGATCCGGTAGAGACTGGTCGAGGCCACGATGTAGAGCGTCCGCCCGTCCTCACCGCCGAAGCAGACGTTCGCGATCCGCTCCGGGACCTCGACCCGCTCGAGCAGCTCACCCGCAGGCGAGAACACCTGCACCGAGTCCAGGCTCGAGGACCAGAGGTTGCCGTGCTGGTCGACCCGGAACCCGTCCGGCAGCCCCGGACTGACCTCGACCAGGGTCCGGCCGTTCTTGGCGTGCCGGCCGTCCAGCACGTCGTAGACGTGGATGGCGTGACCGTCAGGGCGCGAGGGCGTGGGTGGTCCGGGCGAGTCCAGGGAGGAGTCGGACACGTAGAGCAGGCTCTCGTCGGGTGAGAACGCGAGCCCGTTGGGCTGCTCGATGTCGATGACCACCGGGTCGAGCCGGCCGGTCTCGGGCTCGAAGCGGAAGACGTAGCGGTCGCCGTACTCCTCCTCTCCGGCGTGGCCCTCCCCCGGCTTCTTGATGCCGTACGCCGGGTCGCTGAACCAGATGGAGCCGTCGGAGGCGACGACGACGTCGTTCGGTGAGTTCAGCCGCGCCCCGCGCCAGCTGTCGACGAGGGTGGTCAGGACCCCGTCGACCTCACGCTCGACCGCGCGGTGACCGTGCGAGCACTGGATCACCGAGCCGTCCAGGTCAAGCGTCCGTCCGTTGGAGAAGCCCGCCGGATGCAGGTAGACGGTCAGCTCCCCCGTCTCCTCGCTGAACTCCATGATCCGGTCGCCGGGGATGTCGCTGTACCGCACCGCGCGACGCTCGGGCACCCACACCGGTCCCTCGGCCCACGTCGTCCCGGTGGCCACCTTCTCCAGCGTCGCGCCCGCTTCCAGGAGGCTCTGCCCCTCAGCGGGGGGACGACCCCCCGGACCCCCCGCATCACGCGGACCAGTCACCGGGCCACCGCCGGTGCGTTGCCCCGACCCGCGACCGTCTCCTTGATCCGGGACAGCGGGATGAGCGCCAGAGCCACGATGGCGGCCAGCACGATGTAGTGGGTGGTGAAGCCGAACGCGTCGATGATCACGCCGGCGACCAGCGAGGCGAACACGCCGGAGAGCCCGAGCGCCAGCCCGATCATGATGCCCATCGCCGTTCCGGCAGCTCTGGGCACCGAGTCGATCAGCAGCGCGTAGACCACCGGGAACGGAGCGTTGCGGAACAGACCCCAGAAGAGCAGCACGATCCACGCGCTGGTGGGTCCCGCGATGAAGATCATCCCCAGCAGGGCGACCGACCAACCGATGATCAAGAAGGCGATCGAGAACTTCCGGCCGACGTGGTCGGAGACGGTTCCCCAGACCACCTGGCCGATCCAGCCGGTCAGCCCCGAGGCCCCGGCGATCAGCGCGGCCTGGGTCTGGCTCATGCCGTTCTCGACGAACTGGGTGGTCAGGAAGGTGACCGCACCGGCCTCACCCCAGAGGAACAGGAAGACCAAGACGACCGCCCAGCGGACGTTCGTGCTCTTCAGCGCTTCCTTGACGGGCGCCATGATGCCCCCGTTGAGCCTGGTGGAGAGCTCGGGCAGCGGCCGGGTCAGGTGGTTCTCGTCGATCCAGTCGTACACCTTCTGCTGGTTCTTCTTCGTGCCGATGAAGGCCTGCATGACGATGATGACGATGCCCAGCAGCGGAATGAGCAGGAAGGCCTCGCGCCAGCCCGCTGCGCCGAGGACGAGGGCGATCAGGGCGCCCGTGGCGAACTGGCCGATCGGGAACCCGGTGTGGTGGACGCCCAGCGCGAACCCGCGGTGCTCCTTGGGCCACCACTCGCTGACCAGGGCCACGTTGACCGGCTCGGACCCGCCACGGCTGAGGCCCATCGGGATCCGCCAGATCAGCAGCAGCAGGAAGCCGGTGGTGGCTCCCCAGGTGAGCAGGCCCCCGAGGATGGCCAGCAGCATGGCGATGTTCCAGGTCCAGGTGCGCCGGTAGCCCGTGCCCACACGGTCGGCGATGATGCCGAAGAGGATGCCGCCGACCACCAGTGCGGCGAAGAAGGCGGAGTTGATCAAGCCGCCCTGCTTGGCGTTGAGGTTGTACTCGGCCGAGATCGCGGGCAGCACGGCCGGCAGGATGCCGCCGTCGATCGAGGTCATCAGGATCGCCAGGGTGGTCACGAGCAGGGTCAGCCAGGACACGGGGTGGGCACGCGGTTTCCACGACTTCGTCCCAGGGTTGAGCTCGACCTGGGTGTCCGAGGCCGCGCTGGAGGTCTGGTCTGCCGT
This sequence comes from uncultured Actinomycetota bacterium, assembly GCA_963727215.1. GTDB lineage: Bacteria > Actinomycetota > Actinomycetes > Propionibacteriales > Propionibacteriaceae > Microlunatus. The sequence goes on from CAVSFR010000006.1 coordinate 58,481, forward strand.
CATCGTCATCCTCGCTCGTCGTCGAACCGGAGTACGCACGGCGGGACCGATCGTGTGCGTCGAGATGATCTTGCTTAGCCCCTCGAGCTTTTGTCAACGACCAGGGCGAAGGGAGGTTGTTTGACAGCCTTCTCGGCACCGGCCTAGCGTCAGGCACGTAGCAAGCCTGACCACGAGGTAGGCGCCCCAGAACACTCCGGGAACAACAGTGTCGGTCCAGGCCGGCGGCCTCGGCCCCCGCGGCAGCCGCCGGACCTGATCGAGCCGTTGCGCGTCCCCGGTGCCCGCGACCTGACCAGCGCCTCCACCAACAGGGCGTGGACCTCGAGGTCGCCCGACCGGCCGAGGACCCCACTGCGAGCAAGGAGCTGTCGTGAGCACCGTCATCGTGGGCTACGCCCGCACCCCGTTCATGAGGTTCAACGGCGCCTTCGCCGCCGTCTCGGCGGTCGCTCTCGGGGCCCACGCCCTCCGCGCCGCGCTGGCCCGGGCCGGCGTCGCCCCCGAGGACGTCCAGCAGGTCTACGGCGGCCAGGTCCTGCAGGGGGGCGCCGGCCAGAACCCAGCCCGCCAGACCGCCGCGGGCGCGGGGATCCCGCTGACCGTCCCGGCCATCACCCTGAACGCGGTCTGCCTGTCCGGCACCGAGGCGGTGGTCGCGGCGACCCGGCTCATCGACGGCGGCGAAGCGGACGTCGTGGTGGCCGTGGGTCAGGAGTCGATGAGCCTGGCTCCGCACGCCTGGTCCGGTTCGCGCGCCGGCGCCCGGTACGGGGCGGTCGAGCTCGTCGACACCCTCGAGCACGACGGCCTCACCGACGCGTTCGAGCACCGCTCGATGGGCGCCTCGACCGAGGAGCGCAACTCGGGCCTCGGGATCGACCGGAACGCGCAGGACGCCTGGGCCGCCGCGTCACACCAGCGGTTGGCGGCGTCGGCTGACTTCCTGGCCGGCGAGATCGAGCCGTACACGCTCGCCGGGCGCGGCGGCGCGACCACCGAGGTGACCGCCGACGACGGGCTGCGCGCCGACACCACGACGACGAGCCTGGCCGGTCTGCGGCCGGCGTTCGGCGAGGGCGGTACCATCACGGCCGGCAACTCCTCCCAGATCACCGACGGCGCGGCCGCCCTGGTGCTGATGTCGGAGGCCGAGGCGGAGCGTCGAGGCATCACTGCGCTGGCCCGGGTGATCGGCCACGCCCTCGTCGCGGGACCGGACGTCACCCTGCACGCCCAGCCGGCCAAGGCGATCGCCGCGGCGCTGGCGAGGGTCGGCCGCCCGGCCACCGACCTGGCGGCCGTGGAGATCAACGAGGCGTTCGCCGCCGTCGCCGTCCACTCCACCCAGCTGCTCGGCGTCGATGACAGCATCGTCAACGCGCACGGCGGCGCCATCGCGCTGGGCCACCCCATCGGCGCCTCGGGAGCACGCATCGTCGGGCACCTCGCCCGCCGGCTGACCGCTGCCGCGTCCGGGTCGGTGGGGGCGGCGGGGATCTGTGGCGGTGGCGGCCAGGGATCCGCGGTGGTCCTGCAGGCGCTCTGACGGCCGGCGGCGTTGAGGCACCTCTCGCACAGCCGAGGCACCCCCTGCAGGAGGTGCCGCGGTCGGCTCCCGGGTGCCTCGCGGCACTCGCGCAGGGTCCGGGCCAAGAGTTAGGTTCCGACGACCGTCACCAGCCCGCTTCGCTTCCGCCCCGCGGCAGACCCGGCTCGGGCGCGGCGGCGGCGGGCCTACGGTGGTGTCGTGACGACGACGACACCCACCGAGGCCGCGACCCCCGCCGTCGGCCCGCCGTCGGCTCCGGACAGCGCCGCGGCGACGCAGGCGCAGATCAGCGGCGAGATCGCCGCGATCGTGGCCGACTACCGGGCGGCCGGGACGGTCGAGACCCAACCCCGCTACGACTACCCGCCGTACCGGAGCAGCCTGCTGCGACACCCGACCAAGGCCCTCCGCCAGGTCGACCCCGAGACCGTCGAGCTGGCGGCGCCGTGCTTCGGGCAACGAGACGTGGGCGCGCTCGAGGCCGACCTCACCCGCCAGCACCGCGGCGAGCCGATCGGCGAGCGGCTCGTGGTCACGGGCCGGATCCTCGACGGTGAGGGCCGGCCTGTCCGCCGTCAGCTGGTGGAGATCTGGCAGGCCAACGCGGGTGGCCGCTACGCCCACCAGCGCGACCAGCACCCGGCCCCGCTCGACCCCAACTTCACCGGCGCCGGACGCTGCCTCACCGACGACGACGGGTGGTACCGCTTCACCACGATCAAGCCCGGCCCGTACCCGTGGAGGAACCACCGCAACGCCTGGCGACCGGCGCACATCCACTTCTCGCTCTTCGGCACCGACTTCACCCAACGGATGGTCACCCAGATGTACTTCCCGGGCGACCCGCTGTTCGCGCTGGACCCGATCTACCAGTCCATGGTCGACCAGCCCGCCCGCGACCGGCTGGTCGCCCGCTACGACCACGAGGTCACCACGCAGGAGTGGGCCACCGGGTACCGCTGGGACATCGTGCTGACCGGCCACCGCCGCACCTGGACGGAGGACCCAGCGTGACCGGTCCGGCCACCGCAGGCCCGCCGACCCCGGGCCAGACCGTCGGCCCCTTCTTCGGCTACGCCCTGCCCTACCCGGGCGACTCCGAGCTGGTGCCGGCCGGCCGCGCGGACGCCGTCCGGCTGCACGGCCAGGTGCTCGACGGAGCCGGCCAGCCCGTCCCGGACGCGTTGCTCGAGCTGTGGCAGACCGACGCGCAGGGCCAGGTCGTCCAGCAACCCGGCTCGCTCCGTCGAGACGGCTGGACCTTCACCGGCTGGGGCCGGGCGGCGACCGACGACGACGGCCGCTACACCTTCTCCACCCTGACGCCCGGGGCCGAAGACGGTCGAGCGGCGTTCTTCGCCGTCGTGGTGCTGGCCCGCGGCCTCACCAACCGCCTCTTCACCCGCGCCTACCTACCGGCGGCCGAGCCGACCCTGGCCGCCGACCCGCTGCTGGGCTCGCTCAGCCCCGCAGACCGGGCCACCCTGGTCTGCGGCACCGACAGCGCAGGCTACGTCTTCGACATCCGTCTGCAGGGCGACCGCGAGACGGTCTTCCTGCGCTACCCGGGACACTGAGCCATGGCTGATCTGTTCTGGCCCGGCGACGAGCGCGCCGGCGCCCTGATGAGCGACCTCGCGCTGGTCGAGGCGATGGTCGGAGTCGAGCAGGCCTGGCTCGAGGGGCTGGTCGAGGTCGGCCTGGCGCCGGCGGCCGCGCGGGTCTCCCTGCGCGACATCGTCGGCGCAGGCGACTGCGAGTTCCTGGCGCGCGGGGCCGAGGACGGCGGCAACCCGGTCATCGGTCTGGTCGCGCTGCTGCGGAAGCGGCTGCCCGAGGAGGCCGCCCACTGGCTCCACCGCGGTCTGACCAGCCAGGACGTCCTCGACACCGCTCTGGTGCTCACCCTGGGCGACGTGCTGGAGGAGGTGGAGCGGCAGCTGCGCCGTCAGGCTTCCGTCCTGGTCGCCCTCGCCGAGTCCCATGGCGACACCGTCATGATCGGCCGGACGCTGACCCAGCACGCAGTCCCCATCACCTTCGGCCTCAAGGCCGCCACCTGGCTCGGCGGCGTCCTCGACGCCGGCGCCGCGGTGGCGGCGGTCAGGTCCACCGCCGCGGCGCAGCTCGGCGGCGCCGCCGGCACGCTCGCCGCCACCGCGGAGCTGGCCAGGCTCGGCGGTCAGCCCGACCCGGCCGCCACGGCCATCGGGCTGGTCGCGACCACGGCGCAGCGGCTGGGCCTCGACGCCCGGCTCCCCTGGCACACCAACCGGGTGGCCATCACCGCTGTCGGCGACGCTCTCGTCACCGCCACCGACGCCTGGGGTCATCTCGCGGCGGACGTGACCACCCTGTCCCGGCCCGAGATCGGCGAGCTGGCCGAGGGCCCCTCGTCCTCAGGCGTCACCCGGGGCGGGTCGTCCACGATGCCGGGCAAGGCCAACCCCGTGCTGTCGATCCTGGTCCGCCGGGCCGCCCTGACCGGGCCGGGGCTCGCCGCGACGCTCCACCTCGCCGCCGCGACCACCGTGGACGAACGACCCGACGGCGCCTGGCACGCCGAGTGGGCGACGCTGCGGGACCTCGGCCGCCGTGCGGTCGTGGCCGGCAGCCAGACCACTGACCTGCTGACGGACCTGCACATCCACTCCTACCGGATGCGGGCCACCCTCGAGGCGTCCGGCCAGTCGGCGGAGCAGCAGAGCATGGCGGCGCTGGCCGGAGGCGTCCCCGACGGGCCCTACCTGGGTGCGACCGCCGTGCTGGTCGAAGCCGTCCTGGCCCGAGCCCGCACCTTCCTGGAGGCCGAGTGATGACCGTGCCCGAGGGTCGCGCTCCGCTATCCGCAGCTCCCCGCATCACCGGCGTCCAGCTGAGTGACCCTGCGGCAGGGCCGCTGCTGCTGCTCGGACCCTCGCTGGGCACCTCGGTCACCGCCCTCTGGTCCGCATGCGCGACCCGGTTGGCGCGGGACTTCCACGTCGTCGGCTGGGACCTGCCCGGGCACGGCGGCAACCGCGCGGCCACGCAGCCCTTCACCCTCCCCGAGCTGGCCGCCGGCGTGCTCGCGCTCGCCGAGTCGGTGCTCGCGGAGCGCGGTGAGCCGGATGCGACCTTCGCGTACGCGGGTGACTCCGTCGGCGGGGCGGTCGGGCTGCAGCTGCTGCTGGACGCGCCCGCGCGGGTCAGCGCCGCCGCGCTGCTCTGCACCGGAGCGACGATCGGCGACGCGGCGATGTGGGGCGAACGGGCCGCGACCGTCCGCGCGTCCGGAACGCCGGCCGTGCTGGCGGGCTCGGCCGGCCGCTGGTTCGCGCCCGGCTTCTTGGAGCGTGAGCCCGCGATGGGCTCGGCGCTGCTGACCGCGTTGAGCGACGCCGACGACGAGGGCTACGCCCAGGTCTGCGAGGCGCTGGCCGGTTATGACGTCCGCGAGCGGCTGGGCGAGGTCCGGGCTCCGGTGCTCACGATCGCCGGCGCCTTCGACCAGGTCTGTCCCGTCACGTCCCTGGCCGAGATCGCCGCCGGCGTCAGCGGCGCCTCCTCCGTCGTGCTCGAGGGCGTCGCCCACCTCGCCCCCGCCGAGGCGCCGGACGAGGTGGCCGAGCTGCTGCGCGACTTCCTGCACGCCTCGAACGGCTCGGGCAAGGCGGGGACAGGCTCAGGCAACGAGTACGCGGCCGGGATGACCGTCCGCCGTCAGGTGCTGGGCGACGCGCACGTCGACCGGGCCATCGCGGCCACCACGGACTTCACCGCCGACTTCCAGGAGCTGATCACCCGCTACGCCTGGGGCTCGATCTGGACCCGGCCGGGGCTGGACCGGCGCAGCCGGTCGCTGATCACGCTGACCGCGCTGGTGGCCCGGGGCCACCACGAGGAGCTCGCGATGCACGTCCGGGCCGCCCGCACCAACGGGCTGACCGATGAGGAGATCAAGGAGCTGCTGCTGCAGACCGCCATCTACTGCGGCGTGCCGGACGCCAACACGGCTTTCCGGATCGCCGCCCGCGTCCTCGCCGAGCTCGACGCCGAGACGGGCCCCCCCGAGGCCCGCCACACCGACCAGGAGGAGAGCCCGTGACTGAGGCCTACGTCTACGCCGCCACCCGGACGCCGTTCGGCAGGTTCGGCGGCGCGTACGCCGAGGTCCGTCCCGACGACCTCGCGGCCACCGCCCTCACCGGCGTGCTGGCCCACGCGCCGGACCTCGATCCGGCCGACGTCGGCGAGGTCTACTGGGGCCTGGCCAACGGTGCCGGTGAGGACAACCGCAACGTCGGACGGATGGCCGTCCTGCTGGCCGGGCTGCCCACCAGTGTTCCGGCCACCACGGTGAACCGGCTCTGCGGCTCCAGCCTGGACGCCGCGATGATGGGCTCCCGCACCATCGAGACCGGGGACGCCGACGTGGTCGTCGCAGGCGGGGTCGAGTCGATGACCCGGGCTCCCTGGGTGCTGCCGAAGCCGTCCCGCGCGTTCCCGGCGGGCGATGTCATCGCCCCCTCCACCACCTTGGGCTGGCGGCTGGTCAACCCGAGGATGCCGGCCGAGTGGACTGTCTCGCTCGGGGAGTGTAACGAGCAGCTGCAGGAGAAGTTCGGGGTCTCCCGCGAACGGCAGGACGCCTTCGCCGCCCGCTCGCACCAGCTCGCCGACCAGGCCTGGACCGACGGCTTCTACGCCGACCTGACCGTGACCGTCCCGGGCGCGGAGCTGACACGGGACGAGGGCATCCGGCCCGGCAGTACGGCCGAGACGCTGGCCAGCCTCAAGCCGGCCTTCCGGCCGGACGGCACCATCACCGCCGGCAACGCCTCACCCCTGAGCGACGGCGCGTCGGCGGTGCTGCTGGGCTCGGGTGCCGCGGCCGCCACGATCGGCCGCCAGCCGCTGGCCCGGGTGGCCGGCCGCGGCGCTGCCGCGCTGGACCCGCAGCTGTTCGGCTACGCGCCGGTGCACGCCGCCGAGCTGGCCCTGCGCCGGGCCGGGATCAGCTGGAGCGACGTGGGCGCGGTCGAGCTGAACGAGGCGTTCGCCGTGCAGTCCCTGGCCTGCATGGACGCCTGGGGGGTCGACCCCGAGATCGTCAACAGCCGAGGCGGCGCCATCGCCATGGGACACCCGCTCGGCGCGTCCGGCGGCCGGATCCTGGGCACCCTGGCCGCCGTGCTGGCCGAACGCGGCGAGCGCTGGGGCCTGGTCGCGATCTGCATCGGCGTCGGCCAGGGTCTCGCGGTGGTGCTGGAGAACGTCTCGACGGCCACCGCGACAGGGACGGGCACGCGATGACCCCCCGGGTGGTGAGCGACGCCGACGAGGCGGTGGCCGGCGTCCAGGACGGCTCGACCGTGCTGGTCGGCGGCTTCGGCATGGCGGGCATGCCGGTGGTCCTGATCGACTCCCTCATCCGCAACGGCGCGACCGACCTGACCGTGGTCAGCAACAACGCCGGCAACGGCGACACCGGGCTGGCCGCCCTGCTCGCCGCGGGCCGGGTCCGCAAGGTCGTCTGCTCCTTTCCCCGGCAGAGCGACTCCTGGGTCTTCGACGGCCTCTACCGCGCCGGCGAGATCGAGCTCGAGGTGGTGCCGCAGGGCAACCTCGCCGAACGGATGCGCGCGGCCGGGGCAGGCATCGGCGCCTTCTTCTCCCCCACCGGGGTCGGGACGCCGTTGGCCGAGGGCAAGGAGACCCGCACCATCAACGGCCGTGACTACGTCCTCGAGCTGCCGATCGCCGGCGACGTCGCGCTGATCGCCGCCCACGAGGGAGACCGGATGGGCAACCTCGTCTACCGCAAGACCGCTCGCAACTTCGGGCCGGTGATGGCGGCCGCCGCGAAACGGACGATCGTCCAGGTCGGCCGCGTGGTGGAGATCGGTGCCATCGACCCCGAGGTGGTCGTCACGCCGGGCATCTACGTGGACACACTCCTGGATCTGGCGGGGCTGCACCTGGTGGGGCTGGATCTCGCAGGAGCGGACCGATGACCGCACTCAGCCGCCCAGAGCGCACGGTCGAGCACGCCGACCGCGGTCCCCGGGACTCCGACGAGGTGGCCGCCGCGATCGCCGCGGACATCCCGCACGGGTCCTACGTCAATCTCGGCATCGGCCAGCCGACGCTGGTCGCCGACCGCCTGCCGAGCGGCTCCGGGGTGGTCCTGCACACCGAGAACGGGATGCTCAACATGGGTCCGGCGGCGACCGGTGACGCCATCGACCCGGACCTGATCAACGCGGGCAAGGTCCCGGTCACCGAGCTGGCGGGGGCGTCCTACTTCCACCACGCCGACTCCTTCGCCATGATGCGCGGCGGGCACCTCGACGTCTGCGTGCTGGGCGCGTTCCAGGTCTCGGCCGCCGGCGACCTGGCCAACTGGCACACCGGCGCACCTGGCGCGATCCCGGCCGTCGGCGGCGCCATGGACCTGGCCATCGGGGCCAAGGCCGTGCTGGTGATGATGACGCTCTTCGCGAAGGACGGCACGGCCAAGCTGGTGCCGGCCTGCACGTACCCGCTGACCGGGCTCGGCTGCGTGAGCCGCGTCTACACCGACCACGCCACCTTCGAGGTAGGCCCGGAAGGGGCCACTGTGCTGGAGACCTTCGGGACCACTGTCGCGGAGCTGCGGACGCGGCTGGACGTCGAGCTGACCGAGATCGGCACCACGCGATGAGCCGGACCCGGGTCGCCATCATCGGGGCCGGACCGGCCGGGCTGCTGCTCTCGCACCTGCTGGCCGCGGCCGGCATCGAGTCGGTGGTGCTGGAGACGCGCTCCCGCAGCTACGTCGAAGCCCGGATCCGCGCCGGCATCCTGGAGAGCTCGACGGTCGAGCTGCTGGACACGGTCGGCCTGGGTGAACGGCTGCACCGCGAGGGCCACGAGCACCGTGGCATCTACCTGCAGTGGCCCGAGGAGCGGCACCACCTCGACTTCGTCGGGCTGGGCGAGAAGAGCATCTGGCTCTACGGCCAGACCGAGGTGACCCGGGACCTGGGCGAGGCCCGCGAGGCCGACGGGCAGCACATCGTCTACGAGATCACCGACACCGCCCTGCACGACCTGGAGAGCGACCGCCCCTACGTCACCTACACCAGCCTCGACGGCCACCAGGAACGGCTGGACGCCGAGGTGGTCGTCGGCTGCGACGGCTCCTTCGGGCCGAGCCGTGGCTCGTTCCCCGCGGGCTCGCAGCAGACCTGGGAGCGCACGTACCCGTTCGCCTGGCTCGGCATCCTCGCCGACGTCGCGCCGTCCACCGACGAGCTGATCTACGCCTGGCACCCCGACGGCTTCGCCATGCACTCGATGCGCTCGGACTCCGTCAGCCGGCTCTACCTCCAGGTGCCGCCCGGCACCGACATCGCCGAGTGGTCCGACGACCGGATCTGGGACGCGCTGGCCGTCCGGCTGGGCCACGGCCAGAACGGCTGGCAGCTCACTCCCGGCCCGATCACCGACCGCAGCGTGCTGCCGATGCGCAGCTTCGTCGCCACCCCGATGCGGCACGGCCGGCTGTTCCTGGCCGGCGACGCTGCGCACATCGTGCCTCCGACCGGCGCGAAGGGGCTCAACCTGGCCGTCGCGGACGTCGCCCTGCTCGCCCCCGCCCTGGTCGCCCTCCTCACGGGCGACGCGCGGCCGGCGGCGGAGTACTCCGACCGCGCACTACGCCGGGTCTGGCGCTGCACCCACTTCTCCTGGTGGATGACCACGATGCTGCACAGCACCGGCAGCCCCTTCGACGACCAGCTGCAGCTCTCCCAGCTGCGTCGGGTCTGCAGCAGCGAGCACGCGACCGCGGAGCTGGCCCAGAACTACGCCGGGCTGCCGATCGGGATGTGACCCGACCGGCTGATGCCCACCACCTCGACGAAGAGAGCTGAGATGTCTGCTGTGACGACCGAGAACCCTGCCCGCCACGCCGGTTGGGTGGCCCCGCTGTGCTGGGCGGCGGTGGTGCTGGACGGGTTCGACCTGGTGGTGCTGGGCGTCGTGCTGCCCTCGCTGCTCACCGAGCGCAGCTGGGGGCTCAACCCCAGCTCGGCGTCGCTGATCTCCGTCGTCGGGCTGGTCGGGGTGATGATCGGCGCGCTGACCACCGGACCGATCAGTGACGTCATCGGTCGCCGCCGGACGATGCTGCTGACCGTGGTCACGTTCTCCGTGCTCACCTTGCTGTGTGCCTTCGCGCCCAATCCCGAGGTCTTCGGTCTGCTCCGCTTCCTGGCCGGGCTGGGGCTCGGTGGCGTGCTGCCCACGGCACTCGCCCTGATCAACGAACAGGCCGCCCGCGGTCGCGGCGGTCGCGCCACCACCCAGATGATGACCGGCTACCACGTGGGTGCGGTGCTGACCGCGCTGCTCGGCATCCTCGTCATCCCCAGCCTGGGCTGGCGCTGGATGTTCGTCCTCGGCGCGCTGCCCGCCCTGGTGCTGGTACCGCTGCTGGTGCGCTACCTGCCCGAGTCGGGCGCCTACCTCGCCGCCCGCGAGGCTCGTCGCACCCAGGCCCCGCAGACAGCGGTCGCCGCCCCGGCCGCGCGTCGCGAGGGCTCGCTGGGCCTGCTGTTCCGCCACGGACTGGTCCGCTCCACCCTGGCCTTCTGGGTGACCTCCTTCATGGGGCTGCTGCTGGTCTACGGCCTGAACACCTGGCTGCCCCAGATCATGCGTTCGGCCGGGTACGAGCTGGGCGCGGCGCTCGGGCTGCTGCTGGTGCTGAACATCGGGGCCGTGCTCGGGCTGCTGGTCGCGGGCCGGGTGGCGGACCGGATCGGCACCCGCCGGGCCGCGGTGGCCTGGTTCAGCGCGTCCGCGGTGTTCCTGGCCCTGCTCAGCGTCCGGCTGCCGGGGATCGGCGTCTACGCCGTGGTCCTGGCCACCGGGGTGTTCGTGTTCAGCGCGCAGGTGCTCGTCTACGCCTACGTCGCCCGGGTCTACCCCGCGGCCGCCCGGGGTGCCGCACTGGGCGGCGCCGCCGGCGTCGGGCGGCTCGGTGCGATCACCGGCCCGTTCCTGACCGGCATCCTGCTCACCGCCGGTATCGCCTACCCCTGGGGCTTCTACCTGTTCGCCGTGGTCGCGGTCATCGGGGCCGTCGCGGTAGCGGTGGTCAACCGTGAGACGGCCCCGGACGCTCGGCTGCCGGTGGACGCCGCCGACCTCGAGCGGTCCGGGCCCGTCGACCAGCACTGAGACGTCAACGACGCGACGCCCGAGGTCCCGGTGGCTGCGTGCGGTGCTGGTGGAGGCGGGCGCCCTCACGGGACCGTTCACCGCTTCTTGAGATTGTCCTGAGGTTTTACGTTAAGGTCCTGCTACCGCATCTGCTGGTGCGAGCAGGTCCGGGGGAGAAAGGACCAGCCCCCGTTGCTCTCTCAGATCCTCAGCACCGCTCTCTTCGTCGTCCTTGCGGCGTCGGCGCTCTACCTGTGGTCGCGTCGCCGCGATCCCCAGTCGGCCTGGCTGGCCGCAGCCTGGGGCTCCCTGGGCATGGCGGTGGTGGTCAGCCTCTTCCTGCCGAAGACCGTCGGTGAGGTCGACGGTGCGCAGGAATGGGTCCTCAAGGTCGGCGTCCTGCTGCCCATCCTCTTCTACCCCTACTGCCTGATCCGCTTCGCCGCCTCGTTCGAGCGCAGCCCATTTGTGCGTCGGCTAGCGGGCGTCAAGACGGTCGTCGTCTCCTGCACGATGCTTGCGTTCCCCTACTGGCCTGCCGAGACCGACCGCCCGTGGTGGGCATCGGTGTGGACGGTGGGATTCTTCGTACAGTGGGTGGGGCTGTCGGTGCTCGCCGCTCTGCTGCTCTGGCGCGCCGGGCGCCGGGAGCCGGCCGTGACCCGGCGCCGGATGCAGCTGCTGAGTATCGGCGCGATCACGCTCTCGGCGGTCATCCTGCTGCCGCTCATGTTGCAGTCCGGCTCGGCCGTGCAGCGCGGGCTCAGCCTGGCCCTGGTCATCCTCGCCGCCGGCTGCGTGCTGGTGGGTCTGGCCCCGCCGGCCTCGGTCCGGCTGATCTGGCGCCGCACCGAGCAGGCCCGCATCTACGAGCTGCAGCTCGCCCTGATCCGCGCGCAGAGCCGTTCGGAGGTGGCGGCGGCGGTGCTGCCCGTCCTGCAGAAGGTTCTCGGGTGCGAAGCGTCAGCCATGCTCGAGCCCGACGGTCAGCTGCTGCTCGCAGCGGGGTCACCACAGGACGTGGCCGAGCTGGTCCGACCGGCGAAGGAGTCGGCGGCAGCCGACCCGAGCCGCCTGGCGGTGGTTCGCTTCGAGCTCGGTACCGCCACCCTGGTGGCTCAGAACGGCCGCTACGCCCCGGTGTTCGGCTCCGACGAGGTCCAGCTCTTCGGCAGCACCAGTCTGATGGTGGATAGCGCCCTGAACCGGATCGAGAGCCAGCACGAGCTGGAGCAGGCGCACGACCGGGCGCTGGAGGCCTCGCGGTTGAAGTCGGAGTTCCTGGCCAACATGAGCCACGAGATCCGCACCCCCATCAACGGCGTGATCGGGCTGACCGAGCTGCTGGCGGCCACCAACCTGGACGAGGAGCAGCGGGGCTACACCAGCACCATCCAGAGCTCGGCCGACGCCCTGCTCAGCGTCCTCAACGACATCCTCGACTTCTCCAAGATCGAGGCCGGCAAGCTCGACCTCAACCTGACCGACTTCGACGTCCGGGCCGCCGTCGAGGACATCCTCGCGCTGCTCGCGGGCGCCGCGAACGGCAAGCGCATCGAGCTGGCGATGTCGGTCGGGGAGGACGTGCCGGTCGCCCTGCACGGCGATGTCGGGCGGGTCCGCCAGGTGCTGCTCAACCTGGCCGGCAACGCGGTCAAGTTCACCGACAGCGGCGAGGTGGTGCTGCGCGTGACGGTCGTACGTGCCCCCCCGATCCCGGAGCACCCCGACCTTGTCCGCTGCCGCTTCGAGGTGACCGACTCGGGTGCGGGCATCAGGCCCGAGGCCGTCGCCGCCCTGTTCGACAGCTTCTCCCAGGCTGACGCGTCCTCGACCCGTCGGCACGGTGGCACCGGACTCGGTCTGGCTATCTCCAAGCGGCTGGTCGAGCTGATGGGCGGCGCGATCCACGTCGAGACCGCGCTCGGCGTGGGCAGCCGCTTCTGGTTCGAGCTGGACCTGGCACCGGCTTCCGCGGCCTGGCTGCCGACCTTGCCCGTCAGCACCCTGCGCGGCCGCAGCCTGCTCGTCGTCGACGACAACTCGGTCAACCGCACCATCCTGGTCGAGACCGCCAGGGCGTGGCAGCTCGAAGTCGTGGCGGTGCCCGACGTCGACGCAGCCCTGGTGGAGCTCAACCGCCGGCACGTTGCCGGTGGCCACTTCGACCTCGCCTGGATTGACCACCAGATGCCCGGCCGCAACGGGACCGAGCTCGCCCAGGTGATGGAGGCCGACGAACGCTTCCGGGGCTCCGCCCGAATCCTGTTGACCTCCAGCGGTGACCGCAGCGGGCTGGAGAGCGGTGAGCTGCACGCCCACCTCACCAAGCCGGTGCGGCCGTCGGTTCTGCTGGAGTGCACGGCCGGGCTGCTGGCGCGGGCGGACGCGGGCGTCCTGGTGCTTGCACAGCCCGCCCCACCGGCGGCGGTCCGGCAGCAGCCGGAGGAGCACCGGACCGCATCTGCGCGGGAGGAGGCCCAGCCCGGCGACGAGCAGCCGCAGGTCGAGGTGGTCGGGCAGGTCAGCGACGGGATGCCCGTCGTCCTGGTGGCCGAGGACAACCCGGTCAGCCAGCAGGTGGCACGGCGGATGCTGGAGTCCCTGGGCTGCACGGTCGACATCGCCGGGACGGGCAGCGAGGTGCTCGAGGCGGCGCGCCAGCGGCCGTACGGGATGGTGTTCATGGACTGCCAGATGCCCGAGATGGACGGCTACGAGGCAACGGCGGCGCTGCGCCAGTGCGAGGGCCGCAACCGCCACACCCCGATCGTCGCGCTCACGGCCAGCGCGATGAAGGGCGATGCGGAACGCTGCCTCGAGGCCGGGATGGACGACTACCTCACCAAGCCGGTGCGGATCGCCGACTTCCGGGCGGCGCTCAACCGTTGGCTGCGGCTACCCCCGGACGCGTTGTCGCCGGCCCGGTTCACCGGCCCGGCCGTCGACCTGGATGCGCTGTCGGGGGTGAGCGAGGACCCCGAGCAGACCGGTGGCCTGGTCAGGCTGTTCCTCGACACCTCCGCCGCCCAGCTCGAGCAGATGCGTGTCACGGCGGCCGCGGGCGACGTCGACCCACTGCGTCGACTCAGCCACGCGCTGCGCGGGGCCGCGCTCTCGCTCGGCGCCCAGGGCCTGGCCACCTGCTGCTCGGCGCTGGAGGCGGCGGAGCTCACCACCCCCGAGGATCGTGACCGCCGCGTGCGGGCCGTCGAGACCGAGTTCGCGCGCGTCCGGAACTTCCTGACCAGCCGATTCCCCGCCTCGGCCGAGCAGGCCGGCGCCGGGGTCCGCTGAGCTTTGCGGCCTACCGGCGCGGTTCGCCGGGCTCCGGTGGACGCTCGGACGCCTTCACGGTCACGGGAGTCACCCTCTAGGGTCGAGCCGAGCCGCGCGGTGCGGCAGAGATCAGGAGTCTCCATGGACATGAAGCTCGAGCTCGTCCCGGTGCCGGTCAGCGACGTGGACCGGGCCAAGGCGTTCTACACCGAGCAGCTCGGTTTCGCACTCGACGTCGACGTCCGGCCGTTTCCCGGCCTGCGGGTCGTACAGCTGACCCCGCCCGGCTCGGCCTGCTCCATTGTCATCGGCACGGGAATGGCCGCCCTGGACGCGATGCCGCCTGGTTCGGTCAAGGGCCTGCACCTCGTCGTCGCCGACATCGAGGCGGCGCGCGCCGAGCTGGCTGGACGCGGGGTCCAGATCGGCGACATCGAGGACGTCGGCGGCGGCGTCCGCTATGCCGGCTTCGCCGACCCGGACGGTAACAGCCTGACCTTGCAGGAGATGGCCTGGCGGACGGGCGACAACTTCTGACGGGCGCCGCCGCCGGGCCGTCAGGATCCAGAAGCCGCCGGGTAGGGCCACGCCGCGACCGTCGAACCACGGGGTGAAGGCTTCCACGAGGGCCCGCACCGCCGAGCGTCTCTCGACGTCGGACCGGCCTTCGAGCAGGGCGTGGACCGGACCGATCTCCGGCGCGAGGGCCGCCGCCTCGACGACCGAGCCCGCTCCCCCTGCGTAGAGGCGGTCGTCCCGAGCGTCCCAGTGGACGTCGGACCAGCCGGCGGCGGTGAGCAGCTCCGTGGTCGGCGCCACGGCACCCAGGCTGCAGGAGTTGCCGTCCGGGTCCGGCTCGACGACCTCGGCGCCGCCGCGCAGCAGGTCGGCCAGCACCGCGTCGTAGGGGACGGAGAAGAAGGGCGACTCGGTCCGGCGGCGCCACACGGCCGCGCAGAGGCGGCCGCCGGGGCGGGTCGCGGCGGCCAGCCGGGTGAACGCCGCCAGCGGGTCGGAGAAGAACATCAGCCCGAACCGCGACAGCACCACGTCGTAGGCCTGCTCGGGCAGCTCGGCGGTGACGACATCGGCCAGGAGCCAGCCGATCCTGAGGCGGCCGAAACGCTCCTGGGCCGCCTCGATCATCTCCGGCGAGACGTCGAGCCCGGTCACCCGGCCGCCCGGCTGAACGGCGCGGAACGCCGGCTCGGTGGTGGTCCCCGGCCCGCAGCCCACATCCAGCACGGAGTCGCCGGGGCGGAGACCGGCCGCGTTGAACAGTGCGTCGGAGACCGGCCTCAGCTGCGCCTCGCGGGCCGCGAGCTCGGCCAGCCAGCGCCGCGACCGCTCCCCCACCCATTCCGACTGGCTCAAGGCTGCCCTCCCGTCCTCGGTACCGGGCCGCAACGGGTACCGTCGGCCGGGCCATGCCTGCTCATCCTCCCTCCGCCACTGTCCTGCGCGCGCAGCGGTCCACCTACGCCGCCTTCATCGCCAGCGGGTTCGGCTTCGCCAGCTGGGCTTCCCGGATCCCCTCGGTACGCGACGCGCTGCAGGCCTCGCCGTCGGTGCTGGGCCTGGTGCTGCTGTCGGTGGCCCTGGGCTCGGTGGTCTCGTTGCCGCTGGCCGGGTTGGTGGTCCACCGCTTCGGCACGGCCCGCGCGGTGGCGGCGATGGCCTGCTGCTTCGCGCTGGGTCTGGTGGTGATCGGGCTGGGCTACCCGTACGGGATCCCGCCCGTGGCCGTGGGGCTGTTCTTGATGGGCTTCGGCAACGGCACCTGGGACGTGGCCATGAACGTCGAGGGGGCTGCGGTCGAGCAGGGACTGGGCCGAGCGGTGTTGCCGCGGTTCCACGCCGGCTGGAGCGTCGGCAGCGTCGCCGGCGCGCTCGGCGGAGCTGCGATGGTCGCCCTCGGCGTCCCGATCGCTGCGCACCTGATCGGAGCGGGTGTCCTGCTGGCGGTGGTGGTCCCGCTCGCCGTCCGCGGCTTCCTGCCCCAGGAGCCGGCCAGAGCGGAGTCCGACGACGGCACCGAGTCCGAGCACCGCAGTCCGCTACGGGCCTGGCTCGAGCCGCGGACCGTGCTGATCGGGGTCTTCGTGCTCTGCATGGCCTTCAGCGAGGGCACGGGCAACGACTGGCTGGCCGTGGCCGTCATCGACGGCTACCGCGCCGCTCCGGTCGCCGGCCCGCTGACCTTCGCGGTCTTCCTCACCGCGATGACGGTCGGCCGCTGGTTCGGACCCCAGGTCATCGCCCGCTTCGGCCGGGTCCGGGCGGTCCGTAGCTCGGCCGTGCTGGCTCTGGTCGGCCTGCTGACCGTCGTCTTCGGCACCGTGCTGCCGCTCGCCGTGGTCGGCTCGGTGCTCTGGGGGCTCGGGACGGCGCTCGGCTTTCCGGTGGGGATGAGTGCCGCTGCGGACGACCCGAAGCGGGCGGCCGGCCGGGTCAGCGTTGTCGCCTCGATCGGCTACACCGCGTTCCTGGCCGGGCCACCCCTGATCGGTCTGCTTGGTGAGCACGGCGGCGTGCTGCGCGCCCTCACCGTGACGGCGGGGCTGCTGGCGCTGGCGATCGCGATCGCCAGCACCATCAAGCCGCTGAGTCCGCAGGATCAGTCAGCCGCCGTCGGGTCCGGCACCCCTCAGTCAGGGATGTAGTCGAACGTCTCCGGGTTGGGCCCTGTCCGCCCGGCTTCGCCCTTGTCGAGCGCGGTGATCGTCGTCAGATCGGCGTCGGTCAGCTCGAAGTCGAACAGCTCGAAGTTCTCCTTGATCCGCGACGGCGTCGTGGACTTCGGGAAGATGATGTCGCCCCGCTGGATGTGCCAGCGCAGCACCACCTGGGCGGCGGACTTGCCCAGCCGGTCGGCGATGGTGGTGATCTCCGGGTCGTGCAGCACACCGCCCTGGGCGATCGGGGACCAGGCCTCGGTGGCGATGCCGTGCTCGGCGCCGTACGCGCGGACCTCGGTGTTGTCGAAGTACGGGTGCACCTCGACCTGGTTCACGGCCGGGACGACCTGGGTCTCCTGGGCCAGCCGGCGCAGGTAGGAGGGCTGGAAGTTGCTGACGCCGATCGAGCGGGCGCGGCCGTCGTGGTAGAACTCCTCGAGCGTCTTCCACGTGGAGACGTAGTCGCCCTCGTAGCGCGTGGGCAGCGGCCAGTGGATGAGGAACAGGTCGACGTAGTCCAGACCCAGGTCCGCGAGCGTGGAGTCGAAGGCCCGGCGCGCGTCGTCGGGAGCGTGGAAGCCGTTGTTCAGCTTGCTGGTGATGAAGACGTCGCTGCGGTCCAGGCCCGAGTCGCGGACACCCTCGCCGACCCCCTTCTCGTTGCCGTACATCTCGGCGGTGTCGATGTGGCGGTAGCCGATCTCCAGCGCCTGGCGGACAGCGTCCGCGGTCTCGGCGGGGTCGATCTGGAAGACGCCGAAGCCGAGCTGCGGGATGCTGCGGCCGTTGTTCAGGGCGATGTCGGGTACTGACGTCATAGGAGCTCCTCGGGTGCGGTCGTGCGCGTGCGGGTGCCGGTAGGCACTCTCCCGACTCTAGGCGGTGAGGTCAGGGGGCTCCTCGCGGGGCAAGCTCGACCACCAGCGCGCGGTGGTCGGAGAGGTCGAGATCGGGGGCGGCGCTGCCGATCACGGCCCCGAGCGGACCGCGGGCCAGGATGTGGTCGAGCTGCCGGTCAGGTGCCCGGACCGGGAAGGTCGGGTGCGCGGCGAGCGGTCGGTAGCCGGTGAGACGGGCGGGGGTGGCGGCGGTCAGGTTGAGGTCGCCCATCAGCACCACCGGTTCGGCCATCCCGGTCAGGGTGCGCCGGATCTGTCGCAGCTGCCGCCGGCCCCAGCCGGGCAGGTACGACAGGTGGGTGTTCACCACGACGAGCGGCCCTTCGGGGGTGTCGAAATGGCCGGTGAGCACCGCTCGCGGCTCTTCGTCCACCACCACGACCCGGGTCGGACGCGGCCGGTAGACGGGGAAGCGGAACGGGATCCGCGGCAGCTGCCCCACCTGCCATGAACGGGCGGGGTAGCGCGAGAGCAGGGCGATCCCGTACGCGGCCCGGCCCGGGGGCTCGTCCTCGCCCGCCACGGTCCAGGTGCTGCCCGGCGTGCCGATCAGGGCGGGGGCGAACCGTGTGCTCACCGCACCCATCGCCTCCGCCGCCACCGCGGTCAGGTCGGCGAGGTGGGAGCGGGGCTGGTCGCGGTCGACCTCCTGCAGCGCCAGCACGTCCGGGTTCAGCCGCCGCACGGCTGCGGCCAACCGCTCGGGGTCGACCACCCCGTCGTGCAGGCTTCGCCCGTGCAGGATGTTGAACGTGGCCAGGCGCATGAGCCGACCGTACCCACGTCCTGCGCGTGCAGTCCGGGGCCACGTCGGGTCGCCGCAATCGCCGTGCTGCAGCCCCCGAGCTGATCCCGGTACGCGCCCCGAGCTGGTCAGCTCAGGGCGCGTAGTCCCGAGTCAGGCCTTCTTCTTGGTGGCCCGCGACTTGCGCGGGTTCTCCGACTTCTTGGCCGCGACGGGCGCCGCCTCGCGAGCCCGCTCCCCAGCCGCCGTGCGCTCCTCCGCCGAGACGACGGCCGTCGAGAGCACCACCATCGAGTGGGCCGGCACGGTGTGCTCGGTGAGGGCGTCCCACGGCTTGACGTCACCGGGGCCGACCGTGCCGTCGGCGGTCTCCAGCCGGAGCAGCCAGTGGTCGCCGAACGGCGCCGGCGGCACCCGGAAGTCGATGTCGGCGCCGGAGGCGTTGAACATCAGCAGGAAGTGGTCGTCGGTGATCCGGCGGCCCATGTCGTCGGACTCCGGGATGGCGTCCCCGTTGAGGAAGACCATCAGGCTCTGCGCGTAGCCGGTGGACCAGTCGCTGTCGTCCATCTGGGTACCGTCGGGACGCAGCCACACGATGTCGCCGAGCTCGCTCTGGCCGCCGTGACTGGCGTCGCCGGCGAAGAAGCGACGACGACGCAGCACCGGGTGGGCCTGGCGCAGCGCGATGGCCGCCGAGGTGAACCCCAGCAGGCCCCGCTGGTCCTCGTCGAGGTCCCAGTTCACCCAGGCGAGCTCGTTGTCCTGGGCGTACACGTTGTTGTTGCCGCCCTGGGTACGCCCCAGCTCGTCGCCGTGGGCCAGCATCGGCACGCCCTGGCTGACCATCAGCGTGGTCAGGAAGTTGCGCTGCTGGCGCAGCCGGAGCGCCTTGATGGCGGGGTCGTCGGTCTTGCCCTCGGCGCCGCAGTTCCACGAACGGTTGTGGCTCTCGCCGTCGTTCCCGTTCTCGCCGTTGGCGTCGTTGTGCTTCTCGTTGTAGGAGACGAGATCAGCCAAGGTGAAGCCGTCGTGGGCCACGATGAAGTTGATCGAGGCCGTGGGGCGCCGGTCGGAGTGGGCGTAGAGGTCGCTGGAGCCGGTGAGCCGGGACGCGAACTCGCCGAGCGCCGCCGGCTCGCCGCGCCAGAAGTCGCGGACCGTGTCGCGGTACTTGCCGTTCCACTCCGTCCACAGCGGTGGGAAGTTGCCGACCTGGTAGCCACCGTCGCCCAGGTCCCAGGGCTCGGCGATCAGCTTGACCTGGGAGATCACCGGGTCCTGCTGGATGATGTCGAAGAACGCCGACAGCTTGTCGACCTCGTGGAACTGGCGGGCGAGCGTGGCGGCGAGGTCGAAGCGGAAGCCGTCGACGTGCATGTCCAGCACCCAGTAGCGCAGCGAGTCCATGATCAGCTGCAGCACGTGCGGGTTGCGCATCAGCAGGCTGTTGCCGGTGCCGGTGGTGTCGTAGTAGTGCGACTTGTCCTCGTCCACCAGTCGGTAGTAGGCCGCGTTGTCGATCCCGCGGAACGCGATCGTCGGGCCCTTCTCGTTGCCCTCGGCGGTGTGGTTGTAGACCACGTCGAGGATGACCTCGATGTTCGCGGCGTGCAGCGCCTTGACCATGGCCTTGAACTCGGTGACCTGCTGGCCCATCGCGGTGTTCGCGGCGTAGCCGCTGTGCGGGGCCATGAAGCCGATGGTGTTGTAGCCCCAGTAGTTGCTCAGGCCCTGGTCGACCAGGTGGGAGTCGTTGACGAACTGGTGCACCGGCAGCAGCTCGACCGCCGTGACCCCCAGGTTCGTCAGGTACTCGATGATCGCCGGGTGGCCGATGCCGGCGTAGGTGCCGCGGACGTCGTCAGGGACGTCGGGGTGGGTCATGGTCAGACCCTTGACGTGCATCTCGTAGATGACGCTCTCGTGGTACTGGTGGCGCGGCGGCCGGTCGTGACCCCAGTCGAAGAACGGGTTGGTCACCACCGAGACCATGTTGTGGCCGAGCGAGTCGTCGGAGTTGAAGGCGGTGGGGTCGTCGAAGCGGTAGGAGAACAGCGACTCGTCGCCGTCGATCTGACCCTCGATCGCCTTCGCGTACGGGCTGAGCAGGAGCTTGGCGGGGTTGCAGCGGTGGCCGTTGGCCGGGTCGTACGGTCCGTGCACGCGGAAGCCGTAGCGCTGTCCGGGGTGGACGCCGGGGAGGTAGGCGTGCCAGACGTAGCCGTCGACCTCGACCAGCTCGTGCCGGGTCTCGGCGCCGGCCTCGTCGATCAGGCAGAGCTCGACGCGCTCGGCGACCTCGGAGAAGAGGGCGAAGTTGACTCCCGTGCCGTCATAGGTCGCCCCGAGGGGGTAGGGCCTTCCGGGCCAGATGTCCATGTGGAACCTCGTTTATCTGTGTCGTCTCAGTCGTGATGATCGTCATGGGTGTCCGTGCAGGTGATCGCGGGCTTCGGTGCAGCGTGAGCGAGGACGCGCCCATTCCCTCGCGCTTACCCCGAGAACGTCCGCTCAACCGGACTACCGTAAGGCCCAGCCCTGAACAGGGGCGCAGGAAGGGGCTGGTGGGAGCGCCCCGACACATCGCCCCCACCAACCCCTTGGCCGCCCGCGGCTGCTCGAGAGCGGGCCCCAGGAGGGCCAAGTATGGGTCGGCTACCTCAAGATTTGCTCCGGTCGGGCACGCGGCCGGCCGAGGACGGCCAGGCCAGGTCGACTGCTCAGCCTTCCACCGCTGAGGCGTCGATCTTGAGCACCCCGCCGTCGGGGACGAGGGTGAAGGAGCGCCGTTCGGAGGTCTTGCGCCCGTCCTTGTAGACGTAGCTGACGGTGGCCTCGACGCGGTCGGCCCCCCGGGCCCGCACCTTCGACGTCGAGACCTGGCTGAAGTCGCCCCAGAAGCGGTCGTAGCCCGCCCGCCCGCCGCTGGAGCGCTGGTAGCGGCTCGTCAGCAGCGCCCAGCCGGCGTCGGTGTCCTTGGGCAGCACGGAGTAGTAGTCGGCGACGGACTGGACGAGCGCGGACTCACCGGCCGACGCCGGACGGGCTCGGTGAGCTGGGCGTGGTCGACGGCGACGGGCTGGCGCTCGGCGACGGCGCGGCGGACGCCGACTCCGACGAGCTGGGCGACGCCGACTCGGAGTTCTTCCCCGATGCGGTGCTGGAGGCGCTGGACCTCGCCGAAGCCGAGGTGCCCGAGGTCGGCGAGGCGGTCGGCTGACGGGTTGCCGTCGGTGCCGGGACCACCGAGGTTGGCCAGGATCACGGCCAGCGCCGCCAGCAGGACGAGGACCGCGACCACCACCGCGACCGCCCGCCGGCGGTCGCGCGGGGCCGTCGGCCCGCCCGGGTCGACCAGACCGGCGGGTGGCGGGCTCGCGGTCGGGGGGGTCGCGGCCGGGGGTCGCGTCCGGGGCAGTCGCGCTCGGGGGCGGTCCGACGGGGCGGACGGAGGTCTGGTCGGAGGTCTGGGCGGCCATCGCAGCGCTGCCCGTCGCCGGCGCGGCCGGCAGGAGCGGGGTCATCGCGGTCGCCTGAGGAGCCGGTCCGGCGGTCGCCGGCGGGGGCACGGGCAGCGCCTGGGTCGGCGCGACCCCTTGCGCCAGGGCGACCCGGACGGCGGCGAGCTCAGCGGCGACGGCCGCCATGCTCGGCCGGTCGGCCGGGGCGACGGACAGCATCCGCAGCAGCAGCGGCGTCAGCGGGCCGCTGCGCTGCGGCGGCGGGAACTCGCCGCGGGCCACGAGGTGCAGCAGCACGATCGGGTTCGGGTCGCTGCCGAACGGTGGGTGACCCTCCAGCGCGGCGTAGAGAGTGGCGCCCAGGGAGTAGACGTCGGTCGCCGCGTCGGAGCTGGCGCCCCGTGCGACCTCCGGGGCGAGGTAGGCCGGTGTGCCGTGCACCATGCCGGTGACGGTCAGGGTCGCGTCGCCCAGGACGCGGGAGATGCCGAAGTCGCTGAGCATTGCCGACCCGTCCTCGGCGACCAAGATGTTCCCGGGCTTGACGTCGCGGTGGACGATGTCCAGCTGGTGCGCGGCGGCCAGCGCCGAGGCGACCTCCGCGCCCAGTCGTGCGGCCTCCTCCTGCGACAGCGGACCGCCTTCGCGCAGCACGGAGCTGAGCGGCACCGACGGCACGTACTGCATCACCAGTCCGGGCCGGCCCTCGTGCTGGACGACGTCGAAGACCGCCACCGCGTGCGGGTGGTGCAGCCGGGCGGTGATCCGCGCCTCCCGCATCGCCCGCTGGGTGGCGAGCTCGGCCTCGTCCTCGCTCAGCCCGAGCGGCGGGCGCAGTAGCTTGACCGCGACGGGCCGGCGCAGGCGTTCGTCCTCAGCCCGCCAGACCACGCCCATGCCGCCGGCGCCGATCTGCTCGAGCAGCCGGTAGCGGCCGGCGACGGTCGGGTGCGGCACGTCCACCGGACTCCCCCCGTCGATCGGCTCGCTGACCGGAGGATCCTACGGCACCCCGCCCCGCCCGCGCGGCTCAACCGACGTGCGCTTGGCCGGTGGACGCGCTGGTCCCGCCGTCGACCGCCAAGATGCTGCCGGTGATGTAGGAGGCGTCCGCGCTGGCCAGGAAGAGCACGGCCGGCGCGATGTCGGCCGGCACCGCGGGCCGACCGAGGGCGATCCGGTTGACCAACGGCGCCAGCGACTCCTCGTCCTCGGCGACCCCGGCATTGATCTCGGTCCGGGTGAAGGCAGGCGCCACTACGTTCAGCCGGACCCCCTTGGGGCCGTAGTCCAGGGCGAGGGACTGGACGAAGTTCATCACCGCCGCCTTGGTGGCGTTGTAGAACGACTGCCCCCAGTCCCCCCGCAGGCCCGAGACCGAGCCGACGGCGACGAGGTTGCCGCCCGAGCGCTCCAGCTCGGGCAGCGCGGCCTGCGCGAGCTGCACGAACGCGTCCACGTTGGTCCGGCGCAGCTGCTCCCACTGCTCGGTCGTCACCTCGGTGAACGCTGAGTTGATGTAGCCGGCCGCGTTGTTGACGAAGACGTCGAGGGCCCCGAATCGCTGCACCACCTGCGGCACGACCCCGGCCGCCTGCTCCGGGTCGGCGATGTCGGCGCCGATGGCGAGGACGCGCCCAGGGTCATAGCCCTCGAGGGTCTCGGCCAGCTTTGCCGTCCGGCGCCCGACGACAGCCACCGAGGCACCGTTGTCGAGGAACGCACGAGCCACGGCCCGGCCGATTCCGGTGCCGGCTCCGGTGACCAGGACGACCTTGCCGTCGAACGCGTACTGGTTGGTAGTAGTCATGGGCAGACCAACCGGGATCGCGGCGCGGGCATTCCGCGTGCGACGACGGCAGAATGGGCGGGTGCGTCCTGAGGCGAGTGTGCTGCACCTCGACCTCGACGCCTTCTTCGCGTCGGTCGAGCAGCGGGACAAGCCGTCGCTGCGGGGCAAGCCGGTGGTGGTCGGCGGTGTGGGCGCCCGCGGGGTGGTGGCCACCGCCTCCTACGAGGCCCGGGTCTTCGGGGTGCGCTCGGCGATGGCGGCGTCGGAGGCGCGGCGCCGGTGCCCGCACGCGGCGTTCCTGGCCGGGCGCTTCCCGGCCTACCGCCGGGCCAGCGAGCAGGTGATGGGCCGGCTCCGCGCGCTGTCGCCGCTGGTCGAGCCACTGTCGCTGGACGAGGCGTTCGTCGACCTGCGCGCCGCCGACCCGGTACCCGGCTTCGATAGCGACGCGCTGCAGGCCGTGGTCGACCTGCTGCGGGCCGAGGTGAGCGAGGTGACCGGCGGGCTCACCGCCTCAGTCGGCGTCGGCACCTCGAAGTTCATGGCCAAGGTGGCCAGCGAGCTGGCCAAGCCGGACGGCAGCTGGATCGTGCCCGCCGGCACGGAGGTCGAGCTGCTGGCACCGATGCGGGTGAGCGTCATCCCCGGTGCCGGTCCGGTCACCGTGGACAGGCTGCAACGGATCGGCGTCCACCTGGTCAAAGACCTGCAGGGCGCCGACGTCGACGAGCTGGCCCAGGTGGTCGGTCGCAGCCAGGCCACCTCCCTGGTCGCGCTCGCGTCCGCTCGCGACGACCGGCCCGTCGAGCCGGAGCGCGAGGCGAAGTCCATCTCGGTCGAGGACACCTTCGAGACCGACCTCGTGGCCCGGGACGAGCTGACCGCCATCCTGCAGCGGGACGCGCGCCAGGTGGCCGGACGGCTGAGCGCCGCCGGGCTGTTCGCCCGGACGGTCACCATCAAGGTGCGCCAGCACGACTTCTCGACCCTGACCCGCTCGCGGACCCTGCTGAGCGCCACCGACCGCGCCGAGGTGATCGGCAGCGTGGCTCAGGGCCTGCTGGCCGCCGTGGACGTGAGCGCCGGCGTCCGGCTGCTCGGGGTGGGCGTCGCCGGGCTGACCGACGTGCTGCAGGAGGAGCTGTTCTCGGCCGACGACGATCTTGTGCTGACTAATCGTGCGACTACCAACGACTTCTCAGCACAAGATCCCGTAGAGCCGGCCGAGAAACCCCGCTGGCTGCCCGGCGCGGACGTCGAGCACGAGGTCCACGGCGCCGGCTGGGTCTGGGGCTCGGGCCTCGGACGGGTGACCGTGCGGTTCGAGACCCGCGATACCGGGCCCGGTCCGGTGCGGACGTTCCGGATGGACGACCCGGCGCTGCGGCTGGCTGCCTCGTCGCGAGCACTAGGTTGACGGGATGCAGCACGACACCGCACGCCCCGTCGTCGTGGTCACCGGCGCGGCCAATGGCATCGGTGAGGCCATCGCGCGGCTGCTGGTCGAGGGCGGAGACACCGTAGTCGGCCTGGACACCGACGGGGCCCGGCTGGACGCGCTGACGGCCGAGCTGGACGGCCTGCTGGTCCCCGTCACGGGGGACGTGAGCCGGCGCGTGGACCACGAGCGGGCGCGCGTTGCCGCCCAGCAGCACGGCGTGCTCCGCGGCTGGGTGAACAACGCGGGGATCGAGCGGCCCACCCGCGCCCGGGACCTGGACGAGGACGACCTGCGCGCAATCGTGGGGGTCAACCTCATCGGCTCGATGCTGGGGTGTGCCGTCGCCGTTCAGGCGCTGCGGCCGGCCGGCGGCGCGATCGTCAACATGTCGAGCATCCACGCCCTCGTCGGGTTCCCGGAGTCGTTCGTCTACGCCGCCAGCAAGGGCGGCATCGACGCCCTGACCCGTCAGCTCGCCGTCGAGGAGGGCCCCCACGGCATCCGGACCAACGCCGTCCGGCCGGGGGCGGTGATGACGCCGCTCACCCAGTCCTACCTCGACGCCGCGGCCGACCCGGCGGCCCTGTACCAGGAGTACGCCGACCTGCACCCGATCCGGCGGCTCATCCAGCCGGTCGAGGTGGCGCGGGTGGTGGCCTTCCTGCTGTCGCCGGCGGCGAGCTTTGTCAACGGCGAGGCCGTGACCGTGGACGGCGGGGCCACCGCGCGGTGCTACCCCTACTCCACCTGAGCCTTCCAGTCCTCAGATCGGGTCTACCAGCCACAGCGCCGACGAGGTCGCGCCGACAGCCAGCAGACCTTTCGCCGCCAGCTCGCGGCCCTGGTGCCGCGTGGCCGGACCCGGCCGGCTTCCCGCGACCGCCCGAACGGCGTAGGTCAACTCCGGCTCGAGCCCGAGAAGCCGCACCGGCTGCCAGTCCCCGGTCGGGGCGAGCCGGAAGCCCGCCACCACGTGCGTGTCGCCGGCGCTGAGCTGGAAAGCCGGCTGGCGGTGACCGCGCTCCTCGCGGAGCGGCTGGGGCGTGAGTGGCCGGAGCGTCCCGTCCTCCAGCAACGGCCGGATGGCGGAGCGGTAGAGGGCCAGGTGGCCGGCCAGCCGCTCCCGCAGGTCGGGTCGCATCTCGGTCAGCCGGACCGAGATCCCGAAGCGGTGCAGCAACGCCGCGCGGATCTTCGCGTCGAACGCGTCGTCAGTGATCAGGGTGCCGGAGTAGTCGACCTTCTGGAAGCGGTGCTCCCCGCGCCACTCGCTCTGCGGCCAGTGCAGCAGCTGGCGGGCCGGCAGCTGCTGGGCCGCCCCCCACAGGCAGCACAGCGCGTGCTCGGTCCAGTCGGGGTCGGAGAGGAAGAAGGCGTGCACGTGCTCGGCCAGGCCGGCGTCGATCCGCAGACCGCCGGACGCGCAGGCTTCCAGCACCAGGTCCGGGTGCCGGGCCCGCAGCTGGTCCATCACTGCGTACAGCCCCCGGTAGTGGCGGAGCAGGCCGTCGTCACGGCCGTGCCCGTGGTCTTCGCGACCGCAGCCGTCGCCAGGGTCGAGGTTGAAGTCCCACTTGAGCCAGCGGGCACCGGTGCGTCCCACCAGCCCTGAGACGGTCTCGAGCAGGTGTGTCCGGCCAGCCGGTGAGCCGAGGCAGACATAGCCGAGGGCACTGCCGTCCGCGGCCAGCGCCAGCAGCTCGGGACGCTCGGCCGCCACCGAGGCACGAAGCCCGACGGCCTCGGCCTCGACCCACAGCCCGAAGTCGATCCCGTGCTCGCGGGTGCGCACGGCCAGCCACTCCAGTCCGTGCGGAAAGCGCGCGGCGTTGGTCAGGTGCCAGTCGCCCCGTTCAGCAAACCACTCGCTGCCCGCCTCCGAGGGGCCGAACCAGCCGGCGTCCAGGACGGCCACCTCCAGACCCACCCGCGCGGCGACGGCGACGTTGTCCAGGAACACCTGTTCGGTGATCTCGACGTCTTCGTACGGCCACCAGTGGTTCCACTCGGTGAGCAGCGGGCCCGCCGGGGCGGCCCGGCCCAGGTGCCGTACGAGGGCCGCCGTCGCCTCGGCGAGATCCGGCCCCCACCCCACGCTGACCGCCGGCAGGCTCAGCTGCTCACCGGGGGCCAGCAGCACGCGCTGGCCCTCCGGCCGCAGGGCCACCTCTATCTCCACCGCCTCCGAGGTCGGCTGGACCGTGAGCCGCCAGTTACCGCTCCAGTGCACGCTCACCGCGTAGCTGCCCGCTGGGGTGGTCACGGCCAGCCAGGGCATCGCCTGGTTGCTCGAGCGACCGCTGGTGACCTCCAGCACCGACGGCGCGTCCACGGGCAGGCTGGTCGGCTCAAACTCCAGCCCCCAGGAGCTGGTGAACGCCCCCAGGAAGGTCGCGGGTGGCAGCCTCAGCGACGCCACCTGCGGGTCAAGACCCCCACCCGGGGTTGGCCCGGTCAGCGCGGCCACCCAGGTCGCAGCGGCCGCGCTGGTCGCGACCGTGCTCAGCACGGCCTCCGGGAGCACCGCCCGGACCTCCGGCGGGAGCGTGGTCGGGCTCATGTGAGGAGCTTGGTCGCCGCGTCCTGCATCTTCTGCGCGGCCTGCTCCGGGGTGAGCTTGTTGGCCAGCAGCTGCTCGAAGTTCGGCCCGAATACCTCGTTGAAGATCTGCTGCATGTTGGTGGTGTAAAAATCACCGATACGGGCCTTCGGCAGGTTCTTCATCGCCTCCGAGAAGCCGTCCGGCATCCCCTTCAACATGGTCTCTGAGTTCCGAGCCTCGTCCTGCAGCGGGATCCAGTCGTGGTCGGCGGCCATCTTGGGCTGGAAGGCAGTGGCGCTCCACGTGGCGAAGGCCTGGGCCGCCGACAGCGCGCCCGACTTCTCCGGAATCACCCAGCCGCCCAGCCAGTACGGCGCCACGCTCTGGCCCTGGTAGAGCGGCAGCGGCGCCATCGCCCACTTGTTCTTCATCTGCTGGTACGAGGCGATGTTCCAGGTGCCCCCGGGCATCATCGAATAGGCGCCCGAGCTGAAGCCGCCGTTGTTCTCGCTCACCGAAGCCCGCTCCTCCGGCCGCGGCGCGACGTGCTTGCTCCACATCAGGTCCTGGACGAAGCGCATCGCCTCGATGCACTTGGGGTCGGTGAGCTGGAACGCCGTCGGCTCCAACGGCTTGTCGACAAAAGCCGTACCGGCTGCCCAGGCCAGCGTCTGGATGCCCCACCAGACCCCGTAGTCGCCGATGTCGAGGCCCCACCGGGTCACCCGGTCGCCGGACTTCTTCTGCAGCTGCGGGGCCGTCTCGACCACCTTGTCCCACGTCCAGGAGGCGTCGGGGTAGGCCAGACCGGCCTCGTCGAAGTGGTCCTTGTTGTAGAACAGCGCCATCGACTGGATGTTCTCCGGCACGCAGAACAGGTTCTTGCCGTCGAAGCGCCACGGGTCGTACAGCGGTACCGGGTACGTGGCGGCGTCGCTCATCCCGGTGGCGTCGATGACGGGCTGCTGGTCGAAGATCAGCCCCTTCTTGTAGTGCGCGTAGGCCTGGACATCCCAGTAGTAGATGTCGAAGGGCTTCTTGGCCGCGTACTGCAGCTGGATCTTCTGCCAGTACTGGTCGTACGGCAGGAAATTGATCTTGGCGGTGAACTTGCCCGCCATCTCGGTGTTGAAGGTCTGGACGCGCTTTTTGAAGTTGGCGTCGATCGTCGGCCCGTTCGTCCAGGCGTAGATCTCGACGTTGGTCCGACCCACCACCTCCGTGCTGGTGGGAGCCGGGGCAGGGGTGTTGCTGCTCCCGCCGCCCGAACAGCCCGCCAGGGCCAGAGCCGACCCGGCGAGGCCGCCGAGCAGGGTGCGGCGGGAGATCGGGCGACATGAGATGAACGGGTGCGACATCGGAGTCCCTTCGTCGGGTTCGGTCGTTGGTTGCGGATGTTCGGTGCTGCAGACCTGCGAGCTACTTGCTGACACCACTGACCGCGATGCCCTTGAGGAAGGAGCGCTGAGCCAGCAGGAAGACGATGATCGAGGGCAGGGCTGCGATCGTGGTGGCCGCCATCGTCAGCTGCACCTGCGGGCCGATCCGGGGCGAGCCGCTGAAGTAGGACAGGGCAACTGCGATGGTGTACTTCGACTCGTCGGACAGGTAGATCACCGGGCCGAAGAAGTCGTTGTAGGCGCCGACGAAGGTGAAGACCGCGACGGTGGCGATCACGGGCCAGCTGAGCGGCAGGAACAGCGTCCACCAGATCCGCAGGTAGCCGGCGCCGTCGATCCGGGCGGCCTCCTCCAACTCCTTCGGGATGCCCATGAAGAACTGACGGAACAAAAAGATGAAGAACGCCGAGCCGAAGAAGGCGGGGACGATAAGCGGCTTGAAGGTGTTGAGCCAGCCGATGTTGTTGAAGACGATGTAGGTCGGCACCAGGGTGACCGTGGTAGGCAGCATCAGGGTGGCCATCAGCAGCAGGAAGATGCCGTTGCGGCCCGGCGCCTGGAGGCGGGCGAAACCGTAGGCGCAGAACGAGCAGCTCAGCAGGGTGCCGAGCACCACGAGGCCCACGATCGTGGCGGTGTTGAGGATGTAGCGCTGGAATGGCACCAGGGTGAGCACGTCGAGGTAGTTGTGCCACTGCGGCGCGAAGGTCCATACCGGAGGCATCACGAACACCTCGCTGCCTGACTTGAGCGAGGTCAGCACCATCCACACCACCGGCATCAGCACCACGAAGCAGCCCACGGAGAGGGCCAGCAGCCGCACCCACGCGCCCACGCCCAGCTGGGACCGGCGCAGGCCCCTGTCGTCGGGGCGGGTGTCGCGCCGCGGCGGCGCCTCGGTGGCGGTCACTTCTCGTCCCCCGCCTCGGTGTGCACCCAGAACGCGGTGGAGCGGAAGACCAGGGCGGTGAAGACCAGGATGATGGCGAAGGTGACCCAGGCGATGGCCGACGCGTAGCCCATCTTGAGGTATTCGAAGGCGTTCTGGTAGAGCAGGACCGAGAGCAGCAAGGTTGAGTTGTTGGGGCCGCCCTGGGTCAGCACGAAGGGTTCGGCGAACACCTGCAGGCTGGCGATGATGCCCATGATCAGGTTGAAGAACGTCACCGAGCTGAGCATCGGGACGGTCACATGGAGGTGCTGGCGAAAGCGGCTCGCGCCGTCGACCTGCGCGGCCTCGTAGAGCTCCTTAGGCACGCTCTGCAGGCCGGCCAGGTAGATCAGCATCGAACCGCCGAATCCCCACAGGCTCATGAAGATCAACGCCCGTAGCGCCCAGCGCTCGTCGGTGAGCCAGGACGGCCCGTCGATGCCCACCCGGGCCAGCGCGGCGTTGATCAACCCGTACTCACCGTTGAACAGCCAC
The DNA here is from genome assembly GCA_963727215.1 of uncultured Actinomycetota bacterium. Lineage (GTDB taxonomy): Bacteria > Actinomycetota > Actinomycetes > Propionibacteriales > Propionibacteriaceae > Microlunatus. The sequence goes on from CAVSFR010000006.1 coordinate 88,891, forward strand.
TTCCACAGCGTGGCCACGGCCACCCCGCTGATGACGCTGGGCAGGTAGTAGGCCGAGCGGAAGAAGGCCAGCGCCGGGACCTTGCTGTTGAGCATGATCGCAAGCAGGAGCGCGAGCACCATCGTCGTGGGCACGCTGACCAGGCCGTAGATCAGGGTGATCGCGAGCGACTTGCGGAACAGCGCGTCCTGGGCCAGGTCCACGTAGTTCTTGGTCCCGATCCACTCCGGGGACGAGAGCAGGTCGTAGGAGGTAAAGCTGAGCAGGAACGAGGCCACCATCGGGCCGAGTGAGAACAGCAGCATTCCGAGCACGGCCGGGGAGATGAACACCCAGCACCACAGGGCCTGGCGACGGCTCATCCGACTGCGCCGGCGCCGCCGCGGTGGCGGCACATCGGACGCGCTGGCTTCGACGGCATCGTCGACACGGGTGAGAGTCATCGCTCCTCTTGTCCCACTGAACGGAACACTGTCCCTGCAACCGGGATGTTGGTAGTCTGACGACCCTTGGCCCCGGGGTCAACCGTTTCTGCCGAACTTCGCCTGAGTGAGGAGGACCGATGAGCGCCTCAGCCGGTACGGCCGCACCGGATGAGCAGGCGCCAGCCCGAGCGCTCGCCTCACTGACCGGGTCTGCTCGGGTCCTCGCGGTGCTGCGCTGCCTGGCCGAGCAGGCTGCCGGGATGAGGGTGGCGGACGTGACGGCCGCAACCGGCTTCCCCAAGTCCAGCGCCCACCGCGCGCTCGGCTCGCTGGTGGCCGCCGGGTTCGCCCGGCAGAACGCCGACGGGACCTACCACCTGGGCTTCGACTTCCTGCGCCTCGCGTTCAGCTACCAGGAGGCCCTAGTGCCGAGCCTGGTCGTCGGCCCGCTGCTGCAGCGGCTTGCCGACACGACCGGGGAAACCACCCACTACGGGATCCTCGTCGGGGGCGACATCGTCTACCAGGCCAAGGTGTCGCCACTCCGCCGGACCTACCAGATGTCGTCGGTGATCGGCGGCTCCAACCCGGCCTACCGCACCGGCATCGGCAAAGCCCTGCTGATGCACACCCTGCCCGACCGGGCCGCTGTCGATCGCTACGTGGCCGAGCACGGACCGCTGCAGGCCCGGACGCCGCACACCGTGGACACGCCGGAGGCGCTGGACGCCGCGCTCGAGGAGGGCAGACGCCGGGGGTACAGCCTCGACCTGGAGGAGAACGACCTTGGCATCGTCTGCCTGGCCCTGCCGCTGTTCCTGCACTCCCCCGTCCGACCCACCGGGGCGCTGAGCATCAGCGCGGTGGCCAGCCGGACCAGCGCCGACGCCCTTATCGCCCAGGAGCCCGAGATCCGCCGGATCGTGGTGGAGGAGCTGGGCGAGGCCAGCCTGCACCCGCCCACCGACTCCGGAGCCGTCGCCCGGTGACCGACCTGAGCACCGTCACCGTCACCGAGGTGGAGGCCGTCCACCTACGGTTGCCCGCGGTCGACGCGGAGAGGTGCGACGGCACCCAGGACACGCTGCTCGTCTTCGTCACCGCCAGCGACGGCACGGTGGGTGTCGGAGAGGTCGACTCCTCCCCCCTGGTGGCCAAGGCGGTGGTCGAGGCGGAGCCGTCGCACCTGATCGCCCGCGGGCTGCGGTCGGTGCTGCTCGGCCGCAACCCGCTGGACATCGACCTGCTCTGGCATGCCATGGTCGAGGGCAGCCGCTACTTCTGCGGTGGTGCCACCATGCACGCCGTGAGCGGTGTGGACATCGCTCTGTGGGACCTGGCCGGCCGACTGCTCGGGGTACCTGTCGCCCGCCTGCTCGGCGGCGCCCGCAGCGACCGCCTGCTCGCCTACGCCAGCCTGGTGATGCCGGACACCCCCGACGAGGCGGCGCGCGCCGCCGCCGAGCACGTCGCGCGAGGCTACCGCGCGATCAAGTTCGGCTGGGGGCCGATCGGGCAGGACCTGGCCTTCAACTCCGAGCTGGTCGGGCGGATCCGGGCCGCGGCCGGGGACGACGTGCAGATCATGATCGACGCCGGCCAGGTCTGGGACACCAAGACCGCCCTGCGGATGGCTGCGATGCTCGAGCAGCACGGCATCGCCTGGCTGGAGGAGCCGGTGGCCCCGGACAACCTGGAGGGCTACCGCGCCCTCGCGTCCCGCTCGTCGCTCACCATCGCCGGTGGTGAGCAGGAGAGCTCGTACGCGGCGTTCGAGCGGCTGGTGGACGAGGGCCAAGTCGACGTTCTGCAACCCGACCTCGCCCGCTGCGGCGGTCTCACCCAGGGGCGACGGCTGGCCTGGCTCACCCACGCGCGCCACCGCCGGATCGTGCCGCACGCCTTCAAGAGCGGCGTACTGGTCGCGGCCTCCACCCATTTCGCCGCTGCCATCCCCAACGGCGGGCTGATCGAGCACACCGCATCCACCTCCCCGATCGCGCGCGACTTAGTCAGCCGCGAGATCGACTTCGACGACGGCTACGTCACCGTGCCGCTGGGCCGGCCCGGGCTCGGGGTGGAGGTCGACCTCGACCTGATGGAGCGGCTGCGTGTCCGCTGACCTGCGGCTGAGCAAGGAGTGGTCGGTCGCCGGGCTGCCGTGCGTGGTGCTGGAGAACCGGCACGTCCGGGTGGTGGTGGTGCCGCAGCTCGGCGGCAAGGTTCTGAGCCTGGTGGACAAGGCCTCCGACCTCGAGCTGCTGTGGCGCAACGACCGTGTCCCGCTGCGCCCGGCCGCCTGGGGCTCGGGCTTCGACGACCAGTTCGTGGGCGGTTGGGACGAGATGTTCCCCAACGACGAGCCGGAGCTGCTGCGCGGTGAGCCGCTGCCCGACCACGGCGAGCTCTGGATCCTGCCCTGGGCCGCGCGGACCGGCCGTGGGCCGGGGACCGTGTGGGTCGAGCTGGAGGTCAACACCCCCGTTTCGCACGCGACAGTTCGCCGCCGGCTCACCCTCGGCGCCGGCCCGAGGCTCGTGGCCGGCTACCGGGTGACCAACGACGGCCGGGCCGACCTGCCGTACCTGTTCAAGAGCCACCTCGCGATGGCCCTGCAGGCCGACAGCGCCGTCGACCTGGCCGCCGAGGAGGTACTCGTCCACCCGTTCGGGGAGCCTCGGGCGCGACCGGCGGCCGGCAGCACCCGCTGGCCCTGGCTGGAGGCCGACGGCGTCCGGCACGACCTGCGGCGTCGCCCCGACACATCGGCGCGCGGCGTCTCGGAGTTCTTTCTCGCCCCGTCGATGTGCCGCGGTTACTGCGCCGTCAGCCACCCCTCGGCCGGCAGCGGGCTGCGACTCTCGTGGGACAAGGCGGCGCTCCCCTCTTGCTGGCTCTTCGGCTCCCACGGCGGCGGCTGGCGCGGGCTGGACGTGCTCGTCCTCGAACCCTGCACCGGCTTCCCGCTCTCCGTGGCCGCCGGGGTGGCTGCCGGCACCCACCAGGTGCTGGCGGCCGGCGGGGTCAAGGAGTGGGAGCTCGTCGTGGAGGTCGGGGCACCGACGGTCGATGGGGGCTGAGCCTCAGACGCGGTCGGCCCTGCAGGAGTGCGACACAGCTGGCCACCACCTCATTGGCTCCCGCGGCGCGCGCACTCAACAGCCATGCTCTGTCGCGGCGTCCAGACCGGCGCTCTGGGTCACGTCCGACAGCCAATCCGGCGTCAGGCCGCGGCAATCAGCCGGCGGCCCGCCGCCTCGACCAGGCCCCGGAAGAGCCCGTAGTCGTCGCCGTGCTCGGGGTGCCACTGAACGCCCAGCCAGAACGGCCGGCTGGGGTCCTCGACCGACTCCAGCGTGCCGTCGGTGGCGTACGCGGTCCCCACCAGGCCGGGATGGGCGGCCACCGCCTGGTGGTGGTGGCAGTTGACCTGCATCTCGGGACCCACCAGGTCCTGTACCAGCGAGCCGGTCGCGGTGGTCACCGAGACCCAGCCGAACGAGTCCCCGCCCGGGGAGTGCTCGTCGTGGCCGACGACGTCGGGCAGGTGCTGCTCGAGCGTGCCGCCCGCGTGGACCGCCATCACCTGCATGCCCCGGCAGATGCCAAGCACCGGGAGGTCACGGGCGCCCGCCCGGTCGAGCAGGGCCAGTTCCCAGGCGTCCCGCTCCGGCCGCGGCAGCTGGGTCTGCGGATGGGCTGGCGAGCCGTAGCGGGCTGGCTCGACGTCGGAACCGCCGGTGATGATCAGCCCGTCCAGCCGGTCGACCACCGCCGCCGCCGCGTCGCCTTGGGGCGGCAGCAGCACGGCGATGCCGCCCGCGGCTTCCACCGACCGGGCGTAGAGGGAGTTGAGCAGGTCCGTCTGGGTGTTCCAGACCCCCCAGGCGGCCTGCTCCCGGTAGGCGCTGAGCCCGATCAGCGGCTGGGGTCCGGTCGGCGACGACGTCACGACGTCATCCTCTCCCGAGCGCACCATGGCGGGGTCACACCGGGGTGACGTAGGCGCCGCTGATCCCGCCGTCCACCAGGAAGGTGTTCGCCGTGATGAAGCTCGACTCGTCCGAGGCCAGGAAGAGCACCGCGTTGGCGATCTCCGACGGCTCCGCGAAGCGGCCCAGCGGGATGTGGACCAGGCGGCGGGCGGCGCGTTCGGGATCGGAGGCGAACAGCTCCTGCAGCAGGGGCGTGTTCACCGGACCCGGGCACAGCGCGTTGACCCGGACCCCCTGCCGGGCGAACTGCACGCCGAGCTCGCGGCTCATCGAGAGCACGCCGCCCTTCGAGGCGGAGTAGGAGATCTGGGAGGTGGCCGCACCCATCACCGCCACGAAGGAGGCGGTGTTGATGATCGAGCCACGGCCCTGCTCGATCATGTACGGCAGCGCTGCCTTGCAGCACAGGTAGACACTCGTCAGGTTGACGTCCTGCACCCGCCGCCACGCCTCCAGGTCGGTGTCCAGGATGGAGTCGTCCTCGGGCGGGGAGATGCCCGCGTTGTTGAAGGCGATGTCGACGGACCCGTACGTCTGGTTCGCCGTCGCGAACAGCGCCGTCACCTCCTCGGGACTGGTCACGTCGGTACGCAGGTAGGTGCCGCCCACGGACTCGGCGACCTCGGGACCGCGCCGGTCGTCCACGTCGCCGATGACGACGTGCGCCCCCTCGGCCGCCAGCCGCTGGACGCTGGCCAGCCCGATGCCGGAGCAGCCCCCCGTCACCACCGCGACCCGGCCCTCGACCCGTCCCGTCATGATCTCCTCCTGTCGATCTTGCTGTTGATCTTGCTGATGATCACGAAGCACTGCTGAAGAACACGTTCTTCTCCTCCGTGAACGCGTGCGGGGCATCGGGCCCGAGCTCTCGTCCCAGCCCCGACTGCTTGTAGCCGCCGAACGGCGTCCAGTAACGGACCGAGGAATGCGAGTTCACGCTGAGGTTGCCGGCCTGGACGGCGTGGGAGACCCGCAGCGCCCGGCCGAGGTCGGAGGTGAAGATCGAGCCCGAGAGACCGTAGTCGGAGTCGTTGGCCAGCGCGACCGCCTCCGCCTCGTCGCGGAAGGGCAGCACGGCCACCACCGGGCCGAACACCTCCTCCCGCCAGATCCGTTGGTCGGTGCCGGTGGCCAGCACCACCGACGGCGGCACCCAGAAGCCGGGGCCCTCAGGAGCGCTGCCGGCGAAGGCCACCTCGACCTCGTCGAGGTAGCCCTGCACCCGGTCCCGCTGCCGGGCCGAGATGAGCGGGCCCATCTCGGTGTCCTCGCGGGCCGGGTCTCCGACCACCACGCCGGCGACCGCGATCTCCAGCCGGTCGAGGAACTCCGCCAGCACCGACTCCTGGACCAGCAGCCGCGAGCGGGCGCAGCAGTCCTGGCCGGCGTTGTCGAAGACCGAGCCCGGCGCGCTGGCCGCCGCGAGCGCCAGGTCGGCGTCAGCGAAGACGATGTTCGCGCTCTTGCCGCCGAGCTCGAGGGTGCAGCGCTTGACCTGGTCGGCGCAGCCAGCGAGCACGGCCTTCCCCACCGCCGTGGAACCGGTGAAGCAGACCTTGCGGACCAGCGGGTGGGTGACGAAGCGCTGCCCCACCACAGGTCCGTCGCCCGGCAGCACGGTGAAGACGCCCTCGGCCAGCCCTGCCTCGCGACCCAGCTCGGCCAGCCGGATCGCTGTCAGTGGGGTCAGCTCGGCCGGCTTGAGGACGACGGTGTTGCCCGCCGCCAGCGCCGGCGCGAAGCCCCAGGCGGCGATGGGCATCGGGAAGTTCCAGGGCACGATGATGCCCACCACGCCCAGCGGCTCGTGGAACGTGACGTCGATGCCGCCCGCGACCGGGATCTGCTTGCCCAGCAGGCGTTCCGGGGTCGCGGAGTAGTAGTTGAGCAGGTCGCGGACGTTGCCGGCCTCCCAGCGGGCGTTCCCGATCGTGTGGCCGGAGTTGCGCACCTCCAGCTCGGCCAGCTCGTCAGCGGCCTCCTCGACCAACGTCGCGAACCGCCGTAGCAGCCGGGCCCGCTCCCCCGGAGCCACCGCCCGCCAGGCCGGAGCCGCCACGGCCGCCGCCTCGATCGCTGCGTCCGTCTCGGCCAGGTCCGCCATCACCACCTCGGCCACGACCTGCTCGGTGGCCGGGTTCACCACGGCGTACGTGCTGGTCATCTCACATCCTCTCGAAGCCGCGTCGCAGCTCCCAGTCGGTGACCGCGGCGTCGAAAGCGGCCAGCTCGATGTCGGCCGCGTGCGTGTAGTGCTCGACGACCTCGTCGCCGAAGACCTCGCGGGCCACGACCGAGGCCGAGAAGGCGTCGCGGGCGTCCCGCAGCGTACGGGGCACGGTCGCCAACCCGGAGGTGTACGCGTTGCCGGTCACCTCGGCCGGCAGCTCCAGCTCGTGCTCGATCCCGTGGAGGCCACCGGCCAGCATCGCTGCGAGCGCGATGTAGGGGTTGACGTCGCCGCCCGGCACCCGGTTCTCCACCCGGGCGCCCGCGCCGTGGCCCACCACGCGGAGGGCACAGGTCCGGTTGTCCGCACCCCAGGCGATGGTGGTCGGGGCGAAGGAGCCCGCGGCGAACCGCTTGTAGGAGTTCACGTTCGGGGCGTAGAGCAGGGTGAAGTCCGCCATCGTGGCCAGCAGGCCGGCCAGGAAGTGGTCGTAGAGCGGCGTCCGCCCCCCGTCGTCGGAGAAGACGGTCTCGCCGTCGGTTCCCCGCAGCGAGAGGTGGATGTGGCAGGAGTTGCCCTCCCTGGCGTCGTACTTGGCCAAGAAGGTGATCGCCTTGCCCATGCTGGCGGCGATCTCCTTGGCCGCGGTCTTGTAGACGGCGTGGTTGTCCGCGGTGGTCATGGCCTCGGCGTAGAGGAAGCCGATCTCCTGCTGGCCGAGGTTGCACTCGCCCTTGGCGCTCTCGACGTCCATGCCCGCGCCGTACATGGCGTTGCGGATCGTGCGCAGCAGCGGCTCGACGCGGGTGGTGCCCAGGATCGAGTAGTCCCCGTTGTAGGGCAGCACCGGCGCCAGGTCGCGGTAGCCCGACGCCCAGGCCTGCTCGAACGAGGTGTCGAAGGCCAGGAACTCCAGCTCGGTACCGGCCAGGGCGACGTAGCCGAGGTCGGCGGCGCGGGCCAGCTGGGTGGCCAGGATGGTTCGTGGCGACTGCGGCACGGGTGAGTGGTCGAGCTGCACCAGGTCGCACTGCACCATCGCCGTCCCGGGCAGGTGCGGCAGCAGCCGGACCGTGTCCAGGTCGAGCGCGAACTCGAGGTCGCCGTAGCCGGACTCCCACGACGACATGGCGTAGCCGTCGACGGTGTTCATGTCGATGTCCACGGCCAGCAGGTAGTTGCAGCCCTCGGTGCCCTGCCCGAGCACGTGGTCGACGAAGTAGACCCCGTGCATCCGCTTGCCCTGCAGCCTGCCCTGCATGTCGGTGAAGGCCACCACCACGGTGTCGATCTCGCCCTCGGCGACCCGCCGGCGCAGGTCGTGCACGCTCAGGTGCCGGTCGTTGCGCAGTGTCATCTGCCTCTCCTCGTCTCCCTCATCGGTTCGTCCTCAGCCCAGCAGGCCGCGCAGCAACGCGGCCGTGTCGTCGCAGTGCCGTTCCATCTCCCGGGCCGCTCGGACAGCCTGCCCCTCGAGCACCGCGGTCACGATCGCGGTGTGCTGGGCGCCGGAGTGCTCGATGTTCACCCTCAGCACCGGGATGGCGATCAGCATGTCGTGCAGCCCCGCCTGGACCGCGGTGACCGCCTCGACCAGCCGCGGCGAGCCGGTGAGCGCGGCCAGAGCCAGGTGCAGCCGCGAGTCCGCCTGCCGGTGGGCCGCCGGACTGTCCGCGTGCTCCACCTCGGCGAGCGAGCTCGTGAGCAGGTCGCGCTGGTCGCCCGTCAGCGGTCGACCCGCCGCCACCGTACAGGCGCCCGGCTCGACCACCCGTCGGAAGACGAGCACGTCCATCAGCTCGGCCCGCCGCCCGGCCAGCGCCCCCATCACCTCTGACGCAGGGCCGGACTCCCCCGGCGTCGGCGGGGCGGACGACACCACGGTTCCGCCGCCCCGGCCGCGGGTGGTGGTGATCATCCCGGCCGCGCGCAGTCCCGCCATGGCCTCGCGCAGCGTCGCCCGGGACACCCCCATGGCCACCGCCAGCTCGCGCTCCGGGGGCAGCGTCGTGCCGTACGGGTAGACGCCGAGGCGGATGGCGGTGGCTAGCCGCTCGACGCAGTCCTCGAAGGCGTGCCGGCTGCGGCCCGAACCCAGGACGAGGTCGCCCAGCTCCTGCACCGCTCAGCTCTCCAGCACCTCTTCCGCCTCCGGGCTGGTGGCGTGGGCTTGACCTGAGGCTGCCGCGTCGCCGCCCATGAAGGTGCGGCGGCCCCGGGCGAACCAGAGGACGGTGGCCAGGACGAGCACCACCAGCACCGCGACGGGCGCGTAGTTGAAGGTCGACACCGTTACCGGGGCGACCGGCGGCAGCACGAACAGCACGCAGATGATCACCACCCAGACCACCGCCACCCAACCGACGACGCCGCTGAACCGACCGAGGTTCCACGGGCCGGGCGTGAACTCGGGGTTGAGCCGGCGCAGCAGCACCGGGATGACGTAGGCGATGTAGAGACCGATCACCGCGATCGAGGTGACGGCGAAGTACGCGGTGGTGCTGATCAGCGACGGCGCCGCGAGCAGCACCGAGAGGCTGACGCACAGCCAGATCGAGTTGGTCGGCGTGCCCGTACGCGGGTTGACGGTGGCCCACAGGCGCGAGCCGGGCAGCGCCTTGTCCCGCGAGAACGCGTAGGACATCCGCGAGTTCGCCGTCACCGAGGCCATCCCGCAGAAGAACTGGGCGATGCACACGATGAAGAGCAGGAACTTGGCGACGGCGGGGCTGCCGAGCGCGTCCAGGAAGATCTGCGCCGGCGGCAGACCGGTGTCGGACTGGGAGAGGGCGGCCAGGCCGGCCTCGCTGCGGTCCGGGATGGCCGCGGTGATCGAGTACAGCAGGATGAAGCCGCCGATGACCGAGACGAGCACGCTGGTGACGATGCCGCGTGGGGCCGCGACGGAGGCGTTCTTGGTCTCCTCGGCGACGTGGGCCGAGGCGTCGTAGCCGGTGTAGGTGTACTGAGCCATCAGCAGGCCGAGCAGGAAGACGTAGACCGCACTGGTCCAGCCGGTCTCGTTGTGGAAGCCGGTCAGCGTCCAGGACACCGACTGGTGCTTCTCGGGCAGCAGCCACAGCGCGCCGACGATGATCAGCGTGCCGCCGACGTGCCACCAGGCCGAGACGCTCGACAGCAGGCTGACGAGGTTGACGCCGAACGTGTTCAGCAGGCCGTGGACGACGATGATGCCCACGAACAGGCCGAAGGTCGTGACCGGCGTCGGCTCGACCCCCCAGACCAGGTTCATGAAGGCCATCCAGGTGGTGGCGCAGCCGAAGTCGATGGCGGCGGTGACGGCCACCTCGCCGAGGAAGTTGAACCAGCCGGTGAACCAGGCCCACTCGCGCCGGTTCCGCCGGGCCAGCCGCCCGGCCCAGAAGTACAGGCCGCCCGCGGTCGGGTAGCGCGAGCAGACCTCGGCCATCGCGCCGGCCACCGCGAGCACCAGCACGCCCACGAAGAGCCAGCCCAGCACCAGGGCCGACGGGCCGCCGGAACGGAGCGCGATCCCGTAGGAGGTGATGCAGCCGGCGAGGATCGAGATGATCGAGAAGGAGACCGCGAAGTTGGAGAACCCGGACATGCCGCGGTGCAGCTCCTGGGTGTACCCGAGGTCGGCGAGCGCCTGGGCGTCCGCGTCCAGGGGTGGGGTGTCTGAGGTCTTGGTGTCTGGGTTCGGGGCGCTCACGAGGTCTCCGATCGGCAGGGGCTGCGACGGCGCTCAGTCTGGCGGGCCCGTCACCGCTGCGTCAATGGTCCGACCTCGTACCAATGACGCAGCGCACGACCGGGCCTAGGATCGGGCCGTGGTGATGTGGGTGGGGTCGCTGGAGCTGGACCTGCTGCTCGGTGACGTGCACTCGCTGAAGGAGAAGCGCTCGCTGGTCCGGCCACTGGTCGCGGAGCTGCGCCGCCGATTCGAGGTCAGCGTGGCCGAGGTCGACCATCTGGACCTGCACCGCCGGGCGGGCATCGGCGTCGCCCTGGTCAGCAGTGAGCAGCACCACCTGACCGAGGTGCTGGACGCGGTCGAGCGGTTCGCCGCCTACCGACCCGAGCTGGAGCTGCTCTCGGTCCGACGGCAGCTACGGACGAGCGAGGACTGAGCCCTTCGACCGGCTCAGGCGAGCGGCGCCTCGAGGTCGTCCCAGCCCTGCTGCGGCACCGCACAGGTGTCGCGGAAGACGTACTGGGAGACCCGTTTGCGCTGGGAGCTGGACCAGTCGATGGCCGGCCGGCGCTGCTCGGCCGGCACGTAGCCGAGGCGGTAGACCGCCATCAGCTCGAGCTCGTCGGGGACGCCGAAGAGCTCCTCGATCCGGGCCCACTGCGTGGGCACCTCCATGGGGAACGAGATGAACTGGATGCCCATCCCCAGCTCGACGGTGGTCAGCCAGACGTTCTCCATCGCGGCGCCCATGCTGAACACCGAGTAGAACGAGGACAGCGCCTCGGGCCGGTACTCGGCCCGGTCGAGCAGCACCGCGATCAGCAGCGGCGAACCGGCCACGAGCCTGCGGTTCTCCTCGCCGAGCGTCTGCGGCACCCGGAGCGCGTTCATCATCCGCTGGCCGCGCCGGGTGAAGACCTGGGAGGTGAACGGCCGTAGCGGGGCGGGCAGCCGGTCGAAGAGCATCCCGTCACGCCGGGACTCCATCTCGGCGGCGCTGAAACGGAAGTAACGCTTGTAGCGCTCGAAGAAGGTGCCGTTCGACATGGCCTCGGTCATGCTCTCGCCGCTGATGGTGGCGACCTGCGCGATCACCTCCGGGTCTTCGGTGACCACGAACCGCCAGGGCTGGCTGTTCAGCTGTGACGGTGCCCGGCCGGCCACCTCCATCAGCAGCCGCTGGTGCTCGGCCGAGACCCGGTCGGGAAGGAAGTGCCCGTTGGTGGTCTTCCGGCTGCGGACGACGTCGAGGAACTCCATGTCCTACTTCCGGTCGGCGACCAGCGCGGCCGCGTAGAAGGGGGCCGCCGAGGCGGCGACGAGCACATGGCCGGGCGGTCGGCTCCCGGCGTACGGGACCACGGCCAGCGGGACGGCAACCGGCAGCAGCCACCAGCCCGACCGGCGCCGGCTCGAGGCCGCGGCGGCGAGCGCGAGCCCGGTCAGCGTGGCGGTGACCACGTAGAGCGCGTGGTGCACCCATCGCGCGCGGCCGGTGACCAGCACACCGGTGGCCACGCTGGTGCCGAGCACGCAGGAGGCCAGGTAGCTGCCGGCGGCCGCGCGCAGCAACGTCCGCGCCGCGACCTCGGACGGCTCAGGCACCGGGCCGCCAGCTCAGCAGCAGCCGGAACGGCGGTCGTGGCTCGACCTGCCACCCCGCCGGGACGACCGCGGCCAGCTCGGCGGCCCGGTAGCTGCGCCGGATGGAGCGCAGGCCGTCGGTGAACAGGAACGAGTCGGCGGCCGACGGCCACGAGAGCGCCGCCCAGCCGGCGTAGGCGGTCCGGCTGCGGCGCAGGTCGTTGTGCAGGGCGAGCCGGGTGGCGAGCCGCTCGCTGTCGGCCAGCACGCCGGCCAGCTCGGCCGGGGCGAGGTGGTGCAGCAGGTGGTTGGAGACGACCACGTCGAACTGCTCCCCCGCCCCGACGAGGTCAGCGCTGTCGGTCTGCCGGAAGCGGACGCCCGGAACCGCGGGCCGCTCGGTGAGGAAGGCGTAAGCCCGCGGGTCGGGGTCGACGCCGAGCACGTCCAGCCGGCACCCGTCGTCGTGGGCCCAGCCCCTCAGCGCCGCTGCGAGGTCGCCACCACCGCAGCCGAGATCGAGCAGGGTCGTGGTCCGCGTCGCCGAGAGCAGCGGACGCACCAGGGCGCGGTAGACCCCGCGCCAGCCGGCCACGAGCCGGTTGACCACGGCAAACCGGGCGTACGTCCGGCGGAGCGCCGCGAGATCGCAGTCCGGATCGTCCATCAGCTCGACGGCCGTCGTCGACCTCTGGCTGAGGCCGGCCCTCATGCGGCTGTCCGAAGCGTCAGCAGCGCGCTCTCCACGCTGACGCCGGGACCGAAGGCCAGGGCGCCGACCCTGGTCGGGGTGCGGGTGGCGTCGGCAAGCAGGTCGCGCAGCACGAAGAGCACGGTAGCGCTGGACATGTTGCCGTAGCGGCGCAGCACCGCCCGGGACGGCCCGAGCTGGTCGTCGGTCAGACCCAGCGCGGACTGGACCCGGTCGAGGATGCTGCGGCCGCCCGGGTGCACGGCCCAGAGGTCGATCTCGGCCACCCCGCGGCCCTCGAGCCCGTCCCCGACGAGCGGTTTGAGGGCCTGCGGCAGGTGCGCCTCGACCAGCCGTGGGATGCGGCTGCTCAGCACCATGTCGAAGCCGGCGTTGCCGATCGTCCACGCCATGTCGTCCTCACCCTCGACGATCAGGGTCGAGGAGAACGCCTCGAGATCCAGCAGCGGGGTGCCGGCGGGCGCCGGTCGGCCGGTCACCAACGCCGCCGCTCCCCCGTCCGCGAACAGCGACGAGCTGAGGATCGTGTCGGTGTCGTCGGCTGCGTGCAGGTGCAGGGTGCAGAGCTCGACGGCCACGACCAGGACGACGGCCTCAGGGTCGGCGCGGCAGAAGTCCGTAGCCGCCCGGAGCGCGGGGAACGCGGCGTAGCAGCCCATGAAGCCCAGGTGGCTGCGCTGCGTCGTCGGCGCCAGACCCAGCGCCCGGATGATCTCGATGTCCGGACCGGGAGCGTAGAAGCCGGTGCAGGAGACCGTGATGACGTGGCTGACGTCGGTCACATCGATCCCGGGGGCAGCAGCGACGGCGTCCCGGGCCGCGGCCACGAAAAGCGGCCCGGCCTCGCGCCGGTAGACGTCGTTGCGGGTTCCCGTGGGCGGGCTGCGCAGCACACCCGTCGCGGGTTCGAGGAAGAGTCCGCCCTCCCCCACACCGCCGGCGGCGAGCTCGGCGATCACGGTGTGCCGGGTGTCGATCGCGGCAGCGTTGAAGACCGACGTGATCCGGCGGACGCCGAGCCCGCTGCGGCCCGGCTGCCGCGCGAACAGGTCGCGCGTGTGGCTCTGGGCGAGCACGGTCTCGGGCACGACGGTGGCGATGGAACGGATGCTGACGGCCACGCCTCCACTCTGCACCTCAGCCGCAAGCCAAGCGCAGCCGACCTTCAGGAAGGACGCTCGCGGGCCCCGGCGGCGTAAGGCTCGCCGAGGTCGACGTCGATGACCAGCCGAGCCGGGTCGAGCAGGGACGCCTCCCGGTGGCAGACGTAGCGTCCCTCGCCGTCGGTGCCGGAGATGGTGTTGCCGTCCTCGATCACGTCGCCGGCCTCGAAGACGTAGATGGCCGTGGCGAACAGCAGCTCGGCGATCTCGCCCGGCTCACGGTCGCGGAAGTGGCACTGCACGTCGGGCAGGTCGAACACGTGCAGGCCCAGGGTGTCCATGGCCAGCGCCTGCTCGTCGCGGGCGTCGGCGTACATCCGCACGTTGAGAACGCCGTCGACGTCGTCGGGCCCGAAGGTCGCCGGATCGCTCAGCCGCTGGCTGTGCGCCCAGTGGATCACCGCCGGTCCGGTGGTCGCGACCAGCGCCTCGACGACCCGCCCCAGGGCGGCCACCCTCATCGCCGGGGGGCGACCCTCGACCAGCATCTCGGTGACCAGCACACTGGCCCGGCAGCCGGCGAGGGCCGACTCGGCCTCGGGCCAGCTCCAGGTCTGGCTGACGTCGGGCAGCGTCTTGCCGTCAACACCCAACGGCGAGCCGGTGACGACCACGGTGACCAGCGGCGGGCCGTCGGCGTCGCCGGCGTGCGGCACCGTCAACGAACCGTCCGCCGCCTCCGCGTCGGGCGAGACCTGACGCAGCGCGGCCAGCACTTCCGGGTGGTGGAGGTCGGGCGCAACGGCGTACCAGAGCTCGGCCACCAGGGTCCTCGCCTGCCCTGGACCTGTCGAGGGACTCACGCATCCTCCTCGGGGTCGGTAACTGGCAGGACCGCCCGGACGGCGTCGGCGACAGCCTGCGGGCAGTCCAGCATCATCAGGTGCCGAGCATCCTCCACCACCACCTGGCGAGCCTGCAGCAGGTCGGCTAGCCGGCGCTGGTCGCGGACCCAGCTCGGCCCGCCGTCGGCCGCTGCGGTCAGCACGACCGCCGGCGTCCCGGGCCACGGGTGCTCGGCGCGGATCGCCTCGAGGTCGCGGAGCTGGTCGGCGTAGGCGCCGTTCTCGGCGACCACACTGGCCGCGGTTTCCGGATCCCCGAGCGTGGCCACGCCAGGCATCCGCGACCGGACCCGCAGCCGGCTCTGGGCCGCGACCACCACCCGGCCGCCCAGCCGGGCCACCAGCCGCAGCGGCGGTGGTCCCAGCCCCGCCCGGACGGCCCGGGCGGAGGCCAGCCAGAGGGCGCGGAGTGCTCGATCTCCCTGCCCGGCCGGCCGCAGGTCCCATTCCACGCTGCCGTCGACCAGGACCAGGCCCCGGACCAGCTCGGGGTGGCAGCGGGCGAACGCCTCGGCGTGCGGCCCGGCCATCGAGTGCCCGACCACCACCACGGGGTCCCCGACGCGCGCCACCAAGGCGGCGAGGGTGGCGATCTCCTCGTCCAACCGCGGCAGCCGCCCGGGCCAGACCGAGCCGAGCATCCCGGGGCGGTCCAGCCGGACGACGGAGCGCCCGGGCAGCAGGTCGACCACGGGCTGCCACAGCGGCGACGGCACGCCACAGCCACCGAGCAGCACCACTGTCGGTCCGCGGCCCTGCTGCTCGGTCAACCCGACCTGGCGTCCCCCCAGCCCGACCACGCTCACCGGACGGCCGACCGCTCGGACGGCGCCTGGACGGCTGCGTCGTCGGCGGTCCCCATCAGATCGAAGCCGACCGCTGCGAACCAGAGCGACGCGGCCAGCACCATCACCGTCTGGGGGTAGCCGAGACCCGGCGCGGCCGTGACCAGCAGGGCCATCATCACCACCAGCGCCACCACCTCGACCAGCGCCAGCACCAGCACCAGCCGCCGGACGCCGAGGCCTCGGCCGGGACGGGGCCGGGCCAGCCCCGTGGCGTTTCGACGCAGCGCCACGTAGGCCGCCACCATCGAGGTCACGATCCCGGTCTGCGCCCCCACGCTCGTCCAGGTGTGCGCGTAGTGGATCAGCGAGAGCCGACCGGACTCTTCGGCCACCCGGCAGGCGTCGCTCAGCGTCGGGGAGCAGTCCATCGAGAAGAACGCGTCGAGGAAGGTGGAGACGCCGAACAGCAGCAGCCCGAGCCAGGCCAGCACCTCCCAGCGGCCCGACACCCCCCGGGCGTGAGTGAGGTGGCGGGCCCGGAGCACCAGGACGAGCACGATCACCGAGGTGATCAGGTCGCCGCCGCGGAAGAAGAAGCTGTGCGGCTGGTTGGAGGCGGAGAACTCCGACAGGTAGCCGTCGAAGATCCGGGCGTGGCCGTTGACCCGCCAGAGCACCCAGGTGTTGTAGGTCAGCACCGTCAGCGAACCGAGCCCCGGCCAGAGGTGACGCCTCACCGGACCTCGCCGCTGCGGCCGCGGGGTCGGACCAGCGGGAACGCGATCGTCTCCCGGATGGACGCCTGGGTCAGGAGCATGACGAGCCGGTCCATCCCCATGCCCAACCCGCCCGAAGGCGGCATCGCGTGCTCGAGGGCGACGAGGAACTCCTCGTCCAGCTCCATCGCCTCGACGTCGCCGCCGGCCGCCTGCAAGGACTGGGCCGTCAGCCGGGCCCGCTGCTCGACCGGGTCGACCAGCTCGGAGTACGCCGTCCCGATCTCGGCCCCGAAGGCCACCAGGTCCCACCTCTCGGCCAGCCGCGCGTCGTCGCGGTGGGCCCGGGTCAACGGCGAGACCTCAGCCGGGAAGTCGGTGTAGAAGGTCGGCCGTACGGTCCGGTGCTCCACCAGGTGCTCGTAGAGCTCGAGCACGACGGCGCCGCGGGTGGACCTCGGGTCGAGGTCGACCCCGACCCGGCGGGCCAGGGCCGCCAGCTCGGCGGAGGACGTGTCGGCCGTGACCGGGACGCCGGCGGCCGCGGCGATCGCGTCGTGGACGGTGACGACGGGCCAGGGCTCGCCCAGGTCGAACTCGTGGGTGCGCCCCTGCAGGTCGGTGCCGCGGACCACCGGAGAGCCGCTGACAGCCCGGGCCGCGGTGGTCACCAGCTGCTGGGCCACGACCCGCATGGTCGTGTAGTCGCCGTACGCCTGGTAGGCCTCGAGCATCGTGAACTCGGGGTTGTGGGTGGCGTCGGCACCCTCGTTGCGGAAGTTGCGGCCGATCTCGAAGAGCCGGTCCACCCCGCCCACCATCAGCCGCTTGAGGTAGAGCTCCGGGGCGATCCGCAGGTAGAGGTCGAGGTCGTAGGCGTTGATGTGGGTGCGGAAGGGTCGCGCGTTGGCGCCGCCGTGCACCGTCTGCAGCACCGGGGTCTCGACCTCGAGGTAGCCGAGCTCGTGCAGGGTGTCCCGGACGGCCCGGATGGCCGCCGAACGCGCGGTCAGCCGCTGCCGCGCCGCCGGGCTGACCGTCAGGTCGAGGTAGCGCTGCCGGACGCGGGTCTCCGGGTCGCGCAGGCCTCCGTCGCGGACCACGGCACGCTGGTCGGGCGGCGGTCGCAGCGCTTTGGCCGTCAGCAGCCAGCCGCTGACCTCGAGCGACAGCTCGCCCGCCCTGGACAAGACGACCGTGCCCTCGGCGCCGACGTGGTCCCCGCGGCCGACGACCCGGCGCAGCTCGGCCATGGCGGGCGCGCCGGTCGCCTCGCGAGTCAGCATCAGCTGGGTCTGACCGCTCCAGTCCTGCAGCTGGACGAAGAGGACGCCGCCGAAGTCGCGCACCGCGAGGACCCGGCCCGCCACCGAGGCCGACATCCCGAGCCGCAGCTCGGCGGTTCGTCGGCTCGGCCGGAAGGACGGCGGGTAGGGGTCGACGCCGCGAGCCAGCAGTCTCTCCCGCACAGCCATCCGCTGCTGCACCTGCTCGGGCACCCGCGGCCCCACCGGCTCGAGGACGGTGACCGCGCGCGGAGCCGGACGCAACGTCGTGCCGGAGGTGAGCGCCGAGACGTCGGTCAGCCGGGGTCGCAGGAAGGTCGGCAGGTCGATGAACCCCTCGGCCACCCCGGAGGCGGCCCCGACCAAGGCGATGTCGCGGGCCTCGTCGAAGCAGAGGAAGCGCGGCTGCCACTCCGGGTGGTACTTCACGTTGGAGCGGTAGAGCGACTCGATCTGCCACCAGCGCGAGGCGACCAGCAGCAGCCGACGCCAGAGCCGCAGCACTGGCCCGGCACCGATCCGAGCCCCCTCCTCGAACGCGGAGCGGAACACCGCGAAGTTCAGCGACACCCGGCGCAGCCCGAGCTCGCGACCCGCTGCCATCAGGCCGCAGACCATCAGCTCAGTCACACCGTTGTCGGCCCGCGGCGCGCGGCGCATCACGTCGAGGGAGTAGCCGTCGCCGCCCCACGGCACGAAGGAGAGCAGCCCCGCGACATCGCCGAGCGGCGCCGAGACCGCCCGGTCGGCCGGGAAGAGCGCCTCGACCAGCAGGCAGTCGGCGTCCACGGGGTCGCCGAGCCGGCCGAGCGCCATCGAGAAGCCCCGCTCGGTCTGGGTGTCGCGCCAGGCGTCGACCAGTCCGACCAGCTGGACCATCTCGGCGGCCGGGATGTCGCCGTGGCGGCGGATCCGCGTCCGGTAGCCGATCCGCTCGAGCCGCTGCACCGCCTGCCGCACCGGCCGTAGCTCGCGGGAGTCGAGCTGGAAGTCCCGGGTGGCCAGCACGGCTTCGTCGCCCAGCCGGATGACCCGCATCCCCGCCCGGGCGTACGCGGTGGCGCCGGCCTCGCTGGCCCCGATCACTGCTGGCGTCCAGCCGTAGGTGTGCACCAGCTCCTGCCAGGCCGTGATGGCGCCGGGCCAGTGGTCAGGCGGGCCCAGCGGGTCGCTGCTGGCCAGGCACACCCCGAGGTCGACCCGGTAGGTCACCGCCGCCCGGCCGCTCGGGGAGAAGACGACCGACTTGTCCCGGCGGGTGGCGAAGTAGGCGAGCGAGTCCTGCCCGGACTCGGCCACCAGCGCCCGGACGCGGGGCTCGTCCTCGGCTGAGATCAGCGCGGCCCTGCGCTGGGACCGCATCAGGGCGATCAGCGCGGCCAAGAGGCTGAGCCCGACGAGCACGCCGACGACGGTGTTGATCCAGGACGGGGGGGCGTTGACGACCGGGGTGTCCACGTCGTTGTCGCTGCCGAAGATCACGAACAGGAAGCGGCGCAGGATCCAGACCGAACGCCCGCGTGGCCCGGCCAGCTGGTTCGGGAAGACCGAGACCAGCGCCAGCGCGACCCCGAAGCTGGCGACCAGCCCGACCACCAGGGTGAGCAGAGCCTTGCGGACGCTGCCGGGAGGCCGGCGGGCGGCGAACTCGGCGCGGTAGACCACCAGGCAGCTGGTCAGGAAGCCGAGCGCGGGCAGGTTGAAAGCGAACCGGGCCAGCAACGGCAGAGCGGCGTAGTCGACCTGGCTGCCCAGGACACCCAGGACCAGACCGGTGACCGCCAGCAGGTCGCTGACCAGCGAGATGCCGCAGAGCACGAGCGCGACCACCCAGGCGGTCTGCTTACGCCGGGCCAGGGCGCCACCGACGATGGCCAGGAAGATCGCGAAACCGAGCGTCCCGCCGTCCACCGGCAGCACGACGGTGCTGTACGCGTCGACGACCACCCCGGTCCAGAGCACCCCGGGCGCCAGCGCCTGCAGGGCCAGCACCGCGGCGCCGAGGAAGAACAGGCGGGAGACCACGTACGGGAGCTTCGGCAGCCGCCGCCGAGCCGGTGCTGCGGCGACCCGGTCCGCCCGGCTGAGCTGGTCGGCCGGTGCGAGCCCCGGCACGGGGACCGTCTCGGTGGTGCTCACCATCCCACTGTGGCAGACCGCACCCACATTTCCTGGCCGTGGAACAGGGCTGGCGCTCAGCTGGGCCCTGCAGCCAGCACGAGCCACCCGTGCGCGGGTCCGACGAGGTCGACCGCCCGCCCGTCGGCGCGCTCGTCCCCGAGGCGGACGAGGACCTCCACCTGCGCGCGTCGGGCAAGCTCGTGGGGCCGCGCGCCCCAGCGGCGACCGAGCTCGACGTCCACCGACTCCGGCAGCAGCGCGAGCACCGTGGCGAGGTGGCCGAGGTCGTCCAGGGGCAGCGGTGGCACGGCCCGGCCGCGGAGCCCGGCCCCCAGCCAGCCGGCGAGGGCCGCCGTCCGGGCCAGGACGCCGGCCGGGATCGGGCCGGACTGGGGCATGGTCACCACCTCGAGCTCGAGCAGCGCCGCCTGCTCGCGGCGCGGGTCCGTGGCGGGAGCGACCGCAGCCTCGGTCGCGAGGACCCGGAGGTGGTCGACGATGGGCGCCACGGGGCGACCGACGAGCAGCCGGGCCAGGCAGACCCGGGTGGCAGCGACGCCGAGACCCGGCTCGGGCCGAGGCGCCGACAGCACCCCTCGGGTGGCCCAGGCCAGCGGCTCGGGGTCCGACGTACGGGTGTGCTCGCCGCAGAGGAAGGCGATGGTCCGGGGGTCGTAGGGTCCCTCCTCGGGCAACCGGCTGCCGAAGAGGTCGAGCCCGTCCTCCCCGGAGTACTGGTCGTCGGTCTGCACCCCGCGGGCCAGGGCGTGCTGCACGACCAGCGCTGCGTCCACGTCGGCGATCCGCAGGGTCCCGGCGCCGGTTCGCGGCCCGGCGAGCAGCGCCGCCGCCGCGTCGTCCAGGGTGGCGAGGAGCGGGTCGGCCACCCCGACCTGGTACCGGGTGACGCCGCGCGCGGACCGGCTCTCCACCTCGTAGCGGCCCGCACTCAGCGCCGTCAGCTCCAGCTGGCCGCGCACCGTCTCGGCGTGCAGGCCGGCGTCCAGCACCAGCGCGGCGTCCTCGTCGGCGGCCAGGGTGACGACCTCGTCCAGGGTGATGTCCAGCCGACGGGGCACCTCGGCTTGGACGAGCCGCTCGAAGGCGCTGGCCGAGGCGTGGAAGTCGAGGTGCCACTGCTCGACGTAGCGCGCGCGGGGTTCGAGCACGACCGGCCCGACGTGCAGGCCGTCGGCGTCGATCCGCTGCACCGAACCCACCCGCAGGACACCGCCGAGCAGCGGTCCGACCCCGTCCGCCGGGAGGACCGCGACGCTGCCGGTGGCCCCGGCCGCCAGGGCCCAGGCCGGTCGGCCGGAGGGCAGCTGCCAGGTCAGCAGCACGTCCTCCAGCGACAGCGGCTCCGTGCCGGCGTTGCTGAGGGTCACCCGCAGGCCCCAACCGGCGGCGAAGCTGTGGCGCACGACCAGGCGCAGGGCGCCGCAGCGGCGCACCACCTCCACCTCGTCGACGTCGGTCGCCACCTCAGCCGGGGACCAGGAGACGGTGCTGCCGTCGGTGAGCACGACCACCTCGCCCAGCGCGGTCAGGTACGGCGCTCCGCCGTCGGCCCGGTGGCGGACGGACGTGACGACACCCGTGGCGTCCAGCGCCACCTCGGCCCCGCTCCAGCGGAACACCGACCCCGCCATCCGTCCCTCCAGCCGTCCTTGCTCGCCGCGCACGTAACGCTTCGGCGTCACTGCCCCTTTGATCACGGTAGCGGGATTACGGTTGGCGGCATGACTGGTGCGGGGGCACCCGGGACGAGAAGCCCGGGCAGGACCGGCGGGGCAGGCCACGCCGGGCACGGCTATGAGGGACGAGACCTGTGGCCGCGCGACTTCGGCCGTGACGGGGTGTCGGGCCTGGTCACGCTGGACCGGGCGCTGCGGGCGCGAGACGTCTCCCGGCCGGACGCCGAGGACGAGCGGATGGCCTCCGACATCCTCGCCGAGCTGCTGGCCCGAGTGGACGGCCGGCGTCAGCCCGCGGTGCGTCCGCGCTCGTAGTCGGCCAGCAGCGCGATCCGTCGGGCGTGCCGCTCCTCGCCGCTGAACGGGGTGTCGAGGAAGGCCCGGACCAGGCCCAGCGCCTCGTCCTCGGTGTGCATCCGGGCGCCGATGGAGATGACGTTGGCGTCGTTGTGCTGGCGGGCCAGGGTGGCGGTGTCGATGTCGTAGGCGAGCGCCGCCCGCGTCCCGAGGACCTTGTTCGCCGCGATCTGCTCGCCGTTGCCGGAACCGCCGATGACCACCGCCAGCGAACCCGGGTCCGAGACAGCCGCCTCAGCGGCCGGGATGCAGTAGACGGGGTAGTCGTCCTCGGCGTCGTAGGCGGCGGGCCCGTGGTCCACGACGTCGTGTCCCTCGGCGGTCAGCGCCGTGACGAGGTAGTTCTTCAGCTCGAAGCCGGCGTGGTCGGTGCCGATGTGTACGCGCATGGCAGCAGTGTGGCAGAGGAGCCTCACGACCACCCGGCCCCGTCCGCAGGCGCCCGCTGTCGGTGGCCCGTGACAGGATCGAACGCATGTTTCCGGACAACATCACCCGCTCAGAGGCAGCTCACCGCGCGGGTCTGCTCGCCACCTCCCGCTACACCCTCGAGATCGACCTCTCCGGCCGCGGCCTCGCCGAGCCGACCACCCGCTTCGTCTCCACGTCCACGATCCACTTCACCGGGCAGGCCACCGGCCAGACCCACGTCGACCTGATCGCGGAGTCCGTCCGCAGCGTCAGCCTCGACGGCGTCGAGCTCGACCCGACGACCTTCACCGGGTCGCGGCTGCCGCTGGAGGTGACCCCCGGCGAGCACGAGCTGAGGATCGTGGCGATCTGCCGCTACAGCCGCAGCGGCGAGGGCCTGCACCGCTTCGTCGACCCCGTCGACCAACGCACCTACCTCTACACCCAGTTCGAGGTCGCCGACGCCCGGCGGATGTTCGCGAACTTCGAGCAGCCCGATCTCAAGGCGCGGTTCACCACGTCCGTGGTGGCGCCCGAGGCGTGGCAGGTGGTCTCCAACGGGGCGCTGCTCAACCGCGAGCCCATGGCTGACGGGCTCGTCCGGGCTTCCTTCGGCGAGACCGAGCCGGTGTCGACGTACCTGACGGCCATCGTGGCCGGGGACTACGCCCACGTCGACTCCCGCTACGTCGCCCAGGCGGGTGAGATGGAGATGGGGGTGTACTGCCGCCAGTCCTTGCTCGAGCACCTGGACGCCGACGCCATCCTCAAGGTGACCACCGACGGCCTCGAGGTCTTCGAGGGCCACTTCGCCCACCCGTACCCCTTCGGCAAGTACGACCAGGTGTTCGTTCCCGAGTACAACGCCGGCGCGATGGAGAACATCGGCTGCGTCGTCTTCCGCGACGAGTACCTCTTCCGCAGCCGGGTCACCGCGGCGTCGCGCTCGCGGCGGCAGGACACGATCCTGCACGAGCTGTCCCACATGTGGTTCGGCGACCTGGTCACGATGCGTTGGTGGGACGACCTGTGGCTCAAGGAGTCCTTCGCCACCTGGGCCTCCAACTTCGCGGTCAGCGAGCAGTCCTCGGACCAGCGGGGGGTCTGGGCGCGGTTCCTGAGCGGCTTCAAGACCAACGCGTACCGCGCCGACCAGCTGTCCTCCACCCACCCGGTGGCCGCCGACATGGTCGACCTCGAGGCGGTGGAGTCGAACTTCGACTCGATCACCTACGCCAAGGGCGGCTCGGTGCTGGTCCAGCTGGTCGGCTACGTGGGCCGCGACGCGTTCCTGGCCGGGCTGCGCACCTACTTCGCCCGGCACGCCTTCGGCAACACCTCCCTGGCCGACCTGCTCTCGGCGCTGCAGGAGTGCTCCGACCGCGACCTCTCGGCCTGGTCAGCCCAGTGGCTCGAGGCTGCCGGGGTCAACACCTTGACCATGGATCTGGCCGAGGAGGGCGGCGTGGTCACCAGCGCCATCCTGCGGCAGAGCGCCGACCCGCGCTGGCCGACGCTGCGCGACCACCGCGTGCTGCTGGGGCTGTACGGGCTGGTCGACGGTGCGCTCGAACGCAGCGAGGTCGTCGAGGTCGAGGTGCGCGACGGACTGACCCCGGTGCCGTCCCTGGTCGGACGCCAGCGGCCGGACCTGGTGCTGGTCAACGACGACGACCTGACCTACGCCAAGGCCCGGCTCGACCCGGCCTCGCTGACCACCGCGGTCGCGCTGCTCCCCAGGCTGGCCGACCCGCTGTCGCGGGCGGTGCTCTGGCAGACCATGTGGGACGCCTGCCGCGACGCCCTGCTGCCGGCGGACACCTTCGCCGACCTGGTGCTGCGTGGGCTCGGCAAGGAGACCGACGCGACGATCATCAACTCCCTGCTGGCCCAGGGGGCCACGGCCGTCGGCAGCTACACACCGGTGGCCAGCCGGTCCGAGACCGCGACCTACTGGCAGCACGGTCTGCTCGCTCGGCTGCAGACTGCCGACGCCGGGTCCGACGACCAGGTGGCGCTGGCCCGGGCTCTCGTGTCGTCGGCTCGCGACGACCGGCCGGCCGAGCTGGTCGCCGGCTGGCTCGAGGGCCGCGACGTCCCGGACGGGCTCGCCGTCGACCGCGACCTGCGCTGGGCCATCGTCGGCCGGCTGGCCTCGCTGGGCCGGCTCGACGAGGACGCCATCGCCGCGGAGGAGGCGGCTGACGGCTCGGTCACCGGGCAGGAGCGGGCCGCGGGCGCGCGGGCCGCTCGACCCACGGCCGAGGCCAAGGCCGAGGCGTGGCGGCTCGCGGTGGAGGGCGACGACATCCCCAACGCGCAACAGAGCGCCATCTGCCTGGCCTTCTGGCAGCGGCAGCAGGACGAGGTGCTTGCCCCGTACGTCGACCGCTACTTCGCCCTGGCCGAGGACATCTCGGCCTCGCGTGGGGTCTGGGCCACCAAGGGGATCGCGCTGCGCAAGAGCGCGCTGCGCAACCTGTTCCCCTGGCCGACGGACCAGCAGGCTTTCCTCGAGCAGCTGGACGGGTGGATCGCTCGGACCGACGTCGGCGGCTCGGTGCTGCGGGCCATCACCGAGCGCCGGGACGAGACCGTCCGGGCGCTCGCCTGCCAGGCGGTGCCGCCCGGGCTGCTCGGAGCGACCACTGCCTGACACCCCCGAGGCCGAGACCGAGACCGTCGAGGTCGAGGTCGCGCACCCGTTCGCGGGAACGGCCCTGCTGGACTTCCTGCTCCGACACCGGGTGGCCGGGGTGGAGACCGGCGAGCTCGATGACGGCGAGATCGGGCCGGCCGGCTCGGCCCGCTACGCGCGCACGGTCCGGCTGCCTCACGGACCCGGCGTGGTGCGGCTGGCGTGGGACGGGGACCGGCTGACCGCCGGGCTCCATGTCGACCCGCGGGACCGTACGGCGGCGCTGAACCGGGTCCGGCACCTGGTCGACGCGGACGCTGACGTGGCGGCCGTCGACGCTCACCTGGGCGCCGACCCCCACCTCGGCGACCTGGTCCGGGCGACGCCGGGACTCCGGGTGCCCGGGGTGCTGGAGGCGCAGGAGATGGTCTTCCGGACGGTGATCGGGCAGCAGATCTCGCTGGCCTCGGCGTCGACCTCCGCCGGCACGATCACCCGCCGGCACGGCGAGGCCTTGACCACCGGCGACGACCAGCTCACCTGGCTGTTCCCCACGGCGGAGGCGCTCGCTGCCGTCGATCCCACCTCGCTGCCGATGCCCCGAGCGCGAGGCCGCACCATGGTGGCCCTGGCTGAGCGGTTGGCCGACGGTCGGATCGACCTGGCCGAGGAGCCTGCCGCCGTCCGAGCGGCCCTGCTGGCCTGCCCCGGGATCGGACCCTGGACGGCGGACTACGTGCTGATGCGGGTCTGTCACGCTCCCGACATCGGCTTGCGGACCGACCTGGTGATCGCCCGGCAGCTGGTCGCCCGCGGGATCACCGACCTGTCAGCGTGGGCGCCGTACCGCTCCTACGCCGCCCTGCATCTGTGGCACGCGTTCCTGAACCCGCGCTAGGGGCTCAGGCGCGCGCAGTGTGCAACGTCTTCGGCTTGCGGGCGGCCAGGCCGAGCTGCTGGACCCCGCTCACCAGGCCGCCGACGATGTCACCGGCCGCGAAGGAGGTCTGCATCGACGCGGCCGCCAGGCGGCAGTCGAAGTCGTCGAGAACCCGGCGCGCCGAGGAGCCGGTGACGATCTCGAGCGCGTGGAAGGCGGGGTCGCACATCACCAGGACGGAGCCGTCCGGGTCGGGCAGGCCGGCGTGCAGCCGCTCGGCGTACCCGCGGGCGTCGTCCTCGGAGAGGCCGAGGAAGAGCGAGAACCTCAGGCCGGAGAACCGCTCCGCCACCGCGACGGCGCGCTCCAGCTGCAACCGGTCCGTGGGGCTGAGCTCACCAGCGGGCACCGGCACCGCCTGTGTCGGTCGTATCGGTCGTGTCGGTCGAGGACTCGGTGCTCGCCCCGACGGCTGCGTGCCCCGCCTCGATCGCCGCGCGGCTGCCCTCGTCCTGCGTGGCCGGCTCGATGCGCTGGCCGTTGACCCAGATCGGCTGGTTGGCCACGGCCGGGACGCCCATGTTGCCTCGCACGGCGTGGTGCACCCGGGCGATCACCGCGACCAGGGCGATGACGACCAGGGGGCCGCCCACCAGCAGGGCGAGCACGTTCAGGACGGAGGGTTCCGGGGCCGCCGGCCAGCCGGGCAGCGTCTGCAGAGGCACTACCATGCTCAGGAGCTCGTTCACCCTCCTACCGTAGCCGGAGGGGCAGCGTCATCGCGGTCGAGCCGTGCGGAAGGGGTCCAGGAGTTGGCAGAGCCCGGTACGGCGACCTCTCGGCTGGTGATGGACGCCGACCAGATCACCCGCACCTGTGCCCGGATGGCGCACCAGGTCCTGGAGGCCAACCGGGGAGCCGAGGGCCTCGTCGTCCTGGGGATCCCGACTCGTGGCGTCACCCTCGCCGAGCGGCTGGCCGCCGCGATGACCGAGGTGGAGGGCGTCTCGATCCCGGTGGGCGCGCTCGACATCACCCTCTACCGCGACGACCTCCGCCGCCACCCCACCCGGGCGGTCGGCCGGAGCCGGCTGCCGGCGAGCGTGGACGACGCGGTCGTGGTGCTGGTCGACGACGTGCTCTTCTCGGGCCGCACGGTGCGCGCTGCCCTGGACGCCCTCGGCGACCTGGGCCGGCCCCGCGCCGTCCGGCTGGCTGTGCTGGTGGACCGCGGTCACCGCGAGCTGCCGATCCGCGCCGACCACGTGGGCAAGAACATCCCGACCCGCACGGACGAACGGGTCAGCGTCAGGCTGACGGAGGTCGACGGGGTCGACGAGGTGACGATCGCGCCGCCGGCGGGCGAGTCGTCCGGCTCGAACACTGCCGAGGAGGACCGCTGATGCGCCACCTGCTCTCGGCGGCCGACCTCGGCCTGACCGAGACGACGCAGATCCTCGACCTGGCCGAGGAGATGGCCCAGGTCCAGGCGCGGCCGGTCAAGAAGCTGCCCGCGCTCCGCGGCCGGACCGTGGTGAACCTCTTCTTCGAGGACTCCACCCGCACCCGCTCCTCCTTCGAGCTGGCCGGCAAATGGCTGTCGGCCGACGTGATCAACGTCAGCGCCAAGGGCTCCTCGGTCTCCAAGGGCGAGTCGCTGCGGGACACGGTGCTGACCGTGGCCGCCATGGGCGTCGATGCCCTGGTCATCCGGCACCATGCCTCGGGCGCCCCAGCGCAAGCGAGCCGGTGGTTCCAGGAAGGGGGAATCGACGCGCACGTGCTGAACGCCGGCGACGGCACCCACGAGCATCCCACGCAGGCGCTGCTCGACGCGTTCACGCTGCGTCGACACTTCCGCACGACCGAGCCGGACCGTGGCACCTTCGACGGCAAGGTCGTGGTCATCGCCGGCGACGTCACCCACTCCCGGGTGGCCCGGAGCAACGTCCTGCTGCTGCGCACGCTCGGCGCCGAGGTGGTGCTGGTCGCGCCGCCCACCCTGATGCCGTCCGGAGTCGACTCGTGGCCGGTGGCCACCAGCTCCGACTTCGACGAGGTGCTGCCCGAGGCCGACGCCGTGATGATGCTGCGGGTCCAGCGGGAGCGGATGTCCGGGGGCTACTTCCCCACCCCCCGCGAGTACACCGTCGGCTACGGGCTGACCCGCGACCGGCTGACCCGGCTCAAGCCCGGTGCGGCGATCTGCCACCCAGGACCGATGAACCGCGGGCTGGAGATCTCCGCCGACGCGGCCGACGCCGCCAACTCGCTCATCCTCGACCAGGTCGCGGCCGGGGTGGCCGTACGGATGAGCGTGCTGTACGAGCTGCTCGGCGGCGAGGACAGCCCCGCGAGCTCCCGAGGAGACAACTGATGCCCGACGTGCTGGTCACCGGCGCCGACCTGCTGGGCGCCGGCCGGGCCGACCTGCTGCTGCGGGACGGCCACTTCGCCGACCCCGCCACGGCCGGCCCCGATGCTGAGCGTGTCGACGCTGACGGGCTGATCGCCCTGCCCGGCCTGGTCGACCTGCACACCCACCTGCGCGAGCCGGGTCGGGAGGACGCCGAGACGGTGGCGACCGGTACCGCTGCGGCGGCGCGCGGCGGCTTCACCACGGTGCTGGCGATGGCCAACACCCGGCCGGTCACCGACACCGGCGAGGCGGCTGCGCACCTCGCGGACCTCGGCCGTCGCGAAGGGCTCGCCGAGGTCGTGCCGGTCGGCGCGGTCAGCAAGGGCCTGGCCGGCGAGGAGCTGGCCGAGCTCGGGCTGATGCACCGGACGGCCGGGGTGAGCGTGTTCTCCGACGACGGGCACTGTGTGTCCGACGCGCGGCTGATGCGGCGTGCGCTGGAGTACGTCCGGGCCTTCGATGGGGTCATCGCCCAGCACGCCCAGGACCCACGGCTGGCCGGCCCGGACGCCTGCTGTCACGAGGGCGAGCTGTCCGGTCGGCTGGGACTGCCCGGGTGGCCGGCCGTCGCCGAGTCGACGATCGTGGCCCGCGACGTGCAGCTCGCCCAGCTCACGGGGTCGCGGCTGCACGTCTGCCACGTGTCGACCGCCGAGAGCGTCGAGGTGCTGCGTTGGGCCAAGGCCCGCGGCATCAAGGTCACCGCGGAGGTCGCGCCGCACCACCTGCTGCTGACCAGCGCCGAGGTCGCGGGCTACGACCCGACCTTCAAGGTCAACCCGCCGCTGCGACCGGACGAGCACGTCGCGGCGCTGCGCGAGGCCCTGGTCGACGGCACCCTCGACGCGGTGGCCACCGACCACGCCCCGCACGCGCGGCACGACAAGGAGCACGCGTTCGCCGAGGCGGCGTTCGGCATGCTCGGGCTCGAGACCGCCCTGGCGGTCGTGGTGGAGACGATGGTGCTGCCCGGACGGCTCGGGTGGGGCGAGGTGGCGGAGCGGATGTCGCTGGCGCCGGCCCGGATCGCCCGGATCGCCCGTTACGGTCACCAGGGCCGGCCGCTCGCCGTCGGTGAGCAGGCGAACCTGACCCTGGTCGACCCGGCCGCGCGTCGGGTCGTCGACCGCAACGCGTCAGCCTCGCTCTCCCGCAACAACCCGTGGCACGGCCGTGACCTGCCTGACCCGGTGGTCGCGACGTTCTGGGCCGGCCGACCGACCTACCGGCGGTCCTGAGCCGGTGCCTGAGGGCGACAGCGTCTACCTCGTGGCGCGGCGGCTGAAACCGGTGCTGACCGGCCGGACGCTGACCCGCGGCGAGCTCCGGGTGCCGGCACACGCCACCGACGACCTCGCCGGCCACACCGTGACCGAGCTGGACACGCACGGCAAGCACCTGCTGACCCGCTTCGACTCCGGCCTGACCCTGCACACGCATCTCAAGATGGACGGCTCCTGGTCGGTAACCGGGCCGGGCAAGCGGCTGCCGCGGAATCTGCTGCCCGACGTGCGGGTGCTGCTGGAGACCGACCGCGGGTCGAGCGTGTACGGGATCTCGATGCCGGTGGTCGAGCTGGTCCGCACCGCCGACGAGCACGAGGTGGTCGGCTACCTCGGGCCGGACCCACTTCGCGCCGACTGGGACTCAGCCCGGGCTGTGGCGAACCTGGCCAGTCAGCCGGAGCGACCGCTGGCCGCGGCGCTGCTCGACCAGCGGAACCTCGCCGGGCTGGGCAACCTGTGGGTCAACGAGCTCGCGTACCTGCGCGGCTACAGTCCGTGGACTCGCGTCGCCGACGTCGACCTGAAGGCGACGGTGGCGCTCGCCGTCCGAACACTGCGGCACTCGGCCCTCGTGCCCGGCGCCTATCAGGTGACGACAGGCAACAGCCGCCGCGGCCAGGACCACTGGGTGGCCGGACGCGCCGGTCTGCCGTGCCGGCGCTGCCGGACCACGATCGAGGTCGCCGCCGAGGTGCCAGGCGACCCGGACCAGCGACGTACGTGGTGGTGCCCGCGCTGCCAGCCCGGGCCCGGACCTGACGAGCTCAGACCAGGTCGAGGGTAAGGCTGCCGGCGGCGTCGTCGACGAGGACCACTGCATCGGTTCTGGGGGCGGGCTCGGGAGTGCGGCCACCAGCCGGCCGGCGCTGGTGTCTGGAAGGTCGTCCTGGCGGTTCTCCGCGAGGATGCGAACGCGGGCACCGGCGTTCCGGTGGCGGGCGCGGCGGGCGTGATCCGACGAGCGCGGCCGGGGAGCGGCTTTCGCCCGACGCAGCGGAAGTAAGGTGCAAGCTGTGATCGGACGCCCGCACCACGTCGTGATCGACGCCCCCGAACCAGAGCCGTTAGCCGAGTTCTACGCCGCACTGTTCGGTCTGCCGGTCACCTACCGCTCCCCCGACTTCGTGGTCGTGTCCCAGAACGCGACGACCTCCGGCTACGCCTTCCAGCGCGCGTCGGACCACGTGCCTCCCCGCTGGCCCGATCCGGCCGCCCCTCAGCAGCTGCACCTCGACGTGATGGTCGAGGACGAGGACGAGGCCGGCGCTGCGGTCCTGGCCCTGGGCGCACGAGCTGCTCGACCAAGCCGGTCACGTCTACGCCGACCCCGCCGGGCACCCCTTCTGCCTGATCCGGCGTCCCACCTGGGCGCCGCCCCTCCCACCAGGCTGAGGTCGGTCAAGCGGCGAGGGCAGGCTTCGGTGTGGCGGCGTGCCAGATCTGGTCGGCGAACCGGTTCCGGCCGAGCGGCAGTGGTGCCCTGGTTGGTGACCAGGTAGACGTGGCCGGTCGGGGACCGGAACACGTACCGGCCCGGCTCGGGTTGTCGACGTCGCCAACCCCCATGGGTGACCGCCCGGTGACTCGATCTTGATAGCGGACCCAGGTTCGCCAGCCCGGTCTGACCCGGTGGTCCACCGCGGGACGGTGGCAGGTAGGGGATGGTGTGGTCAAGGTCCAGGTCAGCCCCGTCGAGGTGGGCGCTGGTGCCGACGCCGTAGGGGAACACCTCAGCCGGGTGCCGCAGCCTCAGGGCGGCGCGGATCCGGGTGGGGGTTTCGTAGCCGTCGACCGGCGCCAGCTGCGCCGGATCGACCACCGGCCGGACCGTCACGTGGCAGCCCGACCGGGTCAACCAGCCGGTGAACTCGGCCAGGGTGAGCGCCTCACCGCCCTCGGGGCGGACCAGCCCGTGACCGTCCCGGACAGTCGCGGCGTTCAGGTGGAAGTTCAACACCACCCGCGGCCGGGCCGCCTTCAGGTCCGCGCCCGCAGCCACCGGCCGCAGATCCAACGATTGATGAGTGTCCTCGGGCTGCTCATCCAGCTGGCCAGGCTCACGTTCGGTTGCCGTGTCGTGCTGGTGGGCGAGCAGGAGCTGGAGGGCGTCAGCAGGCCGGGCGAGGATCCCGACCGCCCTCGACCGGCGCACCCCCACCGGAGTCGTCATCACCGTCGACGGCGAGGATGTCGGCGATCCGGTTCACCGTCGCGAGGAACCAGGCGGCGTCACCGTGCTCGACCCGGGCCAGCAGCAGCTTCAACCCGTCCTCGGACTGCACCGCCCACACATCACGATCCGCCCTCGTCCGGCGGGCCCGCTCGGCTGCCTGCTCCGGGTCGGCGTCCAGGATCGCTGCGGCGAGGACGCGCTGGAAGCGGGGCCACGGCAACACCCCGACCAGCCCGGTCACCGCCTCGTCCACCTCCGCCGCCGCCTCCCACGACAACGACCGGGTCTGCTGCGCGACCTTCCGCGCCTGCCAGGCCCGCACCTGACCAGCCAGCACCTGCACCCACAGCCTGGGCAGCCGGTGCCGCAGATCCAACACATCAGCGATCAACAACCGGGCCGCGAACGCGCCCGTCCCCTGCAGCGCACCCAGCTCGGCGGCGCAGAACTCCGACACCATCGGCGTCCCCTCACCACCCCACTGAGACGCCCGCTCGACCAACGGCTGAAAGTCACCAGACTCCACATCCAGATCGTGGGCGTCCGCCCACGCCGCCGCCAACACCAACACCCGACACTCCCGGACCACCAGCTCCGCCTGATTCACAGCGAACAGCTCCGCCAGCGCCGTGCGTGAACACCCCGCCAGACCTCCGCCCAAAGAGGACGCCACCGCTGATTCGAACATGTGAGCAACTCTACGGAAGGCCACTGACAGTTCTTGTCACGGACCTTCGAGGCACGGAAGCGCGACCCCCCTTCAAGGCCCTCGACAAGCTCAGCGCGCGGATTCGAGGCCAGGCGCTCAGGCGAGGACGACCCGACGCGACGGCCGCCGGGCGATGGCCACACCCACCAGCGAGAGGACGCCGCCCAGGACGGCGAGCAGAGCGGGGACCTCGCCCAGTGCCAGCCAACCCAGGCCGATCGCGATCGGCGGGACGGCGTAGGTGGTGACGCCCAGCCGACCGGCACTGGTCCGGCTCAGCGCGTACGCCCAGGTGCTGAAGGCGAGGGCGGTCGGCACGGCGCCGAGGTAGACCACGCCGAGCACGGAGCGGGTCGGGGCGACCGTGACCTCGCTGAGCAGCGTCCCCACGAAGGGCAGCGTCACCACGGTGCCGACGAGGCAGGCGAGCCAGGTGACCTGCAGTCCAGGCACCCGCCGCAGCACCACTTTCTGGGCGACCATGGCGATGGCGTAGACGCCCGCACTGAGCAGCACCAGCAGCACACCGACGGAGTCTGCACTGCCCGTACTGGTGGCCACCCCGATCACCAACGTGCCGGCGAAGGCGACCAGCCCGCCCAGCACCAGCATCCGCGGGAAGCCCTCCCCCAGCGCGAGCCCGGCCAGCACGCCGATCAGGATCGGCGCCAGTTGGATCAGCATCGCGGCCGTGCCGGCGTCGACCCGTTGCTCACCCGCGTTGAGCGCGACGTTGTAGACGCCGAACCAGGCCACGCCGATGAGGGCAACCAGCCCCCACTCACGGCGGTTAAGGCGCACACGACGACGGCCCACCATGGACACGCTGAGCACGGCGCTGCCGATGAGCAGCCGGCCGAGGGTCAGGGAGCCCGGCGAGAAGTGAGGTCCCACGTAGCGGATGACCACGAACGCCGATGCCCAGGCCAGCACGGTGATGCTCACAGCAAGCAGCAGCTTCCAGTCCCGGGGTTCGGTCACGGGCTCACTCTGCGGCCTCGAGCCCGGCCGCACCACCAGGTTCTCGGTCACGAACCGCAGGGATCGCGACATTAGGGTGGGCGCATGCCCGACTGGTTCCCCTCCAACCTGTCCGAGAC
The DNA here is from genome assembly GCA_963727215.1 of uncultured Actinomycetota bacterium. Lineage (GTDB taxonomy): Bacteria > Actinomycetota > Actinomycetes > Propionibacteriales > Propionibacteriaceae > Microlunatus. Next base: position 122,042 of record CAVSFR010000006.1, read on the forward strand.
CGCGCTCTTCGTGCCCCTGCGGATCCTCTTCCTGCTGGTCCTGGCGGTCGTGGCCCGGGTAGTACTGCACCGGCTGATCAACCGGACGGTCCGCCAGGCTGTCGGCCATCATCCGAAGACGCGCTTCCGCGCGGCCCAGGCATTTCTGGAGGCGACGAGCCTGCCCTCGGACCGGCGGCAGGCCCGGATCTCCGCCCTGGGCTCGCTCGCCCGGAGCGCGGTCACCTTCCTGGTCGTGCTGGTCACCGCTTTGATGGTGCTGGGCGAACTCGGCTTCAACATCACCACGATCGTGGCCGGCACCTCGGTGGTTGCGGTGACGATCGCCTTCGGGCTGCAGAACGTCGTCAAGGACCTGATCTCGGGCGTCTTCATGCTGATCGAGGACCAGCTGGGCGTCGGCGACTGGGTGGACATGGAGAAGGCGTCCGGCCAGGTCGAGGCGATCGGGCTGCGGGTCACCTCACTGCGCGACGACAAGGACACGGTGTGGTACGTCCGCAACGGCGAGGTGCTGCGGGTGGGCAACTTCTCCCAGGGCGGCGCCGGACGCCCGCCGGTCGTGGAACCCGAGCCGGCACCCAGCGCCACCTAGCGGCAGCCGAGCTCAGACGAGGGAGGCCTCGAGGGTGATCGTCGTGCCGGTGAGGGCCTGGGAGACCGGGCAGTTGGCCTTGGCGTCCTGAGCTGCCTCCTCGAACTGCAGCGGGGTGAGGCCCGGGACGGCACCCTTGACCGTCAGCTTGATGCCGGTGATGCCGGTGCCGGCCACGAAGGTGACGTCGGCTGTGGTGTCGATCGAGGTCGGCGGCGTGCCGGCCTGGGCGAGGCCGTGGGACAGCGCCATCGAAAAGCAGGTGGAGTGGGCGGCGGCGATCAGCTCCTCGGGGCTGGTCTTGCCGTCGGACTCATTCGCCCGGGAGGCCCAGTTGACCTCGAAACTGCCCGCGCCGGAGGTGATGAGCTCGACCTCACCTTGGCCCTCCATCAACGAACCTTCCCAGTGCGCCTCTGCGGTGCGGACGGTGGCCATGGCTTCTCCTCGTGTGTATGCGAGCCCGGTCGAGACCAGGCTGGGATGAGATCGAGTGTGCACGACCCACTCTGCCAGGAGCGACAATGGAACGCGATGACCGAGCCAACCCACGTCCACACCTTCTACGACGCCGTCGGCGGCCGCGACACGTTCGTCGCCCTGGTCCGACGTTTCTACCAGGGTGTCGCCACCGATGCCCCGCTGCGCGCCCTCTACCCGGAGGAGGACCTGGCCGACGCGGAGACGCGTTTCCGGATGTTCCTCGAGCAGTACTGGGGCGGCCCGACCACCTACAGCGAGCAGCGCGGCCACCCTCGGCTTCGGATGCGGCACATGCCCTTCGAGGTCACCCTCGACATGCGCGACCGTTGGCTACGCCACATGCGCGACGCCGTCGACTCCCTGGACCAGCTGACGCCGGCCCAGGCCGCGGAGCTCTGGAACTACCTCGAGCGAGCCGCCCACTCGATGGTCAACTCACTCGACGGACCAGCCGGCGCGGCCCGCGGCCTGCAGCTCTGAGGCGAGCCCGCCTCAGCAGCGGTCCGTCCCCGGGTAGACCACCGGCTTGAGGCTGTTGGGGTCGGTCCGGGAGGCCGTCAGAGCTTCCGTCACCTGCTCGAGGCCGAAGCGTCCGGTGACCAGGGAGTCCAGGTCGACCGCACCGCTGGCCGCCAGGGCGATCGCGGCCGGGTAGCAGCTGGCGTAGCGGAAGACCCCGGTCACGACGAGCTCCTTCACCTGGATGGTGGCCACGGGTAGGGACATGTCGGGAGCGCCGAGCCCGATCATCACGATCCGGGCCGCCGGTGCGGCGACGGCGAAGGCCGACTGCACCGCAGGCGTCGCCCCGCTGCACTCCAGGACGACGTCGACCGGCTCGATCTGGTCGACCAGCGGACCGGCCATGGCGTTGACAGCCGCCGTCGCGCCACGCTGGAGCGCCACCTCGAGCCGGTGGTCGTTGGTGTCGCTGACCCCGACCCAGGAGGCGCCGCGAGCGCGGGCGACGTCCGCGCAGAGCAGGCCGACCGGACCGGCACCGGTGACCAGCACCCGGTCACCGGGCTCGATCGCCGCCTTGCGGGCGGCCCAGACGGCGACCGACAGCGGCTCGATCAGTGCGGCCGCCTCGTCGGAGAGGCTGTCGGGCACCGGGTGGGCCCGCATGCTGTCCAGGACCACGTACTGGGCGAACGCGCCGTCGACGGGCGGGGTGGCGAAGAAGACCACGTCCGGGCAGAGGTTGTACCGGCCGGCCAGGCACTGGGTGCACCGGCCGCAGGTCTCCTGCGGCTCCATGGCCACCCGCTCGCCCACCCGGTCCGCACTGATGGCCGCACCCACCGCGCGAATCGTGCCCGAGCCCTCGTGACCGAGGACCAGCGGATCACGGACGACGAAGTCGGCGATCCGGCCGTGCTCGAAGTAGTGCACGTCGGAGCCGCAGATCCCGACCGCGGCCACCTCGACCAGCACCTGGTGGGAGCCCGGTTGCGGCACCGGAGCCGATTGGACGGCGATCTCGTGCTCGCGCAGCAGCACGGCTCTGGTCTGGTCACTCGGCGTCGAGGTGGTGGTCATCACCGCAGCCTAGTGAGCGCCGCTGCCGCTCGGCACGGCCCACCGGGAGAGCGCCGCCCGCTCGGCGTCGGTCAGCGGCGAGCTGCCGACCAGGACGGTCCGGGCGGTCGCGAACACCGCCCCGTCCGCAGGGTCGCGGATGTCGGCGGCCAGGGTGAACGAGCGCCGGCCGAGTGCGGTGACGCTGGTCCTGACCTGGTACGGCGCGAGCCGGAAGTCCATCGGCCGGCGGTACTCCAGGTCTTGGCGGGCCACCACCCAGACGTCCTCGGACTCCCAGTGCAGCGCCGCGACCATCACCGCGATCCGGGACTCCTGCACGTAGTCGTAGAACTTGACGTTGTTGACGTGCCCGTAGGAGTCCAGGTCGGACCAGCGCACCACCAGGGGGTGCGCGTAGGCGGGCTCGGTCACCGGCACCCGGGCCAGCTCGCGCAGGGGCACCGCGGTGTCCATCGCCGCGGTCAGGCAGCCTCGCTCGATCTCGGTCAGCCGCCGGAGCCGGTTGGTCGCCAGGTCGTACGGTGTCGCAGTCGTCCGAGCCCGGGCCGCAAGGACCTCTCCGTCGTAGACCTCGTAGCCGACCGCGAAGCGGCTGGCTCCGACCTGGTCGACCCAGAGCTCCAGCCGTAGCGGCCGGTCGGAGAACGTGACCGGCGCGAGGTACTCGACCTGATGGCTCACCACCAGCACCCCCGTCTCCAGCAGCTGCCCCATCTCGGGCGGCCCGGCCAGCAGGAAGTCAACCCGGCCCTCCTGCATGTAGTCCAGGAAGGCCGCGTTGTTCACGTGGCCCTGGGCGTCCATGTCGCCCCAGCGCATCGGGCAGGTGTAGTGGTGCCGGGTCACGCCCGGCATCCTAGAGCCGGCGGGTCTCGAGCCTGCTCTCGACGGCCCTGCCCTCTCCGTCCGGGTTGCGCTCGACCCAGTACGCGGCCTTACCGTCCTCCTCGCTGACCGCCTCGACGAACTCGGCGCCCGAATAGCGCACCCCGGCCCCGTCGTCGGTGGCGTAGCCGGCGGGCAGCACGCCGCCACCAACGAGGGACTGGAAGAGCGGCCGCCGAGCAGCCTCGGAGTCGTAGTGGACGCCGTTCGAGAACGGCACGAAGGCCAGCCCGTTGGTCACCGGACGCAGATCCGGGCCGAAGGAGTCGGTGGTGCCGCCGACGTGCCAGCAGATCGAGCCGGCCGAGACTCCGGTGAGCACGACGCCCGCCTGCCAGGCCGAGCGCAGGGACTCCTCGAAGCCGTGCAAACGCCACATCGCGAGCAGCCCCGCGACGCTGCCGCCCATCACGAAGATCACGTCCTGCTCCAGCAGGTGTCCGGTCACGTCCTCGACGTTGGGCATCGGGAACGTGCTCAGATGCGAGGAATGCAGCCCGCGGAGCTGGGCGGCCTCGTGCAGCGCGACCAGGACCGAAGAGTTGTCCCCGGAAGCGGTGGCCAGGAAGCAGATCCGCGGCGTCCGGCCGGACACCCCGGACAGCTCGAGCGCGTACTCGGTCAGGGGACCCAGGGTGTAGCGCGTACGGAGCCCCGGGACCAGCCCGCCCGAGGTGGCCAGGATCGTGGGAGCGTCAGCGGTCACCCTGGTCAGCGTAGGAGCAGCCGTCGCCACAGGTCACGCAGGTGCAGCCGGAAGCGTTCGCACGTCCAGCCCCGGTCGATGACTAGCAGCTGGTAGTACTCCGCGGAGTTCGTGGCCCACACGATGTCGGCCACCTCCTCGTCGTCCAGATCCGGCCGCAGTGATCCGGTGGCCCGCAGATCGGCCGCGAAGAGGCGCATGTTCTGCGCGCGGCGGCCGGTGATCTCCGCGTACAGGGCCTGACACCCCGAGTCGGTGGCCGCTGCCGCCCGCAGCGCCCCGAAAACGGGAGCCGTCCTCGGCGCCATCGCCGCGATCGCATCGGCGTACCGGTCGATCTTCTCCTCGGCGGTGGCCGCTGCCCGTACCCGCCGGACGTAGTCGCGGTCCTCGGCGGTGACGGCGTGGTCCTCGCCGGAGATCGCCGACTCCACCACCGCTCGCATCAGCTCGCCCTTGCGACCGGCGGCCGCGTAGACAGTGTCCACCGCGACTCCGGCGCTCGCAGCCACCTGACTGACGGTCGTCGCGCCGTAGCCCTGGTTCACGAAGAGGGCCCGGGCAGCCTCCAGCACGCTCGCCCGGGTCGACCGAGCCTGCTCCGCCCGCACGGTCGAGGTGTAGGACCGCGACCCGTTGACTTTCCCGCTCATGAGGAGGACCGTACCAGTATTCGTCCGAATGTCGTTCGGATCAAATCTCAGGAGTGGCTCTCATGGTCTACGCGTACACCCAAGACGTCCCGATTGACGCCGAGCTCCACCAGCGGATCATCGACGAGCTCGGTCCGGAGCCATTGGCCGGCTCCCTGCTGCACCTGTGCATCCGCCGCCCGGACGGCGGGCTGCGCTACATCGACGTCTGGATCGACGAGGAGTCCTGTGAGCAGGCGTTCGAGGAGCGAGTCCACCCGGCCGTCGACCGCGCCTTCGGCGGGCAGCGCCCGGGTGAGCCGGAGGTCGAGCACCTGGAGGTGATCTACGCCAGCGGCGCTGTGCTCGACGGCTCCCTCACGACGAAGAGGTGAGCCATTAACGCCTCAAGTGAGCGCCGCCAACATGTGGCTCACACGCCCGGTCCAATCAAAGGAGATTGTCTCGTCCGCACGATAGCTCACCCTCGCGGCCTTCGGCGCCGCGACCTTGCTCACGATCACGCCGGTGTCGGCATCGGCCCACGCGCCCCTCCACACCGCCGCCGCGCCACCGCCCTTGACCATCAGCAAGCAGGTGGTCGCGCCCTTCAACCTGGCCGTCCGCGGCCCACGGAAGCTCGTCGCCGACGCGGAACCTCGACGCTGTCGCGGGTGCTCGCCAACGGTTCGCTGCAGACCGTCGCTAGCGGCCCCGGCAACGGCGGTGAGGTGGCGGGCGTCGCGATCTCGCGCAACGGCCGCTACACCGCGTACACCACCACCGAGCACGCCGCGCCGGAGGAGAACGCGAACGGCAAGCTGCACATCCTCGGCCCGCACGGCTCGAAGCGGACGGTGGACCTGGCGGCCTACGAAGCCAGACCGAACCCGGACAAGAAGAACACCTACGGCACCACCAGCACCGACCCCTGCGTCATCAAGGCCGTCGAGGCCGTCACCCACGGACCGGCGACCTACCGCGGCCTGACGGACTCACACCCCTACTCGGTGGTGGCGTCCGGACGCAGCTCCTGGGTCGTCGCCGACGCTGCCGGCAACGACCTGCTCAAGGTCGACGCCAGGGGCCGGATCTCGACGCTGGCCGTCCTGCCGGTCCAGCCGGTGATGATCACCGCGGAGGTAGCGGCTGGTCTCAAGCTCCCCGACTGCACGATCGGGAGCGTGTACCGCTTCGAGCCGGTGCCGACCGACGTCGAGCGGGGCGGCAGCGTCTACCGGGTCAGCCACCACGGACGCAGCCACCGGGTGGCCACCGGTTTCGCCGGCGCGACCAACCTCGCGGTCTACGACGGCAGGATCTACGTATCGGAGTTCTTCGCCGGCCAGGTCTCGACCGTCAGCAAGGGAGTCGCCAAGCGCTATCGCTCGCTGCCGGGCGTCGTCTCGGTTGAGGCCGGCAACGGCCACCTGTACGCGGGCACCTTTGCCAGCGAGACCGGGCCGGGGACGATTGTCCGACTGCGCTGACAACTGCTGAGGCGAGGATTCACTCGGCGGACCTGCTGGTCCGCCCAGTCAGTCCTCAGCTCAGCGGGCCTCGTACATCCCCTCGAGCAGGTGGTCGTACTTCTTCTCCACGGCCTTGCGGCGGACCTTGAGGCTCGGGGTGACCTCCCCCTCCTCCACGCTCAGGTCGCTGGCCAGGACCTCGAACTTCTTGACCGTCTCCCAGCGCTCCAGCTTCTTGTTGGCCTGGGCGACGCAGCCCTCGATCAGCTGCCGGACCTCCGCGGAGGCAGCAAGATCATCTCCGCGGGCGCTGAGCTGCTGGGCAGCGGCCCACTCCTCCACCGCTTCGAGGTCGAGCGTGATCAACGCGGTGATGTACTTGCGGCCCTCGCCGTGCACGAGCACCTGGCTGGCGTACGGGCAGGCGGCCTTGAGCGTGCCCTCGACCTTCTGTGGCGCGACGTACTTGCCGCCGGAGGTCTTGATCAAGTCCTTCTTACGGTCGGTGATCCGGACGTAGCCATGATCATCGAGCTCGCCCATGTCGCCGGTGGCGAACCAGCCGTCGGCGTCGATCACCTCCGCGGTGGCCTCAGGCATGTGGTGGTAGCCCCGCATCACTGCGTCGCCCTTGATCAAGATCTCGCCGTCGGCGGCGATCTTGACCTCGGTACCGGGCACCGGCGGCCCGACCGTGCCGAAACGCACGGCCCGCGGGTTGTTCACGCAGGTGGCGGCACCGGTCTCGGTCAGACCGTAGCCCTCCAAGATCAACAGGCCCGCGGCGTAGAACCACTCCTGCACCTCACGGTTGAGCGCGGCGGAGCCCGAGACGAAGAAGCGGATGCGGCCGCCCATCCGCTCCTTGATCTTGCTGAAGACCAACCGGTCTGCGAGCGTGTACTGGGCCGCGAGCAGGCCGGTCGGCTTACCGCCCGCCAGCCGGATGGGGGTGGTCCGCCGACCGACGGCGAACGCCCAGTCGAAGATCCGACCCTTGACCCCCGAGGTGGCCGAGGTCATCACCTTGGCCCGCACCTTCTCGAAGATCCGCGGGGCGCCGGCCATGAACGTCGGCTTGACCACCCCGAGGTTCTCCACGATCCGGTCGATGTTGCCGTCGACGGCGGTGGCGAAGCCGATCTGCAGCTGGGCGGCGATCAGGACCTTGCCGAAGACGTGGCTCAACGGCAGCCACAGGTACTGCAGGTCGCCGGGCTCGATGATGTCGAACTCCTCGAGCGACGCACCGAGATAGGTCCAGTTGTCCTGGACCAGGCGGACGCCCTTGGGGCGTCCGGTGGTGCCCGAGGTGTAGATCAGCGTGGCGAGGTGCTCGGGCTCGATGGCCGCCACCGCGTCCTCGACCGCCGACGGCTGCGCAGCGAGATGCGCGCGGCCCCGTTCGGCCAGCTCGGCCCAGCTGATCACCTTGTCGTGCCCGACGGCACCGCTCAGCTGCACCACCACCGTGAGGTCCGGCAGGTCGTCGAGGTGGTCCAGCACCTTGGAGACCTGGACCTCGTCCTCGGCGAAGACGACCGTCGAGCCGGAGTCACTGAGGATGTACGCGACGTCCTCGTGCTGGGTGCTCGGATAGACCGTCGTGGTCGCGCCGCCGGCACACATCACGGCCAGGTCGGCCAGGATCCACTCGATCCGGGTGCTCGAGGCGATGGCGACACGGTCCTCGGACCGGACGCCCACCGAGATCAGCCCGGCCGCCAGCTCGGCAACACGCTCGAGCGTCTGGTCCCAGGTCAGCGAGACCCACCGATCGCCCTCGAGGTAACGGAACGCCTCCTTGTCGGCAGAGGTCCGGACCTGCGCCAGCAGCATCGCGGCCACGCTCGGGTGGCGCGGGGCCAGCGGGGTCGACTCGGTCATGCGCTCCACCTCAGGTCAGCAGGGTTAACCCGAGCGTAACGAACTCAGAGCCCTCCGATGCGCAGGGAGGTCAGCTGAGGCGCTCCAGAATGATCGCCATCCCCTGGCCACCGCCCACGCACATGGTCTCCAGGCCGACGGAGGCGTCGCGCCGCTGCATCGCGTTGAGCAACGTGGTCATGATCCGGGCCCCCGTGGAGCCGAACGGGTGGCCCAGCGCGATTGCTCCGCCGTGGACGTTCAACCGGTCCTGGTCCAGCCCCAGCTCGCGGGCTGAGGCGATCACCTGGACGGCGAAGGCCTCGTTGATCTCGACCAGGTCCAGATCGGCAACGCACATCTGGGCCCGGTCCAGGGCGCGACGGCTGGCCTCGACCGGGCCCAGGCCCATGATCTCGGGGCTGAGCCCGCTGACGCCGGTCGCGACGATCCGGGCCAGCGGGGTGAGACCGAGCTCGGCGGCCCGGCGGTCGCTCATGATCACCACGGCCGCAGCGCCGTCGTTGAGCGGGCAGCAGTTGCCGGCCGTGACGGTCCCGTCAGGGCGGAACACCGGCCGCAGGCCGCTGATCACCTCCAGGGTGGTGCCGGCACGCGGACCGTCGTCGACGCTGACGATGCGGCCGTCCGGCAGGGTCACCGGGGCGATCTCCGTTGCGAAGACACCGGTCGCGATGGCGTGCTCGGCCAGGTTCTGGGAGCGGACGCCGAACTCGTCCTGCTCACGGCGCGTGATCTGGGTCAGGGTGGCGACGTTCTCGGCCGTCTGGCCCATCGAGATGTAGATGTCGGGCAGCTCGCCGTCCAGCCGCGGGTCACGCCACGTCGCGTTGCTCAGCGCCGTCGCCCGCGTCCGCTCCTCGGCGCCGGCGAAGCCCGGGTGGTGGCTGCCGGGAGCGTCGACGCCGGCCGAACCGAAGCCGGAGTAGCGGGAGACGCACTCCACCCCGGCCGAGACGAAGGCCTCCCCCTCGCCGGCCCGGATCGCGTGGAAGGCCATCCGGGCGGTCTGCACGCTGGACGCGCAGAAGCGGTTGACCGTCGCGGCCGGCACGCCGTCCAGGCCGAGCTGGACGGCCACCCGTCGCGCCAGGTTGCCGCCGTGCTCGTCCCGCGGCTCGGCGCAGCCCAGGTAGAGGTCGTCGAGGGTGGCCGGGTCGAAGGCGGGCACCTGGCCGAGAGCTGCGGCGACCACCCCGGCCGCGAGGTCGTCGGGCCGGACATCCTTGAGCGAACCCTTGACGGCCCGACCGATGGGCGTCCGGGCGGCGGCCACGATCACGGCTTCGGGCATCAGTGCGCCCGCTTCTCGACCGACTGGCCGCCGAGGCCGAGGTCGCGGCCGATCAGCTCGAGCATGATCTCGTTCGAGCCGGCCCAGATCCGGGAGACCCGGGCGTCGGCCCACGCCCGCGCGACCCGGTACTCGTTCATGTAGCCGTACCCGCCGTAGAGCTGGACGCAGGCGTCCAGGATCTCGTTCTGGACGTCGGCGGCCCACCACTTCGCCTTGGCTGCGTCGACCGCGCTCAGGGTGCCGTGCACCTGCTCCATCACACACGCGTCGACAAAGGCCTGGCTGACGTCCGCGAGGGTGACCAGCTCGGCCAGCCGGAACTTGTTGGCCTGGAACGACCCGATCGGCTGGCCGAACGCCTGCCGCTCCTTCACGTAGTCCAGCGTCTCGTCGAGGATCTGCCGGGCGTGGGAGAGATTGTTGACGGCCGCCCCGATCCGTTCCACCACCAGCCGCTGCATCATGTAGCCGAAGCCGGCGTCGACCTCGCCGATCACCTGCTCGTCGCCGAGACGTACGTCGGAGAAGAACAGCTCGGCGGTGTCGGACTCGGCCTGGCCCACCTTGTCGAGCTTGCGGCCACGCTCGAAGCCGGGCATGCCGGCCTCGACGGCGAACAACGTGATGCCCCGGGCCCGCTTCTCCGGGCTGGTCCGAGCGGCCACGATCACCAGGTCGGCCGAGTAGCCGTTGGTGATGAACGTCTTGGCGCCGTTGAGCACCCAGGTGTCACCGTCACGGACCGCCGTGGACCTGAGAGCGGCCAGGTCGGAACCGCCCGAGGGCTCGGTCATGGCGATCGCGGTGAGCAGCTCCCCGGAGCAGAACTTCGGCAGCCAGCGGGCCTTCTGCTCCGGGGTGCAGAGGTCGACGAGGTAGGGGGCGACGCAGTCGGCGTGGATGCCGACGCAGGAGGAGTACGCGAAGGCGAGCTTGGACAGCTCCTCGGCCAGGATCAGCATGAACCGGGGGTCCTCGACCCCAGAGCCGCCGTAGGCCTCCGGCACGTTCAGCCCGAGGAAGCCCTGCCGACCGAGGTCCAGCCACATCTGCCGGCCGAACTCGTGGTTCGCCAGGTGCTTCTCCTGGTCGGGCCGCAGCGTCCGGTCCACGAAGGTGCGACAGCTGGCGCGGAACGTCTCGTGGTCCTCGTCGAAGATGGTGCGGCGCACAGCAACCTCCGGTGGTCGTTAGTTACCGGCCGGTAACTAACGCCACCTTACTCCTGCTGACCCCGCCGGGAGCGGATCCGGCCGACCACCTCGCTGGTCGACTGGCTGGGTACGTAGTCGAGGATGCGGACCTCGCCCCCGTAGCCGCGGACGACCTCGGCCTCGACCAGCTGGTCGGGGGTGTAGTCGCCCCCCTTGGCGTAGACGTCGGGCCGCAGCCGCTCCAGCAGCGGCACGGGGGTGTCGGTCTCGAAGACGGTCACGTAGGAGACGCAGCTCAGCGCCGCGAGCACACCCGCGCGGTCGGCGGCGGAGTTGATCGGCCGCTCCGGGCCCTTGAGCCGCCGGACGGACTGGTCGCTGTTCACCGCGACGACGAGCACGTCACCGAGCTGGGCCGCCTGGCTCAGGTAGGTCGTGTGACCGCGGTGCAGGACGTCGAAGCAGCCGTTGGTCAGCACGATCCGCCGGCCGGCCGCGCGGTCGGCGGCCACCCGGCGGAGCAGCGCCTCCTCCTCCAGCGCTGCGTCCCCGACAGCCAGATGCTCGACCAGCTCGTCGGTGGAGCAGACCGAGGTGCCGAAGCGCTGCACCACCACGTCCGCCGCTGCCTGGGCCAGCGACGCGGCCACCGCGAGCGGCACGCCCGCCGCGCGGGCCAGGGTCAGCGCCGCCACGAACGTGTCGCCGGCTCCGGCCGCCTGCTTCTCCGCCCGCGGCGAGGCGGGCGTGCGGTGGGGCTCGGACGACTCCTCGTCGTCGGGGCCGAAGAGGACGCTGCCGTCACGGTCCAGCGTGACCAGGACGGCCCGTGCACCGGCCCGCGTCCGGAGCTGCGGGGCCGCGGCGGTGAGGGCGGCCAGCCGGGTGCCGTCGGTGGGCACGCTGCGCCCCAGCAACCGGAACGCCTCCGCGGCGTTCGGGGTCACCACGTCCGGACGGAGCCTGGACCAGGGAGCCGGGTCGTGGGCGTCCACCACGACGAGCGCGGGTCGTGACTCCCGGCCGAGGGCGTGCTCGACCGCGCGGAGCAGACGCCCGGAGTCGTAGTCGCAGACCACGAGAGCCTCGGCCTCGACCAACGCCTTCGCGGTCGCCGTCGCCAGCCCCTCCTCCAGCTCCGGCGGGAGCGCTGTCCGCGTCACGTCATCGATCCGCACCAGCATCTGGTCGTCGCTGACCACTCGGGTCTTGGTCACCGTCGCGACCTCGGGCGAGGCCAGCAGGCCCGAGACCTCGACGCCGGCCTCCACCAACAGCTCGCGCAGCACGGCGCCGGCCTCGTCCGCGCCGGTGACCCCGACCAGGCGGACGTCGGCGCCCAGGGCCGCCAGGTTCATCGCCGTGTTCGCGGCGCCTCCCGGGACGTCGTCGCGACGATGCACCTCGACCACCGGGGCCGGGGCCTCGCGGGAGAGCCTGTTGCTGCTACCCACCCACCAGCGGTCGAGCATCACGTCACCGACCACGACGACCCGGGGCGCCAGGTGCCGCAGCGCCAGCACCAGGTCGGGCGTCACCGAGGCGTCACGAGCCCGCACGAAGTAGTCCATGTCGGCAGTACTACCCACTTCTCCTCCCCTCGGATGCAGGCCGATCGCGGGCCTGGGGCACAATCCCCGCAGCGTTCTGCGGAGGAGGTTCTGAATGGGGTGGGTGGGTGACCTGCGGCTTCCGTTCGCCGACGTGGGCGCGATCGCAGTGCTGCGCGGGAGCGGCATCGGCGACCTCGTGCAGGCGCTGCCGGCCGTCGAGGCGCTGGCCGCGACCTACGCCGACGCCGAGCTGACGCTGCTGGGGACGCCCGCACACGTCGCCCTGCTGACCGGCCGCCCGTCTCCGTTCTCGGGTCTCGAGGTGCTGCCGGTCCGGCCCGGGATCCGCGGGGGCGGGTCGGAGGACCCGGCGGCCACGACGGCGTTCCTCGACCGGATGCGCGCCCGTCGCTTCGACCTGGCTGTGCAGCTGCACGGCGGCGGCGCCAGCTCGAACCCGTTCCTGCTCGAGCTGCAGGCCCGCCACACCGTCGGCAGCCGGACGGCGGACGCCGCCGCGCTCGAGCGGACCCGGCCCTTCGTGTACTACCAGCACGAGGTGCTGCGCGGGCTCGAGGTGGCCGCGCTGGCCGGGGCCGCTCCCGTCTCGTTGGAGCCCTCGCTGCCGCTCACGGCGGACGAGCAGCAGCGCCGCAACACACGCCGACGACGCGAGCCGACGGTGGTGGTCCATCCCGGGGCGTCGGACCCGCGGCGGCGTTGGCCGGCGGCGTGCTTCGCCCGGGTGGCCGACGCGCTGGTCCGGCGCGGCGTACGCGTGGTGGTGGTCGGCGACACCGAGGACGTCACCGCGGCCGAGGCCATCCTGGCGGGGGTCGACGATCCGGCCGGCCTGCTCAGCTCGGTCGCCGGCACCCAGCCGCTGGCCGGGCTGGTCGAGCAGCTGCTGGACGCGGACGTGGTGCTGGCCTGCGACTCCGGTCCCCGGCACGTGGCCGCGGCGCTCGGGGTGGCGACGGTCGGGCTCTACTGGGTGGGGAACCTCGTCAACGCCGGCCCGCTGGGCCGAAGCCGGCACCGGGTGCAGATCGGCTTCACCACCGCGTGCGAGGCCTGCGGCCGCGACCTCACCCAGGTGGGTTGGACGGCCGAGCGCTGCGAGCACGACCCCTCGATCGTGGCCGACATCAGCCCCGAGCGGGTGCTGGCCGACGTCGACGAGCTACTGGCGCTGCAGGAAGGGCGGTCCGGTGGACAGGCTGGGTGAGCCGGACGGCAGGCCCGAGATCTTGGTACTGCGAGCTCTGGGTCTCGGCGACCTGCTGGTGAGTGTCCCGGCCCTGCGGGGAATCCGCCGGGCCCGGCCGCAAGCACGGGTGGTGGTGGCCATGCCGACGTGGTTGGAGCCCGTCGTCGACCTGATCGACGCCGTCGACGTCCTGCTGCCGACGCCTGGGCTGGAGGCACCGCTGGGGGTGGCTGCCGGACGAATCGAAACGGCCGTCGACCTGCACGGGCACGGTCCAAAGAGCCGGGGTCGCTGCGAGGCCTTACGTCCGCAGCGGCTGGTCGGCTTCCGCGCACCCGGCTGGGAGGGGCCGGAGTGGCGCCAGGGCGGGCTGGAGCGGGTGCGATGGGCGGACCTGGTGACCTGGCACGGGATGCCCGCCGACGCCGACGACGTGGCGATCCGAAAGCCCGAGCACCCGAGTGCGGCCTCCGGCTGCGTCGTCGTGCACGTCGGTGCGGCCTACGGCTCCCGCTCGTGGCCCGTGCCGAGCTTCGCGGCGGTGGCCCGCTCCCTGGCCGCCGCCGGCGAACAGGTGGTCGTGACCGGCGGTGAGGCTGACCGGGATCGGGCGGCCGCGGTAGCTGCTGCGGCCGGTCTGCCCGAAGAAGCCGCGATGGCCGGCAGCCTCGGGCTCGGCGCGTTCGCCGCCCTCGTCGCGGACGCGTCCCTGGTGGTCACGGCGGATACGGGCGCGGGCCACCTGGCCTCGGCGTACGCCCGGCCGTCAGTGGTGATCTTCGGCCCCGCGCCGCCGGAGCAGTGGGGACCGCCCGCGGGCCCCCACGCCGCACTGACCCACGCCGAGCTGCGGCGTGGCGACGCGTTCACCGACGTGCCGGACCCGGCCCTGCTGGCCGTCACCCCCGAGGAGGTGCTGGCCGCAGCAGACCGGGTCCGTCGCTCCTAGCCCGGGAGGGCGTCAGGAGAGGATGGCCTCGATCTCGAGCGAGATGTCGATCTTGTCGCCGATGAGGAGCTTGCCGCCCTCGAGCGGGATGTTGAAGTCGACGCCGTAGTCCTTGCGGCTGATGGAGGTGGTCGCCTCCGCGCCCAGGCGGGTGAGGCCGTAGGCGTCGGTGGCCACCCCGAGGAAGTCGGTGGCCAGCTCGACCGGGCGGGTGCGGCCGTTGATGGTGAGGTTGCCGTCGATGACGTGGCCGTCGTCGGACTCACGGACGCCCGTGCTCTCGAAGACGAGCTGCTGGCCGGCCTCGGGGTCGAAGAAGTCGGCGGACTGCAGGTGACCGTCCCGCTGGGCGTTGTTGGTGTTGATCGAGGAGCTGGTGATGGCGACCTTGACCACCGAGGCGGTCGGGTCGTCGGTGGTGGTGATCTCGCCCGTGAACTCGGTGAAGGTGCCGCGCACCTTGCTCATCAGGTGGCGGACAGTGAAACCGACCGTCGAGTGGGCCGGGTCGATCGTCCAGGTGCCGGCCACCAGGCCGGATCCGAGAAGTTCCTGGGTCATTGCTGCTCCTTGCCGAGATGGGTCGCGGACCGGATGACCCAGGACCAGTTGATATTTCAACTGAAACTCAGCGTAGGCCCGGTAAGTTGAAATGTCAATGACCTCCCCCTAGAGTGGAGCCATGTCCTCCGCCCCTGCCGCTCCCGCCGCTGCGTCGACGCCCTGGCTGACGACGGAGCAGCAGGTCGTCTGGCGGCAGTACCTGCTGGGCAGCGCACGCCTGGCCGACCGGCTGGACGCCGATCTGCGCCAGTTCGGCCTGGACCTGGCCGAGTACGAGATCCTCGTCACGCTGTCGGAGGCGCCAGAGCGCCGGGTCCGGATGTCGGAGCTGGCGGAGGCGGTGCACCAGTCCCGCTCCCGGCTGACCCACACGGTGACCCGGATGGAGGCCGCCGGCCTGGTCGACCGCGCCAGCTGCCCGACCGACCGGCGCGGCGTCTGGGCGCACCTGACCGAGGCGGGCTTCGAGCTGCTCGGGACCGCCGCCGCCGACCACGTCCGCTGCGTCCGCCGCCACTTCGTCGAGCGGATGTCGGAGCAGGACTACGCGGCGGTGGGCCGGGCGTTCGCCGCCGTGGCCCAGCCGCCGGCGGACTGACCCTTCCCGCTCCGCATAGCATCGGGACGATCATGTCGACCGCCACCCTGCCCCCGCCTGCGTCCCCCCTGCCCGAGTCCGGTGACCTCCGCGCCGAGCTGCGGCGCCGTGGCGTCGAGCACGCTCTCGACACCAGCACCCTGACGCGGGCGCTCTACTCCTCCGACGCCTCGCTCTACCGCGTGGTCCCCCAGGCCGTCGCCCACCCTCGTTCGGTCGAGGAGGCCGTAGCCGTGCTGGACGCGGCCCGCGCGGTTCGGATGCCCGTCACCACGCGTGGTGCCGGCACCTCCTGCGCGGGCAACGCCGTCGGTCCGGGCCTGGTCCTGGACACGGCCCGCCACCTGCATGCCATCACCGCCGTCGACCCCGAGGCGCGGACGGCCACCGTCGAACCGGGCGTGGTCCAGTCGAGCCTGCAGGCCGCCGCCCGACCGTACGGGCTGCGCTTCGGCCCTGACCCCTCCACCCACAACCGCTGCACCATCGGCGGCATGATCGGCAACAACGCCTGCGGTCCGCGAGCGCTCGGCTACGGCCGGACCGCCGACAACGTGGTGGCCCTCGACGTCCTGACCGGCAGCGGCGAGC
The DNA here is from genome assembly GCA_963727215.1 of uncultured Actinomycetota bacterium. Lineage (GTDB taxonomy): Bacteria > Actinomycetota > Actinomycetes > Propionibacteriales > Propionibacteriaceae > Microlunatus. The sequence continues at coordinate 138,163 of CAVSFR010000006.1, forward strand.
GGCTGCAGCTGGACTCGCGACTAGCGCCGGACCCCGGCACCTCGACCAGCCTCTCGTCCCTCCGCAAGCTCGTCGCCGCCGACCTCGGCACCATCCGGACCGAGTTCGGCCGCTTCGGCCGCCAGGTCTCGGGCTACAGCCTCGAGCACCTGCTGCCGGAGCGGCAGTTCGACGTCGCCCGCTTCTTCGCCGGCACCGAGGGCACGCTCGGGGTCATCCTGGGCGCCGAGGTGCGGCTGGTGGCCGACTCTCCGTACAAGCTGATGGTGGCGCTCGGCTACCCGTCGATGGCCGAGGCCGGCGACGCCGCTCCGGCGGTGCTGCAGCACTCCCCGACAGCCGCCGAAGGCCTCGACCGGCGGATCATCGAGGTCGTCCGACGCACGCACGGAGACGCAGCCGTGCCCCCGCTGCCCCGCGGGGACGGCTGGATGTTCGTCGAGGTGGTCGGCGACGACCCGCTCGAGGTGCGGCAGCGCGCCGAGCGCGTGCTGGCCGACGGTCAGGCGCTCGACGGCTTCGTGGTGAACGACCCGGTCCAGGCGCTCGCTCTGTGGAAGATCCGCGAGGACGGCGCCGGCCTGGCCGGGGTCAGCCTGGCGTCACCCGCCTACCCCGGCTGGGAGGACGCGGCCGTGCCGCCGGAGCACCTCGGCGACTACCTGCGTGACTTCGACGCCCTGCTCGCCGAGCACGGGCTCGACGGCCTGCCGTACGGGCACTTCGGCGACGGCTGCGTCCACGTTCGGATCGACTTCCCGCTCACCGCCGCCGGCGGTGCCGACGTGCACTCTCGCTTCATCACCGCCGCGGCCGAGCTGGTGGCCCGCTACGGCGGCTCGATGTCGGGTGAGCACGGCGACGGCCGGGCGCGTTCGTCGCTGCTGCCCACCATGTACTCCCCCGCCGCGATCCGGCTCTTCGGTGCGGTCAAGGCCGCCTTCGACCCGGACAACCTGATGAACCCCGGCGTCTTGGTCGAACCCTCGCCCTTCACCGCCGACATCCGGGCGCTCAAGCTGGTCAGTCCGGTCGATCACTTCACGACCGAGGTGCACAACTGCTCCGGGGTCGGCAAGTGCCTGGCGAACACCACGCCCGGACTGGGCGTGATGTGCCCGTCGTACCAGGCCACCCGGGAGGAGAAAGACTCCACCCGCGGCCGGGCCCGGGTGCTGCAGGAGATGATCATCGGCGACGTGGTCACCGGCGGCTGGAAGGACCCGGCCGTGCACGAGGCGCTCGACCTCTGCCTGTCCTGCAAGGGCTGTGCGCGCGACTGCCCCACCGGGATCGACATGGCCTCCTACAAGTCGCAGGTGATCGACCACACCTACCGGGGGCGGCTGCGTCCGCGGAGCCACTACGCGTTGGGCTGGCTACCGCGCTGGGGACGGATGATCACCAGGAGCCGGGCCCTGGCCACCATGATCAACTTCACCACCAGCACGCCGGGCCTGCGCAACGTCGTGCGCTTCAGCGCGGGCGTCGACCAGCGCCGGTCGCTGCCCCGGTTCGCGGGCCGCTCCGCCCGGCGCCGGGTGACAGTGCCCACGAGCGGCGGCCGACCGGTGGTGCTGTGGGTGGACTCGTTCTCCGACTGCTTCGAGGGCAGCGGCGTGGAGGCGGCGGTCGAGGTCCTGACCCGGGCCGGCTACGCCCCGGAGCTGCTACGGCGCTCAGCCTGCTGCGGCCTCACCTGGATCAGCACCGGCCAGCGCGAGGGTGCCCGCCGCCAGCTGCGGGCTGCGCTCGACGTGCTGCACCCGTACGTGGCGGCCGGGACGCCCGTGGTCGGGCTGGAGCCGTCCTGCCTGGCGGTCTGGCGCAGCGACGCCGCCGAGCTGCTGCCGGACGAGCCGCGCGTCGCCGACATGGCGACCGGCGTCCTCACCCTGGCCGAGCTGCTGGGACGCACGGACGGCTGGCGACCGCCGGACCTCACCGGGGTCGAGCTGGTGGCCCAGCCGCACTGCCACCACGCCTCGGTGATCGGCTGGCGGGCCGACGCCGCCCTGCTCGCGGCCTCCGGCGCGACGGTCACCACGGTCGGTGGCTGCTGCGGCCTGGCCGGAAACTTCGGGGTCGAGCGCGGTCACTACGACGTGTCGGTGGCGGTGGCCCGGCACGACCTGCTGCCGGCGGTCGAAGCCAGACCGGACGCTGTCGTGCTCGCCGACGGCTTCTCCTGCCGGACCCAGCTGGCCGAGCTGGGCGGCCGACAGGCGGTCACCCTCGCTGAGCTGTTGTGCCGGGCTGCTCAGCCCAGCTGAGCGTGCAGGAAGTCCAGCGTCCGCGACCAGGCCAGCTCCGCGCTCTCCGCGTCGTAGGTGCCGAGGTGGTCGTCGGGGTTCGCGAACGCGTGACCGGCCGGGTAGTAGAAGTACTCGACCTCGACGGCGGCCTGCTCGCGGATCTGCTGCTCCTGGGCGCGCGCGGCCTCGGCCGGGTACATCTGGTCGGTCTCGCCGTAGTGGCCCTGGACCGGTGCGTTGATGGCGGCGTAGGAGCCCGGGAGGTGACCGACGCCGTAGTAGGGCACGACTGCGCCGATCGAGTCGGGACGCTCGGTGGCCAGCAGCAGCACGAAGCCGCCGCCCATGCAGTAGCCCACCGCCCCGACCTTGGGCGAGGTCACCGCCTCCTGCTCGAGCAGGTAGTCGACGGCGCCGGCGAGCACTGCGGCTGCCGCCTCCTCCGAGAGCGAGCCGGCCAGCTCCCCCGCCTCCTCCACCCCGTGGGTGACGCGGCCGCCGTACAGGTCCGGAGCCAGCGCCACGAAGCCCTCGGCCGCGAACCGGTCCACGACACCGACCATGTTGTCGTCGAGTCCCCACCACTCCTGGATCACGATCAGACCGGGGCCGCGGCCGGCGGGGGGTAGCTGGAGGTAGCCGCTGATGGTGCTGCCATCACGGTCGAACGTCACATTCTGGCGGGGCGCGAGATCACTCATGACCGCCACTGTAGGCCGGGTACCGTCACTCAGGTGTTGCGAAGCCGTTGGTCGGACCGGCCGGTGGTGCGCAGCCTGCGCCTGCTCGCCGGACTGGTGCTGTTCGGGCTGGCGCTGGCCCTGCTCGTGCAGGCCCACCTGGGATTGGACCCCTGGACGGTCTTCACCCAGGGTCTGGCCGAGCGGATGGACCTCAGCCTCGGCACGGTGACCGTCCTGCTGTCCGTCGCCGTGCTGCTGCTCTGGATCCCGCTGCGGCAACGTCCCGGCCTCGGTACGATCGCGAACGCCTTCGTGGTCGGCCCGGTCCTGGACCTCGGCCTCGCGCTGATCCCGGCGCCCCAGCCGCTCGCGCTGAAGGTGACCTACCTGGCGCTGGCCCTCCTGACCATCGCCGTCGGCACCGGGCTCTACGTCGGCGCGGGGTGGGGCCCGGGTCCTCGCGACGGTCTGATGACCGGGCTGGTGGACCTCGGCGTGCCGGTCTACGCGGCCCGCACCCTGATCGAGGGCACGGTGCTGCTCATCGGCTGGCTGCTCGGGGGCACGGTCGGTGTGGCCACGGTCGTGTTCGCCCTCACCGTCGGACCCCTCGTGGCCCGAGCCCTGCCGCGGCTCGCGCTGCCCCCCACCACCGCCTGACCTCTACGGTGTGGCCGGGTAGCCAGCTGCAAGACCCCCCCCCCGGGTCGACTGGCGCGCGTCGCGCCTCAGCGGGTGAGACGCCGGTGCGTGGCCCGGTGCGGCCGTGCGGCCTCGGCCCCGAGCCGGGCGATCTTGTGGGACTCGTAGTCGGCGTAGTTGCCCTCGAACCAGAACCACTGGGCCTGGTCCTCGTCGTTGCCCTCCCACGCGAGGATGTGCGTGGCGACCCGGTCGAGGAACCACCGGTCGTGGGAGATGACCACGGCACAGCCCGGGAACTCCAGCAACGCGTCCTCCATGGACTGCAGCGTCTCGACGTCCAGGTCGTTGGTCGGCTCGTCGAGCAGCAGCATGTTGCCGCCCATCTTGAGCGTCAGCGCCAGGTTGAGCCGGTTCCGCTCGCCACCGGACAGCACACCCGAGGGCTTCTGCTGGTCGGGGCCCTTGAAGCCGAACGAGGCGACGTAGGCGCGCGAGGGGACCTCGAAGCTGCCGACCTTGATGTAGTCGAGGCCCTCGGAGACGAGCTCCCAGACGTTCTTCTTCTCGTCCAGGCCGGAGCGGCTCTGGTCGACGTAGGAGTACTTGACGGTCTCGCCTAGCCGCAGGCTGCCGGAGTCCGGCGCCTCCTCGCCCACGATCATCTTGAACAGCGTGGACTTGCCGACGCCGTTGGGCCCGACCACGCCGACGATGCCGGCGCGCGGCAGCGAGAAGCTGAGGCCGTCGAACAGGAGGCGCTCGCCGAAGCCCTTGACGAGCTTGTCGGCGTCCAGGACCGTGCTGCCCAGCCGCGGTCCGGCCGGGATGTTGATCTCCTCGAAGTCGAGCTTGCGGTTGCGGTCGGCCTCGGCCGCCATCTCCTCATAACGCAGCAGCCGGGCCTTGTTCTTGGCCTGCCGCGCCTTCGGGTTCGAGCGGGCCCAGTCGAGCTCGCGCTCGAGGATCTTGGCCCGCTTGGCGTCACGCTTGCCCTCGACCTGCAGCCGGGCCCGCTTGGAGTCCAGGTAGGTGGAGTAGTTGCCCTCGTACGGGTGGGTCTTGCCGCGGTCGATCTCGAGGATCCACTCGGCGACGTTGTCCAGAAAGTACCGGTCGTGCGTCACGGCCAGGACGGCGCCGGCGTAGGACTTGAGGTGGCCCTCCAGCCAGTGCACCGACTCGGCGTCCAGGTGGTTGGTGGGCTCGTCGAGCAGCAGCAGGTCGGGCTGCTGCAGCAACAGCTTGCACAGCGCGACGCGACGGCGCTCGCCACCTGAGAGCACGTCCACGATCGCGTCCGGCGGCGGGCAGCGGAGAGCGTCCATCGCCTGCTCGAGCTGGGAGTCGATGTCCCAGGCGTTGCGGTTGTCCAGCTCGGTCTGGACGTCGCCCATCTCCGCCATCAGGGCGTCGAAGTCGGCGTCCGGCTCGCCCATGGCGACCCCGAGCTCGTCCATCCGGCGCTGCAGGGCCTTGATGTCGGCGACCGCCTCCTCGACGTTCTCGAGCACCGTCTTGCCTTCGGTCAGCGGGGGCTCCTGGAGCAGGATGCCGACAGTGGCGTCCTTGGCCAGCATCGTGTCGCCGTTGTTGGGCTTCTCGATGCCCGCCATCAGCTTGAGCAGTGTCGACTTGCCGGTGCCGTTCGGGCCGACGACGCCGATCTTGGCGCCCGGGTAGAACGAGAGGGTGATGTTGTCGAGGACGACCTTGTCACCGAGGGCCTTGCGGACGTTGTGCATCGAGAAGACGAACTCAGGCATGAGCAGGCGAACCTTTACGGCTTGAGGAGCTGGGAGCGGGCCGGACCAGACGCGGTGGCCCCGCAGCCGACCAGTATGCCAGCGCGGCCGGGGTGGTCCCCACCTATGGCCTGACGGCTCAGTGCATCGCCACCGGACGCTCGCCGCCGGACGTCACGGCTGCTCAACGGGCCAGGCTGGCGCCGCTCTGATCAGGACCCCTGGGCCCGGCGAAGGGCCGCACGCGCGTCCTCGTAGCGCTGGCGCTCCTCGCCCAGCGGCTGCAGGACCAGGCGGTCGGTAACCGCAGCGACCGACCGTCGCAGTGCCGCCCGGGCCTGACGCGACCGCCGCCCGGCCCCGACGACGACGCCGATCCGCGACACCGCGGCGACGAGCAGGCCGGCGAGCACCCCTCCGAGCGTGAGCACCGTGGGCGCGGGCAGCCGCCACCAGTACACGTCGGGCAGCGGCGGCAACCGGAGGTAGGCCAGCACGAACGCCGAACCTAGCCAAACCAGCCCGGCCACGACCGCCGCCACCAGCACCCACTGCAGCACCTGGACGCACCTCCACCACCGGCGGTGGCCGGAGAGGTCGAGGTCGGTCCCGGCGACGGCGCGATCGAGCGCGTCGGGCAGCGTGGCCTCCCCCGAACGCACAGCCCGCCGGCTCGCGTCGGCCCAGCCGCGGCTCATCCCACTCGTCGCGGCCTCGGACAGGCTGCGCAGGGCCGTCTCCACCCGGGCCCGTTGCACGCCGGTCGTAGCCGGCAGCGAGCTGCGACCGACGGCAGACGGGTCGATCTCGCGCCGCCGTCCACCCACCCCGAGCCGGTCCAGGTGCAGCCGGCGCAGCGGGTCGGGCTTGAAGCGGGCCAGCCACGCCAGCACCGGCCAGCCCGTGGCCAGGCCCCCGCGGAGCCGCCACGCCTTGTCCACGGCGTCGACCACGATCGGGACGCCGGCCGCCTGGCCCAGCGAGGTGTTCAGGGCGTCGACATCGGTCTGCGGCAGGCTTACCGGGCCGCCGGTTCCCGATGCCTCGGCGAGCCGGGCCGCGGTCGCCGAGACGTCTGCGGCGAGCCGGGTGGCGGCCGCCTTCTTCTCCGAGACCCGCTGGCCCAGCCGGCTGCGCAGGGCGGGCAGGCCCTCGCCCGTCCGGGCCGAGACCGCAAGCACCTCGGCCGCACCGAGACCCTCGGCAGCCAGCAGCCGACGCAGGTCGCGCAGGCACTGGTCCCGCTGCTCCGGGGTCAGCGTGTCCACCTGGTTCAGGACCACCATCATCACGGCGGCGTGCGAGGCCAGCGGCTTGAGGTAGCGGTCGTGCAGGGCGGCGTCGGCGTACTTCTGCGGGTCGACGACCCAGATCAGCATGTCCACCAGCTGCACCAGCCGGTCGACCTCGGTGCGGTGCGCCGCCTGGGTGGAGTCGTGGTCGGGCAGGTCGAGCAGCACCAGGCCGTCCAGGCCCGCGGCCACCTCGGGGGCGGCCTCCAGCCCGTGCCGGCGCGGGACGGCCAGCCAGTCCAGCAGCTCCTCGGCGGAGTCGTCGCCGAAGCTGCAGGCCAGCGCGCTGGAGGTGGTCGGCCGCCGGACCCCGACGGTGGCGAGGTCGGTGCCCGTCAGAGCGTTGAAGGTGCTCGACTTGCCCGAGCCCGTGGCTCCGGCCAGCGCCACCACCGTCGCGGCCCCGGAGACGGCCAGCCGACGGTCGGTCTGGGTGACCACCCGCCTGGCCTCGGCCACGACCTCGTCCGGCACCCGTCCGCTGCAGAGCTCAGCCGCCTCGCCGAGCGCACGGACCCGGACGGTGAGGTGCGCCGTGTCGTCGCGCCGCCGCCGCAGGCCCAGCCCCTTGCTCGCCATCAGCGCAGGTCCTGCTGCGTGGCGGGCGGCTCCACGAGCTCGGCCTCCCAGACCTCCCCTTCGCCCTCGGCCAGTACGTCCCTCTCGGCCACCGGGTACGGCAGCTGCTGAACCGCCGGCGCCTCGATCGCAGCCCGCTCCGGGGCGGCCGCCAGTGCGGGTTCGGGCTCCTCGACCGCCTCAGGCAGGCCATTGACCCGAGCCTCGACCAGTGCCGTCGTTGCCGCCTTCAGCCGCTCGACGGCGGCCGGGTCGAGCGCCAGGGCGTCCAGCGCGGCGTGGTAGCGCAGCAGCTCGGCCGACATCAGCGCCTCCACGCGGGAGTCCAGCTCCGCCTTGGCGATGTCGGCTAGCCGACGGACGGCCTGGTCACCGAAGACGGCTTCGAGCACCCGCTGGGCCAGAACGGCGGTGCCCCCGGCCACACCGACCTCGGCCCCGACCAGCCCGCCGGTGTGCGCGAACGCGACAATCATCAACGCAACGCCGAGGCCGTTGACCCCGAACGCCAGGAACCGCGCTTTGGAGCGCTTGGACATCCCCTCGTCTGCGACGAGGTCGAGCACGGCGCCCTGCCAATCGCGGATGGCGCGGTCCACGGCCCGGTCGAACTCGACCGAGGAGCGCGAGAGGTCCCCGCGGGTCCGCTCCAGCACCGCGCGGCCGGCGGCGTTGGCCTGCCAGGATGCCTCGACTCGCTCGGCAGCCGCGTCGCCCTCGGCCTCCATCAGCGACTCCAGCCCCGACTCGACGGCGACTTTCAAATTCTCGGCCTCGGGTGGGCGGCCCTTGATCGCGGCGGTGACCCGGTCCCGCAGCCAGCTGACCTTCTGCTCCAACGCCCGGAAGAACTCACCCGTACCGACGAACTCGTGCCAGCGCGTGAGCACCTCACCGCGCAGCAGGGTGCCGTCGGCGGTCTGCACCTGGACGGTCCGGACGGCCTCGGCGTAGCTGTGGTCGGCTTCGGCCCGCAGCCGGTCGACCGCCTGCAGCTGGTCGCCGAGGGCGGTCGCGATCCGCGGCGTCCGGGTGGTCAGGGCAACGATCGCGCCGTCCAGCGTCCGGTGGACCACGGCGGTCCGACTCGACTTGTCGGCGGCGAGCGCAGCCAACCAGCCGCGGATCGGCTGGACGGCGGAGACCGGCAGCAGACCGTCCGCGTCCACCGCGGTCTCGGGGACGGCGAACAGCGGCGAACCGCCGAGGCCGCGATCGCTCATCATCTGGCCGAGGTGCGGCGGCACCTCCGCCATCGCCCGTGGCGGCACCCGGTCGAGCACGACGGCGACCGCGGCGCTGCGCTCGGCGGCCGAGTGCAGGAAGTCCCATGGCACCTGGTCGGCGTAGCGGGCGGCGGAGGTGACGAAGAGCCACAGGTCGGCTGCGGCGAGCAGCTGGGCCGCCAGCGTCCGGTTCTCGCTCACCACGGAGTCGATGTCGGGAGCGTCCAGCAGCGCGAGGCCAGGCGGGATGCTGTCGTCGGCCACCAGCTGCAGGGACTGCGTGTCGTTGCGCGCGCCGGTCGAGCGTGCCAGTCCCGGCAGGATGCGGTCGTCGGCGAACCAACGGGCGTCGCTGCTGTGGTGCACCAGCACGGGGGCCCGGGTGGTGGGCCGGATGACGCCCGGCGCGCTGACCCGACGTCCGACCAAGGAGTTCACCAGCGTCGACTTGCCCGCACCGGTCGAGCCGCCGACGACGGCGAGCAGCGGCGCGTCGATGGTCGCCAGCCGGGGCAGGACGTAGTCGTCGAGCTGACGGGTGATGTCGGTGACCCCGCGAGCCGAGTCCGCAGCCTCGGCCAGCGGCAACGGGAAGGTGACCGACGAGACGGCTCCGCGAAGCTCGACGAGGGCGAGCTCCAGCGCCGAACGCTCCCTGCCGGGCATCGCGATCCTCCTGCTACTCCCCTGGGGGCTTCCAGGTCGGGTCGACCTTCGAGTACTGGGTAGCAGTCTGCCCCAGCGGGTTGATGGCGGCCGGGGGGACTCCCGGCGGGGGTGCGTACGGTGCCGGCGCGGGATAGTTGCCACCGAGTCCGGCGGGGCCCGGGTAGCTGGCCGGGGCGTACGCCTGCGCGGCGGTCGGCTGGCGGCGCAGCTTCGGGTAGGCGGCTCGGCCCTGCGGCTGGGTGACCGCCGCGCCCCGGAGTGCGCGGATCCTGGCCAGCAAAAGCTTCTCGCGCTGCAGACCGGTCTGGTCGACGAGCCCGCGCACCATGGCGTCACGCAGGTAGGCCAGCTCGGTGACGGCCCGCTGCATCCGCAGCGTGGCCAGCAGGACCGCGGGACCGAGGAAGAGGGCGTGCCAGACCGCCTTGGTGCGCGTCCGCAGCCGGGACATCGCGGCCGGGTCGTCCTCGGGCAGCCAGCCCACCCGGACGTAGTCGGTCAGCCGCTCGCGGATGAGCCGCCCCTCGCGGAACAGCTGGCGGACGACGAACAGCACGAGGCCGATCACCACCGGCAGCGCGACCCCGAGGTAGATGTAGAGCAGCTGGCGGCCCTGCACCAGCGACGCTGTGGTGTTGAAGGCCATGTGCAGGAAGGCGGCGGCGCAGAAGCCCGCGAGGGGGGCGACCACGCGGACGATCTTGCTGCGCGAGCGCAGTGCGACCGCCAGTCCGATCCCGGTCATCGAGGTGAAGAGCGGGTGGCCGAAGAAGGTCAGCAGGCCGCGGAGCTGGAACGTCTGCTGCAGCGCGTCCAGCGGGGCGACCTGGCCGAAGGTCCGCGCGGCGTACCGGTAGGCGCGACCGTAGTAAAGGATGTTCTCGACGAAAGCGAACGCGGCCCCGGACAGCCCGGCGAGGACGATCCCGCTCAGCCGGCTGACCCACTGGTAGCGCATCAGGATGGCCAGCCAGAACAGGATCGTGGCCTTGGCCGCCTCCTCCACGAAGGGGGCGACGTAGATCGCGGCGCGCGCGCTGGTGGCCGGGTCGCCGTCGCCGATGACGCTCAGGTGCGAGGCGGCCCAGGTGTTGATCTGGGCGGCGACGAAGGTCGCGACGCAGGCGCCCCAGCCGAAGGTCATCAGCCAGACCCAGAAGCGCTGCGGTCGGAACCGGTCCGCCCACAAGAACAGCAGGGACAGCGGGATGGCGGTGATGGCGGCGTACTTGGCGGCGATGGGCACGGCCTCGGTGCCCAGACCGGGAACGATCCCGCCCGGCACCTCCTGGTCGGGCACCACCTGGCGGTAGAGGAGCAGGAGGCAGGCGACGTAGCCGAGCAGGACCACCACGGAGACCCAGAAGAGCCGGTTCTTGAGCAGCCGCTTCGGCAGCGGCTCGGCCGCGTTCGCCTCGACCGGCAGCCCGTTGCGGTGGAAGGCGCGCTGCTCCTGCTGAGGTACGGCAGGGCTGGCCACGGACATGCGAGCCAGGGTACCTGCGGCCCCAGACACCCAGAAGGCTTCGGAACTACTTGGCGAAGCGGGTGAGGAACGGCTCGACCACCGTGAGCACCTCACCGGGACGGTCCTCGTGCATCCCGTGCGGCAGGTCCAGCGACTCGAACGTGCCGTGCGGCAGCCGCGTCGCCAGGTCGCGCAGCCGCTGCTGGGGCAGGTAGCTCTGCTCGCCGCCGAGCACCAGGGTGTCGACGTTGATCCGGTCGGCGTGGTCCCACCAGCCCGGGTGGTCGACGTTGCGCCAGCGGTGGACGGCGATCACGGCGCGCCAGTCGTGGTCGGCGGTCGGGTCGGGCTGACGAGGGATCGGCCGTCGTGGCTCGGCGGCGTCCGGCGGTGGCATCTCCTCCAGCACCAGCCGCCGGACCAGCTCGGGCTTGGTGGCCGCGAGCAGATAGGCGGTCAGCGCGCCCATCGAGTGCCCGTACGGGATGGCGCCCAGGATGCCGAGCTCGCGCATCAGCCCCACCACGTCGTCCCGCATGGCCTCGAACGAGTAGTCGCGCATCCAGCTGCTCTCGCCGTGGCCGCGCGCGTCGGGGGCGATGCAGCGGAAGTGCCGGCCGAGCACCGGGCCGAGGTGACGCCAGCCGGCACTCGAGCTGCCCAGCCCGTGCAGCAGCAGCACGACCGCGCCGTCGGGCCGGCCCCACTCCCGATAGCTCAGGGTGGGCCCGCCCGGGAGCGTTACGGTCGCCATGGCGAGCAGGGTATCCACGCCGTCGCACTTGTCAGAACGTGAGGGGGCTCTAGCACCCGGAGAGTCTGACAAGTCGGTCCACGATGTAGGCGCGTTCGGGCTCGTTGGTGACCAGCCCGAGGGCTTCGCGGTACGCCTCGGCCGCCTCACGCGAGCGCCCGAGCCGGCTGAGCAGGTCAGCGCGGGTCGCTGGCAGCAGGTGGTAGCCACGGAGCTCGGGAGCATTCGCGAGCTGCTCGACCAGCGACAGACCGGCGGCCGGTCCGCGGTGCATGGCGATGGCGACGGCACGGTTGAGCTCGACCACCGGTGAGGGGCTGATGGTCAAGAGCACGTCGTAGAGGGCGACGACCTGAGGCCAGTCGGTGGCCGCGAGCTGCGGCGCCTCGTCGTGCAACGCCGCGATGGCCGCCTGGACGGCGTAGGGGCCGGTGGGCGTGGCGAGGGCCTGTGGCAGCAGGGCGCGACCTTCGGCGATCTGGTCGGCGTCCCATCGGCGACGGTCCTGGTCCTCCAGGGAGACGAGCCGTCCGTCCGCGTCTGTACGTGCAGGTCGGCGCGCGTCGGTGAGGAGCATCAGGGCCAGCAGACCGGCCACCTCGCTCTCCTCCGGCAGCAGCCGGTGCAGGATGCGGGTCAGGCGGATGGCCTCGTCGGTCAGCTCGGTCCGGGTCAGGTCGTCCCCCGCCGTGCTGGCGTAACCCTCGGTGAAGACGAGGTAGACCACCCTCAGGACCGCCGTCAGGCGGGCAGGCAGCTCCTCGCCCGCCGGCACCCGGAACGGGATCCGGGTCCGGACGATCTTGTGCTTGGCGCGGACGATCCGCTGCTGCATCGTGGCCACCGGGACGAGGAAGGCTGCGGCCACCTCCACGGTCGACATGCCCGCCACGAAGCGGAGGGTGAGCGCCACCTGCGCCTCGAGCGGCAGCGCCGGGTGGCAGCAGGTGAAGAAGAGGGTGAGCCGCTCGTCCGGCAGGTCGGTGCCCGGCCCGGGCAGCGGCGCGGGCTGGGCCCGCTCGGACTCCACCGCGAGCAGAGCCAGCCGTTGGGCGTAGCTGCGGTCGCGTCGGATGTGGTCGACCGCCTTGCGCCGGGCTGTGGTGAGCAGCCAGGCCAGGGGCACCTGCGGCACCCCGTCGACCGGCCACCGGGTCAGCGCGGCCTCCATCGCCTCCTGCGCCACCTCTTCGGCGAGGTCGAGGTCGCCCAGCCGGGCGGCCAGCACGGCGAGGAGCCGACCGCCTTCCTCGCGGAACACCGCTTCGACCGAGTCGGCCGCCCGCTGGTTCATGAGGGTCAGCCGCCCATCACAGGGCGGATCTCGATCCGTCCGTACCTGGCACCGGGGTTACGGGTCGCCCACGCGAGGGCGGCGTCGAGATCCGGCACGTCGATGATGTTCCAGCCGCCCAGGTACTCCCTGGTCTCGGGGAACGGGCCGTTGGTGACCATCTGCTCCCCCGCTCGGTTGACCTGCACCGAGGTCGCGAGCCGGAAGTCGTCCAAGAACCCGCCGTCCACCGCCACGCCGGCCTCGATCAGCGCCTGCTGGTAGCCCACGAACTCCTCGGCGGTCGGGCCCTCGCCCTCAGCGAACTCCGCATCGGCGAAACCGATGACCTGCAACATGTACTTCATGGGGTGTACCTCCTGGTGGGTGATGCTGACACGCACCAGACGAACGGCGCCCGTCGAGATCGACACCATGTCCAGGACGAGGTACCCCGATAGAATCGCGGGCCGAGGCCCCCGTAGCTCAGAGGATAGAGCAGCAGCCTTCTAATCTGTCGGTCGTAGGTTCGATTCCTACCGGGGGCGCAGGTCGGCGATCAAGAGGATGACCAGGAGCAAATCGGCGTCGGCTGGCGGGCCAGCAGCAGCACCGTAGATTTCGGATCGTGACCGGACCCGACCGACCAGTCGAGCCTGGCCGACTGCCTCCTACCGAAGTCTCCTGGCGCTCGATCGCAGTCCCCGCGTATGGCCCGACCGTGCTCGTCTCGATCGGCCAGGGCGCGATCCTGCCGTTGATTGCCCTTTCGGCCCGCGACCTCGGCGCGAGCGTCACGGTGGCGGCGCTCGTGGTTGCTCTGACCGGCATCGGTCAGCTGATCGGCGACCTGCCAGCCGGTGCGCTCGCGGCCAGGATCGGTGAGCAGCGGGCGCTGGTGGCCGCCTGCCTGCTGGACGCCGTAGCCCTGCTCGGTGCGTTCGTAGCCCGCTCCCTGCTGCTGCTGGCGCTCGCGGTCCTGGTCACCGGGCTGGCGGGTGCGGTGTTCAGCCTGGCCCGGCAGGCGTACCTGACCGAGACCGTGCCGGTCCGGATGCGGGCCCGCGCCCTGTCGACGCTCGGGGGCACGTTCCGGATCGGGCTCTTCCTCGGCCCGTTCGCCGGCGCGGCCATCGTCAGCGCCTGGACGATCGGGGCCGCCTACGGGTTCGCCGCCCTGATGAGCTTGGCGGCGGCGACATTGACGGCGTTCCTCCCGGACGTCACACAGCAGGCCCGTGCCGCCTCGGCCTCGGCCGGAATCGCGCGGCGCACCGTCGGTTCGGTGCTGTCGGAGCACCGGCGGGTGCTGGTCACCCTCGGGCTCGGTGTGCTGGTGATCTCGGCCGCACGCTCGACTCGACAGTCGATCGTCCCGCTCTGGGCGGAGGCGCAGGGCCTCGACGCGTCGACCACGAGCCTGATCTACGGCGTGTCCGCCGGCGTCGACATGCTGCTCTTCTACCCGGGCGGCGCCATCATGGACCGCTTCGGCCGGGTCTACGTGGCGGTGCCGTCGATGATCGTGCTCGGGCTCGGCTTCCTCCTGCTGCCGCTGACCGACGGCGCCGTCAGCATCGCCCTGGTGGCCTGCCTGATGGGGCTGGGGAACGGGATCAGCGCCGGCATCGTGATGACGCTCGGTGCGGACGCGTCGCCGGCCGTGGGACGGACCCAGTTCCTCGGGGGCTGGCGGCTGTGCGCCGACCTCGGCAACGCGGCCGGGCCGCTGGTGATCAGCGCCGTCAGTCTGGTGGCCCCGCTCGCCGTCGCCGCCGTGACGATGGGCCTGCTGACCTGGGCCGGTTCGGGCTGGCTGGTGCGCTGGGTGCCCGTCTACTCCGTCCACGCGCGGCGCCGGCCGCGGAACGTAGGGTGAGGGTCGTGCGCGATGTGATGGTGTGGGCCGACTGCGAGATGACCGGGCTCGACCTGGTCAACGACGCGCTGATCGAGGTGGCCGCTCTGGTCACCGACGGCCAGCTCAACGTGCTGGGCGACGGGATCGACCTGATCATCAAGCCGAGCGACGCGGCGCTGGAGCAGATGGGCGACTTCGTCCGTGAGATGCACTCCTCCTCGGGACTGCTGACCGAGCTCGCCTCGGGCCTGACCATGGCCGACGCCGAGGAGCAGGTGCTGGACTACGTCCGTACGTTCGTGCCCGAGCCCCGCAAGGCTCCGCTCGCCGGCAACACCATCGGCACCGACCGTGCCTTCCTCGCCCGGGACATGCCGGCCTTCGAGAGCCACGTGCACTACCGCAACGTGGACGTGTCCAGCGTCAAGGAGCTCGCCCGGCGCTGGTTCCCGCGGGCCTACTACTCGGCGCCGGCGAAGTCGGGCAACCACCGCGCGCTCGCCGACGTCCGGGAGTCGATCGAGGAGCTCCGCTACTACCGGGACGCGGTGTTCGTCCCCCTGCCCGGGCCCGACTCCGCCACCGCCAAGGAGATCGCCAGCCGCCACGCCGGAGCCCTGACGGGTGCAGGCGCGGCTCCTGCCGTACCCAGCAACTGATTTCGGCTCCGCCGGGGCTGGCCTATACACTCGTCGCTGCCCCTGCGCCTGCTGCAGGAGCGATGGTGGGTGTAGCTCAGTTGGTAGAGCACCTGGTTGTGGTCCAGGTGGCCGCGGGTTCAAGTCCCGTCACTCACCCCATCAACAACCCGCTCTAGCCTGCGGTCACGCGGACGAGGGCTTGGTCTGTTCCAGCCGCCCCGGCTGCGGTCGTCGCCGACGCGCCGTCACCAGCCTCTCGGCCGCCGCACCCAGCAAGACGAGCAGCTCTGCCGGAACGGGTCAGAGTCCGAACTCGACGCCGCCCCCTCCGCTGGCTCTGTCAGCAGAATCGGTCCGCAGCTTCGGTGGCCAGCCGAGTCCGCCGAAGCTCGTCCGCAGCGCCCAGCCGGATGAATGTCAGGCGTGCCTCATCGAGGTGGTGCTGCCGGGCCGCGTCGTGGACAGGAAGGTTCTGCGCAATCTGTAGATGGGCTCGTGCTTGTTCGTACGGCATCTCGAGCGTGGTGGCGACAGCGAGGCTGGCTGCCCTCGCCGCCTGCCCCACGCGCGGACGCCCCTGAAGCTTTCTCAGCAGCCCGCGACACCAAAGAGCTCGTGGCCGGGCGAGCGGGAAAGATCTGGCAAAGCTGTCGAGTGCTCTGCAGGCGGCTCGTGCGCGGCGGGCAACCCCGCTCCTGCCCTGTTCGCTCACCCGGAGCAGCACCTCCGCCGTGAAGGCATACCCCTCGATGGCGTGAACGGCGACCGGTCGCGTCCGCATCATGAGCCTGAGCGCCCGGTCGGCGGCATCGAGAGCCTCCCGGTGCCGGCCTGTGCTGAGGTGCGCCTGAGCGAGCACACCGCAGGCGATGATCTCGTCGGCGTGCGCACCGCGCCCCGTCAGCAGTTCCAGGGCCTGCGACGCCGCATGAGCTGCTGGCTGGGAGCCGCCGCGTAGCAGCACCGACAGGGCCTCGAGAAGGAGCACATGGGCAAGCCGCTGGTCGTCCTCGGCGCGCTCGGCCACTTCCCGCATGCGCTGCGCCAACCCGTCCAGAAGGTCAACCCGCCCCTCGTGGTACAGCAGCTGCCACTTGAGGGCGGCCAGTTCACTCCAGCGACGCTGGTCTCCGACCAACTCGGCGAGGCCGAGACCCTCCTCGACGCTGGTGCCGGCTCGTGACCAGCTGCCGATGCTCAGCCAGTAGGCGGCTGCGCTCATCAGGACGAACGTGAGAGCCGGTGAGTCGTCCAGCTGGCGCACGAGTTCGTCTGCCTGCTTGGTGTACCGGCGGGCCAGGCGGTGCAGCCCGAGCATCCCTGACCCCAGTCCGAGCGTGGCGTATCCGCGCGCGAGCTCTGGCGAAAGCGACATCGTCTCAGCGATGTTGACGGAGTGCAGGGCGCAGGAAAGGGCCGCGAACCGATCGTTGCCGTAGTACTCGATGAGGGCGAGGCGCTCGTAGGCCCTGGCCGCGTCCGCCACCTCACCAGAAGCCAGACCGAGACCCGCGTCGGTGCGGCGTGTGCGCACGGCCTGTCGCGCCGCTTGCCCGGCCAGGTCGAGCATCGCCGACGCTGACGACGACGGTCTCGCGAGCCCGAGCAGTGCGAGCGCTTCCATGGCCTCACCTCGACTGTCGGACAGTCGCCCCAGGCCCATGTAGGCATCGGCGAGCTGGCGGTGCCATCGCGCACGTCGTTGCGGCCCGACCAACGGTGCCGCACCGCTGGCCGCGGAGAGTGCCGCGAGCAGCGCGTCGATCGCCTCGGCATGAGCGCCGTGGCGCAGGGCATGATCGCCAGCGAGCTCCAGATAGTCGAGCGCGCGCCCTGCCTTCCCGGCGCGGTCCCAGTGGTGGGCGAGCGTGCGGTAGGTCATCGGGTGCACGGATGGCTGATCGCGCTCGTACCATTCGGCGACCACCTGGTGAAGCGGTTGACGCTGAAACCGCAGCAGGGTGCCGTAAGCCGCCTCACGGGCGAGGCCGTGCCGGAATCGCAGATCGCTCGAGGCAGGGGGGTCGCTGACCAGGAAGGCCTTGGCTTGGAGTTCGTCGAGCCACGCCCGGAGGTCGCTGGGCCGGGGGTGGAGTGGGTGAACTGCGAGCAGAGCCTCCTGGCTGAACACCTGCCCGAGAACGCTGGCCACCTTGAGCGTCAGCTGCGCCGCGGACGGAAGCCGGTCCATACGCTCGAGGACCACGCCCTCCACCCCGGCCGGAACGCTTGAGCCGATCCAAGCCTCTGCAGCGAGGCGACTCGGCCCGGGCGCCGCTGGTCTTGCGTCGTCCTCGATGTCCCCCGTGCCGAGCGCGTACGTCAGCTCCTCGAGAAAGAGCGGGATCCCCTCGGCCCGACGAGCCACGAGTTGCGCAAGCTGGGCCGGCGCGTGGGGCAGCAGCTGAGCCACGAGGGCGGCGCCCTCCTCGAGAGCCAGTGGCCCCAGCGTGATCTGGTCGACGCCGCGGTCGCCTAGCAGCTGGAGGTAGCCCTCAGCCGCGTCTTCCCCGTCGGTACGGCCCGCCACGACAAGCAGGAGCGTCGGGATCTGGGCTCGGGCGGCCTGCACGACAGCCCACGAGGCTGGATCTATCCACTGGGCGTCGTCGAGCAGCAGAACCAACGGGGCGTCGTTGCCGGGGGGAGAACCTTGTCCACTGGTGAGGAGCCCCAGGATCAGGGCGACGGTGCTGTCCGCTGCGGTCTGACCTGTCATCTGCCTGGTCAGCGCTGTGTCAACGAATCCGAGCGGGAGCACAGATTCCAGAAGCGGCGCCTGCGCTGCCAACGCAGGTGAGCCGCCCAGCCGGGCTATCACCGCCTGACGGCGTGTCTCGAGGTCCAACTCGCCCACGCCGAGCAACTCGGTCAGCACGTGCCGCAGCGCGAAGTAGGGCGTGACGCGCTCGGTCAGGTCTCCTCGACCCTGGAGGACGCGGATGCCGCGTGTCGACGCGTCAGAGGCCGCCTGCCGCATCAGCCCGGTCTTGCCGATTCCTGCGTCACCGGACATCGACAGGGCACCACCCTGCCCCTGTTGCAGTCGCCCCAGATACTCCCCGAACAGCATCCGCTCGATGCTGCGTCCCACGAGCGGCTGCCGTGCGTCGGAGAATCGCGTCTCCATGGAGACGGGAGCAACAGGTCGATAAATGGCGACGGGTGCGCTCTTCCCCTTGACGGTGATCGTCGGGAGCGTGTCGAACACCCAACGCGTGCGGGCCGCCTCGTACGTGGCCTGATCGCAGAGGACCGTCCCCCGCGCGGCCTGCATGAGACGCGCAGCGAGGTTGACGGAGTCGCCAAGGATGACCCGCTCCCGATGCAGGTCGCTGCCGACGCTACCGGTGAACACGCGACCCGTTGAGATGCCGACCGTGCTCGTTATCCCTTGTCGGCGAAGGCTGGCTCGAAGGTCGACCGCGGCGGCTATCGCCCGCGCCGCGTCGTCGCGATGGGCCAGAGGGGGCGTGCCAAATGAGACCACCAGCTTCACGCCGGTGTCATCGACCGCCACATGCTCCAGCGTTCCTTCCGACGCCAGCAACACATGCTGCGCCTCGGTGACCAAGGTGTCCACCAGCTGGAGCGCGTTGGTCGATGGGAGTTTCCCGTCGATGAGCGCGACGAACATCGACGTGATCCATCGCAGGCCGGGCAGCCACCGTTCTTGCCCGCTGGCGACGCCGGCCTGCACGACGGCTGGCACGCAGGCGCGGACCGCTTCCGCGGACACCCGCCGGGCGGGTGCGAACTCGTCGGCACCGGGAGCACCGTTGACCTGGGTCAATCTCAAGAAGCCCCCGCCCTCCACAGTTCCGGTGCACACGTCGCCTGCGCATCGACTCGCTGCGGGTGACAACACCACACTCCCGGCCTCGGCGTGCCGGGCCGCGCGTCCTGCCTGGGTGACGGCGTCCCCAACAAGGAGGAGGTGCCACTGACCGCCCACGCCACCGACTCGCAGCATGAGGACCCGACCCGCTCCCACGCCGACACGCAATGAGGTCGACAGTGGCAGCACGTTCGACCCGAAGCTTCCCCGCTGCCCGGCCGCTGTCTCGTTCAGGCTCAGCGCGCATGCTGCAGCGGCCTGGGTGGCCGATGCCACTCCCTCCCCCGCCTCCCACACCGCCAGTAGGGCGTCCCCGGCGAAGTTGACGATATGACCACCGGCTGCTTCCACCCGGGCGACGAGCGCTCCGAAGGAAGCATCGAGCAGGTGGGACAGCTCCTCGGTTCCATCCGGCTGGAGAGAGAGGCGTTCGGCGAGCGGCGTGAAGCCCGCGACGTCCGCGAGGAGGACGGCTACCGTCGCACCTCGGGCCTCACGAGCTTGCGGGAAACCATGTTCAGGCAACAGACGGGCGGCGAGCAGCCGGGACACATAACTGCCCAGCAGCCGGCGGTCGGGGTCACGATCGGCCACAGGTCCGCCCAGATCATGGCGTCGTTCCGGGAGTGTTCCCACGTCTAGACGGCGGGGCCGTAGGCGTTATGCCCCCTCACGATGCCTCACCATGCCGAGAGCATGGTGTATAGGCACCACCTGGGGTTCGTACGGCGGCAGTCCGAGATCTTTCACCGCCGAGGCCACGGCACTGCTCGAAAACTGCTCGAACGCCTGCTCGTCGCGCCAGATGTCGATGATGCGCCACCCGTCTGGAGTCGGGCCGGCGATATGCACGACAAGCCCGCTAGGCGGCACCGCGTCCCGTCCTACCCACCCCAAGCGAGCGGCAATGACGTCGTAGTGCTCCGCAGTCATCGTGGGCACGTCGATGACCACGCCGATCCCGAGACCTGACGCTCCCTCGTCGGCGCTCATGACCCCCACTATCCGCCGGCTCCGCCCCAGTGACAATCCCCACTGTCTGTTCATCAGCGGCGTCGACAGCGATACTGCGACGGTGGGAACCAGTGGAAATCCCGCCGAGTCTCTGTTGGGGCTGATGCGGGGCTTCGTGGTCTCCAAGGCCCTGTACACCGTTGCCGCACTCGGCGTCGCCGATCACCTCCACGAGGGGCCATCCCCCGTCGAGGAGGTGGCCGCCCGGTGTGAGGTTGATGCGGACGCGTTGGCGCGTCTGCTCCGAGCGCTCTGCAGCGCAGGTGTCTTCGTCGAAGGTCCGTCGGGTTCTTTCGCGTTGACCCCCACCGGCGCGCTGCTCCGCAGTGAACCACCGTCGCTGCGAAGCTGGGTGCTGCTGAACGGCAGCTTGCTGTACCGGGTCTTCGGTGAGGCCACCGACACTTTTCGAACGGGGCAGCCCGCCTCGGCTCGCGTTCTCGGACGTAGCTTCTTCGACCATCTCGCGGCAGATCCGGACGACGGCTCGCTCTTCGACGCCGCGATGCGCGACATGACTGCCGGCTCAGCACGGCTCCTCCTGGACAGCTGCGACCTCACGGGCGTGACCTCGGTGGTCGACGTCGGTGGTGGCGACGGCACGCTGCTGACGGAGCTGCTCCAGGCGAGCCCGGCCATGTCAGGTGTGGTGGTCGACCTCGAGAAGGTCGTGCATCGGGCGCGGCAGCGCTCGCAGGCCCCGGAACTGAGGCACCGGCTCGAGTTTCTCGCGGGCGACTTCTTCACCTCTGTCCCACCTGGAGCAGACGTCTATGTGCTCGCCTGGATCCTGCACGACTGGGACGACGAAGCGGCGAGCAGGATCCTCCTCGCCTGTCGACGCGCCATGCGATCCACGAGTCGACTTCTGATCCTGGAGTCCGTCCTCCCGGCCGACGAGTCACCCCACTTCTCCCGCTTCGGCGACCTGGTCATGATGGTGCTGTTCAACGGCCGGGAACGGACCCGCGACGAGTTCGCTGAGCTGCTGAGGATCTGTGGGCTGACGCTGAACGCCGTGCACACCACGTCGACTCCACGCAGCGTCCTGGAAGTCCGCGTCGATGGGTCGGGGCCGTGAGCGCTGCCCAGGAGCTTCGCAACGCGGTCGACGCCGCACTCGGCCGGGTGGGAGCCTTGCTCCCGCAGTCGGCGCCCTCCTTCACGCTGCCTGGACCGTGGAACGTGTACACCGAGCTCTGCGACGCACTGCCGGAACATTTTCCGTCCGGCCGTGGCGGCGTCCGAGCCTGGCTGAGAGAGGCACTGCACGACGACCCGGGGAGCACCGATGCGCTTCCCGAGAGCGAGGCGACAGCGCTGCTCTGCGCGCTCTCTGCGCTGGGACACACGTTCCGGTGGGACACGGTGCCCCCGGCGGCGGATCGGTTTGCCGAGCGCCAGCTGACCCTTCCACCGGGACTTGCCGGTCCGTGGGGCGAGTTGGTGCAGCGGTTCGACCTTCCCCGCGTGGGCTCCGCCTGGACCATGCATCTCTGCAACTGGCGTTTTCGTGACCCTCCGGCCAGCGACCACTACCGGGCCCACGAGCTCACTGTGGAGCGGCTACGCATCGGGTGCCAGTGGCTTGTGCCTCCCGCCGCCGCGGAGCTCGAGAGGTTTTCGCTCAGCTTCGTGCTCATGGAGGCTCGCGCCGGCCCCGCTGTCGACGCCGCAGCCTCGCTCGTCGAAGCCGCCGAGGAAGGCGACCCACACCGGGTGGCGGATCAGCTCGGGCGCCTCTCAGCGGCGATGCGCGATGCCGGCCGCGAGTTCGTGGTCGCGATGAGCGGCAGTTCCGCGGCGCAGGCCCGTTGGCTCGAGCTGGTCCAGCCGACCATGGCGTGGGCGCTCCCCGACGCGGATGGCATCACGATGTCAGGCCCGAACGGGCTGCAGCTGCCCAGCTGGCAGCTGTGCGACGCCGTGCTCGGCGTGCCGAGGAGGACCCCACTCGGGCAGCAGGCGCTCCAGGCTCGGGCGGCTATGCCACTCGCCCACCGGCGGGTGCTGACCGCGGCTGACGCCTGTCGAGACACCACCCGGGACTTCATCCTCAACCGTGGAACGACGGTGGCGCGCCGCCGTTACGAGGAAGCGCTTGACGCGGTCCGGCGCTTCCGCACGGCGCACCGGGTGCGCGCCGCCCGTTACCTGCGAGCAGGAACCGCCGGCGAGAGCGCACGTGTCTCCACCGGACTCGGCCTGGTGTGGCGACCCGACGCGCAAGCGCCTGACCCGGTGGAGGCGTTCGAGGACCTGGCCGATGCGAGGGTGAGCGAGGTCCTCGAGGCGTCGCTCGTAGGCTCCAGTGCGGACGACCTCGTGCGGGGCGCGTCAGGCCTGCTGGAGCCATCAGAAGTGGCGCGTCTGCTCTCCGTAGGGCATCTGCAGACAGTCGTTGGCGACGACGCGATCCTCCGCACCGGCGAAGGAAACGACGCGCTCTGGTACATCGTCGACGGACTGGTACGCGTAGAGACCCACCCCGTGAGCGGGCGCGCCGTCGCCATCGACCAGCTGGGTCCCGGCGAGTTCTTCGGTGAGATCTCTTTCCTCACAGGCCTGCCCGCGTCCGCCTGGGTTCGGGCCGAGGGCGACGTGGAGCTCGTGCGCCTCGATCGGCAGGACCTCGACCGGCTGCAGCGGGTGGACGCACACGTCATCGGTCTCCTGCACCGGTCGCTCGCCGTCTCTTTGGCACTTCGCCTTCGGGAGACAACTGCCGCGCTCACTGAGGTGGAGGCCGGCAGACCCTCTCGTGGTCGGACCACCCGCCCTCCACGACAGGATGAAGGAGCCCTCGGCCCTGAGCTGGGAGCTTCCTGAGGCCTGCCGCTCGACGCCGTGTGGAAGGAAGCCCGGTCAGCAGG
Source organism: uncultured Actinomycetota bacterium (assembly GCA_963727215.1). Lineage (GTDB taxonomy): Bacteria > Actinomycetota > Actinomycetes > Propionibacteriales > Propionibacteriaceae > Microlunatus. The sequence goes on from CAVSFR010000006.1 coordinate 160,976, forward strand.
AACGGCCAGGCGATCACAGGCTGCTCGAGAGCCAACCACCCGATAGCGCACTCGCGACCCTATCCCTGGAGCAGGTTCCTGCGGCCTGCGCTCTTTCACCTGAGGCAGCTCGGCAGCCGCCGAACCCCTTCACTCGGCTGGGCCACCCGTCGGCCGCCCAGCGGCACGGCAGCCTCGACACCCAGCACGAGACCCTCGGCGTAACCCCGCTGGTCGGCCAGGCTCATGGTCCTGCTGGGGTCGCCACCGGTCAGCGCGCCCATCTCGTCATAGACCCACGGCACCGTCGACAGCAGCTGCACCAGGGCGAGGTTCCCGGGCTCGAGCCCTGCCCGGCCGGTGAAGACATTCTCGCGGACCGTGACCTGACGGCCCTGGGACCGGGTCCGGGCCTGCGCGATCGCGAGCGCCGCCTGCTCGCTGCGCCGAGCGACGGCAGGCCGGTCGAAAACCGTACGGTCCGACCCGCTCGCCCGGTACATCGCGTGGTGGCGCCCGTCGTGCCGGACGCCACGCTGGGAGTAGGTCGCCTCGAAGGATGCGGTCTGGCTGTGGTCGTCGTGCACGCTGATGGCCAGATCAGCCTGCACCTTCGCTGCCATCCGGGCCCGGGCCGCGAGGCTCACCGAGTCGCGAGCGCGCTTCTTGGTGCTCACGACGCGGTAGCCGTCGCGGCGCAGCGCCTCGCCCACGGGTCGATGAGGAGGACGGGTGCAGGCGGCGCAGGTGGAGAGGACGGTGGCGGCGTCCGCGTCGGAGTGGGAGACCGGGTGGAGACAGGCGTCGGCGTCGGGATGGCAGCAGGTGACGAGCTCGGGGATGCCGTGGGACTGGCGGACGCGCGGGGCCGCGCGGCCGACGACACCAGCGGCGGCGCCGGCTCCGCGGTGCAGCCGGCGGCCACCGGCCCCATCAGGGTGAGGGCCAGCAGCGTCGCTGCCAGTGCGCGCACCCGCACCGCGCTCAGCGGCGGCGGCCGACCGCCAGGATGGCGACGAGCGCTGCGATGAACATCACGCCGAGCACCGTCCCCTCGACGCCGTGGCCGCTGGCGATCAGGTAGACGCAGGCGGCGAGGAAGGCGAGCGTCACCACCACGCCGTAGTTCAGGCCGCGCGCGTTCAGCTCGGCGTCGCGACGGTCGAGGGTGTCGATCCGGTCGAGCTCCTTCTCGATCACCGCGCGGGTCTGCTCGTCGGCGCCCGCGTAGACCTGCAACGGATCGGAGTAGCGCTCGGTTCCTGCGGGACGTTCGGTCATCGGCGGTCTTCCGGTCGACTGGACAGTGGCGGCTCGGTCAGCCCGGCCTGCAGGAGGGCCTCACCGATCCGGCGGGGTGCAGCGTACGGGTCCACCGTGTCGACCCGGCGGTACGCCCGCTCGAGCCGGTGCTGCACCCCGGCCCGACGGGCGGAGGACCGGGGCGAGACGTGCAGGTAGCTGAAGCCGCGGGCGAGGGAGTCCGAGGACCTGTCCGAGGAACGAGGCGCGGTCCCGCCGTTGGTGGTCCCTGCGGTGCCCAGTCGGTTGCGCCCCGCCCAGACGAGCGTGATGACGTAGAAGGCCAGGGCGAGGACGATCACCACCGCCGCCAGCACGGCCACGACCGTCGACACACCGTCCACCGGGCACCCCTCCTGCCCTCACCCTAGGTGGCCTGCGGTGACCCGGCCCCCGACCCGCCGCGACCGGCGGACCGGGAAGCCGGACGGACAGGCAAAATGGTCCCCATGCCCACGCCGACCCCCTCCCCACCGCTCGCCGGTCGAGCCCGGTTGAGAGGCGCCATCTGGGCCGGCCGCCTGGCCGCCGTCGCCTCACGGGTGGCCGGCCGTGGCTCCGGCGCCTCGATCCGCGGCAAGGTCATGATGCAGCTCGATCCGGAGGCGCTCGCCAAGCTGCTGCGGGGCCGGCGCGTCGCCATGGTGTCGGGCACCAACGGCAAGACCACCACGACCCACTTCCTCGCCGCGGCGGTGCGCGCCTCGCTCGGCAGCCAGACCCGACGGCTGGTGCACAACGCGGACGGCGCCAACCTGCACCACGGCATCGCCTCGGCGCTCAGCGGCCAGCCGGACGCGGACATCGCCATCCTGGAGACCGACGAACGGGTCGTGGCCGACATGGTGCGGCTGGGCCGGCCCGAGGTCCTCGTGCTGCTGAACTTCAGCCGCGACCAGCTCGACCGTCACCACGAGATCAAGGGCCTCGGCCGCAGCTGGCGGACGGCGCTGGCGGCGGCGGGCGAGGACGGACCTGTTGTGGTCGCCAACGCCGACGAGCCGCTGATCGTGTGGGCGGCCGAGACCGCCCGACGTGTCGTCTGGGTCGACACCGCGAGCACCTGGACCCAGGACGCGTCGCTCTGCCCGAACTGCGGCTCGGGCCTGGTCCGCGAGCAGCCGGCGAGCACCGGGGCCGGCGGTGGGCACTGGCACTGCTCCGGATGCGAGCTGCGACAGCCATCGGCGGACTACCACGTCGTCGACGGCCAGATCCTGGATCGAGCGGGCCGCGCCTGGGACCCGCGGCTGCAGGTCCCTGGCGGGTTCAACGTCGGCAACGCGGCGTGCGCACTGGCCGCGGCCGAGCTGCTCGGTGTGGACACCGCGACGGCCGTCGAGGGCATGCGGACCGTCACCGCGCCGGCTGGCCGCTTCGCCACCATGCAGGTCGGCGGGGCGACGGCCCGGCTGCTGCTGGCCAAGAACCCGGCTGGCTGGGCCGAAGCGCTGCCCCTGGCCCAGACCGACACCGTCGTGCTGGCGATCGACTCCGCCGCCGCCGACGGGCGGGACGTCTCGTGGCTGTGGGACGTGGAGTACGAGCAGCTCGCCGGCCGCACCGTGGTGGCGACGGGTCCGCGCGCGCAGGACCTGGCCGTCCGGCTGGCCTACGCCGACGTCGCCTGTCGGTGCGTCCCCGACCTCGCGCAGGCGCTGGCCGGCCTCGACTCGGCCGTCGACGTGATCGCGACCTACACGCCGTTTCAGCGGCTGCGGAAGATGGGTGGGGTCTGATGACGCAGGGTGAGGGCCGGCGGGTCGAGGTCGTGCTGGTCTACCAGTCGCTGCTCGGCATCTACGGCGACCGCGGCAACGCGACGGTGCTGGTCAAGCGACTCGCCTGGCGAGGCTTCGACGCCGTGCTCAGCGCGGTCGAGCCGGGCCAGTCGCTGCCGGACACCGGCGACGTCTACCTGCTCGGCGGCGGCGAGGACGCGGCTCAGATCTCGGCCGTGAACGCGCTCCGCGCCGACGGGGGGCTGCACCGGGCCGTGGACCGCGGTGCGGCGGTGCTCGCCGTCTGCGCGGGCTACCAGATCGTCGGCCGATCGTTCACGGTGGCCGACGGGGTGAGCTCGACCGTCGAGCGGGACACCGAGATCGACGGGCTTGGCCTGCTCGACGTGACCACGACCCGGGGCCCGGTGCGCGCGGTCGGGGAGATCCTGAGCCGCTGGTCCGACCGGGACGGCGACGAGCAGTGGCTGACCGGTTTCGAGAATCACGGCGGCTCCACCGTGCTCGGACCCGACGCCGCACCGCTGGCCAGGGTCGAGGTCGGGGTCGGCAACTGCGGCGACGGCACCGAGGGGGCAGTCGCCGGCACAGTGGTCGGGACCTACCCCCACGGGCCGGTCCTGGCCCGCAACCCGGCCCTCGCCGACCACGTCCTCGAGCTGGCGCTGGGCGAGCCGCTCGGGCCGCTGGTGGTCCCCGAGGTGACCGAGCTGCGCCGGCAGCGCCTGGCCGCGGTTCGACGCTGACCGCCCCGGGTAGCGTCCACAGGGTGAAAACCAGACAACTCGGCCCCTACACCGTCTCCGCCATCGGACTGGGCGCCATGCCCGTGTCGATGAACAACGACAACACCTTCCCCGACGAGGACGCGGCCATCGCGACGGTTCACGCCGCGCTCGACGCCGGCGTCACCTTCATCGACACCGCCGACATCTACTCCCCCAGCTGGGACTCGATGGGCCACAACGAGCTGATCGTCGGGAAGGCCGTCAAGACCTGGGGTGGCGACACCTCCGGCATCGTGATCGGCACCAAGGGCGGCATCACCCGCAGCGAGGGCGAGCAGTGGGGCCGCGACGGTTCACTGGAGTACCTGCGCTCGGCGGTGCAGAAGTCGCTGGCCAACCTCGGCGTCGACGTGATCGACCTCTACCAGTGGCACCGGCCCGACCGCTGGATGGTCTACGGCGACGTGATCGCCAACTTCAAGACCCTGCAGGACGAGGGCCTGATCAAGCAGATCGGCATCTCGAACGCCAACGTGGAAGAGATCCAGGTGGCGATCGACGTCCTCGGCGAGGGCGGTCTCGTCAGCGTCCAGAACGAGTTCTCACCCCGCTTCCGCTCGAGCCAGGACGAGCTCGACTTCTGCGGCGAGCACGGCATCGCTTTCCTGCCGTGGAGCCCGCTCGGTGGTACGGGCGGTGGCGCCAAGGCCGTGGCCGAGAAGTACCCGGCGTTCGCCCAGGTCGCTGCCGAGCACGGCGTCAGCCCGCAGCAGGTCGTGCTGGCCTGGGAGCTCTCCCTCGGCGAGCACGTCATCCCCATCCCGGGTGCCCGGCGTCCGGAGTCGATCACCGACTCGGCCCTGGCGGCCGACCTGGAGCTGACCGAGGACGAGCTCGCGAGCTGCAACAAGTCCTGACCATGATCAACACCCCCGTCGAAGATGATCACGGCCTCGCGCCACATGATCAACGAGGTCATGAGCATCTCGACGCCGTGATCATCGGCGGCGGCCACAACAGCCTGGTGGCCGCCGCCTATCTCGCTCGGGCCGGGCGTCACGTGGTGGTCCTGGAGGCCCGGGACACCTTCGGGGGCGCTGTCGCCAGCGGCCGGCCCTTCGCCGGCGTCGACGCCAACCTGTCCCGGTTCTCCTACCTGGTCTCGGTGCTGCCGCAGCAGCTGGTCGACGAGCTCGGGCTGGAGCTCGAGCTGGCCTCGCGGCGGATCGCCTCCTACTCACCGTTCGATGACGGTGGACTCCTGGTCGAGCGGCTCCCCGGGCCTGCGACCGAGGCCTCGTTCGCGGCCAACGCCCCGGCGGACCGCGCGGGCTGGCAGCGGCTGGAGGCACGGCTCACCCAGGTCGCAGAGGTGGTGGCGCCTACGCTGATGCAGTCGCTCCCCCGCGAGGAGGACGTGCGAGCCCTGCTGGAGCCCGCCCTCTGGCAGGCGCTGGTCGAGCGGCCGATCGGCGAGCTGGTCGAGGCGAGTCTTGCTGCTGACACCCTGCGCGGGGTCGTCCTCACCGACGCACTGATCGGCACCTTCGCCAGCGCCCACGAGATGAGCCTTCGGCAGAACCGCTGCTTCCTCTACCACGTGGTGGGGAACGCCACGGGTGAATGGCGGGTGCCGGTGGGTGGCATGGGCCGGGTCGCCGCCGAGCTGGAACGGGTTGCCCGCACTGCGGGAGCGGTCCTGCGTCCCGGTGCCCGGGTGACGGGCCTGCGTCCAGACCCCGCGGGCGGCGGCACCGTGACCCTGGCCGACGGGAGCACGTTGACCGCACCTGCGGTCCTCGTCGGCTGCGCTCCCGCCACCCTCGGCGAGCTGCTCGGCGAGCCGACAGCGGTCCCGGAGGGCAGCCAGACCAAGGTCAACCTGGTGCTGCGCCGGCTGCCGCGGCTGCGCTCGGGACTCGATCCCAAGACGGCCTTCGCCGGCACCCTGCACCTGGCTCAGGGCTACGCCCGGCTCGAGCAGGCGTACGCCGAGGCCGAGAGGGGCCGGATCCCCGATCCCCTGCCCGTCGAGGCCTACTGCCACAGCCTGACCGACCCGACGATCCTGGGCCCGGAGCTCCGGGCGAGCGGGGCACACACCCTGACCCTGTTCGCACTGCACACCCCCGCCCGGCTGTTCATCGACGACCCGGACGGCCGCCGGCGCGAGGTCGGCGCGGCCGCGCTGCGCTCGCTCCAGTCCGTGCTCGCCGAGCCGCTGGAGGACTGCTTGGCCCGGGACGCCGACGGCCGGCCGTGTGTCGAGGTGATGACCCCGCTCGACCTGCAGAGCGAGCTGGGCCTGCCGGGCGGCCACATCTTCCACGGCGACCTCAGCTGGCCCTGGCTGCCGGCCGGCTCGTCGCCGGCGACCGCCGCAGAGCGCTGGGGCGTGGCCACACCCCACCCGGGTGTCCTGCTGTGCGGGTCCGGCGCCGTCCGCGGTGGTGCGGTCAGCGGACTGGGCGGTCACGACGCCGCCATGGCCGTCCTGGCGCAGATCACGGAGCTCGATTTCACCCGACCGCAGCCGTTTGCTAGTGTGACTCCTCGCGCGCCGCTAGCTCAATAGGCAGAGCAGCTGACTCTTAATCAGCGGGTTGGGGGTTCGATTCCCTCGCGGCGCACAGATGACCTAGTCAGCAACGTTTTTCCTCATCGCGTCGGCTGGAAATTTGAAGTCAGGGACGCAGGAAGAGGGCTCGACTGACTGTGCAAAGTTGGAGTCGGTTGCGTTGGGCCAGCAGCGGAGCAAGCTGACGACGCTGTAGGGCCGTTTGGGCGACGCTCTACGGGCCGCCGGTGAAGGACCCTGACGTCCGATCAAGCAAAAGACGGCGGCGCGTGGGTTGTCCGTTTGTAGATAGAGTAACCCGATGAGTTACTTGGTGCACTAACATGACAACATGACCAGTGGTCCGAGCGACTCTCCTCCCGGATTCGAGGCGTCAGCCCGTACCCTGCCGGCCGGTCTGGCGCCGCTCGTCGAGGCGCTCGAACTCAACCGCGCCGAACTGGTGACTACAGCGGACTTGGAGCAACTTCGGCAAGAGACCGGAGTTTCCACCCCCGCGAAGGTGCTGGCCGACCGGCTCCGCAAACGGGGTTGGCTGCTCCCGACCGGGCGCCGTGGAGTCTACGAGTTCGCCCCTGGCGCGAACGCGGGCGCCGTCTCGGCCGGGAGGGTCGGCCAGATGCTGCAGGTGCTCATCCGGGCCCGGTCCGACGTCACCGCCGCCCTCACCTTCCAGTCCGCAGCTTGGGCCCTCGGCGCCGCCGACCGCACTCCGGCTCGGCTGGAAATCGCCGTAGGGGACGCCCTGACCGCCCGCCAGCTCGCCTCGACGCTGGCCAGCCAGGCTAGGATCACCTGGTTTGCGCCTGCGCTACCGCCGGTCCGTGCCCGGTCCGTCCCGGTGCTGAGGGCAGAGTCGGTGATCGTGCACCTGGCTGCCAGGCCCGGTGACGTCCGCTCCTGGTCCTCGGTGCCTGAATGGCTGCCAGACCTGGCCGAGACAATAGAGGCCGAGACGCTAGCTGCCGAGCTCGCCCACCGGCCCAGATCCGTCACCGCCCGCACCGCCTACCTCCTGTCGGGCCTGCGCCCCGACATCTCCACCCGGCTGCCGGCCGGCCATGGCGTCGTCTACTTCGGTAGTCGTGGGCCCAGCCGTCGCCGCGACGCCGCCACCGATGTCGTCGACACTGTCCTGCCCTTCGACCCGCGAGATCTCTCGCCCGTCACGCCCACAGACCTGACTCCGCAGACAGCAGCGGCAACGACGACAACGACGACGATGGCGGAACGCCGGTGAGCGTCCCGGCAAGGCCGGGCTCGACCGGTGACCAGGTGCGGCTGACCACGGGATACCTGGCTCGCCACATGCCAAGAGGTGCTGCGGGGCCGGGGCGGGAGGCTGCGCTGGTCGACATCGCCCAGGACTTGCTGCTGCGTGAGCTCGCCGCCACCGGGCTTCTGGACGAGATGGCCTTCAAGGGCGGAACCTCCCTGCGCAAGCTCTACGCCGGCACCCAAGGGCGGTTCTCCCTCGACCTCGATTTCTCGGTCGCCGAGGTCGGCTCGTCCGCCGAGGACCTACTCGAGCTGCTCGTCGAGTACGTCGACGGGCTACAGCTGGGACCGTTCGACTACGGCATCCGCGTGCACCGTGGCAAGCGCCACCTGCTCATGTCGAGCGCTGAGTTCGGCCAGAGCGAGCAGCTGGACAGCAAGATTGACGTCTCGGCGCCGCCCTGGCTGCCGCCGGTCCGTCGGGCTTGGGTGCCGATGATGGTCCACCGGACCTACGGCGACCCGCCGCTGCCGCACCTGCTGACCGTGCGGCTGGAGGAGAACCTGGCCGAGAAGATCTCCCGGCTGAACCGCGCAACTCCAGCCCGCGACATGTACGACCTTGCTTGGGTCGCGAACACCCTGCTGCGCACCGAGCTGGATCTGGACCTGCTTCGACGGCTCGCCGTGCTCAAGATCTGGACCGACGCCTGTGGAGTCTCCGCTGACGGTGCGCAATGGCGACCAGGGTTCTCAGCGGTCCCATTCGAGCCGGATCGATGGCTGGCGCCACGACGGCCGGCCGACTACGACGAGGAAGACATCGGCGCCCTGGCCGTGCCGCCACCCAGGCTCCAGGAGTTGTCGGCTCAGGTGTCGGCCGCCTACAGCTTCCTCGCCGACCTCGACGACGCAGAGCGCACCGTCGCTCGAGCGAACGAGGCAGACCGATCACTGGTGCTCACCATGCTGCAGGCTCTTCCTGGCGAACGAATGGCCGGCATCGGCCTCCGCTGAACCGGCCGATCTATCTGATCGGGGTCAGCCGCGTGGGGACGGATGAGGGGGCGTATCGTCCCGCGAGGGCTACGGCTGACGAAGAGCCACCAGGCTCAACAAGCACCGTGTTTCAGGCTTGGCCGACACGTTCACGCCTGCGACCGAGATTTCAGCGGGTTGGGGGTTCGATTCCCTCGCGGCGCACCAGCAGTCTTGCTCCACCGCCCCGATGCTCCTCACCGGCCGCCGGCGATGCAGTGACGTGCATCACCTCGGATGCTGAGCGCTCCTCCTCCTCGCCAGCAGTGTCCCGGGGGGTCAGGCCCTGAGTTCGGCCCCGCTGATGCCGGTGGCGCGAAGCGTGGTCGTCCCCGGTCGCCGTGCCCTCGGCCACATCGTTCGATGTGGTGTCCGAGGGTTCAGCTCAGCGGCGGGCGGGAGTCACTGCGGTGGTGTCGGGCACACCAGCAGGCGTCGGCCCTGCGTCGAAGCCGGTGCGGTCCTGCTTGAGGTGGGAGATCGACCGCCGGAGCTGGGTGACGCAGCCCTGCAGGATCGTCACGACCTCCTCGAGCCTCAGCTGCGGGGCGCCTGCGGTCATACCTGCTGCCAGGCTGCTGGCCTTGAGGCCGGCTGCGTACAGGTCCTGGACCACATCGTCGTGGAGGTTCGTGGCGAGCCGTTCACGCTCGGTTAACAGGAGCAGCTCCTGCTGCAGAGTTCGCGCCGACAAGACCTCGACCGCGAGCGCGAGCTGGGTGGTGAACTCGACCGCCCGGTCGAGCTCGAAGCCCGAGAACGCTGTGCGACCGCTACGGCGGAGCACCACCATCAGGCCGGACTGCCCGCCCTCGGCCCCGAAGGGGAAAGCCAACAGGGGTCCTGCGCCGAGCTCGCCAGCCGCGCAGGCGAGCGGGCTGTCTGGATGGGCTGCGACGCTCGTCCGCACTCCACGCCGCTCGTTGAGTGCGGCGCGCGCGACCGCGTCGCCCTCCGACGGGGACGGAAGGGCGCCTTGCCAACCCACCGCCGAGGCCACGAACGCGTCGGCGTGCCCGTTCGACATCCAGAGCGCCACATGGTCGGCGTCCGCGAGCTGTCGCACGCTGGCCACCACCAGACCCAGCGCTGCCTGCTCCTCCGCGCTGCCGAGCAGGCCGCTGCTGAGCGTGGCCGCCTGCTCCAGCCAGATCTCCCGCTGTCGGGAGTCCTCGTACAGCCGGGCGTTCTCGACGGCGATGCCGGCCGTCAGCCCGAAGCTGGCCAGGATGTCCCGGTCCGCGGCACAGAAGGACCGCGAGCGGTCGTTGTGGACGTTGAGGACCGCCAGCAGCGTGCCCCGGTAGGTCACGGGCACCACGAGGTCACCCGGCAGCCATGGCGCCGCGAGGGCGGGAGCGGCGTGCTCGCTGATGGTCAGTCGCCGGACGAGCTCGGGCCAGAGCCGGTTCACAAGGCGGGACAGCTGTTCGGTCCCTTCCGGGTCGAGCGGCGTCGTGGTGGCCACATCGCGCGAGGCGCTCCACTCGAGGAGCTGGTTCACGGCGCCGTCAGGGTCGAGGACCACCACGGACGACGACGACCGGTCGACCAGGCGAGCGCCGACGGCCGCGAGCTGGCGGTACAGCGCAGGCAGGTCGAACTCGGCGGCGATCAGCTTGTGGGCGCGGAGGAGCCGCTGCACCCGCCGCCGGCGGACCGAGCGGTCAAGCTCGTCGACCAGCCGCTCGTCGGCTCCTGCGGCCTGACCCACCATGGGCGACGCGGGCGACGCGGGTCGACGGTGACGGCCAGCTACTGGGGTGCGTGCGCTCTCGGCCATTCACGTCTCTCAGGTGGGCCTGATTGTGGGCCAACGGGCCCGGGCTCACCGCTGATCGTGCTCATGCCGTCCCGGTGGGACGAGTCCGTTCCTTCAGGCTATGCCCGACGTCAACATGTGTTGCGCTCAGCCGGCGGGCGAGGCGATGATCAGGCCGTACTGCTCCCCGGCCATCGCCCCATCGCTGGATCCGACCGAGGGCCGAGGCTGGCCGGCTACGGGCACGTCGTTCGCGTCGGCGCCGGTGCCGGAGGCCGTCGACTGGACGATGCCCGCGTTGGAGACGGTGCCGCGGTCCTCGTTGGGGACGCCGATGAAGGCGCGGTCGCCGGTCTCGTCGTCGTGGTCGTCGCGGATCCGGCCCAGGCCGAGGGTCCGGCCGAGCCGGTCCCCGGTCTCCGGGGTGCCGGACAGGACGGTGCTCTGGTCGTCGTAGCGGACGGGGCATGCCTCCGCCGCGGTCAGCGGCAGCACCAGCACGGTCCCCGCATCGACCCGGTTGGTACCCGACACCCGGATGTCCTCACCGGGGGCACCGGCCACCGCCTGGGTCACCCCTTCGACGCATCCGACGTTGCGGCCGAGGAGAACCGCAGCCCCCAGCTGGTCACCGGCCTCCGCGGCACCGGGGATCCCGCGGGAGTCCTGGGTCACCGAGGCCACGGGCACCGGCACGCTGGCCGGGAACGGCTGCCGAAAGGTCTGGACCGCGCCGGCGTCCCTGACCCGACCGAGGTCCTCACCCGGCACCCCGACGAGGGCGTGGTCGAAGCCTGCCGCCACGGCTGCGCCGAACCGGTCGCCCGCCTCCGGCGTCCCGGCCACGCCGGCGGTGTCCTGGGTGATGCTCACCGCGTCGTCGAAGCCGGGGTCGGTGTCGGGGTTCCGGATGAAGACCACAGCCCCCGCGTCCGCGGCCCGGCCGATGTCCTCGTTCGGTACCCCGACCAGCACACCTCCGCCTGTCGCACTCAGCACGGCACCGAAGTGGTCGTCGACCTCCGCGCTGCCCGGCACCCCCGCTGTCGCTTGGCTGATGGTCTCGACCTCGGTGATCTGCACCTGCCCGGCGGGCGCCCTGACCGTGAAGTGCGTGACAGATCCGGCTCGGGCCACGGCGCCGGGGCTGTCGTCCGGCGAGCCGACCCACAAGTCGAAGCCAGGCAGGTTCGGGTTCTCGGCGACCGCGATCGCTGAGCCGAACCGGTCCGCCGGCGAGGAGCCGCCGTCGAGGGTGAACCGGAACTTGCCGTCGAAGCCCGCCGGCGATCCGGAGACGACGTACACCCGGCCGGCCCCGTCGAGAGTCCCCGGTGCCCCGACAATCATGTCGTCGCAGCCGTCGCCGTCCAGGTCGGCGAGCGCCACGGCCGATCCGAACGCATCGACAACCTCGGGCTCGGTGATACCGGCCCCGGTCTCGGTGAGCACCCGGGTTGGTGCCGCGCTGAGCCGCAGGTCAACCACACCCGCGCCCCTGTCGGCGTGCGGGCGACCCACCAGCAGGTCGGAGATCCCGTCGCCGTCCACGTCACCGACCACCGGGGCGTCGGTCTGGCAGACAGGACCCGCTGCCAGAGCCGGCTGCGCAGGGGTGAGCAGGGGCGCGCCCAGCACCGCCAGCAGCAGAATCGTCCGTCCGTGCATGGCCATGCTCCTCGTCGTTGAGGTGTCGCCCGAGACAGAGACGCACGTTACCGCTGAGGACTTCCCGCGGGAAGCCTCGGAACGGGTCAGTGCAGGTGGCTGCCGCCGTTGACGTCCAGGGTGGTGCCGGTGAGGTAGGCCGCATCGTCGCTGCACAGATAGGCGATGGCCGAGGCGACCTCCCGGGTCGTGGCGGTGCGTCCCACCGGTACGTCGGCGCGGATCGCCGCCTCCTGCGCGTCGGTGCTGCCGACCCGGATGTCGGTGTCGACGGCGCCGGGAGCGACCGCGTTGACGGTCACGCCGGTGGGGCCAAGCTCGCGCGCGAGCGCCTTCGTGAAGCCGAGAATGGCGGCCTTGGCCGCGGAGTATGGCACCTTGCCGAAGACGCCACCACCGCGCAGGGCCGAGACCGAGGACATGTTCACCACCCGGCCCCAGCCGGCTTCGACCATGGCGGGCAGGAAGGCCTTCGTGACGAGATAGGTGCCAGTCGCGTTGACGGCCATCACCTTGTTCCACAGGGCGAGGTCGGTCTCGAGGAAGGTGACGGGGGAGGTGATGCCGGCGATGTTCACCACGGCACCGACCGGCGGCAGCTGCCCGGCCTCGACCCGGGCCTGGACGGCGGCCGCCGCAGCCGTCACCGAGTCCTCGTCGGCCACGTTGACGACCGAGGCGAAGGTCTGTACGGCGTAGTCCATGGCGATCTGCTCGGCGGCCTTGGTCGAACCCTCCTCGTCGAGGTCGAGCACGACGACGGCCCAGCCGTCCTCGGCCAGCCGGCGGGCCGTGGCCCGACCGATGCCCCGCTCCGAGGCCGATCCCGTCACGACGGCCGTGCGCTGCAGCTTCATCGCCTGCTCCTTGTCCAGGCTCTCGGACGGGAGCCGTGACCTCAGATTGGCTTACTTGCCTCCCGATGTCAACAGTGGTCGTTGACTGTTGACAGTGCTTCGGAAGTAGACCACGATCGGAGCCACGCCCCGACGCACCGAAGCTCGGGACTGATCTTGGGAGTGCTCATGAGCGATGTGGCTCTGCAGATGCGCGGCCCGGTCGGCGGGACGACCGAAGCGCGAAAGGTGGCGATCGGCTCCTCGGTCGGCGCGGTGATCGAGACCTATGACTTCATCGGGTTCGGCACCGCCGCCGCCCTCTACTTCGGCACCGCGTTCTTCCCCGGCGCCAGCCCGATCGCCGGGACGTTGGCCGCCTTCGCCACCCTCGGCGTCGGCTTCGCGGCCCGTCCGCTCGGCGGCATCATCGGTGGTCACCTCGGTGACCGCGTCGGCCGCAAGCCGGTGCTGGTGGTCTCCCTGATCGTCATGGGCCTGGCGACGTTCATCATCGGCCTGCTGCCGACCTACGCCTCGGTCGGGGTGCTTGCGCCCGTCCTGCTGGTCACGGTCCGCATCGTGCAGGGCCTGGCCTTCGGCGCGGAGTGGGGCGGGGCGATCCTGATGGCCTACGAGCACGCGCCATGGAAGGCCAAGGGCAAGTACACCGGCATCGTCCAGGCCGGCTTCCCGGTCGGCCTCCTGCTCGCGAACCTGACCTTCTTGTTCAGCGTCCACCTGGGTGGCTCGCTGGCGTGGCGGGTCCCCTTCCTGGCCAGCATCCTGCTCGTCATCGTCGGCTTGATCATCCGATCGCGGGTGCCGGAGTCGCCGGTCTTCGAGGAGGTCAAGGACAGCGGCAAGCGTCGCCAAGTCGCCGATCGCTGACGCCATCCGCTACGACTGGCGCAACATCCTGCGCGGCATCGGGCTTCGCATCGCCGAGACGGCCGGCTACGCGGTGTCGATCACGTACATGATCAGCTACCTCAACAGCACCCAACTGACCACCAGAACCCAGACCCTGCTGGGTCTGTGTGTCGCGGCGGGCATCGGGATCGCGGCCACCATGGGGTGGGCGCGGCTGACCGACCGGATCGGTCGGCGCAAGGTCTACCTGGCGGTGACCGCGTTCGGCGTGGTCTGGGGCGTGCTGATGTTCGTCCTGGCCAACACCGGCGTCGTGTTCGCGGTCGTCCTCACCCTCGTGATCTCCTACGCGATCTGCCAGAACGCGCTGGCCGGCGCCCAGGGCGCCTGGTTCCCGGAGCTGTTCACCGCAGCTCGCCGCGCCTCCGGCGCGTCGCTGGCCTACCAGATCTCAGCCATGGTCTCCGGCTTCACCCCGTTCATCACCACGCTGCTCTACGTGAAGTACAGCTGGGCGGGCCCGGCGGCACTGTTCAGCCTGTACGCAGCGATCGGCCTGCTCTCCGCACTGGTGACCCGGGAGACCTGGGGCCCCCGCGAGCGTGCGCTGGCCGAGTCCGCGGCCGCCGACGCCGTGCCGGTCTCGGTCCGCCACCCGCTGCCGGACCACGCACCCACCTCCAACGCGAAAGGCCACCGATGAGCACCGACCTCTCCAGCCCGGACCTGTTGACCGCCGAGGCGTCCCTCACCGAACGCGGGCGTGAGGTTGCCCGGTTCGCCTACCGGATGCGCCACGACGTGCTCGACATGGGCGAGGAGCAGGGCCAGGGCTACGTCGGCCAGGCCCTCGGCGCGGCCGACATGTTCGCCGCCGTCTACGCCAACCGCCTGCGCTACCGGCCCGAGGATCCGCACTGGGACCAGCGTGACCGCTTCCTCCTCTCCACCGGCCACTACGCGATCGGGCTGTACGCGGCCCTCGCCGAGGCCGGCATCATCGGTCCCGAGGAGCTGCGGACGTACGGGTCGGACGACTCGCGGCTGCCGATGTCGGGGATGGCCAGCTACACCCCGGGGATGGAGATCTCCGGTGGTTCGCTGGGCCACGGCCTCCCCGTCGCGGTGGGGATGGCCCTGGGCCTACGACACCAGGGCTCGACCTCCCGCGTCTACAACTTCCTCTCCGACGGCGAGCTCAACGAGGGCTCGACCTGGGAGGCGGCCATGGGCGCAGCGCACCACCAGCTGGGTCACCTCACCGCGCTCGTCGACGTGAACGCCCTGCAGGCGGACGGGCCGACGGCCGGGGTGCTGGCCATCGAACCCATCCACGACAAGTGGGCGGCCTTCGGCTGGTCGGTCCAGCGGGTCGACGGCAACGACGTCGAGGCCGTGGTCGCCGCCCTGGACCGGGCCGACGCCGACGCCGAGCCCACCGGCCGGCCGTCGGTGGTCGTCTGCGACACCCGGATCGGCTATGGCGTCCCCCTGCTGGAGAACCGGACCAAGGCGCACTTCATGCGCATCGACGAGCACGAATGGCAGATCTGCCGCGAGCAGCTCGCTCTCGGCGCCCCCGAAGGAGCCTCCCGATGACCACCTCCACCGCCCCGAAGCTCAAGACGTCGGCGATGATCGCCTCCTTCGCCGACCCTGGCCAGAAGACCACCTCGGCGCCGTTCGGCCACGCGCTGGTCAAGGCCGCCCAGGCCGACGACCGGATCGTCGGGCTGAGCGCGGACCTGGCGAAGTACACCGACCTGCACGTCTTCGCCGAGGCCATGCCGGAGCGGTTCTTCCAGATCGGGATGGCCGAGCAGCTGCTGCTGGGTGCCGCTGCCGGGATGGCCGAGACCGGCCTGATCCCGTTCGCCTCGACCTACTCGGTCTTCGCCACCCGACGCGCGTACGACTTCTTGTGCCTGGACGCCGCCGAGCCTGGGCTGAACGTCAACATCGTGGGCGGGCTGCCCGGGCTGACCACTGGCTACGGCCCCAGCCACCAGGCCACCGAGGACGTGGCCATCCTGCGCGGGATGCCCGGCCTGACCATCGTCGACCCGTGCGACTCCGTCGACATCGAGCAGGCGGTCCCCCAGCTCGCGGCCTCCCCCGGGCCGACGTACCTGCGGCTGCTGCGCGGCAAGGTGCCGACCGTGCTCGACGAGTACGACTACACCTTCGAGCTCGGCAAGGCGAAGGTCCTGCGGACCGGTCGCGACGTCGTCTTCGTGTCCAGCGGGCTGATGACCATGCGGGCGCTCCAAGCCGCCGAGCGCCTCGCGGCCGACCACATCGACGTCGCGGTCGTGCACACGCCCACGTTGAAGCCGTTCGACGCCGCTACGGTGCTGGCCGAGATCGACACCGACCGGCTGGCCCTCACCCTGGAGAACCACACGGTGGTCGGCGGTCTGTTCGAGACCGTCGCAGCCGCCGCCACCCGTGCCGGTCTCGGCCGTCGGGTGCAGCCGATCGCCCTGCCGGACGCCTTCCTCGACGCCGGCGCGCTCCCCACGCTGCATGACCGGTACGGTCTGGCCACCGACCGCATCATCGAGCGGGTCAGGGGCCTCGTCGGTTGACTTCCAGGCCTCCTGACGGGCCGCCTAAGATGTCGACAGCCGATCGTTGACAACTGTCTGGAGCTGACCGAATGCCGACCGCGCCCGTACTGGATGGCCTGACCAAGACGAACCTGCGGGAACAGGCCCTGCGCTCGCTGCGGACCGCCATCACCAGCGGCCGGATCACTCCGCAGACCCAGATGGTCGAGACCGAGCTGTCGGAGCAGCTCGGAATCAGCCGCGGCACCCTGCGAGAGGCGATGCGCCAGCTGCAGCAAGAAGGGCTGCTGGTAGCGGGGACGCGCGGCCGGCTCTTCGTCCGCCGGCTCGGGCCTGAGGAGATCACCGACCTCTTCGTCGTCCGGGCCGCGCTGGAGAGCCTGGCCGCCAGGCTGCTCGCCGAGCAGGACGACCGCACCGACGCGATCGAGGTCTTGCGCGGCCGGCTGGCGGCGATGGAGCGGGCAGTCGAGGACCACGACCTCGACCGGCGCATCGAGGGCGACCTCAGCTTCCACCGTGCGCTCTGCGAGCTGAGTGGCAATGCGACCCTGCTGCACACCTGGGAAGGGCTCGGCGGGTCTATCCGGATGTCCATCATGTCCGGCGGTACCAGCCGGGCGCTCGGCAACATGGACGTTCCCCGCCACAACGCCATCGTCGACGCGATCGCCTCCGGCGACGGTGCCGCCGCCATGGTCGCCGTCACCGAGCACATGGGATGGGCGGCCGCCAACCTCGTCAACCAGAGCTGAGGATCTCGTGACCTATTCGACCGACATCGCCTACGCGGCCAAGGGCACCCTCGATCCCAGCCGGGTCATCTGCTCCACCATCACCCTGCGTCACCTGCCCCTCGCGCGTGCGCTGGAGGTGATCGCCGACCAGGGCTTCACCGAGATCGACCTCGGGGCCCTGCCCGGGGTCTGCGACCACGTGCCCTACGAGCTCACGCCCGCCGCCGTACGCGAGGTGGCCGACACCGTTCTCGCCTCCGGCCTGACGGTGCGGTCGGTGAACGCCGACGTGGGCGACCTGAACCGACCCCTCGATCCGGCCGGAGAGTCAGACCGACGCGAGCACGTCGACCGGCTGGTGGAGCTATGCGTGGCGATCGGCAGCACCGGGCTGGTGCTGCCCAACGGAGCCCTGCAGCACGAGCCCGTCGTCAGCCTCGACGTGGACCTCGCGCTGGTGGCCTACCGGCTGCGGTCCATCCAGGCCGTCTGCACCGCCGCCGGGGTTCAGCTCTGGGTCGAGGCCCCTCACTTCTTCCGGCTCAGCTACGACGTGGCGCGGACCCGGGCCCTGGTCTGTCTCCTGCCGCCCGACCTCGGCCTGATCTGCGACGTGAGCCATATCGTGGCCTCGGGAGGCAGCCCGCGGGAGTTCGTCCACGAGTTCGCCGACCGCATCCGGCACGTGCACCTCAGAGACGCCGAGCCCGGCTACATCCACCACAGCATCGGGAACGGCCGAGTCGACTTCGCCGACCTGGCGGCGGCGCTGGCCGAGACCGGGTACGCGGGCAAGCTGTCGCTGGAGCTGGAGACCCGAGACGTCGCCGACGACGAGCGGCCGGCCCGGGCCATCGCCGCCGGCCGCTTCGTCAGCTCACTGCTCTGAGGCCCGCGGGTTCGGAACCCCAAACCTCAGCCGAGGCTGAGGTCGACCACGCGGTTGGCCGCGTCGCTGAGCCGGTCGCCGAGGTAGTGACCGGGAACGCCCGCGCGGTTCCGTTCGCTGGCGAACGCTGCACCGGCGTAGTAGGTGTCGACGCCCAGCTGCGACACGGCGGTGAGGGACCGGACGGCTCCGCTGCGGCCTCTCGCCGAGTGCGAGACCAGCACCATCGCTACCGGACGGATGCGACCGACTGCATCCACCACAGCCCGTGTCGGCACCGCCGAGCCGAGGCTGCGGCAGTCAACACCCAGCTCACCGAGCAGGGCCGCCATGCACTCCAGACCCAACGTGTGCTGGTCGCTCGGGCCACAGGCCAGCAGCACCGTGCCGACACGGCTGAGCGCGGGCGCCGCCGCGTGCACCTGCCCGAGCCACATCTGGGTGGCGACGGTGGCGAGATGCTCCTCGCTCACGTCGGCGCGGCCGCACTCCCACAGCCGACCGACAAGACGCATGCTCGGCATCAGGACCTCGTCGACGGTCGGTCCCAGGCCGAAGGCTGACCAGGACTGGTTGAGCAGCGCAAGCATCCGGCGGATGTCGTAGGTGTGGGCCGCCTCGAGGACGTCGGGAATCATCGTCATCGGACTGGTCTGAACAGCGTTGGACATGTGCCTCGCTCCGTACGGGGGACGGGATGGAGCAGCGTTGGTAAGCCTGGCTACAGACTAACGGCAAGACGGAATATCCGCCAGACCTTTCTGGTTGTAGACTTCGACATCAAAAAGTTCAGTTCTAAACAGCAAGGAAGCACCATGACCCGCCTCAGGAACAACCTCCGCGCCCGCCGGGACGACCGCCGGTCCCGTCGTGAGATCGAGCGCGCCATCAGCAACGCCAGCAGCACCGCGATGCGTGACGAGCTCCTGATCGCCGCTCAGCGGCACGCCACCCCGTTCGCCCGCTGACGCACGCTGTTGCGACGAGCTATGGGGCCCGGAGCTCGTCGGCTACGTCCAGCGCGTGCGCCGCTTTGGGTTCCGGGTCGGTGATGATCGACCGGTTCCGGAACCAGGCCAGCAGCTTGCGCAGCTCCTGGACGAGCACGCCCATGGACACCGCGAAGGCGATGGCAATGACCATCGCCCAGGCGGGATGAGTGGCGATGCGGCCGCCGATCGAGCCGATCGTGGAGTAGATACCCGCCCACAGGGCGCAGGCCACACTGTCGAGCAGCATGAAGCGCCGAACCGAGAAGCGAGACAGCCCCAGCGCGACGATGACCGGGGTCCGGCCCCCGGGGATCAGCCGCCCCGTGACCACCGCGTTGAAGGCGTTGCTCGTCAGCGACTGCTGCGCGGTCTGTACCCGGGCGCCGAACTTGGCCTTGTCGAGCCAGCGCTGCATCTGTCGTCGGCCGAGCCGGACCTCCATCAACATCACGGCATCGCCCAGCACCGAGCAGATCCAGGTGATCAGGAAGATCAGCAGGACGTTGAGCTTGGAGTGGGCCGCCACCGCGGCCGCGCCGCTGACCATCTCGCCGGTCGGGATGAAAGGGATTGCCGAACCCACCAGAACTGACGCAGCCAGAAGCAGGTGGCCGTACAACTGGTTCACCCCGCAACCGTACGTGCCCCGGCTGAGCAGCGGCTATGTCGACGGCAAGAGCTCGCCCCGGACACAGAACTGGCGCAGTCGCGAGTGCGACTGCGCCAGTTCTATGCCTTGCTGTCCTACTTGACGCCACCTGCGGTGAGACCGGCGACGATACGGCGCTGGAAGAGCAGCACCGCGATCAGGAGCGGCACGGTCACGATCACACCTGCGGCCATGATGGAGCCGTACGGGGTGTCGAAGCCGGTCGTCCCGGTGAACTTGCTGATCGCCACGGTGGCGGTCTGCCGGTCCGCGTTCGTCAGGAAGGTCAGGGCAACGAGGTACTCGTTCCACGAACCGATGAAGACGATGATCGCCGTGGTGAAAACACCGGGGGCCGCCAGCGGGAGGATCACCTTGCGGAAGGCGACCGCCGGGGTGCAACCGTCGACCATGGCCGCCTGCTCCAGCTCCACCGGCATCTGCTTGAAGAACGCGGTCAGGTTCCAGACCGCGAGCGGCAGACCGAAGCTGAGCCCCGGGATGATCACCGCCTGGTAGGTGTTGATCCAGTTCGGGAACCAGCCGAAGGGCTCCGTCGAGGAGAACATCTTCAGCAGCGGCGGGATCAGGATGATCAGCGGGAACATCGAGCAGGCCATGATCACCCAGAGCACCGCACCCTTGCCCTTGAACTGCAGCCGAGCCAGCGCGTACGCCGCCACGATGCCGAACAAGAGGGTGAGCACGGTGGTGGTGCCGGAGACGATCACCGAGTTGACCAGCGCGCGACCGAAGGCGTTGCCGCCGGCGAACACGCCCTTGTAGTTCTCCACCGACGCCGGGCTGGGGATGAACTCCGTGCTGCGGCCCTCACTCGGCTGGCGCAGCGAGGAGACGATCATCCAGTAGAACGGGATGATGCAGTAGAGGACGATCAGTCCCATGCCGACGTAGGACGCGATCATCCCGAACAGGGCCTTGCGGTCCCGCTTCGGGTGGGACAGCTGCTTGACCTCGTCCGCACTCAGGTGTGACTCGGTCGGTGCCGTTACTGCGGTCGCCATCAGTGGTTCCCTCCCATCGCCTCGAGCGCAGGAGCACCCTGTGCTTTGAGCGCGTCCTCGCCGCCGACACCGGCACCGCGGCCACGCTTCTTCTTCTTCTTGGGCAGCCCACTGTCGCCGATCACATCAGCACCCAGCACTTTCACGAAGATGAAGGCGACGAGCAGCACGTAGATGAAGAGGACGATCGCGTACGCGGCAGCTGGCCCGTAACGCGTGGCCGTGGCTTCCTGGTAGGCGAAGATCGAGACCGTCTCCACCCGGTACTTGCCCTGCCCGACCATGCCCCACGGCAGGTCGAACATGCGCAGGGTGTCGAGCGTGCGGAACAGCACCGCCACGACCAACGTCGGCTTGACCATCGGCAGCGTGATTCGGACGAACTGCTGCCACGTGGTGGCGCCGTCGACCTTGGCAGCCTCGTAGACCTCCGCGGGAATGGTCTGCAGACCGGCAAGGGTCAGCAGCCCGATGAAGGGCGCCGTCTTCCACACGTCGGCGATCACGACGGCCCAGAACGAGGACGGCGAGTCGGCGAGCCAGAGGATCTGGGTACCG
Organism: uncultured Actinomycetota bacterium; assembly: GCA_963727215.1. Lineage (GTDB taxonomy): Bacteria > Actinomycetota > Actinomycetes > Propionibacteriales > Propionibacteriaceae > Microlunatus. The sequence goes on from CAVSFR010000006.1 coordinate 182,120, forward strand.
AGGATGCGGTTCATCACCCCGGCCTCGTCGAAGATGAGCTTCCACATCAGCGCCGAGACGATGGTGGGGATGGCCCACGGGACCAGGATGCCGGCTCGGACGATGCCGCGACCCTTGAACGCCTTGGCCATGATCAGCGCCATCGCGACCCCGAGGATGGTCTCGAGGATCACGCAGACGATGGTGATGGCTGTGGTGTTGAGGAACGCGTTGTTGAAGCGCCCGATGGTGCCGAAGTTGCCGACAACCTTGTCCGGGCTGGTGAAGATGGCGGTGAAGTTCTGCAACCCGCTGAACGTTTCACCGGCAGCGATCAGGCCCGTGTTCGGGTCGACGCCGGAGTTGGTCTGGAAGAACGACTCACGGATCGACAACAGTACCGGGATGCCCGCCACCACGATGATCACGAGCAGCGTCGGGGCGAGCAGGATCCAGGCCAGCCGGCCCTGCCCGTCACTGAGCGCGCTTTTCTTGTGCTTGTGACCGTCCTGCTGGACGGCCGGGAGACTCTGTGACTCCGCGGTGGCAGTTGCCATGCGGCCAACCTCCTTGAGGAGAGATGCCCCGAGCCCCGGCATGGCTTGCGCCACGCCGGGGTCCGAAGGAGCTGGGAACTACTTGATCAGCGTCTGGAGCTTGGTCTGCAGGCTCTGCATGGCCGCATCCGGCTGGGTCTGACCCTGCAGGGCGCCGTAGGCAGCGTCCTGGATGGCCAGGGTGACATCACCGTACTCAACAGCCTTGGGCCGCGGGACTGCGGTCTGGATGCTCTTGAGCTGGATCGGCATGTAGGGGAACTGCTTGATCACGTCGGGGTCGGAGTAGATCGACTCCCGGGTGGCCGAAGCCGACGTCTTGAGGACGTTGGCCTTCATGATGTCCTCCTGAGCGCGGTACTTGATGAAGTCAGCCGCGGTGCCCTTGTTCTCGGCGTTCGTGGCGATCGCCATGTTGTGACCACCCAAGCTGGAGACGCCCGGACCAGCGATGCCGGGCAGCGGAGCTACGGCGTACTTGCCCACGATCTTGGACGAGCCGTCGGTCTTGGCGGCCAGGTTGTACACGTAACCCCAGTTGCGGTGGAAGATCAGGGTGCCGTTCTGGAACGCCTGCCGGCCCTGCTCCTCCTGCCAGGTGATCGCGCCCTTGGGGATGGTGCCGTCCTTGAACCAGTCGGACAGGGTGCTCAGGCCCTTGGTGGCCTCGGGGGTGGCCACGTTCGGCTTGCCGTCGTCACCGACGATGACCCCGCCGGCGCCGTTGACGGCCTCGGCGAAGTTCACGGTCAGGCCCTCGTACTTGTTGTACTGACCGGCGAAGCACTCGAGCTTGGGGTTGTTCTCTCCGGCCTTGATCTTCTCGCAGGCCGCCTTCATCTCGTCGAAGGTGGTCGGCGGCTGCAGGCTGTACTTGTCCAGCAGGTCCTTGCGGTAGTACAGCAGACCGCCGTCGGAGTCGATCGGGAAGCCGTACATCTTGCCGAAGTAGGTCGCGCTGTCGACCGTCGGCTTCAGGAAGCCCTCGGTCGGGAACTGGTCGGCGGGCAGCGGCACCGCGATGCCCTTGGCTGCGAACTCCGAGGTCCAGACGACGTCCATGCTCAAGATGCCCATCTTGGGGTTCTTGATCTGGGTGTTCTGGATCATCTGGGCCCGCTGCTGGTCGGCGTTGTCGGGCAGCTCGTGGATGATGATCTTGCCCTGTGGGTGCTGCGCGTTGAAGGCTGCCACCACGTTCTTCAGGTTCCCCGAGGTGTCCTTCCCAGCCCAGTACTCGGTGTCACCCTGCTTGGTCATGTCGACGGCCGGAGCCGAGGAGGCAGCGGGGGTACCGCCGGAACTGTTCCCGCCACAGGCAGCGGCTGCCAGCAGCGCGGTCAGGGACGCAGCAGCGATGAGCACGCGGCGCGCCGGGCGTACATAAGTCATTCAGGCCTCACTTCGTTGTAGAGGCACCCATCCGTTGGTGCCACTTCGCCACATTAGATGATCTTCGTCACTCTGGAGCACTGATGCTGACCATGTGTCGAGATTTGATGAAGAGCCTCTCATACGCCGCCAACCCGGGGGCGGAGGGGCACGATGTCGTCCTGGCGTCAGCGGCGATGCCGCCGGACCACGGCCCGCAGGACCGTGACCAACGTGGCCAGACCGGCGGCCGCACCACCCACGACGGCGAGCCGGTCGGTCCGCAGCTCGCCCTTGGCGTTGTAGACCAGCGACTTGGCGTTCGCGATCTCGGTGCGGACGAACCACTTGACGCGCGCGGTGGCCCGCTGCTTGATCCGTTGCGGGTGCACCTGGTCGATGAGCGACTCGATCGAGCTGGTGATGCGGTCGCGGGTGGCGGCCAGGTCGGCTTCGATCTGGTCCTTGTCGCGGTCTGGACGGCCCGAGCTGCTGTCTGCCACCATCACCACCCCTTCCCGTGCTGCTCACCGACGTCAGCGGCTTGCCGGCGTCTGGGTCGCCAGCGTATTGCAGCGGTACCGGGGGCCGGGAGCCGGCCGGGCCCACTGCGCCGGCAGCGGCAGGCGGAACGGCTGGGTGCCGGTGGCCCCAGTAGGGTCATGGCCATGACGACCCGACTGACGACCGGCGACCAGGCTCCGGACTTCACCCTGCCCGACGCGGACGGTCAGCCCGTCTCGCTCGCCGACTTCTCCGGTCAGCGGGTCATCGTCTACTTCTACCCCGCGGCGATGACGCCCGGCTGCACCACCCAGGCCATCGACTTCACCGCGGCGATGACGGACCTGAGCGCAGCGGGCGTGCACGTGCTGGGCATCTCCCCCGACGCCCAGACCAAGCTGGCCACCTTCCGCGAGAAGTCCTCCGTGGGGTTCCCGCTGCTGTCGGACCCCGAGCGCACTGCGCTGGCCAGCTATGGCGCGTACGGGGAGAAGCTGCTGTACGGCAAGCTCGTCGAAGGTGTCATCCGCTCGACTTTCGTGGTCGACGTCGACGCCAAGGGTCGGGGCAAGATCACCGTGGCGCAGTACAACGTCCGCGCCGCCGGCCACGTGGACAAGCTCCGGCGCGAGCTCGGGCTCTGAGGCCGCTCATCCCGCTCGACGGCGCCGCATAGCCTGACGGCGTGACTGCTGCCGTCCACACCCCCGTGACTCTGAGCGGGCGCTTCGCCGCCGAGCTACCCGAGCTGGCCTTGCCCTGGCGGGCCTCCGGGGCGCCCGACCCCCGCCTGCTCGTCCTCGACGAGTCGCTGACCGCCGAGCTCGGGCTGGACGTCGACTGGCTGCGGAGCGAGGACGGCGTGCACTTCCTCGTGGGCGAGTCGGTCCCGCCAGGCGCCACCCCGGTCGCCCAGGCGTACGCCGGGCACCAGTTCGGCGGCTACGCGCCCCGGCTCGGCGACGGTCGGGCCCTGCTGCTGGGCGAGCTCACCGACGTCGACGGCCAGCTTCGCGACCTGCACCTCAAAGGCTCCGGGCGGACACCGTTCGCCCGGGGCGGGGACGGGCTGGCCGCGGTGGGACCGATGCTGCGCGAGTACGTCGTGAGCCGGGCGATGCACGCGCTCGGCATCCCGACCACCCGGAGCCTGGCCGTGACCGCGACCGGACGCCCCGTTCGCCGGGAGACCATGCTTCCGGGTGCCGTCCTGACCAGGGTCGCGGCCAGCCACCTGCGCGTCGGCAGCTTCCAGTACGCCTCGGCCACCGGCGAGGTCGAGCTGCTGCGGCGGCTCGCCGACATGGCCATCCGTCGCCACCACCCCGCCGCCGCCGACGCGGAGCAGCCGTACCGGGCCCTGTTCGAGGCCGTCGTCGCCGCCCAGGCCTCGCTGGTGGCGCAGTGGATGCTCGTCGGCTTCGTCCACGGGGTGATGAACACCGACAACATGACGATCTCGGGCGAGACGATCGACTACGGCCCGTGCGCCTTCCTCGACGCCTTCGACCCGACCACGGTCTACAGCTCGATCGACGAGGGCGGCCGCTACGCCTACGGCAACCAGCCCGTCGTCGCGGAGTGGAACCTGGCGCGGCTGGCCGAAGCGCTGCTGCCGCTGCTGCACACCGACTCCGAGCAGGCGGTCGCCCTCGCGGTGGAGTCGCTGGCGACGTTCCGGCCACGCTACGAGGCCGCCTGGTCCGCCGGCATGCGCGCCAAGCTCGGTCTGGCCGCCCAGGTACCAGCCACGGTTCTCGGTCCGCTGGTCGGCGAGCTGCTGGCCCTGCTGCAGAGCGGCCGGGTGGACTACACCTCCTTCTTCCGCGCGCTGGGCGCCGCCGCCCGCGGTGACCTCGACCCGGCTCGGAACCTGGTGCCGGACCTTGGCGCCTTCGACGGCTGGTTGAGCCGCTGGCGGGCGCTGCTTCCGGACGCAGCGGCGATGGAACGGGTGAACCCCGTCGTCATCCCGCGCAACCACCTGGTGGAGGAGGCGCTGGTGGCCGCGACCGCCGGCGACCTGGAGCCGTTCCAGCGCCCTCGTCGAGGTGGTCGCCGACCCGTACGTCGCCCGGCCCGAGCGGGAGCGCTACGCCGCACCGGCCCCAGTGGACTTCGGGGCCTACCGGACCTTCTGCGGCACCTGACCCGTGCGCGTCCACGGTGCCGAAGGAGGGACTCGAACCCTCACGCCCGTAGGCACAGGAACCTAAATCCTGCGTGTCTACCGTTCCACCACTCCGGCCGGAGCGAGCAGAAGCCTAGTGGTCGTCTAGCGGGGAGCAGCGCGGGCGTAGCGGACGAAGGCGTGGCCCTCGTGCTGCTCGCGGGCTGTCTCGGCCCACTGCCGCGCGTCGATCGTGGGGAAGGTGACGTCACCCTCCGGTTCGAGGTCGACCTCGGTGATCTCGAGCGCGGTCAGCCGGGACCACGCGGCCCGGTAGATCTGACCCCCACCGGCGACGGTGACCTGGACGGCGTCCAGGGCTAGCGCGCGGTCGAGAGCGGCGTCGACGTCGGCGAAGCTGAGCACCCCGTCGACGGCGAAGGCGGGGTCGCGGGTGACCACCAGGGTCGTGCGGCCGGGCAGCGGGCGCCCGATCGAGTCGTAGGTCAGCCGGCCCATCACCAGCGGGTGCCCCAGGGTCAGCCGTTTGAAGCGGGCCTGCTCCCCCGGGATGTGCCAGGGGATGCTGGGGCCCTGCCCGATCACACCGTTGCGCGCGACCGCAGCGATGGCGACGATCTCTGTCGGCGGCCTCTCGTCCACCCTCAGACCGCGATCGGGGCCCTGATGCCCGGGTGCGGGTCGTAGCCCTCGATGGCGATGTCATCCATCGTGAAGTCGTCCAGGGAGCGGACGGCCGGGTTCAGCACCAGCCGGGGCAGCGGGCGGGGCTCCCGCTCGAGCTGGCGCCGGGCCTGGTCGAGGTGGTTCACGTACAGGTGGGCGTCACCGAGCGTGTGCACGAAGTCTCCCACCTCGAGGTCGCAGACCTGGGCGACGAGGTGCGTGAGCAGCGCGTAGGAGGCGATGTTGAAGGGCACGCCGAGGAAGACGTCGGCTGAGCGCTGGTACAGCTGGCAGGACAGCCGGCCGCGGCCGCCGGGGCTCTCAGCCGGGGCCACGTAGAACTGGAACATCGTGTGGCAGGGCGGCAGCGCCATGTGCTCGAGCTCGGCCACGTTCCAGGCGCTGACCAGGTGCCGACGCGAGTCCGGGTTGGCGCGGATCGCCGCGACGACAGCCGCCAGCTGGTCGACATGACCGGCGTCGGGGGTCGGCCACGAGCGCCACTGGTAGCCGTAGACGGGCCCGAGCTCGCCGTCAGAGTCGGCCCACTCGTCCCAGATGGTCACGCCCTGCTCGTGCAGCCACTTCACGTTGGTGGACCCGGAGATGAACCAGAGCAGCTCGGCGACGATGGAGCGCACGTGCAGCTTCTTGGTGGTCAGCAGCGGGAAGCCTTCGCGCAAGTCGAACCGCATCTGGTAGCCGAAGGTGCTGAGCGTGCCCGTGCCGGTCCGGTCGCCCTTCGGCGTGCCGGTCTCGAGGACGTGGTCGAGCAGCCCGAGGTAGGTCCTCACGCGTTTTCCTCCCCATTCTCGACGACGGCGGCAGGGTGGAGCCGGCGCAGCTCAGCGATCAGGACGGGCACGATCGCCGCGATCGCCCGCCCCCGGTGGCTGATCGCGTCCTTCGCCGCCGGATCGAGCTCGGCGGTCGTCTGGTCATACCCGTCGGGTACGAAGAGCGGGTCGTAGCCGAAGCCATTCTCGCCTACCGGAGCGCTCAGCAGCTGCCCCGACATGGTGCCGAGACACACCTGCTCGGTCCCGTCGGGCATGACCAGGGCCATGGCGCAGTGGAAGTGGGCCCGCCGGTCGCGCCCGCCCAGGTCGAACAGCTGGCGGCTCAGCAGCTCGTTGTTGGACGCGTCGGTGGCGTCGGCGCCCGACCAGCGCGCCGAGCGGACGCCCGGCATGCCGTTCAGCCGGTCCACCGCCAGCCCTGAGTCGTCCGCCAGGGCCGGCAGGCCACTGACCGCCACGCAGGCCCGGGCCTTGATCAGGGCGTTCTCCCCGAACGTCGTCCCGGTCTCGGCCGGCTCGGCGTAGGGGGGCAGATCGGCGAGGGAGAGCACCTCCACCTCCGGCGCGGCCGACGCGACAATCCGCCGCAGCTCGGCGAGCTTCTTGGCGTTGCCGGTGGCCAGCACCACCTTCACGAGGCGAGAGCAGCCTGCTGCAGGCGGGTCAGCTCGGCGCAGCCGGCGGCGCCGAGGTCGAGCAGCTGGTCCAGCACGGCACGGTCGAAGGGGGCGCCCTCGGCGGTCCCCTGAACCTCGACGAAGGTGCCGGCGCCGCTCATCACGATGTTCATGTCGGTGTCGGCGGCGGAGTCCTCGGTGTAGCAGAGGTCCAGCATCGGCACGCCGCCCACGACGCCGACGCTGACGGCGGCCACGCTGTCGACCAGCGGCTCGCCAGCCAGCGCGTCCCGGCCGCGCAACCAGGTCACGGCGTCGGCCAGGGCCACGTAGGCGCCGGTGATGGAGGCCGTCCGGGTCCCGCCGTCGGCTTGCAGCACGTCGCAGTCCAGCACGATCGTGTTCTCACCCAGCGCCTTGTAGTCGATGACGGCCCGCAGGCTGCGCCCGATCAGTCGGCTGATCTCGTGCGTCCGGCCGCCGATCCGGCCCTTGACCGACTCGCGGTCGTTCCGGGTGTTCGTGGCCCGCGGCAGCATCGCGTACTCACTCGTCACCCAACCGAGCCCGGAGCCCTTGCGCCAGCGCGGAACGCCGACGGTCACGCTGGCCGCGACCAGGACGCGGGTCTGGCCGTACTCGACGAGCACCGACCCTTCCGCCTGGCTGAGCCAGTTCCGGGTGAAGCGCACCTCGCGCAGCTGGTCGAGGTCGCGTCCGTCGGCTCGGGTCATGGGCTCCACCCTAGATCCCCGACTGGTCAGTGGTCAGAGGGTCCAGGAAGCGCCGGGGCGGGCCAGCTCGACCGGCCGGTCGACGTGCGGCAACGCCTCGGCCAGCACCTGCAGCCGGTCGTGCCAAGGCGGGATGTGGGTGAGTACCAGCCGGTCGACGCCCGCTGCGGTCGCCGTCGCGGCAGCGTTTCGACCCGACAGGTGCAGCCCGGGTGGGTTGTCCGGCCGGTCGAGGAACGCCGCCTCGGCGAGCAGCAGGTCTGCCCCGCTGGCGAGCTCGACCAACGCGTCGCAGGGTCCGGTGTCCGCGGAGTAGACCAGGGAGCCACCGCCGGGCACGTCCTCGGTGACGCGGACGGCGTAGGTCTCCACCGGGTGATCCACCCGGGCCGTCCGGACCAGGAACGGCCCGATGCGCTGCTCGGGCTGCCAGTGGCGGTAGTCGAAGTGGTCGGCGATCCCCGGACCGGGCTCGGGGCTCGGGACGCCGGGGGCCGTGGCGTCGTAGGCCCGGACGATCCGCTCCCGGGTGCCGGGCGGTCCGAGAACCGGGACGCCGGGCCACGGGGCCGTCGAGGAGTAGCGGGCGGCCACGTAAAAGCCGCACAGGTCCAGGCAGTGGTCGGGGTGCAGGTGGGTGAGCCCGACGGCGTCGACCTCGCGCGGGTCGAGGTAGCGGAACAGCGCCCCGGTCGCGCCAGGCCCGAGATCCAGCACCAGGGTGAACGTCCGTCCCTCGTACGGGGCCTGCACGAGGTAGCTCGAGGCCGGTGACTCCGGCCCCGAGACCGAGCCGCTGCACCCCACCACCGTCAGCTGCACGACCGCACCCCGTTCAGGCGAACTGCTCGACGTCGGAGACCAGACCGCCCATCAGCCGGCGACCCACGCCCTCGAAGGCGGTGGGGCTGCCGGTGGTGAGGAAGCGGTGGCTCGGCGTACGCGGCCGGTCGTGGGTCAGGCCGTGGCGGGTCAGGGTGGCGTACACGTCCTTGCCGCACTCCTCCGCGCTGGAGACAAGCGTGACGCCGTCGCCGAGGACGTAGGAAAGGACGCCGGTCAGCAGCGGGTAGTGCGTGCAGCCGAGGACCAGGGTGTCGATCCCGGTCTGCCGCAGCGGCTGCAGGTACTGCTCGGCGCAGGCCAGCAGCTCTGGCCCGCCGGTGATGCCGGCCTCGACGAACGGGACGAAGCGTGGGCAGGCCACGGTGGAGAGCTCCACCTGGGGAGCGGCCGCGAAGGCGTCGTCGTAGGCCTGCGAGGTGGCCGTGGCCTGCGTGCAGATCACGCCGACCCGACCAGTCCGGGTGGCCGCGACGGCGCGTCGGGCGGCCGGCAGGATGACCTCCACCACCGGCACGGCGTATCGCTCGCGGGCGTCCCGCAGGACCGCCGCGCTCGCCGAGTTGCACGCGATGACCAGGGCTTTCACCCCTTGGGCCACCAGGTGGTCCAGGCACTCCAGGGCGTACTCGCGGACACTGGCGATCGGCTGCTCACCGTACGGGGCCCGCGCGGTGTCGCCGAGATAGACGAGATCCTCGTGGGGCAGCTGGTCGATGACCGCACGGGCCACGGTCAGCCCGCCGAAGCCGGAGTCGAAGATCCCGATCGGGGCCTCAGTGTCGGGGGTCACGGTCGAGGAGTTTACGGGTCGGTCCCGCAGGGTCCCCGATCGGGCACCGCCGTCGATGGACGAGTCGCAGCGGCGACCAGTACCGTTTCGAGGATCGGTCGTGCATGTTCAGAGGAGTCCAATGAAGCGTCTTCGCACCCTTGTCATCAGTCTCACCCTGATCGCCGGGAGTGGTCTCGCGCTCAGCGTGACCCCTGCGGAGGCCGCCTCCCCGACGAGCGTGACGTGTGGGACGGTGATCACCACCGACACGGTCTTGAGCGCCGACCTCCTGGACTGTCCAGGCAGCGGGCTGGTCATCGGCGCCGACGACATCACCCTGGACCTGAACGGCCACGTCCTCGACGGGGACGCGGTCGAGCAGACTGAGTGCGCTCAGGGCCCCGGCCAGTGTGACGTGGGAGTCTCCAACCTGTCCGGACACCGCGGGATCACGGTCAAGGGCGGCTCGGTCAGCGACTTCTCGTTCGGCGTCTACCTTGATGAGGCGGCCGACAACACGCTGAGCGCTCTGACGGTGTCCGCGAGCCTGCAGGCGGGCGCCGAGCTGCACGGCCTCGCGGGAGGCCGGGTCGAGGGCAGCACCTTCACCAGGAGCGGCCTCCCGACCGACGGCACCGGCATCGTCATGGTGGGCTCGACGGACCTGGTGATCGAGGACAACGACATCACGCAGAACGGCAGGCTCGGCCTCGCCATCAGCGGGTCGTCCCGGAACACCATCCGGAGCAACCACTTCGCGGACAACACGGAGTCTGCGGTGCTGCTGGACGGCGCCGAGAACACCGTCACCGAGAACACCATCGTCGGCAACGGTGCCGGCATCGCGTTCAGCGGGGATCGCAACCGCGTGTCCGGCAACGTGCTCACCGACGTGCCCTGGTGCGACTACGCGGGTTGCAGCTCGGCCATCCAGCTCACGGCCGGCCAGGCCAACACCATCTCCCTCAACGTCATCCACCAGGCCCCGGTCGGTATCGACCTCGAGTCATACGAAGGGCTGCTGGAGAGCACCGTCGTCGAGGGCAACCTGGTGGACAGCACGCGAGGTACCGGAATCGCCGTCGACGTGTCCAACGGTGACGGCGCGGTCGTGGCGACGACGCTGACGCGGAACGTCGTCACCCGCGCGGGCACCAGCGGCCTCGAGGTCCGGAGCGCCGCGACGACGCTCACGGCCAACGTCGCCATCGGCAACACGAACCTCGGGATCGATGCCGTGGCCGGCGTCACCGACGGTGGCTCGAACTACGCCGCCGGGAACGGGGATGCCAACCAGTGCAGCCACGTCCGCTGCGCGGGCTGAGCGACGCGTCTCCTAGGCCCAGACCTGGGTGTCCAGGTAATCCTCCGTGGCGTCCAGGTCGGTGGTGTAGGCACCGGTCGAGAGGTACTTCCAGCCGCCGTCGCAGATGATCAGCACGATGTCCGCGGCCACGCCTGCCTTCTCGGCCCGGACTGCCTGAGCCAGGGCGGCGTGCACGATGGCGCCGGACGACAGGCCGGCGAAGATGCCCTCGCGCTCGAGCAGCTCACGGACTCGGCGGACGGCGTCGCGTGAGCCCACGGAGAAGCGGGAGCTCACGTACTGCGGGTCGTACAGCTCGGGGACGAAGCCCTCATCGAGGTTGCGCAGACCGTAGACCAGCTCGCCGTACCGGGGTTCGGCGGCCACGATCTTGACCTCGGGCTTCTTGTCGGCGAAGAACCGGCCGACGCCCATCAGAGTGCCGGTGGTGCCCAGGCCCGCCACCACGTGCGTGACCTCCGGCAGGTCCTCGAGGATCTCGGGACCGGTCGTCAGGTAGTGCGCCTCGGCGTTGGCGGGGTTGCCGTACTGGTAGAGCATCACCCAGTCGGGGTGCTCCGAGGCCAGCTCCTTGGCCACCCGCACAGCCTCGTTCGAGCCGCCGGCGGCCGAGGACGAGACGATCTCGGCGCCCCACATGGCCAGGATCTGACGCCGCTCGATCGAGGTGTTCTCCGGCATCACGCAGATCAGCCGGTAGCCGGCGAGCTTGGCGGCCATGGCGAGCGAGATGCCGGTGTTGCCGCTGGTGGGCTCCAGGATCGTCGAGCCCGGCCGTAGCTGGCCCGACGCCTCGGCCACCCGGATCATGTTGAGGGCGGCGCGGTCCTTGATCGAGCCGGTCGGGTTCCGGTCCTCCAGCTTGGCCCAGAGCCGCACCGTCGGGCTCAGCGACATCGACGGCAGCCCGACCAGCGGCGTGTGGCCGACCGAGTCGGCCAGGGAGTTGTAGCGGACCACGCTCAGCCGCCGGCGACGGCCGGGAGCACGACCACGACGTCGCCGTCGGCAGTCGGAGCCTCGAGCCCGCCGGAGAAGCGGACGTCCTCGTCGTTGACGTAGACGTTGACGAAGCGGCGCAGCGTGTCGGCCTCGATCAGCCGGGACTTGATCCCCGGGTGCCGGGAGTCGACGTCGTCGATCACCTGGGCCAGGGTGGTGCCCGCACCGTCGACCTTCTTCTCCCCGCCCGTGAACGTGCGCAGGATCGTCGGGATCCGTACCTGTACCGCCATGTCCGCCCTCTTTCGCCGTGTCGTCCTCGTGCTACTTGCTCGTCCGGGGGGAAAACGCCTGCTCGTGAGGGCCTATTCCGTGATCCGCAGCTCTTCCTCGGTGACCGCGCCGTCGAGGATGCGGTAGGAACGGACCGAGACGGCGTCCGGGTCAGCCGTCGAGACCAGCACGTAGTGCGCCTGCGGCTCGGACGCGTAGGAGATGTCGGTCCGCGACGGGTAGGCCTCGGTCGCGGTGTGGGAGTGGTAGACCACGACGATCTCCTCATCCCGGTCGTCCATCTCCTGGTAGAGGTGCAGCTGCTCGGTCGGGTCGAAGCGGAAGAAGGTGGGCGAACGGTCGGCGTTGGTCATGGCCAGGAAGCGGGTCGGCGCGTCCGAGGCCTCGGGTCCGGTGATCACGCCGCACGCCTCGTCGGGGTGGTCGGCACGGGCGTGGGCCACCATGGCGTCCACGTGGGCGCGGGAGATGCTCAGCACGGCGGCGAGCCTAGTGCGTGAGGTGGGCTCGCCCGAATGTGCTCAGAGGGACGAGATCAGGGTCTCCTGGGCGAAGCCCAGCCAGTCGTAGACGCTGACCATGAAGCTGCGCGGGTCCTCCTCCGGCAGCTCGGACAGCTCGTCGGCGCTGTCGGCGTCGCTGATGCCCAGACGAGTGGCCACGGCCAGCCGGACGCTGGTCAGCGTCCGCAGCCAAGCGTCCGCCTCGGCCGGGTCGACCCGGAGGTCCAGCGCGCCGGCCTCGGTCTCGGCCAGCGCACGCAGCACGACCTGCGCGTCCTCGACCTTCTTGCCCCGCAGGTCGCGCTCGGTGAAGCGGCGGAAGTCCGAGGACGCGGCCGCGTCGTGCGGGTACGCGTTGGGGAACAGCCGCCGCAGCACCGGGTCGTCGGAGACCTCGGGCTCGTCGGGATCGGCCTGCAGGTCGCGGACGAGCCGTTCGAACGAGTCCTCGCCCTCCGCGGGCGGGGCGTACTGCTCGGGCTCGCCGTCGGAGACGAGCTCGACCAGCTGGTTGACCAGCGACCCCAGCAGCTCGACCTCGTAGCCGCTGAGGGAGGTGCTGATCACCCCACGCCGGCGAGAGAACTTCTTCACGAGTCGGCCCTCACGACGAGTCGGCCTTGTCGATGGTGGCCCAGAGGCCGTACTCGTGCATGGCGCCGACATCGCGCTCCATCTCCTCGCGTGAGCCGCTGGAGACCACGGCCTTGCCGTCGGAGTGGACCTGCATCATCAGCTTGGTCGCCTTGGGCTTGGCGTAGTGGAAGTAGGTCACGAAGACGTGGGTGACGTAGGACATCAAGTTGACGGGGTCGTCCCAGACGATCGTCACCCAGGGGGTCTGCGGGGTGGTCTGCTCCAGCGGCCGCTCGACGACGGCGGTACCGCCAGCAGGGACGACGTTCCCGCTCTCGGTTTCGGCCATGCGCACCATTCTGGCAAACGTACGCCGTGTCGGTCACACCAGCAGCGCTCGTTACGCTGCGGCTGTGACCGCCCCTGAGCAGACAGGCACTGACACGTCGTCCACAGGTGCGACCTCCTGGGGGCCCAGCGAGGTGCCCACGACCGCACTGCTGACCGACCACTACGAGCTCACGATGCTGCAGGCCGCACTGCAGGCCGGTACCGCGAACCGGCGCTGCGTCTTCGAGCTGTTCGCGCGCCGGCTGCCCCCCGGCCGGCGCTACGGCGTGGTCGCCGGGGTCGGCCGGGCTCTGCGGGCGCTGACCCACTTCCGCTTCGACGACGAGTCGCTGCGCTTCCTGCGCGAGCAGCACGTGGTCGACGGCGCGACGGCGGACTGGTTGGCCGACTTCCGCTTCGACGGCGACATCTGGGGCTACCCGGAGGGTGAGATCTACTTCCCGGGCTCACCGATCGTGGTGGTGGAGTCGAGCTTCGCCGCCGGCGTCATGCTCGAGACAGTGCTGCTGAGCATCTACAACCACGACGCAGCGATCGCCTCCGCCGCCTCCCGGATGACCCTGATGGCCGGTGACCGGCCGTGCATCGAGATGGGCTCACGCCGCACCCAGGAGCTGGCGGCCGTCGCCGCTGCGCGGGCCGCCTACATCGCCGGCTTCGAGGCCACCTCGAACCTGGAGGCAGGCCGGCGCTACGGCGTCCCGACCCGCGGCACCTCAGCCCACTCCTTCACCCTGCTGCACGGCAGCGAGCGAGAGGCCTTCGCCGCCCAGGTCGCGGCGCTGGGCGAGGACACCACCCTGCTGGTCGACACCTACGACATCGAGGCGGCCGTCCGGACCGGCGTCGAGCTGACCGGCGGCCGGCTCGGCGCCGTCCGGCTGGACTCCGGCGACCTCGCGCAGCGCGCCACCCAGGTGCGCGAGCTGCTCGACTCTCTCGGCGCCACCCACACCCGGATCATCGTGACCAGCGATCTGGACGAGTACACGATCGCTGCTCTCTCCGGCGCGCCCGTGGACGGCTACGGCGTCGGCACCTCGCTGGTCACCGGGAGCGGGCACCCCACCTGCGGCTTCGTGTACAAGCTCGTGGCGCGCGCCGACTCCGACGAGCCTGGCGCGCCGATGGTCGGGGTCGCCAAGAAGAGCACCGACAAGATCTCGGTCGGCGGCCGCAAGTACGCCGTCCGCCAGCTCTCCGCCGCAGGGGTGGCCGAGGCGGAGCTGATCGGGGTCGGTGCTGTCTCGCGGCACGACTCCGACGACCGTGAGCTGCTGGTCCCGCTGGTCGGAGGTGGCGACGTGATCGGTGACGAGCCGTTGTCGGCGGCCCGCGAGCGGCATGTCCGCAGCCGGGCCGAGCTGCCCCTGGAGGCCTTCAAGATGTCGCGCGGTGAACCGGTGGTCGAGACTGTCTACGCCGGCGCCGGGATCACCGAGGGCAACCCCTACGCCGTCCGGCCCGGCGCAGCCTCAGGGGCGCAGGCATGAGTACCGCCCTGATCGTGGTGGACGTCCAGCGTGACTTCTGCGAGGGCGGCTCGTTGGCCGTCGCCGGCGGCGCCGCGGTGGCGGCGGCGGTCACGGGGCTGCTCACCGGAAACCATACGTACGACGTGGTGGTGGCCACCCGTGACCACCACATCGACCCCGGCAGCCACTTCTCCGAGACTCCCGACTTCGTGGACAGCTGGCCGCGGCACTGCGAGGTCGGGACGTCAGGGGTCGAGTTCCATGACGCGTTGACCTTTCGCGACTTCGACGCGGTCTTCGACAAGGGCGAGTACGAGGCTGCCTACTCGGGCTTCGAGGGTCGCTCGGCCGATGGCAGCCGGTTGGCTCACTTCCTGCGGCAGCGCGGCATCGACGCCGTCGAGGTGTGCGGGATCGCCACCGACTACTGCGTCCGGGCCACCGCCCTGGACGCCGCCCAGGCAGGGTTCCGCACCACGGTGCTGACCGAGCTGACTGCTGCGGTGGCCCCGGACCGGGTGGTGGTCGTCCTCGCCGAGCTCGCCGAGGCGGGCGTCACCGCCCGCTGATCGGACCGCGCCACTGTTGGTCGTGGGCCTAGGGTGGTCAGATGACGTGGACCGCTGACCAGCTGCCTTCCCAAGCGGGCCGGACCTTCGTGGTCACCGGCGCCAACAGCGGGCTGGGCCGGGTGACGGCCACCGAGCTGGCGCGGGTTGGAGCCCGGGTGATCCTGGCCGTACGCGACCGGGCGCGCGGTGAGGAAGCGGCCCAGGCGATGACCGGCGACGTCGAGGTCCGCGTGCTCGACCTCGCCGACCTCTCCTCGGTCCGAGCCTTCGCGGCAGCCTGGACAGGTCCGCTCGACGTACTGGTCAACAACGCCGGGATCATGGCGGTACCCAAGGGCACGACCGTCGATGGTTTCGAGCGCCAGCTGGGCACCAACCATCTCGGGCACTTCGCCCTCACCCTGCTGCTGCTGCCTTCCATCACCGACCGGGTGGTCACCGTCTCCTCCGGACTACACCGACGGGGGCGGATCGTGCTCGACGACCTGCAGTTCGACCACCGCCGCTACAGCCCCTACGCCGCCTACGGGCAGTCCAAGCTGGCCAACCTGCTCTTCACCCTCGAGCTGGAGCACCGGCTGCAGCAGCAGGGGTCGAATGTGCGCGCTCTGGCCGCGCACCCCGGCTACGCCGCCACTAACCTGCAGGGCCGTTCCAGCAACCCGGTCGTCCGGGGGGTCATGGCAGTGGCGAATCGCCTCTTCGCCGCCAGCGACGCGCAAGGCGCCCTGCCGACCCTGTACGCCGCTGTCACCGACCTGCCGGGTGCCAGCTACGTGGGTCCGGACGGGCGCGGCGAAATGAGCGGCTACCCCACCCTGGTCGGCCGCAGCGCCGAGGCGACGGACACCGAGCTGGCGCGTTCGCTGTGGGAAGCGTCCGAAGCGTTGACCGGCGTGTCGTACCCCGCCTGACGCAAGCCGTCCGGCTCAGGAGCGGCGACGGCGGGCGAACGCGAACCACGCAGCGCCGGCCAGCAGCGACGCGCAGGCGACGACCAGCACCACCACGGACTCCCCGCCGGTCACCCCGAGCGGGGCGGGTGCCCGGGTGGGGCTGGTCAGTGCTGGTGCCGTTGCGGGCGCGTCGCTGGTCGCAACCGTCGTGGAGGCGGTCAGGCCAAGGCTGACCGCGTCCTCCACGGGGTGCTCCTCCCCGATCGAGATCGGCGCGGTGAGCGCGTCGGCGTAGATGTCGGAGTCCGCCTTGCGGTCCTGGCCGACGCCGGGGACGGTCGGGTGCAGGTTGCGCACGTAGTTCTGGATCCGCAGCCGGTACCGGCCGGCCGGCAGCGAGCTGAAGTCGTAGATCCCCTCGGCGTTGGTCGTCGTGGTGGCCACCACGTCCCCGGCCGCGTCGAGCACCTGGACCTGCACCTTGGCGATGCCCGACTCGCCCGGCGAGAACACCCCGTCCCCGTTCGCGTCGTTCCAGACCCGGTTCCTGATGGCGTAGCTGCCGACCACCCCGGCGTTGACGCCCGTGGCCACGAAGTCGGCGTCGACCGGACCGAAGTCGCGGGCCGGGACCAGATCGGTGGAGGTCTGGTCCAGCGTGAACGGGGCTGTGGTCCGCGTCCGAGGGTCGGGGTCGGAGTCGACCGCGGCGTTGCTGCCCACGTGGGCCGCGGTCAGCCGACGGTGAGCGCCGAGGTCGTCGAAGCGCAGTCGGTAGGTACCGCCGTTGAGGTTCTCGAACCGGAACCCACCGGAAGCGTCGGTGAGGGCCGTTGCCGTGGGCGTTCCACGGGCCGAGTCCAGCAGGGTCACCTTGGCCTGGCCGGCCGGCTCACCCGCCTGCTGCAGACCGTCCCCGCTGGTGTCGGTCCAGACCGAGGACGCGATGGCGTACCGCAACGGGGCGATCCCCGCGTCGACGGTGGGGTTGATGTACTGCGCCCCCACGTGGTCGGCCTGGTTGGCGGCGCGCACGTTGGTCGCCCCTACCTTGAGAGTGAAGGGCGGGGTCACCCCGGTGTAGTCGGGATCGGAGTCCCTGGCTGCGCTGCCGACGCCGGTCGGGCTGAGCCGGTAGCCAGCCTCGACGCCGCTGAAGCGGACCGAGTAGACCCCGGCCGGCAGGTCGTCGAAGAGGTATCGCCCGTCCGTGCTGACCGTCGAGGCCCGCACGTTGCCGTCGGCGTCGAGCAGCTGGACGCTCACTTGGGCCGACGGCGGCTCGCCGTCGTCCTGGGTGCCCTGCCGGTTGTCGTCGAGCCAGACGCGGTCGCCGACAGCGAAGGTCGCTGCAGCGGTCTGCGTCGGCTGCCGGTCGGCTGGGGCTGGCGCCGGCACTGGCACTGGGGCCGGGTCTGGGGCCGGCGCTGGGGAGTCATCCGTGGCCGGGGCTTCATCCTTGGCTGGCGACGGGGACGCGACCGGGGCCGGTGGTGCGACGCCGAGCTGCACATGCTGGTCATCCGACGTCACGTCCACGGTGGTGCTCAAGGCCTGGAAACTATCGCTCGCGGGCACTGGTTCCAGGTTCAGCCCTTCGGGGATGTCGGCTACCACGAAGTAGCGGCCGCCCTTGAGCTCGGACTGCGGCTTGACGACGAACTCGCCCTGATCGTCGGTGATCCCGCTCACCGCGGTGCCGCTGACGTCGGTGACCGTGATCACGATGTCGGCCTGAGGGGTGTCGACGCCGTCGGTGTACTCGCCGTCGCCGTTCACGTCATCGGAGACCTGCACGTAGATCGTGCCGTCGGTCTCCTCAGCCGATGCCGGCAGGCCGCCGCAGGGCGTTACGGCCAACGCCAGCAGGCCGGCCGCGCAGGCCGAAGTCAGCAGACGGGGAGGTCGTGGCACGGGCACCTTCGGGTTGCAGGGTCACCAACCGGGGAGCTCAGCTCAGGCGACAGGAACGCCCCGAACGCCCCGATCTGGGCTCAATATAGTCAGCGGCCGCCCCGATCTTCACATCGGCGGACAAGCAGCAGGTCAAACGTTATCCAGCGCGTCGCGGCCGGACGACCTGGGTCTGAGCGAGCAGGTCGTGCAACGCCTGGCGACGCGGCTGCCAGAGCGGGAACAGCACGTCGAGCAGCTGGAACAGCAGGAGGGCGACGTAGAGGCCCGGTAGGGCCCACACCACGGCCCTCACGATGGCGGCGCGCCAGGAGAGCGGAGAGCGCTCACGACCGCGGTCCTGCGGGACGACTCGCAGCCCGCAAAGGATCTTGCCGGGTGTCGCAGAGCGCCAGCGCAGGAAGATCAGCTGGTACGCCAGAACCAGCGCCAGCTGGATCATCGCCAACCGCAGCTGGTCGGCGGGCGACACGATCGAGTTCGGGTCGAGTACCGGGGTAGGCAGGCCCTGCCGTGCAGCCTGCATGGTCTCGGCGAAGAAGACCGAGAACGCCTGGAAGATCGGTAGCAGCAGCGGCAGGCTCGCCAGCGTGGTGACCAGCGTCACGATGAAGGAGTCGATGACGACCGCCAGTGCCCGCCACCACCAGCCGGCCAGCGCTACGCCGTCCGCGGTTGCCCAGGCCTGTCGCGGCCGAGCGCCCGAGCCCTGCTGTGCGTAGCCCGCTGTGATAGCCCTGCGGGCCTGGTCCCTGGGGGCGGGGACCCTGCGGCCCGTAGCCCTGCCCGTCCGGACCCTGCTGTCCATAGCCCTGAGGCGGGTAACCGCCCTGCGGGCTCGGCGGCGCGGATGGGGCGGACGGGTAGCTCGGAGCAGTCCCGGCGCCCTCCCGAGCGCGGGTGTTGCGCGACCACTGCCAGCCGTCCCAGTAGCGCTCCTGTGACCCGTCGGTCGGGTCTGCGTACCAGCCCGACGGCGCCGCGTGGCGGCCGGGAGGGACGGGCGGACTGCCTACGGGGATGTCGGACACCGTCCCATCGTAAGTGGCAGGGGCTGCCCGACGCGGTGCCGGAATGGTGTCTGGGCAAGGTCCTCGCTTTCGGCTATACATGGGGTTGACCTGCGGCGGTGAGGCCGTCGCGCCAGGGGAGTCACTGACCAGCACCGGAACCGGGAGCACCACAGACCATGCGCGCACCAGCCGCCCACCTTGGGTCCCGCAACGATCGCGGGACGATTTCGTGACCGCGCTCTCGGCGGCCACCCTTGGCTCGCTCTCGATCCCGGTTCCTTCCTACGACCGGAGCGCGGTGACGACCGGCATCGTGCACTTCGGGGTCGGCGGCTTCCACCGAGCCCACCAGGCGATGTACCTGGATCGGCTGATGGAGCGCGGCCAGGCGCTGGACTGGGGCATCTGCGGCGTCGGGGTGATGCCCTTCGACCTCGCCATGCGCGATGCGATGGCGGCGCAGGACTGCCTGTACACGATGGTGCTCAAGGACCCGGCGGGCGGCTGGGAGCCGCGGGTCATCGGCTCGATCGTGGAGTACCTGTACGCCCCGGACGACCCGGAGGCGGTGATCGAGAAGATGGCCGACCCCGCGACCCGGATCGTGTCGCTCACCATCACCGAGGGCGGTTACCCCTTCTCCCCTGTCAGCGGTGAGTTCGACGCCGCCAGCCCGGGCGTCCGTGCCGACCTGGAGCCCGGCGCGGTGCCGACCGGGGTGTTCGGCCTGGTCACTGAGGCTCTGGTGCGACGCCGGGACCGGGGCGTCGCGCCGTTCACCGTGATGTCCTGCGACAACATCCAGGGCAACGGCCACATGGCGGCGGAGGTGTTCACCGCCTTCGCCCGGCTCCGCGGCGAGGCGACCGGCGACGACGGCCTCGGCGCCTGGGTGAGCGAGCACGTCCGTTTCCCCAACTCGATGGTCGACCGCATCACCCCTGGCACGACCGACACCGACCGCGCCGAGATCGCCGAGCGGTTCGACGTCAGCGACGCCTGGCCAGTGGTCTGCGAACCGTTCACCCAGTGGGTGCTCGAGGACTCCTTCAGCCTGGGCCGGCCGCCGCTGGAGGAGGTCGGCGTCCAGGTCGTCGACGACGTCGAGCCGTACGAGCTGATGAAGCTGCGGCTGCTCAACGCCAGCCACCAGGCGCTGTGCTACCTCGGGTACCTGTCCGGCTACCGGCTGGTGCACGAGGTGGCCCAGGACCCGCTGTTCGCGAAGTTCCTGCTGGCCTACATGGATACCGAGGCCACACCGACGCTGTCGCCGGTGCCCGGGATCGACCTCGGCGCGTACAAGCACCAGCTGGTCGAGCGGTTCTCCAACGATGCCGTCCGCGACACCGTCGCCCGGCTCTGCGCGGAGAGCTCGGACCGCATCCCCAAGTGGCTGCTGCCGGTGATCCGCAGCAACCTGGCCGCCGGTCGGCCGGTCCGGCTCTCCGCCGCAGTGGTGGCTGCCTGGGCCCGCTACGCCGAGGGCGTGGACGAGCAGGGCCAGCCCATCAAGGTCGTGGACCGGCTTGCCGACCAGCTCCAGGCGCTCGCCGCCCGGCAGCGCGAGGAGCCGCTGGCTTTCGTGGGGCTGCAGGAGCTGTTCGGGGACCTGGGTGACGACCCGGTCTTCAGCGCGGCCTACCGCGAGACGCTGAGCTCGCTGCACCAGCAGGGCGCGCGGGCTACGGTCGAGCAGCTGGTGGCAGGCCTCGAGCAGTAGCGCGGTTGGTGCGACCCGGCGCGGGGTAGCGGACCTGAGGTCTGTCCCTCGTTTCTCCAGGAGAACCTCATGCCCCAGCAGCCCGCCCAGCAGCAGGATGTCCCCGGCGTCCAGTCGAAGATGGACCCCAAGCCCGACTGCGGCGAGGAGAGCTACCGCGGCACCGGCCAGCTCACCGGAAAGGTCGCCGTCATCACCGGCGCCGACTCCGGCATCGGCCGGGCGGTGGCCATCGCCTACGCCCGAGAGGGCGCCGACGTCTTGATCTCGTACCTGAACGAGGACTCCGACGCCAAGGAGGTGCAGCAGCTCGTCGAGGACGCCGGCCGCAGGGCCGTGCTCGTTCCCGGGGACATCTCCGAACCCCAGCACTGCCGCGACCTCATCGCCACCGCGGTCGAGCAGCTCGGCGGCGTGGACATCCTGGTCAACAACGCGGCCTTCCAGATGTCCCACGAGACGCTGGAGGAGATCCCGGACGAGGAGTGGGACTACACCTTCGCCACCAACATCAGCGCGTTCTTCCACCTGGCCAAGGCCGCCGTACCGCACATGAAGGCGGGCGCGTCGATCATCGGCAGCTCCTCGGTCAACTCCGACATGCCCAAGCCGAGCCTCGCCCCGTACGCCGCCACCAAGGCCGCCATCGCCAACTTCTGCGCCAGCCTGGCCCAGATGTACGGCGAGCGCGGCATCCGCGTCAACAGCGTGGCACCCGGCCCGGTGTGGACGCCGCTGATCCCGGCGACCATGCCGGCGGAGGAGGTGGCGTCCTTCGGCGAGCAGGTGCCCCTCGCCCGCGCCGGCCAGCCCGCCGAGCTGGCTCCGGTCTACGTGCTGCTCGCCTCCGACGCGGGCAGCTACGTCTCCGGGGCCCGGATCGCGGTCACCGGCGGGAACCCGATCCTCTGACCAGCCAGATGACCGGTCACCCCGCTCGGGCAACCGGCTGCTGGTCCGGAGCCCTGGTAGGCCTCGGTACGGCGGCGTTCGTCGACGAGACCGTCTTCCACCAGGTGCTGCACTGGCACCACTTCTACGACCGCTCGACCCCGACGGTCGGGTTGGTCTCGGACGGGATCTTCCACGCCGTCGGCTGGTTCGCCCTGGTCGCAGGACTGTTCTGGTTCGCCGCGCTACGACGCAGCGGGCGGCTCCAGCCGGGGCGGTGGGGAGGTGGGCTGCTCACCGGCGCCGGAGCCTTCCAGCTGTTCGACGGCACGGTGCAGCACAAGGTGCTCGGCCTGCACCAGATCCGCTACGACGTCGACCTGCTGCCCTACGACCTGGTCTGGAACCTGGTGGCCGTGCTCCTGGTCGCCGCCGGCGTGCTGCTGCTGGTGCGGTCCCGGCGGGTCGCGGACCAGCCGCATGCCTGAGCACGGCGGCCACCTCGGAGTCGGCCTGCTCGTGGCGCTGCCCACCGTGGTCCTGGCGTTCGGCTACCTGCTGGCCCTTCCCCGGTCCTCTCGTCGTGGCCGCTGGCCGTGGTACCGCACGACCAGCTGGCTCAGCGGCGGGGCTGCTGTCCTGATCGCCACCGTCGGGCCGCTCGAGGCGGCCGCCGACACCTCGTTCGTAGCCCACGCCGTCGCGCACGTGCTGCTCGGGATGCTCGCCCCGTTGCTGCTGGTGCTGGGGGCTCCCGTCACCCTCGCCCTACGCGCCCTGCCCGTGCGGACCGGCCGTCGACTGAGCCGACTGCTGGCCCGAGCTCCCGTCCGGCTGCTGACCGAGCCGGCGGTAGCCCTGGGGCTCTCGGTCGGCGGCCTCTACGTGCTGTACCTGACCCCGGTCTACGCCCTGAGCCACGAGCACCCAGCGCTGCACCTGCTGGTCCACCTGCACCTGGTGTCGGCCGGCTATCTGCTCACCGCAGCCCTGATCGGTCAGGACCCGCTCCGGCACCGCCGCTCCCCCGCTCACCGGGCCGTCGTGCTGGTCGTCGCCGTGGCGGCGCACGACATCTTGGCCAAGCACCTCTACGGCCACCCGCTCGAGGGCGTCGGCCCTGGGGCCGGCCAGCTCGGGGCGATGGTCATGTACTACGCCGGCGACGCGGTGGAGATCACGACGATGGTGCTGCTCTGCGCCGGCTGGTTGCGCCGGAGCCACCGCGACGCCCGCGCCTCGTCGACGCACCCACCGCAAGACGCAGCAGCGCCGGTCCCCTGAGGGGTCCCGGCGCTGCTGTCCCAGCTGTTCAGGAGGTCAGGCGGTCTCGAAGCCTGCCCGGTCCACCCGACGGTGGTAGCGCATCCCGGCGAGGCCGCCGAGCAGCGCGCCCACGAGGGCGATCAGGGCGATGGCGACCACTGTGATGATGGTGCCCGTGGTCAGGCTGCCCGTGCTGACGGGAAGCTGGAGGCCGGAGACCCGGCTCATCAGGTCGGAGGTGTTGCCGGCCAAGAAGCCGATGACGCCGAGCACGATGGCGAAGATGAGGGCCCACAGCCACACCCCGAGGCCCTGCTTGAGACCGCTGAAGCGGGCCATCCGAGCGGCGACGTAGCCGCCGGCGACGTAGGCGATGAGCACGACGACGAGCAGGACGATCCCGCTGACCAGACCGACGGTGCGGATGTTCTGCGGGTCGGTCGAGGTGTTGAAGATGCCGTTGGACCCCAGCGCGGTGGCGACAGCGGCGATCAGCCCGGTCAGCAGGACGGCCGTACCGGTTGCGGTCAGCCAGCCGAAGAACGAGCAGCCGAACTTCATCCCGCCGAACTGCTCCTTCTGGCGAGCAACCAGCTCGTGGTGGCTGCCGGCCGCTCCGCTGCCGGCCCCCACATTCGCATCGCGGCTGCGGCCGCGGTCCTCGGTCCTGCCGGGGTTCGAGTTGGGGTTGATGGCACTACTCATGAACGGTTCTCCTTCGATGCTGCGTGACGGCTGGTGTCGGTCCGGACGCGGAACTGCCGCCACTCCCCAAGCGTAGGGGGGCAGCGGCAGCATCCGCGGTACATGTGGCTGGAGGTCAGTGCCTGTCGGTCGAGGTGCCGTCGCCCCCGAGCTCGACCTGCTCCTGGCGGACCTCTTCGCTCACGGTCTCCTGGTCGGTGACCGTCTCTTTGTCGAGGCGCACACGCTCCACCGGGACGGTCTCCTTCTGAACGACGGGTTGCTCGGCGTGCAGGATGACCTCGTGCTCCTCCTCGCTGATGTCGGGTCCAGCGTTGGCCTCACCGAGGTTGCCGTCGGTGATGGGCTCACGCTCGAGGCGGACCTCTTCATGGCTGACCGGGACGGTCTGCGTGACGTTCTCGGTCACGACGTACTTGCGCAGCCGGGCGCGGCCGGTCTCCTCGGTCGCCGTGCCCACAGTGACCTGCTCCTCGGAGCGGGTCATCGCCTGGTCGGCAGTCGGGCCGGACGTGTCGTGGCCGACCGCGCCCCGCGTACCGTCGTCGTCGGCGTCCTCGTGCCCGCCGGTGGTGGAGGTGACGGTGTTGCTGTCGCCGGCGTCGGTGCCGTTCTCCCCGTAGCCGCGGCCGACGGAGCTGTCGGTGCCGTCCGAGCTGTCAACGAAGTCGGTGCCGGTCGTGGCGGAGCCACTGCCCAAACCGTAGTAGTCGTAGAGCTCGTCCTCTTCGGCCGGCGACAGCGAACCGTCGGGGTCGATCTTGGGAGCGTCGCTGATCGTGGCCTTGTCGAAGCCGACGGTCACGTCGTCACCGCTGACGTTCGCGCCCTGCAGGGGGACGAAGGACTCCTTGGTGCCGAAGAGACCCGTCCTCACGGTGATCCACGTGGGGTCGCCGCTGGAGTCGTCGAGGTAGATCTGGCCGATGCTGCCGATCTTGTCACCGCTGTTGCTCAGGACGTCGCCGCCTGCTCCGGCGACGGCGCGCGCCTGGTCTGTGGTCAAGCTCACGAGATACCTCCTAGATGACGACCCGGACGGGCGTCGGTTTACGGTGTAAACGTCGTCTTCCTGACGGTACCGCCACAAGCAGATGACAGTCAGGACCCTCCTCGAGGGGCTCGACGGAGCTTCGCGAGCTAGCTGGTGATGCCCAGCTTGTCGGTCACGCCGGACAGCACCGACGTCGGCCGCTGCTGCTCGCCGGCGAAGCTGCTCACCACGAGCAGGAGCCCGGTCAACGCTGGGATGGCCCACTGGAGCTGCTTGAGCTGGGCTTGGGCCTTCGCGACCTCGGGCGGCGTCGCGGCGTGCGGCTCGGTGCCGGCCTCGACGGGCACCGCTCCGTGGTCGGAGATCTTCTTGCCCAGGAGCCGGCTGTACCCGGTGGCGCCGAGGGCTGCGACGGTGATGGCCGTCTTGACGACCGACATGGCGCCGACGCCCTTCTGGCTGAAGATGCGGGACTTGTTGCCCGAGAGCTGACCGACCGAGCCGACCAGGTGCGCGCCGATGGCGGCGGCGTTGACCGGGGTCCAGGCATCCCAGCCGGTGTTCACGACAGCGCCTGAGGAGCGGCTGTCCGAAGCCGCACCGGCGGCCTTGTTGAGGGCGACCGCGTTGGCCAAGGTACCGCCGAACCAGGCGGCGAGGCCGACGTCGTGCAGTGAACGGGAGACGACATTCGTCTTCATGGAACTCCTTAGATGGTGTTGGCAGGTCTGTTCAGGTACCCCCCCTCGCGAACCTCAGACGGGGAAGGCCAGGTCAATCCGAGATCTTCTGCGCTCGGGGCTCTGACAGCACCTGTTCCGGCCACCGGCTCGAGGCGCCGCTGCGCCGCGGTGGACGGGATCCACCGCGGCACTGGCTCGGCCGAGGGTCACATCCGGTAGGCCCGGGCCCAGTCGACGTCGAGGTAGGACGTCGAGGTGGCGGTGCCGTCGGGGAACCAGTCCAGCTGGATCGTCAGGTGCGCACTGGCCCGCGGGATGTGGGTGGCGGTCGTGGTGTGGAACCACTTGACGCCATCGATGTAGCCCGTCACGTGGGTGGGGGTCCACTCAACCGCGTAGTTGTGCCACTTCGTCATGTCGATCGACTTCTTCGCATAGACCTGCTGCCCCGAGCAGCCGGTGTGAAGGAAGAACTGGTTGACCTTGGGGTTGCCGGTGGACTCTGAGAAGTCGACTTCCTGGCAGTGGTTTGCCGCCACCCGGCCTGCGTCGGGCCACAGGATGAGGACCGGGTGGTATTCGGAGTCGCGCTGGGGCACGCGCATCCGGACTTCCCAGCGCCCCTGGGTGGAGCCACGGTCCGGCTTGAACGACATGCCTCCGGTGATACCGGCGCCGTTCCCGGTGGCCCGCGCGTAGGAACCGTTGACAGCCCACTGAGCCGGCTGACGCTTGCCCTTGCCTGCATGCCCCGGGCCCTTGTACATGCTCCACTTGGCGGAGACGGGAGCGCCCACGTTGGTGAACTCGTCACTGGCGTAAGGAGTGCCCCAGGCGTGGGTGGCCGCGGCTTCGGTTGCGGTCGGCTTCGGTGCGGCGGGCTTCGGTGCGGTGGGGGCAGGAGTAGTAGGCGTCGAGGCGTTGGGCTGGACGAACGTCAGCTGGCAACCAGTGGCGCCGCGCGCACCGATGACCACGGTGACCTTGCTGCCCCCGGGCGCCGCCAGCGGGTTGGCCGGGTTGCGGTGGAACCAGGTGGTACCGCCGTTGTAGTCGAACACCCTGTCGTTGGTCAGCGTCTGCAGCACCGTGCCGTCGGACTGAGAGCTCTTGACCTCCACCTTGGTCGGCACGCTCTGCGCGGCGGTGGTCCAGCCCACGAAGTCCACCCGAGCCCGGGTGGCCCCGTCTGCTGCGACGTACGGGGCTGCCCAGACGGCCTTGGCCCGCCACACGTGCTTGGCGCTGTCGGTGCAGGACTCGGTCTGGTTCACCGCGGCGGAGGCGCCCGTGGTGAGGGCGGCCGAGCAGACAGCAAGGACGGCAGCGGAAGCGATCAATCGGATTTTCTTCATCGGGGGAACCCTTTTCTGAGGGCCGGAACGCGTAGTCCGGAACAACTATCTCGATATCCCCGAGCGATAAGAGAATTCCAACACCGCCATCGGGTGTAGGCAATTACCTAGGCCTTTTTGAGGACCACTGGCGGGCCGTTGAGGACCTTGGGCCCAACCGCAGCACGACCTTGGTCCTGCAGAACGGGAGCCCGGTGAAGGAGAAAGTCCCTGTCCAGAAAATACGACGCAGAAACAGTCGTCATGAGATTTTCGCCGCGCGTACAAACGGTCGCTGGATCCTGGCGTGCCAGCCCGTCCGCCCCGGGCGTCGTGCCGGCTCCGCGTGCGCGGCCCCTGGGGGCGGGCGACGGATCAGGGCATGCGTACCGAGACGCAGCCGCTCGCGTCAGGCCTGACGGAAAGGCTGCACAGCGACGTGGGCAACCGGGGCCGCCGACAGGTGACGGGAACCGATTCGTCCTCTCGCGAATCCCAGCACGGTGCTCGCCAGAGCGACGACGACGGCGACCGCACCGCCCAGCTGCTGGGAACGACGGGTGGAGAGCGGGACGAGACCGGTGCGAAGCTGCCGCACCACAGCGGCCGGGAGGATCTGGCTGGCGTAGGTCCGTTCGGTCGCGAGCGCGTCGTCGCGACCCACCAGCGCAGCGACCGCGGCCTTGGAGACGCCCTCGGCGAAGCAGCGGCGCCGCAGGTAGCTCCAGGTCAGTCGATCGGCACTCACGTGGTGCCGGACCAGGGCCTGCGGCTCAAACATGATCCGGCTGGCTGGGAAGGCGCGGCGGGCACGGATGCACAGCTCCGTCTCCTCACAACCCAGCGGAGTCTTGCCCACCCGCCCGAGTTCTTCGGAGAAGCCGCCGACTCGCTCGAAGACGAGCCTGCGCATCGACATGTTGCAACCCATGAGGTTGCGGACGGGTTCAAGCACCTCAGGCTGCCCGGCATAGGTGCAGCCGACGATCCAGTCCAGCTCTCCTCGGGTGCTGTCGGCTCCTCGCGGCAGCGTCGTGGGCCGCTCCGCCCCGGCCGGCCAGCGCGGGGCCGCTGAGCCTCCCACGGCGATCACGCTGTCGTCGGCATAGCCCGCCAGCAGAGCGCCGAGCCATCCGTCGCCGGCCGCCGCATCGTCGTCGAGGAAGACGACCACGTCGCTCCGCACCTGCTCGACCGCGGTGTTCCGCGCGCCCGACAGTCCTTTCTTGCGCCCGTTGGGTATCACCTGCAGGGCAGGTAGGAGCGAGACGAGCTCGTGGGAGGCACGCTCCAAGAGCTCGGGGTTGTGATCGACGACGAGCCAGAGCTCGTCTGGCGGGGGCGTCTGACTCCCCGCCGACGCGAGCGACTCGACGAGGTCGTCCCAACGCTCCATGGTGTAGGCACAGACGACGACGGCGGTGGTAGGCGCGGACACGAGCAACTCTCTCCGGAGGGACGGACGGATGGAGTTTAGCCACGCCGGGTCCGGCCGGGACGCAAACCGACGCGCATCTCTCCGGGCTCCGCGTCCGGCTCCACCCATGGAGGCGGAGCCGGACACCAGCAGCCCGGCAGGACGCGCCAAGTTGGCTCGTGATCGCGGGAACGCCTGTAACATCGACCAGGCTCGGTGGCCCGACGACGGACCAGCCGGCCTCGTGCTCGACCGTCCCGCCGCGCGGACGATCCGTTGGGCGATCTCGCAACGGAGGAGCGATGACCAGTACTTGCAGGCGTGCGCGCCGCTCGGCCGTTCCGCTCACCCGCTCGACGGGCCCCGACGAGCGGGCTGTGCCGGCCTCCGGAGCGATCGTGTGGTGACGTCCCCCACGGTCTGGCAACGGGTCCGATCCCAAAAGCACAAGCTGTTCAACGATCCGCTCGCGCGCACCTCCCTTCCCCTGCTCATCAACATCGGCTCGAACGGCGTGCTCGGGATCCTCTACTGGATGATGGCGGCACGGCTCTACGACACCCAGACGGTTGCGACCAACTCGGCCATCCTGGCCGCGTTGACCACGCTCTCGGGGGTCACCCAGCTCAACCTCAACCAGACGTTGCCGGTGATCGTGCCACGAGCCCGCGACCGGGCTCGCCGGACGATCGCCAAGGTCTACGGCGTCATCACCGGGTTCGCCCTGCTGGTTCTCTCAGTCTTCATCTTCTTGGTGCTGCCGCACCTGAGCGAGCTGTCACGTGCCCTGCCCACGCCGGCCCACCTGCTGCTCTTCGCTGGCGGACTCCTCATCTACAACATCTTCGCCATGCAGGATGCCGCCCTCATCTCGCTTCGCAGGCAGAAGCTGATCCCGGTCGAGAACGCGACGTTCGGCGCAGCGAAGCTTCTCCTGCTGTTTCCGCTGATGATCCTGCTGCCGAGCCTGGGCATCTTCGCCAGCTGGCTCATCCCGCTGGTCATCTTGGTCCCCGTCGTCTCGGTGTTGATCTTCCGCCGACCACCGCCGCCGATAGTCGCTCCCGCCGCCCTGCCCCGCAAGGCCGTGTCCAGGCTCGCCCTGGACTACCTGGGATACCTCTTCCTCGTCGGATCGACCTTCCTGCTCCCGGTGATCGCCCTGGAGCTGCTGCCCTCGATCGGTGCCGCCGTGTTCGCCATCGCCTGGCAGACCAGCTCCACCGTCGACCTGCTGGCCAGCAACATGGGCACCGCTCTCACGGTGGAGACCTCCTACGGAGGCGACCCGAGCGCTCTCCGGCGTACCGCGCTGCGGCACGGACTGCTCCTGGTGGGCACGGTGGCCGTTGTCGGGGCCATCCTCGCGCCCCAGATCCTCAGCCTCTACGGTGCCGAGTACCGCGCGAATGGTGTCCTCACCTTGCGCCTCCTGCTGCTGGCCGGCATCCCCCGCTGCCTCGCGACCTTCGCCATCGCCGAAGCACGGGCTCACGGGCAGATCGGATTCATCGTGCGCCTCCGTGCGCAGAACTTCATCGTCGGCCTCGGTCTGGCCGTGCTGCTGGCCCCGCACTTCGGGGTCAAGGGCATGGCGATGGGATGGCTCGGCTCCCAGGTGCTGAGCGGCAGCGTCGCCTTGCGCCGACTGATGAAGTGGAGACCCCGCGAGAACGCGTCGACTGGAGAACCGTCATGAGCACCACGAACAAGACCACGCCCGTCCTGCTGGAGCAGGTGGCCGCTGCGCTGGAGGAGCGCGGGGTCCGGTGGAGCGTGCTGCGGGGTGGCGCTGATCTGAGCAACCTCGAGCGGGACGTGGACCTGCTGGTCGCCCGCGATGACCTCGGCGCCTTCACCGAGACGGTGGTACGGCTCGGCGGCGTGCCGCTGCCCGGGTGGCTGCAGGGCTGGCACCGGTTCTACTGGTTCCGACCATCGACGGCGCGGCGCCCCGGGCTCACCCTCGACGTGGTCACGGACCTGATCTACGGTCGCGGAGGCCAGCTGCCCACGACCCTCGCCGCCGGCTGCCTCCAGCGCCGAGTCCGGGCCGGACTCGGCTACGAGCTCTCCGCGACCGATACCTTCTGGACGGTGGTTCTGCACTGCCTCCTGGACAAGGGCGGGGTGAAAGAACGTCGGGCACGGGAGCTGGAGGCAGCTCTACCCAACCTGGTCCGCCCCAGTGAGGCAGAGGTGCTCGTCGGCGAGGTGTGTCCGCAGGGCTGGACCCCGGACCGGATCATCGAGTGCGTGCGCCAAGGTGACTGGGCGGCCCTCAACCACGTCGCGGCCGCCTCCGCACCCGGGGCCGGCGAGGTACCGATCGCTAAGAAGCGCCGGACAACGGCTGGCGTTTCTGACATCATTTCCAGGATCAAGCGCCGCCTCCCCTCCAGGAACAGCGTCGGGGGAAACCTTGTCAAGACTTTGTATGCCGCGGTGTGGCGACTGGGGTCGGATCGGCCGGGATTGCGGAAAGCAGCACAGGTGAAGGGGAAGACCATGAGCACAGAGACCAATGATGTGGTGGGCGAGCGGGCCGCTAGCAGGCGTTCGGAACCATTCCGGATCTCGCTCTCGGGCTTGGACGGGTCCGGCAAGAGCAAGCAGACCGCAGCCTTGGCCGCCGCCTTGGGCGAGGACCACGACACCGAGCTCGTCTGGGTGCCCTTCGACATCTGGCCCGGATCGATGCTGAAGCTGCTGCCGACCAGCGTCCGGGTCAAGCTCGGTCCGCGCGGGAGGATGGACGCGGACGCCCAGCTGACCGCGGCCCAGATCGCTGACCGGGCGGCTGCGGCTGAGGCGAAGGCGGCTCGACCGCAACACGTGGGACTGCCGTTACGGATCTTCTGGTGGATCGTGGCCACCCTCACGGCGGTCTCGGCCGGCACCAGCCTGCGTCGTCGGATGAATCGGATGACCACCGAGGTCGTGGTCGTCGACCGCTACCGCTTCGACACGATCGTCAAGCTTCAAACCTGGTATCCGACCGTCTCGCCGACCTGGGTCGCGCGGATCGTCCTGGCGCTCGCCCCGGCCCCTGATGTCGAGTGCCTGCTGCGGGTCGAGGGCCCTGAGGCCTACGCGCGCAAGCCCGAGCAGTACAACGCCGTGCAGCTGACCCACCAGGCGCAGCGCTACGACGAGCTCGTGGCCTGGGTGCCGGGCGCGGTCGCCGTCGACGGGCAGGCTGCGCCGGACGACGTGACGCTGGCCCTGACATCGCTGGTCAACAGTGCCCTCCATGCTCGATGAGGGCGAGCTCCTGGTCACTCTCGAACGCGCTCTCAACGCTGGAGGAAGCAGTTCAGGCACGCTCGCCGTGGCGCGACGTATCGTGCGCCGCCGCTCCTCGATCTACGTCGTAGGAGTTGAGGACGGGGGCTCGGTCGCGAGCTCATGGGTGGTCAAGTGTCCCGCGACCGACGCTGGTCGTCTCGGCATCCGGGCCCCGATGGACGCAGCCGAACAGTACGCGGCGCTGCAGCGCCTCTACGACTTCCTGGCCGCGGGCGAAGCCCGGTTCACCGCACCTCGCCCGGTCGCGCTGCTCCCCGAGCTCGAGGCGCTGGTGATGGAGTTCGTCGGGGGCAGGTCGGTGTGGGACCTGGCGGTCCCCTCGGCCCTGCTCCGTCCCGCCGCGCTGCGCGAGGGCGTCCGAACGGCAGCTCTGGCGCTGCGCCACCTGCACACGAACAGCCCTCGCGAGCCCGAGCCGGTCGACCTGGTCGAGGTGGAGCGGGGCGCGGCGGCGACGTCTCGTCAGGCTCTGGGGTCCATCGGCGTGCGTTCCCGGGACGACTGGTACCGCCCCAGTGGCCAGCGCAGTGTCTCGGGGAGGATGGTCCTCCTCCACGGCGACTGGGCGCCGGAGAATGTGCTGCTCGACGGCGACCGGGTCTACCTGCTCGACCCGGAACTGACCGACTACGGCTGGCCGGAGCACGACCTCGCCCGGTTCCTGCTGATGCTGTGGGACCGCTCGCTCTTCGTCGCGCTCGGAGCCCTACCGAGGGCGACGCAGCTGCGCCACGAGCTCACCTCGGTGTTCCTCAGCGCCTACTACGGCGGCGAGCCCGTGTCGCCCTTGCTGCGGCCGCTGCTGCTGCAGGAGGTGTCGCAGCGCTGGGCCGTACGCCACCAGGGGGTCGACCGCAGCAGCGCGCTCGCGCTGCCGGCCCGACTGCACCTCATCCGGTCCTACTTCTCCAGACTGGTCGGCGAGATCAGCGACCCTCGCAGATCGGCCTTTCTGTCCTAGGAGCGTGCGTTCATCGCCGCGCTGAGGGCATCGGTGACGGCCGCCGAGGCCGGGCCGGGTCGGTCCCCCCAGAGCATCCTGACGAAGTCCTCGTCCTGCACTGACCACGGCTGCGGCGACACCACGGCTTCCTCGACAGCGCTGAGCATTGCCTCCGGATCCCGGGTGAGCATCCCCGGCATCTGCTCGGGCGGGAAGTAGAAGCCCGGCCGCTGGGCGTACTCCTCGAGGTCCGGCATGAAGTAGACGACCGGTCGCCGCATCAACAGGAAGTCAGCCGCTACCGAGGAGTAGTCGGTGACGAGCACGTCGCAGTGGCCGAGGTAGGCGTTGAGGTCCGCCGTGGGCGGCAACAGGACGCAGTTCTCGGCGAGCACGGCGGTCGGCTGCATGTTGTAGTGCGCCTTGTAGGCCACGACAGCCCCGTGCCGAGCGGCGAGGGCGGCGATGCGCAGTAGCAGCTCCTCGTCGATCGCGTCGTCGACGCGGTCGCCCCGCCAGGTCAGGAAGACCCCGATCACCGCGGCCGCAGCCGCGAGCCGGTCGGCGATCTCGGCCGAGGCCACCAGCTCCTCCGGGGGGGAGGTACCGGCCACGAGGTGGTCGTTGCGCGGGTAGCCGAGCTCCCAGCAGCGTTCCGGTGGAGTGCCGAACGCGGGACTGAAGATCTCTCGGGTGACGTAGTCGGTGGAGGACAGGAAGAAGTCCGCTGGTTGTTCCTTGGCCGCGTCGGAGAAACGACCGAGGAGGGTCCTCGAAGCGGTGGGGGCCACGTCCCCGACGCCACCGCCAACCCGTTTGATGCCGATCCCGTGCCAGAGGGAGATCGCAACCGCCCCCGGTGCCAGCAGGTGGTTGACGTCGGATCGGTAGCCCGAGTAAGCGAAGCTGCCGGCCCTCAGGCACGTGCGCACCCCGCCGGAGCTCCAGCGCAGCTCGGCCGCGTGGCCACGGCTTCGTAGCTGATCCACGACCTCAGGAGACCCGCTGATCCACACCGGCCTCAGGTCGCGCCGGTGTTGCGACAAGTGCAGGAACAGATAGGCAGAGTTGTCCGCGAAACGGTCCAGGGGCGCACCGAGGGCGACGAGGTCCGGGTCACGTGGCAGCCGTCGAATCAGCATGCCGACCAGGCCGACGACCGGCAGCTGCAGCAGACCGACCAGCTTGACCACCCGTTCGACGCCGATGGCGCGGATGACCCCGCGTACGTAGCGGGACTGTCGCAAGGAGGCTGCGGTCATGTGACCGAAGCCTACCGGGTGCTGGTGGACACCTCCTGGCAAACCGCCTCCCGAGGGCTGCGGGTGAGGGTTGCTGCCGAACGGCCACGTGTTCGAAGCAAAGCCTTTAGAATGGGCGTTCACGTGTGCTCGGCTGGACGGGGTTGCCAACCGGGCGCGAAGTCCGACACCGGGCCGTCGGAAGGCGGCAGTTCACCGCCTTTTCGCGAAGGCGACGTCATTGACGAAAGGAAGGGCTGCGTGCGCAACCCACAGCTTCGACTCCGGGCCGATGCGGCCCTGCTGGTGCTGGCCGTCCTGCTGGCCGTGGTCATCGCGGTGCCGGCGTTCCACCAGGCGCGACCGTTGCTGGCGCTGCTCGCGTGCGTTCTGCTCCCTGGGGCAGCGCTGCTGACGCTGATCCCGGTGCGGGACTTCTTCACCTGGTGCCTGGTTGCTGTCCTGACCAGTCTCGCCATCGGCACGGTCACGAGCTTGGCGACGCTCTGGCTCGGCATCTGGCACCCGTTGACGCTGGCCGGGGTGCTGGGCGCGGCGTCCTTCATCCTGCTGGGACTCGACCTGTGGCGCGTTCTGCGTTCGCGTGATGAGACCGGCCGGGGCACGGGACTGATCCGGCGTCGGACCGGCTCGCAGGCCTCCGCCCCCCAGAGCTGAACAGGCCGTCAACGACGGTCGTACGCGACCACCCAATCGACCTGGACGTGCCCGGAGGCTGAGTCTGAAGGGCGGCGCCCGTCGATCTCGGTCTCGGTCTGCAGGACCCAGTGCATGGGCTCGCTCGGGATCTCCTTCGTCGAGGTGCCGATCACCTTTCCGTCGAGGATGAAAGTGACCCGACCCGGCACCCATTCGGTCGTGGCGATGTGCCACTTGGCGAATGTCTTGTTGGTGGCGAACTTCTTCTGACCCCGGTCCGGATGGGCTCGGTGGACGAACCCGTTGATGGTGCTGTCGAGGTTCGCCTCCGGGAAGTCGATCTCGCCCTCACGACGCCGGTTGCTGTCGGGCCAGAGCAGCCAGGCGGTCTTGTATCCCGGGACCGGGTCGGCCCGGAAGCGGACCGAGTAGCGTCCGTACTGCTGTCCGCGTCCGTCGGGACCGTTCAGCCGCGGCTCGGGTGCCGCGACGTAGGGCTGTCCGTCCTCGCTGTGCAGATACATGTCGAGGACGCCGTGCTTGACGGACAGGACCCGCTCCGGTGAGTAGATGCCGTTGCCGGAGGTGTCGCGCCAAGGCTCAGGGTAGGCGTCCCAGCGGTCCCCGTACTGGCCCGGCCACGCACCGAGAGCCACGTCGCCTGAGGTGAAGTCGTCGCGGAACGTCTGGTGCCAGCCCGGGATGTCGCCGCTGGGCGCGTCCCCAGCCGGAGAAGGTGTGCCGCTGCTGACTGGAGCTGTCACCGGGACTGGAGCACAAGCGAAGAGGAGCGACCCCACGGTGGCCAGGGCGACGAGAGACGCAGTCGCGCTGCGCTGGTGCATTGGTTCAACTTTCTGGCTGCGGTTCGCGGTTCGGAAACCGGCGCTTGCCACTCCCCAGGTGGGAGCGCCGTGGACCTCACGCTGTTCGCGGTCTCGTGCCCAACCCATTCTAGCCAGCGCGCACCAGAGCAGCCTGGTGACGCGTGCCTGCCCACCGTGATGATGAGCACTGCAGGGTTGGACGGGTCGAGAGGACGGGGCCGGCCGCGCTGATCAGCCCAGCAGCTGGTAGATCCGAGTCGTGTCGTTCTGGTAGAAAACGCTGAACTTGCCCGACGTCACCATCGCACTCTCCAGCGAGCGGAGATCGGTGACAGACGAGACGCCGAAAGTCTCGGCGTACGCTTCCTGGCTCTGGCTGAACACGACGTACCCGTCTGCGGAATACCGCTGGATCAACGTCACCACTCCGGCGACGTTCGCTGGTCCGAGGCCGGCCTGGCGGAACTCGGCTCGCCGCGTCAGGACGGGATCAGCGGTGTTCCGCTCGCCCCGGAGCTCGGGGTACCGGGCACCGACCCTCGTCGGGAAGTTGGGGGCACTCTGCACGATCACGGACTGCGGTACCGCGTTTGCATAGAGGAACTCGCTGGCCGTCAGCTCACTCTTGGGAATCTGGTTGACCTGCTCGACGCCGTAGTAGGCCGGCAGGAACAGCCCCAGGCAGACGATGAGGACCGGAGCGAGCAGCAGGTTGCGCTCCAGCCGTCGCTCAACGACCAGGGAGCCGATCAGGACGGCTGCCCAGGGAGCCGCGAAGAGGATCACGCGAAGGCTGCCCTCCCCGCCGTACCGGAGGGTGACCAGGATGAACGCGGGGGCGATCAGCGCCAGCGCCGCGTAGACGACACCAGCCCGCTTGCGACGCCAGGACACCACGAGTGCGACCAGGGCCAGCAGCCCGAAGAAAGCGGTGAGCACTTCGCCCGCACGCACGTTCAACACCTTGCCCTGTTGCACGTAGGTGAGGGCGTTGACCGACTCAGCATTACCAAAGGGGTCGAAGCCCGAGAAGACGCGGTAAGTGTTCTGTAGGTAGCTGAAGTTGGGTACGAGATAGAACAGCGCGAGCGCTGCGAACACCAGGACCAGCCAGCGGGGCCGAAGACCACCGACAACTGCGATGAGCGCGAGCGTCGCGACCACGATGTAGGGCGTCAGCTGGTGGGACGGCACGATGGCGACAAAAAGCAGCATGACGACAGCTGTCGCTGTCCGTCGGCCCCAGATGGGCTCCACCTGTGGCGCGAGCTCCGCCGGCCCCCCCGAGCGCGTGCCAAAGGCGAGCAGCCGGCGGCCGCCTCGAGCGAGACGTCCGTGCGGCTCGGACATGAAGTGCGCGAGGGTAATCCAGAGCACGCCGAGTGCGAGGACGAACGCGAAGGGTTGCGGAGCGAAGTAGTCCTGACCGACGAAGTTGATAGCCACGAAGACCAGGCCCGCCGCCCAGCCTGCCCGCGGGCTGTTGAGAAGAAGGCGGGCGATCGCCACCACCAACAGGGCTTCGAGCAGCACGAAGAACAAGCCTGCCCATTTCGCGTAGGAGGCGGCGTCGGACAGACCTGCCACCGCACCATAGGTTGATGCCAGGGAGAAGAATCCTGGCCAGCGGTGATAGATGTCGATCGAGGCTTCGACCTGACCGAACTGGGTGATGTAGTTGGTGACACCGACGTGCTTGTAGCTCCAGGCGAACCGTGGTGCGTCGGCCAGGATGGCACCCGTGCCATTGACCACCAGGATGAACCCAACCAGGAACAGGCCGGCCAACCAGGACATGAAGGTCCGCAGGGAGAGCACGAGCACGGCCCCGAGCACCAGCACCGTCAACGCGGCGTACCACGCGAATGGCAGGGCCGGCGGCAAGCCGTAGCCACCCAGGTCAGCCGTCCGCAAACCCCGAAGGGAGAGCAGGGCCACCACAACCGCCGCGACGACGTCGAGGCAGAGCAACGCCGGCCAGCGTTCGCGGCGGATGGGCCCGGCTTCGGGCGGGTCGGAAACTCCCGGGAACCAGTCGCCTTCCTTCCGCTCGTTCTCCGAGGCCTGCTGAGCTGCGAGTGTCACTGTTCGTCTTCCAGTAGATGACAGGGCTGTCGTTGCCGGGCTTTGACGTGCTGCCCACCTGTGAGCGCCCTGAATTCGGAATGGGACTCTGGCTCAGGCTGAGCCGGAGGTGAAGAGCCGTGCTGCGACCAGGTCGGACCACGGCAGCCCCAAGGTCCACCGCACACGGTTGCCACCCCAGCTCGCCACCAGTCACCTGTCGACCAACCGTGCCAGCCCAACAGCGACTTCATTGGCGCTGGTCAGATGGCTAGAATAACTCGACTCCCCGGGCTCCACTGCCGGATGAGCAGATTCTGCCTTCGTGCGGGTGACGTCTTCGCACATCATTTTTGGTGTTGCTCCCGGGTCGCTTCTCGATCAGTAGGGCAGCGTGTGGGATGAGCCACTTTTGGGCCTGAGGACGTTCATCCGGCTGCTGGAGGTGGTTTCTGTTTGATACAGTCCCCGTTCGGCGATCAGGACGAAATCTCGTCGCAGGTCGTCCCGACCAGAGTTCGGGCATCGCCAGCCACCATCGTCAGGGGAGAACAGATGAACCACCATGCGCGAATCACGTCGAGGCGCTCGATCGCTGTAGCGCTCGGCGTGCTTGGGCTGTCCTTGGCGGTGTCGGTGCCGATGCCAGTGGCTGAGGCTCGGGTCGAACAGCCCACGGTGGTCTCGGCGGCGAAGGCAAAAGCGGTCCCGCGGACCGCGGCCCAACGTTACGGCTGGGGCAAGGTGGTAGCGGGCGACGAGTTCACGTACAAGGGCAAGCCGGCGAGTAGCAAATGGGCGCTCTACGACAGCAAGGGCCACCATGGCCGGGGCAAGCGGACGCCTTCGGCCTGGAAGGTCGATGGGCACGTCGCCACTGTCACGGGCACCTCGGCCGGCGCCACCGGGGGCATGTCGCATCGCTACGACGTCAAGTACGGACGCTGGGAAGCGCGCATGAAGACCAGCAAGCGCGACCCGCAGTACCACCCGAACCTCATGCTCTGGCACCAGGTGCAGAACGGCAAGTGTCCCGAGGTCGACTTCGCGGAGAGCACGAAGGACCCGAAGCTCGTCAAGTTCTTCCTGCACTACGGCTGCAAGCCTCTCCAGACGTCGGCGGTGAAGGCGATCGACATGACGAAGTACCACAACTACGCCGTGGAGTGGACCCCGACTCACATCACCGGCTACATCGACGGCGTCCGCTGGTTCAAGGACACTAACCGCAGCCACCTGCCCTCAGGGAAGATGCACCTGGCGGCTCAGCTCGACTGGTTGCCCAAGGGTCGCGCGCCGAAGAAGACGACCATGAGCATCGCCTGGGTGCGCATCTACAAGCGCTGAGCGCGCAGGCACGGCTGGCTGGCTCCACCGCCGCGAGACCCGCCTGCACACCCCGAGGCTGACCCCGATCCAGACGCCCGCTCGTCCAGCCCATGGCTGACGGCGGGCGTTTGTTTCCACGCCGTGACCAGGTGGTGACTCGTCTGGTCTCGGGTCTCAGGGCCCAGCCGCCGTTTTCTTGGTTGAGCTGTATGTCGCAGGTGTCGTCGAGAGTTTCCCCTCGCGTCATTCTCGCGTCGCGGTGACGTTGAACCCGACCGGCATGGTGGAGCCATGAACACACTGAAGGTCAGGTCCTGCCGGTGCGGCGACGCGAAAGCCGCTCACGAGCACTACCGTCCGGGGAGCGACTGCTCGCGCCCGGGCTGCAGCTGTCACCACTTCCGCCTGCCGCTGAGCATCATGATGCCGAGCCCTCTCGCGGCGCGCCGGCTGGCGAGCAGGAGCGAACGGGTACCGGCGGCAGCCTGAGCTCAGCGCCGCTCGCTCACCGACGACCGTCGCCTCATACGGGCACGCCGGTCGTCTACGAGGCTCAGATGGCACGCCAAAGAGGTGATACCCGAAGCGCACCGGTGTCGCGCGAGTGGCGGACCGTCACCGTACGCGCTCCGCGTCCCCAGATGAACCGGCGAGTGAAGCAACCCACGCCGCGGGACGCGTAGCAGCCCGGGTGGGCTGCGTGAGGAATGGCGGCGGTCGGCGTCAGCCGACGTCGCGGCTCTCGACGAAGGCGCGCCGTGCCTGATGCAGGCGACGGTGCTCGTCCAGGCTCACAACCCCGGTCTGGGCCCGTCGGACCCGACGCCGCTCCGACATGATGGTGCGCAGGACGCGGAAGCCGTCCCGGAACGTCCGTAGGTTGGTCTCTCCGTGGATGCGCGGCAGCTCGATGCTCGGCACCTCGACGGTCGCCACGCGGGCAGCCGCAAAGCGGCAGTTGATGACCGTCTCGATCTCGAACCCGTCACCCCAGAGCATGCCGTTGGCAGGAGGGTCGAGCTTGATGTCGGGGAGGTCGAGAACGGGGACGAGGTCGCGCCAGAAGGCGTTGTAGCCGTAGCAGAGATCAGTGAACTTCGTGCCGAACAACCAGTTGGCGGTGATGTTCAGGAAGGCGTTGCCGAGCGAGCGCAGACCGGTGATGTCGTCACTCCCGCCGCCGTCGGCGAACCGAGAACCCTTGGCGAAGTCGGCGCCACCCTTCAGGGCATCGACGAAGCGGCTGATCTCCTCCGGGTCGGCCGAGCCGTCCGCGTCGAACATCACGATGATGTCGCCCGTCGCCGCCAGGAAGCCGCAGGACAGGGCGTTGCCCTTGCCCTTGCGGGTCTGGCGGACCACGCGGATCGAGGGCAGCGTCTCCCTGGCTGCCGTGACGGTCCCGTCGACCGAGTTACCGTCCACGAGGATGACTTCGTGCACGTCCGGCAGGCGCGGAAGCACCTCCCGCAGGTTCGCGGCCTCGTTCTTCGCCGGCACGACGATGCTCACCGTCGGTCGGTCTACCATGTTCCTCATGCGCTCCCCCGAGTCTGAATCAGCCTGCGCACCGCTACCGGGCATCGGCTCAAGCCTGCTCGTGCAGCGTACAGAACTTCCTTCACCGGCGTGGCGATACAGAGGTGAATGAAACGAGACTCACACATTTCCGGCGTTATTTCTTCACCCGCCAGTCGCTCCGGCTGGGCCGCGGCCACACCCACACCGTGCTCCCGCGGTGGTCGCTAGCACCGCACCCGAGCCAACGGCTGCTCCCTCAGCGGGAGCTGTGAGCGATCATCGCCGAAGCCAGCCGAGGAGCCCTGTGGCGCGACGGAATCGCGGACACCGCGGCCGCAGGCAGAGGGCGCAGTCGCTACCGCGGCGGTAGTGCTGGTGGGCACTGGTCGGGTGTCCGCAGACGCAGACAGGATCGGTGCGGGAACTCACGAGCCCTCCTGTCCAGACCTCTGCCCACGAGGGACGCTGAACAATTCTAGCGGCGAGGCGAAGGAGCCGTGGGTGGTTGAGACGGTCCGAGGGATCCGGTCAGCACGGCTCGGCGGTGGTCTGCAGTGCCGGCCGTAGAGGCTTGGCAGCTCCGCAGAGGGTACGCAGGCCGGGCAGCCGCACTGGGTCGAGACAGCAGGTTGTTTGGGGGGCTCGACCTGTTACTTGACGAGACGGAGGTCGGCGCGGGGCGTCGCTTCCGCAGCTGCCTCGGTACGGAACCAGCGATGCAGGCGGATCCACTCGACCGGTCGGTGCGGGTAGCGGTGACACGTCGAATGCCCACAGATGCCGCAGTCGCTGCCGACCCGATAATGCTGGTGGGTCTCCGCGTTGTGACCGCAGTCACACACTTTCATCGCGCTGCTCTGCACGTTGCCTCCTGGGCTCTGCCTGTCGCCAGCCGCTGTGACACGTCGCCGTTACGGCTTCGATACATCAAATATAGCGAGGCTGGCCGAGGCTGCCGCGCAGCGGTGCAGCCGAGAGCTGCCGTGTCGCCGGGTGGAGGTTGGTCAGCCCACCTTCTTGCCCGTCGCCCAGTCGCGGATGCGGTCAATCCGTTCCCGGAGCTCCTCAGCGCTGGCGATGGCGGTGGGTGGTCCCCCGCACGCGCTCCGGAGCTGGGCGTGGACGACGCCGTGCGGCTGCTCGGTCCGGTGGTGCCAGGCGGCGACCAGCCCGTTCAGCTCCTTGCGCAGGCCGCGCAGCTCCTCGTGAGTGCTGAGGGCCGGCGCTCCCTCGGGCGTACCGGACGGAGCCTTGGACTGGTGGTTGGCCTGGTGCCGGCGTAACAGCTCCTTGACCTGGTCAGGCTCGAGCAGCCCGGGCAGCCCAAGGTAGTCCTGCTCCTCGTCGCTGCCAGCCTGAGCGGTCAGTCCGAACTCGCCGCCGTCGAAGACGACCCGGTCGAAGTCGGCTTCGCTGCCCAGGGCGGCGAACTCCCCCTCGGCCCCGTCCGCCTCCGTGAGGGTGCGCTCGGCCGCCACCAGCAGCTCCGACTCGTCGACCTCGGTCGCGGCCCGCAGCACGTGGTCGCGCTCGCGCTCCATCTCGGAGGCGTAGAGCAGCAGGCTCGGCACGCTGGGTACGAAGACGGACGCACTTTCGCCCTTACTGCGGGCGCGGACGAACCGGCCGACGGCCTGGGCGAAGAACAACGGGGTCGCCGTAGAAGTCGCGTAGACCCCGACCGCGAGCCGCGGCACGTCCACGCCTTCAGACACCATCCGCACGGCCACCATCCAGCGGGCGTCGCTCTCGGCGAAGGCCGTGATCTTCTTGCTCGACTGCGGCTCGTCGCTGACGACCAGCACGGGCTTACGGCCGGTGATGCTGCGGAGCAGGTCGGCGTAGGC
Source organism: uncultured Actinomycetota bacterium (assembly GCA_963727215.1). GTDB lineage: Bacteria > Actinomycetota > Actinomycetes > Propionibacteriales > Propionibacteriaceae > Microlunatus. The sequence continues at coordinate 223,714 of CAVSFR010000006.1, forward strand.
GCGGGCCGCCGTCTGGTCGGTGGCGATGACCAGGCCGCCGGCGTCGGGCACGTGGCTGCGAATCTCGGTCAGACGGGTGTCGGCAGCCCTGAGCACAGCCGGCATCCACGAGCCTTGCGGGTCCAGCGCTGTCCGCAACGCCTGACTGGCCAGGTCCTTGGTCATCGGGCCGCCGAGCCGGGCGGCAACCTCGTCGCCGGCACTGGTCCGCCACTGCATCTCACCGGAGTAAGCCAGGAACAGCACCGGGCGCACGATGCCGTCGGCCAGCGCCTCGGTGTAGCCGTAGCTGTAGTCGGGGCGCGAGCGCAGCCCGCCGGAGGAGTCCGGCTCGTAGCGGACAAAGGGAATCGGGTTGGCGTCGGAGCGGAACGGGGTGCCGGTGAGCATCAACCTGCGGGTGGCCGGCTCGAACGCCTCCCGGACGGACTCGCCCCAGCTGAGCGCGTCCCCCGCATGATGGACCTCGTCGAGGATGACCAGGGTCTTGAAGCCCTCGGTCCGGATCCGCAGGGCCAGGGGGTTGGCGGCCACCCCGGCGTAGGTGAGGGCGATGCCGACGAAGTCCCGGCTGGCCCGGCCCTGCTTGACCCCGAACGCCGGGTCGATCGCCAGGTGGATCCGGTGCGCAGCCTCGGCCCACTGTGTCTTCAGGTGCTCGGTCGGCGCCACGATGATGATCCGGTCGATCTGCCGCCGGGAGAGCAGGTGGGCGGCCAGGGTCAGCGCGAACGAGGTCTTGCCCGCACCCGGTGTGGCGACGGCCAGGAAGTCGCGCGGGTTCGTGTCCAGGTACTGCGCCAGCGCGGCGGTCTGCCAGGCGCGCAGGTTCTTAGCCGTCCCCCAGGCCGCGCGTGCGGGGAAGGCCGGTGGGAGCCCGGTGGTGGCGGTGAACGCCTCGGCCGCTGGCCCCGAGGAGGGCTGGGGGGAAACGGACACCCGAGGAGTTTACGCAGTCATCGGGGGGCGAACTCGTTGCGAACCGCCCCGATCCGCAGCGACGCGAAAGCGGCCAGCAGCGCGACCACGGCCATGGTGGCCAGCAGCGTCCCGAACGTCCGCGGCAGGTCTCCGCTGGTGTGCAGCGCGGCGAAGACAGAGCCGGCGATGCCGACGAACACGCTGGAGCCGAGTGCGTCGAAGAGGTTGAGCGACGACGCGTTACGGCCCTGCTCGGCCTCCTCCGAGAGGGTCATCACCGCCAGCGAGGTGCTCGAGACCGAGAGCCCCATGCCGAAGCCGGCAAGGACCCAGCCCACCCCGACAAGCCAGAACGGACCGGCGTTGGAGAAGGCCAGACCGGCCGCGACGACCAGCCCGACAGCCACCGCCAGGCAGCCGACGGTGATCAGCCGGTCGCGGCGGAACGGCAGCCACGGCCGGGCCTGGACGAACGAGCCGGCCGTCCAGCCGACGGCCCCCGAGGTGAGCGTGGCGCCGGCCAGGATCAGGGCGACGCCGCGCTGTTCGACCAGCATCAGCGGGAGAAAGGCCTCGCCGCCGAAGAAGGCACCGGGCAGCAGACCTCGGACCACCATCACCTGGGAGATGCCTCGCGGCAGCCGGAGGAACCCGGGCGGCATCAGCCGGGGCAGGGAGACCAGCAGCGCGACCAGCCCGACGACGAGCAGCCCGATCGCGAGGAGGTCCAGCCGCTGGCCGGCGAGCTGGAGGGCCGCCGCCCCCACGGCCACGACCAGGGCGGACCACAGCGGCGCGGGAGGCCGGCGGCCGGGTTCGGGCGCGCTCGGGACGAAGGAGCGCATCAGCGCGACCATCGTGGGCAGCACCATCGCCCCACCCACTGCGACCAGCGGGATGACGGCGAAGAAGACCCAGTGCCAGCTGAGGGTGCGGGTCAGCCAGGCCGCAACAGGCGGGCCGACGAAGGCCGGGAAGATCCAGGCGGTCGAGATGTAGCTGAACATCCGCGGCCGTTCGATGGCGCTGAACACCTGGGCGACGCAGACGAAGATCGACACGTTGAGCGCTCCACTGCCCAGACCCTGCACGAAGCGGCCGATGATCAGCTGCAGCATGGTGGAGGCGGTACCGGCAACGACCAGACCGACCGCGAACACAGCCAGCCCGACCAGGAACGGCTTGGCCGGCCCGATCCGGTCGGCCAGCCGACCGCCGACGACGGTCGCCGACAGACTGCCGATGAGGATCGCCGAGAACGCCCAGGCGTAGGAGCGCAGACCGTCCAGCTCCTGCGCGGCGACCGGCATCGCGGTGGCCACGGCGATGGTCTCGAACGCGATGGCGACGACGGTGGTGCAGATCCCGATGACCAGCTGGCGCCGCGAGACCGGCGCGGCCGACGGAGTGGCCCTACGGTCGACCGCCCTCCCGCGGTGCGCGGGGGGAACGGGGTCGGAGGCAGACATCTCCTCAGTTCAGCACCACGAGGGCGGGGACCGCGAATCTGTCTCTCGGGGCGCCCCACGTCTAGACTGACCCGCGTGAGCCAGCAACTGAGCCCGGGGGCCGAGACCATCGTCGACGAGCGCGTGGCCGAGCGCCCCGACCTGCGGGTCGAGGAGGGTGACCACGAGCGCTTCTCGCACTACGTGCCCAAGGAGAAGCTGACCGAGGCCATGGTCATGGGCACCCCCGTCGTGGCGCTGTGCGGCAAGGTCTGGGTGCCCAGCCGCGATCCTGAGCGCTTCCCCGTCTGCCCCGAGTGCAAGGACATCTGGGCCGGTCTCTCCGGCGACGACGAGTAGCTCCAGCGGACCCTGACTTTCGACCCCTCGACGGCATCAGTCCGGCTGATCGGCGCGATTCAGCCGTTCGAGCGGTCGCTTCTCAGGGCGAACCGGATCTCCTGCACCATGAGCTCGGGATGGTCGACGATCATGGCCCACGTGAAGCGGAGGACCCGCCAGCCGGCGCGGACGAGCGCGTTCTGCCGCCAGCGGTCGGACTCGAAGAGGTCTTCGTCCAGCTCGTGCAGCCGACCATCGATCTCCACCGCCAGCTTCGATCCGCCGAAGGCGATGTCGATGTAGTAGAGCCTGCCGCTCACCACCACAGGCCGGTTCGCCCGCCAACCCCGCAGCCGGGCCGCTCGCAGTAGCCGGTGGGCGCGTCGCTCCGCCTCCGACCACGGCTGGTCGCGGGAGTCGAGCAGCAACCGCCGCCGGTCGGCGTTGCCTCGGCGGTAGCCGCTGGCAGCCAGAGCCTCGTACATCCCGGCCAGGGTGGCCGTACGGCTCCGCAGCGCTCGGTCGATGGGTTCGGCGCAGTCGGCGGTGGCCAGGTCGATGGCGGTCAGCGCCGGCGCGGTGTACCGCAGGCCGGCCTCCTCGACCACCAGCTCCGGTGGGACCACCCGCCGGCTGAGCACGAAGCCCGGCTGCGGTGCGACCTTGCGGCCGACGGCCACCTCGATCACCGGCAGCGGCGCTCCCGGCCAGAACGAACTGCGGGCTGCTGCTGCACCGGTGAGCACGGCGTCCGGGTAGGAGCGGCAGGCGGCCCGCATCCGGACGGCGGGGACGCCAGCGCGTTCGGGGGTGGCGTAGACCCCCGGCAGTACGGTCACGAGCCGGCCGGTCCGGCGCAGCCAGTCGATGGTGCCGGACTGCTGCGGGACCTCACGGCGGACGACGAGGCCGTGGGCGTCGGAGAAGGGTGTGGCGGTCATGCCAGGGAGGTTCAGGACGCGGCACCGGCTTGTGCGGCCCTCCCGGTGACTGTGGACAGGGAATCTCTGTCCACAGGTAGGCCGGGCCCTGACTTTCGACCCCCCGACATCCATTTTCGGGCCAAGGCCGCCGGAACAGCTCTTCGAGGGGTCGATTCTCAGGGAAGGTCGGCGGGAGCCATGTCGACGGAGACCTTCATCGTGGAGCTCTTCGACTCGGTGAAGATGACGCCCTTGACCGGAGGGACGTCGCCGTAGTCGCGCCCGTAGGCCACGGTGGCGTGCGACTCGTCGATCACCTTGTCGTTGGTCGGGTCGAGGTAGAGCCAGCCGGCGCCGGGCACCCAGCAGCCGACCCAGGCGTGGCTCGCGTCGGCGCCGACGAGCCGGGGCTTGCCAGGCGGGGGCCGGGTCGCGAGGTAGCCGCTGACGTAGCGGCCCGCGAGCCCGAGCGAGCGCAGGCCCGAGGCCATGAAGTGGGAGAAGTCCTGACAGACGCCCATCCGGTTCTGCAGCAGCGTGCTGACCGGAGTGCTGACCGACGTCGAGCCGAACTTGTACGTGAAGTCGCCGTGCACGCGGTGCATCAGCTCCACGACCGCGTCCCCGATCGGCCGGCCGGGGGTGAAGGAGACCCGGGTGTACTCCTCGATCCCCGGCGGCACCTCGACGTAGGGGGACGGGTAGGTGAAGTCGGCGGCCAGCCAGGCCTCGGGATCGCCGACCTGCTCGCAGGGGCGGGCCTGCTCCCACGCAAGCGCCAGCCGCTCGGGGTCCAGCTGCCGGCTGCCCACCTCGACGTGGCTGATCGCGGTGATCACCAGCTGCTGGTGCGGCTCGGTGACGTGGAACCAGGACCGGGCGTTGCCGTACAGGTCCTCGTGCACGAAGAGGTCCGCCGGCAGCGGGTCGATGACGAGCTCGTGGTCGAGGCAGCGCTGCCACTCCAGGTCACGAGGGGTCAGGTGGAACTGGCCGTAGCTGCCGGTGACGTCGGAGTCGTAGGTGTAGGTGGTCGTGTGCTGGATGCGGTAGGTCTTCATGCCGCACCGCCCAACGCCCGGTAGAGCGGCTGCTGAGTCGGGGGCGGCTGCTGGTACTGGGCCCGGATCGCCTCCGACAGGTCCCGCAGCTGCTCGTGCAGGCCGGCGAGGAACAGCTCCAGCCCGACCCTGCGGCCCTCAGCCGCGTCGGTCATGCCGGACGGGTCGGCGGTCCGGACGTCCTCCAGGAGCGCCTCGAGCAGCCGCAGCGGCCGCGCCGTCGGCGACGTGGTGGGGATCGCCTGCAGATCGGTGAGGATGCGGCGCAGCTGGTAGGCCACCGAACGCGGGTTGTCCTGGTCGACGACGAGCAGCTCGACCACGGCGTCCACCCCGGACCGGCCGCGGTAGCGCCGACGGTAGGTGACGATCGACTCCGACGCCGTCAGCACCGCCTCGGAGACCATCCGGTCGGTCTCGACCGAGCGTTCCCGGCAGAGCGTCACCTTGAGCAGTGCCACCACCTGCATCGCCCGCTCGAGCCCCCGCCCGGAGTCGAGCATGTACCAGCCGGCGTCGCGGACCATGTTCTCGCTGACGATGCCCGCCAGGGCGAGCAGGCCCGACAGCACCCGCTCGCTCGCGTCGGTCAGCTGGAGACCGCTGTCGTACGGGTTGGCTGTCAGGGCGGCCAGCGCGCGGTCGATCTCGGCCAGCACCATCCACACGTCCTCCGACAGCTGGTCGCGGACGCCCTGCGCGGCCAGCGACAACGCCGCGAGGGAGTGCCCAGCCGTGCCCTGGCGCTGCCGCTCGAGCAGCATCGCGCGCAGCTCGGGCATCAGCTGGGTGGAGGAGCTCAGGAAGCCCGGGTACGCCGTGCTGACGTGGGTGACCGCCTGTAGCAGCACCTCCAGGGCGTGACCGTGGGTGGTGTCCAGGTCGGTCTCGATCGCCAGCGTCCGCGTCGCGAGCACCAGCCGCAGCAGGTCCTCGGAGCGTTCGGCGTAACGGCCGAACCAGAAGAGGTCGCTGAGCACCCGGGGCACCAGGGCGGCCGGGGCGACGGGCACCGCGGACGGGCCGATCCGCTCCGCGGCCTGCCGGGGCGCGACCACGCGGCTCGGCACGACCGGCTCGCTGCTGACCACCCAGACGTCCTTGGCCAGTCCGCCGTCCGCGGCGGTGACCAGAGGTCCCGTGCGTGCGCCGAGCTCGGACACCCGTGCCAGCCCACCCAGCATGGCGGTGTAGGAACGGCCGCTGCGAACCGCGAACGAGCGCAGCACGACGTCGCGGGGCGCCAGGGTGCCGCCGACCATGGTGGGCGCGGACGACAGCGGCAGCACCTCCTGACCGACGAAACGGTGCGGGGCGGCAGCGATCCGGGCCACCAACCGGTCTCGCTGCGCCGCGTCGAGGGCCCCGCCGAGCACGCTGCGGCCGTGGCCCCGGCTGATCGGCCGGACCACGAGGTCGTCGAGGTGCGCCAGCACGTGCGAGAGTCCCGCCGGCTCGCCGCACCACCAGGTGTCGACCGAGGGCAGCCTCAGCGGCTGGCCCAGCAGCCGCTCGGCCAGCCGGGGCAGGAAGGGCAGCAGAGCGGGGTTCTCGAGGATGCCCGAGCCCAGGGCGTTGACCACGGTGACGGTCCCCTGCCGGGCGCACTGCAGCAGTCCGGTGGTGCCGAGCCGCGAGCCGGGACGCAGCTCCAGCGGGTCGGTCCAGACGGAGTCGACGCGGCGCAGGATGACGTCCACCTGCTCGAGCCGACCCAGCCCGCGCAGCCACACCCGGCCCTCGCGGACGGTCAGGTCACTGCCCTCGATCAGCGGGAAACCCAGCAGCGAGGCCACGAAGGCCTGGTCGAACGCGGTCTCGGAGTGCGGCCCCGGACTCAGCACGACGACCCGCGGGTCCTCGACGCCTCGGGGTGCCGCCTCGATCAGGGCGGTGCGCATGGCCTGGAAGAACGGCGTCAGCCGGTGCAGGTGGGCGGCGTGGTAGACCTCGGGCAGCACCCGGGAGACGACCCGCCGGTTCTGCATGGCGTAGCCGGCACCGGACGGCGCCTGGGTGCGGTCCGACATCACCTTCCAGCCGCCCGCCGCGTCTCGCCCCAGGTCGGCGGCGATCAGGAACAGCCGTTGCTGCGCGGCTGGCACCCCGACCACGGGCCGCAGGTACTCCTCGTGGTCCAGCACCGCCGCCGGTGGCAGGTCCCCGGACGCGAGCAGCCGGCGCGGGCCGTACAGGTCGGCCAGCACCGCGTCGAGCAGCTCGGCCCGCTGCACCAGGCCCGCTTCCAGCGTGGCCCACTCGCGGTCCTCCAGCACCAGCGGCAGCGGGTCCAGCCGCCAGGGCCGCGGCTCGGCCAGGCCGGCGGCCGCCCCGGCAGGGCCGTCGTCGACCACGGACACGCCGGCGCTCGGGCTCGGGGTGTAGGTGACGTTGTCGTCTTCCAGCAGGCGGGCCACCTCCGCGGACGCGTGGGCGAGATCCGCGTCGGCGAAGTCGCCGAGCCCAGCCAGCACTCCGCTCCAGCCTCGCCGCGGCTCGCCGTTCTGGTCCGACCAGCTCGTCGAAGCCGGGCTCGCCGCTCAGCACGTCCGCCTGCCCGGCGGTGGCCAGGTAGCGGGCGAGGACGCTCATCCCGGGCCCCGCACGGGACCTGGTCCCGCTCCCGTCCCCCGCCGTAGGTCCAGGGTCAGCGGGTAGTCCGACCGGCTCGAGGCCCGCCAGGCCTCCGCGGTCTCGAGCGCGTCCACGTCGATCTCGCCGGGCGTGTGGCCCGAGATCTCGAAGCGTCGCGCCCGCCGTGCCTCGGCCTCGGACGCGTTCACCGGCGGGGTCTCGTACGAGCGGCCGCCGGGGTGCACCACGTGGTACGTGGCGCCTCCCAGGGAGACCCGGCTGGACCGGTCGACCACGTCGAAGGTGAGCGGTGAGTCGATGTCGAGGGTGGGGTGGAGGGCCGACCATGGCTTCCAGGCCTTGTACCGGACGCCCGCGACGTACTCCCCCGGAGTCCCGGTCGGGGCCAGCGGCACCAGCCGGCCGTTGCAGGTCAGCAGCTGCCGCTCGGGCACGAAGCCTGAGACGCTGACCTGGAGGCGTTCGGTCGAGGAGTCCACGTACCGGGCCGTCCCCCCCGACGTCGACTCCTCGCCCAGCACGTGCCACGGCTCGATGGCCTGCCGCAGCTCGAGCTCCACCACCCCGCCCCCGCCGACCGTCGGTACCTGGGCCAGCCCGATCCGGGGGAAGCGGAACTCCCGGTAGGGCGCCAGCCACGAGAGGTCGAAGGCGAAGCCGTGCGCGCGCAGGTCGGCGACGACCTCGGTGATGTCGGCCATGGCGAAGTGGGGCAGCAGGAACCGCTCGTGCAGGCTGGTGCCCCAGCGAATGAGAGGAGCCCCGTACGGCTCCTCGGCGAAGCGGGCGACCAGGGCCCGGACCAGCAGCGCCTGGACCAGTGCCATGTCCGGGTGCGGCGGCATCTCGAAGCCGCGCAGCTCGAGCAGCCCGAGCCTCCCACGGGTCGAGTCAGGGCTGTAGAGCTTGTCGACGCAGAACTCGGCGCGGTGGGTGTTGCCGGTGATGTCGGTCAGCAGGTGCCGCAGCGCCCGGTCGACCGTCCAGGGACGGCGCTCGTCGTCGGCCAGCCCCTCGAGCTCGGCGAAGGAGATCTCGAGCTCGTACAGCGTCTCCGGCCGGCCCTCGTCCACCCGCGGCGCCTGGCTGGTCGGACCGACGAACCGCCCCGAGAACAGGTAGGACAGCGAGGGGTGGTGCTGCCAGAAGGTCAGCAGGCTGACCAGCAGGTCGGGCCGGCGCAGCATCGGCGAGCGCGACGGCTCGGGGCCGCCGAGGGTCAGGTGGTTGCCGCCGCCGGTACCGGAGTGCCGGCCGTCGAGGGCGAAGGTCTCGGTGCCCAGCCGCAGGTCGCGGGCCAGCCCGTACAGGGTGTGGGTGAGCTCGCTCAGCTCCTCCCAGCTCGACGTCGGGTGCACGTTGACCTCGATCACACCCGGGTCGGGGGTGACGTTGAGGTTCTTCACCCGCGGGTCCGGAGGCGGGCCGTAGCCCTCGAGCACGACCGGGGTGCCGGTGGCGGCCGCGCACCGTTCCACCAGCCGGACGAGCTCGACGAAGCGGTCGAGCTGCTCCAGCGGCGGGAGAAAGACGAAGACGAAGCCCTCCCGGGCCTCGACGGCCAGCGCGGAGCGGGCCGTCACCTCCTTCGGGTCGGCCACGACGGCCCGCAGTTCCTCGCTCGGGTCCGGCAGGTCGACGTCAGCGGTGTCGTAGGACTCCTCGCCCGCGTAGTCGGGGTCGCGCCAGGAGACCGAGCTCAGCGGCAGCCGCATGCCGGCCGGTGAGTCGCCCGGCACCAGGACGATCCGGCCGCGCCGGGTCCGCCAGCGCGCGCTCGCCCAGGCGTCGCCGAACCAGGACGGCACCAGCGGCAGCACCCAGGCCACGGGCGTGGTCTCGGCCGCGTCCAGCCCGGAGACCAGGGCCGGGTCAGGGGCCAGCGGGTCGGTGCCCGGACGCGGTCCGGCCGGCTGGCGGACGTCGGCGACCAGAGCGGCCAGCGGGTCCTCAAAGCAGGCCTGGGCGTGGCCTTCGGGCAGCCCGAAGCTGTCGACCACCGCAGCCATCAGCGCGCCGGCCTTCTCGTCGGCGTCCGGTTGGGCCTGGCCCTCGTCCTGGGGGTCGGCCAGCAGCCCGGGGTCGTTCCAGAGCGGTTCGCCGTCGGTTCGCCAGATCAGAGCGATCTGCCAGCGGGGCAGGCTCTCCCCCGGGTACCACTTGCCCTGGCCGCGTTGGACCAGCCCGCCCTTGGCGAAGTGGGCGCTCAGCGTCTTGGCCAGCTCACCAGCGAGCCGGCGCTTCTCGGGTCCGTCCGCGGCGACCGTCCACTGGGCCGAGGTCATGTCGTCCACCGAGACGAAGGTCGGCTCCCCGCCCATGGTCAGCTCGAGCCCGGCGCCGGCGAGCCGCTCGTCCACCTGCCGGCCCAGCCGCTGCAGCGCACCGGTCTGCGCCGGCGTGTACGGCAGGGTCACCCGCGGGTCCTCGTGCACCCGGCGGACGGTGTTGGAGAACTCCATCGTCGTCTGCGAGCGGTCGGTCAGCCCGCTGATGGCCGCCGCTGAGGACGGGCTGGGCGTCGCGGCCAGCGGGATGTGGCCCTCGCTGGCGAACAGGGCCGACGTGGGGTCCAGCCCGATCCAGCCCGCACCGGGGACGTAGACCTCGGCCCAGGCGTGCAGGTCGGTGAAGTCCTCGGCCGGTCCGCCCGTACCGGGGGTGTCGGCGGCCAGCTGCACCAGGTAGCCGGAGACGAAGCGGGCCGCCAGTCCGAAGTGCCGGAGCGCGTTCACCAGCAGCCAGGAGGAGTCGCGGCAGCTGCCGATCGCCCGGGTCAGCGTGTCCTCGGGCGTCTGCACGCCCTCCTCCATCCGGACCGAGTAGGCCACGTCGCGGTTGACGGCGGAGTTGAGCCCGACCAGGAAGTCGATCATCGGCTGACCCTGGGCGGTCGCTGCCGGCAACCGGTCGAGCCAGGCGGCGAACGAGGGTGCGGTCCCGATGTCCGGTGACCCGAGGTACGGCCTCAGGTCCTCGGCCAGGTCGGGCGCGTAGCTGAAGGGATAGGTCTCGGCGTACGGCTCGATGAAGAAGTCGAACGGGTTGATCACCCCGAGGTCGGCGACGAGCGAGACCGTGATCTCGAGGACCTCGGCCGGGCTCGGGAACACCGCTCGGCCCAGGTAGTTGCCGAACGGGTCCTGCTGCCAGTTCAGGAAATGGTCTGCCGGGGAGATGGTCAACGAGTACGCATCGATCGGGGTCCGGCAGTGCGGTGCCGGCCGGAGCCGGATGACGTGGGGCCCGATGCCGATCGCCCGGTCGAACCGGTAGGTCGTGCGGTGCTCGAGCGCGACCTTGGTGCTCACCGCGGTGTCAGTAGCGGTAGTGGTCGGACTTGTACGGTCCGCTGACCGGGACCCCGAGGTACCCGGCCTGCGCGTCGTTCAGTTCGGTCAGGTGCACCCCCAACGCGTCCAGGTGCAGCCGGGCGACCGCCTCGTCCAGGTGCTTCGGCAGCGTGTACACCCCGATCGGGTACTGCTCAGGCTTGGTGTACAGCTCGATCTGGGCCAGCACCTGGTTGGTGAAGGAGTTGCTCATCACGAAGCTCGGGTGACCGGTGGCGTTGCCGAGGTTCATCAGCCGGCCCTCGCTGAGAATGATCACCGACCGCTCCTCGTCAGTGCCCGCGTCGAAGACCCACTGGTCGACCTGCGGCTTGATGTTGATCCGCTTGGTGTCCCCACGCCTGGCCAGCCCGGCCATGTCGATCTCGTTGTCGAAGTGGCCGATGTTGGCCACGACCGCCTGGTTCTTCATCCGGCTCATCTGCTCGGCGGTGACCACCCCGAGGCAGCCGGTCGCGGTCACGATGATGTCGGCGTAGGACAGGGCGTCCTCGAGGGTGAGCACCTGGAAGCCGTCCATCGCCGCCTGCAGCGCACAGATCGGGTCGACCTCGGTCACGATGACCCGCGCACCCTGGCCGCGCAGCGCCTCGGCGCAGCCCTTGCCCACGTCGCCGTAGCCGCAGACCACGACGGTCTTGCCGCCGATCAGTACGTCGGTAGCCCGGTTCAGGCCATCGATCAGGGAGTGCCGGGTGCCGTACTTGTTGTCGAACTTCGACTTGGTCACCGAGTCGTTGACGTTGATCGCCGGGAACAGCAGCGCGTCGCTGCGGAACATCTCGTACAGCCGGTGGACGCCGGTGGTGGTCTCCTCGGTGACGCCCTGGATCGCGCTGCCGATGGCCACCCAGTCCTTGCCCTCGGCAATGGTCTTCTTGATCAGCGCGACGATGATGTGCAGCTCGTCGGGGTCATCCTCGCCCGCCTCGGGCATCTCGCCGGTCTTGATGGCCTCGACGGCCTTGTGCACCAGCAGGGTGGCGTCGCCGCCGTCGTCCAGGATCATGTTGGCCAGCTCGCCATCGGGCCAGCTGAGGATCTCGTTGGTGCACTCCCAGTACTCCTCGAGGCTCTCCCCCTTCCAGGCGAAGACCGGCGAGCCGTTGGGGGCGTCGGGGCTGCCGTCACCGACCACGACGGCAGCAGCGGCCTGGTCCTGGGTGGAGAAGATGTTGCAGCTGGCCCAGCGGACGTCCGCACCGAGCGCGACCAACGTCTCGATCAGCACCGCCGTCTGCGTGGTCATGTGGATGGAACCCGCGATCCGGGCACCGGCGAGGGGCTTGGAGTCCCCATACCGCTCGCGCATGGCCATCAGGCCCGGCATCTCGTGCTCGGCCAGTCCGATCTCCCGGCGGCCGTACTCGGCGAGGGTCAGATCTGCGACGCGGTAGTCCATGCCCCCAGCCTAGAGGGAGCGGCGGCGTTCTCTGGACTCGCTCCGCTCGTCCGTGGACCTCGGTCGGTTTCCGACTTCAGTGGCCAGCGGGGGCGGGCGCCTCGGGCGAGTGTCGGGGGCGTAGTCGGCCCGGTAGATGTCCGGCTCGAGGTAGAGCGCAGTCACCATCGGCTCGACGGCTCGGATGTTGCGTTCGGCGCGGTCGATCGTCGCAGCGACGTCGGAGGCCCGGTCGTTGCCCGCCACGCCGATCTTGGCCGCGACGAGGATCTCCTCCGGGCCGAGGTGCAGCGTCTTCATGTGGATGAGGCCGGTGACACCCTCGGTCTCGCCGAGCGCGCCCTCGATCCGGCGGACGGCGTCGGTGCTCGCCGCCTCACCCAGCAGCAGGCTCTTGGTCTCGAAGGCCAGCGTCACGGCCACGCCGACCAGCAGCAGGCCGATCAGGGCCGTGCCGATCACGTCGAAGATGCCGTTCTCGGTCAACAGCGTCAGCCCGACCCCGAAGAGGGCCAGGACCAGCCCGATCAGGGCGGCGAAGTCCTCGAGGAGGATGACGGGCAGCTCCGGCGCCTTGGCCGAGCGGATGAAGCGGCTGAGGCTCTGCTTACCCCGCGACTTGTTCGCCTCGACGATCGCGGTCCGAAATGACAGTCCCTCGGCCACGATGGCCGCCACCAGGACGGCCAGCGGCACCCACCACCAGCGGCTGTCGAGCAGCTCGTTGCCGTGTCCGGCGTGGATCTCCTCGTACTTGTGGTAGGCCTCGTAGAGCGCGAACACGCCGCCGATGCTGAACAGCACGATCGAGACCAGGAACGCGAAGATGTAGCGTTCGCGGCCGAAGCCGAACGGGTGCTCCGGCGTCGCCGCCCGCTTGGCGCGCTTGCCGCCCACCAGCAGCAGCACCTGGTTGCCCGAGTCAGCGAACGAGTGGATGGACTCGGCCAGCATCGAGGACGCGCCGGTCAGCAGCCAGGCTCCGAACTTGGTCACCGCGATGACCAGGTTCGCGCTCAGCGCGGCAACGACGGCCTTGGTCCCACCTTCTGCACTCACCGGAGAAGTCTCGCAGACGTCGACCCCCGACAACGAGTTGTCAGAACCCAGTTGTCCTCTGGGGCAACTGGCTTCTGACAACTCGGCAGGGGGACGGTGTGCCTCAGATGTCGACGTAGCGGCCGAGCCCGACGGCCAGGTAGACCGCCGTGAACATGCCCGTCTGCAGCAGCGCGGCGTAGCGCTCGACGTCGGAGCCGGAGTGGTGGGCGATGGTGGCGACCCGGATGTCCTGGTGCTCGGCGGCGGCCATCAGCCGGCGGTGGTCGCGGCGGACCAGCGCGTCCTGGCTGCCGTCGTCGAGCAGCACGAGGGTGGGCCGGCGGTCGGCGTCGGTGTCGTCCTCGAACGGGTCGGCAAAGGGGTCGCGCGGGCTCTGGGACTCCAGGATCGGCAGCAGGGCGTCCGCGTCGGCAGCAAGCGCGGCCCGTCCGCTGGCCGCCCGCAGCGCCTCGACGACCCGTCGGCTGGCGCGGGCGGCGAGCACGGAGCCTCCCCAGACCAGCGGCTGCGCCTCGGCCAGGCCCATGGCCAGGTCCTTCGCCGGGTTCACCGCCACGCCCTCGTAGGCCGAGCACTCCTCGGCTACCCGGTCCAGCGCGTCGGCCACGGCGTCCGGGTCCACGGCGGGCCCCAGCTGCAGCCGGGACAGCCCGGCCAGCGTCACCACGGCCGCCGAGAGCGGGTCAGCGGTCGTGGTCGGCAGCAGCACGGTGGAGCGCGAGCCGGCGTGCTCGGCGATCAGCGAGGCCTGCGGGCAGGCGATCAGCAGCTGCGCGCCACGACGGACCGCCTCGTGGACCGTGGCGACCAGGCCGGGCTCGGCGCCGTCGCTGGCCATCACGACGACCAGGTCCAGCGCGCCGACCCAGCCGGGCAGGCCGTGCGCCGGCCAGGCCACGAAGGGGACCGGGCAGACGGGCTCGAGCATCGCCCGCAGGAACCGTGCCTCCGACCCGGCGGCGATCACCGCGCGCGGTCTGACCTCATCGGTCAGCGTGGCCAGGGGCCCCGCCGCGTCCGCGCTCTCGCGCCGCACCCGTGACCCCGCCTCGGCCAGCCGCCGCAGCACGGGGTCGGCGGCCGCCAGCGCGCTCGGGTTCTCCAGCAGCGCGTCGTCGAAGCCCAGATGGGGAGGCACCGGATCAGTCTGCGCTGGTCGGGTCCGGCGTGGGCTGCTGGTCCGGGCGACGGGCCTCGTCGACCAGCAGCACGGGGATGCCGGAGCGGACCGGGTAGGCGAGACCGCAGTCGGCCGCCAGGCAGACCAGTTCCGCCGCCTCGTGGTCGACTGCCAGCGCGCCGTGGCAGTGCGGGCAGGCCAGAATCTCCAGCAGCTCGGGGGCCAGCTCGACAGCCATCTGCTCTCCTTCTCGTTCGTCGGTACCGACCAGTTCTACCGCAGGTCGCCGCAAGACCGGCTCAGGTGGGTGAGGCGATCCACGCGCGCCACTGCGCGGCGGCCGCGGCCCGGTCCTCAGCGCGGGGGTCGTAGCGACCGAGCCGTTCCCACAGCTCGTGCCAGTCGCCGACCGACGGCGTCGCCTCGACGACGGACCGCACGACGAGGAAGGCCCGTTCCCGGGTCAGGATTCCGCCCGCGTCGAGCAGCGGGGCGACCGCGGGCAGCGCCTGCACCCCGAGGGCGATCAGCCCGTAGACGCTGCTCGTGTACGGGTAGTGCAGCAGGTCCTGGCGGTCGTCGATCGTGCGGACCAGCGCCGCGGCGGCACGCGGGTCTGCGACCCGGCCCAGCCCGACGGCCGCGTGGGCCCGGACCTCCTCGTCAGGGTCCGCCACGGCAGCGGCGAGCGCGTCCGCGCAGGAGGGGTCGGCGATCTCGGCGAGGGCCTCGGCCGCCAGGGCCCGTCCCGGCGCGGACGGGTCGCGCAGGACCTCGACGAGGGCGGGTACGACAGCAGCGCCCCGGCCGACGAGCTCGCCCGTGGCGAGCATCGCCTCGTTGACGTCGCTCGACCCGAGTCGGGACACGAGATCGGCTACGTCGCTCATGGGCCGGGCGCCGGCGCGGGAGCAGGCGCCACCACGAACGTGGCCACCGCACGACGGTTGAACTGACGGTTCTCCTCGCGGCTCTGGTCGCCGGCCACCGCCGCGTCGCCGCCCTGGTCCCCGGTCCCGGCGTCGGCGGTGTTGTCGCTCGAGGTGCCGCTGCCGATCAGCAACGGGTCGATCCGGGCGGCGGCGACGCCCTTGACGATCAGCTCGGCGCGGACGGCTTCCGCGCGCCGCAGCGAGAGCTCGGCGTTGAGGCTGCCGGCCCCGCCGCGGATGTCGGCGAAGCCCGAGAGCGAGATCCGCGCACCCGGGTTGCGGGTCAGGTACGGGATGAGCTCGTCGATCTTGGCCGACTCGACGGCCGAGATGTCGGCCCTCGCGAACGGGAAGTAGAAGGTGACCGGCTCGTGGACGTAGAAGTCGCGGTGCCGCTCGAGCGCCTCCGTGAACGTGGCCGAGGCTCCCTCCTGAACCGCGATGTGCTCGTCCTCGACGACGCCGTTGCGCAGCGTGAAGCCCCACCGGACCGTGCCGTAGACCACCTCGGTGTCCTCGCCCTTGGCCACACTCTCGAAGTCGAACCTCACGTTGGCCGGCCCGACCGATCCGGGTGTGTCGAACAGGGCGGCGGAGCGGATGTCGGCGGGGTCGTCGGACCGCTTGAAGCCCGGCGTCTGACCCACGACGCCGCCGGTGCCGCCCGCGGGGGTGGGCGTCACGCCGGCACCTCCGGTCACGCCGGCGCCGGCCGGCTGGAAGTTGAAGTCGGGCGACAGCGCCGAGCCGGCGGCGGCCGGCGTGGCCCCGGTGTTGGCCTGGTGGTGCACGTCGGTGAAGAACCCGCCCTCCACGCCGCGGGCGGCGTCGTCCTGGGTTCGCACGCCGGGCTGTCCCAGGGCGCCGCGGGCTCCGCGCGAGGCCGGCAGCGACACCGGGTTGACGTCGACGCCGCCGAGGTCGGTCAGCTTCACGATCTGGATCATCACGATCTTGCTGGAGTTGGGCGCCCCGGCGGAGGGCACGAACCGGAGGAAGCCGTCGAAGCCGCTGTGGGTGGGCGGCGTGGCCGCCGCACCCTGACGGGTCTGCATGTCGGCCTCGAACACGCCCGCGTTCACCGGCATCGACTGCGCAAGACTGCGTTGGATGGAGGGCCGTGGGTGCGTGGCGAGGCCAGGTCTCGCGTAGGCCTCGGACGGGTGGGCGGCGGTTCCCGCGCGCACGTGCTCGAGCAGGGACGCGACGACCCTGTTCCCCACCGACCGCTGCAGTCCCAGCGCGTCGCGGACGGCGACCGGCGAGACGTCATCGCTGGACCGTTCAGCGCGCGCGGCCGCCCGGTGCGTCGCTGCCGCGGTCAACACCGGCTCCGAACTGTGCTCGAGCATGCGGTTCCCTTGGGTTGGCCACCCCAACGTAACCGACTCCAGGTGAGCCGTCCGGCCGATCAGCTGGTCCCTTCGAGCGGACCTCGTTTCCCGATCGGGCCACGGGTTCGGGGTCAGCTGCGGATGAGGGCGAGCGCCTCGTCGCGCAGCCGCGCCATCTGGGCGGCGTCCTTCGCCTCGCTGTTGAGCCTCAGCAGCGGTTCGGTGTTGCTGGCCCGGACGTTGAGCCACCAGTCCGGTCCGGCGACGGTCAGCCCGTCCATGTGGTCCGCCGTGCCCCGCCCCACGAACGCCTGCTCGACCTTGTCCATCGCCGCACCGGCGTCGGCCACGGTCGAGTTGAGCTCGCCGGAGGCGGCGTAGCGGGTGAACTCCGCCGTCAGCTCCGACAGCGGCCGGTCCGAGCGACCGAGCAGCGCCAGCACGTGCAGGGCCGCCAGCATGCCGGTGTCAGCACCCCAGAAGTCACGGAAGTAGTAGTGCGCGGAGTGCTCACCGCCGAAGATCGCGCCGTGCTCGGCCATCGCGGCCTTGACGAACGTGTGGCCCACCCGCGTCACCACGATCTCGCCGCCCCGCTCGTGGACGATCTCGGGCACGGACCAGGAGGTGATCTTGTTGCAGACCACGGTGGCGCCCGGCTCGCGGGCCAGCTCGGCCGAGGCGATCATCGCCGTGACGGTCGAGGGTGGGACCACCTGACCCCGCTCGTCGATGAGGAAGCAACGGTCTGCGTCGCCGTCGAAGACCAGGGCGAGGTCAGCGCCGTGCTCCAGGACGGCGGCCTGGGCGTCCACGAGGTTCTCCGGCTCCAACGGGTTGGGCTGGTGGTTCGGGAAGGTGCCGTCGGGGTCGGTGTAGAGCCCGACCAGCTCCAGGTCGAGGGTCCCGAGCACCGCCGGCAGCGTGTGCCCGGCCATCCCGTTGCCGGCGTCGGCGACGACGGTCAGCCGCCGGATGCCCGTCAGGTCGACCAGGCCCAGCAGGTGCTCGGCGTAGGCGGGCAGCAGGTCCTGCTCGGTCCGGGTGCCCGGCGCGGCGGCCGGCGTGGGCAGCGCACCACCCGCGCGCTCGGCGATCTCCACCAGGTGCTCGGGGGCGATGGGCTTCGCCCCGGCCAGGCAGAACTTGAGCCCGTTGTACGGAGCCGGGTTGTGGCTCGCGGTGAACATGGCGCCCGGCAGGTCGAGCCGGCCCGAGGCGAACCACAGCTCGTCGGTACTGGCCAGACCGATGTCGATGATGTCGACGCCCCGGCTGAGCACGCCCTCGGCGAAGGCAGCCGACATGCGCGGCCCGCTGATCCGCATGTCCCGGCCGACGACCAGGGCTCTCGCGGAGCGGGTCAGGTCGAGCACGTCGACCAGGGCGGACCCGATCGCGAAGGCCCCGGCCTCGTCCCACTCGGGCTCAGCACCCTCGGTGACACCGCGGATGTCGTTGGCCTTGAAAATCGTCGAGGTGATCATCGAAGCGAATCCTACGGGTCGCGGGGGGACGGGGGGTGACTCTGAGGAGGACCGACGTCAGGCGTCGGGGTCGGCCAGCACGGTGAGGTGCCCGCGCCGCCGCAGCTCGACGATCCCGCTCCGGGATCGGCCGGGCGGCTCGTCCAACGGAGGCGGGTCGTAGGACAGCCCGACCTCGCGGACAGCGTCGGCGAGGGCCAGCAGGTCGTCGCTGCTGGGCCGGGCCTCGACGTCGTTCGCGAGCCGGATGACCTCCCAGCCGCGAGGCGCCGACAGCGCGGTGGCGTGGTGGCGGCACATGTCGTAGCCGTGAGGTTCGGCCTGGCTGGCCAGCGGTCCGAGGACGGCGGTGGAGTCGCTGATAGACGTAGGTCAAGGTCGCGGTGGCTGGTTCTGAGCACCCCGAGCGCGAACACCTGCGTGACCTCACCCGAGGGACGCTACCGGTCGGCAGCGCAGCGGGTCGGGAGGTCACCGCGTGTCTTGAGTCTGCGGGCGGTGACCGTGCGCCGCCGTTAGAGTGAGTGCCATGTCCAGCCGCCGCCGGGACCGTCATGGTCGAGGTCTGCGCGGACCCCTGGCGCTGCCCAACCTGCTCGTCCGCCGGCCGGCCAACCCGCCCCGGCCGGCCACCCCGGGCGAGGCGTTCCACGAGGCGGTGCAAGCCGCCATCGAACGGGTGGCGCGGCTCTGCCCCGAGGCGCTGGTGGACGTGGCCATCGGGATCGAGGACGTCCCGGTGCTGCCGCTGGCCTGGACCGGTGCGCAGGTGCCGCTGGCCCTGGCCATCGAGCCGACCGGGGAGCACCCGGGACAGCTGATCGTCTACCGCCGGCCACTCGAGCACCGCGCGAGCAGCCGGCGCGGGTTGCAGGTCCTGGTGCACCGGACCGTGGTCGAGCAGCTGGCCGCCCTCACCGGCCGCAGCGTGGACGAGCTGGACCCCACCGGCCCGGACGACGACGAGGACGACTGACCCGCAGGGTCAGCGAGCGACTGCGGGATCCTGGCGGACGCGGGGCGCCCGGCTGGCCACGTCCGGTGAGGTGAGCGGTACCGTCGCCAGCCCGGCCACAGCGCCCTCCGGCTGGCTGAGGGTGACCGAGCCCCCGACCGCGGAGCCGCCCGGCACCGTGACCACCACGTAGGACGGTGCGGTCGAGGTGAGCCGGCGCGTGGCGCTGGACCCGGCCGCCAGCACCAGGTCGTCCCGGCGCAGCGAGACGCCCGTGTAGCTCAGGACCTCGAAGGTCAGGGCGGCGTCGGTGTCACCACCGTTGCTGAGCACGAGCTCGCTGGCCGTCGGGCCGGTGGTGGTCGCCACCGCGCTGACGCCCTGCCGCACCAGTGCCGGCTGTCCGGACTGGACGGCGAAGTCAGGGCCCGCGTCCTGCCGGGTGCTGGTGGAGACGACCGAGCCGCTCACCGGCTGGTCACTGCGCAGCCGGATGCTGCCGGCCTCCCCGGCCAGCCCTGCTGTCAGCTCGACCGTCGCCGTGCTCTCCGGAGCCACGTCCATGGTGTCCGCACCGGCCGGCGACAGTGGGCCGCCCAGCCCCAGCACCTCGACCCGCACCGTCGCCCGGGTGCTGCCCGGGTTGACCACAGCGAGGACCCGCGACCCGTCCCCACCGGGGATGCCCGGGATCAGGGACCTGAGGGCCGGTGCCACCGACGGTACCTGCCAGTCCGCGCCGGCGGGCTTCAGCTGGTCGGTCCGGATCCGCCGGGCCGCCACGCTAACCCGGCCCTCACTGGCCCGGACGGCGACCGCCGTCGGGCCGGGGCTGTCCACCAGGCCCGCGACCGAGAGGATGCGCGTCTGCCGACCGCCGATGACCACGCCCGGGGAGCCGGGGACGACCAGCCGACCCTCGGGTCCGTAGAAGCGGAGGTCGACCTCGGCCTGGGCGTCGTCGGGATTGACCAGGATGAGCTCGGTCCGGTCCGCGTCGGTCACGCCGACGCCGACGAGCCACTGGTCGGTGCCGGGCAGCAGGCAGGGGGCAGCCATCAGACCGCTCGTCTCGCCCGTGGTCGCCGCGCTGCTGACGACACCGCTGCCGGCGGTGGCCATCGCGTCCTCTCCGGTCAGGACGAGCGGGGCGGCCACGTCCTGCACCTGCTGGCCGCTGCCCTGCTGGGTGAGCGTGAGCTCGGCGTCGCCCCCGCCCAGCGGTGACCCGGTCAGGGTGCCCGGATCGTTCGAGCCTTGGCGGACGGCGACGGCGGAGACGGTGCTGGGCGGCGGCGCGCCGACCGCCGTCGCGGAGCCGCTCGGTGAGGCCGTCGACGCGGCGTCGGCGTCGGGCACCGAGCAGACCGTGCTCGTCCGCCCCACCACGGCCGAGCGGCGCGGGGTCGGCGACGCGGACTCAGCGTGCAGCAGGGAGCCGCCCAACGCGATCAGGGCGAGTGCAAGCAGCAGGACCACGAGCACAGCGGCGCGGCGCAGGCCCGGGCGGTCGCGCAGGGCCGAGCCGAGGTAGTCCGTCACCGCCAGTACCTCCCCATCACAGGCCCGCCGCCATCACAGGACCTCCGCCAGCGTGGCCGCGCGCCGGGCGGAACGGACCGGGTCACGGACCTCGGGCCGGCGGACGGCCGGCGCCGCCAGCACGGCCGCCAGGAGCAGCACGAGGCCTTGGCCGAGGAGAAGCCAGTGGGTCAACGACGGCAGCGCGTACTCGACCCGACCGCCGGCCGCGGGCAGCGCGAACCCCTGCTGCCAGCCGGCGCCGGCTGCGGCCAGCGGCTGGCCGTCCAGGGTGGCTCGCCAACGGCGGTCGGCTGCCTCGCCCAGCAGCAGCTGACGCCCCTCGGCACCGGGCGCGAGAGTGAAGGGGGTGCCGGGCACCGGCGTCCGCGTCTCGCCGTCGATGAGGACCCGTCGGCTGACGGCGGGCTCGAGCTGCCAGACCGTGCTCTCCTCGTTGCCGCTGGCGGTACCCAGGCCGGGGGTGTTGTCGATGCGGGCGCGCTCCTCGTCGTCGGCCCCGCGGACCCAGAGGTAGCCGATGCCGAGGCTGGAGAGCTGGGGGGCGAGGTCGGAGTCGGCCGTGCCGGCGACCAGCCGGACCACCAGGTCCTCGGCCTCGTGCTGGGCGACCACCGAGCCACCGAAGGTGCCGCCGCGGTCCGCGTCACCCAGCCGCACCTGCCGGTCGGCCAGGACCGAGAACCGCGCGGCCGAACGGGTCAGGTCGATCGCGAGCACCCGGCTGCCCGCGTCGGAGACCATCGCGTTGCGCACGTAGGGCGGGACCGCGTCCAGGGCCACCCGGTCGACCGGTCCTGCTGCGCCGGCCCACACCCACCACGCCATCCCAGCCACGCTCACCGCCCCCACGGCCACGCCGGCCAGCAGGCTCGCCGGCTGCAGCCAGGAGAAACTGCGACGGCGGACGTCGCTGGCGTAGCCGTCGACACCCACGGCCCCGCCGAGCAGCAGCGCGGCGAAGGCGATCAGCAGGTAGGGCCCCACCCAGGGCCGCACCTCGGTGCCCAGCGGCGGCACGCTGACCACGAGCCGCGAGAGCAGAACCGCCATGGCCAGGGCGAGCAGCGCCGCCGTCCATGCCACCACGACGACCTTGCGGTGCCAGCGACGCACCAGCCCACCAACGGCGATCACCCACACCACGCCGAACACGATCACCCCGAGCCAGAGCGGCGGCAGCCCGGGACCGACGTCACGGCCCAGCAGCAGCCGCCACACCGCGGGCGCGGCCGGCGCGCCCTGCAGTGCTGAGTCGGGGCCGACGAGCAGCCGTCCGGGGGCGAGGATCAGGCTCGGCCACCAGGGCAGGAGTACGACCAGCGGCAGCCCGAGGGCGATCCCGATCCGGCCCAGCTTGCGCGGCGCCCGACGCAGCGTCCAGGCACCGAGGGCTCCGGCCACCAGGGCGAAGATCATCAGCGACGGCTCGAAGGCGACCAGCACGACGAGCACGACACCCGCTCCCCAGGCACCGCGCCAGGCCTCCGGCGTCCGGACCCGGCGCAGGGCCAGCGCACGGACCGACGACACCAGCAGGGGCAGCAGGACGGCCAGCACGCTGAGGGAGAGCCGACCCTGGTTCTCGCTGCCGAGCAGGACCGGGAGCAGTGCGTAGGTGAGGGCGACCCACAGCCGTAGCCGCTGGTCGACCACGACCCGGCGGACCACCGGGTACGCCGTCAGCAGCGACAGCGGCACGACGGCGCAGACCGCGAGGGTCACGAACCACTCGGGTCGACCAGCGAGCACCGTCGAGCCGACCGCAGTCAGCGCCAGCCACGGGGGGCTGGACTGGCCGGGCGCGCCGGCGATCGGGGCCCAGACCGCGTGCCAGAGGTCGGCGAGCCGTTCGGGGGCGGGCAGGAGAGCGGGACCGGCGAGTGAGCCGGGGCCGAAGAGACCGCGCGCCGCCAGGAGGCTGGCCACGATGGTCACCAGCAGGGTGAGCGCCACCGGGCTGAGCCAGGGGTTGCGGGGCCGTTCGTCGCCGACGGCACTGAAGTCGTCGCCCGTCAGCTCGTCCAGGCTGGCGGTCTCCCCCTCCCCCGCGACGGAGTGGTAGCGGTCGGCCACGGCGCTGTTGACCACTTCGGCGGCCAGCGCGAGGGTGCTCCACCACGGCGGTCGCAGGGCGGCGACGACCTCGCCGGTGCCCGGTGCCGGCTCGATCTCGGCGGTCCGCGCCCGCAGCGCCCGGATCCGGCCCGGCGCGGCGACGAAGGCGCCCAGCGCCAGCATCTCGTCGAGGGCGCGACCCGGGACCTTGCCCAGCAGGTAGCCGACGGCGTGCACGACGCAGCTCCAGACCAGCCGCAGCCAGACCAGCGGCAGGGCCTTGGCCGGAGCGTGACCGGCCACGACCAGCATCCCCAGCAGCCGGTCGACCTTGCCCGGACGACGACCGGTCAGCCCGCGCGGACGCAGACCGGCGCGGCCGACCTGGCGGTGCGTGACCTCGGCCCGCGGCGTCGTCACCACCCGGTAGCCGTTGAGGTGGGCCCGCCAGCCGAACTCCACGCCGTCCCGGAAGACCGGCAGCGCCGGGTCGAGACCGTCGAGGTCGTTCCAGACGCGGGTGCGGACGAGGAGCCCGCAGGTGGAGACCCCCAGCCGGGCCTCGGGCTCGTCGCGCTGGCCCTGGTCGATCTCGCCCGGCTCCAGGCCCAGGTCGCGACGGCCCGTGCCGGAGATGGAGACCCCGACCTCGCTGATCTGCTGTCCCACCTGGCGGCGCCGCGGCAGCAGGAGCTTCGGGCCGGTGATGGCGACCGAGCGGTCCGCCAGGACGTGCTCGAGCAGCCGGGTGAGCGAGTCCGGTGCGGGCACGCCGTCGTCGTGCAGCAGCCACAGCCAGCGGCTGTCCAGCGGACGCAGGGCCGAGTTGCTGATCGGACGGAGCAGCCGGGTGCTGCTCTCCTGCAGCAGGGCCTCGCGGTCCTGGCGCAGAGCGGAGCGGACCGCGTCGCCGAAGCCGCGGCCCCGAGCGCCGGAGTAGACGGCGTCGACGACGCCCAGGTCGCGGGCCTGCTCGAGCAGGGTCAAAGTGGCGTCCGCGCTGCCGTTGTCGATGGCGATCAGCCGGTCGGGGCGGCGGTGAAGTGCAGCGAGACCATCCAACGTGGCCGCGAGCCAGCGGGCGGCGTCGAAGGCGACCAGCACGGCGGTGACGTGCGGTCCGGAGACGTCGGCGTCCGCAGGCTCCGGCGGCTCGACGGCCGCCCACGCCCAGGGGTCGATCTCGTCAGAGCCGAGGTCTGAGGGCGCCGAGCGCAGCGAGGACCACTCGTAGCTGTCGCCGTCGCCTCGGCCGCCACCTCTGGTCGTGCTGCTCATCTGCTGCGCGCTGCTCCCGGCCGGCTGCTGGATCTGCCCTGGTCGAACGCCAGGGTCGCCCTGGATCGGGCCGCTTCACCCTAGGTCAGGACACCGACAATCGCCACGTCCGCTCACCGGGACGAGGAGCCCGGCCGGTCTCAGACGGCGCGCTTCTTGAGCTTGCGGCGCTCCCGCTCACTCAGCCCACCCCAGATGCCGAAGCGCTCGTCGTTGGAGAGCGCGTACTCCAGGCACTCACCCCTGACGTCGCAGGACAGGCATACCTTCTTGGCCTCGCGGGTCGATCCGCCCTTCTCGGGGAAGAACGCCTCCGGGTCGGTCTGGGCGCAGAGCGCGCGCTCCTGCCACCCCAGCAGACCGTCGTCGCCCTCGTCCTCCAGCCCGGGCATGGCCATCAGCTCCGGCATCGCCGTCAGCTCCGTCACGCCTGTCGCCAGTTCCTGCATGTGCGCCTCCTCGACCCCGCGGATGTATGAGCTGCCGCCACCACGGGCTTCGCGGGCCGTGGTGACATCGGCGTGGCCATTCCCCAACGCTGGCAGGCCCCCCACCGCACCGATGGCAGACCACCACCGGTACCGGGCCAGTACGGCGAATAACACTGGTGAAATTACATGCCCGCCACGCCTGTTTCGTCAAGTCCGAAGCCGGTACTGGTGGTGTAAAAGCGGGTCAGTTCCCACAACCGGACCGGGTCGTCAAACGCGGCGTGTCGGATCAGGTCGGGTCGAGTCAGCGAGGACCGGACGCCCAGGGGTGCGGCTCCTCCTCCTCGACCGGACCCGCCGCGGTCGGAGCACGACCGGACGCCGCGTCGCCCGCGCTCAGCCAGACCGCACCGGCCGCCTCGTCGACCCGCCACGTCGGCTGGAGCTCAGGATCGACCTCGGCCTCGACGGCCTGGTCGTCGGTCGCCGGGGGCAGCGCAGGCTGCTGGTCGACCAGGTCGAACCCGGCGGCCGGCCGCTGCAGCAAGACGGCGAGCGTGACCACGGCCAGTACCGGCACCACCAGGTCGAACAGGCTTCGGGCCACGCTCAGCAGGACGAACGACGGCACCGGCTCCTGCTGCCGGGCGGCGATCAGGCCCAGCACCGCGGCCACCAGCTGGACGAGGACCGCGACCGCGACCACGACGAGACCGAGGACGGTGAGCACGTGTGCTCGCCGGGTCGGCCCGGCATGGCACGCGACGATCAGGGCGACCAGCAGCACGAGCGCCACCGGCTCTGCTGCGCCCCCGGCCGCGGCGTACCCAGCAAGAGCGTCGGCATCGAGGCCGCGGGCCTGCGCGGCCAGCGCAAACCCGATCGCCAGCAGCTGGCGCAGCGCGACCAGGACGAGCAGGACGAGGACCGCGGGCTCACGCCAGCTTCTCAGGGCTCCCATGCCGGTCACGATAGGGCGCGCGTCCGGCCGGGCGGGCTCTGGGAGACTGGACCACGTGCAGATCGTGGTCCTGGCCGGCGGCGTCGGTGGTTCGAAGTTCATCCGAGGAGTCCGCCGGGCCTATCCCGAGGCCGAGATCACCGTGGTCGGCAACACCGCCGACGACATCACGCTGCACGGGCTGAGGATCTGTCCCGACCTGGACACCGTGATGTACACCCTCGGCAAGGGCGGGGACGACCAGCGCGGCTGGGGTCGGCTGGGCGAGAGCTGGCACGTGCTGGACGAGCTCAAGGCCTACGGCGTCGAACCGAGCTGGTTCTCCCTCGGCGACCTCGACCTCGCGACCCACCTGGCCCGCACCCAGATGCTCGCGGCGGGCTATCCGCTGTCGGCGGTCACCGAGGCGCTGTGCGCCCGCTGGCTGGCCGATGACCCCCGGCTGCACCTGGTGCCGATGAGCGACGACCGGGTCGAGACCCACATCGTCATCGCCGCGCCGGAGGAGCCGTCGGGACGTCGGGCGGTGCACTTCCAGGAGTACTGGGTGCGGCTGCACGCCGTGCCCGAGGCGCTGGAGGTGGTCCGGGTGGGGATCGAGGACGCCCGGCCGGCGCCGGCCGTGCTGACGGCCTTGGCCTCGGCCGACCTGGTCCTGCTGGCCCCGAGCAACCCGGTGGTCTCGATCGGTCCGATCCTGGCGGTCCCCGGTCTCCGCCAGGCCGTGCGCTCCGCACCCGCGCCGGTCGTCGGCTTCGCCGGGATCCTCGGTGGCGCGCCTGTGCTGGGGATGGCGCACCGGCTGCTGCCGGCCATCGGGGTGGACGTCGACGCCGGCGCCGTCGGTCGGCACTACGGGGCCCGCGACCGTGGCGGCGTGCTCGACCTCTGGGTGATGGACGACCGGGACGCCGGCTCGGCCCCCGGGCTCACCGAGCACGGGCTGGCCGTCGCCCTGACCGACCTGGTGATGAGCGATGCGGATGCCACCGCCACCTTCGTCCGGCGAGCGGTCGAGGCGCTGCCGGCCGGGTCCGCGCCGGCCGCATGACCTGCTCCCCCGGTCGTCGATGATCACCGTCCTTCGATGATCACCGTCCTTCGATGATCACTGTCTTCGCCCCGAACGGCATCGGCGAGGTGGTCGCCGGAACCGACCTCGCCGCGGCGGTGCTGGCCGCCGTCGCCGCCGACCCGTCGGGCCCGCTCCAGAATGGCGACGTCATCGTCGTGACGTCGAAGATCGTGAGCAAGGCCGACGGGCTGGTACGCACCGCCACCGACCGCGAGGCGGTGATCACCGAGCAGACGGCGGCGACCGTCGCCCGCCGGGGACCCACCAGGATCGTGCGTACCCGCGCCGGCCTGACCGTCGCCGCAGCCGGTGTCGACAACTCCAACGTCGCACCCGGCACGGTTCTGGTGCTGCCCGCCGACCCGGACGCCCGCGCCGCCGCCCTGCACGCCGGGCTCACGCGCCGGACCGGGCTGGCGCTCGGGGTCGTCGTCTCCGACACCGCGGGCCGCGCCTGGCGGATGGGCCAGACCGACCACGCCATCGGGGCCGCCGGCCTCCGGGTCCTCGAGCGGTACGCCGGCCGTCAGGACGCGTACGGCAACGACCTGCAGGTGACCGCGATGGCGGTGGCGGACGAGATCGCCGGCGCCGCCGACCTCGCGAAGGGCAAGCTCGCCGGCCGTCCGGTGGCGGTGGTCCGTGGGCTCGGCCACCTGGTCCAGCCGGTCGGGCACGCCGACGGTCTCGCGGCGGACCTGATCCGCCCGCCGGAGCAGGACATGTTCGGCTACGGGTCCCGGGAGTCCGTCCTGGCCGCCGCCCTGGGCGCCACCGGCCAGGCCGACCGCTACGAGGAGCTGGTCGCGCTCGAGGGTCCCGCACGGGTCGCCGCGGTCCTGGACGGCGCCGCGTTGAGCCCCGACGCCGCCGCCCTGCTGACCGCGCTGCTCGAACAGCCCTGAACCGCGTTCCCGCTGCGACCGGGGTGGACAGGCTCAGCGGCTAGACTCTGCGCTTGCTGTCCGCGGGTGTCCCGCGCCCACGTACGAGGAGATACCGCCGGTGGCCAAGTCGCCCAAACCTGCAGCCGCCAACAGCCGACGGGATCGGCTGGCCTCCTTCGAGGCCGCTCGTCGGTCCGAGCAGCGGCGGCGGACGGTGGGGCTGCTGGTCATCTGCGGCGTACTGGCCATGGCTCTGCTCGCTTACCCGGTGTACCTCTTCGTCGAGGACTACTCCCAGCGCAACGCCAAGATCGGGGACTTCGGCGTCGCGATGGCCGCGGCCGGCTGCGACCCGGTCGCCGAGAACCCGGCCACCGGCAACCAGGACCACGTCGCCGAGGGCACCAAGGTGCCCTACGACCAGACCCCGCCGGCCTCGGGCCAGCACTACCCGACCCCGGCCGCGTTCTCGAAGCGCTTCTAC
Source organism: uncultured Actinomycetota bacterium (assembly GCA_963727215.1). GTDB lineage: Bacteria > Actinomycetota > Actinomycetes > Propionibacteriales > Propionibacteriaceae > Microlunatus. The sequence continues at coordinate 251,365 of CAVSFR010000006.1, forward strand.
ACCGCCGAGGACCGGCCGGCCGTGGAGACGCTCGTGCACAACCTGGAGCACGGCTACACCGTGGCGTGGTACCGGGCCGACGCGCCGCGCGACCAGGTCGACGACCTGCGCAGCATCGCCAAGACCTTCTCCAGCGACGACTACGACCCGAACCAGAAGTTCATCGCCGCACCGTGGGGCGAGAGCGACGGCGCCGGCTTCCCCGACGGCAAGAACGTCGTGCTCGCCCGCTGGACGGCTGATTCGGCCAACCCGGCCGACCTGGCCTCCCAGAAGGGCGTCCGTCAGTCCTGCTCGAGCGTCAGCGGCGCGGCGATCGCCGACTTCATGACGAAGTACCCCTCGACGAACTCACCGGAGCCGAACGCCGTCTGACCAGGCGCCACAGGAACCGCTGCACCAGCAGCGTCGCCACGCCGGCCAGGGTCATGCCGGCGAGGTTGATGCCCAGCTGAGCCGCGGAGCCGGCGAGCTGGTCGGGAGCGAAGAGCGCCAGCGACAGGGCGAAGTCCCCGGCCGCCGGCACGGTGGTGACCGAGATGAACACCCCGACCAGGGCGTTGGCCTTGCCACCTGTCTGGGAGAGGACGCCGGCTGCTCCGGCTAGCACGGCCACGACGACCGACCAGCGGTCGGGCCGCCAGATGAAGCCGGTGAGCGGCCGGTCCCCGGTCACGTCCTCGAGCTGGATCCAGCCGACGGCGCGCGCGAGGAGCGCGAGCAGGACCGTCACGGCGATGGCAAAGGCAAAGCCCTTGACCAGCAGCAGGGCGGCGTCGCGGATGAGTCCGGGCCGTCGGCCCACCAGCCCGAGAGCCAACGCGGAGACGAGCGCGAACTCGGGTCCCACCACCATCGCCCCGACGACCAGGATCGAGGAGTCGGTGACGACGGCGACCGAGGCGATCGCCGTCGCCAGGGTGAGGAAGGCGTAGAACGACCAGGACCCCCGCACCTCCCCGTACGCGCTGTCCAGGACCGCATCCCAGACCACAGCGTCGTCGGGTGAGCCCGGAGCAGCCGCCTCGGCGGCGCGGGCGTTTGGTGACGGGGCGGCGGCGACCTCGGTCAGCACGACCGACCCGTCCTCGTAGACCCCGGCGGATCGAACCTGCCCGAGGACGTCGGAGACCGCCTCGCGGGTGACCTCGCACTGCAGCAGGTCCCCCGGCGGGCGGCGGGCGCAGCCGGGCAGCAGGACGACGTTGGTGACCCGCTCATCCTCCCCGAGGCGCTCGGCCAGCTCAGGCGAGCGGTCGGGCGGGACGATCATCCTCAGGCTCAGCAGCACCCGGTCATCGTCGCAGCAGGACCGCAGGTACCGTGAGCGGCCTCAGCCGCTCAGGCGTAGCCACGGCCCAGCCGGCTGGTGACCTCGGCCACCAGCTCCTTGATCCGCTCGGCCTCGCTGACGGGGCAGACCAGGGTGATCTGCGGGGTCTGCACGATCACGGTGTCGCTCAACCCCACGACAGCGACGACCCGGCCGTCCTCGGAGTTGTTGATCACCAGGTTGTCCCGTGCATCCACCAGGATGCTCATCCCCTGGGTGGCGTTCCCCTGGTCGTCTCGGGGCAGCTGCTCGCCGAGGGAGGCGAATCCGCCCACGTCGTGCCAGGTGATGGGCAGCCGGACCCCCAGCACCTGCGCCGAGCCGCGGCCCTGGGACACCGGCTCCATCAGCGCGTAGTCCACGCTGATCTTGAGCAGCTGCGGGTAGATCGTCTCGAGTTGATCGGGGTGGGCCGCCAGCTCGGCGACCAGGCGGTGCGTCTCCGGCTGCAGCAGCTGGAGCTGCTCGAGCAGGGTGCGGGCGCGCCAGACGAACATACCGGCGTTCCACCAGTACTCCTGCGAGGCGAAGTAGGCCTCCGCGGTCTCACGATCCGGCTTCTCCCGGAACTCATCGACCGCCGACACCTCCGGACGTCCGGGCAGGGTCGCGCCGTGGCGCAGGTAGCCGTAGCCGGTGTGCGGGCTGGTCGGGACGACGCCGAAGGTCACCAGCGCACTCGGGTCCTCCTCGACGACCTCGAAGCCCTCGGCCAGAGCCGCCCGGAAGCTCTCCACCGGGTGCATGATCTGGTCGGCGGTGACCACCGCGATCACGGCGTCGGGATCGCGTGCGGCCAGCACCGCCGCGGGCCAGGCGACGGCATTCAGGGAGTCCCGGCCCTCCGGCTCACCCAGGATGTTCTCCGCAACCACCTCGGGCAGCTCCTCGGCCACCACGTGGGCGTAGTCGGCGCCGGTGCAGATCAGGATGCGATCTGTGGGCACCAGCCCCTCGAGCCGCTCGAAGGCGATCCGCAGCAGGCTCTTGCCTCCTAGCACCTTGAGCAGCTGCTTCGGCATGTCCTGCCTCGACAGCGGCCAGAGCCGCTTGCCCGAGCCACCGGCCATGATCAACACGTAACGCATGGCGGACAGGTTAGCGAGCCGCTGGCCCCCTCCGTGCCGCCACTACGATGCCGACGTGACGGACCTCCTCCCTGCCCTGCTCCGGCGCCGTGCCCGGCGAGCAGGTGCCGAGCCACTCCTCACCTACTACGAGCCGGCGGCCCGGACGCGGATCGAGCTCTCGGCGGTCACGCTGCTCAACTGGGTGGACAAGACCTCGTACCTGATGGAGGAGCTCGACGTGGTGGCCGGCGACGCCGTCGAGCTGCCACTGGCGGTCGCAGCCCCCGGGCACTGGGTCACCGCGGTCTGGCAGCTCGCCTGCTGGCAGATCGGGGCTGCGGTGGTGGTCGGCCCGAGCCGCACGCCCCCCCGGCTGCGGGTGGTCGGTCCTGCCTGGGTCGGCGCGGACGCCGACGGGGTCGACCTGGTGGCCTGCTCGCTGCACCCGCTGGGCCTTCCCTTCGCCGAGCCCCTCCCGTCGAGAGTGGTCGACTACGCGCTGGAGGTACGCGGCCAGGGCGACCAGTACCCGGCGCTGACCCAACCGGCCACCGCCGTCGCCTGGCTGGAGGCCGACCGCCGGCTCACCCAGGCCGATCTGGTCGACGGGGACCCCGTCCCACCTCTACGACGGCTGGTGGTCCCCAGCAGCCCGTGGGCGTCGGCCTCGGCTGTGGTCGACGCCGTTCGCGGCGGTGGGTCGACCGTCGTGGTGGCCGGGCCTGCGACTGAGGACCAGCTCGCTCGGATCCGGGAGGACGAGCGCGTCGAGGTCTGACGCGGACCTCCGCCCTGGCGAGCCCGGGGGCGGCCGGCTACCGGCCAACGGCGCAGGCCGCCGCAAGCACATCGGGCAGCGCGAGCTCCTGGCCTGCTCGAAAAGCGACATCCCAGGCGGCCGGACCCAGGACCAGCCGCGCCCGTTCCAGCGGTTCGGCGATCTCACTCTGCTGGGTCTGGGCGCTGGCCGCCCCGCTCCGTCTGCGGACCGCGTCGGCCGCGCCGGCCATCCGGGCCGCGAGATCGTGGTGACCGAGGTCGGCGACGACGGCCGCGAAGTCTTCGACCAGAGCGGTCAGGTTGTCGGCCGCGTACAGTTCCACGGCGCGCGGCGTCACCCCACGCATCCGTTCCTCGGCCTCCTCGACCCGACCCATCAGACGCAAGGTGCACGCGAGGTTGTGCTCGGCCATCAAGCTGGTGAGCACCTGACCCGCCGCCGTCGCGACGCGCAGCGCCTCCTCGTTCAGCTGCACCGACCGCTCGTAGTTCTCCTCGATCGCCTCGATGATGGCCAGGTCCATCATCAGGGTCGGCATCGTGCTGAGATCCGCCCCGACATCGATGGCCTCCTCGTAGAGCGGACGCGCCCCCGTGAGGTCACCGCACTCGGACTGGATACGTCCCAGCTCCGCCAGAGCCATGGCGAGCGTGCCGCGGCTACCCACCCGACGACACATCTGCACCGACGACCGGGCGGCCTCGCGGGCCCCCTCGAGATCACCGGTGATGATCAGGTTGCTGGCGAGGGCCTGCAGGCAGCGGGCCAGGGCCGCATCCTCGGCCCCGGCCGCCCGTTCGACCGCGAGCTCCAACCAGGTCCTGCCCTCGGCGAAGTAGCCCTGACCGTCCCAGAAGCTGGCTAGCCGGGCGCAGAGCCGGACCCCGACGGCGACGGGCGCCGGGCCTCGGCGGTCGTCGTCCGGCGCAACGCCGAGCGCCCAGTCCAGCGCCTCGCGGATGTTGTCGTGGTCCATCTCGAGGCGCGCGACGGCATCGGCGTGTCTCAGACCGTTGATCTCGGCCACGAGGTGATCCACCAGGCCCAGGTAGTGCTGGGCGTGCCGCTCGCGGACGGCTTCCCGTTCTCCGGCCGCAGTCAGCTCGTCGGCGGCGTAGGCCCGGATGGTCTCCAGCATCGTCACCCTCGGTTCGCCGTCGGCCCCTTGGGCGACGTCGACCAGGCTGGCGTCGACCAGCCCGGCCACCAGGTCGAGCACGGCGGCAGCGCCGGGGACGTCGGCGGCGACCGCCTCGACGGCGTCCAGCTCCGCCCCGCCGCCGAAGACGGCGAGGCGGCGGAAGAAGGCCTGCTGCCCAGGGTCCAGCAGCTCGTGCGACCAGCTGATGGTCTGCCGGAGCGTCTGGTGCCGCTCGGGGCGGTCGGCCCCTCGGGAGCGGAAGTCCAACGACTCACCCAGCCGCCGCAGCAGGGCCCGTGGACCGAGCAGCCGTGAGCGCGCCGCGGCGAGCTCGATGGCTAACGGCAGCCCGTCCAGTCGACGGCAGACGGCGGCCACGTCGGCGGTGTTGTCCGGGCCGAGATCGAATCCAGGGCTCACCATGCGTGCCTGCTGCAGGAAGAGCTGCACGGCACCGGCGCGCCCGGCAGTGGCCAGGTCGTCCGACCTCGGGACCTCCAGAGGCGGCAGCGGCTGCTCGTGCTCCAGGCGGAGATGGAGCGGGCGTCGCGACGTGGCCAGGACCACGATCCCGGGCGCGTGCTCCATCAGCTGGGCGACCACAGTGTCAGCCCCCGCCAGCTGTTCGAGATTGTCCAGCACGACCAGGGCGCGAGCCGGCAGGTGATCGAAGAGGCCGGGGGGCGAGCGACCCTCCGGCGGGAGGTCGAGCGCGCCCGAGATGGCGGTCCACATCACCTCGGCGGTACTCACCGGAGCCAGCGGGACGAAGAAGACCGCGCCACCGAAGACCGAAGCCGCCCGGTGGGCGACCTCGACCGCCAACCGGGTCTTACCCGAACCACCGGGGCCGGTCAGGGTAGTCAGGGGCCTCCCCGGCGTGGACACCGCGGTCAGGAGCCGGACCAGCTCGTCGTCGCGACCCACGAGGGTGCCTGTCGGCGCGGGCAGTCCGATCGCGGGCGACCTCGACTGACTCGGGTGGGCCGGCTGAGGCGGCTCCTGCGCCGGGTTATCCGGTACGGGCCTGACCTCCGGCTCGGCCCAGTCGAGCTCGCTCCGTTGCTGCAGGATCTCCTGCTCCAACCGGACGAGGTGGGCCGAGGGGGCGATTCCGAGCTCGTCGTCCAGCAACTGGCGCAGGGTCCGGAAGGCCTGCAGGGCCTCGGCCTGCCGGCCGCTGCGGTAGAGCGCCGTCATCAGCTGGGACCAACGCCGCTCGCGCAGCGGCTCGTCGGAGACCTGGGCCTGCAGGTCGGCGACCAGCTCGTGATGGGCGCCGGCGCGCAGCCGGAGGTCGGTGAGATCCTCCACCGCCACCCGGCGTAGCTCCTTCAGCCGCTCCGCCGTCGCGGCGCCGTAGGGCTGGTCGACCACGTCGGTGAGCACCTGGCCCCGCCAGAGCAGCAGGGCCGCGTGCAGGCCGGTCGAGGCGGCGGTGTCGTCTCCGTCCGCGGTGGCGCGCCGGGCCGCGGCGAGGAGGTTCTCGAAGCGGGCGACGTCGCACTGCTCGGGTCCCAGCTCGAGGCGGTAGCCACCAGGCACGGTCGCCAGCGCGGCCGCGGGGACGGCGCGCCGCAGGCCTGAGACGTAGGTCTGCAGGGTCTTCTGCGCCGATCGGGGAGGGTCCTGACCCCATAGACCATCGATGAGGTCCTCGACAGTGACCAGCTGGCCGGCTCTCAGTGCCAGCAGCACGAAGAGGGAACGCTGCTTGGGTGGCCCGACGTCCAGCAGGGTCGTGCCTGTCGCCACCTCCAGCGGACCCAGCAGGCGAACCTCCACCCCAGCAGCACGCACCCCCGACCACCTCGCCGTCTTCTGGCCCGGTCCTTTGTGGAACGGGACGACCGGGTCTCCACCAGATCTCCACCAAGTCTCGGGTGCAGTCTCCAACACTCGCCTCACGAGCCCGGCACCCGACCGGCGCAGCACCCAAGGAGACCTCATGAAGAACTCGACCCGCAGACGGATTGCCGGTATTGCGGTCCGCTCCCTGGTGGCGTTCGCCGTCAGTGCCGCCGGCCTCGTGGCCGCAGCCGGCCCGGCGTCGGCCATGAACCCGCCGCAGACCACCTACACGGGCGTGGTCAACCTGCTGGGGTTCGACCAGTCGGCCTCGATTGCCAACTTCTGGAAGACGACGATGAGCCAGTGGGGCAAGTCCTACACCAAGCCGACGCTCCGGTACTACAACACCACGATCAACACCGCGTGCGGTCAGCTCTCGGCCAACAACTCCTTCTACTGCTCGTCCAACAACAGCATCTACCTGGGCACCAGCTGGAACCAGGCGCAGCTGAACCGCTACGGCGACAACGGCCCCGGCGGAATCCTGGCCCACGAGTGGGGTCACGGCATCGACGCCTGGCTCGGCTACCGCTACCAGGGGTACCGCTCGGAATACCACGCCGACTGTCTCGCCGGCATGTACACGCGCTACGGCTACGCCACCGGACGACTCAACGGCAGCGACTACGGCGAGATGTTCAACTGGCTCTCGGCCCAGCCGACAACGACGTCCCACGGGGCGGGGACGAACCGGGCCGCGTGGTTCAAGTACGGCTACACCAGCTACAGCCTCGGCGCCTGCAACCAGGTCCTCACGTCCACGGCAGCCACCTCCCGGACCGCGAAGGTCACCCACGTCGTCGGGACCTCGTCCGGACCCTCCAACGCGTCCATGAAGAGGCTGCCGGCACCGCCTGTGCTGTCACCGCGGGACCGCGGACCGGCCGTCAAGCGAGGTACCGGTACTGCGAAGGCACTGCTCCCCTCGCTGAACGGGCCGGGCGTGGGCCTGCGACCCTCGGTCGGTCACGGGAAGTGAGCACGTTCCCGCTCTCCTGAGGCCCCGGCCAGCCGGTCGTCACCCGTGGTGACGACCGGCTGGCCTGTACGGGCGGCGTCACCTGCTTCTCGCAGAACACCGGATGCCGGCTTTGACACCGGCGCGGATCAGCTCGGGGTGAGTCCGGTACCGGTCGCGACCAGCAGCCCGTCGATGCCCGCGCGACCAGCCCGGGAACAGGCCCGACGAACTCCGCCCCAGCTCGGCGGCAACGGAGCGTCCGTGCTCGACCGCGACCTCGGTGACTTGGCGAGCCGAGGGAGAGATACCGGCCCGGACGGCCTCAGTCGTTCTGGGGGAAGCCCAGGTTGAGGCCGCCGTGGCTCGGGTCGAGCCAACGCGAGGTGATCACCTTGCCGCGGGTGAAGAAGTGCACACCCTCGATGCCGTGGGCGTGGCTGTCTCCGAACAGCGAGTTCTTCCAGCCGCCGAAGGAGTAGTAGGCCATCGGCACCGGGACCGGCACGTTGATCCCGATCATCCCGACCTGCACCTCGTTCTGGAACTGCCGGGCGGCTCCGCCGTCGTTGGTGAAGATCGCCGTGCCGTTGCCGTAGGGGTTGTCGTTGATCAGCTTGACTCCTTCGGCGTAGCTGTCGACGCGGACGACCGCGAGCACGGGGCCGAAGATCTCGTCGGTGTAGATGCTCATGTCCGTGGTGACGTGGTCGAACAGCGTCGGGCCGACGAAGAAGCCCTCACCCTCGCTGTCCGGCTGCACGGTGCGGCCGTCGACCACCAGGGTCGCGCCGGCCGCCTCACCCGCGTCGACGTAGCCGGTGACCCGGTCCCGGGCCACGGCGGTGACCAGCGGCCCCATGTCGCAGCCGCGGCGGCCGTCGCCGGTCCGCAGCCCGACCGTGCGGTCCTTGATCTTGGCCACGAGCTCGTCGGCGATCGGGCCGACGGCCAGGACGGCGGAGATCGCCATGCAGCGCTCACCCGCCGAGCCGTACCCGGCGTTCACGGCCTGGTCGGCGGCGAGGTCCAAGTCGGCGTCCGGCAGCACCAGCATGTGGTTCTTCGCCCCGCCCAGGGCCTGCACCCGCTTGCCGTGGCTGGTCCCGGTCTCGTAGACGTAGCGGGCGATCGGGGTGGAGCCGACGAAGGAGATGGACGAGACGTCCGGGTGGGTGAGCAGACCGTCGACGGCGACCTTGTCGCCGTTGAGGACGTTGAAAACGCCGTCGGGCAGCCCCGCCTCCTTCCACAGCTCGGCCATCCACAGCGCCGCGGTCGGCACCTTCTCGCTCGGCTTCAGGACCACGGTGTTGCCGGTCGCGATGGCGATCGGGAAGAACCACATCGGCACCATCGCCGGGAAGTTGAACGGGGAGATGATGCCGACCACGCCGAGCGGCTGGCGGACCGAGTGCACGTCGACCTTGGTCGAGGCGTTCTCGGTGAACGCGCCCTTGACCAGGTGCGGCATGCCACAGGCGAACTCCACGACCTCCTGGCCGCGGCTCACCTCGCCCAAGGCGTCCGACAGCACCTTGCCGTGCTCGGAGGTGATGATGGCCGCCAGCTCGCCCTTCCGCGCGTTCAGCAGCTCGCGGAAGGCGAACAGGATCTGCGTCCGGCGGGCCAGGGAGGTGTCGCGCCAGCCCGGGAAGGCAGCCTTCGCCGCCGCCACGACGGCGTCGACGTCGGCGGCAGCGGCCAACGCCAGCTGCGCGCTCACCTCGCCCGTCGCCGGATCGGTCACGTCGGAGAAGCGACCCCCGCTCCCCTCGAAGGTGGAGCCGTTACGCCAGTGGTGGAGCGTCGTTGCCATGGGATGTCCCTCGGTAGGTGTGGAGATGTCGGTCTGGTTCAGCTGGTGGGAGAGGTCGATGCGGCGGCTGCGCTGCCCGCGCCGAAATGCTTGTCCAGCAGGTCCTGGGCCTTTTCGCGCTGACGCTCGGAGATGCCGCGCGCGTCCTCCTCGAAGCCGAAGACGCAGCTGGAGATGGTGCCGTCGAAGCCGACCGCGGCCAGCGCGGCGAAGACGGCGTCGTAGTCGACCTCACCGCGGCCCATCTCCATGTGCTGGTGTACCCGGGCGGCGTTGCCGGGAGGGTTGGTGATGTAGCGCAGGCCGTGCGAAGCGGTGTGGTCGAACGCGTCGGCCAGGTGCACGTAGCGCACCTTCTCGGCCGCAGCCTCGATGATGGTCGCGGCGTCGTGGCCCTGGTGAAAGGCGTGCGGGGTGCAGTAGAGGAAGCCGATCCAGTCCTTGTTCAGCCCACGGACCAGCTGCAGCGCTTCCAGGCCGTCCTCGACGAAGTCGTCAGGGTGCGGCTCCAGGACCAGGGAGATGCCCTCGCGCTCGAAGACCGGCAGCAGCTCGTCGAGCGACGTGAGGAACTGCGCCTCGGCGTGCTCTGCGGCCTCGGGCCGGCCGTTGAACTCCGTGTTGATCGTGTCCACTCCGAGGTCGACGGCGATCTGGATGGTCCGCTTCCAGGCGCGGACAGCGGCGACCCGCTCGGCCTCTCCCGGTCCGGACCAGCGCAGCACCGGCAGCAGCGAGGCGATCCCCACGCCGGCGTCCGCGGCGACCTTCTTGAGCTTGCGCACCCCGGCGTCGTCCACCCGCGGGTGCTTGAAGAACGGTACGAAGTCGGCCTTGGGCGACAGCTCCATCCAGGAGTACCCCAGGCTGGCCACAACGTCCGGCAGCTCCCAGACGCTGTGCGTGGCGAAGAACATCTGCGGGTCGAGCGCGAGCCTCATAGCGCCGCCTCCAGGTCGGGCGCCGTGATGCCGGCGGTGGGGACCCCGGCCGCCGCGGTGGTCCCGGGTCGGGGACCCATCTCCACGCGCACTTTCTGGCCGGTCCGGACCGCCTCGACCCCGGCCTCGCAGACCGCAACCGCCGCGTAGCCGTCCCAGGCACCCGGACCGTCGATGGTGCCGTTGCGGGCGGCATCGACCCAGCGCTGCAGCTCGATGTCGTACGCGACGCCGAAGCGCTCGACGAAGCCCGGGGTGATGGCGCCGCCCCAGCGTCCGTCGGTGGTCTTGACCACGAGGTTCTGGTCGAGCCCGATCGTCGCGCTGCCGCGCTCGCCCACGACCTCGGTGCGGACCTCGTAGGCCACACCCGAACGGACGTAGATCTCGTCGGTGACGATCCGGCCGGACGCGGTCTCGAAGACCACCATCATCGGGTCGTTGGTGCCCTCGGGGGCGGCGCTGGTGGCCACGCCTTTGATCACCGACACGCTGGTGATCTCCTCGTCCAGCAGGAAGCGCGCCACGTCGACCTCGTGCACGACCGAGTCCCTGATCATGAACTCGGAGTTGAAGAAGTCCGGTACGGCAGGGTTTCGGTGGGTGCAGTGCACCATCAGCGGGTTACCGAGGTCGCCGTCGGTGATCAGCTTCTTCAGGGCCACGTACTCGGGGTCGAAGCGGCGCATGAAACCGACCTGGATCAGCGGCTCGCCGCGAGCTGCCTCTTTCTCCACGATCGCGCGGGAGGAGGCGATGTCGGTGGTCAGAGGCTTTTCGCACAGCACCGGGATGCCGCGGTCGAGGCAGGCGTTGACCTGCTCGTCGTGGGCCTTGCCGGGGGTGGCGATCAGCACGGCGTCCACGTCGTCAGCGTTGATGGCGGCGATCGGATCGCTCTCGACCCGAGCGCCGATGCGGTCCGCCACCTCAGCCGCCTTGTCAGCGAAGAAGTCGCTGACCACGGTGACGCGCGCGCCGCGGATCCGGCTGCTCAGCGCGTCGGCGTGGAACGCGCCCATCATGCCGACGCCGAGGACGGCGACGCGGAGCTCAGCTGTTGGTTCAGCCGGTCGAAGGGTCCTCACGAGCGGTCTCCCAGGTCGATGTCGGCTCCGCTGCATGAGCTCAGGTAGGTGCGGGTGCGCTTGGCGATCGGTAGCGGCACCTCGGGCGTGGTCGGGTAGAGGTCGTGCTCGATGATGCCGCTGATGTCGCGGCCCAGGCCGCTGAGGGCCTCGAGCAGTGGCGGCATGTCCGGTACGCCCAGTGGAGGCTCGATCATCGAGCCCATCCGGACGGCCTCGGGGAACGACAGGTCCGCATCCAGCACGCGGGCGACGATCTCGGGGTTGACCTGCTTGAGGTGCACGTAACCGATCCGGTCCGGGTACTTGGTGATCAGCTCGAGGCAGTCCCCGCCGTAGTAGGCGACGTGACCGGTGTCGAGGCAGAGGTTCACGTACTCCGGGTTCGTCGCCTCGAGGAAGCGCTCGATCTCAGGCTGGTAGCCGACGTGGGTGTCGGCGTGGGAGTGGAACTGCACGTGCAGCCCGTACTCCTCCAGGATCCGCCGGCCCAGCTCGTCGGTCTGGCTGGTCAGCAGGGACCACTGCTCGTCGCTGAGGTCCGGGCTTTCCTTCGGCGCTCCGGTCTTGTGGTCGCGCCACGGCTCCGGGATCACGACGATGTGCTCACCACCGACCGCCTGGGTCAGCGCGGCCACGTCGGTGACCTGCTTCCAGGTGTAGTCCCAGGCGCCAGGTTGGTGCAGGTGGGAGAAGACCGTCCCGGCCAGCACGGTCAGACCGTGCTCGTCGAGGGCCTCCTGCAGCGCCGCCGGCGAGCTGGGCAGATAGCCGTACGGGCCGAGCTCGATCGCCTCGTAGCCGGCTTCGACCACCTCCCGCAGGAAGGTGCTGGCCGGTACCTGCTCCGGGTCGCTGGGGAACCAGACGCCCCACGAGTCCGGCGCCGTGCCGATGGTGATCTTGGATGCCACTGCTGCTCCTGCTTCGTTGCTGGGTTGACGAACGGGTGAGTTGATCTTGGAGAAGTTGATCTTGCTCAGCGCGACGGGCTGAGGAAGCCGCGCTGGGTCGCCTTGTGCGCGTCGTAGACCTGGCGAGCGGTCTGGGTGGACCCCAGGGTGGAGGTCGCGCTGACGGGCACGTCCCACCAGGACTCTGAGCTGGGCGCATCGACCAGCGGGTCGGTCTCGACGTAGATCACCACGGCCTGCTCGGAGGCCTTGGCGGTGCTGACGGCCTCGGCGAACTCGGCTGCGGTCGACACCTTGATGACCTCCAGGCCGAAGCTGGCGGCGTTGGCGGCCAGGTCGACCGGCAACAGGTCCCCGTCCAGCCGACCTGACGCCGGGTTGCGGTAACGGTATCTCGTACCGAAACGCTGTGAGCCGAGAGACTCCGAGAGGGCCCCGATCGAGGCGTAGCCGTGGTTCTGCACCAGGACGGTGATGATCTTGATGCCCTCCTGCACAGCCGTGGCCAGCTCGGTGGCCATCATCAGGTACGAGCCGTCGCCGACCATCACGAAGACGTCGCGATCCGGACAGGCCAGCCTGACACCGAGGCCGCCGGCCACCTCGTAACCCATGCAGGAGTAGCCGTACTCGACGTGGTAGCCCTTCGGGTCCCGCGTCCGCCACAGCTTGTGCAGGTCGCCGGGCATCGAGCCGGCCGCGCAGACCACGACGTCACGTGGGTCCGACAGCTCGTTGACCAGCCCGATGACGGCGTTCTGGCTGAGCCCGCCGGCTGCGGTCGGTTCGGTGTCGGCGTACACGACCGCGACCGTCGAGTCCCAGGCCGCGTCCAGGTCGGCGCAGCGGGTCGCGTAGGCGTCGTCGACCCGGTAGCCCTCGAGCAGCGCGGTGAGCTGCTCCAGCGCCTCGCGGGCGTCGGCCACCAGGGGCAGGCCGGCGTGCTTGATCGTGTCGAGCCCCGCCACGTTGATGTTGACGAAGCGGACGCCCGGGTCCTGGAAGGCCGTCCGGCTGGCGGTGGTGAAGTCGGAGTAGCGGGTGCCGATCCCGATCACCACGTCCGCCTCGGCGGCGATCGCGTTGGCCGCGGTCGTACCGGTCGAGCCGATGGCGCCCAGGCACTGCGGGTGGTCGTAGACCAGCGTGCCCTTGCCGGCCTGGCTCTGGCCGACCGGGATGCCGGTGGCCTCACAGAAGGCGGCGAGCGCGTCGGTCGCGCCGGAGTAGTGGACGCCGCCGCCGGCCACTACGAGCGGGCGCTTCGCGCTGCGGATGATGTCGGCCGCGGCCTCGACGGCGCGGCGCTCCGGCAACGGCCGGGCGACGTGCCAGACCCGCCGCTCGAACAGCTCGACCGGCCAGTCGTGGGCCTCGGCCTGGACGTCTTGGGGCAGGCAGATCGTGACGGCACCGGTGTCAGCCGGGTCGGTGAGGACACGCATGGCGCTCAGCAGCGCGGCGGGCAGCTGCTCGGGGCGCCAGATCCGGTCGAAGTAGCGCGAGACAGGACGGAAGCAGTCGTTGACGGTGATGTCGCCGGCGTACGGCTGCTCCAGCTCCTGCAGCAGCGGCGAGGCACTGCGGTCGGCGAACGTGTCAGCCGGGACCAGCAGCACGGGCAGCCGGTTGATGGTGGCCAGGGCCGCGCCGGTCAGCATGTTCGTGGCGCCCGGGCCGACGCTGGTGGAGACGACCCAGGTCTGCAGCCGGTTCTTCATCCGGGCGTACGCGACCGCACTGTGCACCATGGCCTGCTCGTTACGCCCGAGCACGTAGGGCAGCGCCTCGGGTTCTTCGAGCTCGGCTTGCAGGAGCGCCTGGCCGAAGCCGGCGACGTTGCCGTGCCCGAAGATGCCGAAGCAGCCGGCGAACAGCTTCTGCTCCACGCCGTCGGACTCGGAGTACTGGACGCTGAGGAACTTCACCATCGCCTGGGCGACGGTCAGGGTGACCTTCTCTGCTGGCACGTCAGGCATCCTTCTGCTTCGAAGTGAGGCGGGGATCGACATCCTGGTCGGCCCAGGTGCCCCGCACCCAGGCCTGGTCGGGGTGGTCGGAGATCAGCCAGGCCCGCCGTGGGCTTCCGGCTCCAGGATGCGGCGGGCCGGCCATCACGTTCAGGTAGTACATGTCGTAGCCGGGAGCGGCGACACACGGTCCGTGCCAACCGTACGGAACGAGGACGGTGTCACGGTCGTGCACCTCCTCGAGGATGTCGATCTGGTGACCGGGCGAGGACGAGGTGCGCATGAAGCCGAGCCCGGGCTCGCCGTGAGGGCCGGCGGCGATCTCGAAGTAGTAGATCTCCTCCAGCTCGGACTCGGTCTCGGTGGCCTCGTCGTGCTTGTGGGCTGGGTAGGACGACCAGTTGCCGCCTGGCGTGATCACCTCGCAGGCGATGATCGCGCCGGCGTCCAGCGCACCGGGGGTGGCGAAGTTGCGGACCTGCCGGCTGGCCTGGCCGGCTCCGCGCAGCTCCACCGGCACGCCGGACACCGCGCCGTAGCGGACCGGCAGCACCCGGTCGGTCCGCGCGCCGCAGAGGGCGAACCGGCCGCCGGCCTCGGAGTGCAGGGTGGCGACGACGTCGGTCGGGAGGTAGGCGAAGTCGGTCGGGCCGGCGAAGACGGAGGTGCGACCGTCCAGCTCGAGGTGGGTGCCGTCGACCTCGACGGCGAGCGAGCCGGACAGGGGGACGACGAGGACCTCGTCACCGCCGGTGTGCAGGGTGTGGGTACCAGCTCGCTCCAAGGTCAGCACGCGCAGGCTCGAGTACCTCCAGGAGGCCGACTCCGGCGTCACCTCGAGGTCGTAGTCGCCCCCGGCAGCACCGCGCGCCGGCAGGTAGTACGTGCTCATCGGACGAGGGAGACTGCGGTGTCGACGGCCTTGGCCACGTCGTCGTCGGCCGGGTAGAGCATCGTGCGACCCACCACCAGACCGCGGACCGAGGGTAGGGCGAGCGCAGCCTGCCAGGAGGCGTAGGTCTCGTCGGGCGAGCCGTCGGGGTCGCCGCCGAGCAGCAGCGTGGGCAGTGTCGTCGACTCCATCACCCGTTCCATCTCGTCCACGACCGGAAGCTTCATCCAGGTGTAGGCGCTGGAAGCGCCGAGGGCCTGCGCGATGTGCACCGACTTGATCACCGCGTCCGGAGTGAGGTCGTTGACCACCCGGCCGTCGACCCGCCGGGACATGAAGGGCTCGACCAACGCGATCAGCTCGGCCCGGTTGAGATCGGTCACGGCCTGGCCGCACTGCTCCAGCGTGGCCACCGTGCCCGGGTCGTCCAGGTCGATCCGGGTCAGCATCTTGGCGCCGTCGAAGCAGGCGTCGACCGTGCCCTGGACGTCGTAGCCGGTACGCCGGTCGTCCATCTCGAAGGACGCACCCTGCAAACCGCCCCGGTTCATCGAGGAGAAGACCAGATGGCCCTCCAAGGCGCCCATCAGCAGCAGGTCCTCGGCGATGTCCGCGGTGGCCAGCAGGCCGTCCACCCCGGGTCGGGCCAGCGCCGTGGCCAGCCGCTCGAGCAGCTCGACGCGGCTGTTCATCGCCGTCGGCCGGCCGCTGGCCGCGAGGGCACCGCGGGCCGGGTGGTCGCAGGCGACGATCATCAGCTTGCCGTCAGGACCGAGCAGCTCGCGGCGCCGGCGAGAGCGCAGCAGCTGGAGCACCCGTTGGGGCTCACGGGCGCGGACCTCGTTGATCTCGGCCACGGAGCCGACGAAGCCGGCCGCCCGGTCCAGTGTCGCCGTCATCGGGTGGCCGACTGGAAGTGGACGGCCAGCCGGTCGGCCAGCGCCTCGTTCGGGTCGCCGCCGGCGATCAACGCGTCGATCTCTGCCTCCGTAGGCATCGCGGTCGAGCACTCGAGCCGCGAGGCGACGATCGCGCCGGCCGCGTTGGCGTTCTGGAGGACCTTCTCCAGCGGCCAGCCCGCGAGCAACCCGTGACACAGCGAGCCACCGAACGAGTCGCCGGCCCCAAGCCCGTTGAGGGGCTTGATCGGGATCGGCGGGCTCTCGAGCCGCTCACCCGACCGGGTCTTGGCCAGCACGCCCTTCGGGCCCTGCTTGACCACCGCGAGCTCGACCCCGGCCGCGAGGAGGGCGTCAGCGGCGCGCTCCGGCTCGGTCTCGCCGACGGCGACCTCGCACTCCTCGCGGTTGCCCACGGCCACAGTCACCTGCGACAGCACTCGCTGGATCTGCTCTCGTGCGTGCGCGGGGGTCTCCCAGAACATCGGTCGGTAGTCCAGGTCGAGCACGGTATGGGTCTTGCGGGCCCGTGCCTCGAGCACGGCGTGGTGCGAGGCGCGGCTCGGCTCTTCGCTGAGCCCGGTGACCGACAGCCACAGCAAGGCGGTCGCCCGAACCGCATCCAGGTCGATGTCCTCAGGCCGCACCTGCAGGTCGGGCGCGGTGGGCTTGCGGTAGAAGTACAGCGGGAAGTCGTCCGGCGGGAAGATCTCGCAGAAGGTGACGGGCGTGGCGTACTCGGTGTTGGTGACCACGTGCCGGTCGTCCACGCCGAGGTCCCGCAGCTCACGGCGTACGTAGCGCCCGAACGGGTCGTCCCCGACGCCGGTGATGATCGCGGTCCGTCGACCCAGGCGGGCCGCGGCCACGGCGACATTGGCCGTGGTACCGCCGAGGTACTTGCCGAAGGTCTCCACATCCTCCAGGCCGACGCCGACCTGGAGCGGGTAGATGTCGACCCCGGCCCGACCGAAGGTCAGCACCTCCAGCGGCGCGGCCGGTTGACCACTGACGACGCCCGTGTCGCTGCTCATGTGTCTCCTTCTCAGCTGAGGAAGCGGCATCGCTGCTGCTCTCCTTCGGAACCGTAGGTGCTGCGCCCGAGCGATGTCAATGATTTGTACGGACAAAAGGTCAAGTCGTCGCTGGCGTGGTCGGGTGGTGGCCCTGGGACTCAGAGATCGCCTTCGAGAAACTGGGCCCGACCGAGACCGAACGACCAGTCGGCGCGCTCGTTCGTCGTCACCGAGATGACCAGATCCTCGGGCCGGACGTGGCACTCGGCCTCCAGACGCTTGGCCAGCTGCTCGTACGCCGCCACCTTCTGCGCGCTCGAGCGGCCCTGCTGGACGATCTGCAGCACGACGACACCGTCGCTGCGCTCGAGTCCGAGGCCGGTGTCCTCGGCGATGATCTGACCGGCCGGGTGCTCGGTGATGATCTGGTACCGGTCCCGGGGAGGAGCCGCGAAGACGTCCAGCATGACGTCCTGGACGACGTCGGCGAGCCGACGGAGCTCGGTCGGCGTACGACCGGTCTGGACGTCGATGCGGACGAGAGGCATGGAGGCTCCTGTCGGTAGGTGAGCACTATCCTGTCTTTGTCAGGACATAAAGTCAAATGCAGGAAGGCTCTCTAGTGCTTCCGACGCCCGACGAGGAAGCCCGCCCCCCAGCAGACGTGGGTGACCACGAGCACGACCGGAAGCCAGGCCCGCGCTCGAGCGGGCATCGGCCCCACGGTCAGGGAGCCGACGGCGATGAGGCTCAGGTACCCGATCGGGGCAGCGAAGCCCATCCGGAGCAGTCGCCGGCCGGTGAGCGTCCCGACTGCCCCCGCCGCGGTGCCCACGGCAAGGCCCAGTACGGCGACCGGCGGGGCCAGGTACCGGGCGTTCGCGGTATCGGGGTAGCGGCGGACGACCTCGCGTCGCCACTTCCCCGTGTCGTACATCTGCTTGGCCAGCGCGCGCAGCGTCGACCGGGGTCGGTAGGTGACCCGCAGCTCCGGGGAGAACCAGACCCGGCGGCCGCTGCCGCGCAGCCGGTGGTTGAGCTCCCAGTCCTGCGCCCGGTGCATCGACTCGTCGAAACCACCGACGGCCTGCAGCTCCTCGCGGCGGAAGACCCCGAGGAACACCGTCTCCGCCTCCCCCGCCGGTGAGGAGGCGAGGTGGAACCGCGAACCGCCGAGACCGACGCGGCTGGTGTACACCGACGCCACCGCCTGCTCGAACGGGGTGGTGCCCTGGGCGTCCATCACCCCGCCGACGTTCGCCGCTCCCGTCTCGCTCAGCAGCTCGACGGCCCGGGTGATGTAGCCGTCGGTCAGCTCGCCGTGTCCGTCGACCCGGACGATGACGTCGTGGGCCGCCGCGGCGATACCGGCGTTGAGGGCGTGCGGCGTCCGCCCGGCCGGGTTGTCGACCACGCGGATCCGCCCATCACCGGCGGCCAGCGCGGCAGCGATCTGTGCGGTCCGGTCGTGGCTCGGCCCGACGGCCAGGACGACCTCGAGCTCACCGGCGTACTCCTGGTCGAGCACCCGCCCGACTGCAGCAGCCAGGTGCCGCTCCTCGTTCAGGACCGGCATGACCACACTCACCCCCGGCCACTCGGAACTGCTCATTCCCGACATCCTGCCGTAGCCGACACGTGGCTCAGGCCGAGCAGACGGCGGTCAGGTCCTCGGTGTCGGCCTTGGAGCCCGCCGAGGCCGACCTCTTCTTCTTCTCGGGAGTCGAGGAGGACGTCGGCGTGGGGCTCGGGGCAGGCTCGTCCTTCGCCTCCGACGCTGCGATCTTCGCACCGACCGCGGAGCGGATCACGGAGAACTTCGGGGCTCCCGGCTCGATCAGCGGTGGGACCACGGCCAGGCTGGACGTGGGCAGCTGCTTGGCCTTGAGCGCCAGCTCCATCATCGTGTTGATCTCGGAGGTGGGCACGTTGGTGGCCACCACCTCCTTGCCCGCGGCGGCAATCTTGTTGAACTTGGTCAGCACCGTGGCCGGGTCCAGCTGGTCGAGCATCGCGTTCATCACGCACTTCTGCCGGACCATCCGGTCGTAGTCGCTGGAGTCCGAGCGCGAGCGCGCGAACCAGAGCGCCTCGCGGCCGTCCAGGTGACGGTTCTTGCCCGCCTCCACGTAGCCGTAGAGCTTGGCGTGGCCGCCGCCGATCGGTACCCGGCGGTAGACGTCCATGGTGATGCCGCCGACAGCATCGACCAGGTCCTCGAAGCCCTTGAGGTCGATCAGCGCCCAGTAGTTGATGTCGAGCCCGGTCGCCCCCTCGATGGCCTCCATCGTGGCCTGGGCCCCGGGGTTGCGGACGCCGGGGTACAGCTCCTTGTGCTCACTGGCGTAGGTGTAGACCGCGTTGAGCATGCAGGAGTGGTCGGGGCAGGAGTAGCCGTGCGGGAACTTCGCGTGCATCGGCGAGGACTCCGGAAAGGGCACGTCCTCGAGGTTGCGCGGCAGGCTGATGAGCACCGTCCGACCGGTCTGGGCGTCGACGCTGGCCACCGTCATGCTGTCGGGTCGCAGGCCCACGCGGTCGGCTCCGGCGTCCCCGCCCAGCAGCAGCACGTTGTACCGACCGGCCTTCTCCTCGTGGTCGCCGCCGCCGGCGAAGACGGTGGTCATGAAGTCCCGCTGGGAGGAGACCACCGACGCGGACGCGAGCAGTCCGCCGACGACGGCGAAGACCAGCCCGACGTTCAGCGCGGCAAAGCCGAGGCGGTGCCGTCGGGCCAGCTCGGGCGGCCGGGAGATGCGCCAGGCGTCGACCAGCAGCAGGCCCCAGCCGATCGCCAGCGCGATCAGCAGCACCTGGACCACCCGCAGGGTCGGGCCGAAGGTCGCGAGCCCGACCACGCCGCTGCGCCAGACCAGGGCGAGCAGGGCGACGAGCGCCACCAGCGCCCACAGCCCCACCCAGATCCGGACCGCGACCCGACCGACCCGCCGGTTGCCGGCGGCGATCTGGGCCGAACCGGGCAGCACCAGGGTCATCCCCAGGAAGGTGAGACCACGCCGCAGCTTGACCCGCTCGCTGCGCTCCTGCGCGGTGCGCAAGGAGCCAGGGAGGTGGCGCGGGTCATCCGCCGTGCTAGTCGACACGTAGGCCCTTTCGGTGCAGCAGGAACGGCGGCTCCGGCGGCGACCGGCCCCGGAAGTCGCAGCAAGTATGTCGGCGACGGGGTCCGCCGCCGCCCGTGCCACGCCGTGGCCGCCCGCTTTCGTCCAGGGCCCCGACAGCCCGGCCGAGTACTGTGCCGCCATGCCCAACAGCCGCGAGGACGACCTCGACTGGCTCTACGACCGGGCCCCGGAGCGCTCCGAGCCTGAGCCGACGCGCGTGCTCACGCCGCCCCCCGGACCACCGCCGAGGGGGGCCGCGGGGCCCACCGGTCCTGGTCCCCAGGACCGCTCGAACCCAGCTCAGCCACCCGAGCCACCGCCGGCCCCGTTGGTCCTGCCGGCCGCCAAGCGCGTCCGCCGGCGGCGTCCGGCCCGGACCGTCCTGCGGGTGCTGGCGCTGCTGCTGGTGCTGGCGCTCGGCTGGTTCGTCGGCGTACCCGCGTACGCCTGGCAACAGGTCAGCCACGTCGACGACGCGCCCGCGGGCAAGCGCCCCGCCGACCAGCCCGGCACCACCTTCCTGCTCGTCGGGTCCGACTCGCGGGCAGGGCTGACCAAGGCCCAACGCAAGAAGCTCGGCACCGGTTCGGTCGCGGGTCAGCGGACCGACACGATCATGTTGGTCTCGGTGCCGCCGGGCGGTCAGCCGGCGCTGATCTCGCTCCCCCGCGACTCCTACGTGTCCGTACCCGGTCACGGCCAGGACAAGATCAACGCCGCCTTCGCCTACGACGGGCCGAAGCTGCTCGAGCAGACGGTGGAGCAGAACACCGGCCTGCGGATCGACGGCTACCTCGAGATCGGGCTCGGCGGCTTCGCTGAACGTGATCGACGCCCTGGACGGCATCCGGATGTGCCTGCCGAAGGCGATCCTCGACAAGGACAGCCACCTCGACCTGCCCAAGGGGTGCCAGACCCTCGACGGCACCAACGCGCTCGGTTACGTCCGGATGCGCAAGGCCGACCCGCGTGGCGACCTGGGCCGGGTCGAGCGGCAGCGGGCGATGCTCGCCGCGGTGGCCAGCAAGGCGGCGTCGCCGGCCACCGTGGCGAACCCTGTCCGCTACTGGCGGCTCAACAATGCCGTCGCGGAGTCGGTCGTGCTCGGCCAGGACACGTCGTTCGCCGAGGTCACCAGGCTGGGGCTCGCGATGCGGAAGATCGCGAGCGGGGACGGTCTGACGCTGACCGTGCCGGTGTCGAACCCCGGCGCCTCGACCCCGGTCGGCTCAGCCGTGCTGTGGGACGAGAAGAAGGCGGCGGCCATGTTCGCCGACATCGCCCGCGGCGACACCTCGGACCTGAAGAAGTACGCGGGCTGACCACCCTCGATGCCGAGACGGCCACTTTGCGCCTCCGCGGCGGACGTCACACCTCCGCGCGCAGGCACAAGGTCGGCCGCGGAGGCCCGACGTGAGGGTCGGGCCGGGAGCCGGGCGGGTCTGGGGCCGGGCGAGTGGCGCGCTGCTCAGACCAGGGCCGAGGGCAGCCCGGCGAGCAGCTGGCGGGCCATCACGACCCGCTGGACCTGGTTGGTGCCCTCGTAGATCTGGGTGATCTTCGCGTCCCGCATCATCCGCTCGACCGGGTAGTCGCGGGTGTAGCCGTAGCCGCCGAGCAGCTGGACGGCGTCGGTGGTGATGGCCATCGCGGTGTCGGAGGCGAAGCACTTGGCTGCGGCACCGAAGTAGGTCAGGTCGGCGTCGCCGCGCTCGGACTTGGCGGCGGCGGTGTAGGTGAGCTGACGGGCGGCCTCCAGCTTCATCCCCATGTCGGCGAGCATGAACTGCAGGCCCTGGAACTCCGCGATCGCCCGACCGAACTGAGATCGCTCCTTCACGTAGCCGAGGGCGTAGTCCAGCGCACCCTGGGCGATGCCGACGGCCTGGGCGGCGATGGTGACCCGGGTGTGGTCGAGCGTCCGCATGGCCGTGGCGAAGCCGCTCCCCTCAGTCGCCGATGATCCGGTCGCCGGGGATCCGGACGCTGTCGAGGTAGACCTCGCAGGTGGGTGAGCCCTTGATGCCGAGCTTCTTCTCGGGCGGCCCGAACGAGACGCCCTCGTCGCCGCGCTCGACCACGAAGGCGCTGATGCCCTTCGACCGGGCACTCGGGTCGGTGACGGCGAAGACGGTGTAGAAGTCGGAGACGCCGGCGTTGGTGATCCAGCGCTTGGTCCCGTTCAACACCCAGCCATCACCGTCGCGCACAGCGCGGGTGGACATGCTGGCCGCGTCCGAGCCGGCGTCCGGCTCGGAGAGGCAGTAGGAGGCCATCGAGTCGCCGCGGGCGATCGCGGGCAGGTAGCGCTGGAGCAGCCCCTCGTCCGCGGCCAGGATCCAGGGCAGGGTGGAAAGCTTGTTCACCGCCGGGATGAGCGAGCTGGAGGCGCAGACCCGCGCCACCTCCTCGATCACGATGACCGTGGCGAGCGCGTCGGCTCCGACGCCCCCGTAGGACTCGGGAATGTGCGGGGCGTGGAACTCCGCCGCCCGCAGCGCCTCGAACGAGGCCTTCGGGAACTCGGCCAGCTCGTCGGCCTCGGCCGCGTTCGGAGCGACCTTCTCCCTGCAGACCTCGCGCACCGCCGCCCGGAAGGCGTCGTGCTCCTCGGTGAGCCGGTAGACGTCGAAGTCACTCATCCGGCCAGCGTAGACCCGGAACCTACTGACGAGTAACAAGCTGCACCAGGCGGCTGCTGCTGCCGGCCGCCGAGGATGCGTACGACGTGGAGTCCGGCCTGGCACCCTGCTGGCCGGTTAACCACCGCTTCACACGCGGACAACGCGCGAACGCCCGGCCACCCCTCGCGGGTCGACCGGGCGTTCTGCGGTGCTCAGACCGTGGCGGCCTTCGGGTCCCAGCCCTCGGGCAGCAGCTCCGGCTTCTCGAACGTGCTGTCGATGCTGACGAACTCACCCCGCTCGCCGGACTCGGCGATGGCGACCATGGTGTCGAGGACATGGAAGGCCTGGACGCCCTGGGCGCGGTGGGGCCGCCCCTCGCGGATGGAGCGGGCGATGTCCAGGGCCCCCGTCCCGCGCGAGGACTGGGCCGTGGTCTGGGCGACGACGGTGAAGTCGTCCTCACCGAGCAGGCGGACGGCGATGTCGCCCTCGAACATGTTCGGGTCGGGCACCAGCATCGTGCCCTCGGTGCCGGTGATCTCCAGCAGTGTCCGGGTCTGCGCGGAGTCGAAGGAGTAGATCATCGTCGCCGACTGCCCGGACTCGTACTGGACCAGCGCCGAGTACTGGCTCGGCACCGTCACGTCGAACTCCTCGCCGGCCTTGGGACCGGAGCCGATGGTCCGGGTCGGTCGTGCCTTCGAGGCGGTCGCCGCCACCTGGCGGGCGGGACCGAAGAACTGCGTCAGCGCGGTGATGTAGTACGGGCCGATGTCGAACAGCGGACCGGCGCCGTACTGGAAGAGGAACGCCGGGTTCGGGTGCCAGGACTCCGGGCCGGGGCTCTGCAGCAGGACGAGCGCCGTCAGCGGGGTGCCGATGATGCCCGACTCCAGCAGCTCGCGGCTCTTCTGCAGGCCCGAGCCGAGGAAGGTGTCGGGCGCGCAGCCGACACGCAGCCCGGCGGCCTCGGCCGCCTGGATGGTGCCGCGGCCGGCCTCGCGGTCCAGGGCCAGCGGCTTCTCGTTCCAGACGTGCTTGCCGGCGGCGAGGGCCAGCGCGGCCACCTCGGCGTGAGCGTCCGGGGTGGTGAGGTTGACGACGAGCTCGACCTCCGGGTTGTCCAGGACCACGGAGTTGTCGCCGACCGCGGCGATGCCGAACTCCTGGCCCCGGGCCTGCGCCTTCTCCACGATCAGGTCCGAGATCGCCACGACCTTGGTGTCGGGAAAGCTGGTGAGGTTCTCGATGTACGTCCCGGAGATGACGCCGGCACCGATGATGCCGATGCCGACCGGTCCGGTACGGGTGGTGGGAGTGGTCATGTCAGGCGCCCTTTCCGGCAGTGAGGTACGTACGGCTGTCGCGGATCGCGTCGAGCATGTCACCCTCGCTGTCGTCCAGCTCGACCACCCGGAGGGCGTCGGGGGCTGCGTCGATGAAGCTCCAGACCGGCAGCGAGCCCGCGCCCACCGCCACCTGCTTCTTGTTGTCGGTGCTGCCGTCGCCGTCCTTGACGTGCAGCGCGACCACCCGGTCGCCGAGCCGCTGCAGCAGCGCGGGCACATCGGCACCGCCGACGTGGGCCCAGTAGGTGTCGACCTCCAGGACGACCTCGGGAGCCAGGTGCTCGGCGAGGACCTCCAGGCCGTGGCGGCCGTCGAAGTCGAGCTCGATCTCCCACCAGTGGTTGTGGTAACCCACCTTGAGACCGTGCTCGGCCGCCTTGGCGGCGGCGGCGTTCAGCGCGTCGGCGGTCGACTTGATGCCGTCGACGTCCTGCCACTGCGGGGCGCGCACGGCCGGCTCGATCACCGTGCCGATGCCCAGCTCCGTCGCGGCCGAGAAGATGGCGTCGAGGTCGGCGTCGACCACCAGGCCCATGTGCGTCGTCGGCGCCGACAGCCCGTGCTCGCCCAGGCGGCGCAGGCCCTCTACGGAGTTGACGAAGCCGAAGGGCTCGACCTGGGTGTAGCCGAAGCCGGCGATCTTGGCCAGGGTGCCGTCGAAGTCCTCGGCCAGGGCATTACGCGCGGTGTAGAGCTGCACGGACAGGTCGTGCTGGGACATGGTCCTCCTCGAGTCGGGCTCTCCCGCGCCGCTGCGGAAGAGCGGTTCGCAGGTTACCAAAACCGGTTCAGTAGGTACATTACGGACAACAGCCGAGACCGGCAGAGGGGCGGTGAGGCGGTGGGCCGCGTGACCATCAACGATATTGCCCGCTACTCGGGGGTCTCCAAGGGGGCGGTGTCCTACGCCCTCAACGGGCGCCCCGGAGTATCCGACGCCACCCGGGCCCGCATCCTCGACGTGGCCGCACAGCTCGGCTGGGCGCCCAACCCCACAGCCAGGCTGCTGTCGGCCTCGCGGACCGACACGTTCGGGCTGATCCTCGGCCGCGACCCCCGGACCCTGGCCAGCGAGCCCTTCTACATGGAGTTCGTCGCGGGGATGCAGGCCGAGCTCAGCTCGCGGGCGTACGCCCTGCTGCTGCAGGTCTGCCCCGACATGGACAGCGAGCTCGCGACCTACCGGACGTGGGGCTCGGAGCGGCGCGTGGACGCGGCCGTGGTGGTCGACCTGCGGGTGGACGACCCTCGGCTGGCTCTGCTGCGCGAAGTCGGCCTGCCGGCCGTCCTGGTCGGCGACCCCAGCGTGACGGCCGGGTTCACCACCATCTGGACCGACGACAACGCGGCCATGGACGAGGCCGTCGCTTACCTGGCCGGCCTCGGGCACGTCAGGCTGGCCCGGGTCACGGGCCTGGGCGATCTCAGCCACGTCCGGATCCGCAACACGGCCTTCTCGGAGGCGACCGTCCGGCACGGAGTCGAGGGCAGGCTGGTGGACGCCGACTTCTCAGCCGTTGGAGGGCGGCTCGCCACCCGGGCCCTGGTCGAGGGGCCGGACCGGCCCACGGCGATCCTCTTCGACAACGACCTGATGGCCGTCGCGGCCCTCTCCTCGCTCGCCGAGCTGGGCGTCCGGGTGCCGGAAGACGTCAGCGTGCTGGCCTGGGACGACTCGCCGCTCTGCGAGATCACCCACCCGCGGCTGTCGGCGATGAGCCACAACGTGATGAGCTTCGGCGCCCACGTGGCCCGGCGTCTCTTCGCCCTGCTCGACGGCGCTCTGCCCGAGGCGCACCTGGACTCCACGCCCGCCCTCCGCATCCGCGGGAGCACGGCCCCACCGCCCAGGACCCGGCCGGCTGAGACCCCGGCCGGCTGAGAGCCCGGCACCTGAGCGTCAGGCCGGCGGCGCGGCCGCGGTAGTGGGCTCGCCCCGCAGCTGGCGGGCGAGCAACGTACCGGCGGCGGTGGCGACCGGGAAGACGACCACTCCGAGGAAGGGCACCGACAGCAGCAGGAACGTCGGCACGCAGAGACCCAGCACCCGCAGCCGTCGTCCTCGCATCAGCTCGCGACGACCGCGCAGGGTGAGCACCCCGCGGCGCTCGAGCGCCGAGCCGACCAGCTCGATGCCGAGCAGCCAGCCTCCGAGCAGGGCCGAGACCACCGGCACCACGGTCTGCCCGACCACCGGCAAGAACCCGGCCGCGAACAGCACCACGGCCGCCAGGGCCGAGACCGCGATCAGCGCCACCGACTGGCGGACGGCCCGGCCCGCCGAGGTCTGCAACCGCTCGTCGGTCGCGGGCGGAGCGCCCGTGAGCTCGGCGTCCACGAACTCCGAGATCAGGTCGTAGAGCGGAGCGCCGAGGGTGAGCGTGAGCGTGGTGAAGCTGATCACCATCAGCAGCACGGCGGCCGCCACCAGCGCCACGCCCACCAGGACCTGGACCAGCGACCGGAGCCCAGGAGCCCAGCCGGTCGCGAAGCCGGTCATGCCCGGCACCCAGGTGTCGACGTGGGTGACGAGCACCACCAGGACGACGGTGAACAGCACCGAGGTGACCAGCGGCGGAAGCGCGCCGAGCGCGAACAGCCGCGGCCGCCGGGCGATCAGGCCGAGGCCCCGTCCGAGCAGGCCGACGCCGGCCGCCAGCTCAGCCACCGCTCCCGCCATCCTCGGCTCAGACCTGGTGGGAGGCGTCGCGCACGGCCTGCCCCTTGGCCTCCGCGGCTGCCCGCAGCCGGTCCTGGAACGCGACCATCGTCTCGGCCAGCGCCGGATCCGTCGCGGCCAGCATGCGGACCGCGAGCAGCCCGGCGTTGCGGGCACCACCGATCGAGACTGCTGCCACCGGCACGCCGGCCGGCATCTGCACGATCGAGAGCAGTGAGTCCATGCCGTCCAGGTGCTTCAGCGGCACGGGCACGCCGATGACCGGCAGCGGGGTGACGGCGGCCAGCATCCCCGGCAGGTGCGCCGCCCCGCCGGCCCCGGCGATGATCACCTGCAGGCCGCGGGCGTGGGCCGTCCGCCCGTAGGCCAGCATCGCGTCGGGCATCCGGTGGGCCGAGACGACGTCCGCCTCGTACGGCACACCGAACTCCGCGCACGCCTCCGCAGCCGCGCGCATCACGGGCCAGTCGGAGTCCGAGCCCA
The DNA here is from genome assembly GCA_963727215.1 of uncultured Actinomycetota bacterium. Taxonomy (GTDB): domain Bacteria; phylum Actinomycetota; class Actinomycetes; order Propionibacteriales; family Propionibacteriaceae; genus Microlunatus. Next base: position 278,302 of record CAVSFR010000006.1, read on the forward strand.
TCACGATCCCCACCCGCACGCTCCCTGAGCCAGTCGATGGTTCAGGCATCGGGATCTCCCATCAGGTAGGCGGCGGAGTGCCGGGCGCGCTTGCGCGTCGAGGCCAGGTCGTCGCCGTAGGTGGTGACGTGGCCGACCTTGCGGCCGGGGCGCACCGCCTTGCCGTACAGCTGGACGCGGAGCCGGCGGTCGCGGGCGTAGCAGTGGAGCAGGGCGGAGGGCAGGTCCTCGACCGTCCCGCCGAGCACGTTGGCCATCACCGTCCAGGGCGCCCGGGCTGCGGGGTCGCCGAGCGGCAGGTCCAGCACTGCGCGCAGGTGGTTGTCGAACTGGGAGGTGTGAGCGCCGCCGAGCGTCCAGTGGCCGGTGTTGTGCGGCCGCATGGCCAGCTCGTTGACCACGACCGAACCGTCGCGGCGCTGCATCAGCTCGACCGCGAGCAGACCGACCACCTCGAGCTCGTGCGCGACGGTCAGCGCCAGCAGCTGGGCCCCGACCGCCTGCTCGTCGTCCAGGCCGGGAGCCGGCGTCACGGTCTCGACGCAGACGCCCTGGACCTGGACCGACTCCGATACCGGGTAGGCCACGGCCTGGCCTGAGGGTGAGCGGGCCACGATCGCGCTCAGCTCGCGGTCGAAGTCGACGAACTCCTCGGCCACGATCTGGATGCCGGGGCCGAGCCCGGCGAAGGGCTCCGCCGCCGCCGCGGCCGACTCGACCTTCCAGACGCCGTGCCCGTCGTAGCCGCCGCGAGAGGTCTTGGCGATCACCGGCCAGCCCTGCTCGTCGCCGAAAGCGACGAGCTCGGCCACGTCGGCCACCACCCGGTACGCCGGGCAGGGCAGGCCGAGAGCCGTCAGCCGTTGCCGCATCACGGCCTTGTCCTGCGCGTGCCGCAACGCCTCGGAACCGGGTCGGACCACCACGCCGGCGGCCTCCAGCTCGCGCAGCAGCTCACCCGGCACGTGCTCGTGGTCGAAGGTGATGACGTCGCAGCCCTGGGCGAACGCCCGTACGGTCCCCGGGTCGGTGTAGTCGCCGACCGTGACCTGGTGGACCACGCCGGCCGCCGAGACGTCCGGGCCCTCGGCCAGCAGGTGCACCTCGACCCCGAGGCCGATCGCGGCGCCGTACATCATCCGCGCCAGCTGACCGCCGCCGACGATGCCGACGACGAAGGGCCGAGGGCTCGGGGCGGCAGCAGACGTCACGGGGGAACCCTAGCCAACGGCGGTGTGACTGCCGGTCCCCTGCCTGCCGGCGCTCAGCGGAGCCGGAAGATGACCGCCCGCTGAACGACGAAGTTCACCGTCGTGGCGATGCCCTGGGCGACGACGAAGGACGCCACCTGGACGGCGAGCCGGCCCAGCCCGGCGTCGCTCAGCCGCTCGAAGAGCACGCTGAACAGGCCGACCTGAAGGGCGAAGGTGAGCGCGTAGAGCACCACCACCGCAGCGAAGCGGCGACTCGAGGGCTCCGCCCGGAAGGTCCACCGGCGGTTGATCAGGTACGCGGTGGTCGTTCCTGCGACGAAGGAGAGCGCCTTCGCGGGCGTGTGCCCCAGGCCGGCAGCCATCAGCAGCACCAGCAGGCCGAAGTCGACCACGGCCGACAGCCCACCGGTGAGCACGAAGCGGACCAGCTGGGTGCGGAGGTCCATCGCGGCGGGCGCGGCTTCCAGGGGCAGCTCGACCGGAGCGGGCAGCAGGGCGTCGTCAGCCACGTCGGTCCTCCCCGCGCTCGTCGGTCCGGGGCCGCTCGAGCCAGGAGGGCTCGCCGGCCCAGGAGCGCTCATCAGCACCGAGCAGCAGCTCGGTCATGGTGTGGTGCACGTGCTCGACGTCCGGCACGTCGACCAGCGCGATGCTGCCGCCCTCCGCGGCGGTCTGGACGACGAGGGTGCCGCAGCCGAGCATCCGATCGGTCAGGCCCCGCTCGGAGGAGACGTCGTTGACGCGGCTGAGAGGCAGGTCGTGGCTGCGCTTGTTCACGATGCCCGTCCGGGTGACCAGGCGCCGCGTCGTGAGGGTGTAGGTCGTGGTCCGCCACCGCAGGAACGGCACGACACACCACCAGATCGCCAGCAGCGCCCCGACCCCGCCGATGGCGAGCTGGCCCACGGGGCGCAGGTCACCGGGGATCAGCGCCGCGCCCGCGCCCACGCCGGCTCCGACCAGCACGAGAGCCAGCCCCGGCAGCACCAGAGCCTTCGCGTGCGTGCGGGTGTGCAGCACCTCCCGCTCGTCGGCTCCGAGGAGCTTGGCTGGCAGACCCACGTCGCCCAGGGTCGCACACCGCCGGAAACCTGCACCGGTCCTCGCGGACCGCCTGTCGGCTAGTCGCTCTCCCGACCGGAGGCGAACTCGGCCTCGAGCTTGGCGTCCGCGGCCGCGTTCACGCTGGGGGCCGAGCGGTCGCGCCGGGTCCAGTGGTCGCGGATGTGGATGAAGTTGGCGGCGTAGGCGTTGTAGGTCGACACACCCTTGACCCGCATGATGATCTCGTTGTTCGTCGCCGTCGCCAGCCCCGTGAAGTTGGCCGAGCCGGTGTAGACCACCTTGGAACGGCTGTTCCCGGCCCAGAACCCGCTGATCATGATCGCCTTGTGGTGCATGTACTTGTCGTGCTTGCCGTTGCCGTTGGTGTCGATACCGGCGTTGTAGACATTCACCTTGCCGTGGCTGGTGGAGCGCAGCAGCGCTCGCCGGATGGAGGTGCCGGTCTTGAAGTTGTTCAGGATGACCTGCACGTTGCAACCCTGGTCCTGCAGCTTGACCAGCTGCTCGGCGACGTCGAGCCGCTTGACGCTCCAGCCCCACTGCTCCACCCGCACGATGGTGCGCCCCTCGGCGTCACCGTAGCCCTTGGCGGCTCCTCGGCACTTGACCTGCCGGAGCGCGGCGAGCGGGACGACCTTGTTCGAGCCCGCTGAGGCCACCTGCGGGTAGTACCAGAGCGTGGTGCTGCCGCTGACGGTGGTCCGGTAGTAGTTCGGCTGGTCCTTGTCCAGGACCATGTCGCTGAAGTACTGGTTCAGCGAGTTGTAGATCGTCGTGTTGCCCACGATCGTGTGCATGTTGTTCCAGCTCGTGCCCGAGTTGCCCGTGTAGAGGTTGGCCGAGCTGATCATCGACACGTTGGTGGAGCCGCCGGTCTTGGAGAACAGGAAGAACTTGGCGTGCATGACCCCCGGCTGGCTCGACATGCAGCCGTTCTTGCACCGGGTGACGTAGCTGCTCCTGGCGCTCTTCTTCGTCCCCAGCGCCTTGCGCACCCGGAGCGTCTGCTCAGACATCGGGTTGTCGTCGATGAGCAGCTGCACGTGCACCCCACGGCGCTGGGCCAGGATCAGCTTCTTGGCGGGGTTCGGGAGGTCGAAGAGGTAGTTGGCGATCCGGATCGTCGAGCCCTTGGGTGCGTTGTCGATCGCTTTCTCGACCTGGGTGACGAGGCGCATCCGCGCGGCCTTGCTACCGGTCGGGTCGTTGAAGAGCAGTCCGGGCTTCACCGCGAAGGTGGGTGTGCTCACCGACGGGACCTTTCCCGCCGACGGCACCTTGGCCGCGCTCGCGGTCGGGGACAGTGGGATCGGGACCGCCAGTGCCAGGACGGCACTGAGCAGGAGGGGCGTCAGTCGACTGATGCGGCGCACGGCTTTTCGGTCCTTCGGTTCACGGTCATCGGTGTCACCGGAGGTGCGCAGCGTTGTTTTTCAGCACCCCCCGGTGCTGGGAGGTTACCCCGGCGGAGCCGCTCACGCTCATCTTCGTTTCAGGATCGGTATACAGCGGCCTCACCTGAGATGGACGACATCACCTGCACTGAAAGCGTGCAGACCATCGGCGGCCCGGACCAGCAGCCGGCCGTCGTGGTCGATCGCCTCGGCCCGACCCTCGACCTCCGCACCACCGGCCAGCAGCACCCGGACCTGTCGGCCGACGGTGGAGCAGCGGCGCAGGTAGGAGGCGGCGAAGAGCGTGTCGTCCTCCAGCACCTCCCAGCGGTCGACCAGCAGCTCGAGCGCGGCCAGGATGGTCGCGATCAACGCGTTGCGCGAGGGCGGCCGGACGCCCGGCCCCTTGTCGAGAGCCAGCAGCGCCAGTGAGGTCGCCGTCGGGACCGGCAGCTCGTCCTCGTCCAGCCAGACGTTGAGGCCCATGCCGACGACGCACGCCGGGCCCGACGGCGTCTCGACGCGCTCGGCGAGGATCCCGCAGAGCTTCCGCTCGTCGACCAGGACGTCGTTGGGCCACTTGAGCACGGCAGGGACGTCCGCCGCCCGTCGCACCCCCTCCACGACGGCGAGCCCGGCGAGCAGGGGCAGCCACGTCCACCGGGAGGGCGCCACCCCCGTGGGCCGGAGCAGGACCGAGAGGGCGACGCCGGAGCCGCGCGGCGCCACCCAGGTGCGTCCCTGGCGACCGCGGCCGGCGTCCTGGAAGTCGGTGACGAGCACCGAGCCGGCCGGCGCTCCGCGTCGGGCTCGCTCGGCGAGGTCGGCGTTGGTGGAGCCGGTGCGGTCCACCACGTCCACCGCCTGCCAGAGACCGCCCGGCCGTACCAGCTCACGGCGCAGCACGTCGACGTCCAGGTGGTCACCGCTCAGCACGGACGCGACCCTACTGCTCCGGGTGCGCAGTTCCAGGTCCACCCAGCCGACTGGTTAGGGTGCCGTCCATGGACTCGCCCAACCCCGCTCTCGACATCCACACCACCGCAGGCAAGCTCGCGGACCTGGACGAGCGGATCGAGCAGGCAGTCCACGCCGGCACCGCGGCTGCGGTGGAGAAGCAGCACGCCAAGGGCAAGCTGACCGCCCGCGAGCGCGTCGAGCTGCTGCTGGACAAGGGATCCTTCACCGAGCTGGACGAGTTCGCCCGGCACCGCTCGACGGCCTTCGGGATGGAGCAGCGGCGTCCTTACGGCGACGGCGTGGTGACCGGGTTCGGCACCATCGACGACCGCCCGGTGTGCGTGTTCAGCCAGGACGTCACCATCTTCGGCGGCAGCCTCGGCCAGGTCTACGGGGAGAAGATCGTCAAGATCATGGACTTCGCCCTCAAGACCGGCTGTCCCCTGATCGGGTTGAACGAGGGGGGCGGCGCCCGGATCCAGGAGGGCGTAGTCTCCCTCGGTCTGTACGGGGAGATCTTCCGCCGCAACACCCACGCCAGCGGGGTGATCCCGCAGATCTCGTTGATCATGGGCGCCGCCGCCGGTGGCCACGTCTACTCCCCCGCCCTCACCGACTTCGTCGTGATGGTCGACCAGACCTCGCAGATGTTCATCACCGGCCCCGACGTGATCAAGACCGTCACCGGCGAGGACGTCACGATGGAAGAGCTCGGCGGGGGCCGGACGCACAACACCAAGTCGGGCAACGCCCACTACCTGGCCAGCGACGAGGCCGACGCGATCGAGTACGTGAAGTCGCTGATCAGCTTCCTACCGCAGAACAACCTCGAGGAACCGCCCGTCTTCGACGCCGGGACGACGCTGGAGGTGACCGAAGACGACCATGCTCTCGACACGCTGATCCCCGACTCGCCCAACCAGCCCTACGACATGCACGAGGTGATCGGCCGCGTCCTCGACGACGGGGACTTCCTCGAGGTGCAGGCGTTGTTCGCACCCAACATCGTGATCGGCTTCGGTCGGATCGACGGCCGTTCGGTGGGCGTCGTGGCCAACCAGCCCCTGCACTTCGCCGGGTGCCTGGACATCGATGCCTCCGAGAAGGCCGCCCGCTTCGTCCGCACCTGCGACGCCTTCAACGTCCCGGTGATCACCTTCGTCGACGTGCCCGGCTTCCTGCCCGGTACGGACCAGGAGTGGAACGGGATCATCCGGCGCGGAGCGAAGCTGATCTACGCCTACGCCGAAGCCACGGTGCCGCTGGTCACGGTGATCACGCGCAAGGCCTACGGCGGCGCGTACGACGTGATGGGCTCCAAGCACCTGGGCGCGGACTTCAACCTGGCCTGGCCGACGGCTCAGATCGCGGTGATGGGCGCGCAGGGCGCGGTCAACATCCTCTACCGCCGCGAGCTGGCCGACCATCCCGACGCCGAGGCCCGGCGGGCCGAGCTCATCACCGAGTACGACGACGAGCTGGCCAACCCCTACATCGCCGCCGAGCGTGGCTACGTCGACGCGGTGATCACCCCGCACGAGACCCGCGTGGAGATCACCCGGGTGCTGCGGCTGCTGCGCACCAAGCGCGCGACCCTGCCGCCCAAGAAGCACGGGAACATCCCACTGTGAGCGGAGCGAACGAACCGACAGCTGTGAGCGGAGCGAACGAACCGACAGCTGTGAGCGGAGCGAACGAACCGACAGCTGTGAGCGGAGCGAACGAACCGACAGCTGTGAGCGGAGCGAACGAACCGACAGCTGTGAGCGGAGCGAACGAACCGAGCCCCGGGAGCGAGCCGGTGCTGCGGGTCAGCGGAGGGACGCCCAGCGACGAGGAGCTCGTGGCCGTGCTGGTCGCGCTGCAGAGCCGGCAGGGTCCAGAGGTCGAGCCGAGCGCGCCCGAACCGTCCCGGTGGGCCGCTCCCTGGCGGTCCGTGCACGCCCCGCTGACCCCCGGTCCGGGCGCCTGGCTGGCCTCGGGCCGACCGCACTGACGCAGCGCGCGAAGGCGAGGCCGGCGGCGGTGCGGGCGAGATGATGGGCGGCGGAATGCTCGGCGGCGGTCGCCGTTGACCGGGGTCGGGGTCGGCGACTCTCGTCGACGACCCCAGCGCAGCCCTGGCTCAGAAGCCTGCGGCGGCGTGCGGCGCGTAGTCAGCCTCGAGCCGCGTGATCTCCTCGGGGCTCAGCTCGAGCTCGACAGCAGCGACCGCGTCGCTGATGTGGTGCGGCTTGGTCGCGCCGACGATCGGTGCGCTGACCACCGGGTTGGCCGCCACCCAGGCCAGCGCCACCTGCGCTCGCGGCACGTCCCGCTCGCCGGCGATGGCGGCGACCGTGTCGGCGATCAGCTTGTCGTCGTCGTGGTAAAGCCGCTTCCCGAACTCGTCGGTCTCGCTCCGGGTGGTCGAGGCGTCCCAGTCGCGGGTCAGCTTGCCCCGCGCCAGCGGGCTCCAGGGGATGGCGCCGACACCGAGGTCGGCGCAGAGCGGCAACATCTCGCGCTCCTCCTCCCGGTTGAGCAGGTTGTAGTGGTTCTGCATCGACACGAACGGGGTCAGCCCCGCCGCCTGGGCCAGGTACTGCGCCTTGGAGAACTGCCAGGCCCACATCGAGGAGGCGCCGAGATAGCGCGCCTTGCCCGCCTTCACGACGTCGTGCAGCGCCTCCATCGTCTCCAGGACCGGAGTCGCCGGGTCCCAGCGGTGGATCTGGTAGAGGTCGACGTAGTCGGTGCCGAGCCGGCGCAGGCTGGCGTCGATGGCGCTCATGATCGCCTTGCGCGACAAGCCGCCCCCGTTGGGACCGTCGGCCATCCGGCCGTGCACCTTGGTGGCGATCACCAGCTCGTCGCGGTCGCCGTACTCGGCGAGGGCACGGCCGACGATCTCCTCGCTGCTGCCCGCGGAGTACACGTTCGCGGTGTCGAAGAAGTTGATGCCGGCTTCGACCGCCTGCTTGATCAGCGGCCGGCTCTGGTCCTCCGGGAGCGTCCAGCTGTGGTTGCCGCGGTCAGGTTCGCCAAAGCTCATGCAGCCGAGGCAGACGCGGGAGACCTGAAGTCCGGTCGCGCCGAGGTTCACGTAGTCCATGACGCCACGTTAGCCAGCGGTTCGCACCGCCCCCGCCCCGGGACGGACCGATCGGTACGCAGCCACGGCGCGGTCCGCCACGTCGGTCCAGGACGCCTCCTGCTCGGCACGCCGGGAAGCCGCGGCGCCCATCCGCCCTGCGGCCGCCGGGTCGGTGAGCAGCTGCAGCAGGGCAGCCGCCACAGCGGCCGGCTCCGGCTGGGCCAGCAGCCCGGTCATCCCGTGCTCGACGACGTCGCTCATCGCACCGACGTCGGTAGCCACCACGGGCCGCCCGAACGTGTACGCCATGTGGATGCTGCCGCTGATGTTGACCGTCTCGTAGGTGTAGACCACCACCCGGTGGCTGCCGAAGAGGGCCGGCAGGTCGCTCAGGTCGACGTAGCCGGGGCGCAGGTCGACACCCCCGACCAGGTCCGCCTGAGCCCTCACCGCCACGAGGTCCACGTCCGGCATCACGGGGCCGGCCACGGTCAGCCGCGCCCCGGGCAGCTGCTCACGCACCAGCGCGAAGGCCTCGAGCATCAAGGGGATGTTCTTGTAGCGCGTCCAGGCCCCGAAGAAGAGGGCGTGCGGGGCCGTGTCCGACGCCGGGGTCACAGGTGTCCCGGTCGGCCCGGACCCTGACACCAACGAGCCGTAGCTGCCGTGGCCGCAGACCGCAGTCCGGCGGACACCCGGGAAGTGGGCGAGCAGCTCGCGGCGGGGGCCCTCCCCGAGCACCAGGACGAGGTCACAGGCGGCGTAGGCCCGGCCGAGCAGACCGCGGGTCAGCCGACCGGACTTCTCGACCTCCTTGGTCGACGTGACGTCATAGGGCACGGGATTGTGGGCCACGTCCACGTACGCAGGACCCGGAGCGAACCGGGTCGTCGCCAGCAGGGCCGCCGAGTCGAGTGCGTAGCGGAGCTCGCCGAGCTGGACGACGTCGGGCCGGTCGCGACGCACGCGGACGAGGACCCGACGCCACGACTCGGCCAGCAGCAGGGCACGCCACCCCCGGCGCAGCTTACGCACCAGAGGGCGGTGATGGTCGGGCTCGTTGGGGTGCCAGGTCGGTAGCGCCTCGACCACGGTCAGCCCGGGGACGCTCGAGCGCAGCTCCGGGTCCGGACCGGTCACCAGCTGCACGGTGTGACCCGCGCGCGCCAGCGCCTCGGCGAACTGGAACGAGAACTGGTACATCCCCCCGCTGGGCAGGAACTCCACCAGCACGATCCGCAGCGACTCGCTCACGCGCGCCCTGCGAGGCGCAGCTCGTCCTCGGCTCGCACCGCTGCCCGGCCAGGGTCGGCGCCCGGCGCCGAGACCGGCACCACTGCTCGGGCCGGCTCCTCGGGACGCAGAGCCAGTCGGCGGGCGGCAAGCAGGTGGTAGACCGCCTGCTGTGCGGCCACCCCGAGGACTACGGCCACGACCCCGGTGAGCGCGAGCACCAACGCCGGGGTGAGGCCTGAGGACGGGGTGGCGCCCGTCGCGCCCTGCACGAGCTGGGTCCGGAACGCGGTGGTCAACGTGGCCAGGTAGGTCGTGGTGGTCCTGGCGGTGGCGACGGACGCCTGCGCCGCGGCGGTCGCCGAGGGCGAAGTCACCCGCACCAGGATCACCGAGGTGTCCGGGACCACTGTCACCTCGGTGGTCAGGTCCTGACGCTCCTGCGGGGTGAGCCCCAGCTGGTCGAGGGCCTGGGCCTGGAAACTCGGGTTGTTGGCCACCTCGGCAAAGGTGCCCACGATCTGACCCCGGCTCATCGTCTCGTAGAAGGCCGCGGACGTGGCGTCGTCGAGGTCCGCTCGGGGCAGCACCAGCAGCACCGACTCGGCCGTGTACGTCACCTGCTGGGTCAGGGCGTACGCCCCCCCTGCGGCCAGAGTGAGCAGCGCGAGCACGACACCCGACAGCACGCTGGTGCGCAGCGGCCGTGGGCGCGCGAGCGAACGGCCGGGCTTCGAGCGGGTGGTCATCTGACCGCCTCCGTGACGTGGTGCCGGCGAGGAACGGGGGGGTCGAGGACCTGGTCGTAGAGGGCCGCCAGCCGTTCGGACAGCCGCGGCAGGTCGTGGGCCTGCTCGGCGCGGGCACGGATGGCCCGCGCCATGGCGGCCCGCCGAGCCGGGTCGCCGATCAGGTCGGCCAGCGCCTCGGCCAAGGCCTCGACGTCGCCGGGTTCGACCACCCGACCCTCGATACCGTCCCGGACCAGGTCAGGAACCGCGCCGACGGCCGACCCGACCACCGGCAGACCGGCCGCCATCGCCTCCAGGATCGCTATCGGCTGGCCTTCGAGGTAGGACGGCAGCACGAAGACGTCGGCCTCGGCCAGCCGGCGTCGGACCTGCTCGCCGTGCTCCGGACCGACCAGGGCATCGGCGAGACCCGCCGCCGCGAACTCGGCCACGATGGCCTCGTACTCGGCGGGGGGCGTGGGACCGGCGCCGCCCACCACCACGAGCCGCCAGTCGCGCGTCCCCCGGTCCCGCAGCAGCTTCGCCGCGCGGGCGAGCTCGACGGTGCCCTTGCGGCGGCAGACCACCCCGACGAACAGCACGGTCGGCGGTCCCTCGTGGGGCGGGCTGGGCGCGAAGGACGCGACGTCGACCGCGTTGTCCACGGTGACGACCGGCGTCGAGCCGGCGTAGGCGCGCATCGTCGTCGTCCCTGCCTCCGAGACCGTGCAGACCAGCGCGGCGCGGCGCAGGGTCGACAGCGCGCGCGCGTCCCGGGCGCTGTAGGCGGCAAACTCCGGCCGACCGGCGTTGCCGACGGCGCTGTGCACGTGCGCGACCAGCTTGGCCCGGCCCGAGGACCCGGCCAGGACCAGTGCGGCCGCCCGCAAGCAGGGCAGCCCGGGGTCGGCGACCAGCTGCAGGTGCACGACGTCGGCGTGCCGGGCGGCTCGCCAGACCCGGACGGCGTCGGCCACCGCGTACCAGGCGTTGGCCACCGAGAGCGTGCCGCCGGTCCTGGTCGCCGTCCGGGCGGTGTTCAGCAGCCGCATCTCGACGTGCTCGGCCAACCGCGGGTCGGCGGTGATGGTCTCGGCGAAGGTCGCGATGCCGCCTCGCATCGGCGCAGCCTCCGCCACAACCACGACCACCGGGCGCGGGCCGCTCACGATCCCGTCCCCGTCGGGATGCGACCGGCGGCTCGCTCGTACACCGTACGCAGCTGGGCGGCCCACAGCTGGGCGTCGAAAAGCCGCTCGATCCGCTCCCGGCCGGCCCGGCCCATCTGGTCGGCCAAGCCTGGGTCGGCCAGCAGCAGCAGCAGCGCCGCCGTCAGGCCCGTCTCGTCACCCGGTGGCACCAGCAGCCCGGTCCGGCCGGCCTCGACGATGTCGGAGATGCCGCCCACGTCGCTGGCCACGACCGGGCGGCCGCAGGCCCCGGCCTCCATCAGCACCGTCGGCAGGTTCTCGCCGTAGATCGAGGGCAGGAGGACGACCTCGGACGCGCGCAGCACCTCGGGGATGTCGCTGCGCATCCCGGCGAACACCACCGAAGCGCCCAACCCGGCCGCCTCGACCTGGGCCCGGAGCCTCGCCTCCTCCGGACCGGAGCCCACCAGCAGCAGCCGGGCGTCGGGATGCACCTCGAGCACACCGGGCCAGGCACCGACGGCGTGGGTGATGCCCTTGAAGTCCCGCAGCGCGGCCAGCACGGTGACCACCCGGTGGCCGGCCAGGCCGAGGTCCGCCGGGAACGGCGGCCGCGGAGCACCGGGCTCGGGCGGGGTGAAGTAGGAGACGTCGATCCCGTTGTGCACGACCGTCCAGCTCGGCGGCGGTGTCCCCCCGGCGCAGTAGCGGTCAGCGAAGGAGGTCAGCGAGGCCTGGGAGACGAAGATGGCGGCGGCGGCCCGGTTGGCCACCTGCACGGCCAGCCGCTCCCGCCCAGAGGCGCGACCGGTGATCGGACGGTAGACGTGGTGGAAGGTGCTGACCACAGGGACCCGGGCGAGGGCGGCCGCAGGCACCCCGAGGGTGGTCGCCATCTCGAGGTGGGTGTGCACGACGTCGACCTCGGCGTGCCGGATGTGACGGACGAGCCGGCCGAACCCTCCGGGGTCGACCGTGCGGCGCACGCCGAGGTACTCCGGGGTCAGTCCGGCTTCGCGCAGCAACGGCTCCAGCTTCGAGCGTTCCTCCGACGGGCCGTGCAGGCTCAGCACGGAGAGCTCGAGACCTGCCGTCGCACTGACCCGGCCGAGCTGGGCGATCAAAGTCTCGGCGCCACCCAGCTTGTAGGCGTCGACCAGGGTGAGGACCCGCACGGGACAGCTCTCCGGTTACGAGGGACCGATGGCGGGGCCGACGGCTACGGCCTTGTCAGTCTCCCCCGAGACGGCGATCTCGCTTCCTGATGGAGCCGACTATATCCAGACGCCGACGTGCCTATGCTGTGCGTGACATCTGATTTCCGGTCGGGGGCTGACCAGGAGAGCGCAACTGTGGGCCCCCACCCCCCGTCCCGGGACACTCGCCCCGACACCAGCACCGGTATGCCGTGAACCAGGCGGTCCCGGTTCCCCCGCCGGCGCCCACCTCCTCGACCGCGCTCGCGCGCAGCACTCTCGGCGGCTTCGTCTGGACCGCCGCCGCCTGGGGGTCGAACCGGCTCGTCGTGCTGGGCCTGACCCTGGTGCTGGCCCGGCTGCTGCTGCCGGCGGACTTCGGTCTGGTCACCGCGGCCCTGACGATCATCGCCGTGCTGGACGCAGCCCTGGACCTCGGGGTGGGCGCGGCCGTGGTGGCCCGCCAGGAGCAGGGCATCACGGCGATGACCCGCAGAGCGTTCACCCTCAACCTGGCGATCTCCGGGGTGGTCGCCGCAGTCGGCATGGCCTGCTCCCCGCTGGTCGCAGCACTGTTCGACGCTCGCGGTCACGCCGGCCTGTTCGCGCTCGTCTTTCTCTACCCCCTCTTCCGCGGGGCCGGGCAGGTCAACGACGCCGTCCTCAAGAGGGACCTGCGGTACCGCCGCCGCACGGTCGTCGACCTGACCCGCGCCGCCGTACGGGTCGCGGTCTCGCTGCCCCTGGCACTGACGGTCGGCGGGGCCCTCAGCCTCGCCGCCGGCATCATCGTCTCCGAGCTCGCCGCGATGGTGCTGCTCTGGTCGCTGGTGCCGATCACGCCGATCCGGATCCGCTCGACGGCCGAGATCTCGGTCCTGCTCCGCTTCGGCGGCAAGGTGGCGCTGATCCGGATCCTCGGCTCCTTCCGCAGCACTTTCGACTACATCGTCGTCGGCGCGGTGCTGGGGGCGACCGCCCTCGGCTACTACGGGATGGCCTACAAGCTGCCCGAGCTCGGCATCGAGAACGTGCTCTGGATCGTCACCTCCATCGCGCTGCCCGCCTACGCCCGCGCCTACACGCTCGGCCGCGCCGTCGTGGTCGCCGCGATGCTTCGGGCGACGCGGCTGCTGACGCTCTACGGCCTGGCGGTGGGCACCACCTTGGCGGTGCTGGCGCGCGATGCGGTGCCGCTGCTGTTCTCGGCGCAGTGGCAGCCCGCCGTCGTGCCGATGATGCTGATCGCTGTCAGCCTGGGGCTGATGTCGGTGGCCTGGGCTAGCGGGGACGCCTTCGCCGCGCTCGGCCGGCCCGGCACGCTCGTCCTGTTGGACGTCCCGGCCACGGCCCTGATGGCCGGCGCCTTCCTGTACGCGCCCCGCTACGGCCTGGTCGGGGTGGCAGCCGTGCACCTGCTGTTCAACCTCGCCTACTGCCTGGCCCGGATGGAGCTGGTCCGGCGGGTCCTCGAGGTCCCCGCCGGGTCCCTGCTGCGGGCAGTCATGCCCGGGGCGGGAGTGGCTGGGGTGGTGGCCCTCACCGGCTTCGGCGCTCGCGCGCTGCTGCCGGCCGGACAGGTCGGCTCGCTGGTCGTCGAGGTCCTTGTCTGCGGTCTGGCCACGGCCGGGGCCGCCCTGCTGCTGGCCCGCCCCGCCGTCCTCGAGGTCGTGGGGCTGGTCCTCACCCGCTCCCGCCCGTCTCCCCACCGCTCCGTCCTGGAGGTTCCGTGAGCGTCCGCGCCCTGGCCGTCCCCGCCGCGCCGGCCGGCCCAGGCTCCACCACGACCTCGGCGGTGCTGGTCACGGCCAGCGAACCGGAGCCGCGCAGCTTCGGCAAGCAGGTGGTGCTCGGTGGCCTGCTCGACCACCTCGTCCAGCGCCTGGGCTCTGATCGGGTCCATGTGGTGCTGGTGGGTCGCCCCGACGTCGAACGCCCCGCCACCGCCTACCGGATGCACGTCATCCCCAAGCCGACCGCGGTCGACCAGGTGGCGGCGCTGCGCCGGGTACCCCTGCGGCCCCACTCGCCGCTGCAGGAGGCGGCGCTGTGGTCGCCCCGGGTACGGACCTCCCTGGAGTGGCTGCTCGCCGGCATCGACGCCGACCTGGAGATCTGGGACACGATGCGCGTCGGGCAGTACGCCCGGGACCTCCCGCGGCATCGGCGGGTGCTCTACGCCGACGACCTCTTCTCCAAGCGCTACGCGAGCATGCTGCAGCAGGCGCGGACCGAAGGGCGGCGGCTGGAGAACCCGCTCGGGTCGTTCAGCGCCATGCTGCCTGGGCCGGCCCGACGGCTGGCCGCGTCCCCGCTGGTCTACCAGCCCCTGCTCGGCCTGGAGCAGCGGCTCAGCGCGCGCTCCGAGGTCGCCGCTCCTCGCCACTTCGACGCGACCTTCCTGGTCAGCCAGGACGAGACGGCCGAGCTCGAGCGCCTGACCGGCTCTCCAGACGTCCACACCTTGCTGCCGCTGGTCCGGACGCCTGACCCGGCACCGCGACGCTACGACGGCCGACCCACGTTCGTCTTCCTGGGCAGCCTCGACTTCGCGCCCAACCGGGATGGTCTGCGCTGGTTCCTGGGCTCCTGTCGCGACGCGGTGCTGCGAGCGGTTCCCGACTTCCGGCTGCTGGTGGTCGGGCGTGGCTCCGAGGGCGGAATGCCCAGCGAGGCGGCCGACTGGTCAGGTCGGATCACCCCGCTCGGCTGGGTGGCGGACCTGGACGAGGTGCTGCTCACCTCGGCCGCGCTGCTGTCCCCGTTGCGCCTGGGCAGCGGCACCAAGATCAAGGTGCTGGAGGCCCTGGCGCGTGGTCTGCCCGTGGTGGCGACCGAGCACGGGGTGCTGGGTCTCGGCGTCGACCGTACCGACGGCTGCCTGGTCGGGCAGAGCCCGGCCGAGCTGGCGACGCTGCTGCGAGAGGCGGCCGGACCGGCCAACGAACGGCTGTCGGGGGACGCGGCCGCCTCCTGGCGCAGCCGGTTCTGCCCGGCGGTGGCGGGCCGGACCTACGACGAGCTGCTCCGGCTGCCGACGGCCGATCTCGCCCGGCGTCGCCTGTGAACCCGGCCCTGCTGGCGGTCGGTGCGACCGTCCTGGCCCTAGCGGCGGTGCTGGCCGTGCTGCGCCCGCGGGTCGCTCTGGTGACACTGACCGCCCTCGACGTCTCGGGGATCAACGCGGTGCTGGCCGACCACGTCGGAACCAGCCCGTACAAGCCCGAGCTGGGCCTCGCGGTCCTGGCCCTGGCCGTGCTGGCGGCCCGGCGTCGGCTGCGGTTCGCCTGGTCCCCGGTGCTGCTCGGCCTGCTCGTGCTGACGGCCGGCTTCTGCCTGAGCTTCGTCTACGCCGCCGCGCCGACGGTGTCGACGGCCCTGCTCAGCGAGCGAATGCGTGACCTGGCCTACTTCGTCGTCGTCTACGCCCTGGTGCTGAGCACCCGGTCGGTCACCACGGTGGCCCGGGCGGCCGTACTGGTGTTGGCCGGCCTGGCGGGTCTGACCGTGGTGCACGAGTTCGTGCTGCACAACGTCGGGGACCTGGGGGGCCTCAGTCAGGTGCCGCTGGTCCAGGAGGGTGGCGCCTTCACCGCGCGGCACGCCGGGACCTCGACCGACGTCAACTTCTGGGGACGGCTGCTGATCCTCCTCACGCCGCTCGCGGCCTCGTTGGCCGCGGCGGCGACGACCTGGCGCGGCCGTGCCTTCTGGTCGGCGGCCGCGGCGAGCCTGATCGTCGGGGTCTACCTGACCCAGTCGCGCGGTGGGTTCATCGCCCTGCTCGTCGCGGTGGTCGTCTGGCTGGCCCTGGCCGGCGGACGCTACCGCCGGTCCATCCTGCTCATCCCGGTCGCCCTGGCCGTGCTGGTGCCGCTGAGCGGCATCGGCAGCCGGCTGCTCACTCTGGCCGCCGGCTCCACAGCCACGGCCGACCCGTCGGTGGTGACGCGCAAGCGGCTGCAGCTGGATGCGCTGCGCATGTTCACCGACTCGCCGCTGGTCGGGCACGGCATCGGCAGCTACCGGACGCTCTTCCCGCGCTACGACCGGGTCAGCAACGCCTATGACCCGGTGACGATCATCGTGGCGGCCCACAACTTCTACCTGGAGCAGGCGGCTGACGGTGGGGTGGTGCTGCTGATGGCCTGGGCCGTCCTCGCCGGAACAGTGCTGTTCGTGGCGCTCCGCACGCTCAGCGTCACCCAGGGCCTCGCAGCGACGACGGAGCGCTTCCTCGCCGTCGGCATCATCGCCGGCGTCCTCGGGTGGGCGGTGGCGAGCGTCTTCCTGCACCTGTCCGACTTCCGCGCCCTCCTGCTCCTGGCTGCACTGGGAGCTGCCCTCGACGCGTCCACCCGGGCTCGCGCCCTCCCCCGGCCGGTGCCGGCCCGCGCCGCACCTCCGAGTCGACCGCAGCTGGCCCTCGCCGGCGCCGCCGTTGCCGTGGTCGGCACCGCGGCCCTCGCCGTCGTGCTGGTTCCCGGGCCCACGCGTTTCGTCAACACCGCGACGATGGCCGTCGGGCCGGCCGCGACGGCCGCGAACGGGAGCACGGCCTACCAGGTCGACGTCATCAGCCGCGGTCGGATCGTGCCGACCCTGACCTCGGTGCTCAGCCACACCTTGACCACCACCCGGCTGGCGGGGGCGGTACCGGCCGGCCGGCCGGCCTCGGTGTCGGTGTCCCAGTCGCGGCTCGGCGGATCCATCGTGCTCACCGTCAGCGCCGGCAGCGCCGCGGAGGCTGTCGACCTCGGGGCGGCTGCGGTCCGGGTCAGCGAGTCCGAGGTGGACGCGCTCAGCTCCCCCTACACCCTGACGGGGTCGATGAGCGGGCCCGCCGCCGAACGCACCTTCTCGCCCTGGACCGCGGTGCCGCCCGCTGCGGTCGCCCTGGTCAGCGCGCTGCTGCTGCGTCTGCAGGGCAGGCGCGGGCGTTCGGCGGCCGCGCCGAGGCGGGCCGCGCAGCCGACGGGCTCGCGCTGACCTACGACCCGTCCCATTTCTGCAGCACCCGCAGCCTGCCCCAGGGCACGTGCGCCAGGCCGTAGTAGTCCCAGCCCATGCCGGCGGCGCGGTAGGCCGCGCCGGGGTCGTTGTCCTTGGCGTCGCGGGCCACCTCGAAGCTGACGCTGAGCGCCGCGCCGCCCTTGTCGATGACGTAACCGCCGTAGAGCTGGAGGGCCCGCGCCACCGCCTTCTCGGCCCGGTTCGCACCTGGCAGCTGCGCCACGTCAACGCTCGGGTCGAGCTGCAGCCGACTACCCTCGGGAATGCAGTCCGCGCGGTCGGAGTCCCCGTCGGTCTTCGTCGCGGGCGCCCGGACCTCCCCGCGGCACACGTTGTCGCTCTGCAGCACGAGGGCGTGCGGGATCTGCCCGGCGGTGACTTCGTCGACCCGCACCACGCCACCCAACCGCGACGCACCGGCTCCGGTGCTGCTGCCTGGGCCGCTGCTCCATCCGCTGCCGGCCAGGTCGTTGACCGTGCCCCACGAGGTGGTCCATCGGTCGCGGCCCGGAGTCGCCTGCCAGAACTCGGCGCTGGTGCCGCTGACGGGATCGGTCACCACCAGCGCACCGTCACTGCCCGTGCTGGGGCGGGCCTCGGACGGAATCCGGAAGGTGCGTCCACTGAACGGGCACGGCCCCCAGGCCGGCGCCATCAGGCAGTCCACGGGCACGCTCGGGGTCGAACTAGAGGCGGTGTAGATCGGCACGCCGTAGGCGACCAGGTTGGCGTACAGCTGAGCGTCCCGGGTGACGCGGGAGACCATCGCGTTGCTTCTCGGGTCGACCACAACCGTGCGAGGGATCTGCAGGTTGAACGGGCTCGAAGCCGCGAAGGGACGTTGGGTGGCTGCCTCCGCCGTGCTGCCCGGATGGCCCGGGGTCCATCCCGGAAGCAGGGCGAGCAGCGCGAGGCCCAGCGTCGTCGCGGTCGCGGCCCGGCGACCGAGCCGAGCGGCTGCACCGCGGGCGGAGAGGGTTTGGGGGGGAGCCATACCCGCGATTCTGTGCGCTCGTCAGCCGCGAAACCAGGCTCGCGGCTGCACTGAGGACCAAAGAACCAACAGATCAGGACCTTAGTCCCTGAATGCTTCGCCCTGGGCCGGAAGGCTCAGCAGGCACCGTCGCCGGGCCAGCACGGTGCTTCCGACGCGGCGCCGTGAACGCTGTCGGCTGCCGGGAACTACGCTTCCGGCCATGCTCCGCGACGATCCTGAGGTGCGGTTGGTGCTGGGGTCGGCCTCACCGGCCCGGCTGGCGACCCTGCGGGCTGCCGGGCTCCGTCCGGAGGTCGTGGTCTCCGGAGTGGACGAGAGCGGTGTCGAGGCCCCTGATGTCGCGGGCCTGACCGGCGAGCTGGCTCGGCTCAAGGCCGAAGCCGTGACGGCGATGCTCGCACCGTCGGCTGCGTCGACGCTGGTCATCGGCTGCGACTCGCTGCTCGAGCTGGACGGTGCGCCGCTCGGTAAGCCAGGGACTGCGGAGCAGGCGGTCGAGCGGTGGCGGTCCATGCGCGGCCGGTCGGGGGTGCTGCACACCGGACACCACATCCTGCGGCTGGACGATGGCGAGCGGCGGGTAGCTGCGGACGTGGCCTCGACCACCGTGCACTTCGCGGAGGTGACGGACGAGGAGATCGACGCCTACGTCGCTACGGGTGAGCCGCTGCAGGTGGCCGGCGCGTTCACGGTCGACGGCCTCGGCGGCCCCTTCGTGACGCGCATCGAAGGCGACCACCACAACGTCGTCGGGATCAGCCTGCCGCTGCTGCGCCGGCTGCTGGCTCAGCTCGGCGTCGCGTGGCCCGACCTGTGGACGCGCTCCTGATCCTGGCGACCCACGCGAGGATGGTGCGCGTGCACGAGCATCAGGCCGAGGCCGACGACCAGGAGGTCACGCTTGCCGGTGGGAGCATGAGCACGGTCGCACGTCGGGGCGGGGCCGTGCACCGCAGCGCCGGGCCCTGGACCCCGACGATCCATCGCCTCCTGCACCACCTGGCGGCGGCCGGCATCAGCTGGCTTCCGCGTCCCCTCGGCGTCGACGAGCAAGGACGCGAGGTGCTGACCTACCTGCCGGGGACGGTACCCGCCTATCCGATGCCGCCGTGGGTGTGGAAGGAGGAGGTGCTCCTCGACGCGGCTGCCTGGCTCGCGCAGATCCACCAGGCCGGCGCGGGTTTCGACCTCGCGGACGCGGTCTGGCAGCTGCCGGAGCACGAACCCGCAGAAGTGATCTGCCTCAATGACGTCGCGCCGTACAACATGGTCTTCGACGAGGACCGCCGGCTGTGCGGCATCATCGACGTGGACACCGCCTCGCCCGGACCCCGGGTCTGGGACGTGGCCTACCTGGCCTACCGGCTGGTCCCCCTGAGCGAGGACCTCGGCACCGCGGTCCTTGACCTCGCTGCCCGCCGCCGACGGCTGCACCAGCTCTGCCGGTCCTACGGCGAGGCGGGTGACCAGGTCGCGCTCCGACCTCGCGACGTGCTGACCAGCGTCGTCCACCGCCTGGAGGACCTCGCGGCGTTCACCGAAGCCCGTGCAACAGCCGGTGCTGACCAGGTCGCCGGGCACGCGGAGCTCTACCGGAGTGACGCCGTCTGGGTGAACGAATACGCCGATGAGCTGGATCCCGAGATCAGCTGAGGCCGCCGCTGTCCGCGGGGCCGACGCCTCAGCCGGGCCCGACGACGAGAACCTGACGGAGCGCGTTGGCCGGGGGGAGCAAATCCTCGGCCGTCTGCCGGAGGTCGGTCAGGGCCCCGTCGTCGCCGGGCTCCACGGCGAGGCATCGCTCCCACAGCTCCACCTCGGTCTGTGCCAGTCGGCTCGGGGCGCGGCCTCCGTACCGGCCGGCTCCAGCCCGTGACCACCAGGAGTCCCCGGGAGCGATGATGCGACGGCACTCGGCTGCTGTCGCTGAGAAGTCGACTCCGGTCAGCCGAGCACCGACCGGGCGACGGTTGCCAAATCGTACCCACCCCGGCCAAAACCCATCTGGACGAGGTGCTGGCCGGTCGCCAGCGCGAGCAGCCTCTGCACTTCTCGCGTCGCCCGTCGCCACTCCGGTAACCCGTGGACTTTACTGTCGGGGACAGACCGAGCCACTGCCGGACAGTCCGTCCCAGCGGGGAGAGGCCGCGATTGCCTTGTACCAGTCGTCGACGTCCGCCGAGTCGAGGGCCGCCACGCCGACAGGACGCCACGACGGCAGCTGCGCCCGACGACCCGAGCACCCGGACAGCCACGGGTCTCAGGCCGCGGTCGCGTACGGCCCTTCGCGAGGTCCGCCCGTCAGGATGCGGTTGTTGACCAGCGGCCGTTGTTGTCGGTCCACATGTCTGGGTGGCACCCACTCCGGGAGGCCGTCGGTGTTGAGCCGGCAGGCCCAGCCGCGGGTGTGGAACTGGTGATGGTGGTAGCGGCACACCAACGTCAGATTGCCCAGATCGGTGTTCCCGCCGTCGACCCAGGCTTGGATGTGGTGCCGTTCGCACCATTCCGGCGGATGCGCACACCCCGGGAAGGAGCAGCCCCGGTCCCGGACAACCAACGCCAACGTCTGATCACGGGAGGCGATCCTGCGTCGCCGACCCAACGCGAGGACCGCTCCGGCATCGTTCAGCACCGCCGGGATCACCTCCGCCTGGCAGGCGAGCTCCAACACCGCCGCCGCGGACAACCGGGCACCGCCGGAGGTGGTGCCACACCCGGTCCGGTTGACCAGATCGGTGTGGCTCATGGTCACCACCACCGTCGCCGGGACACCACCCGACCCGGGCAGGGAGCCCGCCCGCAACACCCGGTCGCACACCTCCTCCAGCGCGTCATGCATCCGCTGCGGACAGCTGCGCGGATCCGGCTCCTCCACCGGCCGACCCTCCGCCGTCACAGCGGTCGAGACCCGCGGCTTCGCCAACGGCCCCAGCACCGCCGACAGCTTCGCCCCCACCACACCGGTCAACCGCAGCTCACCGCGCCACGACCCGTCCCGGCACCGCCGCAGCTCCACCAACCGCCGGTCCGCCTGCAGCTCCTCATCCGGCCGCGACCCGTCCGGGACCAGGGTGTCCACGAACCGGTCCACACACACCGCCAGATCCCTCGGACCGAACACCACCGCATACCCGGTCAACAGCTCCTCGCCACAAGCGATCTCGGCCGGGTCGAAGCCCGCCCGGTCGACCTTCACCAGCCCCCGCAGCACCACCTCCACCTGCTCCGGACCGACCCCACCGGCCCGCTGCGCCGCCGCCAGCACCGGCCGCACCGCCACCTGCGGCTCACCCAACATCGACACCCGACCGCCCAGCTGCTCCGCCGCCCGCACCCGCCGCGCCGCCTCACCCGCCGACACCCGTAACACCTGCGCCAACAACCTCGCCACGCCCGGCTGACAGAACCGACCCGGCAACCCCCGCGACCCCACATCACGAACCAACCGGTGCTCCACCACCGGCAACCGGTTCCGCAACCCCTCAAACTCCTGCCAAAACCCCACCAGCTCCGAGTCATCCAAATGATCCAAACCACCCGACTCGACCTCGGCCAATAGCGCCTCGAACTCGGCGGTCAACGCCAGCAGACGCTGCTGCGCCGGTGCGGCTGCATCCCCGAGTTCCATACTTCATGATATCGAACATACGTTCGAGAAGCAAGGCCGGTGGGTGTTCCTCCCGCCTGCTCGCACCCATCCGTCTGCCGACCGACCGGCGGCGTCAGACCCTCACCTTCCGCGACCACAGCCCGGATCGAGGAGCAGCTGCGCCGGATGGGCTTTCAGCGTCGACACCGTACGAGGCGGCTGGGACAGCTCACCGTTCACCGGCGCCGAGCCCTTGATGATCTTCGAAGCCCGCGCCACCTAGTCGACTGACGCTCGGAGACTAGTCTGGGGCCCCCTCGATCCGGTCGGTGCTGACGGTGAACTCGTGCGCCCGGAGACGAGCCGCCAGGGCCTGGCCCATGGCAGTCATCGGCGTCAGAACGCCACCGCGGGTGGGCAGGTCGTCCAGGGCGAGGCTGAGCCCGGACTCGCCGAGCATCACGGCGGTCCCGTGGTAGCCGGGGTCGAGGTCCGCGCCCACGACGGTCCGGTAGCGGGCGCCGGTGGACGTCGTCGCCACCAGCTCGAAGCGGAAGCGGCCGCGGGCCAGCACGGCCTGGCTCGGCCCAGCACCGGGTTCGGGCAGCACGCGGTCCAGCAGCGCCCGGGCCGGTCGGAAGCCCATCGCCCCGACGAGCGCCGCCGTGCCGAGCGACAACGCCGTGGCGCCTAGGACGCCGCGGGGCCCGGAGCCGGTGTCGACGACCTCGCGGTAGCGGAAGCCGACGCCGTAGCGGCGACCCTGGAGCGCGTCGCTGCGCAGCACGATCTGACGGTTGAACACCCCCATCACGAACGGGGCCTGCCACCCGCCTCCCGCCTCCCGCTCGATCGCACGGACGCGGCCGGCCGAACGGGTCCGGGTGCTGGACGGCCGGTCGACCAGCGCGTCGGCCCGTCCCAACAGCGCCCTGGTCTGCGGGTCGCCGCTGGTCTTGATCAGCTGCTGCCGCAGGGAGTCGATGGTGCTGCCACCGATCCCGCCCCGGACGGAGCGCACGTGCAGCACCGTGTCGGTGAGAGTGCCGGCACTGTCGGCCTCGGCCCGGACGGCGGTGAGGCCCACGGCCAGGTCGGAGGGGACCGAGTCGAACCCGCACGCGTGCACGATCCGGGCCCCGCTGGCCCCGGCCCGCTCGTGCAGGGCATCGATGGTCTGCCGGACGAACAGCGCCTCTCCGGTGAGGTCGGCGTACGCGGTGCCGACGTCGGCGCAGGCGCGGGCCAGGGCCATCCCGTAGCGCAGGTAGGGACCGACGGTGGTGATCACGACCCGCGTAGCGGCGGCGAGCTCGGCCACCGCCGCCTCATCGGTGACGTCGACCACGACCAGCGGCCAGGACGCGGCCGTGCCGCCGAGCTCGGAGCGCACGGCCGCCAGCCGCTCCTCCGACCGGCCGGCCAGGGCCACGCGCAGGTCCCGGGGCGCGTACCGGGCGAGGTGCTGGGCCGTCAACCGACCGACCAGACCGGTCGCCCCGACGAGGACGAGGTCGTAGGGCCGCGCGTGGGTGGCAGCCATCAGTCCTGCGACCGCGCCTTTCTCGTGGCCCGAAGGTTGGCTTTCTGCAGGGCGTCCACGAGCTCGCCCTTGCTCATCCGCGACCGCCCGCTGATCTCCAGTCGCGTGGCCAGCTCGTAGAGGTGCTTCTTCGACGCGTTCGCGTCCACGCCGCCGGCCGTCTCCCGGTGGGTGTCCCGGTCTCCCTCGGCCTGGGCGTCCGAGGGGCCGTAGCTCTCCTTGGGCTCCCAGTGGTCCCCGACCTTCTCGTGGGTGTGCTTGAGGGCGGCGAAGGCGACCTGGTTGGCGGCACGCTCGTCACCGTCGTAGGTCTCGATCGCCGAGTCGTGGGTCTTCGCGTAGGTGTGCTGGGCCTTCTCGTCCGAGCGCTGCAGCGTGCTCGGCAGCTCGTCCTCGATCACCTTGCCCGACTTCGTGGTCTTCGGCACGGTGGCTCCTCTCCTCGGCGGACACCGCCCATCCTGCCGCGACCCGTTGGCCGTACGCCGCGGGGCCCACGATCGGCTCTCCTTTGCGGCGATAGACCCGCGTCGACGCGGGTAAAGGGGAGATACCGCATCCCCAACGAAGAAGGAGCGTCATGACGACCACCGTCGACAAATCCATCGAGGTCAACCTGCCCGTCAGCACGGTCTACAACCAGTGGACGCAGTTTGCTGACTTCCCCCAGTTCATGAACGGCATCACCAGCATCACCCAGCTCGGCGACGACCGGATGCTCTGGGTCGCCGAGATCGCCGGCGTCAAGCGCCAGTGGGAGGCGAAGGTCCTCGAGCAGGTTCCCGACTCCAAGGTCGCCTGGGCCGCGACCGAAGGCGCCACGAACGCCGGCTCAGTCACGTTCGACGACCTGGGCGGCCGCACTCGGGTCAACCTCTTCCTCGAGTACGAGCCCGAAGGGCTGGTCGAGAAGGTCGGCGACAAGCTGAACGTGGTCGAGAACCAGGCTGAGGGCGATCTCGAGCGGTTCAAGGCCTTCATCGAGTCCGAGGGCTACGCCACCGGCGCCTGGCGTGGCACCGTGGTGGCCGACCAGCACGTCGGCACGCCCGGTGTCGAGCACGCCGAGGCCTCCCGCGGGGACGACGGCCACGCCGGCGTCAGCGGCAAGGCGGTAGCGGCAGGAGTAGGCGTGGCTGCCGCGGCCGCCGCCGGGATCGCGGCCGTCGCCGCTGCCGGCGCGGACAAGGACGACGAGCCGGTCGCGCTCGACGTCGCGCCGGTCGAGAACACCGGCCCCGTCAGCAACCCCGTCAGCATGCCGATGGAGGCGCAGCCGGTCGACACCGCGTTCGACGCCACCGAGACCCCGGGCGCCGTGGTCGACCCGCTCGCCCCCGAGCCGGTCATCCCGGCCGAGGTCGGCTCGGTGACCGACGACGTGCGCGACGCCGACGAGCGCTACCGCGGCGACGGCCTGCCCAGCTGACCCACCGGTCCTGGACGACCGGGACCATCGGCCGGACGAGGAATAGCCCCCTCGGCCGGCCGGTTGTCCCGGAGGTGACGACGCTGCAGACCCGACTCCACACCGGCACCAGCCCGGAGCGCCCGCTGCGGCTCTCCGTCCTCGACCTCATCCCCGTCCGCTCCGGTCAGACCACGGCCGAGGCTCTCCGGGCGACCGTCCGGCTGGCTCAGGCCGCCGAGGCCAGCGGCATGCACCGCTACTGGGTGGCCGAGCACCACAACATGCCCGCGGTCGCCTCAACCAACCCGCCCGTGCTGATCGCCATGCTGGCCGGCGCGACGACGCGGATGCGGATCGGCTCCGGCGGCGTGATGCTGCCGAACCACGCGCCCCTCGTCATCGCCGAGCAGTTCGCCCTGCTCGAGGCCGCGTACCCCGACCGGATCGACCTCGGCATCGGACGCGCGCCGGGCAGCGATCCCGTCACCAGCTACGCGCTGCGGCACAACGGTCCCGAGACCGCCGACGCCAACCGCTTCGACGAGGTCGTGGACAACGTCTTGGCCATGCTCGAGCCTGAGGGCGTGGGACTGCAGGTCCAGGGCCGTACCTACCCGCTGCGCGCCACGCCGAAAGCCGCCGGCGTGCCCGAGGTCTGGCTGCTCGGCTCGTCGGACTACTCCGCCCGGCTCGCCGCGGCCAAGGGCCTGCCGTACGTCTTCGCCCACCACTTCGCCGGCGAGGGCACCAGCGCCGTCCTCGACCTCTACCGCTCGTCGTTCCGCCCGTCGGACCAGCTGAGCGAGCCGAAGACGTTCCTGACCGTCAACGTGGTGGTGGCCAAGACCCAGGAGGAGGCCGAACGCCTCGTGCGGCCCCAGCTGCTGGCCATGGTCACGCTGCGCACGGGAGGCGAGCTCACGGCCCAGTTGAGCGTCGAGGAAGCCGAGCGGACGGTCCTCGCCGAGTCCCACCGGGCGCTGGCCGAGGACATGCGCCGCCGCTGGGTGGTCGGGACGCCGGAGACGGCCCTGGCCGAGCTCATCGCGCTCGCCGAGCACTTCGGCGTCGACGAGGTGATGGTCAACCCGGTCGCCGGCTCCTCCGAGTCCGACCCGGCCGACCGCTCCCCCGCCCGGGAGGCGACGTTGCAGCTGCTGGCGGGTGCGCTGGTCTGACGCTGGCCCAGGTCTAGGCTGATGCGCGATGAACGACCGCGCCGCCATCACCGTGACGCCCGTCCACGTCGCTGACCTGGTCGCGGAGGGCGAGCTGATGCCGGTCTGCATCCACGTCATCGACCATCCCGAGGGCCGCGTCCTCGTCGACACCGGCCTCACGCAGCTGCACCCGGCGGTGGCCGACCTCGACCCACGCCTCCTGCCCCCGAGCCAGCAGGACTTCGACCCGGCCAGCGTCGACATCGTCGTGAACACGCACCTGCACTTCGACCACTGCGGCGGCAATCACCTCTTCCCGGGCAGGCCGACCTACGTCCAGCGCCGCGAGCTCGAGGATGCGCGGAGCCTCGACGACTACAGCATCCGCGAGTGGGTCGACGCCCCGGGCGTGACGTACGTGCCCGTTGACGGTGAGCTCGAGCTGCTGCCCGGTATCCGGCTCGTCCCGGCGCCGGGCCACACCCGTGGTTCCCAAGTAGTGGTCGTCGAGACCGGCGAGCGTCCGACCGTCATCTGCGGGGACACGGCGGTGTGGTTCGGCGAGCTCGACGAGCCGGAGACCGAGGGACAGCTGCTGGTCCGGGCGCTCGACCCCGAACGGGTCTGGCTCTCGCACACCCACGAGCCGTGGCGGCCCAGCCCGAGCTGAGGCTCAGACGAAGGGCGGATGGTCACCGCGCGGCCAGCAGGGGCCCTCGCCCACTCTCGTCCGCTGCGGTATCGGACTTCGACCCGCGGGTGAGTCGATCCTGCCGCGACGGGGTGGCGCTGTGAAGCGCTGGTGTGCGGCGGTGCGGAAGCCGACGCCACTGCTAGCGTGCTGCGACGCCGTGCAGTTCGACGCCTGGGAGGGCCGATGACCGACACCACCTGCCACATGTCGATCTCGCTCGACGGCTTCGTCGCCGGCGCGGACCAAAGCGCCGAGAACCCGCTCGGGAAGCGCGGCCTGGAGCTGCACGGCTGGCACATCGGAGACCCGCGGGCGAACGAGGCCGACGAGATCGCGAACGGATGGCTGATGCGCCCCCGCGGGGCCTACGTGATGGGCCGGAACATGTTCGGGCCGATCCGCGGCCCGTGGGGCGAGGACTGGCGCGGTTGGTGGGGTCCTGAACCGCCGTACCACGCGCCCGTGTTCGTGCTCACCCATCACGCGCACGAGCCGATCGAGATGGACGGCGGGACCACGTTCCACTTCGTCACCGAGGGTTTCGAGGCGGCCTACGCCCAGGCGTCGGAGATCGCCGGTGACCAGGGGGTGGATATCGCCGGGGGAGCCTCCGCCGTGCGGCAGGCGTTGGCCGCCGGCGTGGTCGACGAGCTGACACTGGATGTCGCCCCTACCCTGCTCGGTGCGGGTGAGCGGATCTTCGACGGCGTGGAAGCCTTCGGCTTCGAGCCCGTCGAGGTGCTGCACTCACCGCTCGCCACGCACATCCGCTACCGCAGGCTCGACGTCGGTTGACCTCGTCCTCGACTGATGAGGACAGGACCGATACTGACCCGGTGCCCCCCGACGCCTTCATCGAAGTCCGCGGGGCGCGCGAGCACAACCTGCGCGACGTCGACGTCCTGCTGCCCCGCGACGCCGTGGTGGCCTTCACCGGCATCTCGGGTTCGGGCAAGTCCTCGCTCGCCTTCGGCACGCTGTTCGCTGAGTCGCAGCGGCGCTACCTGGAGTCGGTGGCGCCCTACGCCCGCCGACTGATCCAGCGAGCCGCCGCACCGCACGTCGCCTCGGTGACCGGGCTGCCGCCCGCGGTGGCCCTGCAACAGCAGCGGGCCGCCGGTTCGTCGCGCTCCTCGGTGGGCACCGTGACCACGCTGTCGAACTCGCTGCGGATGCTGTTCTCCCGGGTCGGGGACTACCCGCCGAGCGCCGAACGGATGGACTCGGACTCCTTCTCGGTCAACACCACCGTCGGAGCGTGTCCGCACTGCCACGGCGTCGGCGTGACGTTCGCGGTGAGCGAGTCCTCGGTCGTGCCCGACCCCTCGCTCAGCATCCGCGAGGGCGCGATCGCGGCCTGGCCGGGTGCGTGGCTGGGCAAGAACTTCCGCGACATCTTGGCCACGCTCGGCCACGACATCGACCGACCGTGGCGCGAGCTCGACCCGGCCGCCCGCGAGTGGATCCTGTTCACCGACGAGCAGCCCGTGGTCACGGTGCACTCCGAACGCGAGGCCGGGCGCATCCAGCGGCCCTACCAGGGGAAGTGGACCAGCGTCCGGGCCTACGTGCTCCACACCTTCGCCTCGACCAAGTCGGTCCCGATCCGGCGGCGGCTGCGCGGGTACCTCGACACCGCACCCTGCCCGGTCTGCGACGGCCGGCGGCTGCGGCCAGAGGCGCTGGCCGTGACGTTCGCCGGGCACGACATCGCCAACCTCGCAGCCATGCCCCTGGAGCAGCTCGTGGCGGTGCTGCGCGAGCCTGCCGCCCGGCACGAGCCGGAGAGTGCGGCCGGCGTCCTGCTCGGAGACCTGCTGGGACGCAGCGAGCTCGTGCTGGACCTCGGCCTGGGCTACCTCGCGCTGGACCGCCCCGTCCCCACGCTGTCGGCTGGCGAGCTGCAGCGGCTACGGCTGGCCACCCAGCTCAGGTCCGGTCTGTTCGGCGTGGTCTACGTGCTGGACGAGCCGTCGGCAGGCCTGCACCCGGTCGACACCGAGGCCCTGCAGGCCGTCCTGCTCGGGCTCCGCGACGCCGGCAACACGGTGCTGCTGGTCGAGCACGACCTCGAGCTGGTCCGGGGTTCGGCGGACTGGGTGGTCGACGTCGGACCTGGCGCCGGAACCCACGGCGGCCAGGTCCTGCACAGCGGCCCGGTGGCCGGCCTGCAGCAGGTGGCCACCTCCGTCACCCGGACCTACCTCGACCCGGACCACCGCCTAGCCGTCCGACCGGTCCCCCGGACGCCGACCGGCTGGCTGCACCTGCAGGACGTCTGGGCCCACAACCTGCGCGGCCTCGACGTCGCCCTACCGCTCGGCACCTTCACCGTGGTCACCGGCGTCTCGGGGGCAGGCAAGTCGACGCTGGTCACCGGGGTGCTCGCCGACGCCGTCCGGCACCACCTCGGGCTGCCCGACGAGGCGGACGAGGAGCTCGACGACGACCCCGACCCCCTCGACGGGTCCAGCTCGGACGACCCGGCCGCGTCCGAGGACGGCCCGGACCGCCCCGACACCACCGAGGCGCGGTCAAGGGTCGGACAGGTACGCGGGCTCGAGGCCGTCCGCCGGCTCGTGCTGGTCGACCAGCGGCCGATCGGTCGGACGCCGCGGTCGAACCTGGCCACCTACACCGGCCTGTTCGACGCGGTGCGGAGCACGTTCGCCCGGACGCCGGAGGCCCGCGCGCGTCGCTGGACCGCGAGCCGGTTCTCCTTCAACGTCGCCGCCGGCCGGTGCCCCACCTGCCGGGGCGAGGGGTTCCTGGCCGTCCGGATGCTCTTCCTGCCCTCCTCGTACTCCCCCTGTCCCACCTGCCACGGCTCGCGCTACGCGGCGGAGACGCTCGAGGTCACCTACCGGGGGCGGACGATCGCCGAGGTGCTCGACCTGGACGTCGACGCGGCGGTGGAGGCGCTGGAGGACATCCCGGCCGCCGTCCGCGGCCTGACCGCCCTGCGCGACGTCGGCCTCGGCTACCTCCGGCTGGGCCAGCCCGCCACCGAGCTGTCGGGCGGGGAGGCCCAGCGGATCAAGCTGGCCACGGAGCTGCAGCGCTCGCGACTGGCCGGCACGCTCTACCTGCTCGACGAGCCGACCATCGGCCTGCATCCGGCCGACACCGAACGGCTGCTCCGGCTGCTGCAGGACCTGGTGGACGCAGGCAGCACCGTGGTCGTCGTCGAGCACGACGCCGCCGTCGCCCTTGCCGCGGACTGGCTGGTCGACCTGGGCCCGGGCGGCGGGGACGCGGGCGGTCGCGTGGTCGACGCCGGACCACCCGCCGAGGTGATCGGACGCGGCCTCGGGCCGACGGGGACGCACCTGGCCCGCCGACTGGCGAACACGAGGGGCTGAGGTCTCGCCAGCTTGGAGCGGCTCCACCTCTACGATCGGCGGATGCGCGTGGTGGTGGTGGAGGTCGGTGACTGGGAGCACGAGTGCTGCGGCCCGACCTACGAGCGCGACACCGTGATCGACCTCCTGTGCCTGGAGGTTCCCGCCACCGAGACCTCATCGACCCGCTACGTGGAGACCCACCACGACCTCACCACCCGACACCGGACCGTCAGCGTCAAGGGGCGAGTGAGCGACATCGTCATCCGGCACCCTGACGGCACCGTCGAGGCGATCGAACGGCTACCGAGCGGACGATCGCTCCGCGGGTTCGAGGACCACGACGACGGCCACCTCGAGCAACCCCGGACCGGCCAGCCCGTCACCCGTGACTCCGACCGGTACCTGCTCACCGTCCTGGCCTGACTCGCCCCGTCGAGCGCCCGAGCAGCCTGCTCAGCGGCGAGAGCGAGGCCTGCGCGGTGTGGTCAGCGGCTGCTTGCGGCGCAGTGTCGACCAGCCCAGGAACGCCGCGATCGTCCCCGCCGTGCCCACGCCGGCGCCGGCCAGCGGCAGCTGCCAGGCGCGGCGACGGTCGGGGTCGGCGGACGCGAGGTCGACGACGCCGCGGACCACCGCGGCTCCCACCACACCGAAGACGACCCGCTTGGAGATGACGTCCAGCCGGTCGACCAGCGGGTCGAGCTCCGCGGTGCGCAGGTGGACCTCAGGCCCACCCTCGTCCAGCAGGGTCTGCAGCCGGCGCAGCTGGACGGGCAGCTGGGTCGCGATCTCGAAGGCGTCGACACCGGCGTCGGCGAGGTGTCGACGGAGCGACGCGAGGGAGTAGCGGTTGCTGACCAGCCGCTGCGCGTACGGGCCGAGCACCTCCTCGAGCTGGAAGTCCGGGTCGAGCGAGACGCCCATCCCCTCGGTCATGATCACCATCTTGAGCACGAGGGAGAACTCGCGGGGCAGCTGGAGGTGGCGGCGCCGGAGCACCGCCAGCAGCTCACGGATCATCTTCCCGACCGAGATGTCAGCCAGGGGGACGCCGTCGTACAGCTCGACCACCGGCACCAGGTCGGCACTGAGCTCGCGCAGGTTGACCGGAGTCTGGCTCGTCGACAGCTTCGCCAGCGCAGCCGCGATCCGGTGCGGGTCCTTGCGGGCCAGCGCCACCAGCAGCACCCCGAGGCGCTCCCGCAGCTCGGAGTCGACCACGCCCACCATGCCGAAGTCGATCAGGCCGATCCGGCCGTCGCCCTCGATGAACATGTTGCCCGGGTGCGGGTCGGCGTGGAAGAAGCCGTCGTCGAAGATCATCTGCGCCACCACCTGGGTGGCGTGCGCGGCCAGGGCCGGTCGGTCGATGCCGGCGGCGTCCAGAGCGGCGAGGTCGCTCACCTTGTAGCCGTCGAGCCGTTCCAGGGTCAGCACCCGCGTGGTCGTCGTCTCCCAGAACACCTTCGGGATCCGCACGCCCGGGTCGGCGGCGAAGTTCTCGGCGAAGCGCTCGGCGTTGCGGCCCTCGGCCAGATAGTCGAGCTCACCCCGCAGGGTCCGGGCGAACTCCTCGGCCAGGCCCGGCAGGTCGTAGTCCGCGGCCTCGAGCCAGCGGCGGGCCGCCTGGGCGGCGAGGTTCTGCAGGATCTCCAGGTCGACCTCGATCTGCTCGACGGCACCCGGACGCCGCACCTTGACCACGACGTCGGTGCCGTCGAGCAGCGTAGCCGCGTGCGCCTGGCCGATCGAGGCGCTGGCCAGCGGGGTCAGGTCGAAGGCCGCGAACAGCGACTCGACCGGTCCGCCGAGCTCGGCCTCCAGCACCTCGCGGATCACCGACTCCGGCACCGGCGACAACGAGTCCTGCAGCAGGGCGAGCTCGTTGATGTACGCCGGCGGCAGCAGCTCGGGCCGGGTGGAGAGCACCTGGCCCAGCTTGACGAAGGTGGGCCCGAGCTCTTCCAGCGCGAGCCGGACGTGCTGGGCGGTGGAGTAGCTCTCGGAGCGGTGGGTGTAGCGGGCCAGCTGCCGGTGGAACGGGATGTAGCGCTCGATCCCGGACGCACCCAGCAGCACGCCGAGCCCGTGGCGCGCCAAGGTCTCACCGATCACCCGGTAGCGGTCCAGGTGCTGGATGACGGCCATGCGCCCCATCCTCTCAGCCGTAGCCTCACGTCATGAGCGCCCCGATGCGCGTGGCCCGCAAGCGACTCGACATCGGTGTCGGTGACCTCGCGTACGGGCTGGTCCGCTGTGTCCTGCCGCCGTCGCGCAGGGACAGCCTGGAGGCGCTCGACCAGCTCTGGACGCCGCCGGACTCCGTGGTGGCCTGCCTCTCGGTTCGCAGCGGCTTCGACCTGCTGCTGGCCGCCGTCGACTGGCCCGCCGGCTCGGAGGTGCTGCTCTCGGCCATCACGATCCCGCACCTGGCCACGTTGGTGCGGGCGCACGGCTACGTGCCGGTGGCGGTGGACGTCGACCTGGACACCCTGACCGTCGCCCCGGCTGACGTGCAGGCCGCCTGCACCGAGCGCACCCGGGCCGTGGTCGTCGCCCAGCTCCTGGGGGCCCGCGCCGACCTGACGGGCCTTGCCGCCGTGACGCAGCCGGCCGGGCTGCTGCTGGTGGAGGACCGGGCCGAGTGCTACGACGGGCTGGACCGCGACCTCGGACCGGTCGCCGACGTCGCGCTCTTCAGCTTCGGGACGATCAAGACCGCCAGCTGCCTCGGTGGCGGGGTGCTGCTCGTCCGCGACCGTGGGCTCCGCGAGCGGATGCGCCGCCGGCAGCGACGCGAGTGGCCCGTCCAGTCCTCGACGGCGTACGCCGCGAAGCTGGCCAGGGGTGCGGTGATGCTCGCGATCGGGCACCCGCACGGCTACCCGCTCTTCGTCCGCCTCGCGGACCGGCTGACCGGGGACTACGACCGCGTGGTCCGCACGCTCAGTCGTGGCTACGCCGACGACCGGCTCCTCGAGCTGATCCGTCACCGGCCGAGCCGGGCCCTGCTGGCCGTACTGGTGCGGCGGCTCCGCCACTACGACGCGGAGCGGGTCGCCGAACGCCGACGGGCCGGCCAGATCCTGGCCGGCGCCCTCAGCCCAGAGGTCGTCCAGCTGGGCGGCCGTGCGGCCGGGCGCACCCACTGGTTGTTCCCGGTGGTGGCCCGCGACCCCGAGGGCCTGGTGGCCGCCGGACGCGCCGCCGGCTTCGACCTCACCCGCGGCTCCTCCACCCTGATCGCCCTCGACCAGCGCTGCGAGCGCGCGTCGCGGGCGATGGCGACGGTGGTCTTCCTGCCCGCGTACGCCGGCATGAGCGAGCACGACCTGCGCCGCCTGGCCGCGGTGGTCAACCAGGTCGAGACCGGCGAAGGCGAAGCCGCTGCCCGAACCGTCAGCGCGGACGCAGCAGCACGCCCGTCGCCGCCGCGCTCCCGCTGACGTCCCCGGTGACGCTGCCGGCCCAGCCGTTCCCGGTGAAGGTCAAGGAGTTGCCGCCCGAGCCGCCGGCCGTCACGGTGAAGCCGGCGGCGGGCAGGGCCGTACGGAGGTAAGTCGTCACCACGGCCGGCGCGGGGGCCGACAGGACGAGGGTGACGTTGTCGGCCTGGTCCACCGCCGCCGCGACCACCGAGGTCCGGGGCAGCGAGAAGGAGTCCAGCGGGCCGAACTGGTAGCCGAAGTCGCGCAGCAGCACGCCGTCGTCCGGCAGCCGTACGGGCGTCGGGCTGGTGGCCGCGGGAGACGGCTGCGGGGCCACCGCAGGCGCAGCCGGAGCGCCGCAGCCCACCGGGACGAGCGTCAGGAGCGCGACCCCGCCAGCGAGCCGCCGTCTCATCACCCCACCGTAGGCGACGCGCCCGGCGAGCACGGCCGTCGCCGCCGACCCGGATAGCCTTGGGCCTCGTGACCACCGACACCCGCGAAGTCGCGCTCCGACCCAGCCGCGTCCCGGCGGCCGTCCGCGCCGTGCGACCACGCCAGTGGGTGAAGAACGTCCTGGTCTTCACCGCTCCCCTGGCCGCCGGCCGGCTGACCGAACGAGACGTCGTCTGGCACGGCCTCCTCGCCTTCGTGGCGTTCTGCCTGATCAGCGCGACGGTCTACCTGATCAACGACGTCCGCGACGTCGAGGAGGACCGGCTGCACCCGCGGAAGCGGTTCCGGCCCGTCGCCGCCGGCGAGATCACCCCGGCGGCCGCGCTGCTGCTGGCGGCGGTCACCGGCGTTCTGGGCTTCAGCCTCGGCTTCTGGGTCTCGGGCGCGCTCGGTCTGACGCTCACGGTCTACCTGGTGCTGCAGGTGCTCTACTCGGCCTTCCTCAAGCACCTGCCGGTCGTCGACCTCGCCATGGTGGCCAGCGGCTTCCTGCTCCGCGCCGTCGCCGGCGGCGTTGCGACCGACATCCCGCTGAGCCAGTGGTTCCTGTTGGTCGCGGCGTTCGGCTCCTTCTTCATGGTGGCGGGGAAGCGCTACTCCGAGATCAAGTCGGTCGGCGCCGACGCCGGGACGCGCCGGAGCCTGCTGCGTTACTCCGAGTCCTACTTGCGCTTCGCCTGGATGCTGGCTGCGGTGATGGTGCTCATCTCCTACAGCCTGTGGGCGTTCCAGAACCGGGGTGCCGGCGTGGGCGGGCTACCCTGGACGGCCATCTCCATCGCGCCGTTCACCCTCGGGTTGATGCAGTACGCGCTGGAGGTCGACACCGGCAACGCCGGTGAACCCGAAGAGGTCGTGCTGCACGACCATGTGCTCCAAGTGATCGGACTGGTGTGGCTCGTGACCATCGCTCTGGGTGTGTCCACGTGAGTGACTTCCCCGCGACCGCCGCCGACGACGGGGTGCCCGCGATCGTCCCGTCCATGCCCGAGGCGCAACCGGCTATCCCCCAGCGGTTGGTCGAGCTGCACGGGTGGGGTCGGACGGCGTCCTCGATGTCGCACCTGGCCTCCATCGACTCGATCGCCGACGCCGTGTCGGCGCTGCGCCGCTCCGACGGCGGCCGCGGAGTGACCCCTCGCGGGCTCGGCCGCAGCTACGGGGACGCGGCCCAGAACGCCGGCGGCACGACGCTCGACCTCACCAGGCTGAACAAGATCCTCTCCGTCGACGCGGCCGCCGAGCCGGCCACCGTCACCGTCCAGGCCGGGGTCAGCCTGGACGCGCTGATGCGGGCCCTGCTCCCGTTCGGGCTCTGGGTCCCGGTGCTGCCCGGCACCCGGCAGGTCACCATCGGCGGCGCCATCGCCGCCGACGTGCACGGCAAGAACCACCACACCCAGGGCAGCTTCGGCAACCACGTCGTCTCCCTCGACCTGCTCACCGCCGACGGCGAGATGCACACGCTGACACCGGAGGGCCAGCCCGGCGTCAACGAGGGCGGCCGGCTCTTCTGGGCCACCATCGGCGGGATGGGTCTGACCGGAGCCATCCTGGGCGCCACCGTGGCCGTGCAGCGGACCGAGACCGCCTACTTCACCGTCAACACCGACCGGGCGTCCGACATCGACGACCTGATGGCCAAGATGAGCCAGGGCGACGACGACTACACCTACTCCGTCGCCTGGTTCGACGCCGTCACCCGGGGCAGGCACATGGGACGCGCGGTGCTCACCCGCGGCGACAAGGCGAAGCTCTCCGACCTGACCCCGAAGCTCACGCGCGACCCGCTGAAGTTCGTGGCCCCCTCGTTCGGCACCATTCCCGAGGTCTTCCCGAACCGGATGGTCAACCAGCTGACCGCGAAGGCGTTCAGCGAGTTCTGGTTCCGCAAGGCGCCGGCCCACCGCGAGGGCGAGCTGCAGAACATCACCCAGTTCTTCCACCCGCTCGACATCGTCGCCGAGTGGAACCGCCTCTACGGCCCGCACGGCTTCCTGCAGTACCAGTTCGTGGTGCCGTTCAGCGAGGGCGAGACCTTCCGCCGCTGCTTCGAGATGATCGTGACCTCTGGCCACCTCTCCTGCCTGAACGTGCTCAAGCGCTTCGGGCCGAGCAACCCCTCGCCGCTGTCCTTCCCGATGCCGGGCTGGACGCTGACCGTCGACCTGCCCATCGAGCGCGGCCTGGACACCTTGTGCAACGCCTTGGACGAGCAGGTCATCGGGGCCGGCGGCCGGGTCTACCTGGCCAAGGACTCCCGGCTGAGCGCCGAGACGTTCCGCTCGATGTACCCACGCCTGGACGACTTCCTCGCCGTCCGCCACGACGTCGACCCGGCAGGGCTGTTCAACTCCGACCTCGCCCGCCGCCTGCACCTCTGACGGCTCTGCCCGTCTGCTGAAGGAGATCCGTTGTGATGAACGCCGTAGGTGCCCCCCAGTCATTGCTGCTGCTCGGCGGGACGTCCGACATCGCCCTGGCGATCGCCCGCCGCTACGCCCGGGCCGGCTTGCGGGTACTGCTGGCCGCGCGCCCCAGCGAGCGACGGACCGCCGCGGCCACCGAGCTGAGCGGGCTCGGCTGCGCGGTGACCGAGATCGACCTGGACGCCCGTGACCACGGCTCTCACGCCGTGACCGTGGAGGCGGCGTTCGCCGAGGGGGACGTCGACCTGGCGGTGCTGGCGTTCGGACTGCTGGGCGACCCCGAGCAGGACTGGGTGGACCCCGAGCTCGCGCTGGAGCTGGCCGAGGTCAACTACGCCGCCCCGGTCCACCTCGGCGTGCTGCTCGCCAACCGGATGCGAACTCAGGCGCACGGCCGGATCGTGGCACTGTCGAGCGTGGCGGGTGAGCGTGTCCGCCGCTCGAACTTCGTGTACGGCTCCACCAAGGCCGGCTTCGACGGCTTCTTCCTGGGCCTCGGCGAGGCGTTGCGCGAGCACGGCGTCAAGGTGCACGTGGTCCGGCCCGGCTTCGTCCACTCCAAGATGACCCAGGGCCTGGAGGCCGCGCCGCTGGCCGTCTCGCCCGAGGACGTGGCCGATGCCGTCGTGGCCGCGGTGGCGGGTGACAAGGAGCTGATCTGGGTGCCGAACGCGATGCGGGTGGTCATGTCGGGCCTGCGCCACGTGCCGCGCCCTCTCTTTCGCCGACTGCCCATCTGAGGTTGGACGCCCACGGTGACGACCGCGTCGCCGGAGCATCCGTCGTGGGAGCGGCACCGCGGCCCGGACGCCCCCGCGCGGAAGATCCGGGCCCGGACGACCGTCGATGAGTGGCGAAAGCCCTGGCGTCGCGAGGTGTCGGCGGGCGAGCGCCTGGTCCATCTCTGCATCGCCGCCTGCAGTGTGCAGAGCGTTCCCGGCCGCGCCCGGGCTCGGACACCGCCCCACCCCTGACGTACGCGAAGACGCAGGGCTACCTCGACCGCAACGGGCTGTGCCACACCACGCTCGGCGACGCCAGCTGCAAGCCCGCGACCGTCGACGGCCACCAGGTGTTCCTCGACCAGCGGGCCGACGGAGGCTTCGTCGTCGACTACGTCCAGCCCGACGGCGAGCTGGCCAGCGCCTGGGTCGGTCCGCTGTTCGGCGACGAGGCCCCCCTTCCGCCTCGGAAGATGGACATCAGCCTCACAACAGTCATGGCCCTGCTCACCGATCCTGACCTCGACATCGTCGGCTGAGGAGCCTCCTCACAACACCAGGTGCGGCCCTTTTCTTGGTCGGAAGCCCAAGACGTGACTACCCTGTCCGACCATGCGCACCCATCTCGCCTGCCTGATCGCCGCGGCCGCGGTCGCCACTCCGCTGGTGGTCCTCGCCGCTCCGGCGCAGGCCGCCACCTGCACGGCTCCGAAGGTGCTCGGCACCGAGGTGGCTCCGCACAACGTCGTCGTCGGCACCACGAAGGTCAAGGGTTTCGACATCTACACCGACGTGGCGAAGAACGGCTGCTCGATCAGCAGCGTCAAGGTGACCGTCCGCTCGCCCAAGCACACGGCGAAGAACCTGCCGATGAAGCTCACCAGCAACGCCGACGGCGTCACGACCTACGTCTACGGCATCGACCTCGCCGCCTCCACCCTGACGAACGCCGAGGCCGGCCGGTGGACGGTCACCTCGGTCACCCGGTGGAGCGGGGGGACGATCACCTCGAGGGACGCCTTCCGGGTGTTCCGGGCCACCAGGCTCACCGGGAACGCGACGCCAGAACCCGTCACCGCAGGCACGAAGGTCGTCATCCGAGGCAAGCTCACCCGTGCGAGCTGGAACAGCCGTAAGTACGTCGGCTACAGCAAGCGGAAGGTCACGCTGCAGTTCCGGACCGCCAACGGTAGCTACGCCTCGGTCGGCACCGTGACCAGCGGCAGCAAGGGGGCCGTGAAGAAGGCGGTCACGGCCAGCGTCGACGGCTGCTACCGCTTCGTCTTCGCCGGTAACAGCACCACCCGCCGGGCCACGAGCACCCCCGACTGCGTCGACGTCCGCTGACCGAGACCGACCGCTGAGCGTCGAGGAGCCGCCGTGCGTACGCCGCTGACCACCACCGCGGTCGCCCTCGTGCTCGCCGCACCGCTGGTCGTCTGCGCACCGGCCGCCGCCGCCTCCTGTACGGCGCCCGAGGTGGTCAGCGCCTCAGTCGCCCCCGGCACGGTCGTCCTCGGGACCACGGTCGCCAAGGGCTTCGTGGTCTCCGCGCTGGTCCGGACGAACGGCTGCGCCCTGGCGCAGGTCGACGCCGAGATCGCCACGCCGACCGGCACCACCAGCCTCGTGATGGCCAAGGATCAGACGACCGACGGCATCACCACCTACGACGTGGGTGTGCGGGTCGAGCCGGGCGCCGTCAACCACGCCGACGCCGGCACGTGGACAACCAGGACCTCGGTCAGCTGGGCCGGCTCCACCGTCGTCCACGCCGGGCCGGACGTGCACGTGCTCCGAGCGACGCGGCTGCGTATCAACGCCACCCCAGAGCCGGTCCGCGTCGGCAGGACGATCACGGTGCGCGGCACCCTGACGCTCGCGAGCTGGGCCACCCCGCACTACGCAGGGCTGGCCGGGCGGCGCGTCCAGCTGCAGTCCCGGGCGGTCGGCTCCACCGGCTACGCAGCCGTGCGCACCTTGACCACCAACCGCTCGGGCGCCGTGCGCACCACCCTCACCGCCCGGCGCGACACCTGCTACCGCTTCGTCTACCGCGGCAGCGCCACCACCGCCAAGGTGGTGGCCACGCCCGACTGCGTCGACGTCCGCTGACGGCGTCCGGGCCGCCGGCGCCTCAGAAGGGGTAGCGGGGCAGCTGCCCGCGCAGGGTCACCCACTGGGTCTCGGTGAACGACTCGATGTTGGCCTGGGCGCCGCCGTGCCGCGAGCCGGTGCCCGAGGAGCCGACGCCGCCGAAGGGGGCCACCGCCTCGTCGTTCACCGTCTGGTCGTTGATGTGCACCAGGCCGGCCGGGATCCGCTCGGCCAGCTCGAGCCCGGCGTAGGCGTCCCGGGTCAAGATGCCGAGCGAGAGGCCGTAGTCGGTCCCGGCAGCGAGCCCGACGACCTCCTCCAGCGACGAGAAGGCAGTCACTGGGGCCACCGGCCCGAAGATCTCCTCGGCGTAGGCCGGCGCGTCGACCGGGACGTCGCCAAGCACCGTGGGCCGGTAGAACAGGCCCTCGAACTCCCCGCCGGTCCGTACCGTCGCCCCGGCGGCAACGCTGGCCGTCACCAGTCCGTGCACCCGGTCGCGCTGGCCGGCGTCGATCAGCGGACCGAGCGCCACCTGGTCGCGGTACGGGTCGCCAACCGGCAGCCCGGCCACCTTGTCGGTCAGGATCGCGGTGTACTCCTCGGCGATCGAGGAATGCACCAGGTGCCGCGAGGTGGCCATGCAGATCTGGCCGGAGTGGGAGAAGGTGCCCCACGCGCCGACCGACGCAGCGGCGGTCACGTCGACGTCGGGCAGCACGATCAGTGCCGAGTTGCCGCCCAGCTCCAGGTGCGCCCGCTTGAGGTGCTGCCCGGCCAGCGCGCCGACGGCCCGTCCGGCCTTGGTCGAACCGGTGAAGGCGATCACCCGGACGGCGGGCTCGACCACCAGCGCCTCCCCGACCTCGGCACCGCCCGGCAGGACCTGCAGCAGCCCGGCCGGCAGGCCCGCCTCCTCGAAGACCCGGGCGAAGAACACCCCGCCGGAGACGGCCGTCCGGGGATCGGGCTTCAGCAGCACCGCGTTGCCGAGGGCCAGTGCCGGGGCGAACGCCCGGATGGCGAGGATCGTCGGCACGTTGAACGGGGCGATGACACCCACCACACCGACGGGCAGCCGGCGCGCGAGGGACAGCCGGGGGGCGCCCGTCCGCAGCAGCTCCCCGTACGGGTGGCTGGGCAGGGCCGAGGCCTCGTAGCACTCGGCCGCCGAGGTGTGCACCTGGAAGCCGCCGAACGGCAGGATCGCCCCGGACTCCCGGGCCAGCCAGCCCGTGAGCTCGTCGGCGTGGCCCTCGATCAGCTCACCGGCCCGGCGCAGCACCCGCGCCCGCTCCTCGTACCCGGTCGCCGCCCAGGCACGCTGGGCGACGACCGCGCGTTCTGCGGCCGCGCTCACGTCCGCCGGGGTCGCCCGACCCACCTCACCGAGGGAGTCGCCGGTGGCCGGCTCGACCGCTGGATAGGTGCCCCCGCTGCCCTCGGTCCAGCTGCCGGTCCAGATCTTGCCCTGCCAGGCTCCGTCGTCGAGCAGTCCCATGCCGTCCTCGCTCTCGCTGTGTTGCTCCGGTCAGGCCCACTCGAGCGAAGCCGCGCCGTCCTGCTGTCCGGTGACGTCCCAGAGGTGGTGCACCACGTCGTGCAGGAAGTACTGGAGCAGTGTCGCCACGGTGAACTCCGACCCGTCGGAGCGGCGGCCGGCGCGGGGGAAGTCGGCGGCCGTGAGCTGCTGGATGCGACCCAGGAACGTGGCGGCCGCAGCCTCGATCTCCGCGCCGACCACCTGCGGGTCGGCCTCGGCGTAGCGCTGCAGCACCGCGGTCTCGTCCTGGTCCCAGTTGGGGAAGACCGGGTCGTCCTCGGTGAGCATCAGCTGCAGCCGTTCGTCCATGACACGGTAGACGTCGCGGACGTGGCTCGCGTACTCCAGCGGTGACCAGACCCCAGGGGCAGGCCGGGCCTCGACGGCCGGGTGCTCACGCAGGATCTGCACCCACTCCTCTGCCGCCACCCACGCCCGCTGACCCACCGTCAGGGGGTCGATCTCCCCTGCGTCGAGCCCGCAATCGGGGCAGCGCCGGGTCAGCGTCCAGGTCCAGTCCTTCTCGTCCGGGGTCACCGGCTCCAGGGTCGCCACGAACCCCACGTTAGCGTCGCGGTGAACTGTCGGGAGAATGCGTTTCATGGCTTCCGCCCCTGCGCTCGGCGTCGACCTGAACGCCGACCTCGGCGAGTCGTTCGGCCGCTGGACGCTCGGCGACGACGCGGCGCTGCTGCCGCTCATCTCCAGCGCCAACGTGGCCTGCGGCTTCCACGCCGGGGACCCGCTGACCCTGCGCCGCACCTGCGCCGACGCCGTGACCCACGGCGTCGTCATCGGCGCGCAGGTCAGCTACCCCGACCTCGTCGGCTTCGGCCGCCGGTTCCTCGACATCGCCCCCGACGAGCTGGCGGCCGGGGTGCTCTACCAGATCGGCGCCCTGGACGGTCTGGCGCGGGCGGCCGGCAGCGAGGTCCGCTACGTCAAGCCCCACGGCGCGCTCTACAACACCGCCGTCGACCACGAGGGCCAGGCGGCGGCGGTCGTGGCCGCCGTCGTCGCGTACGACCCGAGCCTGCCGGTCCTCGGGCTTCCCGGCTCGGCGCTGCTGCGGATCGCCGCCGACCAGGGCCTGCGCGCGGTGACCGAGTACTTCATCGACCGGAACTACACCCCCGAGGGCCGGCTGGTGGACCGGCGGCGCCCGGACGCGATGGTGACCGACCACGACGAGGCTGCCGAACGGGCGGTGGCTGCCGCGCGAGAGGGCCGGGCCGAGTCGATGTGCACCCACGGCGACTCCCCCGGCGCGGTCGCGATGGCGGGAACCGTCCGCGACGCCCTGACCTCGGCCGGATTCACCGTCAACCCCTTCGTGCCCGCTCCCCCGAGGGCCGAGGTGCCGTGACCAGGCGGCTGCTGGACTACGGCGACGCCGCGGTGCTGCTCGAGTGCGCGGACCTCGCCGAGGCGCTCAGCCTGGTCGCGCCCGTCCGCGAGCAGCTGGAGCCGGTGGTGGAGGTCGTACCCGGGGCCCGGACCCTGCTGCTTCGGCTGGCCGCTCCGCTGACCAGCGCCCAGCGGGAGCTGCTGCTGACCCTGCCCGGCTCACCCCCAACAGCCGACGACCGGCCGCCGATCGAGATCGACGTGCACTATGACGGTGCGGACCTCGCCGAGGTGGCGGAGCTGACGG
Organism: uncultured Actinomycetota bacterium; assembly: GCA_963727215.1. GTDB lineage: Bacteria > Actinomycetota > Actinomycetes > Propionibacteriales > Propionibacteriaceae > Microlunatus. Next base: position 320,405 of record CAVSFR010000006.1, read on the forward strand.
GTCTGACCGTGGACGAGGTGGTCGACGCCCACACCGGGCAGACCTGGTCGGTCGGTTTCTGCGGCTTCGCGCCCGGCTTCGGCTACCTGCGGGGCGAGCACGACCGGCTCCGGGTCCCCCGGCGCACCACCCCCCGGACCCGCGTCCCGGCCGGATCCGTGGCTCTCGCGGACGACTGGTCGGCGGTGTACCCGCGCGCCGGGCCCGGCGGCTGGCAGCTGATCGGCCGGACCGAGCGTCCGATGTGGGACCTCGACCGTGACCCGCCCGCGCTGCTCCAGCCCGGACTGCGACTCCGCTTCCGGCCGCTCTGAGATGACACCGTCTGAGATGACACCGCCTGAGATGAGACCGCCTGCGATGACCCGTCTGCGATGACGCTGACGATCGAGCGCACCGGGCCGCTCGCCCTGCTGCAGGACCTCGGCCGGCCCGGCTACACCCACCTCGGCGTCTCGCCCTCGGGGGCGGCGGACCGGGGTGCGCACCGCCTCGCCAACCGTCTGGTCGGCAACCCGGAGGAGGCGGTGACCGTCGAGGTGACCCTCGGCGGCCTGGCTGTCCGGGCGACCGCGCTCACCGTCGTCGCGGTCACGGGCGCCATCACCACCGTCCGCCTCGACGACCGGCCCAGCTGTTCGCACTGCACCCTGACGCTGCGGCCGGGCAGCCGGTTGAGCATCGACACCCCGAGCTCGGGCCTGCGCAGCTACCTCGCCGTCCGCGGCGGCCTGCTGGCCCCGGCCACCCTGGGCAGCTGCGCCCGCGACGTGCTGTCCGGGCTCGGTCCCGAACCGCTGCGGGCCGGTGACGAGCTGCAGGTGGGACCGCCGCTGCGTCCGCTGCCCGACACCGACTCCGCGCCGCCGCGACCAGACGACGCCGCCCTCCGGCTGCTGCCCGGACCCCGGCTCGACTGGTTCGACGACGCGGCCTGGGGCCTGCTGGTGGGTAGCAGCTGGACCGTCCGGCCCGAGCTCGACCGGGTCGCTGTCCGCCTCGACGGACCGGCCCTGACCCGGGTGGAGACCCGCGAGCTGCCGTCGGAGGGCTTGGTCCGCGGTGCCGTGCAGGTCCCCGCGTCCGGCCAGCCGCTGGTCTTCCTGGCCGATCACCCGGTGACCGGCGGCTACCCGGTCGTTGCGGTGGTCGACGAGCGCTCCTGCGACCGCGCCGCGCAGCTGCGGCCGGGTGACCGGGTGCGTTTCCGGGGGGACCGTTAGAGTCAGCGGCTGCGCCCAGTGCGCGGCCGGGTGGTCATGAGGTCGAGGAGGACACGTGGGGATCAGCAAGGTGCTCGTGGCGAACCGGGGCGAGATCGCCGTCCGGGTGATCCGCGCCGCCCGGGACGCCGGCCTGGCCAGCGTGGCCGTCTACGCCGACGCCGACCGGGACAGCCTCTTCGCCGGCCTGGCCGACGAGGCGTACGCCCTCGACGGCGCGACCCCGGCCGAGACCTACCTCGACGTGGCCAAGATCCTCGCCATCGCCGCCCGGACGGGTGCCGACGCCGTGCACCCCGGCTACGGGTTCCTGGCCGAGAACGCCACCTTCGCCAGTGCGGTCACCGACGCCGGCCTGGTGTGGATCGGCCCGCCGCCGGCCGCGATCGAGGCCCTCGGCGACAAGGTCCAGGCCCGCCACATCGCCGAACGGGTGGGCGCACCCCTGGTTCCCGGCACCTCGGACCCCGTGGCCGACGCCTCGGAGGTGGTCGCCTTTGCCGAGGAGTTCGGGCTACCGATCGCCATCAAGGCCGCGTTCGGCGGCGGCGGCCGCGGACTCAAGGTGGCCCGTGAGCTGGCCGAGATCCCCGAGCTGTACGAGTCCGCCGTCCGCGAGGCCGTCACCGCCTTCGGCCGCGGCGAATGCTTTGTCGAGCGCTACCTGGACAAGCCCCGGCACGTCGAGACCCAGTGCCTGGCCGACAGCCACGGCAACGTCGTCGTCGTCTCCACCCGTGACTGCTCGCTGCAGCGTCGCCACCAGAAGCTCGTCGAGGAGGCGCCGGCACCGTTCCTCACCGACGACCAGGTCGAGCGGCTCTACACCGCGTCGAAGGCGATTCTCAGCGAAGCCGGCTACGTCGGCGCCGGCACGTGTGAGTTCCTGGTCGGTCAGGACGGCACCATCTCCTTCCTCGAGGTGAACACCCGACTTCAGGTGGAGCACCCGGTCTCGGAGGAGGTCACCGGGCTGGACCTGGTGCGCGAGATGTTCCGCATCGCCGATGGTGAGGCGCTTGGCTACGGCGACCCGGTGGCTCGCGGGCACTCGATCGAGTTCCGCATCAACGCCGAGGACGCCGGCCGCAACTTCATGCCCGCCCCCGGCACGCTGACCGCCTGGCGGCCGCCGTCCGGACCGGGTGTGCGAGTCGACGAGGGCTACCTCGCGGGGATGACCGTGCCCGGCTCGTTCGACTCCCTGGTCGCCAAGATCATCGTGACCGGCGCCGACCGCGAGCAGGCCCTGGCCCGTTCGCGCCGCGCGCTGGCCGAGCTGGTGGTCGACGGGATGCCGACCGTGGTGCCGTTCCACCGGGCCGTCCTCGACGACCCGGCCTTCACCGCGGCCGACGCCGTCTTCGGCGTCCACACCCGTTGGATCGAGACCGAGTTCACCGGCACCATCGCCCCCTACGAGGGCTCAGCCGAGCTGGCCGAGCCCGAGGGGCGCGAGAGCGTGGTGGTCGAGGTCAACGGGCACCGGCTCCAGGTCTCGCTGCCCGCCGGGCTGGGCGCGACGAACGGGGGCGCCTCCTCAACCGGTCGTGGGGCGCGAAAGCCCGCCCGTCGTGGTGGCAGCGGGGCGGCGAGCACGGCACCCTCGGGCGACGCCCTCACCTCACCGATGCAGGGGACCATCGTCAAGGTGGCGGTGGCCGACGGCGACGTCGTGGCGGCCGGCGACCTCGTCGTGGTGCTGGAGGCGATGAAGATGGAACAGCCCCTGACAGCGCACAAGGCGGGCACGATCGCCCAGCTGAGTGCCGAGGTCGGCGCCACCGTGACCAGCGGTTCCAGCCTCTGCGACATCGTCGACAGCTGATCTGAGAAAGCCCCCGCCCTGGGCGGGGCGTGAAAAGTCGGTAAGAAGAACACCCGACCCCGTGGCCGGGGTCTTTCCGGGGGGACACTGAAAGTCATGGGTGAATTCCTCGTCTTGCTGGTGATCGTGTTCCTGGTCGGTGGGGGGGCTGTCCTCTACCGCCGCCGGGCCCTCGCCCAGCAGCGAGCCCAGCAGCAGGCAGCACTCGAGTCACAGCTGAGCACTTCCCGTCGGGCGGCCGACGAGGACGTCACCAAGTTCGGCGAAGAGCTCCAGCGGCTGGACATCGACGTCGCCGGCCATCCCCTCGACGAGGGGATGCAGCAGGACTACCAGCGCGCGCTCGACGCGTACGAGGACGCCAAGACCTCGCTCGACGCCGTCAAGCAGCCGGACGAGATCAAGCACGTCACCTCCATCCTCGAGGACGGCCGCTACGCGATCGCGTGCGTCAAGGCCCGAGTCGCGGGCAAGCCGCTGCCCGCCAAGCGCCCGCCCTGCTTCTTCAACCCCGCCCACGGGCCGAGCTCCCAGGACGTCGAGTGGGCTCCGCCGGGTGGCGCCGCTCGTTCGGTCCCTGCCTGCCCCGCCGACGCCGAGCGCGTGCTGGCCGGAGCCGACCCATACATCCGCACCGTCCAGGTCGGCGCGCAGCGCGTTCCCTACTGGGAGGGCGGCCCGGCCTACGCGCCCTGGGCGCAGGGCTACTACAGCCGCTGGAGTGGCAGTGACATGCTCTCCGGCATGCTCATCGGCAGCTTCCTCTTCGGCGGCATGGGCCCGATCTTCGGCGGTATCGGTGATGGCCTGGGCGGACTCGGTGAAGGCGTCGGCGACATGATGGGCGGCATCGGCGAAGGCCTCGGCGACGTCGGCGAGGGCATTGGCGACATGTTCGGCGGCTTCTTCGACTGAGGCTCGCCCCGCCCATGAGCGCTTCACGGGGCCTCTATCAATAGAACGTCTGTTCTAGTATAATCAGGTCATGGCAGACGGTGGCGGTGTGGTGACACCGTTCGACCGCGCCTTGGACGATCTCGATGAGGTTGTCAGCCGCCTGGTTGACCTGGCCGGCGGTGACGGGCTGCTGGGGTACGGGGATGCCCGGCTGATCGAGGTGATGCAGCGTTTCGAGCGCCTGCGGAACCGGCTGCCGGGGGTCGACCACGGGTTCGTGGCGGCGGTGACCGACCGCGACCTGCCGGCCCGCCTCGTGTCGGGGTCGCCGACAAAACTGCTAGGCACGATGCTGCGACTGTCCCCGGCCGAGGCCTCCCGTCGGGTCCGCGCGGTAGCAGCCGTCGCCGAAGGGAGGTCGCCGACCGGCCAGCCGCTGCCTCCGGTGCGGCCGCTGCTCGCAGCCGCCCAGACGGCTGGTGAGGTGAGCGCCGAGCAGGTCGCGGTGATCGAGTCGGCGTTGCGTCGGGTCGACCGGCCCGGGTTCGACCCGGCCCAGGTCACCGCCGGGGAGAAGCTGCTGGTCGGGTTCGCAGGAACCTTCGGACCGCACGACCTGACCCGGTTGGCCCGTCAGGTGGTCGAGGCGATCGACCCCGACGGCAGCCTGCCCGACGACCAGGTGATCTCCGACCGCCGCTTCCTCCACTTGCGCACCACCAGGGACGGCAGCACGGTCGGGGAGTTCCGGCTGACACCTGCCTGCGGGACCAAGCTGCAGACCGTCCTCGGACCGCTGACCCGCCCCCACCCCGACCTGCCGCTGGCAGCAGGCATGGCACCAGAGCGAGATGAGCGGGTCTACGTGCAGCGGATGCACGACGGGCTGGAAGAGATGTGCGACCGGCTGCTCCGCTCCGGCTCGCTCCCCGACAGCGGCGGAACCCCAGCCACCGTCGTGGTCACCATGACCGCCGACGACTTGATCCGCCGCACCGGGATGGCGACCACCGCTGGCGGGTCGCCGATCTCGGTCAGGGAAGCGCTGCGGCTCGCCGGTGAGGCCGAGATCATTCCCGTCGTGCTGGCTGACGGCGGGGAGATTCTCACCCTGGGCCGGACCCGACGGATCGCCTCCCCCACCCAAACCCTCGCCCTGAGCGCCCGCGACGGCGGCTGTTCCTTCCCCGGTTGCGACCGGCCCCCGGACCTGTGCGAACGGCACCACATCACGGCGTGGGTCGACGGCGGAACCACCGACCTGGACAACCTGACCCTGCTCTGTCGCTACCACCACCACAACTTCGCCGGACGAGGCTGGACCTGCGAGCTGAACCTTGACCGGATACCGCAGTGGCGACCACCACGGTGGGTCGACCCCCAACGACGACCTCAGATCCACCACCGCATCCTCACCGCCCAAGCCAGCCGCCAACTCCAGCACGCCGCTACCGCTGCCGCAGGCCCATGACCACTCGCGTCACAGCAGCCGGTCGACCAGAGAGGTCAGGGTCTCCGACGTCCCCTGCTCGAGCTTGAGGCTGGCCAGGTCGTCGCCGCGGGTCGGGCCGCGGTTGACGATCACCGTGGGCAGACCGCGTTTGGTCTGATGCCGGACGAAGCGCAGACCAGACATCACGGTCAGGGACGAGCCCAGCACGACCAACACCTCCGCCCGGTCGACCAGCGCGTACGCCTGCGCCACGCGCGGTCGGGGCACGGACTCCCCGAAGAAGACGACGTCCGGCTTCAGCACTCCGCCGCAGGTCTCGCAGTTCGCCAGCGCGAACTCGTGCCAGTCCTCGACCACCGCGTCCCCGTCCGGCCTCATCTCCGCATGGAGCGGGGGGGTTCCGGGGGGTCGTCCCCCCCGAGAGGGCAGAGCGTGCTCGAGGCTGGGCGCCTCGGTGAGGCCGGGGTTCAGGGCGGCCAACCGCCGCTGCAGCTGCAGCCGCGGGGTCACCGCGTGGCAGCCGAGGCAGATCACGTCGGCGATCCGCCCGTGCAGGTCGATCACCTCCCGGCTGCCGGCCGCGGTGTGCAGCCCGTCGACGTTCTGGGTGAGCACGCCTTGGAGCGCCGCTGCCTCCAGGTCGACCAGAGCGTGGTGGCCGGCGTTGGGGTGGGCCTGGCCGATACGCCGCCAGCCGAGGTAGGACCGGGCCCAGTAGCGCTGCCTCGACTCCACGGAGCCGACGAACTCGCCGTACTGCATCGGGGTCGCCCGCACAGACGTCGGTCCCCGGTAGTCGGGGATGCCTGAGTCGGTGCTCAGGCCCGCGCCGGTCAGTGCCACCCAACGACGCCCGCGCAACAGCTCGCTGACGGCCTCGACCGCCTCGACGGCGTCGACCTCGTCCAGCACGCTCACGGCACCGAAGGTACGTGAGTCCAGCAACCTCGGTCCTGCGACCATCGCCTGCCCCGAGCCTGTCGAGGGGTCAGCTGATGATCGAGCGGGTGCCGTGCAGCCGTCGGGCCGCCTCGGCGATCGAGCCGGTCATCGAGGGGTAGACGGTGAAGGACTGCGAGACCTGGTCGACGGTCAGCCGCTCGGCCACGGCCATGGCCACCGGGTAGATCAGCTCGCTGGCCCGGGGAGCCACCACGACGCCGCCCACGACGATGCCGGTGACGCTGCGGCAGAAGAGCTTCACGAAGCCGTCGCGGCTGCCCTGCATCTTGGCCCGCGGGTTCCCGCGCAGCGGCAGCGTGACCGAACGGGCGACCACCTCACCGGAGTCCACCTGGGTCTGGGTGACGCCGACCGTGGCGATCTCGGGTGAGGTGAAGACGTTGGAGGACACCGTCATCAGGTCCAGCGGCCCGACGGCGTCGCCGAGCATGTGCCACATCGCGATCCGGCCCTGCATGGCCGCGACCGAGGCCAGCGGGAGCACTCCGGTGCAGTCGCCGGCGGCGTAGACGCCGCGGGCCGAGGTCCGCGAGACGCGGTCGACGGTGATGAACCCACCGGCGTCGACAGCCACACCCGCCTCGGCCAGCCCCATGCTCGCGGTGTTGGGGACCGAACCCACCGCCATCAGGCAGTGCGAGCCGGTGACCACCCGGCCGTCGCCCAGCGTGACCTCGACGGTGTCCCCGTGCCGGGTGACCGAGGCGGCGCGGGACCGCGACATCACCGTCAGCCCCCGGCGGGCGAAGACGTCCTCGAGCACCTGGGCCGCGTCGGCGTCCTCACCGGGCAGCACGCGGTCGCGGGAGGAGATCAGCACGACGTCGCAGCCGAGGGCGTCGTACGCGCTGGCGAACTCGGCGCCGGTGACCCCGGAGCCGACGACGATCAGCCGGTCGGGCAGCGAGGTCAGGTTGTAGAGCTGGGTCCAGGTGAGGATCCGCTCCCCGTCCGGCTGGGCGGTGGGCAGCTGGCGCGGTGAGGCGCCGGTGGCGAGCAGCACCATGTCGGCGTCGAAGGCGCGCTCACCGTCGGCGGTCTCGGCGATCACCCGGTCCGGGCTCTCCAGCCGGCCGCGGCCGATGACGAGCTCGACGTTCTCGCGCTGGATCCGCTCGCAGATGTCCTCGGACTGCCTCTTGGCCAGGCCCAGCACCCGGGCGTTGACCGCGCCGAGGTCGATGCTGACGGTGGCGTCGATGCGCGCGTCCTCGTCCCCTCCGGACCCGCCCGTGCCGAAGCGCAGGCCGAGCTCGGCCGACTCGCGGACCTCGGTCATCACCTCGGCGGTCGCGATCAGCGTCTTCGACGGCACGCAGTCGGTCAGCACGGCCGAGCCGCCCAACCCGTCGGTGTCGATCAGGGTCACCTGACCGCCGAGCTGGCTGCCGACCAGCGCCGCCTCGTATCCCCCGGGGCCACCGCCGACGATCACTACGCGAGTCACCGCACCAGTCTTCCATGCGCGACCGGTACCCTCCCTGCGTGCTGTACGCCGCCTACGGGAGCAACCTCGACCCCGCGCAGATGGCCGAACGCTGCCCGCACTCGCCGCTGCGGGGCACCGGGTGGCTGCAGGGCTGGCGGGTGACGTTCGGGGGCGAGGGCTGGGACGGGCCGCTGCCGACGGTGGTCGAGGACGTCGGCGGACACGTCTTCGTCGGCCTGTACGACGTGACCACCCCCGACGAGGCAGCGCTCGACCAGTGGGAGAGCGCCGACTCCGGGCTGTACGAGAAGGTGCGGGTGCTCGTCGAGACGCTCGAGGGCGAGCAGACGGCCTGGGTCTACGTGCTGCACGACTTCGAGGGCGGGACCCCGAGCGCCCGTACGCTCGGCATCCTCGCCGACGCGGCCGAGGCCGCCGGTGCCCCTGACGACTATCTGGTCGAGCTGCGGTCACGCCCCTGCACCAGCGGTTGGTGACCTGCCGGCTCCGCCTTCTAGGATCCGGTCATGGCTGATGACCCGTACGCCCTGGCCCAGGAGGCCGCCGCCGAGCTGCGCCGCCGCTTCGCACTGGAGGCCATCGACCTGGCCTTCGTCCTCGGCTCGGGCTGGTCGGCCGCCGCGGACGAGCTCGGCGAGGTGGTGGACAGCTGCCTGCTGGCCGAGCTGCGGGGCTTCGCGGCGCCCACGGTGATCGGCCACGGTGGCGAGCTGCGGATCGTCCGGACGGCAACCGGCAAGGTGGCGGCGCTGTTCACCGGACGCACCCACTACTACGAGGGCCGCGGGGTGGCGCAGGTCGTGCACGGCGTCCGGACCGCCGCGGCTGCCGGAGCCCGCACGCTGGTGCTGACCAACGGCTGCGGCGGGCTCAACCCCGGGTGGGCACCGGGTACCGCCGTGCTGATCCGCGACCACATCAACCTGACGGCTGCGTCGCCCCTGGTCGGCGCACGTTTCGTGGACATGACCGACGCCTACGCGCCACGGCTGCGCGACCTCGCGCGTACCGTCGACCCGGCGCTGCCGGAGGGGGTCTACGTCCAGTTCCACGGCCCCAACTTCGAGACCCCGGCCGAGGTGCGGATGGCCGGTGCCCTCGGCGGCGACCTGGTCGGGATGTCCACTGCGCTGGAGACGATCGCCGCGCGTGAGGCCGGGCTCGACGTGCTCGGCATCTCGCTGGTCACCAACCTGGCGGCCGGCATCTCCCCCACCCCGCTGCACCACGAGGAGGTGCTGGAGGCCGGTCGGGAGGCCGCACCGCGGCTCCGGACCCTGCTGGCCGGTCTGGCGGGCGTGCTCTGAGGTGAGCCGCCCCCTGCCTCCGGACCTACGGCGGGCCATCTCGGCCTGGACGGCACAAGACCCCGACCCCGGAACGCGAGCCCGGACCGAGGAGCTGCTGGGCCGGGCGGCGGCAGGCGAGCAGGAAGCCTGGGACGAGCTCGCCGACGCCTTCTCGGGTCGGTTGGAGTTCGGGACCGCCGGCCTGCGCGGCGCCCTCGGTCCGGGGCCGAACCGGATGAACCGGGTGGTCGTCGGGCAGGCGGCCGCCGGCCTGGCCACCTACCTCCTCGACCACGGTGCCGCTGGACGGCCCGTGCTGGTGGGCTACGACGCCCGACACGGTTCGCAGCGGTTTGCCCGCGACACCGCCGAGGTCATGGCGGCCGCCGGCTTCGACACCCTGCTGACGCCGCGCCCCACCCCGACCCCGGTGGTCGCGTTCGGCATCCGGCACTTCCGCTGCGCCGCCGCCGTCGTGGTCACCGCCTCGCACAACCCGCCTCAGGACAACGGCTACAAGGTCTACCTCGGCGACGGCTCGCAGATCGTCCCGCCGGCCGACGCCGAGATCGCGGCCCGGATCCAGGAGGTCACGCTCCACGACCTCGCCGACGTTCCGCGCAGTGAGGACTACCGCGTGCTCGGTGACGAGCTGGAGAACGCCTACCTCGAGCGGCTGGCCGCGCTGGTGCCGGCGGACGCGCCCCGTGCCCTGCGCTGGGTCTACACCCCGATGCACGGAGTGGGCGGATCCCTGGTGTCGCGAGCCGTGGCCGCGGCGGGCTTCGCCGCGCCGGCCGTGGTCGCCGCGCAGGCCGAGCCCGACCCGGACTTCCCCACCGTGCCGTTCCCCAACCCGGAGGAGCCGGGAGCCATCGACCTCGCCCTCGCCCAGGCCCGCGACTCCGGGGCCGATCTCGTCGTGGCCAACGACCCGGACGCCGATCGGTGCGCGGCGGCGGTGGTGGTGGACGGCGAGTGGCGGATGCTGACCGGCGACGAGCTGGGCAGCTTGCTCGGCGACGACGCGCTCCGCCGCGGCGTCCGGGGCACCTACGCCGCCTCGGTGGTCTCCAGCTCGCTGCTGTCCCAGGTCGCCGCCGCGTACGCCCAGCCGTTCGCCACCACCCTCACCGGCTTCAAGTGGATCGGCCGAGTACCGGGCCTGGCCTTTGGCTACGAGGAGGCGATCGGCTACTGCGTCGACCCGGCTGCCGTACCGGACAAGGACGGGATCTCCGCGCTGCTACGGGTCCTGCAGCTGGCCGCCGGTCTCGCCGCCCAGGGTCAGACCCTGGCGGACCGGCTGGAGGACATCGCCCGGACCTACGGGGTGCACGAGACGTCACAGCTGTCGTTCCGGGTGGCCGACCTCGGTCTGATCAGCGCCGCGATGGCCCGGCTGCGGGCCGCACCACCAGCGGAGCTGCTGGACTCGGCCGTCGACGTCGTCGATCTTGCTCTGGGTCATGATCAGGTGGGTCATGATCATCTTCCGCCGACGGACGCGGTCATGATCACCAACGAAATGATCAAGGTCGTCGTGCGACCCTCCGGCACCGAACCCAAGCTCAAGTGCTACCTGGAGGTCCGCCGGCCCCCGGGCACCGACGTCGCGGGCGCCCGAGCCGAGGCCCGGCAGTCCATGGCCCGGCTCCGTCAGGAGATGGACGGCCTGCTCGGCCTGTAGTCGCGAGCGCTACTAGCGTGACGCCATGACGGTCGAACCGGCGGTGCTGACCTGGATGCTCGACACGGACCCCGCGCTGCGGTGGCAGGTAGAACGCGATCTTGCAGGCGCAGCTCCCGCGGTGTGGCAGGCCACCCGCGCGCGGATCGCCACCGAGGGCTTCGGGGCACAGCTGCTGGCCCGCCAGGACCCGGACGGCCAGTGGGCCGGCGGCGCGTACTTCCCTCGCGACTTCGACCACGAGGCCGGAGCGGAGGGTCAGCCGTACACGGCAACCACCTGGACGCTCAACACGCTGCGCGACTGGGGTCTCGACCCCGCTGCCCTCACCCACACTGCCGAACGGCTCGCTGCCAACAGCCGGTGGGAGTACGACGACCTGCCGTACTGGGGCGGCGAGGTGGACTGCTGCATCAACGGCTTCACCGTGGCCAACGGCGCCTGGCTCGGCGCCGACGTCAGCGGCCTGGCGGCCTGGTTCGGTGAGCACCAGCTGGCCGACGGCGGTTGGAACTGCGAGTGGGTCGAGGGGTCGACGCGCTCCTCGTCCCACTCCACGCTGAACAGCCTCAAGGGGCTGCTCGCCTACGAGACCGTCACGGGCGGGTCGGACGCGCTGCGCGCCGTCCGCCACGCCGGCGAGGAGTACCTGCTGCAGCGCCGGCTGATGTACCGGCTCACCACTGGCGGGGTCCTGGGACCGTGGGTGGGCCGGTTCGCGTATCCCTTCCGCTGGGTCTGCACCGCCCTGCACGCCCTCGACTACTTCCGGGAGGCGGCCCTGCTCGACGGCGTGCCGCCCGACCCACGGCTGGCCGAGGCCATCGAGGCCGTGCGAGCCGGCCGTCAGCCCGACGGGACCTGGCACCAGGGCCACCGCTACCCCGGCGCGGTCTGGTTCGAGGTGGACGCGCCGGTGGGCGAGCCCTCCCCGTGGCTCACCTTCTTCGCCAGCCGCGTCCTCACGTGGTGGGACGAGGCCGACCACGCTTCGTCCCGACGAGAACAATGAGGTCGTCAGTCTCGACCGCTCGTCACAGCCCTGGAGGCCCCGATGTACCTCATCGTCGTCAAGTTCGAGGTCAAGCCGGAATGGGTCCAGCGGTGGCCCGACCTGATCACCAGCTTCACCACCGCCACCCGGCGCGAGCCGGGCAACCTGTGGTTCGAGTGGTCGCGCAGCCTGGACAACCCGAACGAGTTCGTGCTCGTCGAGGCCTTCACCGACGACGGGGCCGGGCCGCACGTCAGCAGTGACCACTTTGCCCAGGCCATGCGCGACCTGCCGCCGGCCCTGCTCAGCACGCCCAGGATCGTCAGCCGGCAGGTCGAGGGTGACAGCTGGGGCGAGATGGGCGAGATGTCGGTCGAGGGCTGAGGACGTCATGACCACCACGAGCGCATCGCCGACCCGGACGGCTCGGCTCGACGTCCTGCCCTTCACCCGTGAGCACCGGCGGCTGCTGCTGGGGTCGGGTGCGGGCTGGGCGCTGGACGCCCTCGACGTCGGCCTGGTCTCGTTCGTCATCGCCGCGCTCAGCGTCCAGTGGCGGCTCTCCCCCGGCGAGGCCTCCTGGATCGCCTCGATCGGCTTCGTGGGGATGGCCATCGGGGCCGCGCTCGGCGGCCTGCTCGCGGACCGGGTCGGCCGGCGTCAGGTGTTCGCGCTGACCCTGCTGGCGTACGGGCTGCTCACGGGCGTCTCCGCCCTGTCGTGGTCCCTGGCCTCGCTGCTGGTCCTGCGCTTCCTGGTCGGACTCGGGCTGGGGGCCGAGCTCCCGGTGGCCTCCACCCTGGTCAGCGAGTTCGCCCCCGCCCGGATCCGCGGTCGGGTGGTGGTCCTGCTGGAGTCCTTCTGGGCGGTCGGCTGGACGCTCGCGGCCCTGGTCGGGTTCCTGGTGGTCCCGCGGAGCGACCACGGCTGGCGCTGGGCGCTCGCGTTGGGGGCCGTACCGGCCCTCTACGCCGTGGTGGTCCGGCTACGGCTGCCCGAGTCCGTCCGGTTCCTGGAGTCCCGGGGCCGCCACGACGAGGCCGAACAGGTGGTCCGACGGTTCGAGGAATCGGCCGGCGGGCGCCGGGTGCCGGCGGCGACGCAGCAGGTCGAGCCACCCGTGACCGCCCCCGCCGGGGGCAGCCGGGTGGCCGCGCTCTGGGCCCGACCGCTGCGGCGGCGGACGGCGGCGTTGTGGGCCGTCTGGTTCTGCATCAACTTCTCCTACTACGGCGCCTTCATCTGGCTGCCCAGCCTGCTCTACGCCTCCGGCTTCTCCCTGGTCCGCTCGTTCGGCTACACCCTGGTGATCACCCTGGCCCAGCTGCCCGGCTACGCGGTCGCGGCCGTCCTGGTCGAGCGCTGGGGCCGGCGGCGCACCCTGGTCTGCGCCCTGGTGGGGTCCGCGGTCGCCGCGGCCCTGTTCGCGGGCGCGGGCAGCACCGCCGCCGTGCTCACCGCCGGCATGCTGCTGTCGTTCTTCAACCTCGGTGCCTGGGGCGCGCTCTATGCCGTGACCCCGGAGCTCTACCCGACCTGGCTGCGCGGCACCGGTGCCGGCTGGGCCGCCGGCGTGGGCCGGACCGCCTCGGTGCTGGCCCCGCTGATGGTCCCGCTGCTGCTCGGGGCAGGCGGCAGCACCCTGGTCTTCACCGTCATCGGCGCCGTGTTCGTGCTCGCCGCGCTGGCCGCCACGGCCATCCCCGAGCTGCAGGGCACCGCCCTGCAGGAGAGCTGAGCCGCACCGCCCGCCAAACATCGCGTCCATGGAGGGTCTTGCGGCCATATTTGGTGCGCATCACCGTTTGGACGCTACGATCTCCTCTACCAGGGCCTTGGGCCAGAGAAATTCTGCGTAGGAGGATCGATGGCCGAGCGGACGCATGTCTCCCCCGCCGAGGTGCACGAGGTGCTGGGGCGCCACGTCCTGACCGACGGCATGAAGCTGGTGCTGGACCTGCGACGCAGCCGCGGTTCGCGCCTGGTCGACGCGCGCGACGGCACCACCTACCTCGACCTGTACACCTTCTTCGCCTCCGCGCCGCTCGGCATCAACCCGCCCGGACTGGCCGACGACCCGACCTTCATGTCCGAGCTCAGCGAGATCGCCGCGAACAAGCCGGCCAACCCCGACATGTACTCCAGCGCGTACGCGGAGTTCGTGGACACCTTCGTGCGGGTGCTGGGCGACCCCGCACTGCCGTACCTGTTCTTCGTCGAGGGGGGCGCGCTGGCGGTGGAGAACGCCCTCAAGGCCGCGTTCGACTGGAAGAGCCGGCACAACGAGGTCGCCGGTCGCAGTCCGGAGCTGGGCACGAAGATCCTGCACCTGACCAGGGCGTTCCACGGGCGCTCCGGCTACACGCTGTCGCTGACCAACACCGAGCCGGGCAAGACAGCCCGCTTCCCGAAGTTCGAGTGGCCACGGATCGACGTACCGGCCGTACGCTTCCCGCTGGCCGACCACCTCGCCGACGTCGAGGCGGCCGAGGAGCGCGCCCTCGAGCAGGCCCGGCAGGCCTTCGCCGACCACCCGTACGACATCGCCGCCTTCATCGCCGAGCCGATCCAGGGCGAAGGGGGCGACAACCACCTGCGCGCGGAGTTCCTCGTCCAGATGCAGGAGCTCGCGCACGCGAACGACGCGCTGGTGATCATGGACGAGGTCCAGACCGGCGTCGGCACGACCGGGACGCCGTGGGCCTACCAGCAGCTCGGCCTGCGGCCGGACCTGGTGGCGTTCTCCAAGAAGGCCCAGGTCGGCGGGGTGATGGGCGGCGGCCGGCTCGACGAGGTGCCCGAGCACGTGTTCTGCGTCTCGGGCCGGATCAACTCCACCTGGGGCGGCGGCCTGACCGACATGGTCCGGTCGCGCCGGTTGCTGGAGATCATCGAGGCCGACGGGCTGATCGAGGCCGCTGGTCCCAAGGGCGAGCACCTGCTCACCGGACTTCGCGACGTCGCGACCGCCCATCCGCAGCTGGACAACGTCCGCGGCCGTGGGCTGTTCGCCGCCTGCGACCTGGCCACGCCGGAGCTGCGCAGCGCCGTGATCGCCGACCTGCACGACGTCGAGCACGTGATCGTGCTGCCCTGCGGGGTGCGGTCGGTCCGCTTCCGTCCGGCCCTGTCGATCACCGAGGATGAGCTGGACGAGGCCGTCGCCGCCCTCGGCCGCACCCTCGCCCGCGTGACCAGCACCAGCACCACCCAGGAGCCCCCCTCGTGAGCAGCACCACGACCTCGGTCGTCAACGGAACCGCCGTCCCCGGTGGCACGACGCGGCCCAGCACCAACCCGGCCCGCCTCGACGAGGTCGTCGGCCAGGTGGAGTTCGCCGGCGCCGACACCTTCGTGGCGGCGGCCGAGGCCGCCCACAAGGCGCAGGAGGCGTGGGCTGCGGTCCCGGCCCCGGTCCGCGGCCGGGCCATCGCCCACATCGGCCGGCTCGTCGAGGACAACGCCGAGGCGCTGGCCCTGCTGGTCACCGACGAGATCGGCAAGCCGTACGCCGAGGCGCTCGGCGAGGTGCGCGAGATCGTCGACACCTGCGACTTCTTCCTCGGCGAGGGTCGGCGGCTGTACGGGCAGACCGTGCCCAGCGAGATGAGCGACAAGCAGCTCTTCACCTTCCGCAAGCCGGTCGGCGCGGTCGCGGTGATCACCGCCGGCAACTTCCCCGTGGCCGTCCCGTCCTGGTACATCGTCCCGGCCCTGCTGGCCGGCAACACCATCGTCTGGAAGCCGGCGGAGTACTCCCCGGTGGTCAGCGCCGCCTTTTACGAGCTGTTCGTCCGCGGCGGCGGGCTGCCCGACGGCGTGTTCAACATCGTGCACGCGGACGGCCCCGCTACTCAGCTGGGCTTGACCCGGGCGTTGGAGCACGGGCTCGTCGACAAGGTCGGCTTCACCGGCTCGTCGGCCGTCGGCCGCGAGATCGGCGCGCTGACCGGACGTCACCTGCAGACCGCCTGCCTGGAGCTCGGCGGCAAGAACCCGCTGGTCGTCACGGCCAGCGCCGACCTCGACCTCGCCGTGGAGGGTGCGCTGTTCTCCGGCTTCGGCACCGGCGGCCAGCGCTGCACCTCCCTGGGCACGGTGATCGTGCACAGCTCGGTGCACGAGGAGTTCCTGCGCCGCTTCAACGCCGCCGTGGCCGCGGCCGCCGTCGGCGACCCGCGGGAGGACGTGCTGATGGGCCCGCTGCTCGACGCGAAGTTCGCGGAGCGCTACGAGGAGTACCTGACCTGGTTGGAGCCGCACCAGCGGGTGCAGGGCGCACAGGGACGGATCACCGCCGGCAACCCCCGGGCCGGCTTCGTCGGCGACCCGGCGGCAGGCCTGTTCTATCACCCCGTGGTCGTCGACGGGGTACGGCGCGGCGATCGGATCTTCACCGAGGAGACGTTCGGGCCGCTGGTGGGGGTCACCACGTACGAGACCCTGAGCGAGGCGATCGACCTGGCCAACGCCCCCGGGTACGGCCTGTCGTCCTCGATCTACACCACAGACCCGAAGGAGGCGTTCACCTTCCGCGACCGCATCGGCGCGGGCATGGTGAGCATCAACAACTCCACCTCGGGTGCGGAGGCGCACCTGCCCTTCGGCGGCAACGGGAAGTCCGGCAACGGCTCGCGGCAGTCGGGGATCTGGGTACTGGACCAGTTCACGCGGTGGCAGTCGGTCAACTGGGACTACTCCGGTCGGCTGCAGAAGGCCCAGATGGACACCGCCCAGCTGGTCCCGGACACCACCTTCCGGCTGTAGGCCAGGCCCCGCACCGCGATGCATCCCCTCGACGCCTTCACCCGCCGCTCCCTCTCCGACCTGTCAGCGCCGGTGGTTGCCCCGGCGACCACGGACGCTGACAACTCGGTGGCGGGCGGGTGGTGGGAGGCGTTGTGGGGGGCGCAGGTGACCAGCCGGCACCTGGACTTCGTGGCCCGCGAGCTGCAGGCCGAGGGCGAGGGCTTCTACACGATCGGCTCGGCCGGGCACGAGGCGAACGCCCTGGTGGCGGCCGCGCTGCGGCCGAGCGACCCGGCCTTGCTGCACTACCGCTCCGGCGCCTTCTACGTGGCGCGCGCGGCGCAGGTCCCCGGCAGCACGCCGGTGCGCGACGTGCTGCAGGGGCTGATGGGGCTGGCCGACGAGCCGATCGCGGGCGGCCGGCACAAGGTGTTCGGCCACGCCGGTCTGGGCGTGATCCCGCAGACCTCGACGATCTCCTCCCACCTGCCGCGCGCGGTCGGCCTCGCCCTGGCCCTGCACCGGGCCTACCGGCTGGGCGTCGCCTGCCCCTGGCCCGCCGACGCCGTGGTGGTCTGCTCCTTCGGTGACGCCTCGGCCAACCACTCGACCGCGGCCGGGGCCGTCAACACCGCCCTGAACGCCGCGTACCGGGGGCTGCCGGTCCCGCTGCTGCTGGTCTGCGAGGACAACGGCTACGGCATCTCGGTGCCGACGCCGGGCGGCTGGATCGAGGCCGCGTACGGCTCCCGGCCCGGTCTGGACTACGTGGCCGCGGACAGCTCCGACCCCGCCACCGCCCGCGCCGCCGCCGCCGCTGCGGTCGAGACCGTGCGGACGGCGCGCCGGCCCGTCTTCCTGCACCTGCGGACGGTTCGCTTCCTCGGCCACGCCGGCAGCGACGCGGAGGTCACCTACCGGACACCACGCACGATCGAGTCCGACTACGGTCGCGACCCCCTGCTGGCCACCGCCCGGGTGCTGGCCGTCGCCGGCCTGTCCGGCGCCGAGCTGCTGCGGCGCTACCTGGAGCTCCGCGCCGAGGTGGACGCCGAGGTCGTACGGCTGCGCGGCGGCGCCCGGCTCACCTCGGCCCCCCAGGTGATGGCCCCGCTCGCCCCGCGCCGTCCCGACCTGGTCGCCGAGCACGTCCGGAGCGCCTCGACGGCGGCATCGGAGGTCGCGTCGGAAACTCGTGGCGCCACCAGCAGGACGCTCGCGGAGTCCATCAACGCCACCTTGGCCGAGCTGCTGGCCGCGGACCGGCGAGTGCTGGTGTTCGGCGAGGACGTCGGCATCAAGGGCGGGGTGTACGGGGTGACCGGCGGACTGGCGCGCCGCTTCGGCAGCGCCCGCGTCTTCGACACCGTGCTGGACGAGCAGTCGATCCTCGGCCTGGCTCTCGGCGCTGGGCTGGCCGGACTGGTCCCGGTGCCCGAGATCCAGTACCTGGCGTACCTGCACAACGCCGAGGACCAGCTGCGCGGCGAGGCCGCCACCCTGTCGTTCTTCTCCTCGGGAGCGTTCCGCAACCCGCTGGTGGTGCGGGTCGCCGGCCTGGCCTACCAACGCGGCTTCGGCGGCCACTTCCACAACGACAACGCCCTCGGCGTGCTCCGCGACATCCCCGGTCTGGTGCTCGCCTGCCCGAGCCGGGGCGACGACGCGGCCGCCATGCTGCGGACCTGCGTCGCAGCCGCGGCCACCGACGGCACGGTCGCGGTGTTCCTCGAGCCCATCGCGCTCTACCACCGCCGCGACCTGCACGAGGCCGGCGACGGCGGCTGGCTGACCGGCGACGAGGCCGGTCACGTACCCCTCAGCTCCGCCCGGCTGCACCCGGCACCCGGCACCCAGACCCCGGACCTGGTGCTGGTCACCTTCGGCAACGGCGTCCCGATGAGCCTGCGGGTGGCCCGTCGGCTGGCGGGTCAGGGTGTGGCCGCGGCCGTGCTGGACCTGCGCTGGCTGAGCCCGCTGCCGGTCGCGGACGTCCTCGCTGCGGCCTCGACCGCCGGCCGGGTGCTGGTGGTCGACGAGACCCGGCACAGTGGTGGCGTCGGCGAGGGCGTCGTGACCGCGCTGGTCGAGCACGGCTTCTCCGGACCGGTGGCCCGGGTGAGCAGCGCCGACTCGCTGGTCCCGCTGGGTGCGGCCGCCCAGCACGTGCTGCTGGGCGAGGACGAGATCGAACGTGCCGCCATCGCGGTGGCGGCCAAGGAGAGGGAGAGACGATGACCGGCACGGCACCCCTGGAGCTGCTCGGGATCGAGCACCTGCTCAGCGAGGACGAGCGCGACGTGCAGGCCGCCGTTCGCGACTTCGTGACCGGGCGGGTCAAGCCCAACGTGGCCGGCTGGTTCGAGCGCGGCGAGATCGACCTCGGCCTGATGAAGGAGGCCGGCTCGCTCGGCCTGCTGGGGATGCACCTGACCGGATACGGCTGCGCCGGCACCAACGCGGTCTCCTACGGCCTGGCCTGCCTGGAGCTCGAGGCCGGCGACTCCGGCGTCCGCAGCATGGTCTCGGTCCAGGGCTCACTGGCCATGTACGCCATCCACGCCTTCGGCAGCGAGGAGCAGAAGCAGACCTGGCTGCCGGGCATGGCCGCGGGGGAGCTCGTCGGCTGCTTCGGCCTGACCGAGCCCGACCACGGCTCGAACCCGGCCGGGATGCGCACCCGGGCCCGCCGCGACGGTGACGGCTGGCGGCTGGACGGCGCCAAGATGTGGATCACCAACGGCTCGGTCGCCGACGTGGCCGTGGTCTGGGCGCGGGTGGAAGGTGATGGGGCCGACCCGGACGCGGGGGGCAAGGGCATCCGCGGGTTCGTCGTCCCCACCCGGACGCCCGGCTTCTCCGCCCCCACCATCGGGCACAAGCTCTCGTTGCGCGCCTCGGTCACCTCCGAGCTGGTGCTGGAGGACGTCCGGTTGCCCGCCGACGCCGTGCTGCCCGGGGTCACCGGGATGCGCGGTCCCCTGTCCTGCCTGAACGAGGCGCGCTTCGGGATCGTCTTCGGGGCCCTCGGCGCGGCCCGCGACTGCCTCGAGTCCGCCCTCGACTACGCCGCCACCCGCGAGGTCTTCGACCGGCCGCTCGCGTCGTTCCAGCTCACCCAGGCCAAGCTCGCCGACATGGCGCTGGAGCTGCAGAAGGGTTTCCTGCTGGCCCTGCACCTCGGCCGGCTCAAGGACGCCGGCCAGCTACAGCCGCGGCAGATCAGCCTCGGCAAGCTCAACAACGTGCGCGAGGCCCTGGCCATCGCCCGCGAGTGCCGCACGATCCTGGGCGCCAACGGCATCACGCTCGACTACCCGGTGATGCGTCACGCCAACAACCTCGAGTCCGTCCTGACCTACGAGGGCACCTCCGAGGTGCATCAGCTGGTCATCGGCCAGGCCCTCACCGGCGAGAACGCCTTCAGCTGAGCCTGACCCGGACGCATAGGATCGCAGCCATGACCGCCGCGACGACGAAGCCTCCGGTCGCCGAACCGGCTGCTGCGGTCCGGCTGCCCTCGCATCTGCTGGACGCGACGGTGGACGAGTCGGCGCTGCGTCGATTCCTGGCCGGCCTGCCCGGCATCGACCCGGTCGGGCTGGAGCGACGGGCCGCGCAGCTGGCCACCCGCTCGCTGAAGCAGGAGACCAAGCGTGGGCTGATCGACCTCGCCCTCTCGATGGTCGACCTGACCACCCTGGAGGGCGCAGACACGCCCGCCAAGGTGCGGAACCTGGCCCGCAAGGCACTGCTCCCGGACCCGGACCATCCCGACACGCCCCGTCCCGCGGCCGTCTGCGTCTACCCCGACCTGGCCAGGGTGGCGGTGGCGGAGCTTCGCGGCAGCGGAGTCCGGGTGGCCGCGGTGGCCACGGCCTTCCCGTCGGGCCGCTCCACCCTGGCGGTCAAGCTCGCCGACGTCGCCCTGGCGGTGGAGTCGGGCGCGGACGAGGTCGACATGGTGATCGACCGCGGCGCCTTCCTGTCCGGGCACTACGGCGTCGTCCTCGAGCAGATCCAGGCGGTCAAGCAGGCCTGCGGCTCCGCCCGGCTGAAGGTCATCCTCGAGACCGGCGAGCTCGGCACCTACGACCACGTCCGCCGGGCGGCCTGGCTCGCCCTGCTGGCCGGCGGCGACTTCGTCAAGACCTCGACCGGCAAGGTCTCCCCCGCGGCGACGCTGCCGGTGACCCAGGTGCTGCTGCAGGCCGTCCGCGACTGGTACGCGGCCACCGGCGAGCAGCGCGGGGTGAAGCCGGCCGGCGGGATCCGCACGGCCAAGGACGCGCTGCGGCACCTGGTGGCCGTCCGCGAGGTCGCCGGCCCGGAGTGGCTGGACCCCCACTGGTTCCGCTTCGGCGCCTCGTCGGTGCTCAACGACCTGGTCCGGCAGCGCCGGGCCCAGGCTGATGGCCACTACACCGGCACCGACCACGTGACCCTCGACTGACAGGTGTCCAGACCCATGAGCAGACGAGACCGATGAGCACGAACCTGGCCGACCCCGCCGCTTGGGACTACGCCCCTGCGCCCGAGTCACGGGCGATCGGCCACCTCAAGGACCGCTACCTCCCCTTCGTCGACGGCGTCTTCGTCGAGGGCGGCGGCCCCGACCTGGAGAGCATCGAGCCCGGGACGGGCGAGCGCCTGGCTTCGGTCTCCACCGTGGACGCCGCGGGCATCGACCACGCCGTGGCGGTGGCGCGGCGGGCCCAGACCGAGGTCTGGGGCCGGATGCGTGGGGCGGAGCGCGGGACCTATCTGTTCCGGATCGCCCGCGGGATCGCCGAGCGCGCCCGCGAGCTGGCCGTGGTGGAGACCCTCGACAACGGCAAGCCCATCCGCGAGAGCCGGGACTTCGACGTGCCCGCCGCCGCGCAGCACTTCTTCTCCCACGCCGGCTGGGCCGACAAGCTGCAGCACCTGGGCCTCGGGCCGGTGCCGCAGCCGTTGGGCGTCGCGGGCCAGGTCATCCCGTGGAACTTCCCGCTGCTGATGGCGGCCTGGAAGATCGCGCCCGCGCTCGCGGCCGGCAACACCGTGGTGATCAAGCCGGCCGAGACCACGTCGCTCTCGATCTTGGTCCTGGCCGAGATCATCGCCGATGCCGGCCTGCCGCCGGGGGTGGTCAACATCATCCCGGGGGCCGGTGACGTGGGCGCCCAGCTGCTGGCCCACCCGGGCCTGGACAAGGTGGCCTTCACCGGATCGACCTCGGTCGGGCGCGGCATCGCCCGATCCCTCGCCGGGACCGGCCGTCGGGTCACCCTCGAGCTGGGCGGCAAGGGCGCCAACATCGTGTTCGACGACGCCGCGCTCGACCAGGCCGTCGAGGGTGTGGTGGACGGGATCTTCTTCAACCAGGGCCAGGTCTGCTGCGCCGGCTCCCGGCTGCTGCTGCAGGAGCCGATCGCCGAGGAGTTCCTGGCCCGGCTCAAGCGGCGGGTGGCCACGCTGCGGGTCGGGGACCCGATGGACAAGAACACCGACGTCGGCGCGGTCAACTCCGCAACCCAGCTCGAGCGGATCCAGACCCTGCTCGCGGCCGGCGAGGCCGAGGGAGCGCACAGCTGGACGGCACCCGGATCGCTGCCGAGCGGCGGCTACTACGTTGCTCCCACCATCTTCACCGCGGCGACCGCCTCGATGCGGGTGGCCCGGGAGGAGATCTTCGGTCCGGTGCTGACCACGATGACCTTCCGGACGCCGGACGAGGCCGTCGCCAAGGCCAACAACACTCCGTACGGGCTGTCGGCCGGCGTCTGGACCGAGAAGGGCTCCCGCGCCATGGCCATGGCCGCCGCGCTGCGGGCGGGCACCGTCTGGGACAACAGCTTCAACCGCTTCGACCCGACCGCGAGCTTCGGCGGTTACGGCGAGTCCGGCTACGGCCGCGAAGGCGGACCCTCGGGGATGGCGGCCTACCTGAGGCCCGACGAGCGACCCTACGACGAGGAGTCGAGCCGATGAGCCGTCCCGCGGTCACCAAGACCTACAAGCTCTACGTCGGCGGGGCCTTCCCCCGCTCGGAGTCGGGCCGGACCTATCCGGTGCACACCGCCGACGGCGCGTTCTGGGCCAACGCGGCGCAGGGCTCCCGCAAGGACGCCCGGGATGCCGTCACCGCGGCCCGCGCGGGCAGCCGCGGCTGGTCGGCCGCCACCCCGTACCTGCGCGGTCAGGTCATCTACCGGGCGGCGGAGATGCTCGAGGGCCGCCGCGCCCAGTTCGTCGAGCTCCTCGGGCTGGGCTCCGGAGCGGACGCGGCCACGGCCGGCGCCGAGGTCGACGCCGCCGTCGACCGCCTCGTGCACTACGCCGGCTGGACCGACAAGCTCAGCCCCGTCCTCGGCAGCGCCAACGCCGTCTCCGGCCCCTACTTCTCCTACTCCGCCCCCGAGCCGATGGGCGTGGTCGCCGTCCTGGCCCCGGCCGGTGCGCCGCTGCTCGGCCTGGTCTCGGTCCTCGCGCCGCTGATGGCCACCGGCAACGCGTCCGTGGTGCTCGTCCCCGCGGCCGACGCGTGCACGGCGATCACCTTCGCCGAGGTTCTCGCGACCTCCGACGTCCCGGCCGGGGTCGTCAACCTGCTCACCGGACGACCGGCCGAGATGGCCCCGCACCTGGCGGCCCACGGCGACGTCGCCGCACTGGACCTCACCGGCGCTGACCCCGAGCAGCGCGTCGAGCTGGAGCAGGCGGCGGCCGAGACCCTCAAGCGCGTCTACGCCCCCGCCACACCGGTGGACCTCGGGGCCGATCCGGGCCTGGCGCGGCTCCGGGCCTTCACCGAGATCAAGACGGTCTGGCACCCCACCGGGGCACTGTCACTGGCCGGCGGCGGATCGTACTGACGTGAGTCGGATGGTGCTGCTCGCCGGAGCCTCGGGCAGCGGCAAGTCACGGCTGGCCGCGGCCGCGGGCTGCCCGCGCCTCAACCTGGACGACTTCTACCGCGACCTCGACCATCCCGGAATGCCACGTCTTCGATCTGGCGGAAAGGCCCTGGGCACCGTCGACTGGGACCATCCGGGCTCGTGGAACCTCGAGGCAGCGCTGGCTGCGGCCGTCGCCTTGTGCCGCACGGGCCGCACGGACGTCCCCGTCTACGACATCGCCCGCAGCCGGCGGTACGGCGAGCAGCAGGTCGAGCTCGGAGGGCACGCCGTCTTCGTCGCCGAGGGCGTGTTCGCCCCCGAGCTGGTCGGCCCGGCTAGCGCCGCCGGGCTCGACGTGACCGCGCTCTACCTCGACCGTCCGCGGACCGCGAACCTGCTCCGGCGCTTCCTCCGCGACGTCGCCGAGCGCCGCAAGCCGCTGAGGTTGCTCGTGCGGCGGGGCTGGGCGCTCTGGCGGGAGGAGCCGACGATCCGGGCCCGGGCGCTGGCCGCGGGCTGCCGTCCCGTCTCGATGGGCTCGGCCCTGGCCGAGCTGCGGCCGGCTGAGGCGGCGCCTTCTCGACGGGGCCCCGGGGCCGGCAGAGCGGACCAGAAGACCGTCGACCTCTAAATGTCGTGAATTGTCCACGTGAACGCAGAAATCAAGAGCAAATGGCATTGCCAGGGGTTTGGCGAGCATTGTTGATCTACCGTAATGTCACACGTGCTGAGGCGGCGCGCTGGCGGTTCCAGCGCAACACCTCGGCGCCGCCACGATAATTCCGCACGCCGAGGGGAAACCGTCAGATGCCGCAAGACGAGTCCACACCTGCCGGCCGGGAGGCCGCGCGGCTGGGGCGTCTCGTCGAGTTCAACAGGTCCATCGTCGCTGAGCTCTCGCTCTCCATGGTGCTGCGTCGGGTGGTCGAGGCGGCAAGGGTGCTCGCGGACGCCCGCTTCGCCGCGCTCGGCGTCATCGGCGCCGACGGGGGCATCGAGCAGTTCGTCCACGAGGGCATGGACGAGGCCACCGTGCTCGCCATCGGCGACCTGCCCAAGGGGCGGGGTCTGCTCGGAGCAGTGAACGAGACCGCGGCTCCGATCCGGCTCCACTCGGTGACCGACGACGCGCGCAGCTCTGGGGTGCCGCTGGAGCACCCGCCCCTCACGGCCTTCCTGGGCGTCCCGGTCCGCACCGGTCGCACGATCTTCGGCAACCTCTACCTCGCCAACCCGATTCGCGGCGGCGCCTTCACCGTCGAGGACGAGAACCTGATGCGCTCGCTCGCGACCACCGCCGGAGTCGCCATCGCGAACGCCCGACTGCATACCGAGGCGATGCAGCGGCACGAGTGGCTGCAGGTCTCCTTCGAGGTCAGCCAGCGGTTGATGGCCGAGGACGAGGACAGCATCACCATGCTGAGCGACCTCGCCCACTCGGCCCTGCGGGTGACGCGCTCGGACGGTGTCGTCGTGACCTTGCCTGTCCCTCGCTCGCCCGGCACCCTGGAGATCGTCGCGACCAGCGGCGACCGGGTCGACGAGCTCCGCGGGATCCGCTTCGACGCCGCCGGCAGCTTCGCCGGGGAGGCGATGGAGCGCGGCGAGCCTCTGGTGGTGAGAGACGCCCGGGAACGGTTGAAGGGCAGCGTGAACCTGCCGCTGCCGATGCTGATCAACCACATGATGGTCATCCCCCTGCTGGGCCGGGACACGGTGCGCGGCGCGATCACGGTCGGCCGGACGGCCGACGTCCCCTTCTCCGAAGCCGACAAGGAGCTGGCCCAGGCGTTCGCCGTGCAGGCCACCGTGGCGTTGGAAATGGCCGACGCCCGCGCAGACCAGAACCGGATCGCCCTGCTCGAGGAGCGGGCCCGGACCGCGCACAACCTGCACGACAACGTGGTCCAGCGGCTTTTCGCCGCCGGGCTGACCATCCAGGGGGCGGCGAGCCTCTCCTGCGACCCGGCCGTCCGCGAGCAGCTGGCCGCAGCGGTGGAAAACCTCGACGGGACCATCCGGACGCTACGAAACTCGATCTTCGACATCCAGCCGGAGACGGCGGCCGTAGCAGCGTTTCCCAGCCGCATCCTCGGCGTCGTCGTCGAGCTGACGGCGACCCTCGGCTTCACTCCGGCGCTCGAGCTGGACGGTCCGGTCGAGGATGTGGCCGAGGGGGACATGGCCGACGCAGCCGAGTCGGCCGTGCGGGCCGCGCTGACCGAGGTGGCCCGGCACGCCTGTGCCACGCGGGCACGCGTGGAGGTCTCTTCCGACGGTCGTGTCCTGACCATCGTGGTGACCGACGACGGGTCCGTGCCGCTGGCTGAGCGACCGCGGCAAGGACGCGACGAGCTGCAGGAGCAGGCGGAGACCCGCTCCGGGGCGATGGCGGTCACCGACTGCGAGAGCGGCGGCGTCCAGCTCCTCTGGACCGCCCCGCTGGTCTGACCGCGCCCGAGCCGACCGGTCTTGGCACAGCTGGGCCGGGCTCAGGCTGAGGCGACCCAGGACTCGAAGGCCGCCACCGCGGCGGGCGGGCCCGAGACCTGGACCTGGGCGGCGCTGCGTCGACCGCTGACGTAGAGCGCGAGCTCGACTGGCCCACCGGTGAGCACCACCTCGCCCTCCGGCTCCGCACCCGTGGCTGCGGTCCCCTTGCTGGCCGGCCTCCCCTTGCTGACTCGTGCCGTGGCGCCATCGAGCCGCGCCAGCACCACCGGGCCGGGTGAGCGGCGGTAGCGGATCCGGGCCATCAACGGCAGCTGGCTCCAGACCGCCTTGTCCTGGGCCGGCGGCAGCGTCCGCGGTTGGACCGGCTCGACACCCCCACGCCGGACGTCCTCGTGATGGATGACGTACTCGAGGAGGTTGATCTTCTCGGTCCCCCAGCTCATCGGCGACCAGCGCGGCGGGCCGGCGACGAACCGGTCGACCAGCCCGGCATAGCCCTCAGGGGTGTGGGCCTCGTCGGCCAGCCGGCCGAGGTACTTCTCCTGCCCGGGCTCGGCTCGGCCGACCGCGTCTCCGAGTGAGCCCAGGACCTCCTGCTCGCGCAGCACGAGGTGAGCCAGCAGCCGACGGGTCGACCAGCCCGCGCAGAGCGTCTCGGCCTCCGGGTCAGCCCGTCGCAGCGTGTCGACCAGTGCGTTCTTCTCCGTGCGTGCCCATCCCATGCCTGGCAACCTACCCGGCGCCGGCGGCGACGGGCCGGCGAGTCAGACGTCAGCCCCGCTGAGGACCGACGCCTCCTCGGCGTTGCCCGAACAGGCTCGTGATGTCCCGCGGCGGAGAGCGTCCGCAGGTGGCTACGCCCGATCACCGGACCAGGACCGCCGCCGCCGAAGCGGATGGCCGAGTAGGGGGACGACACGACGCTGCGCGACGGCGCACACCGACAGATACACCGACTATGTAAGTAGGGTTACCGACCTGGCTGCGTAACGACACCGTAAAGACCCGGAATGTGACCGACGCACCGTTGTGGCTAGGGTCACAGCACAGTCCTCTTCGAGAACTCCTGCTCATCAGCACCACTTCCCCCACCGGAAGGCACCGCCCGTGACCCAGACCGAAACCCAACCCAACTCGCTCAACGCTGAACAGGTGGGCTACAAGCAGACGCTGAACAGTCGCCACGTGCAGATGATCGCCATCGGTGGCGCCATCGGCACCGGCCTGTTCCTCGGCTCGGCCTCCCGGCTGCACAACACTGGGCCGGCACTGATCATCAGCTACGCCGTCGTCGGCGTGATCGCCTACTTCTTGATGCGCGCCCTCGGCGAGCTCGTGCTGCACCGCGCGACCTCGGGCGCCTTCGTGTCCTACATGCGGGAGTTCTTCGGTGAGAAGTGGGCCTTCGTCACGGGCTGGATCTACTGGCTCAACTGGGCCCTGACCGGCATCGCGGAGCTTTCGGCTGTCGGTCTGTACATCCAGTACTGGTGGCCGAACATGCCGACCTGGGCCACCGTGCTGATCGCTCTGGTTGTCGTCTTGTCGATCAACCTGCTCTCGGCACGGGCGTTCGGTGAGTTCGAGTTCTGGGCCGCCATCCTCAAGGTCGGCGCGATCGTCGTCTTCCTTATCGTGGGCCTGGTCGTGGTCATCGGCGGGTTCGACATCGGCGGTCACAAGGCCGGCTTCCAGAACCTGTGGAACAACCCGGGCGGCTTCTGGCCCTCCAGCGGCGACTTCAACTGGTACGGCCCCATCCTGGTCATGTCCGGTGTCGTCTTCGCCTACGCGGCCATCGAGATGGTGGGCGTGGCGGCCGGCGAGATGGCCAACGCGCAGAAAGAGGTCCCGAAGGCCGTCAACGCGGTCATCTTCCGGATCGCGGTCTTCTACATCGGCTCGATCCTGCTGCTGTGCTCGATGCTGCCGACCTCGGACTACACGGCCGGCACCAGCCCGTTCGTCACGGTCTTCGAGCGGCTCGGCCTCACCTGGATGAGCACGGTCATCCAGGCCGTTCTGATCGTCGCCGCCATGTCCTCCCTGAACTCGGGGCTCTACTCGACCGGGCGGGTGCTGCGCAGCCTCGGCATGTCCAAGCAGGCTCCGCAGTTCACCCTCAAGATGAGCAAGTCGGGCGTTCCGTGGGCCGGCATCGTGATGACGTCGGTCGTCTTCGTCTTCGGCTCGGTGCTCAACTTCCTCACCCCGGACGCGTTCGAGATCGCGGTCGAGGCCACCTCGGTGATGATCTTGTTCACCTGGGGCACGATCTTCGCCTGCCAGCTCCGGTTGCGGCAGCTCACCGACCGCGGCGTGATCCCCAAGGGCTCCTTCCAGGCTCCGGGCTACCCGTTCACCTCGCTCATCGGGCTGGTCTTCCTCGTCCTCGTCCTGATCGGACTGGCCGTCTCGGGCTGGCAGAGCTCCCCGTATCTGTTGCACAAGACGAGCTTCCTGGTGGTCGTCTTCGGCATCCCTGTGCTCGCCGGGATCCTGGCGCTCGCCTGGCGCGCGATCAAGCCCAAGGTCGTGGAGAACACCGGCAACAGGATCGAGTCGCTCTGGACCCTGGACGGCCCCCGCTACGGCGACGTCACACCTGACGATCTCGACCCCGTCGACGACGCCGCGATCGTCTGAGACGACGGAACAGGAGAACGTAGATGCTCAACATCCAACGACGGATCGCAGCCATAGCACTGGCCGCGCTCACCGCAGTATCGATCGCCGGATGCGGGTCGGGCGAGGTGAAGACGCCGACCCCGCTCCCCGGGGCGTCGCTCGCCAGCCTGAAGATCGGTATCTCCTTCGACCAGCCCGGACTGGGGCTGAAGACCGGCGACTCCTACAAGGGGTTCGACGTGGACACCGCGACCTACGTGGCGGGCGCCCTCGGCGTGCCGAAGGACAAGATCACCTGGGTCGAGGCCAACCCGGCCGACCGGGAGAAGCTGATCAGCGACGGTCAGGCCGACCTGGTCTTCTCGACCTACTCGATCACCGACGACCGCAAGCAGGTGGTCGACTTCGCCGGTCCGTACTTCGTCGCCCACCAGGACCTGCTGGTCCGGCGCAACGAGGAGGACATCAGGAGCCCGCAGACGCTCAACGGACGCACGCTGTGCTCGGTGACCGGGACCACGTCCTCGGCGTACATCAAGGACAACTACAAGGGCAAGATCACGCTGCAGGAGTACCCCAAGTTCTCTGACTGCGTCTCTGCCCTCGCGGCCAGCACGGTCGACGCGGTCAGCACTGACGACGTCATCCTCGCCGGCTTCGCCGCCACGTCCCAGTACAAGGGCAAGCTCCGCTTGATCGGCAAGGGCTTCACCGACGAGCAGTACGGCGTCGGGATCAAGAAGGGCAACACCGACCTGGTCGGGAAGGTCAACGACGCTTTGAAGCAGTACATCGCCGACGGGTCGTGGAAAGCCTCCCTGCGGGAGAACGTCGGGCCCTCCGGGTACAGCATCCCGAGCGCGCCCACGCCCGGATCCTGACGGCTCCCCACCCCTAGATTGGGCCTCGTGGCGGACGACCTCGCACGACTGCTCGCCGGCTACGCCCCCTTCGACTGCCTCGATCCCGAGGCCAGAGCGAAGGTGGCGGAGTCGGCGAGCGTCGTGCGTTACGGGGCGGGCGACCTGGTCCTGGACGCCTTCGCCGGCGGCACCGACGACGTGTTCCTGGTCATCGCCGGGCGGGTCGACATCTGGAACCACGCCGACCTGCTGACCGGACCGGCGGACGAGATCTTGGGCCCGGGCGGGATCTTCGGCTTCTCCTCGATGCTGACCGACGGTTCGCTGGGACCCCGGGCCGTCGCGGCTGGCGCCGCCACGGTGGCGCAGATCCCGGGCTCGGCGGTCACCCCGGCCTTCGCGTCGCGCCGTGGGGCTCAGTTCCTGGCGGAGCGGATCTCGGCCGCCAACCGGCGCCGGCCCGAGCCGACCCCGAGCTACAGCCTGGTCGACGAGCTGATCGTCAGCGCGCCGGTGGTGGCCGAGACGGGCGCCTCGGCCCTGGACGTGGCCCGCCTGATGAGCGAGCGCGGAGCGGGTTACGCCGTGCTGCCCCGCCCCGACGGCAGCTACGGCCTCGTCACCGACGCCGTGCTGCGGAGCCGGCTGGTCGTCGACGGCCGTTCCCCGAGCACGCCGGCGGCCGAGCTCATCGACAGCCCGGCCACCACGGCCGTGCTGGGCGACTCCGCGGCGGAGGCGCTGATCCAGCTGCTCGACACCGGCGCCGAGTACCTGCTCGTCACCGACCGCGCCGGCGGGCTGCGTGGGGTGGTGGAGCCGCGCGACTTCGCCGTCTCCCCCACCACAGCCGGCGTTGCCGCGCACGAGCAGCTCCGCCGGGCCGCCACCGTCGAGCAGCTCGCCGGGCAGGCTCGCCGGGTGCCCGGGGTGCTGACGGACCTGCTGCGGCGCGGGCTCGGCTCGAACAAGGTGATCGCGGTCTACTCCGCGATCTTGGACACGGTCGTCCGCCGGGCGATCGCACTGGTCTTCGAGCAGCACCCCGAGCTGTCAGTCGACGCCTTCACCTGGCTCTCGCTCGGTAGCGTCGGCCGCCGCGAGGCGGTGCTCAGCTCCGACGTCGACTCGGCCGTCGCCTTCGCCGACGGCACCCCGCGGGCCGATGCGGACGCCTACCGGGCCGCCTTCGCCGAGGTGGGGGCGGTGCTGGCCGACTGCGGGATCACCAGCGACGCTCACGGGGCGACCGCGCAGCAGCGCCTCTTCGCGCGGACCAACGCCGAGTGGCGGACTGCCGCCGGCCAGTGGCTGGCGTCCCCCGCGGAGAACCAGGGCGCGATCATGACGTCCCTGCTGGTCGACGGGCGGCCCATCCACGGCGACCCCGGCCTGCCCGCGGCTGCCAAGGTCTTCAGCGACCTGCGGCGCCATCCCGGCACGATGCGGCTGCTGCTGCAGGAGTCACTGTCCCGGCGGGCCAAGATGCCCGCCCGCGGCATCCTCAGCCGGCGCAGCGGCGTCTTCGACGTGAAGGAGCACGCCGTGCTGCCGATCGTGAACCTGGCCCGCTGGGCCGCGCTCAGCGTCGGGTCGGCCGCCCTGCCCACCACCGAGCGGCTGCAGGCTGCCGCCGGCTCGGAGATGCTGCCCCAGGACCAGGCCGAGACTCTCGTCGAGGTCTTCGAGGTGCTGCAGCGGCTGCGGCTGCGGTACCAGGTCCTGCAGTTCCAGCAGGGGCAGGCACCCTCGGACCGGCTGCGGATGGACGAGGTGTCCCCGCTGGACCGCAGCGTGATCGCGCAGGCGGTACGCGAGGTCGCGGCGGTCCAGCGCAGGATGGACAACGTGTCGCTCTACGTGCCCGCCGAGTCCTGGGCGTCCCCGCGAGGCTCATGACCCTCCCCCTGCCGCCCGGACGCCGGGTCGCGGTGATCGGCGACGTGGCCGGGCACCTGGACGAGCTGGTCAGCGAGCTCGGTCGCCTCGGCGCCGATCCGGTGACCGGCTGGCTGCCGGACGACCTCGTCGTGATCCAGGTCGGCGACCTCGTGCACCGCGGTCCCGACTCCGCCGGAGTGGTCGCCCTGGCCGACCGCTACCTGACCGAGCAGCCAGACCAGTGGCTGCAGCTGGTCGGCAACCACGAGGCCCAGTACCTGCGGGAACCCGCCTTCGACTGGCCCGAGCAGCTGTCGGACGAGGTGGCCGGGACGCTGCGCCGCTGGTGGGAGGCGGGGCAGCTACGGGTGGCTGCTGCCCTGATCACCCGGACCGAGAGCTTCCTGATCACCCACGCCGGTCTGACGGCCGGCTTCTGGCGCGCCGTCCTGGATGCTCCCCCGGACGTCCGGCAGGTGGCCGTCGCCCTGAACGCGCTGCCCCGCGGCCGCCGCGACGTGGTCTTCCGCGCCGGTGAGCTGCTCGGGCGACGCCGCGACCAGAGTGCGGGGCCACTGTGGGCGGTCGCCTCCACCGAGCTCGTCCCGAGCTGGCAGCACAGCACGATGCCGTTCAGCCAGGTGCACGGCCACACCTCGGTCTACGACTGGGCCAACCGTCGGTTCGCCGGCGGTCCCGCCGGCACCCCCGCCATCACCGAGCTGGACGAGGACGCCAAGCACGCCGTGGTCAGCCTGCGCGGCGGCCGCATCATCGGCGTCGACCCCGGTCACGGCGAGGAACCCCGCCGGCCGTGGCGCTCCTGGGAGCTCACCCTCGCCTGACCAGCGGTATCAGTCGACGATGGGCGCCCACTCGGGTCCGGTACGACCCAGCTCCTCGTCCAGCTTGGGGAACAGCGGCGTCGGCTTGACCAGCGGACGGCCGGCCTCGAGCGGCCGACTGGCCCAGCGGGCCTGCTCGCCGGCGTAGTCGCCCATGATCACGGGGTAGTCCGGCCCCCCGTCCTCGCCGACCTGCCGGATCTCGGGCTGGGCGGCCCAGACGCCCTCACCGCCAAGCGCAGCGTGCACCTTCTGCGCGGCGTGCGGCAGGAACGGCGTCATCAAGGTGTTGACGTCACTGACCACCTGCAGCGCGGTGTGCAGCACGGTGTCGCGGCGTTCGGGGTCGTCCTTCAGCTTCCACGGCTCGGCGTCGGAGAGGTACTTGTTGGCCGCGCCGGCTACCCGCATCGCCTCGCTGATCGCTGCCTTGAAGCGGTTGCGCCGCAGCAGGTCGCCGACCACGTCGAAGGAGGCCTGCGAGGTGGCCAGCAGCGTCGCGTCCAGGTCCGTCAGCGCCCCCGGCGCCGGGATGGCCCCGTTGTTCTTGTGGGCCATCGACACCGACCGGTTGACCAGGTTGCCCCACTCGTTGGCGAGCTCGAAGTTCGTCCGGCGGACGAACTCGTCCCAGGTGAAGTCGCTGTCGGTGGTCTCCGGACCGGCGACGGCGATGAAGTAGCGCAGCGCGTCCGGGCCGAAGTCGCGGAGGAAGTCCCCGACGTAGATGACCTTGTTGCGGCTGGTGGAGAACTTCGCCCCGCTCATGGTCAGGTACTCACTCGAGACGACCTCGTCGGGCAGCCGCAGCTCCCCCATCGGTCCAACGGTGCCGCCGTGGTCGCCCTGCCCGTTGTGGCCCAGCAGCATCCCCGGCCAGATCACCGAGTGGAAGACGATGTTGTCCTTGCCCATGAAGTAGTAGCTGAGCGCCTCCGGGTCGCTCCACCACAGCTGCCAGGCGTCCGGGTCACCGGTCCGCCGGGCCCACTCCACGGAGGCGGAGAGATAGCCGATCACCGCGTCGAACCAGACGTAGAGCCGCTTCATCGGCTGGTCGCGCCAGCCGTCCAGCGGCACCGGGACACCCCAGTCGAGGTCACGGGTGATCGCGCGCGGCCGTAGGTCGGCCAGCAGGTTCTGGCTGAACTTGAGCACGTTGGGTCGCCAGTCGCTGCGGTCGCCGAGCCAACGCGAGAGCGAACCCGAGAGCGCCGGCAGGTCGAGGAAGAAGTGTTCGGTCTCCACGAATTGAGGCGTCTCGCCGTTGATCCTGGACCGCGGGTTGATCAGGTCGACGGGGTCCAGCTGGTTGCCGCAGTTGTCGCACTGGTCGCCGCGGGCGCTGTCGTAGCCGCAGATCGGGCAGGTGCCCTCGATGTAGCGGTCGGGCAGAGTCCGGCCGGTCGACGGGCTGACCGCGCCCATCGCCGTCTGCGGCACCACATACCCGTTCTTGTACAGCCCGAGGAACAGCTGCTGGGTCACCTCGTAGTGGTTCTGCGTGGTGGTGCGGGTGAAGAGGTCGTACGAGAGCCCGAGGCCCTGCAGGTCCTCCACGATCACCCGGTTGTACTTGTCGGCCAGCTCACGGGTGGTCATGCCCTCGCGCTCAGCCTGCACCGAGATCGGCGTCCCGTGCTCGTCGGTGCCCGAGACCATCAGCACGTCGTGCCCGGTCATCCGCATGTAGCGGGAGAAGACGTCGGACGGGACCCCGAATCCGGAGACGTGACCGATGTGGCGCGGGCCGTTGGCGTACGGCCAGGCCACGGCGGTCAGCACGCGTGAGCTCATGGGTGAACCCTATGCCGAGCCACGACCGCACTCTGCCGGCTGCAGGCGCGCTGACCGGTCGGCAACCACTAGCGTGCGGGTGTGCTCACCACCACCGAGGCGGACGTCCTCGCCCTGCTCGACGAGGCCGCGGCCGTGCAGACGTTGCGGGAGCTGGTTGCCGTACCCAGCGTCGGCGGCAGCGACGCCGAGAGCGAGATCCAGCACGACCTCACCGAGCGGCTGACCAGGCTCGGCCTCGAGACCGACCTGTGGCCGCTGGACCTGACCGCGCTGCGCTCCCACCCCGACTACCCCGGCGAGGAGGTCGAGCGCGGCGAGGCCTGGGGGCTCGTCGGCACCTCCGCCGCCGACAGCGAGGAGCCGCCCGGGCTCGTCCTGCAGGCTCACCTGGACGTCGTCCCGGCCGGTGACCCCGCCCAGTGGAGCTCGTCGGCGTTCGAGCCGGTGGTCACCGGTGGCGATCTCGTGGGACGCGGCAGCAACGACATGAAGGGCGGTGCGGCGGCGATCCTGGCTGCGGTGGCCGCCCTGCGCGCGGCCGGCGTCCGGCTGGTCCGTCCGTACGCGGTGCACGTCGCGATCGGGGAGGAGGACGGCGGCCTGGGAGCGTTCGCCGCCCTCCAGCGAGGCCACACCGGCGAGGCGTGCATCATCCCCGAGCCCACGGCGCTGGACCTGGTCACCGCGAACGCCGGCTCGCTGACCTTCCGGATCGAGGTGCCCGGGCTGGCGACGCACGGCAGCACCGCGTACGCCGGGAGCTCGGCCATCGACTCCTACCTCGGCCTGCACCAGGCGCTGGCGCAGCTGCAGGAGCGACGCAACGCCGCCCCCGAGCCGCTGATGCGGCACCTGCCGGTCGCCTACCCGCTCTCGGTGGGCCGGCTGCACGCGGGCGACTGGCCGAGCAGCGTGCCGGACCTGTTGGTGGCCGAGGGCCGGTACGGCGTCAAGATCGAGGAGGACGCGACCACGGCCCGCGCCGAGCTCGAGCAGGCGGTGGCCGAAGCGGCGAGCCGCGACCCCTACCTGCGCGACCACCCGCCGCTGGTGAGCTGGACGGGCGGTCAGTTCGCCGGCGGCCACCTGCCGTCGGGCCACGTGCTGCGCGACACCGTCCGGCTCGCGCACGGCGACGTCGCCGGCGGTCCCACCATCCTCGAGCGCGGCGCCCCCTGGGGCAGCGACCTCCGGCTGTACGCCGCCGCCGGCGTCCCGACGCTGCACTACGGTCCCGGCGACGTCCGCACCGCCCACGGCCCGGACGAGCGGGTGCCGCTGGCCGAGGTCTTCACCTGCGCCCGCGTCCTCGCCCTGGCCGTCCTCCGCTCCTGCACCTGAACCGACTTGTCAGAATCCAGTTGTCCTATGGGACAACTCAGTTCTGACAAGTCGGTATCCACAGGTGGCGACGTGTCGGGTCGCCATCCACAGATTCCCCCAGGGCCTCGCAACGGCTGCCCTCGTTCACCACCGTGGTCGCCATGCGTCGCACGCCAAAGCCTCCCGCTGAGCTCGTCCATCTTGCCCACTGCCAGCAACAGGTCCTCACCCGGTCACAGCTCCGGCAGATCGGGCTGAGCCAAGTAGAGATCCGTGCCCAGATTGCGGCCCAGCGCTGGACGACCTGGGGCGCCCACGTGGTCGTGCTGCACAACGCAGAGCCCTCCCGGCCCCAGCTGATGTGGGCCAGCACTCTCGACGCCGGGCCGCCGACCGCCCTGGTCAGCCACACGGCGCTCGAGCTCGCGGGCTTCCGGGACTTCGCGCGGGCTGCGGCGGCAGTCCACCTCATGGTGCCGCGCGGCGCGAAGGTGAACCGCCACCCTTCCGTGGTCATCCACGAGTCTCGACGGGTGCAACCGGAATTCCACGTTGAGAGGCAAGGGCTGCCCTGCACCGCAACCCCGCGCTCAGCTCTCGACGCGGCGGCCTGGCAATCGTGGCCGCGCTTCGCCTGCGCGATCGTCGCCGCAGTCGTGCAACAGCGGCTCTGCACCCCTGCGCAGCTCGACGACGCTCTGGCCATCGTCGGACGCATCAGGCACAAGGCCTATCTGCGCGAAGCTCTTCGCGACATCGCGGGCGGCGCGGAAGCCTTGAGCGAGCTGGACCTGGCCAAGGTGTGTCGTCGGTTCGGCCTGCAGCCCCCCTATCGACAGGTGCGACGGCTCGACGCAAACGGTCGACGGCGCTACCTCGACGCCGAGTGGGTGCTTCCGAACGGCGAGCGGGTGCTGCTCGAGGTCGACGGCGCGCACCACGTCGAGGTGGAGCACTGGCAAGAGGACATGCAGCGCGAGCGGGCGCTTGTCGTCACCGGCTCCCGGGTGTTGCGAGCAACAGCCATGGAGCTCCGCCTCGAGCCCGCCTCGGTGGTCACCGACCTCGTCCGCGCCGGCGTACCCCGACTTGTCAGAACTCAGTTGTCCCAGAGGGCAACTGGTTTCTGACAACTCGGCTTCGGAACCTAAACGACGGCCCCGTCCCAGGCGGGCAGGATCACGTCGGTGATCAGGGCGCTGCGCTGGTCGTAGGGCAGGAAGGCGCTCTTGGCCGCGTTCAGGGTGATCCGGCGCAGATCCGCGAGCTCGTAGCCGAAGTGCTCGACCAGGACGCCGTACTCCCGGGTCAGGCTGGTGCTGCTCATCAGCTGGTTGTCGGAGTTCGCGGTGACCCGAAAACCGAGGGCGTCGAGGACCTGGAACGGGTGCTCGGCCATGGCGGCGACAGCGCCGGTCTGCACGTTCGAGGAAGGGCAGAGCTCGAGGGTGATCCGGGCGTCGCGGACGTAGCTGGCCACGGGCCCGAGGCTCGGGGTGCCGTCCTCGGCGAAGGTGATGTCGCTGATGATGCGGACGCCGTGACCGATCCGGCGGGCCCCGCAGCCCAGGGCACCGGCGATGGACTCGACGCCGGCCGCCTCGCCGGCGTGGATGGTGAAGGGCATCAGCTGCTCGCGGAGCAGGGTGAACGCCGGCGCCCAGTCGGCAGCCGGGAAGCCGTCCTCGGGGCCGGCGATGTCGAAACCGGCCACACCCTGCTCGCGGTAGGCCAGCGCCAGCTCGGCGATCCGGGTGGTGGGCTGCTCGTGCCGCATCGAGTCCAGCAGCTGCCGGACCAGGATCGGCCGGCCGCGTTCCAGGCTGGCGGCCATTCCCTCGGCGATGCCGTCGCGGACGGCCTCGACGGCCTCCGCCTCGGTCAGCCCACCCTCGGTCAGCCGCTCCGGGGCGTACCGGGTCTCACCGTAGACGACGCCGTCGGCCGCCAGGTCCTCGACGAACTCCCGGGCCACCCGGCGGATGTCGGAGGCTCGCTGCATCACCGCGACGGTGTGGTCGAACGTCTCCAGGTAGCGCACCAGCGAGCCCGAGTCGGCCGACTCGGCGAACCAGCGGCCGAGCGCCTCGGGTGAGTCCGCGGGCAGGGCATGGCCGATCTCGGCCGAGATCTCGAAGACCGTGGCGGGGCGGACGCCGCCGTCCAGGTGGTCGTGCAGGGAGACCTTGGGCAGCGAGCGCAGCAGGTCGAGGTCGGGGGTCATGGAACATCCGTTCGATGGGGTCAGGGGAGGTGGGGGTGGCGCTCGACGGAGTCGAGCTCGGTGGAGCCGAACGCCTGCGGCAGGACCGCGGTCATGGGCACGATGCCGTCGGGCGAGTCGACCAGCAGGTCGGGCCCGCCGTTCTCCCACAGCAGCTGACGGCAGCGGCCGCACGGCATCAGCGGCGCGCCGGTCTTGTCGACGCAGGCGAACGCGACCAGCCGGCCGCCGCCACTGGCGTGCAGGTCCGAGACCAGTCCGCACTCGGCGCACAACGCCACCCCGTACGCGGCGTTCTCGACGTTGCAGCCGGCCACCACGCGGCCGTCGTCAACCAGCGCGGCCGCCCCCACCTGGTAGTCGGAGTACGGCGCGTACGCGAGCGCGGTCATCGCGCGGGCGCGCGCCCGCAGGTCCGCCCAGTCGGCGCTGGATGGCCTCGCTCGGCTCGCCTGCATCATTTCTCGTACGCGATGCCGTCGGCGGCCGGCGGACGCACCCGGCCGACCAGTCCGGCGACGGCGATGATCGTGGCCACATACGGCAGGATCAGCAGGAACTGGCTGGGCATGGGGGTGCTGAGCGTCTGCAGCTGCGAGGCCATCTGGGTGACGAACCCGAAGAACAGGCACATCAGCGTGGCCAGCACCGGCCGCCAGCGCCCCATGATCACCGCAGCCAGGGCGATGAAGCCGTTGCCGACAGTGAACTCCTTGGAGAACGACCCGGTCGAGGCGAGGGTGAAGAAGGAGCCGCCGAGCCCGGCGAACACACCGCCGGCCAGCACCGCCGACCAGCGGATCGCGCGGACGTCGATACCGACGGTGTCGACGGCCTCGGGGTGCTCACCGGTGGCGCGAACCCGCAGCCCCCACGTCGTCCGGTACAGCAGCAGCCACACCACCAGCACCGAGACCACGGCCAGGTAGGCCAGCACCGACTGCGAGAACAGCACCGCACCGAAGAAGGGGATGCCCGACAGCCCGGGGATGGGCAGCGCCTCGAGCACGGGCCCGGAGTTGTAGACCTCAGACGCCGGCTGGACCAGCTGGTCGAAGAGGAAGCCGGTGATGCCGACGGCGAGCAGGTTGAGCACGACACCGAGGACGACCTGGTTGACCAGGTAGTTGATCGCGAACAGGGCGAGCAGCGCGGCCATGGCCACACCTGCCACCACGGCGGCGACCATCGCAGCGACGACCGACTGGGTCAGGCTGCCGACCACCGCAGCGGCGAAGGCGGCGCTGAGGAACTGGCCCTCGATCGAGACGTTCACCACGCCGGCCCGCTCGCAGAGCACCCCGCACAGCGCTCCCAGGACCAGCGGGGTGGCCAGTGAGAGGGTGCCGGCGAACTGGTTGCTCACCGGGAACGGCAGGTCACGGCCCGCTGCGGCCCAGGTGAGAAAGCCGAGGATGACCGCGACGCCGGCCACCGTCCCGGCCAAGGCGGGCAGCCGTCCGCGCAGGCGACCCGACAGGAAGCCGGCCGCGGCCAGCAGGCAGACGACGGCGCAGGCCGCGACCGTGCCCAGGCCCGGCACGGACACGGTCGGCAGCTGGACCTCGTCGAACGCGTTGGACAGCGCGAACCGGGCCACGCCGGTGGTGGAGGCGAGGCTGACCAGGAGCAGCACCCCGACGACACCGATCAGGGCTCCGGTGGACAGTCGCTGCTTGCGCTTCTCACGCGACTCGACCCGGCCCGAGCTGCCGCCTCGAGGGTTGCGGCCGGGCTTCGCGGCGGGGCCGGCTGCGGGGCGGGCGACGGTGCTCATGCCAGTCCTCCCTCGGCCGAGGGTCCAACCGGTCGCAGCCGTCGGCCATGGAGGAACGGCAGCACCTTGGCGACCAGGGCGGGTGCGGCCACGAAGAGCACGATCAGCGCCTGCAGAGCAGTGGTCAGGGTCAGCGGGGTCTGGGCGACGCTCTGCATCGCCAGGCCGCCGGCGTGCAGCGCCCCGAAGAGCAGCCCCGCCAGCACGATCCCCAACGGCTTCGAGCGGCCGAGCAGGGCCACGGTGATGGCGTCGAAGCCCACCGAGCCGACGATGCCCGCCGAGAGGGGCACGGGGACGCCGGACGCGCTCGGTCCGAGCGCCGCCTGCACTCCCGCCAGACCGGCGAGCGCCCCGGCCGCCGACATGGTGATGATCGTCGTCCGGGCCACGCTCATCCCGGCGGTCGCGGCCGCGTGCGGGTTGGCGCCGACGGCACGGATGGCGAAGCCGGTGGTCGAGCGGTCGAGCAGCCACCAGACGCCGAGAGCCGCGAGCAGCGCCACCACGAAGCCGAGGTGCAGCTGGCCGCCCTCGAGCCGCGGGAAGGTCGCGTTCCAGTCGACGACCGGTGAGATGGGGTCCGTCCGGCCGGGACGGAGGAACGCCGACGTGGTGAGCAGGTAGCCGAGTACCCCGGCGGCGATGTAGTTCATCATGATCGTCACGATCACCTCGTGGGCACCCGCGCGGGCCTTCAACCAGCCGACGATGCCGCCCCAGGCCCCGCCGCCGACCAGGCCCCCGAGCAGCGCGACCAGCAGGTGGATCCCCGGCGGCAGGTGCCAGCTGAAGCCGATGTAGGCCGCCACGATGGCCCCGAGGATCGCCTGTCCCTGGGCGCCGATGTTGAACAGGCCTGCCCGGAACGCCAGCCCCACACCGAGGCCGGCGCAGATCAGCGGCGCAGCCTGGGCGGTGGTCAGGGTCAGCGGACCGTACCCGCCGACCGCGCCGCGGAGCAGGGCCGCGTACGCGCCGCCGACCTTGTCCCAGGAGGCGGTCAGGGCGTCGGAGGGTCGGGCGAAGAAGTAGGCGAAGGTACGCCGCACCTCGGTGTCGGACACGATCATCAGCACCGCGCCGACGACGAAAGCGAGCACGAAGGCGGCCAGGGTGGTGACGACCTCGGTCCAGGGCACCCGGCCGGAAAAGCCCCGGGTCGAGCGGATCGGGCGGCTCACCGCAGCTCCTTCGTCGTGGTCGTCGGGGGACGCCCGATCGTGGGTGCCGCGGGGGTGGGAGTGCCGGCGCCGGAAGCACCGGCGGCCAGGGCCTCCTCGGGCGGCACACCAGCCATCATCAGTCCGAGCACCTCGCGCGAGGTGCTCGGCGGCACGATCCCGACGATCCGGCCGCGGTACATCACCGCCACCCGGTCCGCGAGAGCCGCCACCTCGTCGAGCTCGGTCGAGACGATCAGCACGGCGGTGCCGCGGTCGCGCTCGGTGACCAACCGGCGGTGCAGGAACTCGATGGCCCCGACGTCGACGCCGCGGGTCGGCTGGCTGGCGACCAGCGCCGACAGCGGCCGAGACAGCTCGCGGGCCAGCACCACCTTCTGCTGGTTGCCGCCCGAGAGCGAGCCGACCGGGCTGTCGACGGACTGGGTGCGGATGTCGAACTCCGCCACCCGCTCCTCGGCGTTGCGCCTGATCTGCGGCAGGTCCAGCGCGATGCCCTTGGCGAACGGCGGCTCGTCGGCATGGTTGAGCACGAGGTTCTCGGCGACGCTGAAGCTGCCCACGAAGCCGTCGGTCTGCCGGTCCTCGGGCACGAACCCGACCCCGGCGCGGATGGTCGCGTGCGGCGAGCCGGTGCGCATCGGCCGCCCGTCGAGGAGCACCCGGCCGGCCGTCACCGGGACGGTGCCCAGCAGGGCCTCCGCCAGCTCGGTCTGGCCGTTGCCCTGCACCCCGGCGACACAGACGATCTCCCCGCCCGCCACGGACAGGTCGAGGTCCACCACGGCCAGGCTGCCGTTGGGGCTGGCGACCGAGACGCCCTCTAGCACCAGCCGCGGCTCGCCGCTCGGCCGAGCGGGCTGCTTGTCCACGACGAGGTTGACCGCGCGGCCCACCATCAGCTCGGCCAGCGAGGACTCGGAGTCCGTCGGGCTCGCCGTCCCCACCACCTGGCCGCGGCGGACGACGGTGATCCGGTCGGCGATCGCGCGGACCTCGCGCAGCTTGTGGGTGATGAAGACGATGGCCTTGCCCTCGTCCCGCAGTGAGCGCATCACCTCGATCAGCTCGTCGATCTCCTGCGGCGTCAGCACGGCGGTCGGCTCGTCGAAGATCAGGTACTTCGCGTCGTTGGCCAGCGCCTTGAGGATCTCGACCCGCTGCTGGATGCCCACCGGGAGGTCCTCGACCAGCGCGTCCGGGTCGACGTCGAGTGAGTAGCGGGCCGACAGCTCGCGCACGGTACGCCGGGCCTGCCGCATGTTCAGCAGCCCACGCCCCTCGCCGCCCAGGGCCAGGTTCTCCGCGACGGTGAAGACGTCGACCAGCATGAAGTGCTGGTGCACCATCCCGATCCCGGCGGCGATCGCCTCCTTGGGACTGCGGTAGACCTGCGGTCGGCCGTCCACGGTGATCTCGCCCTCGTCGGGCTGGAGCAGCCCGTAGAGCACGTTCATCAGGGTCGACTTACCGGCCCCGTTCTCCCCCAGCAGGCAGTGGATCTCGCCAGGCACGATGTCGAGGTCGATGGCAGAGTTGGCGACCAGGGAGCCGAAGCGTTTGGTGATCCCGCGCAGCCGCAGGCCCGGGGCGGTGTCGGTCACCGTGGCAGTCCTTCCCGATGAGGGGTGAGAAGGACCGGGTGGACCCGGGCCAGGACCAGCCGGCTCGGGTCTACCCGATCCCTCTCGGGAGCGGGTTGCTCAGGAGCTGGGCTGGGACTTCGACTCGATGGTGATCGCGCCCGACATGATGTCAGCCTTGATCTTGTCGAGCTCGGTCTTCAGCTCGGCCGGGACCTTGGAGTCGTACTCGTGGAACGGCGCCAGGCCGGTGCCGGAGTTGTCCAGGGTGCCGACGAAGGGCTCGCTGCTGTAGCTGTCGTCCTTGGCGGCCTTGATGACGTCGGAGACGGCCACGTCCATGCCCTTGTAGACGCTGGAGATGATCTGCGGGCAGTAGGTCTCGGCGCTCACGCAGCCGTCGGTGTCGACCCAGATGGCGTTGACCTTGCCACCGCTGGTCTTCGCGGCCTGCAGCGCACCGATCCCGGCGGGACCGGCGACCGGGAACACGATGTCGGCGCCCTGACTGATCAGGCCCTGCGCCACACGCTGGCCGTCCTTCTGCGACTCGAAGCCGCCGACGAACTGGCCGTCCTGCTTGGCGGCGTCCCAGCCGAGCACCTGCACGTCGGCGCTCTTCTGCTTGTTGTAGTACGCCACGCCCTGGGTGAAGCCGTCCATGAAGATCGTCACGGTGGGGATCTTGACGCCGCCGAACGTGCCGACCTTCTTGGTCTGGGTGGTGCCGGCGGCCAGGTAGCCCGCCATGAAGCTGGACTGGGCGGTGTTGAAGACCAGGGGCTTGAGGTTCTTGACGCCCTTGTAGGCCTTCGGATCGTTGTTGTCGACGATCGCGAACTTGATGTCGGGATTCTTCTTGGCGGCGGCCACGGTGTCGTCACTCAGCAGGAAGCCCACCGTGACGATGATGTTGCACTTCGCGTCGACCATCGACTGGATGTTCCCCGCGAAGTCGGCGGCGTCCTTCGACTCCACCTCCCCGGTCTCGATCCCGAGCTGTGAGGCGGCGTCGGTCATGCCCTTGTAGGAGGTCTGGTTGAACGACTTGTCGTCGAACCCGCCCGAGTCGGAGACCATGCAGGCCTTGAAGTCGGACGCACCTGCGCTGGCGCTGGCGCTCGCAGCTCCGCTCGGCGCCGCCGACGGGCTCTCGGTGCCAGGCGCGGAGGCGCAGCTGGCCAGGGTCAGGGCGAGCGCAGCGCTGAGCGCTGAGCCGACGAACAAGGACTTCTTCACCGAACGGCCTCCTGTGCAGGGACGAATCTTGCGCGCCAGGCCGCCGAGCAGTGCAGCTTTGCCCCCGGGGCACGCGCTTGCCGCACAGACTAACGGCTGGAGCCCACAATCCCGACCTGCCGCATGGGTCCTCCCGGCGAGCGTCGGGCAGGGCGGGCGCGAGCCGGACAACAGCGTCAGATGCCGGGGCGCTCGGCGGAGGACGCGACGTCGGCGAGCACCTTCAACCCGACCGGGATGCAGGCCTCGTCGGCGACGAATCCCGGCTGGTGGATGTCCGGGCAGGAAGCCGCGCCGACCGGCCGGACGCCGAGCCGGGCCAGCGCGCCCGGCACCTGCTGCAGCATCCAGGAGAAGTCCTCGCCGCCGAGGGACTGCTCGGTGGCGGTCACGCCGTGGGGACCGAGCATCTCCTCCGCCGCCCGGGTCAGCCGGCGGACGCCCTTGACGTGGTTGACCGCCGGCGGCACGCCGTCCTGCACGGTGACCTCGGCCTCCAGGCCGAACGGCCGCACGACCTGGGCGACGAGCTCGGGGACCAGGGCCTTGGCCAGCGTCCAGCCCGGGACGTCGAGCGCGCGCAGCGTGCCCTCGATCTCTCCCGAGCTCGGGATGGCGTTGGCCACGGAGCCGGCGTTGATCCGGCCCCACATCAACGAGACCCCGCTACGCGGGTCCACGCGGCGCGAGAGCAGCAGCTGCATCTCGGTGGCCAGCGCCCCAAGAGCACCCACGACGTCCTGGGTCAGGTGAGGCCGCGACGTGTGGCCGCCGGTACCGGTCAGGGTGACCTTGACCTGGTCGACCGCCGACGTGATCGGGCCGGACTTGAGGGCGATCCGCCCCACCTCCGTCCGCGGGTCGCAGTGCAGTGCGTAGATCTCGGTCAGGTCGCTGAGGACACCGCCCTCGATGGCATCGACCGCGCCACCCGGGTTGGTCTCCTCGGCCGGCTGGAAGATCAGCCGGACGCCCCGGCTCAGCAGCCCGGCGTCGCGGAGCTGGGTCAGTGTCAGCCCGACCCCGAGCAGGATGGTGGTGTGCACGTCGTGACCGCACGCGTGGGCCACACCGGGGTTGACCGAGGCGAAGTCGAGGTCGGTGCGCTCGGCGATCGGCAGCGCGTCGATGTCGGCCCGCAGCCCGACGAGGCCGCTCGCGTAGTCGAAGCCCTGGGGCAGCACGTCGCAGTAGGCGCCCGTGCCGACGGGCAGAACCTTGGCCACCAGCCCGGCCTGCTCGAGCGCGGAGACGATCCGGTCGGTGGTCCGGTGCTCTCGGTGGCCGATCTCGGGGTGCGCGTGAATGTCGCGGCGGAAGGTCACCAGCTGCTCGCAGAGCGCGTCTGCGGTGCGGTCGATGAGGGCGCGGCGGAGGGCGTCGCTCGCGGTGGTGGACATTCTGACCAGTCTCGCACGGCCGGTCGGCTCGGCCGGGGCCGTCCGCGGATCGGTAACGCAACCTTCATCGTGCCCGGCACTT
This sequence comes from uncultured Actinomycetota bacterium, assembly GCA_963727215.1. Lineage (GTDB taxonomy): Bacteria > Actinomycetota > Actinomycetes > Propionibacteriales > Propionibacteriaceae > Microlunatus. The sequence continues at coordinate 365,105 of CAVSFR010000006.1, forward strand.
CTGTCCTGGTCAGGGAGGATGGCGGGATGACGGAGGAGACCTGGTACCGGGCGGAGGTGCGGTCGCGGACCAGGCTCTCGCCCCACCTGGTCCGGGTCCGGCTGGGGGCTCCGGCCGTCCCCGTCTCCGGGGAGCCGGGGCTGCACGAGCTCGTCGCGGACGTCCCGGACGAACGGCTGGTGCTGGAGCTGCCCGGGTCGCCACCGACCACGCGCAGCTACACCGTCCGAGCCCGGGACCGGGCGGCCGGCACCCTTGACCTGCACGTCGTGCTGCACCCGGGCGGGGTGGTCGCCGAGTGGGCGGAGCACGTCGAACCCGGGGTGCAGGTGCGGCTGAGCGACCCGCGCGGCTGGTACGCGCCACCGGCGGACGCGTCCTGGCAGCTGCTGGCGGCCGACCTCACCGGGCTGCCGGCGTTGGCCCGGATCGCCGAGACCACGGCGGCCGCGCTGCCGACGTCGGCGGTGGTCGAGGTCCCCGAGCCGGCTGACGCGCAGCCGCTGGCGGCGTCGGTCGACGTGCGCTGGCTCGTCGGGGGCAACGGCGTCGGGGCCAGCGGGCTGCCCGCGGCGCTCATGGCACACGAGCTGCCGGCAGGACCGGGCTACGTCTGGTTCGCCGGTGAGGCGGCGGACGCACGTGCGGTCCGCCGACACCTGCGCGAGCTCGGTTGGCCCGTCCGGCGCTATCGCGTCCTCGGCTACTGGCGGACCGACCAGGACGCGTGGCAGCGTCGCTTCACGGCCTCGGCTCCTGGTCTGGAGCACGTCTACACCGAGGCCGTCGCCCGTGGGCTGACGAGCGAGGAGGCCCTCGAGCTCTACGACGACGCGCTGGCCGACCTCGGGCTCTGAGCCGGGCCCCTGAGAATCGACCTCTCGATGCGGCAATAGCGGCAATTCGGCCAGGCAAGGGTCGTTGAGGGGTCGTTTTTCGAGGCCAGACTCAGAAGGACTCCGTCGGGCGGTAGACCCCCCAGACCTCGCGGAGGGCGTCGCAGACCTCACCGACCGTCGCGCGCGCGGCGAGGGCGTCCTTCATCGGCCAGAGCACGTTGTCGCTGCCCCGGGCCGCCGCCTGCAGCCGGGCCAAGGCCCCGGTCACCGCCTCGCCGTCCCGCTGCGCGCGCAGCCGGGCGAGCCGCGCGGACTGCTCGGCCTCGATGGCCGGGTTCACCCGGAGCGGCTCGTAAGCCTCCTGCTCGGCTGAGGCGAAGCGGTTGAGCCCCACCACCACCCGTTCGCCGGAGTCGATGGAGCGGGTGACGTCATAGGCCGACCGTTCGATCTCGCCCTTCTGGAAGCCCTCCTCGATGGCCACCACCGCCCCGCCGAGCTCGGCGACGGCGCCCATCAGCCGCAGGATCTCGGCCTCGACGTCGTCGGTCAGCGACTCGACCACGTACGACCCGGCGAACGGGTCGACGGTGGCGGTCACGTCGGTCTCGTACGCGAGCACCTGCTGGGTGCGCAGCGCCAGCCGGGCGGCCTTGGCGCTGGGCAACGACAGCGCCTCGTCGTAGGAGTTGGTGTGCAGCGACTGGGTGCCGCCCAGCACGGCCGCCAGCGCCTGGACGGTGACCCGGACGAGGTTCACCTCGGGCTGCTGGGCGGTCAGCTGCACTCCGGCGGTCTGGGTGTGGAAGCGCAGCATCATCGACCGCGGGTCCACGGCATGGTAGGTGTCGCGGAGCAGGCGGGCCCAGATCCGGCGGGCGGCCCGGAACTTGGCCACCTCCTCCAGCAGGGTCGTGCGCGCTACGAAGAAGAAGGAGAGCCGTGGCGCGATCTGGTCCACCGTCAGCCCGGCGGCGAGGGCGGCGTCGAGGTAGGCGATCCCGTCGCTCAGCGTGAACGCGACCTCTTGCGCAGGCGTGGCCCCCGCCTCGGCCATGTGGTAGCCGGAGATCGAGATGGTGTTCCAGCGCGGCAGCTCGGTGGCGCAGTAGGCGAAGGTGTCGCTGACCAGGCGTAACGAGGGCGCCGGGGGGAAGATGTAGGTGCCCCGGGCGATGTACTCCTTGAGCACGTCGTTCTGGATCGTGCCCGTCAGCGCCTTCGGGTCCGCCCCCTGCTCCTCGGCGACCAGCTGGTAGAGCAGCAGCAGCACCGCGGCGGGCGCGTTGATGGTCATCGACGTCGACACCTCGGCCAGCGGGATGGCGTCGAAGAGCAAGCGCATGTCATCGATCGAGTCGATGGCCACACCGACCTTGCCCACCTCGCCGGCCGCGAGCGGCGCGTCGGAGTCCATCCCCATCTGGGTCGGCAGGTCGAACGCGACGCTCAGCCCGGTGGTGCCGTGGCCGATCAGCTCGAGATAGCGGGCATTGGACTCCCGGGCGGTGCCGAAGCCGGCGTACTGCCGCATCGTCCACGGCCGGGAGGTGTACATCGTGGGGTAGATGCCCCGGGTGTACGGGAAGCCGCCCGGCTCGCCGAGGTCGGTGACGGGGTCGAAGCCGGCAAGCGCCTCGCAGGTGTAGACCGGCTCGAAGGGTGTACCGGACTCTGTCGATCTCGTCATGCTCTGCCTGCCCTCTGCTCGGCCGTGCCCAGCGACCTCTGCATGCTCGCACAGCGGCGTCGGGCCAGGCGGGGAGTCAACGCCGGTCAGGCGAGCCAGCACGGCGGGAAGACGCTCCGGACGTTCACGCGCCGACGGTGTCCCTCGACTCCTCAGCGGCGGGCGCCGGCGACCAACGACTCGGCCGTGGCCACCATCGCGGCGGTCTCGTTCCGCCAGGCGGGCTCCTGGCCGCGGTAGGGCCCGGTGGCCAGAGAGACCACGACGGCGGCCGCCCGCAGCCGGAGCTCGGCGCGGTCGACCCTGCGGTCGAAGACGGGCAGCCAGAGCCGGAGCAGCCGCGCGATGCTGGCCGTCTGCTCCGCGTTCATCCGCTGCACGGTCGACAGATGGGCGAGCAGGCAGCCGAGGTCGTCGACCCGACGGCCCGGCCCGACCGTGTCCACGTCGATCAGCCCCGTCACCCGGCCGCCGGCGACGAAGAGCTGGCCCTCGTGGAAGTCGCCGTGGGTGGCCTCACGGCCCTCGCGCGACGTCCCGGCCAGACCCGCGGCGATCTCGGTGCAGAGCCGGCGTAACCGTGGCCCCAGCTCGGGCAGGACGGACTCGACGGTCTGCGCATAGCCCGCCACCGCCTCGGCCCAGGGCGGTCGGCGCAAGAGTGCCGCCACCCCGGCCGGCATCGCGTCCAGCAAGCAGACCAGGTCCTCGGCCGTGCACGGCAGCGCCTCGTCGAACAGCGCGGTGGCCAGCGGCCGACCCGAGGCTGCGCGCAGCACGAGCACACAGTCCCGCGTCGCGGCGAGCACCTCGGGCGCGCAGATCCCGGACCGGCTCAGCAGCTGGTGGCGCTCCAGGGCGGGTCCGACGAGGGACTCGCGAAGCACCTTGACGTAGTAGGTGAGCGGACCCTCGGCGGCCGCCAGCACCACCCGCAGCACGGCCCGTCGGCGAGGCCGGTAGCTGACCATCTCCACCCGCAGCTCGCGGCCCGTCACGGGGCGGCCGACCACGCCGTGCTCGGTGAAGATCTCGGCCAACCGGTCTGCGACCGCTGCCCGGGGCAACCCGGGCAGGTCGGGATCGGCCGGGTACAGCCAGACGGCGACCTCGCGGTCCCCGTCGCCGAAGAGGACCGCCCGGTCGTCGTTGCCTCGCGGACCGGACCTCCGTGCGCTGGCCCCGAGCAGCTCCTGGCGGCGCCCGGACGGCCACTGCACGTCCGCTGCGTAGGTGACGGTGGTGCTGTGACCCGGACGCACGTCGACGTGGTCCATCCGCCAGCCGCGCAGCTCGCCCCCGGCGTGCCCGACCGCCGCCCCCAGCAGGTGCTCGACCGCGGTCGAGGTCAGCAACGCCGAGCCGTCGTCGGGCGCGACGGGAGGAATCGCCATGGCCGCGATCCTGTCACGGCCCACCTGTCGGCCCCGGGTGAACGCCGTCGGCCCGCACGGTCTGGAGATGGCAGGCTTACGGCGTGGAGACCGCCCTGACCCTTGTCGCGATCGTGGCCTCGGTCCTGGTCATCACCGCCGCAGCCGAGCGGCTGCGCTTCTCCGCACCCCTGCTGCTGATGCTGGTGGGCATCGCGGTGTCCTTCCTGCCGTTCGTGCACGCGCCCGAGCTCACCCCCGAGCTGGTCCTGGTCGGCTTCCTGCCGCCGCTCCTGTACGCGGCGGCGATCCGCTCGTCGGTGCTGGACTTCCGCGCGAACCTGCCCTCCATCGCCTTCTTGTCGGTGCTTCTGGTGGTCATCACCGCCCTCGGCGTCGGCCTGGTCACCTGGTTGCTGCTGCCCGTCAGCTTCCCCGTGGCCTTCGCGCTCGGTGCCGTGGTCGCGCCACCGGACGCGGTAGCCGCCACCTCGATCGCCCGCCGGATCGGCCTGCCCCGCCGGGTGGTGACGCTGCTCGAGGGCGAGTCGCTGCTCAACGACGCCACCGCGATCACCTGCCTACGGGTGGCGATCGCGGCCATCGCGGGCTCCTTCAGCGTGGGCGACGTCGCCGTCAGCTTCCTGATCGCGGCGCTGGGCGGTGCGGCCGTCGGGGTGGCCGTGGCGTTCGTCGGCATCTGGGTCCGCCGCCGGGTGAGGAACCCGGTCTTCGACACCGCCATCTCGCTGCTGCTGCCGTTCGTGGCCTACCTGCCGGCCGAGGAGCTCGGCTGGAACGGCTCGCACGGGTCCGGGGTCATCGCCGTGGTCGCCGCCGGCCTGCTGCTCGGCCACAAGTCCCCGATCATCCAGAGCGGCCAGTCCCGGCTGGCCGAGCGCGTCAACTGGGCGACCGTGCAGTTCCTGCTGGAGAACACGGTCTTCCTGCTGATCGGGCTCCAGGCCGCCCAGCTGGTCCAGGCGCTGCGCCGATCGACGGTGCCGGGGCTGCAGATCGGTTTGTTCTGTGCGGCCGTGCTGGGTACCGCGGTGGTGCTGCGCCTGATCTTCGTGGCGCTGGCCCGGGTGGTGCTGTTCCGCCGGGTCCCGGGCGAGGAACGACCGGCCTGGCGCGAGTCACTGGTGGTCGGCTGGGCGGGCCTGCGCGGTGTCGTGACCCTGGCGACGGCCTTCTTGATCCCCGAGGTGCCCGCGACGAGTGAGTACCGCGACGTGCTGATCTTCGCCGCCCTCGTCGTCACGGCGGGCACCCTCCTGCTGCAGGGCCTGACCCTGCCGCCGCTGGTCCGGGCCCTGCACCTGCGTGGACCCGACGCCCGATCCGACGCCCTGCAGGCCGCCACCGTGCTGCAGACCGCGAGCAACGCCGGACTGGCCGCCCTGGCCAAGATCACGGGCCCGGACGACATGCCCGAGACGGTCCAGCTGGTGCGGGACCGGGTCGCCGGCCGGCCGGACGCTCTGTGGGAGCAGCTCGGCACCGGCCGCGGCAACGACGAGACCCCCGCCGAGCAGTACCGGCGGCTACGGCTGGCCACCATGCAGGCCGAGCGCAACGAGGTCCTGAAGATCCGTTCGAGCGGCACGGTGGACCACGACGTCATCGAGCAGGTGCTGGCCTCGTTCGACATCGAGGAGTCGATGCTGACGATCGCCACCGAGCGCGCCGACCGCCTCAGCACCGACCAGAGCGTGGCCACCCCGATCGACCCGAGCGGCACCTGCCGCCACCTGGAGCTGGCCCCGGCCGACACCGCGGCGTCATCGGTGGGCTGCGAGGACTGCGAGCGCGAGGGGACACGGCCGGTGCACCTGCGCCGCTGCCTCAGCTGCGGCAGTGTCGGCTGCTGCGACTCCTCTCCCGGTCGGCACGCCGAGCGGCACCACCTCCAGAGCCACCACCCGGTGATGCGTAGCCACGAGCCGGGCGAGTCCTGGCGCTGGTGCTACGTGGACGAGCGTCTCGGCTGAGCCGCGATCCCCCCGCCTGGTCGGCGGTGGCCGCCACGGAGGCTGACAGCTCGGGGTTCGGAGCTCAGTGGGGCTGCGGGACCAGACCGATCTTGCGGTACACGTCCGCCACCGTGGCGCTGGCGACCTCCCGGGCCCGGCCGGCGCCCTCGGCCAGGACGGCCTGCAGCTCGGTCCGCTCCGCCATCAGCTCCAGCGTCCGCTCCCGGTACGGGGCAGCGAACGCGGTCACCGCGTCGGCCACCGCACCCTTCAGGTCGCCGTACCCGCGGCCCTCGAACTCCTTGACGAGGACCTCGACGCTGGTGCCGGTGAGTGCCGAGAGGATCGTCAGCAGGTTCGCGACGCCGGGCTTGTGCTCCTCGTCGTAGACGATCTCGCGACCCGAGTCGGTGACAGCGGACTTGATCTTCTTGATGTTCACCCGGGGCTCGTCGAGCAGCTCCACGATGCCGCTCGGGGAGGATGACGTCTTGCTCATCTTGGCGGTGGGCTCGGCCAGGTCGGCGATCCGGCCGACGGAGGGCAGGATGTGTGGCTCGGGCACGACGAAGGTCCGGCCATAGCGGCTGTTGAAACGCTGCGCGAGGTCCCGGGTGAGCTCGAGGTGCTGGCGCTGGTCCTCACCGACCGGGACCCGGTCGGCCTGGTAGAGCAGGATGTCGGCCGCCATCAGCACCGGGTACGTGAAGAGCCCGACGTTGGTCGCATCGGCCCCGAAGCGGGCCGACTTGTCCTTGAACTGGGTCATCCGCGAGGCTTGGCCGAAGCCGGTCATCGTCGCCAGCACCCACATCAGCTGGGTGTGCTCGGGCACCTGGGACTGCAGGAAGACCGTCGATCGCTGCGGGTCGATCCCGGCGGCGATCATCTGGGCGGCGCTGCGCAGGCTGCGGTCGAGCCGGACGGCCGGCTCTGCCTCGACGGTCAGTGCGTGCAGGTCGGCCACGCCGTAGAAGGCGTCGTGGTCGTCCTGTAGCGGCACCCACTGCCGCAGAGCGCCCAGGAAGTTGCCCAGGTGCAGCGAGTCGGCGGTGGGCTGGGCCAGCGAGAGGACGCGCGGCAGGCCGGTGCGGTCGGGCGTGGACATGGCGTCCATCCTCCCACGGGGGCGCACCGACCCCGCGACTCGCGCGGGCTCTTCGGACCTACGCCGGCAGCGGGTGCAGCTCGCCGCCGTCGACCCGGTGCACCACGAAGGTGGCGGCGCGCCGGCCGTCGAGCTCGGAGACCTTGAGCTCCAGTGGCGTGAGCTCCTCAGGGCCGCCGTCGACGCGCTGGACCTCGGCCTGGATGGTGGCCCCGACCTGGGGGAGCTGACCGAGCTGGGCCATGAAGTAGCCGGCCAGCGTGTCGTACGGGCCGTCGGGCAGCTCGAACCCGGTGCGCTCGCCGAACTCGTCCAGCGTCAGCAGCCCGTCGACGACCAGGTCGCCCCGGATCCCTGGCGGCGGCTCCGCGGCCACCACGTCGTACTCGTCGGTGATGTCGCCGACGAGCTCCTCGACCAGGTCTTCCATGGTCACGATTCCCGCGGTGCCGCCGTACTCGTCGAGGACGATCGCGAGGTGGGCGCTGGTCCGGCGCATCTCGCTGAGCGCGCGCAGCACCCGGACGGTGTCCGGCATCGAGAGCACCGGACGGGTGATCTCGGAGATCGGGGTGGTGCGGGTGCTCACGTCGGGGTTCAGCAGGTCCCGGACGTGCACGAAGCCGAGGATGTCGTCGGCGGACTCCCCGGTGACCGGGTAGCGCGAGTGGGGGGACTTGATGAGCTCGCGGACGGCTCGGTGCGCCGGCATGGCGCCGGGCAGGAAGTCGACCTCGGTGCGCGGCACCATCACCTCGCGCAGACCCCGCTCGCCGGCGGCGAAGACGTCGTCCACGATCCGCCGCTCCTCATCCCCCAGGGTGCTGGAGCCCGACACCATGGCGCGGATCTCCTCGTCGCTGACCTCCTCGCGGCCCGCTTTCGGGTCGCCGCCCAGGACCCGGACGACGACGTTGGTGGAGACGCCCAGGAACCAGATCACGGGGCGCGCGAACCAGGCGATGCGATCCACCAGCGGCGCCAGCAGCAGCGCGAGCCGTTCGGCGGCCTGCAGCGCCAACCGCTTGGCGGCCAGCTCGCCGAGCACGATCGACAGGTAGGAGATGACGACGGTGATGAGCACCAGGGCGACCGTGTTCGCCGCGGCGGCGGAGAGACCGAGCTTGACCAGCACCGGGCCTAGGTCGTCGGCCAGGGTCGCGGCCCCGAAGGCCGCCGACAGGAAGCCCGACAGGGTCACCCCGATCTGGACGGCGCTGAGGAAGCGGTTGGGGTTCTCGGTCAGGCGCGCCACGGTCTGGCCGCGCTTGCCGTTGTGCGCGAGCTGGCGGATCTGGCTGTCGCGTAGGGACACCAGCGACATCTCGGCGGCCGCGAACACTCCCCCGACCACGATGAAGACCAGGATCAGCGCGACATTGAGCAGGACGGCGTTCATCGGTCCAGCCCGTCGGCGGCCCCGAGGGTCACCGGTCTGTGGTCGTCGGCGTCCTCGGCTCCGGCGAGGGAGCTCTCGAGCTGGGGCAGGGGGATGTGCACCGGGCCAGCGTAATGAGGGCGGGTGACAGTCGCGACCCGCTCGGCTTGGATGAACGTCGTGGCCACCCCGACCGACGCGCCCGCGACACCACCGTCCCCGCACGCCCGCACCTTCCCCGACGGCGTGCCGGTGCTGGTGGACGCCGCGGTCGGGCTCACCCTCCGGCCGCTGACACGTGCGGACCTGCCGGCGGTGGTCGAGCAGTGCCGGGACGCCGAGATGATCCGCTGGACCACCGTGCCCACGCCGGACGGCGGGTACGGGCTGGCCGACGCCGAGGCGTTCCTCGGCGTGACCGCCGAGGGCTGGCGCAGCGGGCAGCGGCTGGGCTGGGTGATCGAGGACCGACCGGGACGCTTCTGCGGGACGATCGACCTCCGGGTCGAGGCCGGCGGGGTGGCCGAGGTGGGGTTCGGCCTGCACCCGGCCGGACGCGGTCAGCACCTGATGAGCACCGCCGTCCGGCTGGTCCGCGACCACGCCTTCGACGTCCTCGCGCTGCGGGCCTTGCGCTGGCGGGCCGCGGTGGGCAACTGGGGGTCGCGCCGGGTGGCCGCCGCGGCGGGCTTCGCCGTAGAGGGCAGCGTCCGGCTGCTGCTGGAACAGCGCGGCGAGCGGTGCGACGGCTGGATCGCCACCATGACCAGCCGACGACCCGCGCGCCCCCGTCGGTTGGCTGGACGTCCCGCTGCTGGTCGGCGCCGGGCTGCGGCTGCGGCCGTTCACCGAGGCGGACGCCCTACGGATCGTCGAAGCCTGTTCCGACCCGCGTACGCAGCACTGGCTGTCCTCGCTGCCCCGCCGCTACACCGTCACCGACGCCCTCGGCTACGTCGAGTCGACGCGGGAGAACGCGGCTCGCCGGACCGGCGTCGCCTGGTGCGTCGCGGACGCCGCCGACGACCGGTGTCTGGGCTCGGTCAGCCTCGAGGGCTTCGGCGGCTACGACCGACGCGCCGAGATCGGCTACTGGAGCCACCCGGACGCGCGCGGCCGCAGCGTGACCACCGAAGCCGTCCGACTGGTCACCTCCTACGCAGAGTCCGGCGGGCTGGTCGACTCGCTGCTCATCCGGGCGGCCGGGGGCAACGTCGCGTCCGCGCACGTCGCCCGGGCAGCCGGCTACCGCGAGGTCGGCGTCCTGCCGCACGCCGAGCCCCTCGGCGACGGCTCGGTGGACTCCCTCGTCCTCTACGCCCGCCCCTAATCCCCGACTTGTCAGCGTGAGTGGCTGCCCGAGCGACCACCCACGCTGACAAGTCGGGTCTGTCGGACGCCTACCGCAAGGAGGTCAGACGCAATGGGGCCGGGATCGAGCCGAACCTCCAGGTTGGTGGCGCGCAGGACCTTACGGCCGGAGATCACCACACTTCGTTCCCGACGCATGTCGGCCTCCCACTGGCTGACCTCCATGTGGTGCCGCCCGTCCACCTCGAGCACGACCACACCGCCGCCAGGAAGCTCCCACTCGCAGTCCAGGTACCGGGCTCGCCCGTCGCTCCCGCAGCGCGCGACTTGCCGCCGTGGCAGCTCGAGGCCGAACCGACGGCACATGCGGCCCACCTCCAGCTCACCGGAGGCGGTCGCCCCGGTCTCGATGTCGGCCAGCGCGAGCCGTAGGTAGGCCTTGTGCCTGATTCGGCCGATGTGCTCCATCGCCTCCTCGAGCTGCGTCACGGTGCACAGACGCTGCTGCACGACCGCTGCGACCAAAGCGCAAGCGAAGCGCGGGAATGGCTGCCAGGCGGCCGCATCGAGAGCCGATCGTGCCGTTCCCGTCCTGGGCAGCCCTCGGCTCCAGGTGCCGTCGTTGCTGCGGAGCCTGCGCGACTCGTGCACCCGAACGCCCGGCAGGGGTGCCGACCGGGCTCCGCGGGGGATCACCAGGTGAATCTGCTCCGCCTCGCGCGCAAAGCTCGAGAAGCCGGCGAGCTCGAGGGCGGTGTGGCCGGCGAGCAAGGCCGGCGGACCCGCGTCCAGAACCGCCATCCACATCAGCTGAGCTCGGGAGGGCGGGCCGTTGCTCATCAGGACCAGGTGGTCCCCCCATGTCGTCCACCGTTCGCCCTCGACCTGCGCCCGCACGAAGCCGCGCGTCATCGAGTAGCACCGGAGCCAGTCACGTCGGAGCACGCCATGGGCCAAGCCCGCCCGAGCGAGGGCACGTGCATCGTTCCAGCAGTCGACAGCCACGCAGAGACGATCAGGACGTCGACTCAAGATCTGCGCGCCGCGGGCCAGCCTGTGGACGGCTGAGGCACCCGCTCTCTCCTGTGGACACCGACTTGTCAGCGTCCACGGCTGCCATCGCGACCACTGACGCTGACAAGTCGGCCTTCCGGCCGGCGCGATAACGTTCGGGGCGTGACCGACAACGAGAACAGCACTGCTTCCGGCACCATCATCTACACCCGCACCGACGAGGCCCCGGCGCTGGCGACCTACTCGCTGCTGCCCGTCATCGCCGCCTTCGCGTCCACCGCAGGCGTCTCCGTCGAGACCCGCGACATCTCGCTCGCCGCGCGCATCCTGGCCCTGTTCCCCGAGCGGCTGACGCCCGAGCAGCAGGTCGGCGACGCCCTGGCCGAGCTCGGCGCGCTGGCCAAGAAGCCCGAGGCGAACATCATCAAGCTGCCGAACATCTCGGCCTCGGTGCCCCAGCTCAAGGCGGCCGTCGCCGAGCTGCAGTCCCAGGGCTACGACCTGCCGGACTACCCCGAGAACCCCCAGGACGACGCGGCCCGCGAGGTTCGCGCCCGCTACGACAAGGTCAAGGGCAGCGCGGTCAACCCGGTGCTGCGCGAGGGCAACTCCGACCGGCGGGCGCCTGCCTCGGTCAAGTCCTACGCACGCAGCCACCCGCACTCGATGGGCGCCTGGAGCCCGGACTCGAAGACCAACGTCGCGCACATGACGGCGGAGGACTTCCGGTCCAACGAGACCTCCGCCGTCGTGGAGGCCGACGGCTCGCTGCGGATCGAGCTGCTCGCCGAGAACGGCACCACGACGGTCCTGAAGCCCGCCGTGAAGGTCCTGGCCGGCGAGGTCGTCGACGCCACGGCGCTGCACGTCGCCGCCCTGCACACGTTCCTCGGCGCCCAGATCAAGCGCGCCAAGGATGAGGGCGTCCTGTTCTCGGTCCACCTCAAGGCCACGATGATGAAGGTCTCCGACCCGGTCATCTTCGGCCACGTCGTCCGCGCGTTCCTGCCCGATGTCTTCGCCCGGTACGGCGACACCCTCGCCGCTGCCGGCCTGAGCCCGAACGACGGCCTGGGCGCGATCCTGGCCGGGGTGGACCGGCTGGACAGGGGCGCCGAGATCAAGGCGGCCATCGAGCAGGGCCTCGCGGCCGGTCCAGAGCTCGCGATGGTCGACTCCGACCGCGGCATCACCAACCTGCACGTGCCCAGCGACGTGATCGTGGACGCGTCGATGCCGGCCATGATCCGCAGCTCGGGCCACATGTGGGGGCCCGACGGCGCCGAGCACGACACGCTGGCCGTCATCCCCGACTCCTCCTACGCCGGCATCTACCAGGTCGTGCTGGACGACTGCCGCGCGCACGGCGCCTTCGACCCGACGACGATGGGGTCGGTGGCGAACGTCGGGCTGATGGCCCAGGCCGCTGAGGAGTACGGCTCCCACGACAAGACCTTCGAGATCCCGACGGCCGGCACCGTCCGCGTCGTCGACCAGGAGGGGACGACCCTGCTCGAGACCGCCGTGGCCGCCGGCGACATCTGGCGGATGTGCCAGACGAAGGACCTGCCGATCCGGGACTGGGTCAAGCTGGCCGTCACCCGTGCCCGCGCCGCCGCTACCCCGGCGGTGTTCTGGCTGGACCAGGGCCGCGCCCACGACGCGAACCTGATCGCCAAGGTCAACGCGTACCTGCCCGAGCACGACACCGAGGGCCTGGACATCCAGATCCTGGCTCCCGACCAGGCCATCGCGTTCTCCCTGGAGCGGATCCGGCGCGGCGAGGACACCATCTCGGTCACCGGCAACGTGCTGCGCGACTACCTGACCGACCTGTTCCCGATCCTCGAGCTCGGCACCTCGGCCAAGATGCTCTCGGTCGTGCCGCTGATCGCCGGCGGCGGCCTGTTCGAGACCGGCGCCGGTGGCTCAGCCCCCAAGCACGTCCAGCAGCTGGTGCGCGAGAACTACCTGCGCTGGGACAGCCTGGGTGAGTTCCTCGCCCTGGCCGTCAGCCTCGAGCACCTGGCCACCTCCACCGGCAACGCCCGCGCCCAGGTGCTGGCCGACACCCTGGACCGGGCCACGGGCACGCTGCTGAACGAGAACAAGTCACCGAGCCGTCGGGTCGGGGGCATCGACAACCGGGGCAGCCACTTCTACCTGGCCCTCTACTGGGCCCAGGAGCTCAGCCGGCAGACCGAGGACGCCGAGCTCGCAGCCTCGTTCACGGCTGTGGCCGAGCGGCTGACCAGCGAGGAGCAGACGATTGCCGCCGAGCTGCTCGCGGTCCAGGGCTCGCCGGCCGACATCGGTGGGTACTTCCACCCCGACGACGCCCTCGCGACCGCGGTGATGACGCCGTCCGCCACCCTGAACGCCACGCTGGCCGACCTCGCGTCCTGAGTTGTCAGAACCTCAGCGGGGCTCTGACCCCCTGAGGTTCTGACAAGTCGGGCAACACCAACGCGTCCACCCGCTCGGCGGGGCGCTGCGCCTCGACGTAGGCCCGCTCCTGCGGCCACCAGTCGGTCCGCCACCGTTCCAGGAGCTCGGTCGGGTCCCGCTCGGCGATGCGCCGCCGCCGCACCGGCTCGGGCACGTCCAGCCAGAGCGTGAGGTCCCAGGGCACCCCCAGCCGGACATCGGTGGCGGAGACCCCCTCCACCACCACCGGTACGCCGGGCGGCACCTCCCGGAGGGGTCCGAGCATCCCGGTGACCAGGTCGGCCGGCCGGTAGCGGCCCGGTCGACCGGCGAGGAGCGGCGTCAGCACCTCTGCGACGAAGCGGTCCCGCTGCCAGGTCGCGACGTCAGGGTGGGCGAAGTCGTCGATCGCCAGCACCACTGCGTCGGCGAGCTCGGCCGCGACCCGCGCGGCCAACGTGCTCTTGCCGGAAGCGCCGAGTCCGTCGATCCCGACCCAGACCGTCCCGCTCGACCCGAGCAGCCGGCCACTCACCCACTGCGGCGCCTCATCCAGGCTGATCCGAGCGGCCACGCCCACCTCCGGTGAACCCCGACGGCGCCGGGATTGCTAGCGTCACCCTACGAAGACCGCACCACTCTCCGCACAGGTCTGCGTGGAGTAACCCGAGGAGCGCACGTGAGCACACCCGTCAAGGTCGCCGTCACCGGAGCCGCCGGCCAGATCTGTTACAGCCTGCTGTTCCGGATCGCGAGCGGCGCGATGCTGGGCCCGGACACCCCCGTCGAGCTCCGGCTGCTCGAGATCACACCGGCCCTCAAGGCGCTCGAGGGCGTCGTGATGGAGCTCGACGACTGCGCCTTCCCGCTGCTCAGCAAGGTCGAGATCGGCGACGACCCGAATGTCGTGTTCGACGGCGTGAACCTCGCCTGCCTGGTCGGGGCCCGGCCGCGCAGCAAGGGGATGGAGCGCGGTGACCTGCTCGAGGCCAACGGCGCCATCTTCAAGCCCCAGGGCCGCGCGCTGAACGACCACGCCGCCGACGACGTCCGGGTCCTGATCACCGGCAACCCCGCGAACACCAACGCCCTCATCGCCATGAGCAACGCCCCCGACATCCCGCAGGAGCGCTTCAACGCGCTCACCCGGCTGGACCACAACCGGGCCATCGCCCAGCTCGCGGCCAAGACGAGCAGCGCGGTGACCGACATCTCCCGGATGACGATCTGGGGTAACCACTCCGCCACCCAGTTCCCCGACCTCAGCCAGGCCACCGTGGCCGGTCGTCCCGCGCCTGAGCTGGTCGACCAGGACTGGATCGAGTCGCACTTCCTGCCGACGGTGCAAAAGCGCGGTGCGGCGATCATCGAGGCCCGCGGCGCGAGCTCGGCGGCCAGTGCCGCCAACGCCACCGTCGACCACGTGCGCGACTGGGTGAACGGCACTGCCGACGGCGACTGGGTCTCCATGTCGGTTCCGTCCGACGGCTCGTACGGCGTGCCCGAGGGGCTCATCTCCTCGTTCCCGTGCACCGTCGGCGGCGGCGCCTACACGATCGTGCCCGACCTCGGGATCGACGACTTCGCCCGCGGGAAGATCGACGCCAGCGTCGCGGAGCTGGCCGAGGAGCGCGAGGCCGTCCGTGCGCTCGGCCTGATCGGCTGAGCAGGCCGGCAACGACGCGAGGGGTACGACCGCTCGTACCGATGACGGTGCGCCCCTCGGATAGGGAACACTGGGCGCCATGACTGATCACACCTCAGGTCCGACCGGACAGGGCGCGGACTCCCCCAACCCGTTCAGCCGCGAGGGTGCGGAGCCCGGTGAGCCGCACGCCTCCGAGGCCGGGCCCGGTCCGGCTGGGAGCACCGAGGGATCGGGTCAGCCTGGGCAGGGCTCGGGCGCGACCGCCCCGACTCCTCCTGGTGACAGCCCCGCGGTCGGTGAGGCCCCGTCGTCGTACCCGCCTGCGAACCAGCCCTACGGCCAGCCGAGCGCGAACCCGCCCTACGAGCAGCCCCCAGCCACCTATGGCCAGTCCGCCGACGCCTACGGCCCGTACGGTCAGGCCACCGATCCGTACGGCCAGCAGGCGACTCCCTTCGACCAGCCGAGCGCGAACCAGCCCTACGGTCAGCCCAGCGCCAACCCCCCGTATGAGCAGCCCCCGGTCTATGACCAGCAGGCGGCTGGGTACGGCACCCCTGGTTACGACCAAACCGGTTACGACCAGACCGGTTACGACCAGACCGGCTACGGCGTCAACCCCTACCAGGGGGGGTACGGCTACCCCGCCTACGGCGCCGGCGCCGTGCAGCACCCGCAGGCGGTCACCGCGCTGGTCACCGGCATCATTGGTGCGGTCCTCTGCGGTCCGGTCGGGATCGCCGGCATCATCACGGGTCGGAAGGTGCGCAACGAGATCGACGCCGATCCGCAGCGCTACACCGGGCGCGGGATGGGCACCGCCGGGTTCGTCCTCGGCATCGTCGGGATCGCGGCCACCGTGTTCTGGATCCTCGCTCTGGTCGGGGGCCTCGTCTCCGGCTCCTAGCGTGGGTGGTCGGCTCGCCAGTGGCGTCTTCTAGATTGCTGGCATGGCGACCGATCCTGCACCAGAGCCCGAGCCGACCCTGCCCGAGGACGACCTGGTCACCACCAGTCATGCGATCGGCGCGGGCCGAGGCCGGCTGACCTACACGACCACCACCGGGCGGACGGTGCTGCGCGAGGAGGTCGTCGAGGACGGCAGCTACCGCGGCCCGCAGCCGCGAGCCCAGCTGTTCTCGACCTCCTACGTCCTCGACGATGTCGACGCGGCCAGCCGGCCGGTGACCTTCGCCTTCAACGGCGGTCCCGGGTCGTCCTCGGTCTGGCTGCACCTGGGCCTGCTGGGCCCGCGGCGGGTGGTGATGGGCGACGTGGGCACCTTGGATCCGCCGCCCTACGGGCTGACCGACAACCTCGAGTCCCTGCTCCGCGTCTGCGACCTGGTCTTCATCGACCCGGTCACCACGGGCTACTCGCGGACCCACGAGGGCGGCCAGGCCGACAGCTACCACGGCTACCGCCGAGACCTGGAGTCGGTCTCGGAGTTCATCCGGCTGTGGACGAGCCGGCACGACCGCTGGCGCTCGCCGAAGTTCCTGGCCGGTGAGTCCTACGGCACCACCCGGGCTGCCGCTCTCGCCCAGCACCTCGCGGAGGAGTCAGGGCTCTACCTGAACGGCCTGATGCTGATCTCCTCGGTGCTCGACATCGGCTCGGTCGACTTCCTCCCGGGCGTCGACACCGCCTACGCCCTGTACCTGCCCACCTACACCGCTGCTGCGCACTTCCACGGTCGCATCGACGGGGAGCTGCGCGCCCGGGTCGCGGAGGCGGAGGAGTTCGCCGCCCGCGAGCTGCCCTGGGCGCTCGCCCGCGGACACCGGCTGCGCGGCACCGAGCGGGAGGCGGTGGTCCAGCGCTACGCGGCGCTGACCGGCCTGTCCCCCGGCTACGTGGACCGGGCCGACCTGCGGGTGCAGCTGGGAGCCTTCACCGCCGAGCTGTTGCGCGACCAGGGACGGCTGCTGGGCCGGCTGGACCTGAGGTTCACGGGCTGGCCGGCCGACCGCAACGCTTCCGAGGCGCCGGCCGACCCGAGCTACGAGGCGCTGGTCGGCCCGTACGCGGCGGCGGTGAACGGCTACCTCCGGTCCGAGCTCGGGTACGCCACCGACGTCGCGTACAACGTCCTCACCGCCGCGGTGAGGCCGTGGTCCTACGCCGAGTTCGAGGGCCGTCCGGTCGAGACGGCGACCGCGCTGGCCGCGGCGATGCGCGCCAACCCGCACCTGCGGGTGCACGTCTCCTGCGGCCTCTACGACGGCGCGACGCCACACTTCGCCGCCGAGCACGTCTTCGCCCACCTCCAGCTGCCGGCGGACGAGCTGGACCGCGTGACGTGGGCCTACTACGAGTCCGGTCACATGATGTATGTGCACGAGCCCAGCCGTCTGCAGCAGTCGGCGGACCTGGCGGCCTTCGTCGCAGCGGCCGTGTCCTGACCCGATGCGTGTCGACGCCTCCGGGTGGCCCCGGTCATGGGCCAGACTGGTCGCCGTGAGCAACCCCTACCAGCCCGGACCCGGCTACGGCGGCGGCTACGGCCAACCGCATCCCGACGCCACCACCGTTCTCGTCCTCGGCATCATCGGTCTGGTCGTCTGCCCGATCGTCTCGGTCATCGGCTGGGTCAAGGGCAACCGTGCCCTGGCCGAGATCGACGCCAACCCGCAGACCTACAACAACCGGCAGACCGTGTCCATCGGTCGGATCCTGAGCATCGTCGGCGTGGCCCTGTGGGCCCTGTCGTTGGTCTCGATCGCGGTGCTCGTCGGGCTGGGGGTGATGGGCAGCGTCATGGGCAGCCGCTGACGCTCAGCGTCCGGCCGGCACCGCGACGGCCAGCACCAGCACGGCGATCCCGGCCAGAGCGAGAACGCCGACGTCGAAGGGCTTGCTGCGCACCTCGAGCAGCCCCGCTCCCCGGCTGGGCAGCAGCAGCCGCTCGAGGGCGCCCACGACCAGCGAAGCCCCGATCAGCAGGCTGCCCGGCCGCCAGGTCGACTCTCCGACCATCACGACGACGAGCCCCGCCAGCACACCGAGCACCACCACCAGCAGTGGCCACTGCCGCAGTGAGAGGGTCGCGTTCGGGTCCGGACGGTTCATCGCCAGCTCACCGGGCGTCAGCCGCCATCCGCTCGGCCCGGTCCACCACATTGCTGAGCAGCATCGCCCGCGTCATCGGGCCGACCCCGCCAGGCACCGGCGCCACCCAGGACGCCACCTCGTGCACGCTGGGGTCGAGATCGCCGACCAGGCCGGCCTCGGTACGGGTGATGCCGACGTCGACGCAGACGGCCCCGGGCTTGATCATCTCGGCGGTGACCAGGCCGGGCCGCCCGGCCGCGGCGATCACGATGTCGGCGGTACGCGTGTGCGCGGCCACGTCGACCGTGCCGGTGTGGCAGAGCGTGACCGTCGCGTTCTCGCTCTTGCGGGTGAGCAGCAGCCCGAGCGGCCGGCCCACCGTGGTGCCGCGGCCGATCACGCAGACCTCGGCCCCGGCCAGCGGCACGCCGTACCGCCGCAGCAGCTCGACGATCCCGCGCGGCGTGCAGGGCAGCGGGGCCGGCTCGGACAGCACGAGGCGACCGAGGTTGATCGGGTGCAGCCCGTCCGCGTCCTTCTGCGGGTCGACCAGCTCGAGCGCCCAGTTGTCGTCGAGGCTGCCCGGCAGCGGTAGCTGCACGATGAAGCCGGTGCACGCCGGGTCGGCGTTCAGCCGCTCGATCTCGGCCTGCAGCTCGGCGGCGGTCGTGGCGGCCGGCAGCTGGACCTCGAGGGAGGCGATCCCCACCTGGGCGCAGTCGCGGTGCTTGCCCGCCACGTAGGAGTGGCTGCCCGGGTCGTCGCCCACCAGCACCGTCCCGAGCCCAGGCACCACCCCCAGCTCGGCCAGCGCGCTCACGCGCACCTTCAGCTCGTTCTTGATGGTCGCGGCCAGGGCTTTGCCGTCGAGGATCTGCGCCGTCATGTCTGCTCCGGAGGTTCGCGTCGGTCGGTTGGGGGCGAGCGGTCAGTGGTAGAAGTGGCGGGCGCCGGTGAAGTACATCGTGGCCCCCGCGGCCTCGACGGCAGCGATGACGTCCGGGTCGCGCTTGGAGCCGCCGGGCTGCACGATGGCCCGGACCCCCGCCTCGAGCAGGATCTTGGGCCCGTCGTCGAAGGGGAAGAAGGCGTCCGAGGCCGCCACGGCGCCCGCGGCGCGGTCACCGGCCCGGTCGACGGCCAACCGGCAGGAGTCGACCCGGTTGACCTGACCCATCCCGACCCCGACCGAAGCGCCGTCGGCGGCCAGCAGGATGGCGTTGGACTTGACGCCCCGGACAGCCTGCCAGGCGAACTCGAGGTCGGCGAGGGTGGCCGCGTCGACCGGCTCGCCCGCCGCCAGCTCCCAGTGCGCGGCCAGGTCGTGCTCGAGCCCGACCACGTCACGCTGCTGCAGCAGCAGGCCGCCGTCGATCGCCGCGCAGCTCCGTCCCGCCGGGCGTCGCAGCTTCGACGACGAGGATGCGGATGTTCTTCTTCGCGCTGAGCACCTCCAGGGCACCGTCCTCGTAGCCGGGAGCGACGATGACCTCGGTGAACACCTCGGCCACCTGCTCGGCCATCGCCACGCTGACGGGCCGGTTGGCCGCGATCACGCCGCCGAACGCGGACACGGGGTCGCAGGCGTGCGCCCGCCGGTGCGCCTCGGCGATGTCGGCGCCGACCGCGATGCCGCAGGGGTTGGCGTGCTTGATGATCGCGACAGCCGGCCCAGCGAAGTCGTAGGCCGAGCGCCGGGCGGCGTCGGTGTCGACGTAGTTGTTGTAGGACATCTCCTTGCCGTGCAGCTGCTGCGCGCCGGCCAGGCCGGCGGCGCCCGGGCTCCGGTACAGCGCAGCGGCCTGGTGCGGGTTCTCCCCGTAGCGCAGGGACGCGCTCTTGCGCCACGTGGCGCCGACCCAGCCCGGGAAGCCCGTGCCCTTGCTGGAGTCGGTGACCACGCTGCCCATCCAGCTGGCGACGGCGACGTCGTAGCTGGCCGTGTGCACGAAGGCGGCCGCCGCGTACGCCTGCCGCTGGGCCAGGGTGGTGCCGCCGGCGGCGAGCGCCTCGATCAGCTCGGCGTACTGGTCGGGTGAGGTGACCACCGCGACCCAGGCGTGGTTCTTGGCCGAGCTGCGCACCATCGCCGGCCCGCCGATGTCGATCTGCTCGATGGACTCCGCCACCGAGGCGCCCGAGGCGACCGTGTCGGCGAAGGGGTAGAGGTTGCTCACCAGCAGGTCAAACGGTGCGATGTCGAGCTCGCGGAGCTGGTCACGGTGGGTCTCCAGCCGCAGGTCGGCCAGCAGACCAGCATGCACCTTGGGGTGCAGGGTCTTGACCCGGCCGTCGAGGCACTCCGGGAAGCCCGTGACGTCCTCGACCGGGGTCACCGCGAAACCGGCGTCCGCGATGGTGCGGGCGGTCGAGCCGGTGGAGACGATCTCGGCGCCTGCCTCCACCAAGGCCCGGGCGACGACGAGCAGATCGGTCTTGTCGTACACCGACACCAGGGCACGGCGGACGGGCCGTCGCGCCTGGTCCTCGGTGGCGGTCTCGGTCGGGGTCTGCGGGCTGGTCATGGGCGGAGCCTCTCGGGAGTGAGGAGCGATTCTGGGCGACACGCTGGTCCGTCGTCCGGAATCGGGATGAACGAGCGAGATCGGGCGGAGCTCAGGACCCCGGAGCGCGGAGCGCGACCAAAGAGCACCGTCATGGGTCCCAGTGCACCTTTCGGTCGCTGACCTGCCACCGGCGAGTGGCGAGCGCGTGCGTGATGGCGACCAGCAGGTCGCGTTCGGCGGTCTTGATGCGCTCGTGCAGCGACTCGACCGTGTCGTCGTCGGCGACCCGGACGGCCACCTGGTCGAGGATCGTCCCGGTGTCCACGCCGGCGTCGACCAGGAAGACGGTGGCGCCGGTGATCTTGACGCCGTGGGCGAGCGCGTCGCGAGGGCCGTACATGCCGGGAAAGGCCGGCAGCAGGGCGGGATGGGTGTTGATCATCCGGCCGCCGAAGCGGGCCAGGAAGTGCTCGCCGACCAGCTTCATGAAGCCGGCACTCACCACCAGGTCCGGCTCGTGCTCGGCGACCAGGTCCCTCAGCTGCGCGTCCCAGGCGGCCCGGTCAGCGCCGGGCTCCAGCGGGTGGACGAAGGTGGGCACGCCCGCCTGCACGGCCCGGTCGAGCCCGACCACCCCAGGGCGGTCGGAGCCCACCGCCACGACCTCGACCCCGTAGGCCGGCTCCCTGGACGCGTCGAGCAGCGCCTGCAGCAGGGTGCCCGTGCCCGACAGCAGCACCACCACCCGCGCCGGCCGTCCGGTCGGCCCCACCCCGGAAGGCGAGTGGGCAGGGGCGACGGGCACGTCCGGCAGCCTAGTGCCCTGCCGCCCCCGGCCTCTCGCCAGCCGCCGGCTGGCTCAGGATCTCGGTCTGCTCGTCGACGTCGGCGCTGTCGGCCCTGGACTCCGTGGCCGGGCGGCGCTGCAGCACCTGGGTCTCCTCGGCGGTGGCCGCCGCACGTGGGCGCCGGCGCCGCCGCCGCCACAGACCGAGCGCCAGGCCGGTGACCATCCCGGAGAGGCCAAGCGTGGTCACCGCCATCACGAGCAGTGGCAGCAGCAGCGGACCGAGACTCACCAGCCGTACCGTCCCCAGGTCTCCGCTGGTGGCCCAGGCGAGGCCGACGAAGACCAGGCCACCGAGCAGCCCGGCGAGACCACCCACCAGTGACGTTTCGTCAAAGCGGGCCTGCGGACGCGCCCGCACCACCAGCCAGGCCGCGACCGCCCCGGCGAGGACGCCGGCGGCCAGCCACCACAGCGCGGTGGTCGGACCGGGCCCTTCGACAGGCAGGGCGCCGAGCAGCGGCAGGCCGGGCAGCACCCCCAGGTCGGTGCCGGCGGGCGCGACGAGCGACCCGTTGCCGAGTGTGAATCCGCCGCCGAGCGCGTACGAGGTGGCCCAGACGAACGCGTTGGGGGCGAGCGCCAGCTGCAGCGCCACGAGGGCGATGGTGCCGGTGACGCCGGCGTGCAGACCCTGCTGCAGGGCCACGACCCGGTCCAAGTGCTGCACCAGACCGGTGACGGCGACCACGGCTCCGGCTCCCACCAGCACCGCCTGAGCGCCGAGGACGGCGCGCGGCACCGGGCGGGTCCAGGCCGGCCAGGACCGGGTCAGCGGACGGCCGAGGGCCCGGGAGGCGCCGTGCAGGGAGCTGGCGAACAGCACGAGGACCACAGCGAGCAGGTGCCCGGGGGCTAGTGAGAGCCGACCCTCGAAGGCGGCGACGACCAGCACCGGGACGACGTAGGTGGCGACTACGGTGACGCCCACCGGCAGGGCCCGGGGAGCGGCCTCCGGGCGAGCGGACCGGACCGCGTACGCGGCAGCGCGGGAGACCAGGAACGCCGTCAGCGCGGTCACGCCCCAGAGCACGAGCGTGACGCCCAGCCTGCCGAGCTGGATGCCGACGCCGGAGGCCGCCAGCCACAGCCGGGTGCCGACGGTCAGGGCTCCCTCGAGGCTGCCCGGCTCGCCGGTCACCCAGCCCAGGACCGTGAGGCCGGTGACCAGCAGCCAGGTCGCAGCGAGGGTGAGCAAGCCCCCCAGGAGGGCCGCCAGGAACCAGCCGATCCGGGGCGGAGCGTCGTCCGGGCTGGTCCGAGCGTGGTCGGGGTCAGCAGGAGTGCTCGCGTGCAGAGCGAGCTCGACGTCGGTGCGACGCGGGGACAACAAGGAAGCCATGGCCCGTCCATGCTCGCCCGGCCCGGCGGCAGGAGCGGGCCGGACACGCCAGGCCGGGGTAAAGTCTTGTGGTCCCGCGTCCAGCGGCCCCCGCCGCGGACCGTCCCGATACCGCGAGGAGCCCCGCAGGCATGGTCGATCCCGATCCCGGGTACCGACCCCGGCGCGCCCACGTCGACCCGGCGCAGGGCGGCCCAGCCGAGCCCGACCGGTCCGGCGCCGCGACGCCGGCGACGCCCCACGACAGCGAGTCCCCGCCCCCGCTCTTCCGGGACGAGGTAGCCGGAGCCGCCGACGCTGCGGGATCCACCGCCGCGACGTCGGCGCCGAGACCGCCGACGACCTCAGCGCCCGAAGCACCGGGTGAGCAGACCCGGAACGTCCGGCCGCTGAACTTCCGCCAGCGCCGCCCGGCGACGGTGGACGAGGACGCGACCACGCTGCTCCCGCGGACCGCGTCGGGCAGCCGCAAACCCGCTCCGGACGAGGACGAGCCGCACCGCCGGTTGCTGGGCCGACGTGGCCGTCTCGCCCTGCTGGCCAGCGGACTGGTCGCGGTGATCGTGGTCGGGGCCGCCCTCATCTACGCCGTGACCTCGGTGGGCACGCCTGGCACCCAGGTGACGCCAAGTCCCTCGGCCGGTGTCAGCACGCCCGCCGGCTCGGGCTCGCCCACGGCCGACCCGAACGCCCTTCTCGCGGACGCCCAGCTGCTCAGCCCGGCCGAGGCGGCCGCGATCGACGGCAGCCGGACGTGGAAGGTGGCGCTCACTGCTCGCGGCGCCGGCCCCGACGCCCCGACGGCCGCCTGCCTGACCGACGACCCGGTCGAGGGACAGCCGCCGGCCCAGCAGCAGGTGCTGCAGCTGCTCAGCAGCAGCGGCAGGGCCGCACCGAGCGTCCTGCACCAGGCGACGGCGTACGCCTCGCCCGAGGACGCGGCCCAGGCCTACGCGCTTGCGGCGAAGGCGTTCGGCGGCTGCGCGGCAGCCGGTTCCTACATCGTGAACGGCGCCACGGTGACCGGGATCGGTGACCAGGCGTCCGGGCTGGTGGTCAACGCCCTGACCGGTGGCAAGACCCAGTGGCACAGCATCGCCCTCAGCCGCACGGGCCGGGTGGTCAACGTCCTGGATGCGGCGCAGCCGGGCAAGGCGCTCCGCGTGGCCGTCGTGGGCCGCGCGCTCGCCGCGGTCACCGACACCCAGTGCCAGGCGGCGGGCGGCACCTGCGCCGTCTCGCCCACCGTCACCCCGGGACCCCCGCCGCTAGGCGGCGACGTCCCCGGCTTCCTCGCCACCGGTGACCTGCCTCCGGCCGGAAACGCCGACGAGAGCTGGGTGGCCACGCCCGCCGAACAGCCGACCGACACCTTCCTGGGCTCGCAGTGCGAGACGGTCACCTGGTCCAGGACCGGGGCCACGTCGGCCAGCACGAGGGTCTACCTCGTGCCGAGCAGCGCGAAGTTCGGCCTGAACGACATCGTGCTCACCATGAAGAGCGAGCAGGCCGCGACCGACTTCGCCCAGAAGATCCGCGACGACCTCAAGAGCTGCAGCAAACGGCAGCTGACGGCGACGGTCAGTGAGCCGGCGAAGGTCGCCGGGCCCGGAGCCTCGGGCACCAGGGTGTCCGGCTGGACGTCGACGGTGTCGCAGAAGTCCACCAAGGGCACCCAGCAGTACCGGGTGGGCATCGTCTCCTCGGGCAAGAAGGTGGCCTACTCCTTCCTCAACTCCCTCGACGGCGGCTACGACCTCACCCGGTCCGAGTGGGACGCCGTGGCCGTCCGGGCCGGCCAGCGGATGACCCAGACCTCGTAACCCCGTAACCCCACTTTGTACCGCAAAGGCCGACCTCGCCCTCGCTCGCGCAGGGGTGAAGTCGGCCTTGAGGGCACCAGGTGGGGGACGGTCAGGAGCCGGCCAGGCCCCGCATGATCTGGCGCATCAGCTCAGCGGTCTCGCTCGGGGTCTTGCCGACCTTGACGCCAGCGGCCTCGAGGGCCTCCTGCTTGGCGGCAGCGGTGCCGGACGAACCGGAGACGATGGCGCCGGCGTGGCCCATGGTCTTGCCCTCCGGAGCGGTGAAGCCGGCGACGTAGCCCACGACCGGCTTGGTCACGTTGGCGAGGATGTACTCGGCGGCCCGCTCCTCGGCGTCGCCGCCGATCTCACCGATCATCACGATCGCGTCGGTGTCGGGATCGTCCTGGAATGCCTGCAGCGCGTCGATGTGGGTGGTCCCGATCACCGGGTCGCCGCCGATGCCGACCGCCGACGAGAAACCGAAGTCCCGCAGCTCATACATCATCTGGTAGGTCAGCGTGCCGGACTTGGAGACCAGGCCGACCCGACCGGCCTTGGTGATGTCGGCCGGGATGATGCCGGCGTTCGACTGTCCGGGCGAGATCAGGCCCGGGCAGTTCGGACCGATCAACCGCGTGGCCGAGCCCTGGGACAGCGCGAAGAACTCGGCACTGTCCTTGACCGGGACCCCCTCGGTGATCACCACGGCCAGCGGGATCTTGGCCTCGATGGCCTCCACGACCGCCGCCTTGGTGAACTTGGCGGGGACGAAGATGACGGTCACATTGGCGCCCGTCGCCTCGACGGCCTCGCCCACGGAGTTGAAGACCGGGACGGCGGTGCCCTTGCCGGCGGAGCCGGCAGCTTCGGCCGGAGCGAAGTCGACGCTCTGACCGCCCTTGCCGGGCGTCACACCACCGACGATCTGAGTGCCGGAGGCCAGCATCCGGGAGGTGTGCTTACGCCCCTCGGAGCCAGTCATGCCCTGCACGATGACCTTGGACTCGGAGTTCAGGAAGATTGCCATGTCAGGTCCTCAGTTCGCAGCCAGCTCGGCAGCCCGTTGGGCCGCTCCGTCCATCGTGTCCACCTGCTCGAGTCCGGGCAGTGCCGCCTCGGTGAGGATGCGGCGCCCCTCCTCGGCGTTGTTGCCGTCCAGCCGGACGACCAGCGGCTTGGTGACGGCCTCGCCGCGTCCCTCCAGCAGCTCGAACGCCTGCACGATGCCGTTGGCCACCGCGTCGCAGGCCGTGATGCCGCCGAAGACGTTGACGAATACGCTCTTCACCTGCTTGTCGCCGAGGATGATCTCCAGGCCGTTCGCCATCACCTCGGCGCTGGCGCCCCCGCCGATGTCGAGAAAGTTGGCCGGCTTGGGCGTGCCCGGGACCTGCTCGCCGGCGTAGGCCACGACGTCGAGGGTGCTCATCACCAGACCCGCACCGTTGCCGATGATGCCCACGGAGCCGTCGAGCTTGACATAGTTGAGGCCCTTCTCCTTGGCCGCGTTCTCCAACGGGTCCGTGGCCGAGTTGTCCACCAGGGCCGCGTGCTCTGCGTGCCGGAAGTCGGCGTTCTCGTCCAGCGAGACCTTGCCGTCCAGCGCCACGATCTCCCCGGAGCCGGTCTTGACCAGCGGGTTGACCTCGACCAGGGTCGCGTCCTCGCCCTCGTAGACCTTGCCCAGCAGCTGGAAGACCCGGGCCAGCTCGGCCGCATCGGCGGCGTCGAAACCGGCAGCGGCGACGATCTCGTCGGCCTTGGCCTGGTCGATGCCCACGATCGGGTCGACCGGGATGCGGGCGAGGGCCTCCGGGCGCTCGACGGCCAGCTGCTCGATCTCCATGCCGCCCTCCTTGGAGCACATGGCGAGGTAACGGCGGTTCGCCCGGTCCAGCAGCAGGGAGAAATAGTACTCCTCGGCGATGTCGGCGCCCTCGGTGACCATCACGGTGCGCACGGTGTGGCCCTTGATGTCCAGCCCGAGGATGTCGGTGGCCCGCTCCTTCGCCTCGGCCGGCGTGCGGGCGATCTTGACCCCGCCCGCCTTGCCGCGACCACCGGCCTTGACCTGGGCCTTCACCACGACCACAGGGGTGCCCAGCTCCGCAGCAGCGGTCTCGGCCTCCTCCGGCGTCGTCGCGGTGATGCCGCGCAGCACGGGTACGCCGTGCGCCTCGAAGATGTCGCGAGCCTGGTACTCGTACAGATCCACCGTTGCCTCCTGCGTGTAGGTCTCAAAGTTCCGACCCTGGACGAGCCTAGTGCGTCACCCTCGGGCAGCACCGAGCCGGGGCGTCGGCCCCGACGCGGACACCCCGGGAAGCTCAGAGCTCGCGGGAAAGGCCTACGTGCTGGCGCACCCAGTCGACGATCTCGGCCATCGAGGCCCCCGGGGTGAACACCTGGGCGACCCCGATGGCGGTCAGCGCCTCGGCGTCGGCCGGCGGGATGATGCCGCCACCGAAGACCACGATGTCGGCAGCGTCGTTGCTCCGCAGCAGGTCGAGGACCCGTGAGAAGAGCGTGAGGTGGGCGCCGGACAGCACCGAGAGGCCGATCGCGTCGGCGTCCTCGGCCAGCGCGGTGGCCACGATCTGCTCCGGCGTCTGGTGCAGACCGGTGTAGATGACCTCCATCCCGGCGTCCCGCAGCGCCCGCGCTACCACCTTGGCGCCGCGGTCGTGACCGTCCAGTCCCGGCTTGGCGACCACGACCCGCAGCCGCCCGGACCCGGGCACGACAGGGGCGCGGTTCTCGGGAGCAGGGGGCACGAGCGTCAGGCTACTGCGACTGGCCGACCAGAGGTGAGCAGCGATCCGGCAGCGGCCCGGCGACGAACATCCTTCGGGAGGCGGACTCGGGACCACGTTGGGGACTTAAGACCCTGCTCCCAGAGCCCCCCGCAGTCAAGACTCATCGCATACCATGAAGAAGCAGTTCCGGGCAGCCTTCCCCCTCCTGGACCGATGACGAGGGAGTTCTCCATGCCAGCCCAGCCGACGCTGCGGTCCGCCGCGACTGTCGAGCGTCGTGGCTGGCTCTCGAACACGGCCTTCGCCCTCGGCGTCTCGGTGGTCGGCATCGCGCTCGCCGGCACCGGCGCTCTGGCCAGCAGTGCGGCTCCACGGACCCCGTCGCCCACCGCTCCCCTCAGCCGTACGCTGCCCGCCGCCTCCCCGACCCCGACGGTCGACCCCGACGTGCTGTTGGCCTTTCCGGGCGCTGACGAGGTCGAGCCGACCAGACTGCGCGAGGCCATCGTGGCCGAGCGCGCCGCTCAGCGGGCCGAGGAGCTGGCCAAGAGCGCCGATGAGGTCAGTCGGACGGCTCGGACAAAGACCAGCAAGGCCCGCCAGCAACAGCTGGACGCCGATGGGCTGGACACCCGGACCAAGGGTGCCGAGCTCGCCAAGGAAGCCCTCGACCGAGCCGTCGCCGCACGCCTCGCCGCTGCAGCTGCTCGCGCCGCCGCCGCGGCTGCAGCGGCCGCCGCGGCCCAGCAGTCGACCGTGACGACACCGACGGCCGATCCGGCCCCACTGCCCACCGACACCGGGGGCGCCGGCTTCTCCCCCGTACCCGGTGCCGTGGTCGGCGCGGGGTTCGGCGAGGTCGGGCTGTGGGCGCGCTACCACACCGGCCTGGACGTCCGGGCGGCCTACGGCACCCCCATCCGGGCCGTGAAGTCCGGAACCGTGCTCTACGCCGGCAACTCCGGGAACTGGTCCGGCAACCACGTCGCCGTCCTGCACGCCGACGGCATGACCACCATGTCCTCGCACATGTCCTCGATGGCGGTGAGCGCGGGTCAGACCGTCGCGGCCGGCCAGGTGATCGGCTACGTCGGACAGTCCGGACGGGCCTTCGGAGCGCACCTGCACTTCGAGCTCTACCCGTCGGGGGTCACGTACGGCGACATCTACCGAGCAGTCGACCCGGTGCCGTGGCTCCGCGCCGCCGGCGTCATCACCCGCTAAGCGCACCGGGCGAGAGTTCGCTCACACTCCTACGCTCAGCCGGCCGGTGGGAACGCCGACCGCTTTTGTCGGGCGTTACCTTTCCGTTATGGTCTTCCAGTCTGCTGCTGGCAGGTCCTCGGGGGAAGCGATGCATGCACCGCGCGATGGGGCCACTGCACAAAGTACGAGCAAGCGGCCCGAGTCCATCGTCCGAGGAGATCCTGAGTGCCCACGTTCCCGTCGCCAGACGCGCCTGCGCGGCGTGCGCTGATTGAGGACATCAAGCAGGACAAGCGCGGCTGGCTCCAGCACGGTGTCGCCGCCCTTGCCGTGTCGCTCCTCGGCCTCGGTGTCGCCGGATCGATGGTGCTGACGGGGCACGCTGAAAGCACCCAGGTCGCCGCCACGCGGACCCAGGTCACCAAGAACCCCTCCCTCGCCGTGCCGTCCGCGTTCGACCGCAACGCACGGATCACCAGCCGTAGCGACGTCCGCCCCGCCCTGGACGCCGCTCGCCTGAAGAGCCTGGCCGACCAGCGCGCCGAGGAACTCAGCAAGACCGACGCCCAGATCGCCTCGTCGGCCACCTCGAAGGCGGCAGACGCCCGCGAGAAGTCGCTCGAGTCCGCCTCCGAGTCGACGGAGAAGAAGGGCAGCCAGCTCGTCAAGGACAAGCTCGTCAAGGATGCGAACCCCGTGGCGGCCGCGGGCAGCTCCGACGGTTCCTCCACCTCCTCCACCACTCCTGCGGCACCGGCAGCCGCGAGCGGCGGCAAGAGCTGCATGCCCGTCACCACCGGTTACAGCGTGGCCGCACGGTTCGGCCAGGTCGGCTCCTGGTCCCGTTACCACACCGGGTTCGACTTCTCCGCTCCCGTCGGCACCCCTCTCCATGCTGCCTCGGCCGGCGTGGTCACCAACGCCGGCTCCGGCCCGGCCAGCGGCTGGGCCGGCAACTACGTGGCCATCCGCTACCCCGACGGCACCTCGTCACTGATGGCACACATGTCCACCGTGTCGGTCAGCGTCGGCCAGAACGTCTCGGCCTGCCAGGTCGTCGGCGCGATCGGCATGACCGGCCGCACCTTCGGCCCGCACGTGCACTTCGAGATCTACCCCGCCGGGATCACCCCGGGCGACGTCTACAAGGCCGTCAACCCGGTGAGCTGGCTGAACGCCCACGGCCTCAGGCCGTAACCACCGGCCCTGAGGCTGTCGAAGGCCGCCAAGAGCTCGCGCTGGACCCTGGAACGCTCGGTTTCAGAGCTTCTCAAGCGGGGCATGCCGCAGTGAGAGCCGCTTGAGACCCGCCGACCCGAAGTCCACGTCGGCCTTCGCGTCATCGCCTCCACCCGAGGTCGCGACGACTGAGCCGAGGCCGAACGTCGAGTGCAGCACCCGGTCTCCTGCGGTCAGCACGGGCACCTTCCGCCCGATCGGCTTCCCAGCCCCGTAGCCCACGGTGTCGCGCCAGCTGGTGTTCGACCGTGAGGTGGCCGAGGTGTTGCGCCACGAGCTGATCGCACGCTCGGTCCGCCGCCAGTCCAGCAGCCGTTCGGGAATCTCGGCGAGAAAGCGGCTCGGTGGGTTGTGCTGCGGAGTGCCCCACGCCGCTCGGACGACGGCCCGGGAGACGTACAGCCGCTTCCGCGCCCGGGTGATCCCCACATAGGCGAGCCGTCGCTCCTCGGCCAGCTCGGCCGGGTCGGACAACGCCCGCTGGTGCGGGAAGACGCCGTCCTCGCAGCCGGTCAGGAAGACCGTGTCGAACTCCAGCCCCTTGGCCGTGTGCAGCGTCATCAAGGTGACGACCCCAGCGTTCTCGGTGTCGGGAGTGGACGGGATCTGGTCCGAGTCGGCTACCAGGGCCACTCGCTCGAGGAAGGCGCCGAGCGAGGCGTCCACCTCCGCCGCTCCCGCGGCCAGGTCCTGCTCGGGGTCGAGGGCCAGCACTCGATCGCGGACGGGAGCCAGCGGGTCGACGCCGCGCAGCACACCGAACTCGTCCACGCCGTCGGGCGCCTGCCCGTCATCGGGCGCGTCCACGTCGCCGTAGTCGGCGGCCGCGAGGAAGGCCACCCCACTGACGAACTCCCGCGCCACGGTGACCAGCTCGATCAGGTTCTCGAGCCGGGTCTGGTCCTGCGGGTCGGCCGAGCCCTGCAGCTCGGCGAGATAGCCCGACTGCTCGAGGACGCTGGTCAAGATGGCGTCGGCGGAGAGTCCCTCGGCCACCATCGCCTCGTGCGCGTCCATCATGTCGGCGAAGCCACGGAGCTGGTTGGCCGACCGGGTGGCGAGGCCCTGGATGTCGTCCACCCGGCGCAGCGCCTCGCCGAAGCTGATGCGCATCCGCGCGGCGAGGTCGGCGACCGCAGCCTCGGCCCGGTCGCCGATCCCCCGCTTCGGGACGTTGAGGATGCGGCGCACGGACACGTCGTCGGCCCGGTTGCTGATGGCCCGCAGGTAGGCGATCGCGTCCCGCACCTCGCGGCGCTCGTAGAAGCGCACCCCTCCGACCACCTTGTACGGCAGCCCGACGCGGATGAACACCTCCTCGAAGGCGCGCGACTGGGCGTTGGTGCGGTAGAAGACGGCCGTGTCGCCGTAGCGGCCCTCACCGGCGTCACTCAGCCGGTCGATCTCGCCGGCCACGAACTGAGCCTCGTCGTGCTCGGTGTCGGCCACGTACCCGACGACGGGCGCGCCGTCGCCGGCGTCGGACCACAGGTTCTTGGGCTTGCGCCCGGCGTTCTGGGTGATGACGGCGTTGGCCGCGCTCAAGATGGTCTGGGTCGAGCGGTAGTTCTGCTCGAGCATGATCGTCCGGGCGCCCGGGAAGTCGGACTCGAAGTCGTTGATGTTGCGGATGGTGGCGCCGCGGAAGGCGTAGATCGACTGGTCGGAGTCGCCCACCACCATCAGCTCTGGCGCCTCCGCTGCCACCACCTCCGGCGAGCTCTCCACCTCCGCCGAGCACAGCTCGCGGACCAGCACGTACTGGGCGTGGTTGGTGTCTTGGTACTCATCGACCAGCACGTGGCGGAAGCGGCGACGGTACTGCTCGCGCAGGTCGGGGAAGGCCTGCAGCAGGTGCACCGCAGTCATGATCAGGTCGTCGAAGTCGAGCGCCTCGGCCGCGATGAGCCGACGCTGGTACTCGGTGTAGGCCTCGGCGTAGGACTGCTCAACCCCCTCGGCGGCCCGGCTGCGCGCGGTCTCGTGGTCGACCAGCTCGTTCTTGCAGTTGGAGACCCAGTTCATGATCACCCGCACCGGGAAGCGCTTCGGGTCGAGCTCGAGGTCGTTCGCCACCAGCTGCATCAGCCGCTTGGAGTCGGCGTCGTCGTAGATGGAGAAGTTGCGGCCGAGGCCGAAGCGGCCGATCTCCGAACGCAGGATGCGTACACAGGCCGAGTGGAAGGTGGAGACCCACATCAGCTTCGCCCGGTTGCCGACCAGCTCGACCACGCGGCCCCGCATCTCGGCCGCCGCCTTGTTGGTGAACGTGATCGCGAGCACCGAGCCGGGGTGCGCCTTGCGTTCGCCGACCAGGTACGCGATCCGGCGCGTCAGCACCCGCGTCTTGCCCGAGCCGGCACCGGCGACCACCAGCACCGGGCCACCCTCGTGGATGACCGCCTCGCGCTGCTGCGGGTTGAGGCCGTCCAGCAGGGCCTCCGCGCTCAGCCGGGAGGCGGCCTTGCGGGTACGCGGCATCGCTCGTTCTCCGAACTCATCGGGTAGTCCGGCCAACAGCTCCCGGGTCGTGCCGGGGAGGTCGTAGGAGGGCTGGGGCAGGCTCGTCATGTCGGGCCCAACCCTAGACGCCGGAACCGACAACGACCCTGTGCCTCGCCGCCCCCGGACCTCGGCGGGCGACCCCGGCCCGCGGTCGGCGGGGTTACCGTTAGAGACATGTGGTGGAGGAAGTCCCGGGTGCGCCGGACCCTGCGGCAGGTGCTGCTGGGGGTCGCAGCCGTCCAGGGCAGCACGCTGCTCGCGCTGGCCGTGGTGGACCACCGTCGCAAGAAGGTCCGCAAGCCCGTCGTCTTCCCGCGGGTCGCACCGCGTTCGGTCACCGCCGGCAGCTCAGAGGTCACCGTCTACACCTACGGCGAGGACCTCTACCGCGACATGCTCGGGGCCATCCGCCAGGCTCGCACCAAGATCTTCTTCGAGACCTTCATCTGGAAGTCCGACCCGGTCGGCCAGCAGTTCAAGGACGCGCTGGTCGAAGCCGCCGAGCGGGGCGTCAAGGTCTACGTCATCTTCGACGAGTTCGCGAACCTGGTGGTACCGCGGAAGTTCTACCACTTCCCGCCGAGCATCTCCGTCCGCCGGCACCCGATCGCCCGCGCCTGGCCCGGCCTCCGGAACTCCGGTCGCGACCACCGCAAGCTGATGGTGGTCGACGAGTCCGTGGCCTTCCTCGGCGGCTACAACATCGGCAGCCTCTACGCGACCGACTGGCGCGACACGCACGCCCGGCTCACCGGCGACATCGTCTGGGACGCGGAGAACGCGTTCGTCGACTTCTGGAACCTCAACCGTGGCCGGCGTCGACCAGCGCTGCCCGACGTGGGCGGCCTGACCTGGCAGCCGGACATCCGCATCCACCGCAACATCCCGCGCAACCTCGTCTACCCGATCCGCAGCGTGTACCTGGACGCCTTCGAACGGGCCTCGCACCACATCTACCTGACCCACGCCTACCTGATCCCCGACTCCGACATCCTGGACAGCCTCATCCGGGCCGCCCGCCGCGGCGTCGATGTCCGGATCGTCGTGCCGGCCGAGTCGAACCACATCGTGGCCGACTGGCTGTCGCGTGGCTTCTACGGCCAGCTGCTCCGCGCCGGGATCCGGCTGTTCCTCTACCAGGGCGCCATGGTGCACGCCAAGACCGCGACCATCGACGGCCAGTGGTCGACCATCGGGACCGCGAACCTCGACCGGCTGAGCCTCGCGGGCAACTACGAGATCAACATGGAGGTCTACAACGCTGAGGTGGCCCGTCAGATGGAGGAGATCTTCCGGCTCGACTCCTCCAACACCGTCGAGCTGACGCTGCCCGCCTGGTCGCGCCGGCACGCGATGGTCAAGTTCTCCGAGACGGTGCTGACGCCGTTGCGACCCCTCTTGTAGGGCCTCGCTCCCGCTTCGGGTGGGACGAGCAGGGCTGGGTGGGCGGGCGCTGCGGTCGCCGCTTCCGCTACTTCCAGGCGGCCGGGTTCGCCACGAGGTCGACCACAGCCGCGGGCAGCTTTCCCGCGGCCACGTCGGCGAGGCTGACACCTTCCAAGATCAGCCGCTCGGAGGCGCGGAGGGCGATCCAGACCTCCTGCAGCGGGGCGGCGGCACCTACGTACTCCAGGTGCTCGGGCCGGCTGCCACGGACGTTGGCGAGCTCGCCGTCCAGAGCCCGTATCACGTCCGCGATGCTGATCTCCGCGGCAGGTCGAGCCAGTCGGTAGCCACCGTCGGGGCCGCGCTGGCTACGCAGCAGCCCTCCCCGGCGCAGCTCCCCGAGAATGCTCTCCAGGTACTTGTTCGGGATGCGCTGGGCCACCGACAGCTGCTCGACCGTACGCGGGGCGTCTGCCGCGGCGAGCTCGGACACCGCCCGCAGCGCGTAGTCGACCCGGGCGGAGAGCCTCACATCGCTCGCCGCGCGGGCTGGTACTCGCTCCGCTCGTGCCGCCTCACCCGCGATCCCTCATCGTGCACACTCCTCAGCCTCGGCCCACCGAGGCTGATCCTACCGGCCTGGGACTACGGCCCTGGCGGCGTCGGCCAGAGCACCGCCAGCCCGGTCGAGGCCAGCGTCAAGAACCCGATCAGGGCGCACAGGCCACGCGGTACGGAGAGGAAGCGTCGGTTCCGCACCAGCAGCAGCACGACGAACAACGTGAGCACGAGCTTGATCCCAAGGGGCCACCACGACACCCGTCCGGAGCCCGTCAGCTCCAGGACGACCAGCGCAACCCCGGTGACGAGCTCGGTCAGACCGCCCACGAGCATCACGCCGGTGACTTCGGGGTCCACGATCCGCAGCTGGGCCAGCACCCCGCCGAGCAGTGCCGCGAGACCGACCAGGTGCGCCAGCACGAGAAGCTGCGTGGCCAGGTGCACGACGCGAGCGTAATCGAGCCGGCCAGACGGAGCCGAGTGCCGCTCCGGTCAGGACAAACCCGGAGATACCGAACCTGGCCCCCTGACGCGACCCTCGAGGTGCCTGATCAGGTGCCGCTGACGCCGTAACCTTCTCGGCATGGGAACAATCATTGCTTACATCGTCATCGGCCTCATCGGAGGTGCGATCGCCAAGGCGATCCTCCCCGGTCGTCAGGGTGGCGGCTGGATCGCCACCATCGTCCTCGGCATCGTGGGTGCGCTTCTCGGAGGTTTCCTGGGCGGGCTCATCTTCAACGTCAAGTACAGCGACATCTTCAGCGTCTCCGGTCTGATCACCTCGATCATCGGCGCGATCATCGTGCTCGTGATCTACGGCTTCATCCAGCGGCGCTCGGGCGCTCGCGCCTGACCTCAGCACTACCGCCAGAACCCGGTCGACCCTCGTGGTCGGCCGGGTTTCGTCGTTCTCGCGGAAGGCGTCGGCCGGCGGGAAGCCTCGTCAGACGAGGCGGCGGTCAGTGGCCCACCGCGTCAGCTGGTGCCGGTTGGAGAGCTGCAGCTTGCGCAGCACGCTGCTGACGTGGGTCTCGACAGTCTTGATCGAGATGAACAGCTCTTTCGCCACCTCCTTGTACGCGTAGCCGCGGGCGATCAGCCGCAGCACCTCGCGCTCACGGGTGGAGAGCCGGTCGAGATCCTCGTCCACCGCCGCCAGGTCGATCGCGCCGGAGAAGGCGTCCAGCACGAAACCGGCCAGCCGTGGGGAGAACACCGCGTCACCCTCGGCCACCCGACGGATCGCGTCGATCAGCTCACGACCGTCGATCGACTTGGTCACGTAACCTCGCGCGCCGGCCCGGATCACCCCGATCACGTCCTCGGCCGCGTCGGAGACGCTCAACGCGAGAAACCTCTGATCGGGCACCGTCTCGTGGACGCGCCGCAGCACCTCCACCCCACCACCTCCGGGTAGGTGCACGTCCAGCAGCACCACGTCGGGACGGGTGGCTGTGATGGCGGCGACCGCAGAGTCGACATCGGATCCCTCGCCCACGACGCGGACCGCCTGGCCGATCTCAGCCTTGACCCCCGTCCGGAACATGGCGTGGTCGTCGACGACCACCACGCGGTACGGGCCGGTCCGCTCGGGCGGGGGAGGCGGCGTCGCCGCGGCCTGGCCGGCGGGAGTTACGGGGTTGGTCATGGTCGGATCTCCAGTCGTACCTCGGTGCCGTCCCCGGGTCGGGAACGGATGGTGGCGCTGCCGTGGTGCCGCGTCATGCGGTTGATGATGCTGCCCTTGACGCCCATCCGGTCCTCGTTGATGGCGTCCGGGTCGAAGCCGCGGCCGCGATCGCGGACGAACACCTCGATCGTGCCCTCGGTCACCTCGGCGTAGACGTCGATCTTGTCCGCACCCGAGTGCTTGGCCGCGTTGACCATCGCCTCCCGAGCCGCCTGCACCAGAGCCTGGACGGCCTCGGACGGATCGGCGTCGCCGACGACGACCAGCTCGACCGGTAGGGCGCGCTCGTCCTCGACCTCGGCGGCGGCAGCGGTCAGCGCCGCCTTGAGGGTGGTGCCGGCGAGCTCCTCGCCGTACAGCCAGGTGCGCAGCTCACGCTCCTGGCGGCGGGCCAGCTGGGAGACGGCCTTGGGGTCGTCGGACTGGCGCTGGATGAGGGCGAGGGTCTGCAGCACGGAGTCGTGCAGATGCGCGGCCATATCGGCGCGGGCGTCGGCCCGGACCTTCTCGGCCCGAGCCGTCTGCAGAGCTGTCCGGGAGCGGTGCAGCCAGGGAGCCACCACGATCGCCACGCCCGCCAGGGCCAGGGTGGTCATGGCGAGGACCTCGGGCAGCTGAGCGAGGTTGCCCTGCTGGGCCACGACCAGGCCGAAGGCCGCCCCGACCAGACCGAGACCGATCACGACCCGGATCAGCGCCGGCCAACCACCTCGAGCCACGAGCGGCGCGAGCCAGAACCGGCCCCCGGCGTCGGCCTGCCACTGCTTCTGCTGCACGCTGTCGGCCTGGCGCCAGACGAGGGCGGCCCCGGCGCAGGCGAAGGCGATCGGCCAGAACAGCCGCGCACTGACCCCGAGCCCGGCGGTCTGCACCAGCCAGAGCAGCCCGGCCCCCAGCGCCGTCAGCGCGGCCAGCATGCCCCAGTCGGCCCGCCGGCGAACCGCCGCGCGGTCACGAAGGCCGGCGCGGCTCGCTGACTCCAGTCCCGGTGCGGCCACCGTCGCCTGCGCGGGCATCAGCAGCCACAGGGCGCCGTAGGCCAGGACGCCCAGGAACTGGAAGACCATCAGGGCGACGAAACCGATCCGGATCGCCATCACAGGCCAGCCCAGGTGGCGGGCGAGGCCTGTGCAGACTCCGCCCAGGACCGCTCCTTCGGCCACCCGGGTGGCGCGCGGCCGACCCGTAGGCAGGGTCTCGAGGAGCCGGGCCTCGAGCGGGTCCGCGCGGGGAGGCGCCACGGGCGAAGGTCCGGCTGGCAGTGCGGGCGGCGGCAGCGCGCTCGCGCCCAGCGGTGCCGGCGCCTGGAGGCGGCTGCTGTCGGTGGTGGGCATCGTGGGTCAAGAGTTCCACGCGGGGGCGGTCCTGACCACCGGGGGCGACCCGGGCCCAACCCCCACAGACAGGGCCGGTTGGGGGTCGTCCCCGATGGTGCCCTCCGCCGCGGCGACCGAGGATGGGGCCATGAGCTCGATCAGGACCGTCCGCCGCAGCGCGGCCGACACCAAGGTGGCCGGTCTGTGCGGCGGCGTGGCCGAGCACTGGGGCATCGACCCGGTGCTCGTCCGTGTCGGGTGGGTGCTGCTGGCCCTCAGCGGCGGCGTCGGCGTGGTCCTCTACCTGGCGGGCTGGCTGCTGCTGCCGCTCGCGGGCCAGACGAGGGCCCCCGCCGACGACCTGCTCGGCGAGGGCGTCCGGC
This sequence comes from uncultured Actinomycetota bacterium, assembly GCA_963727215.1. Classification (GTDB taxonomy): domain Bacteria; phylum Actinomycetota; class Actinomycetes; order Propionibacteriales; family Propionibacteriaceae; genus Microlunatus. The sequence goes on from CAVSFR010000006.1 coordinate 402,472, forward strand.
GCTGGCCGAAGGGCGTCTGGATCGTGCTGGTGGCGGGGGCGTGCCTCATCGTCCTCGGCACCGTCGGAGCGTTGACGCCCTTCGGTATCGGGCCGGCGCTGGTCGCGGCCGCCATCTGGTACTTCGGCTTCTACCGGTCACGGTCTGCGAAGCCCGCCTCTTCGTCGATGAACGCACCCGCCCCGCTACCGGTCGCACCTCCGGTCCCCCCCACCCCGTTCACCGAGGCCGCGGCCGCGTGGCGCCGCCGGGTCGAGGAGCACACGCAGCAGCACGGGCTACCCGTCCCGACGACGACGGCTGCCCCGGTCCCCACCTGGCCTGTGATGCCGATCGCCGGATCCTCCGTGCAGGACCCCGACCCCGAGCTCGCCGCGCGTACGGCCTTCCTGGCCGAACCGGACCCGGTCGGGATCTACGCCTCCGCCGCCGGCCGGCCGGAGGCCGACGACGCGGTCGCCACCCCACCCCGACGGGGTGGCGACCGGCTGGCGGCCCGCAGGCTGCGGCTGAGCTGCCTGGCTCTGCTCGGACTGGCGCTGACGGGGCTCGCCCTGGCTGACCAGTCCGGCGTGGCCGTGACCGCCTCGGTGTACGCCGCCACCGCGCTGCTGGTGGTCGGTCTGACCCTGGTGGCGGCGACCTGGCTGGGACGGGCTCGCGGGCTGCTGCCCCTGGGCCTGCTGCTGGTGCCGGTCGTGCTGGCCACGACGGTCACCGGGCCCGTCACCCACCTCGACCAGTGGTCCGCGGCCCGGCACAGCTACACCCAGCTCAGTCAGCTGCCGGCCGACGGCGACAGCCAACGAGCGGGTGAGCTGGTCATCGACCTCAGCCACCTGCCGACCACGAAGGACGCCAGCTACACCGCCCACGTGGGAACCGGCCGGCTAGAGGTCATCGCCCCGCCCGGGGCCAACGTGGTGGTCGACTACCGGGTCAACCTGGGTGAGGTCGAGGTCGGCGACCAGACGGTGACGAGCGGCAGCGGCGGTACAGGCACCGCGACCCTGAGCCCGCCCGGTCGGTCGGCGGGCACCGCCTCCACCTTGACGCTGCACCTCTTCGTCGACCTTGGCCAGCTGAAGGTGCGCCGATGAGCCCCCGCCCGCCGCCCCCGCCACACAGGCTCGACGTCGTCGCCCTCGTCTTCGGACTCGTCCTGGCCGCCACCGCTGCGGGGGCCCTGTGGCTCTCGCTGGTCGGCTCGCTGAACTGGTCGCTCCTGAGGACGGTGGCCCCGTTGGTCCTCGTACTGGTCGGCGTCGTCGGTCTGGCGCTGTCCCGCCGCTCCCCCTGACCGCCCTACCGCCGTCTCCGCGTCCTGCTGTGCCCCCGACGACCCGAGGAACCGCCGTGAACCTTCCCGACCCGAGCACCCCAACGAGAACCCATCCCATGAGCAGCTACCCCGCACCGCCACGCAAGCTCGAGCGCAGCACCGACGACCGGGTGCTCGCCGGGGTCTGCGGAGGCGTCGGCCACTACCTCAACGTCGACCCCACCATGGTCCGCGTCGTCACCGCCGTGCTGACGGTCGTCTCCGGCGGCACCCCGATCCTCCTCTACCTGGTCGCGCTCTTCCTGATGCCCGAGGAGCGTCGCGTCGGCCCGCCGACCCAGATGCCGGGACAGCCCGGCTACCCGCCGCCCCCGCAAGCCGCCACTGGTCCGTGGCCCCGCCCGCCCGCTGGACCCGATCCCATCTGGGGCCGCGAAGGCGCGCCCTGGGAGCAGCCACAGGCGAGTGCAGCGGCCGCACGGCCCGAGCCTGCTGACCCGGCTGATCCGGCCTCGCCCGACGCGCCACGCTGATCAGCAGATGACGTCGAGCCGGAAGCCGCGGCGGTCGAGGTCGACGAGCTCGCAGCGGTAGGTCGTCGCCACGACGTCGGCCACCTGGCGAGGAGTGGAGATCCGGCGAGGCCACTCCAGCAGCTGTCGGGCGACCAGCCCGCGCGTGTGCTTGGCCAGGTGCGAGACGACGGTCAGGCGCCCGGCCACTTCCGTCAGCACCCGAACCCCGACCAGCCGGCGCGCCGACTCTCCGGTGGGTAGCCAGGCGGCGGCGTAGGTCGCAGAGCGGCAGTCCACCACCACACCCGTCCCGGCCAGCTCAGCCATGGGTGCGGCCAGCACCGCGCGCCAGACCGCGGCCAGGGGCCCGAGAACCGGCAGCGAGATGCCCATCGAGAGCCGGTACGGCGCGATCCGGTCCGTCGGCCCGACCGGTCCCCACAGGGCTGACTGGACACGCAGGAAGCGGTTGGCTCGCCGCCTCGCCGACGACGACAGGGACGCGTAGTTCAGGGCGTCGTAGAGCACACCGGTGTAGACGCTGGACGCGGCGGCGCCGGGAGTGGTGGCCAGCGCGAGGTTCTGGCGTACCTCCGGTGCCAGGCTGGGCCCCACGTCCAGCAGCTGCAGGGCGTCGGGACGACCGCTGGCCTCGACCAGGGCTGCGCGGACCGCGAGCCGGGTCGGCGTCAGCTCGGGGAACGGGAGCGCGCCCAGGTCGACCGGGTTCCCGCGGCGACGTGGCGAGGCCTTGCCCTCAGACGGCGGCAGCAGGATCAGCACCGACGCGATGCTCCCGGCAGCACGACTACTCCCACTCCCCCGCTACTCCCACTCGATGGTCCCCGGCGGCTTGCTGGTGATGTCGAGCACCACGCGGTTCACCTCACGCACCTCGTTGGTGATCCGGGTGCTGATCCGTTCGAGCACGTCGTAAGGCAGCCGGCTCCAGTCCGCGGTCATCGCGTCCTCACTGGAAACCGGCCGCAGCACGACCGGGTGGCCGTAGGTCCGGCCGTCGCCCTGGACACCGACCGAGCGGACATCGGCCAGCAGCACCACCGGGAACTGCCAGACGTCGCGGTCCAGTCCGGCGGCGGTGAGCTCGGCACGGGCCACCGCGTCGGCCTGCCGGAGGATGTCCAGCCGGTCGCGGGTGACCTCGCCGATGATCCGGATGCCCAGCCCCGGGCCCGGGAACGGGTGCCGCCAGACGATCTCGGCCGGCAGCCCGAGCTGGGCGCCGACGGCGCGGACCTCGTCCTTGAACAACGCGCGCAACGGCTCCACGAGGGCGAACTGCAGGTCGTCCGGCAGCCCACCGACGTTGTGGTGGCTCTTGATGTTCGCCGCGCCCTCGCCGCCGCCGGACTCGACCACATCGGGGTAGAGGGTGCCCTGGACGAGGAACTCGACGCCTTGGCGGCTAGCGCCGCCTCCGGCGGACACCGCACTCCCTTCGACGAGGTCGCGGGCGGCCGCCTCGAAGCTGCGGATGAACTCCCGGCCGATGATCTTGCGCTTGGTCTCCGGGTCGCTGACGCCGGCCAGGGCGTCCAGGAACTGGTCGGCGGCGTCCACGACCACCAGGTCGACGCCGGTGGCGGCGACGAAGTCCCGCTTCACCTGCTCGGCCTCGCCCGACCGCAGCAGCCCGTGGTCGACGAAGACGCAGGTCAGCTGGTCCCCGACCGCCCGCTGCACGAGCGCGGCGGCCACGGCGGAGTCGACGCCACCGGAGAGGCCGCAGATCACCTGGGCGTCGCCGACCTGCTCGCGGACGGCGGTGACGGAGTCGTCGACGATGTTCGCCGCGGTCCAGTCCGGCGTGCAGTGGGCGATCTCGAACAAGAACCGCTCGAGGACCTTCTGGCCGGCCTGGGTGTGCAGCACCTCCGGGTGCCACTGCACGCCGGCGAACCCGCGCCCGGCGTCCTCGAACGCGGCGATCGGAGCGCCCGCACTGCTGGCCAGGGCGGTGAACCCGGCGGGTACGGCGGCCACCGAGTCGCCGTGACTCATCCAGACCCGCAACGACTCCGGCAGGTCAGCGAGCAGCGTCCCCGGCGTGGCGATGGTGGCCTCGGTCCGGCCGAACTCGCTCAGCCCTGTCCGAGCCACGTCCCCGCCGAGCGCGGAGGCCATCGCCTGGAAGCCGTAGCAGATCCCGAAGGTGGCCACGCCGGTGTCGAACAGGGCCGGGTCGACCTGAGGCGCGCCGGGCGCGTAGACCGACTGCGGCCCGCCGGACAGGATGATCGCCTTGGGCTTGCGGGCGGCGATCTCGGCCACCGAAGCGGTGTGGGGCATCACCTCGGAGTAGACGCAGGCCTCCCGTACACGGCGGGCGATCAGCTGCGCGTACTGCGCCCCGAAGTCGAGCACGATCACCAGGTCGTGGTCGGTCGTCCGGTCGGCCGGCTGGCTCATGCCCTGCAACCCCGTTCGTCGGCTCGCCCGAGGGTCTCGGGCACGCGGGCAGTCTAGGTGTCGGGGCCTGGCTCGATCCGACCCGTTCAAACTCGTGCTGGTGGGTACGGGTCAGAACATGAGAGCAGTTACCTGGCAGGACCGACGCAAGGTCACCGTCGAGACCGTCCCGGACCCGATCATCTCCGAGCCCACCGACGCCATCATCAAGATCACCAGCACCAACATCTGCGGCTCCGACCTGCACCTGTACGAGGTGCTCGGCGCCTTCATGGACCCGGGCGACATCCTGGGCCACGAGCCGATGGGCATCGTCGAGGAGGTCGGCAGCGGGGTCACCAACCTCGCCCCCGGCGACCGCGTCGTGATTCCCTTCCAAATCTCCTGCGGCCACTGCTACATGTGCGACCTCAGCCTGTACACCCAGTGCGAGACCACCCAGGTCCGCGAGCAGGGCTCGGGCGCGGCGCTGTTCGGCTACTCGAAGCTGTACGGCCAGGTGCCCGGCGGCCAGGCGGAGTACCTGCGGGTGCCGCACGCCGACTTCACCCACATCAAGGTGCCGGACGGGCCGCCGGACGACCGCTTCGTCTACCTCTCCGATGTGCTGCCGACGGCCTGGCAGGCGGTGACCTACGCCGATGCGCCGCCGGACGGCACCCTCGTGGTCCTGGGGCTCGGCCCGATCGGCGACATGTCCTGCCGGATCGCCCAGCACAACGACCCCGACCGCCGGGTGATTGCGGTCGACCTGGTACCGGAGCGGATCGCCCGCGCGCGGGCCCGCGGGATCGAGGTCGTGGACCTGAACGAGCACGGCTCCGACCTCGGCGACGTCATCCGCGAGATGACCCACGGCCGCGGAGCCGACGCGGTGGTCGACGCGGTGGGGATGGAGGCGCACGGCTCGCCCGGTGCCTCGCTGGTCCAGCGCTTCGCCGCGCACCTGCCCGATGCCGTTACCCAGCCGCTGCTCAAGACCGCCGGCGTGGACCGGCTGGCTGCCGTGTACTCCGCCGTCGACATCGTGCGGCGCGGCGGCACCATCTCCCTCAGCGGTGTGTACGGCGGGATGGCCGACCCGATGCCGATGCTGGTGATGTTCGACAAGCAGATCCAGCTGCGGATGGGCCAGGCCAACGTGAAGAAGTGGGTCGACGACATCCTGCCGCTGCTGACCGACGACGACCCGCTGGGCGTCGACACCTTCGCGACCCACCGGGTCCCGCTGGAGCAGGCGCCGCAGATGTATGAGATCTTCCAGAAGAAAGAGGACGGCGCAGTGAAGATCGTGCTACAGCCGTGAGCGTTCGTCCTGGCCCCGTGACGACCGTGTTACGGCCGTGAGCGTTCGTCCTGGCCCCGTGACGACCGTGCTGCAGTCCTGAGACCCCCGAGGAGAGCTTCGTGTTGAACAAGCTGATGGACCTGGCCACCTCCAGCGTCGAGCGGGCCTCGTTCCTGGACGCCCCGGCCGCGAAGCTCGCCACGCTCGTCGCTCCGGTGGTGCAACGCCCGGCGTTGCGGCACCTGGCCAGCGGAACCCCGATCGGGCACCCGCTGCACCCGCTGCTGGTGGCGTTCCCGATCGGGGCCTGGTCGTGCGCCCTGGCCTTCGACGCCCTCGGCGACGACGACGCGGCCAGCACGCTCGTCGGGCTCGGGGTAGCGACAGCCCTGCCCACGATGTACACCGGTCTGAGCGACTGGAGCTACACCGAGGGGGCCGAGAAGCGGGTCGGCTTCCTGCACGCGACGTTCAACACCCTCGCGCTGTCGGCCTACGTCGCCAGCTGGGTGGCCCGCAAGCGGGGGCGTCGCGGGCTCGGCGTCCTGCTGTCGCTGGCCGGGATGGCCGGGGTGAGCGGTGGCGGCTGGCTGGGCGGCCACCTCGCGTACGCGATGGGCGTCGGGGTGGACACCACGGCCTTCCAGCACAGCGAGTCCGAGTGGGGCGACCTGGCCGACCCGGCCGAGGTCGTGGCCGGTGAGCTCACCGCAGCCGACCTGGACGGCGTACCCCTGGTGCTCACCCGGCTGCCGGAGGGGATCGTGGCCTACGCCGACCGCTGCAGCCACCGCGGCGCCCCGATGCACGAGGGCACGGTCAGCGACGGCTGCATGGTCTGCCCGTGGCACGACAGCGCCTTCGACCTGCGCGACGGCTCTGTGGCCGTCGGTCCGGCCAGCCGGCCGCAGACCAAGTTCGAGGTCCGCGTGAGCGAAGGACGCCTGCAGGCCCGCCGGATCGACGAGCGGTCCCTGCGGACCAACCCCGTGGGTCGTTAGCCCCTCTGTCGCCCTCCGGGGGACGACCTCTTCGAGGGCCTTGGCTCAGGGCGCGTGGCTGGGTGCCGCGAGGGCCTGGTGGTGGCGTACGACCTCGGCCACGACGAAGCCGAGGAACTTCTCGGCGAACTCCGGGTCGAGCTTGGCCTCCACAGCCAGCGAGCGCAACCGGGAGATCTGCTGACCCTCCCGGGTGGGATCTGCCGGCGGCAGCCCGTGCTCGGCCTTGAGGACCCCGACCTGCTGGGTGATCTTGAACCGCTCGGCCAGCAGGTGCACCAGCGCGGCGTCCATGTTGTCGATGCTGTCGCGCAACCGCAGCAGCTCCGCCCACGTCCCGGCGTCTGTCCCGGCTGGCGTTCCCACCTCGTCCACGAGCGTCAGCCTACGGCGGAGCGCGGCGCCGCACCTCGAGATCCCAGTAGGGTGAGCAGATGAACATCGTGACGGGGTACATCCCCACGCCCGAGGGCACTGCCGCCGTGGACTACGCCATCGAGCAGGCCAAGGCGACCGGGGCGGTCCTGACCGTCGTCAACACCGGTCGCGACGGCGACTACTCAGACCCGGTCTTCGCCTCCGGCCCCGACCTGGACGCGCTCGGCGCCCAGCTCGCCGCGGCCGGTATCGAGCACAAGATCGTGCAGCCGGTCGACGGTGCAACCGCAGCTGCCAGCATCCTGGCCGCCGCGGAGGACGTGGTCGCCGACCTGGTCGTGATCGGCATCCGCCGCCGGTCTCCGGTCGGCAAGCTGATCACCGGCAGCACCGCGCAGGCCGTCCTGCTCAACGCCGACTGCCCGGTGGTGGCGGTCAAGCCCAGGTCCTGAGCCTCCCCGGGCGGCGGGCTAGAGCGCTGCTCCGCCACCGACGACGACGTCGACCCGCTGGAACTCCTTGATGTCGGTGTAGCCGGTGGTGGCCATGGCCTTGCGCAGGGCACCGGCCAGGTTCATGGTACCGTCGCCCACCGTGGCGGGGCCGAGCAGAATCTGCTCCAGCGTCCCGACCGGCTCGAAGTACGCGCGCTCGCCGCGCGGCAGCGTGGCGTGCCAGGCCTCCGGACCCCAGTGGAAGCCTCGTCCGGGAGCCTCCGAGGCCTTGGCCAGCGGTGAGCCCACCATGACCGCGTCCGCGCCGCAGGCGATGGCCTTGGCGATGTCTCCGGAGAGGTTCACCGAGCCGTCGGCGATGACGTGCACGTACCGGCCGCCGGACTCGTCGAGGTAGTCACGGCGGGCGGCAGCCACGTCGGCGACGGCGGAGGCCATCGGCACGGCGATCCCCAGCACCGAACGCGTCGTGTAGGCCGCTCCCCCACCAAAGCCGACCAACACGCCGGCCGCGCCGGTCCGCATCAGGTGCAGCCCAGCCTGGTAGGTGGCGCAGCCGCCCACGATCACGGGGACGTCGAGGTCGTAGATGAACTGCTTGAGGTTGAGCGGCTCGGACTCGCGCGAGACGTGCTCGGCCGAGACCGTCGTCCCCCGGATGACGAAGAAGTCGACACCGGAGTCGACCACGGCCTTCGCGTACGCCTTGGTGTTCTGGGGCGAGAGCGCGCCGGCCGCCGGCACCCCGGCCGCACGGATCTCGGCCACCCGCCGCCCGATCAGCTCCTCCTTGATCGGCTCGGCGTAGATCTGCTGCATCCGCCGCGTCGCCTCCACCGGGTCCTCGATGGACGCGATCTCCTCATAGCGCGTCGCCGGGTCCTCGTACCGGGTCCACAGTCCCTCGAGGTTGAGCACCCCGAGCCCACCCAGCCGTCCGACGGCGATCGCGGTCGCCGGGGACATCACCGAGTCCATCGGCGCCGCCACCATCGGGAAGGCGAAGGTCTGCGCGTCGATGCGCCACGCCATCGACACCTCCTCGTCCCCCCGCGTCCGCCGCGACGGCACGATGGTGATGTCGTCGAACGCAAAAGCCTGCTGCGCCCGCTTGGAAAGCCCGATGTCGTACATGCCCCAAACCCTAACGGTCTGCCGCGCAGAGCTACGGCGCACAGCGTCGAGTGGGCACGTCGGAGCGCCGCGAACGGCGTGCGGACTACCCCGAGTAGTTAGGCGCCTCGACGGTCATCTGGATGTCGTGCGGGTGGGACTCGCGCAGTCCGGCGGACGTGATCCGGACGAAGGAGCCGCGCTCCTGCAGCTCGGGGATGGTGGCGGCGCCGGTGTAGAACATCGACTGGCGCAGCCCACCCACCAGCTGGTAGGCGACGGCGGCGAGGGGTCCGCGGAAGGGAACCTGACCCTCGATGCCTTCGGGGATCAGCTGGGAGTCGGTGGTCACGTCGCCCTGGAAGTAGCGGTCCTTGGAGTAGGACGCGCTGCGTCCGCGCGAGGCCATGGCGCCGAGGGACCCCATCCCGCGGTAGGTCTTGAACTGCTTGCCGTTCAGGAAGACGAGGTCGCCGGGGCTCTCCTCGCAGCCGGCGAGCAGCGAACCGAGCATCACGGTGTCGGCACCGGCGACGAGAGCCTTGGCGATGTCGCCGGAGTACTGCAGGCCGCCGTCGCCGATCAGGGGTACCCCGGCGGGGCGGCAGGCCCGCGAGGCGTTGTGAATGGCGGTCACCTGCGGCACGCCGACGCCGGCGACGACACGCGTGGTGCAGATGGAGCCGGGGCCCACGCCCACCTTCACCCCGTCCACGCCGGCCTCGACGAGGGCCTTGGCCCCAGCGTACGTGGCGACGTTGCCGCCGACGACGTCGACGCCCGCGACGGCCGGGTCGGCCTTGAGCCGACGCACCATGTCGATGACGCCCTGGGAGTGTCCGTGCGCGGTGTCGACGACCAGCAGGTCGACACCCTCCTCGACGAGCGCCATGGCCCGCTTCCAGGAGTCACCGAAGAAGCCGACGGCCGCACCGACGCGCAGCCGGCCCTGGTCGTCCTTCGAGGCGTCGGGGTACTGGTCGGACTTCACGAAGTCCTTGAGGGTGATCAGCCCGCGCAGCCGGTTCCGCTCATCGACCAGCGGGAGCTTCTCGATCTTGTGCTGGGCCAGCAGCCGCATGGCGTCCTCGCCACTGATCCCGACCGGGCCGGTGACCAGCGGCATCCGCGTCATCACGTCCCCGACGAGGCGGGACGGGTCGCTCTCGAAGCGCATGTCGCGGTTGGTGACGATGCCGAGCAGAGTCAGGTCGCGGTCCACGACCGGGACACCGGAGATCCGGAAGCGGCCGCAGAGAGCGTCGGCCTCCCCGATGGTCGCCTCGGGCGAGATGGTGACCGGCTCGTCGATCATCCCGGCCTCGGAGCGCTTGACGACGTCGACCTGGTGCGCCTGGTCCTCGATCGACAGGTTGCGGTGGATGATGCCCAGCCCGCCCTGGCGGGCGATCGCCACCGCCATCCTGGCCTCGGTCACGGTGTCCATCGGCGAGGACACCAGCGGCACCTTGACCCGGATGCGCTTGGAGACCTGCGACTCCGTCTGCACCTGGGACGGGATGATGTCACTCTCCGCCGGCTGCAGCAGCACGTCGTCGAAGGTGAGCCCGAGGGTGGCGAAGGGCTCAGGCACACCCGCGCCACTGAGACCGGGAAGAGAGGACACAGTCGAGGGCCTTTCACGCGTACGCCAGGGGAGAGGGCCATCTTATCCGCCCACGCATCCGGCCGATCCCCGTCAGCCGTCGGCCCGGGCTCAGTAGCCGACGGCCATGCCCAGCTGCTGTGAGGAGCCGACGACCGGCCTGATCAGTCCGTCGAAGAGCTCTCGGTGCTCCTCGGAGTCCTCGATCAGCTGCCGCAGCTTGACGACACCTCGGTGCTGGGCCACCCGCACGGCGTTGGGGGTCATCCCGAGCCGGGCACCCACCACGTCGGCGGCCATGCCGCTCGCCCGCAGCAGAAGCACCTGGCGGGTCTTGTCGGGCAGCCGCCCCAGCAGCTCGTTGGTCGCACGGACGCTGGCGGAGGTGACGACGCGTTCCTCTGGTGTCGGCGACGGTTCGGCCCGATCGGGAAACTCCTCCACCAGAACCGCAGAACGCCGGAAGCCGCGCTGGGCGTCGGCAACCTTGTTGGCCGCAATGGCGTAGACGAAGGCGGAGAACGGAGCGCCATAGCTCTGATAGCGTTCCAGGCCCTTCAGGATCGCGACGCAGGTCTCCTGGGCGACGTCGTCTGCGGTCTCGAGCCCACCGGCGTAGCTGCCGAGCCGCGAACGGCAGTAGCGCAGGATCACGGGTCGGACCGCGGCGATGAGCGCGTGCACGGCGGCCGGGTCACCGGTCTGCGCACCGGCCACGAGCTCCTGGCCGAACTGGTTGGAATCAGCGGAAACCATGTTCTTCACCCCCTGTTGTCCCCGAGTGAAGTTCGCTGCTTCCTGCCTCACCACCGCATTCCCCGGTGACCAGCGCCGGAGCGCCGTTCCCCGCACAGAGGGCTTGATGGTGTTGCAGTTCGCTGAACAGTATCGCCTCTTGGCCAGCCTGGAACTCCCATCGGGTGAACATGTGGTGGCCGGAAGCGGTGACACATGTCACCGGGCCGGGGGTACCACGGTTTAGGTTTGCGTGTTGCAGGAGGACGCCGATTCAATCGTGCCCGGACGCACGACAGGGGCCCTTCCTCGGTGGAAGGACCCCTGTCGGGTGTTCGAGACGAACGCTCAGCCGATCAGTGGCTGTGCGAGTGCCCGGCCGCAGCCGGCTCGTCGTCTTCCGGCTTCTCCACCACGAGGGTCTCGGTGGTGAGCAGCAGGGAGGCGATCGACGCCGCGTTGGCCAGCGCGGAGCGCGTGACCTTCACAGGGTCGATGACACCGGCGGCGATCAGGTCGCCGTACTCGCCGGTGGCGGCGTTGTAGCCACTGCCCGGCTCGAGCTCGGCGACCTTGGAGGTGACGACGTAGCCAGGCTCGCCACCGTTCTCGGCGATCCAGCGCAGCGGCTCGACGGCCGCCTTGCGAACGATCGAGACGCCGGTCTTCTCGTCACCGGTCAGCCCGAGGTCGCCCTTGAGCGCCGCCACCGCGTGGATGAGGGCAGAGCCGCCACCGGCGACGATCCCCTCCTCGATCGCGGCGCGGGTCGCGGAGACCGCGTCCTCGATCCGGTGCTTCTTCTCCTTGAGCTCGACCTCGGTGGCCGCGCCGACCTTGATCACGCAGACGCCACCGGCGAGCTTGGCGACTCGCTCCTGCAGCTTCTCGCGGTCCCAGTCGGAATCGGTACGCTCGATCTCGGCCTGCAGCTGGGCGACACGGGCCTTGACCTCGTCGGCGCTGCCCGAGCCGTCGACGATGGTCGTGTTGTCCTTGGTCACCACGATGCGACGCGCCCGGCCCAGGACCTCCAGGCCGACAGCGTCGAGCTTGAGGCCGACCTCGGGGGCTACGACCTGACCACCGGTCAGGGTCGCGATGTCCTCGAGCATGGCCTTGCGACGGTCACCGAACGCCGGGGCCTTGACGGCCACGGAGGTGAAGGTGCCGCGGATCTTGTTCACCACGAGGGTGGACAGAGCCTCGCCGTCGACGTCCTCGGCCACGATGAAGAGCGTGCCGGAGGCGCCGATGACCTTCTCGAGCAGCGGGAGCAGCTCGGTCATCGAGGAGATCTTGCCCGAGTTGATGAGGATGTAGGGGTCGTCCAGGACGGCCTCCATCCGCTCCGCGTCGGTCACGAAGTACGGCGACAGGTAGCCCTTGTCGAACTGCATGCCCTCGGTGAACTCGAGCTCGGTGCCCATCGTGTTGGACTCGTCGACGGTGATGACGCCGTCCTTGCCGACCTTGTCGAAGGCGTCGGCGATGAGCGCACCGATGACCTCGTCGCGGGCAGAGATGGTGGCGACGCTCGCCATGTCCGACGTCGTCTGGATCTCACGGGCGTTCTGCCGAAGACGCTCGACGACGGCCTCGACGGCCTTGTCGATGCCGCGCTTGAGCCCGATCGGGTTGGCGCCGGACGCGACGGCCTTGAGGCCCTCGTGGACCAGGGCCTGCGCCAGCACGGTCGCCGTCGTCGTGCCGTCACCGGCGACGTCGTTGGTCTTGGTGGCGACCTCCTTGGCGAGCTGCGCGCCGAGGTTCTCGTACGGGTCGTCCAGCTCGACGTCACGGGCGACGGTCACGCCGTCGTTGGTGATGGTGGGAGCGCCCCACTTCTTGTCGAGCACCACGTAGCGGCCCTTCGGGCCGAGCGTGACCTTCACGGTGTTCGCGAGGATGTCGACTCCGCGCTCAAGCGAGCGGCGGGCCTCCTCGTTGAACTGAAGGATCTTTGCCATGGGTGTGTCCTTCGCTGTGGCTTGAGGGGTTACTTCGAGACGACGGCGAGGATGTCGCGCGCGTTCAGCAGCAACAGCTCCTTGCCGTCGTACTTGACCTCGGTGCCGCCGTACTTGCTGAAGATGACGACGTCACCCTCGGCGACGTCGAGCGGAACGCGCTTGCCGTTGTCGTCGACCCGGCCAGGACCGGTCGCGATGACCTTGCCCTCCTGGGGCTTCTCCTTGGCGGTGTCGGGGATGACCAGGCCGGAGGCGGTGGTCTGCTCTGCTTCGAGCGGCTGAACGAGGATGCGGTCCTCGAGCGGCTTGATCGTGGTGGCCACGTCCAAACCCCTTTCACGAGTGTGTGGGATGTGCGGTTGGCAGGCGGTCGGGATGTCGTCGCGGTGCCATCTCGGCCATTGGCACACTCCAGGGGAGAGTGCCAACTCGACATTAGCACTCACCTAGAACGAGTGCCAGCAGCGGCCGCACCCGGTCCCTCAGACTCGGTCCGTCGAACCCTGGGCGGGCAACCGGCGGACGACGAGAGCGACCGCCCCGGACGGCGTCCGGGACAGCACCAGGGTGGCCGAGCCCGGACCGTGGCGGCCGAGCCGGCGCCGAAGCTCGGCCGGGTCGACCTCCAGGCCCCGCTTCTTGATCTCCAGGATGCCGACGCTGTGGTCGCGCAGCCAGCGCCTCAGCGCCTTGCGGTCGTACGGCAGCACCTCCAGCACCTCGAACGCCACCGCGAACGGCGTGCTCGCCAGGCTGTCGCCGGTCAGGTAGGCGATCTGGGGGTCGAGCAGCCGGGCACCCAGCTGCTCGGCGAGGGTCGCGACCCCGCGGGCCCGGATGACCGCGCCGTCGGGCTCGTAGAGGTAGCGACCGACCGGTCCGACCGCCGGCGGTGCCAGCGGTGAGTCGGCGTCCGGCCGGGGCACGGCGAGACGGTGGTCCGGCAGCAACAGAGCCGCGTCCACCCCCGGCTGCGCACCGCGGCCGGCCCAGAGCGCAACCTCGACCGTCTCGGAGCCGGCGGTCACCCACTCCGCCTCCACGGTCGGGGGGACGAGGCTGTGCGGCAGGGCCGGCCCGAGCTTGACCCCGGCCACCCTGTCCCCGGCCAGCAGCCCGAGGACGAAGTCCCAGCGGGGCGTGAAGTCCGAGACCTGCCACAGCCGGCCCCGGGCGTTCCGCCGGGCCGGGTCGCAGAAGGCGGCGACGCCGTCGCCGAGCAGGTCCGACGCCACCTGCTCGGCGTCGGCGCACAGGACCTCCGCCCCCGTGTCGAGGTGAGCGGCGAGGTTCGCCCGGGCCACCGCGGCGGTGCTCTCGTCCCGCTCGACCGCCACCACCTCCAGCCCAGCGCGGGCGAACGCGAGGGCGTCCGTGCCGATGCCGCAGCCGAGGTCGACCACCCGACGCACGCCTGACGCCTGGAAGCGGGCGGCGTGGTGCGCGGCCACCGCAGGCCGGGTCGACTGCTCCAGCCCCTCCCGGGTGAAGAACATAGCCGCGGCGGCGTCGCCGAACTTCGCCTGCGCGCGGCGCCGCAACGACGCCTGGTGCAGGGCCGCCGCCGCCTGTTCCGGTCCGTAGCCGGCGCGGAGCCGGGAGGCCGCGGCCAGCCCGTCGGGGTCCGGCTCGGCCATCGCCGCCGTCAGTGCCTCCGCCGTCAGGCCGAACGGCAGGACGGGTGCGGGCACCCGGCCATTCTGCCCGGACGTCGGCGGAACGGACCGGCCCGATGCAGGACCGGCGGGTCCCGGCGCAGCGTCTCCTCCACGGCCGCGGCGGCGAGGCCCGGGTCCTGCACGACTGCCCGCACAGCTCCTCGACGTGGATCTCCTCCACGCGGCCGGGGGGCACACCCATGAGCCTGCTGATCACGGGTAGGGGTCGGCACACCCCCAGGCAGCACCAGCCGGGCGAGGGGGTCGTGTCGCACCCAGCCGAGGTAGCCGGCGCAGACCGGCTCCACCAGCAGCTCCTGGAGCATGCGCCGTGCAGGTCGGACGTCCACCCGGCCTCCTCCCCTCCGCCCCAGTCCGCTCCCGGGCGGCGGTGGATCGGGTTCCGGAGCAGCGGTCAGAAGGACACGTCAGAGCAGGATGCGGGAGACCGGGAGCGAGGAGTCGGCGCCGATGTCGAGGGCGGACGGGCGGCTGCCCGCGGTGACGACCTCGCTGCCGAGGACGGCGATCATGGCGCCGTTGTCGGTGCACAAGCCCGGTCGGGGGGTCCGCAGCTCGATGCCGTGCGCGGCCGTCCGTTCCGCCAGCAGGGTGCGCAGCCGCGAGTTGGCCGCCACTCCCCCACCGATCAGCAACGACGGCGTCCCGCTGGTGAGGCAGGCGTCGACGGCTTTGGCGCTGAGCACGTCGCAGACCGCCTCCTGGAAGCTGGCGGCGACGTCGGCGAGCGGCACCTCCTCGCCGTCGCGCTCGCGGGCCTCGACCCAGCGGGCGACCGCGGTCTTGAGACCGGAGAAGGAGAAGTCGAAGCGGTGCCGTTCGAGGTCCTTCACCCCGGTGAGTCCGCGGGGAAAGGCGATCGCGCGCGGATCGCCGGTGGCGGCGCGGTCGATCACCGGGCCACCCGGGTAGGGCAGGCCCAGCACCCGGGCCACCTTGTCGTACGCCTCACCGGCGGCGTCGTCGATGGTCGAGCCCAGCTCGGTGATCGAGGTGGCGATGTCGGTGACCCGGAGCAGCGACGTGTGGCCGCCGGAGACCAGCAGGGCCACGCACGGTGACGGCAGCGGACCGTGCTCCAGCAGGTCGACCGCCACGTGACCGGCCAGGTGGTTGACCCCGTACAGCGGCTTGTCGAGCGCAAGGGCGAGGGCCTTCGCGCTGGCCAGACCCACGACCAGGGCGCCCATCAGGCCGGGGCCGGCGGTGACCGCGATGCCGTCCAGCTGCGTCAGGTCGATGTCGGCGGCGGCGCAGGCGCGTTCCAGCGTCGGCACCATCGCCTCCAGGTGGGCCCGGCTGGCCACCTCGGGCACGACCCCGCCGAAGCGGACGTGCTCCTCGACGCTGGAAGCGACCTCGTTGGCGAGCAGCTCGTGGCCGCGGACGACCCCGACGCCGGTCTCGTCGCAGGAGGACTCGATCCCCAGGATCAGCGGGCCACTCATCCTGACTGCTCCCGTCCGCCGGGCAGCCCGCCAGGCTCCGCCGCTGACCAGAGCGCGAGCTCGCGCTCGGCCGCCGCGTACCGCTCGGGCCAGGTGGGCAGGTCGTAGAGCTTGAGGATCAGCGCGTGCTGGCCCGGACCGTAGTAGTCCGGCCGGGCCCGCAGCTGCTCGAAGCCCATCCGCTGGTAGAGCGCGATCGCCGGCTCGTTGGCGTAGCCGACCTCGAGCATCACCGCGAGCGCACCGAGGTGGCGGACGGCGTCCAGGCCTGCCCGCACCAGCGCGGTGCCGACGCCGCCGCGCCGCCGTCCGGGGGCGACGACCAGTCGGTGCAGGTCGGCCAGCTCGCCGGTCGTGAAGAGCGAGACGACGCCGACGACCTGCTCGGTGCGGGCGAGCAGGACCGTACGGCCGGAGCCCACGAGCTCGCCGGCCCAGCTGCGCTCGCTCCACTGCTCAGCCTCGCCGAATCCGGCCCGTTCCAGGGCCAGGATCGCCGGCAGGTCGTCGTGCCGGGCAGCCGTGATGTGCAGCGTCGGTACGGCCTGGCCGGTCACGCACGTCCCCCGTTCGAGGGCCGGCGCGCGGCAGCGGCCGCCGGTAGCAGCACCGACTTGCGGCGGGTGGGTTCGACGGCGTCCGGGCGGCGCAGGTAGAGCGGTTCGCGGCCGGCGTCGGGCAGCTCGGCTCCGCAGACCGCCATCCGGCCCGGGTCGAGGGTCCGCGGACCCAGCACGGCCTGCAGGTGCTCGGGGTAGAGATCGGCCCCAGGGCCGACGGTCGGGAGCCTCGGCACCTCGGCGGCAGCGCTGACCCGCGGCCCGTCCAGCCGGACCCCCCGGGCGTCGTAGCGCGCCCAGTAGACCTCGCGCCGGCGCGCGTCGATCGCCACCACGAACTCGGCCGGCGGCTCGGCGTGCTCGGCGACGAGCTGCGCGGCCAGCACGTCCAGGCTGCAGACGCCGCGCCAGGCGATGCCGAGCGCGGCGGCGAGCACCTGGGCGGTGACGACACCGACGCGGAGGCCGGTGTACGGGCCGGGACCGAGGCCGGCGACGACCAGGTCGAGGTCGGCCGGGCTCACGCTCGCCTCGTCGAGGCAGCGGCGGACCAGCGGGGTCAGCTGCTCGGCGTGGGCCATCCGGTCGTCCACTCCTGCGACGGCCAGCACGGTGTCCCCGCGCGCCAGGCCGACGGCCACCGTGGTCGCGGTGTCGACAGCGAGCACCAGCAGCTGCTCAGTCAACGACGACCTCCGCGAGAGTCGACAGGTCGACGTCGCGCCAGCGCTCGCCGGTGCCGCGGAGCGCGACCAGGCGGGTGTCGGGTCCGGTGTCGGCGTCCGGCCGGGCCACGATCTCGATCTCGAGCCGGTCAGGAGCCAGCCCCTCAGCCAGCCCGGCCCCCCACTCGACGAGGGTGACGGCTTGGCCCAGCGTCGCGTCCAGGTCCAGGTCGTCCAGCTCCTCGGGCCCCGACAGCCGGTACGCGTCGACGTGCACCAAGGCCGGGCCGCCCGTGCGGGAGGCGTGGACGCGCGAGATCACGAAGGTCGGCGAGATCACGGGCCCCTCGGCGCCCAGGCCACGGCCGAGGCCCTGCGTCAGGGTCGTCTTGCCGGCCCCTAGCTCACCGGTGGCGATCACCAGGTCGCCCGCGCCGAGCAGTCCGGCGAGCCGCTCGCCGAAGGCCTGCATCTGCGCGGCGCTGGCCACCGCGAGCACCGTGGGCAGGTGCTTGACCAGCACCACCCCGTAAGGGGCCGGCCGCTCGATGGCGTAGCCACGGTGCTGCCAGTAGGCGATCAGGTCGGCGAACTCGCCCCGCGCGAACAGCTCCACCCGACGGAAGCCCGCTCGGGCCGCCACCTCCTCGGCGGCAGTGACCATCGCGGAGGCGATGCCGTGCCGCTGGAAGTCCGGGTGCACCGAGACTCGGCGGAAGGTCGCCGCCTGGGGGTCGTCGTCGTCGGCCATCACCAGGATCGCCCCAGCGGGCCGGCCGTCGACCTCGGCGTAGATGCCGTCACCCGCAGCCAGGCTCGCCGCTACCGTTACGGCCGTCTCCGCGCTCGCGGTGGACGGCGGGTCCAGCGGCGGCCGGGCCCCGAAGGCCGCATGGATGACGTCGACCATCCCGGTGGCGTCGCCCTGCGATGCCACCGAGACGACTAGATCCACCACCGAGACGCTCACCGTCGGGTGATTCTACGGGCCGGCCCGCAGGGGTCTAGGACGGTGCCCGGTGGCTGGTCGGGCCGCCAGGCGTTGGGGCGGGCACGGCTGAACCGGCCGGTGCTGGGGTCGGGCAAGGACGGGTGCCGGTTGGGGTGGACGACCACAGGCTCCCGGCAGGGAAGCCGGGAGCCTGTGGGGACGAGCGGTGCCGAGCGAGCGCAGCACCTACCGACGTGGGTCGCTCAGCGGTCGAAGCTGCGACGCGGGCTGCGCTTGCCCTCGTAGCCACCGGAGCGCGACCGCGGGCCGCGGGAGCCGCGGTCGCCGCCGAAGGGCTTGCGACTGCTCCGAGGCGGGGCGATCAGCCGCTCGTAGTCGGCGCTGGACACCGCGACACCGCTGGGCTGACGGGCACCGGTGATGGTGGCGACGGCCGCGTCGCCGGGCTGGCCGGTGAGCGACTCGGGCTTGACCCCGGCCTGGGAGGTGAGGCGCGTCATCTCGCGACGCTGGTGCGGCAGCGCAAGGGTGACGACGACACCGGTGCCACCGGCGCGGGCCGTACGGCCGGCGCGGTGCAGGTACTCCTTGGGGCCGGCGGGCGGGTCGACCTGGAGGACCAGGCCCACCTCGTCGACGTGAATGCCGCGGGCGGCGACGTCGGTGGCGACGAGGACGGGCAGGTCGCCCTCCTTGAAGACCGACAGGATCCGGGTACGCGCACCCTGGGTCAGACCGCCGTGCAGGGCACCGGCCATCACGCCGGCGTCGCGCAGCTGCTCCGCCACGCGGTCGGCGCCGCGCTGGGTGCGGACGAAGACGACGGTGCGACCGCCGCGGCCGGCGATCTCGGCCGTCAGGGTGGCCTTGTCGTGCGGGGCCACGTAGACCAAGTGGTGGGCCATCGTAGTCACGCTGGCCTGGCTCGAGTCGACCTCGTGGGTGACCGGGTTGCTCAGGTAGCGCCGGACCAGCCGGTCGACCGCACCGTCGAGGGTGGCGGAGAACAGCATCCGCTGGCCGCCGGCGGGCACGGTGTCGAGGATCTGGGTGACGGCCGGCATGAAGCCGAGGTCAGCCATGTGGTCGGCCTCGTCCAGGACGACGACCTCGACGCGGGTCAGGTCGACCGCGTTCTGGTCCATCAGGTCGATCAGCCGGCCGGGCGTGGCCACGACGATGTCGACGCCCCGCTGGAAGGCGCGCAGCTGGGGGGTGTAGGACATGCCGCCGGCGATCAGCACCGTGGACAGCCCGACGGTGCGGGCCAGCGGGGTGAGGACGTCGGTGACCTGCATGGCGAGCTCGCGAGTCGGGACGAGCACCAGGCCACGGGGCTGGTTGGTGGTGCCGCCGGCAAGCCGGGCCAGCATCGGCAGGCCGAAGGCGAGGGTCTTGCCCGAGCCGGTCTGACCGCGGCCGAGCACGTCACGACCGGTCAGCGCGTCCGGGATGGTCGCGCTCTGGATCGGGAAGGGGCTGGTGATCCCGCCGGCGGTCAGCGACGAGACCAGCGAGGGCGGCAGGCCGAGGCTGGCGAAGTCGCCGGAGCCGTGCGCCGCGGTGGCGTCCGCCGGAACGGCGGCGGACGCGACGGTGGCGGTCACAGCGTCGTCCCCGCGCTCGACAGGGCGACGGTTGTCGCGAGAGGGCAAGCTGCGGGCACGGTCGTCACTGCGGTTCTCCGAACGGGGACGGTCGTCCCGGTTGTACGTGGGGCGACGGTCGTCGCGGTTGAAGGCGGGACGGTCATCCCGGTTGAACGAGGGACGACGGTCGTCCCGGTTGTACGACGGGCGACGGTCGTCGCGGTTGAAGGCGGGACGGTCATCCCGGTTGAACGAGGGACGACGGTCATCGCGGTTGTCGCCGCCATTGCCCGCCGAAGGACGGTCGTCCCGGTTGTACGAGGGGCGACGGTCATCGCGGTTGAAGGCGGGACGGTCATCCCGGTTGAACGAGGGACGACGGTCATCCCGGTTGAACGAGGGGCGACGGTCATCGCGGTTGAACGAGGGACGACGGTCATCGCGGTTGAACGAGGGGCGACGGTCGTCACGGTTGAAGGGGGACGGTCATCCCGGTTGAACGAGGGACGACGGTCGTCACGGTTGTCGCCACCGTTGCCGGAGCCCGTCGAAGGGCGGTCGTCGCGGCTGTAGGAGGGGCGGCGGTCATCGCCGGCGGTCGGGCGGGAGCGGTCGTCCCGTCGGTTCTCCCAACGGGGGCGGTCGTCCCGGCCGGACGTCGGGCGACGGTCGTCACGGCCTGCGGGCCGGACGTCCTCGCGACGCTCGGGGCGGGCGGTTCCCCAGGTGGTCGACTCGCCACGGCTGGCTCGCTGGCCACCGCTGCGGCGCGGATCGTGGCCGCGCTCCTTGCGCTCGCTCGAGCTCCAGCGCTTCTTCTCGGTGCCGTCCGCCTTATGGGACTTGGGGGCAGGCTTGCTCTTGGCAGGCATGTCACTCACACTTCTGTCCGCCGTTGCGGACCTTGGTTCAGGCACGTCAACGCCCGAACCATCTGTGGTGAGGTGGGAAGACGAGCCTACGAGCGCATTCTCCGTCGGGAGCGCGCGGTGACCCGGGCTACAACGCAGCAACCGGGACGGACAACACTACCATCTGGGGCGCGTACCCGGAGAATCGACAGCACAGGAGATCCCGCGCGGCTCTTCTCGGTCCGCCCCGCCAAGTGGCCGAGCACCACCTGCAACGCAGGTGGCCCGCGGTTCATTCCCGCCCGTGGGGCCCGAGGTAGAGCCGGGGCACGCGGGGTCCGATCCGGGTCACGATCTCGTAGCCGATGGTGTCGCACCAGCGCGCCCAGTCCGCGGCCGTCGGCTCACCGGAGTCGCCGGGTCCGAAGAGCACCACCTCGGTGCCGGCCTGAGCCTTCGTCCCAGGCCCGAGCTCGACGACGAACTGGTCCATGCAGACCTGGCCCCGCACCGGTGCGCGCTCGCCGCCGTAGGCCACCGCCGCCCGGTTGCTGGCGTGGCGCGGGATGCCGTCGGCGTAGCCCAGCGGGACCAGGCCCACGGTCGTCGGCTGCGGCGCCGTCCAGGTCCAGCCGTAGGAGACACCCGCGCCGGCAGCGATCTCCTTGACGTTCGCCAGCGTGGCCCGGAGGGTCATCACCGGCCGCAGCTCGACCCCGGCCTGCGCGGCCAGGCCGGGGGCGGGGTCCACGCCGTACGCGGCGATGCCGACCCGGACCAGGTCGTAGTGGGCCTCGGGCAGTACCAGGGTCGCTGCGGAGTTGGCCAGGTGCCGCAGCCGCGGGGTCAGCCCGACGAGGTGGGCCCGGCTGCTGGCCATCTCGAACGCCTGGACCTGCGCCGCCACCGACGGGTGGCCGGGCTCGTCGGCGGCAGCCAGGTGCGACCAGAGCGCCACGACCTCGACGGCCCCGACCTGTTCGGCCTCCCGCGCGGCCTCGAACAGCTCGTCCCAGTCGGCCGCGGGTGCCCCGTTGCGGGACAGCCCGGTGTCGACCTTGAGGTGCAGCCGGGCGCGCCGCTCGGCCACGGCCGCGGCGGCCACGGCCCGGGACACCTGGTCGGCGGACTGGACCGAGACGTCGACGTCGGCCGCCACGAGGGGAGCCAGGTCGTGGTCAGGGCCGTAGAGCCAGGCCAGCAGCGGACCGACATCACCGGCCTCGCGCAGCGCCAACGCCTCCCCCGGCGTCGCCACGCCCAGCCAGT
The DNA here is from genome assembly GCA_963727215.1 of uncultured Actinomycetota bacterium. Taxonomy (GTDB): domain Bacteria; phylum Actinomycetota; class Actinomycetes; order Propionibacteriales; family Propionibacteriaceae; genus Microlunatus. The sequence goes on from CAVSFR010000006.1 coordinate 424,261, forward strand.
CGACGCCGGCGGCGCGGGCCGCTGCGGCGCACCGGAGCATCCCGTGCCCGTAGGCGTCGGCCTTGACCACGACCATCAGGGCGGCCGGGCCGGCCAGCCCGCGCAGCGTGGCCAGGTTCGCGCGGAAGGCGTCGAGGTCGATCTCGGCGCGAGCGGTCCCGGGCTCGATCACAGCCGTCATCGCGCCCGCCTGACCAGCTCGTCGCGGCGGTGCTGCAGGTCGCCGAGCAGTGCGCCGATGGTCTTCGCCAGCTCCTGCGGCGGGACGGCGCCGGGGTGGGCCTCGGCGGCGGCGGCCTGCACCGAGGCGCCGAGCTGGCCGGCGAGCTCGGGGCGGAGGCCGGCGGCCAGCAGCGTGGCACAGACGCCGCCGAGCACGTCGCCGGAGCCGGCCTGAGCGGTCCACGCCGGGCCCGGACGGGCGACGAGCACGACATCGTGGCCGGGGCGGGCGACCAGCTGCGTCGCGCCCTTGAGCAGCACGGTGGCCCCGGTCTGGTCGGCCCCGGCGCGGACGGCGCGGAGCGGGTCGGCCGCCACCTCGCTGCGGGGCACGTCGAGCACGCGGGCCAGCTCACCGGCGTGCGGGGTCAGCAGCCATTCCGGCGGGCACGACTCCGGAAGGTAGCGGAGCCCGTCCGCGTCCACCACGGCCGGGAGGCCCTCGTCGGCCGCCCGGAGCAGGACGGCGGCACCGTCGGCTCGGTCACCCCACCCCGAGCCGAACAGGTTCGCCTGGACCCGGCCCGGGGCGAAGACGACGCTCGGCAGCTGGGCGCCGATGATCTGCGCCGGCCGGTCGGCACCGAGGTAGCGCACCATCCCGGCCCCGGCGTAGACCGCGCCGTACGTGGACATCACGGCGGCGCCCGGGTAGGTGTCCGAGCCGGTGTCGATCCCCACCACGCCGCGGGCGTACTTGTCGCCGCCGGCGGGTGGGTAGGGCCAGGCGCGGGCCAGGTCGTCGTCGGAGCAGCCACGCAGGCTGGGCAGCGCGTCCGCACCGGCCGCGTCCAGACCGATGTCCACCAGCTCGACCTCCCCGCACCGGCTGCGGGCCGGCTCCACGAGGTGGCAGGGTTTGAGCACCCCGAAGGTCACCGTCCGCGTGGCCCGGATCGCCGGCCCCGGCACCCCGCCTGTGTCGGTGTCGACGCCCGAGGGCAGGTCCACGGCCAGCACCGGGACGGACCAGCGCCCGGTCGCAGCGACGAAGGCCTCCAGCGGGCCGGTCAGGCCCGCTCGCCCACCGATCCCGAGGATGCCGTCGACGAACAGGTCCGCCGGCGGCGGCGACGCCGGACCGGGGTCCGTCAGCCCCGCCCCTGCCGCAGAGCGGAGCGCTCCGCCCGCCCCCAGCAGCGCCGCGAGGCCGGCTTCGTGCGTGCGGCCCAGGCACACCACGGCGGTCACGCGGACGCCGCGCCGGGCCAGCCGGGCGCCTGCGTACAACGCGTCTCCGGCGTTGTTGCCGGTGCCGGCGAGGATGAGGACCCGAGCGCCGTAGACCGAGCCGCGCGTCCGTCGCAGCAGGTCCAGGGCGCTGCCAGCCAGTCCTGCGGCGGCGCGCTGCATCAGCACGTCCGGTCCCTCGACGGCCATCACCGCCTGCTCGAGTGCTCGCACCTGCTCGGCCCGGTAGGCGGCCGACGTCATGACGGCTCCGTGCGAGCGGAGCGAGTTCCAGCCCTCGCGGCGAGCGATGTCATGACGGCTCCGTGCGAGCGGAGCGAGTTCCAGCCCTCGCGGCGAGCGATGTCATGACGGCTCCGTGCGAGCGGAGCGAGTTCCAGCCCTCGCGGCGAGCGATGTCATGACGGCTCCGTGCGAGCGGAGCGAGTTCCAGCCCTCGCGGCGAGCGATGTCATGACTCGCACACCACCATCGCCGAGGCGATCCCGGCGTCGTGGGACAGGGAGAGGTGGATGCTGGCGATGCCGAGCTCGGCGGCGCGCGCAGCGACCGTCCCGACGATCATGAACGACGGTCGACCAAGATCATCGGTGAGCACCTCGCAGTCCAACCAGGACAGGCCGGACGGGGCGCCCAGCGCTTTGGCCAACGCCTCCTTGGCCGCGAACCGCGCGGCCTGGGACGCGACCGGCCGCTCGGCCTCGGCCGGGGTGAAGAGGCGCTGCACCATGCCGGGGCGGCGGCGCACCGCGGCGGCGAACCGGCTGACGTCGCAGACGTCGATGCCCACCCCCACGATCACCTCCGGCCTCCGGCCACACCCTCGCGCGCTCGGGCGTTCACTCGACCGTGACGGACTTGGCGAGGTTGCGCGGCTGGTCGACGTCATGGCCCTTGAGGCTGGCCAGCTCGCAGGCGAAGACCTGCAGCGGGACGGTCGCGACCAGCGGCTGCAGCAGCGTCGAGACCCGCGGCAGCCTGATCAGCACGTCGGCGTACGCGGTGACGTCGTGGTCGTCCTCCTCGGCCAGCACCACCGTACGGGCGCCGCGGGCCCGCACCTCCTGCAGGTTCGAGAGCACCTTGGCGTGCAGCATGTCCCGTCCCTTGGGCGGGACGACGACGAAGACCGGCAGCCCGCTCTCGAGCAGGGCGATCGGACCGTGCTTCAACTCACCCGCGGCGAAGCCCTCGGCATGGATGTAGGCGAGCTCCTTGAGCTTCAGCGCCCCCTCGAGGGCGACCGGGTAGCCGACGTGACGTCCCAAGAAGAGCACCGACGGGGCGTCGGCGAACTCGGCGGCCAGGTCGAGCACCGGCTGCAGGCCGTCCAACACGGCCCCGATGGCGTCCGGCATGGTCTGCAGCTCGCTCATCACCGCAGCGATCTCGTCGCCGAACTTCGTCGCACGCACCTGCGCCAGGTACAGGGCCAGCAGGTAGCAGGCGACGAGCTGGGTCAAGAACCCCTTGGTCGAGGCGACGCCGATCTCGGGGCCGGCGTGGGTGTAGATGACGGCGTCGGCCTCCCGCGGGATGGTCGACCCGTTCGTGTTGCAGACCGCGAGCACCCGCGCCCGCTGCTGCTGGGCGTGCCGGATGGCCATCAGGGTGTCCGCGGTCTCGCCGGACTGGCTGATCGCCACCACGAGAGTGGTCGGGCCGACGATCGGGTCGCGGTAGCGGAACTCGCTCGCCAGCTCGACCTCACAGGGGATCCGCGTCCAGTGCTCGATCGCGTACTTGGCCACCATGCCGGCGTAGAAGGCGGTGCCGCAGGCGATCACCACGATCTTGTCGATGTTGCGGAGCTCGCCCTCGCTGATCCTGATCTCATCCAGGGTCAGCCGCCCGTTCGCGTCGTAGCGCCCGAGCAGCGTGTCGGCCACGGCCTGGGGCTGCTCGAAGATCTCCTTGCGCATGAACCAGTCGTAGCCACCCTTCTCGGCGGCAGAGAGGTCCCAGTCGACGTGGTAGGGACGCACGTCGGCGACCGCGCCTTCGAAGGTGGTCACCTCGATCGCGTCGGCGGTGATCCGGACGACCTGGTCCTGACCGAGCTCGACGGCCTCGCGGGTGTGCTCGATGAAGGCCGCGACGTCGGAGGCGAGGAAGTTCTCGCCCTGCCCGACACCGACCACGAGCGGGGAGTTCCGGCGGGCCGCCACCACCGCGGTCGGGTCGTGGCTGTCCAGGGCGACCAGGGTGAAGGTCCCCTCCAGCCGCCCGCACACCGTGCGCATCGCCTCGTCGAGCCGCGCGCCGTCCTCGACCTGCCGAGCCAGCAGGTGGCCGACCACCTCGGTGTCGGTCTCGGAGACCATCGCGATTCCGGCCGCCTCGAGCTCGCCGCGCAGCAGCACGTAGTTCTCGATGATCCCGTTGTGCACCACGGCCACCCGCTCGTGCGCGGAGAGGTGGGGGTGGGAGTTGACGTCGTTCGGGGCCCCGTGGGTGGCCCAACGGGTGTGCCCGATGCCGAGGCCGGTCGGCGGCAGCGGCCGCTCGGCCAGCTCCTTCTCCAGGTTGACGAGCTTGCCGGCCTTCTTGGCCAGGTGCAGCCGCCCGTCAGCCACCACGGCCACGCCTGCGGAGTCGTAGCCGCGGTACTCGAGGCGTCGCAGGCCGTTCACGACTGTGTCCACAGCGGACTGGGGCCCGACGTAACCGACGATGCCGCACATGCGCGGAACCTTACCCCGCGGGTCCGGCCTGGTCGTGCTCTTGGCACCTGAGGGGCGACGTCGCGTGCACGCACTAGATTTCTGCCCATGCCGACCGACGCCCAGGTCTACGGGCCGTACGTGGAGCGCAGCCGCGCCGACTGGGCAGCGCTCGCCGAACAGACCGTGGTCAGCTTCGACGCTGCCGCACTCGAGCGCGTCCGCGGCCTGGGCGACCCCACCAGCCTGACCGACGTCCGCGAGGTGTATCTGCCGCTGAGTCGGCTCCTCACCCGCTACGTGCTGCACACCGGCGAGCTGCACCGCTCGACGAGTGAGTTCCTGCAGCTCAGTGTCGACCGGACCCCGTTCGTGATCGGTATCGCCGGTTCGGTCGCCGTGGGCAAGTCCACCACCGCGCGGCTGCTGCGGGAGCTGCTGGCTGCCTGGCCCGAGCATCCCCGCGTCGACCTGGTGACCACGGACGGCTTCCTCTACCCCAATGCCGAGCTCGAGCGGCGCGGGCTGATGCTGCGGAAGGGCTTCCCCGAGTCCTACGACCGGCGGGCGCTGCTGCGTTTCGTGATGGACGTCAAGTCCGGCCGCGACGAGGTTGCCGCGCCGGTCTACAGCCACCTGGTGTACGACATCGTGCCCGACGCCCAGGTGGTGCTGCACCGGCCGGACATCGTCATCGTCGAGGGCCTGAACGTCCTGCAGCCGGCCCGGGTACGTCCCGACGGCACGACCGGGCTCGCGGTCAGCGACTTCTTCGACTTCTCCGTCTACGTCGACGCCGACACCGCCGACGTCCGTGACTGGTACGTGAACCGCTTCCTGTCGCTGCGTGAGACGGCCTTCCGCGACCCGCGCTCCTACTTCACCCGCTACAGCCAGCTCTCACCCGCCCAGGCCGTCCGCCAGGCCCAGCAGGTGTGGGACAGCATCAACGGACCCAACCTGGTGCAGAACATCCGCCCCACCCGCGGCCGGGCCACCGCCATCCTGCGCAAGGACGCCGACCACCACGTGAGCTGGGTCCGCATCCGGAAGGTCTGAGTGGCGTCTCGGGCGCTCCGGCACCCCTGGCACAACCGGGGCACCCTCTGCTGGGGGTGCCCCGAACTCGGGAGAGGCGCCTCGAGGTCAGTCCGACGCGAATCGACGCTCAGAGGGCGAGCGAGGACTTCACCACGTCGGCGAGCCGGTGGGCGATGTCGTTGGCCTGGTCGAAGGTCTCGGCCTCGACCATCACGCGGACGAGGGACTCCGTCCCGGAGGGCCGCAGCAGCACACGACCTGACTGGCCGAGCTCGGCCGAGGCTTCGCCGACGGCCGCGGTGAGGGCTGGGTCGCTGCCGGCCCGCGACTTGTCCACGCCGGGCACGTTGATCAGCACCTGCGGCAGCCGGGTCATCACCGAGGCCAGCTCGGCGAGGGTCTTGCCGCTGGTCGCCATCCGGCTCATCAGGTGCAGCCCGGTGAGGACGCCATCACCGGTCGTGGCGTGCTCCATCATGACCACGTGGCCCGACTGCTCGCCTCCGAGGAAGAAGCCACCCTTGCGCATCGCCTCGAGGACGTAGCGGTCACCGACCCGGGTCTGCTCGACCGTCAGGCCGGCGGCCCGCATGGCGTTGACGAAGCCGAGGTTGCTCATCACGGTCGCCACCACGGTGTCGTTGACCAGCTGGCCGGACTCGTGCAGCGCGAGAGCCAGCACGGCGAGGATCTGGTCCCCGTCGACGATCCGGCCACTGGCGTCCACAGCCAGGCAGCGGTCCGCGTCGCCGTCCAGGGCGATCCCGATGTCGGCACCCCGGGCCAGTACCTCGGTACGCAGGGAGTCCATGTGGGTGGACCCGCAGTTCTCGTTGATGTTGGTGCCGTCAGGGTCGGCGTGGATGCGGAACACCCGAGCCCCCTGCGCCTCGAAGGCAGCCGGGCCGGCCATCGAGCCCGCGCCGTTCGCGCAGTCGACGACCACGGTGATGCCGTCCAGGCTCACCGGTCCGCCGACGCTGTTCACCAAGTGGGCGACGTAGGTCTCGACCAGCGACGTGTCGTCGGTGACGCGACCGACGGCCGCACCCATGGGTCGCGGCCAGGACCCGTCGAGCTGGTCCTCGATGGCGTCCTCGAGCGCGTCGTCGAGCTTGCTGCCGCCGCGGGCGAAGAACTTGATCCCGTTGTCGGGCATCGGGTTGTGGCTGGCCGAGAGCATCACGCCGAAATCGGCCCCCGTGGCGCCGGTGAGATAGGCGACCCCGGGGGTCGGCAGGACGCCGAGACGAAGCACGTCGACGCCCGCGCTGGCCAGCCCGGCCACCACAGCGGCTTCGAGGAACTCACCTGAGGCACGCGGGTCGCGGCCGACGACCGCCCGCGGCCTCCGACCGGCGACCTCCCCGCCCCCGGACAGCACATGCGCCGCTGCGACCGAGAGCTGCAGAGCGAGCTCGGCGGTCAGTGCGTCGTTCGCCTTGCCGCGCACACCATCGGTACCGAAAAGGCGGCCCATCGAGCGACTCGCGACGTCAGCGCTTGCTGTACTGAGGAGCCTTACGGGCCTTCTTGAGGCCAGCCTTCTTGCGCTCCTTGATCCGGGCGTCACGGGTGAGCATGCCGGCCTTCTTCAGCGCCGGACGGCTCGCCTCCTCGTCCACGGAGTTGAGGCAGCGGGCGATGCCGAGGCGCAGCGCGCCGGCCTGGCCGGTCACCCCGCCGCCGTGGATTCGCGCGATGACGTCGTAGGAGCCGGGCACCGCAGCGGTGGAGAAGGGCTCAGAGACGATCTGCTGGTGCACCTTGTTCGGGAAGTAGTCCTCGAGGGTGCGGCCGTTGATGACCCACTGGCCGTTCCCCGGGGCGATGCGAACGCGGGCGATGGCCTCCTTGCGGCGGCCGGTCGCACCTGCAGGGGCGACGACGGCAGGCCGGCCAGACGGGCCGAACGAGGTCTGCGGGGCAGCCTCGGACCGGTAGGCGATCTCGCGGTCCTCGTCGACGAAGGGGGTGACCTCGTCGGGCGTGGTCTCGGTGGCGGTGTCAGACAACTTGAATCCCTTGGCTTTGAGTTCGCTGCTACTACTGGGCGATCTGGGTGATCTGGTACTCCTGCGGCCGCTGAGCGGTGTGCGGGTGCTCGGGGCCGCCGTAGACCTTCAGCTTCTTGATCAGCTGACGGCTCAGGCGGTTCTTGGGGAGCATGCCCCACACGGCCAGCTCGACGACCTGGCGCGGGTCCTTGGCCAGCAGGTCGCCAGCGGCGATCGAGGTCAGACTGCCCGGGCGGCCGGAGTGCCGGTGGTAGAACTTGTCGGTCCGCTTGGCCCCGCCGAGCGCGATCTTGGACGCGTTGACGATGACGACGAAGTCACCGCCGTCGACGTGCGGGGCGAAGGTTGCCTTGTGCTTGCCTCGGAGCAGGGTCGCGGCGGTCACGGCGAGACGCCCCAGGACGACGTCGTTGGCATCGATGACATGCCAGTTCCTGGTGATCTCGCCAGGCTTGGGGCTGTACGTGGACACGGTCGGAACCAGCTTCCGTTTGCTCGAGATGAATAGTCGCTATCGGTCTGTCAGGTCTTCGGTGGTTGCCGCGTACGGTCAGCACACGTACGCGAAGGCAACAGCGGACCAGACTACCGTTGCCACCCGCGGGGGTCAAAAGGGTGCGGAAGACCCCTTCTCAGGTGGTGTTGGGAATCATAGTCCCCGCGCTGGCCCCCCTCCGGGCCCGCCGCTAGGTTGAGGCCATGACTGAATCGCTCACTGTTCGCGACAACCGCACGGGCCGCGAGTACGAGCTGGCGATCACCGACGGGACGATCCGCGCCGCCGACCTCAAGCAGATCGCGGTCGAAGGCGAGCCGGGACTGGCCACCTACGACCCCGGCTTCGTCAACACCGCGTCGTGCCGCAGCTCCGTCACCTACATCGACGGCGACGCAGGAATCCTCGAGTACCGCGGATACCCGATCGACCAGCTGGCCGAGCACTCCACCTTCCTCGAGGTCGCCTACCTGCTGCTCAACGGTGAGCTGCCCACCAGCGCCGAGCTCGAGCAGTGGACCCACGACATCACCTGGCACACCTTCCTGCACGAGAACGTCAAGCAGCTCATCGAGGGCTTCCGCTACGACGCACACCCGATGGGCATCCTGATGGCCTCGGTCAGCGCGCTGTCGACGTTCTACCCCGACGCCAAGGACATCAGCGACCCCGCCAACCGCAAGCTGCAGATCACGCGGCTGATCGCGAAGATGCCCACCCTCGGCGCCTTCGCCTACCGCCACCAGCTGGGCAAGCCGTACGTCTACCCCGACAACCGGCTCTCCTACACCGAGAACTTCCTGGCCATGCTCTTCAAGATGAGCGAGCCGAGCTACCAGGCCGATCCGCGCCTGGTGAAGGCCCTCGACATCTTGCTGATCCTCCACGCCGACCACGAGCAGAACTGCTCGACCAACGCCGTCCGCTCGGTCGGGTCGTCGCAGGTGGACCCGTACTCCGCGGTCGGCGCCGGCGTCGGGGCCCTCTTCGGCCCCCTGCACGGCGGGGCCAACGAGGCCGTGCTGGCCATGCTCCGCCGGATCGGCAGCACCGAGAACATCCCCGGCTTCATCGCGGGGGTGAAGGAGGGCAAGGAAAAGCTGATGGGCTTCGGCCACCGGGTCTACAAGAACTTCGACCCGCGCGCCACCATCATCAAGAAGGCCTGCGACGACGTCTTCGAGGTCACCGGGGTGAACCCGCTGCTGGAGATCGCGCAGGAGCTGGAGAAGATCGCGCTCGAGGACGACTACTTCGTCAAGCGCAAGCTCTACCCCAACGTCGACTTCTACTCCGGTCTGATCTATGAGGCCCTGCAGTTCCCGCCGGAGATGTTCACCGTCCTGTTCGCCATCGGCCGCACTCCCGGCTGGCTGGCGCAGTGGCAGGAGCTGGTAGAGGACAAGGAGCAGAAGATCGCTCGGCCGAAGCAGATCTACACCGGCATCCGGACGAGAGACTTCGTGCCGATCGACCAGCGCTGAGCCCGCAGAACACTACTGTCCAAGAGCCCCGGGGGACGAGCACCTACGTCGCCCGGGGCTCCTGTGCGGCGGGTGCGCCGCCTCGGAGCGAGTTGCTGCCGACCGCGCTGGGGCCGGCGGGCGACGACTGACCAGCACGCCCGAGTGCGCGCTCAGCGAGCGCGTTCGACGCGGCGCTCGTCCCAGATCGGCTGATCGGACTCATAGACGCCGCCGTCGGAGCCGAAGACCAGGAACCGGTCGAAGCCGCGGGCGAACCAGCGGTCGTGGGTGACCGCGACGATCGTGCCCTCGAACGCGGCCATGCCCTGCTCGAGCGCCTCCGCCGACTCGAGGTCGAGATTGTCGGTCGGCTCGTCGAGCAGCAGCAGCGTCGCCCCGGAAAGCTCCAGCAGCAGGATCTGGAAGCGCGCCTGCTGGCCGCCGGACAGCGACTCGAACCGCTGCTCTGCCGCCTGGGCCAGCTCGTAGCGGTCGAGCTTGCGGGAGGCGAGCTCACGACCCATCCCCTCCCGACCCAGGCCGGCTGGGGCGTCGTCCCCGCGGTGCAGGATCTCCAGCAGCGTCCGGCCCAGCAGCTCGGGATGGGAGTGGGTCTGGGCGAACCAGCCCGGCCGGACCCGCGCCCCCAGCTTCACACCCCCGGTGTGGGCCACCGGAGCGATCGCCAGCCCACCGACGGGGCGGTGCTCGATGTCGGGATCGGAACCGCCTCGAGCGAGCAGCCGGAGAAAGTGCGACTTGCCCGACCCGTTCGAGCCCAGCACGGCTACCCGGTCGCCGAACCAGATCTCGGCGTCGAACGGCTTCATCAACCCGGTCAGCTCCAGATCGGTGGCCACGACGGCCCGCTTGCCCGTCCGGCCTCCGCCGAGCCGCATCGAGACCCGCTGCTCGACCGGGACCGCCTCCGGAGGTCCCGCCTCCTCGAACTTGGCCAGCCGGGTCTGGGCGGCCTTGTAGCGCGAGGCGAGACCATCGTTGAACTTCGCCTTGACCTTGTACATCTGGACCAGGTCGATGATCTTCTGGTGCTCCTCGTCCCAGCGGCGGCGGAGCTCCTCGAAGCGGGCGAACCGTGCGCGCCGCGCAGCAGCGAGCGCGGCGAACCCGGTGCCGTGCACCCAGACGCTGTTGCCCGCCACCCCGAGCTCGAGCACCGCGACGCTGGTCGCTGCTTGAGCGAGCAGCTCGCGGTCGTGGCTGACCAGGAGCACGGACTTCTGGGTCGCAGCCAGCTGCGCCTCCAGCCAGCGCTTGCCCGGGACGTCGAGGTAGTTGTCGGGCTCGTCGAGGAGCAGCACTTCGTCCGGCCCGCGGAACAAAGCCTCCAGCGCCAGCCGCTTCTGCTCACCGCCGGAGAGGGTGCCGAGCTCGCGCCAGCGCACCCGGTCGTACGGGGCACCGAGCGCCTCGGTGCAGCACGCGTCGAAGGTGACCTCGGCGTCGTAGCCGCCAGCGTCTCCGTAGTCGGCCAGCGCCTGGGCGTAGGCCATCTGGATCGACTCGCTGTCGTCCTCCATCAGAGCCAGCTCGAGTGCGTCCACCTCAGCCGCGGCCTCCTGCAGCCTGGCTGGGGTGAGCGAGAGCAGAAGATCGCGGACATTGGCGGAGCCGCCGGGGGTCTGCGGGGTCGTCCCCCCAGCTCGGAGCTGATGCTCGTCCCGGATGCTGCCGATGAACTGCCGCATCACGCCGAGCCCGCCACTGCGCGACATCGTGCCGCTGGTCGCGGTCAGGTCGCCGGCAATGATGCGCAGCAACGTGGTCTTACCTGATCCGTTCGGCCCGACGAGTGCGACGACCGAGCCTTCGCCCACCCGGAACGAGACGTCGTCCAGCAGGACGCGGCCGTCCGGCAGGTGGTAGCCGACGCCCGACAGGTCGACGTGGCCCATGAGGATTCCTTCGAGTAGTCAGAAGCACAGCACGCTATAGCGTGCTGGCGATCTGACAAGTCGGTTTCAGGCGACCAGCAGCATGGCCAGCGCCGCGGTGTCCGCGTTGGCCTGGGGGTTGATCCCCGTCCGGCTGACCAGCTGCGTGACCGTCCCGTCCACGTCGGCCTCCACCCAGGCGGCCCGATGCTCCAGGCCGAGGTGCGGCAGGCCGGGCAGGAACACGCAGCCGGACGCAGTCTCGTACTCGGGCACCGAGGCCAGGGTGCTGGACGGCGGGTGCAGCACCAGCAGACCCGGTGGCTGGGCCGCGGCAAAGAGGCCAGGTTTGAGCGGGTTCTGCCCCAGCAGTGAGCCCTCGGCGACGACGAGACCCACCGCACCGGCCTGGGGGTCCTCCGGCAGCTCCTCGCGGACCCGGAAGACCGTGCTGATGGGCAGCAAGCCCGGAACTGCAGCCATCTGCACCGCGAGGACCAGGAACTTGGCCCACTCGACAGTGTCCTGCGGCCACCGCCCCAGCAGGAGGAAACCGTAGAGTGCGCCGTCGGACTGCAGCGGGGCGACCTCGACCGCGCGCGGACGACCATCCATGAAGACCTCCTGCAGCTCGTGGCCGAGGCAACCGGCACGGGAGCCGGCGTGGTGCGCTCATCGTCCGCAGCGAGGCGCTAGCACACAAGAGGGTGTGAGTGCCAGCGTGGCTGCCGGTACGCCTGAGACAGCGGGACCGTGACTGAGATCACCCGTCGGCGGGACGGGGCAAGCTCACGACAGCTTGCAAGGACCACGGCGGCGGCGCGTCGTCGAAGGTCAGCGTGCCGCCGGCGCGGGCGACGAGCTCACGGGCGATCGGCAGTCCGAGACCGGTGCCGCCCTGGCTCCGGCCGCGAGCGTCGTCCAGGCGGGCGAAGCGCTCGAAGACCCGCTCCCGCTCGTCGAGCGTCAAGCCCGGCCCGTCGTCGCGCACGACCAGCCGGACCTCCTCCCCGACCGAGCTCGCCTCCAGCTCGACGGCCGACGACGCGTGCCGGACGGCGTTGTCGAGCAGGTTCTGACATGCCCGGCGCAGCTCGTCCCGATCGCCGACGAGCTCCGGCGCGCCCTCACAGAGCACGCGCAGCGGTACCCGAGCGCCCTTCTGACCGGCGGCCACCTCCGTCAGCAGGCCGGCCACCTCGAAGCGTTCCTGCCCCGCCGGCCCGCGGCTGTCGGCGTCGACCCGGGCGAGCAGCAGCAGATCTTCGACCAGCCGGGTCAGGCGCTCGACGTCGAGCAACAGCTCGGCCGGCAGCGACCCTCCCTCACCCAGTCGCTCGGCCACCTCGAGCTGGGTGCGGATGCTGGTCAGCGGGCTGCGCAGCTCGTGGGCCGCGTCGGCCACGAACGAGCGTTGCCTGGCTCGGGCGGCCGACAGCCGGTCGAGCATCGAGTTGAGCGTGACCGCCAGCGCCCGGACCTCGTCGCTGGCGGCGGGGACCGCCAGCCGCTCGGACCGACTGGCCCCGCTGATCCGCTCCGCGTCGGCCCGCAGCTGCTCGACGGGCCGCAAGGTCGAGCCGATCACCCGCCACGCCACCGCGGCCATCACCGCCAGCACCAGCGGGAAGACGATCAGCAGCCCTCGACGCAACGCCGCCCGGCTGGCCAGCACGTCGCCTACCGGCAGGGCCACCAGGACGCTCACGCGCGCGTTGGACGGACCGGCCGCCACCGCTCGCACCCGTAAGGGCGTCGAGAGCGCCGCCCGCGAGCCGGGGACCACCACGGCGGCGCCCCCCAGCGCCGTCGCGAGCTCGTCCCGCCGCAGTAGCGGCGTCAGCCGGTCAGCCGTCACCGAACCACCGACGACGCGGTGGTCGGCGTCGACCACCTGCACCACCTGGGCGCCGGAGACGGGCACCGGGCTGGGCAGCTGACGGGCGTCGACCAGGGCGGCCACCTCGTTCGCGCTGGCCAACGCCTCGTTGTCCAGGGTCCGGTCGACGGCGAACGTGAGAGCGGCGTAGAACGCCGCGCCGCCCACCAGCAGCGCTGCGGCCACTCCGCCCAGCCCGATGAGCATCAGCCGGGCCCGCAGCGTCAGGGGACGCCGCCGCGCTCCGCCCCCCGCGCTCACGCGGCGCCCCTCCTCGGGGGGACGACCCCCGGACCCCCCGCGCTCACGCGGCGCCCCTCCTCGGGGGGACGACCCCCCGGACCCCCCGCGCTCACGCGGCGCCCCTCCTCGGGGGGACGACCCCCCAGACCCCCCGCGCTCACGCGGTGAGCCGGTAGCCGACCCCGCGGACGGTGACCAGCCGATCGCTGCCGATCTTGCGCCGCAGGTAGCCGGCGTAGACCTCGACCACGTTGGGGGCGACCTCGGCGGCGCGGTCCCAGACGTGCTCCAGCAGCTCGTCCTTGCTGACGGCCTCACCGGAGCGGTGGATCAGGTACTCCAGCAGCAGGAACTCCCGCGGGGTCAGCTCGACCGGCTCGCCGCCGACGAAGACCTCCCGGCTGGCGGGATCCAGCCTCAGGTCGCCGGCCACGAGGACCGCCGGCCGGGGTGGCCGACCGCGACGCAGCAGCGCCCGCAGGCGGGCCAGCAGGACCACGAAGGAGAAGGGCTTGGTCAGCCAGTCGTCAGCACCGTCGTCCAGGGCGTCCGCCTGGTCGTGCTCACCGTCCTTGGCCGAGAGCATCAGCACGGGCACCCAGTTGCCCTCGGCGCGCAGCCGTCGTACCACTTCGTAGCCGGACAGGCCGGGCAGCATCACGTCGAGCACCAGGACGTCGAAGTCACCGGACCGCGCCTGGCGCAGCCCCTCGGTGCCGGTGGCGGCACTGTCGACGGCGAAACCCTCGGCCACCAGGCCGCGGCGCAGGGCGGCGACCATCCGCTCCTCGTCGTCGACCAGCAGCACGCGCACGTCCCCAGGGTGGCACGCGGCCGACTCCGGCCGCGGCTCCAGCCTCAGCGTTCCCACAGCAGGCAGCGGGAACAATGCATCTATGACAATCTTCGAGCACCGGCCCGCACTGCGCTGGTTCGCCCCCCTGGCCCTGCTGGCGGTCGTCGGCGGCACCGGCGTCCTGGCCAGCACCGCCAGCGCGGACCCCACGTTGCCGGACAAGTCGGCCGAGCAGCTGCTGGTCGACGTCGCGAACGCCAAGGTCGACGGGCTGTCGGGGACGGTGGTGCAGAGCGCGAACCTCGGCCTACCGAGCCTGCCGTCCACCGGCAGCGCGAGCACCGAGGAGCTCACGTCGCTGCTCTCGGGCACCCACACGTTGAAGGTCTGGATCTCCGGTGAGGACAAGGCACGCGTCGAGGTGCTCGACGACCTGGCGGCGACCGACGTGATCAAGAACGGCTCGAACGTCTGGACCTGGTCCAGCGACACGAATGAGGCCACCCACCGCACGCTGACCGCGCCTGACGCAAGTCGGCAGCCGAAGGTTCCGGTCTCCCCCGACGCTCCGGCCACTCCCCAGGAAGCGGCTCAGCAGGCGCTGGCGGCGGTCGGCCCGACCACGACCGTGACCGTCGACCGTGCCTCCACCGTGGCCAAGCGAGACGCCTACGAGCTGGTGCTGGCCCCGAAGGACACGCGCTCGACCATCGAGTCCGTACGGATTGCGGTCGACGCGAAGACGTCGGTACCCCTGGAGGTGCAGGCCATCGCCAAGGGCGGCACGACCGTCTTCGACGTCGCTTACACCTCGGTTGACTTCACCGTCCCGGATGCGACGCAGTTCGACTTCACCCCGCCGCCCGGCGCAAAGGTGACCGAGGGCAAGACGACGGCGCCGAAGGTGCCGAATGCGGCCGACCGCAAGGCCGCCGAGCAGAAGGCAGCTGAGGCGAAGAAGGCCACCAAGACCGTCGGCGAGGGCTGGACCACCGTCGTGGTCACCGAGCTGCCGGCGGACGCCACCAGTTCGGCCCAGGTCAAGAGCGTGCTCAACGGACTGGACCAGGTGTCTGGCCCCTGGGGCTCGGGCCGCCTGTTCAAGGGCCCGGCGTTCTCCGTGGTGCTGACCGATGACAACCGGCTCGCCGTCGGCGCGGTCGACCCGGCTCTGCTCTACGAAGCCCTCGCCAAGTAGGCCGGGGCATGACCGACCCCGTTGTCACCCGGGGACTGACCAAGCGGTTCAAGAACCAGACGGCGGTCGACTCCGTCGACCTGGTGGTGCCCGCCGGTGCGGTCTACGGCTTCCTCGGGCCCAACGGCTCGGGGAAGACCACGACCATCCGGATGCTGCTCGGCCTGATCAGTCCCAGCGCGGGCGACATCACCATGCTCGGCATGCCCATGCCGCAGCGGTCGGGTGAGGCGCTGCGCAGGATCGGGGCCCTGGTCGAGGGGCCGGCGTTCCACCCCTACCTCTCCGGCCGGGCCAACCTGGCCCGCCTGGACGCGGCCGACCGGCACAGTGACCCCCGTACGGCGGGCAAGCGCATCGACGAAGCCCTGGACCGGGTCGGCCTGCTGGCCGCGGCGGCGAAGCGCTACCGGGCGTACTCGCTCGGCATGCGGCAGCGGCTGGCGATCGCCAACGCACTGCTGATGCCCCGTGACCTCCTGGTCCTGGACGAGCCGACCAACGGGCTGGACCCCCAGGGCACCCGTGAGGTCCGGCACCTGGTCGGCGACCTGGCCGCCGGTGGAGCAACGGTCCTGGTCTCGAGCCATCTGCTGGCCGAGGTCGCCCAGATGAGCACCCACATCGGCGTCATGTTCGAGGGAAAGCTGGTTTCCCAGGGGTCGATCGGCGAGCTGGAGGCGAGCACCATCCAGTCCGTCCGGGTGGACACCGACCGGCCCGAGGACGCGGCCCGCGTGCTGCGCGAGCTCGGGCTGACGGAGGTGGCTACGGGGTCCGACCGCGCCACCGGCGTCCTCGGCGACGTCGAGGTGGCCAAGATCGTGCCCAACCTCGTGGACGACAACATCCCCGTGCTCGGCTTTGCCGTGCAGCGACCCAGCCTGGAGGACGTCTTCGTGTCCCTGACCGGAGAAGGTTTCGATGTCAGCGGCTGAGGTCCTGGACGCGCCAACGGCGGCCGCCCGCCGGATGCCGTCGCCCCGCTTCCTGTTCTCCGAGCTGCGGATCATCGGCGGCCGGCGACGCAACATCGCCGGCCTCGCCGTGCTGGCCGTCGTGCCCATCCTGCTGGCGGTGGCGGTCCGGGTCTCCGGCGACAGCGGCGGTGGCCCCAGCTTCATCAGCGCCATCACCGGTAACGGGCTCTTCGTGGCCTTTGCCGCACTCGCGATCGAGCTGCCGCTCTTCCTGCCGCTGGCCGTGAGCGTTGTCGCCGGGGACTCCCTGGCCGGCGAGGCCAACATCGGCACCCTGCGCTACCTGCTGACCATCCCGGCGGGGCGGACCCGGCTGCTGGCGGTCAAATTCGCTGCCATCGTCATCTCCTCGTTGGTCGCCACCTTCCTGGTCGCCGGCGTCGGGGTCCTCATCGGGCTGAGCCTGTTCGGCGGTGGGGACATGACGCTGCTCTCCGGCAGCCAGACGTCGATGGCCGGTGGTCTCGGTAGGCTCGTCCTCACCTGCCTTTACCTCGCAGCACAGTTCTCCGCGCTCGGAGCGATCGGGTTGTTCATCTCCAGCCTGACCGAGCAGCCGATCGGAGCCACCGTCGCTGTCGTACTGGTGAACGTGATGATGTTCATCCTCGACTCCATCTCTCAGCTCGACTGGCTGCACCCCTGGCTGCTGACCCACTGGTGGACAGCATTCGGCGACTTCCTCCGGGACCCGATCGCCACCGAGAACGCAGTCCGCGGCCTGATCACCGCGGCGGTCTACGCGGGCGTGTTCTGGCTGGCCGCCTGGGCCCGGTTCTCGAGCAAGGACATCACCAGCTGAAAAGGCTCAGCTGACCCCGGAACGGTTGCAGCTGGTGCGCGTACTCGCTGGGTCGGGACCAGAAGCTGAGCGTCAACGACAGGTCGAGGCCCATCCGCACCTCGAGCCCAGGAGCGGCCAGACGTGTTCTCTGGGGCCCGGTCGGTAAGGTCTCTTCTTGTGGCTCTCGACCCCAAGATCCGGCGCGAGCTGGGCCAGACCGTCCGGCTGTGGGCCTTGGCCCTGGTCTGCGCCACAGCAGGGTCGGTCACGATCGCCATCACCGACAGGCTCCCGCCCGGCGTCATCGCCTTCTTGGTCGCGCTGGCCGTCCTCGGCCCCCTGTTGCTGGTCTACGAGCGACGGCGCCGGTGACCGAAGCCCGGATCCAGGCTCGAGCACGGGTGCACCGCGACGTTGTCTCCTATGTTCGGCGCAGCGCCCGGATGCGGCCCAACCAGCGGCGGGCCTGGGAGCAGCACGGCCAGGACTATCTGCTCGAGGTCCCGCAGCGCGAGACCAGCACCTCGATCCACCCGAGCGCCCGGCTCGACCTGCCGGCTGCCTTCGGGCGCTCCGCTCCGCTGGTGGTCGAGATCGGCCCCGGGACGGGCGAGTCACTGGTGGCGATGGCCGCGGCCCGACCCGAGATGGACGTCCTGGCCTTCGAGGTCTACGCCCCGGCCGTGGCCCAGCTGGTGGGGGCGCTGGCCCGCGAGCAGGTGCGCAACGTGCGTATCGTGGCGGCCGACGCCGCCGAGGGCCTGCGCCTGCTTGTCCCCGAGGGCGCGGTCACTGAGCTGTGGACCTTCTTCCCCGACCCGTGGCCGAAGGCCAAGCACCACAAGCGCCGGCTGGTGGACCCTGACTTCGCCGCACTGGCGGCCAGCCGCCTGGTGCCGGGCGGCCGTTGGCGGCTGGCCACGGACTGGGACGACTACGCCCGGCAGATGCGCGAGGCACTGGACGCCGAGCCCCAGCTGCAGCGTGAACCTGGTGACGGGAGCGCCCGCTGGAGCGAGCGGCCGGTCACCCGCTTCGAGGCTAGAGGGGTCGATGCCGGCCGTTTGGTGCATGAGCTCTGCTACGTCCAGATCCCGCGCCTTTGTCCAAACGATTGGAGGAGCCGGTGAAACACGCTTCGCCTTTCACCGGCGACGACGTCGACGCAGGACCAGAGCGCGATCCGCGCCCGAGCGAAGCGGGCGCAGACACCACGCGTGTGCGGTTGGACGTCTCCTACGACGGGTCAGGCTTCTCCGGCTGGGCGCGACAGCCACAGCTCCGCACCGTTCAGGGAGAGCTCGAGAGCTGGACGACCCGGATCCTGCGTCTGCCGACGCCGGCTCGGCTGGTGTGCGCCGGCCGCACGGACACCGGCGTGCACGCCCGGGGCCAGGTAGCTCACGCGGACCTGCCGGCCGACGCCGTCCGCGACGACGGCACCGAGCTGCAGCGCCGGCTGGAGCGGGTGCTGCCGGCCGACCTGGTCGTACGCTCGGTACGGCTGGCCCCGCCGGGTTTCGACGCCCGCTTCGGCGCTATCTGGCGACGTTACGTGTACCGGCTGGTCGACGCGGGCACTCCGCTCGAGCCGCTGCTGCGCCACCAGGTCGTCGCCGTTCCGGTCGCCCTGGACCTCGGCCGTATGGAGGCCGCCGCACCCGTGCTGCTCGGACTGCGTGACTTCGGCGCGTTCTGCCGCCGGCGAGAGGGCGCCACGTCGATCCGTACGTTGCTCGAGCTGGGCTCCCATCGGGTCAGCGACGGCCCGTCGGCGGGCGTGCTCGAGCTGACCGTCCGCGCGGACGCGTTCTGCCACTCGATGGTCCGCTCCCTGGTCGGGGCGCTCGTCAGCGTGGGCTCCGGTCAGCGCGACCTCGCCTGGCTGGAGGCGGTCACCCGTGCGGCCGCCCGGTCCTCCGACGTCCAGGTGATGCCGGCCCGCGGCCTGGTGCTGGAAGAGGTCGGCTATCCGCCCGAGGACCAGCTGCTCGCCCGCAGCCGCGAGGCCAGGACCGTACGGCAGCTGAGCCCGTCGTGACCGAGCCGTCGCACTACTTCAACGCCTCCCCGACCGGCCCCGAGCACCGCCGCAGGGTCACCGCCCACGTCTGGGGCTCCGAGCTGCCGCTCACGACCGCGAACGGCGTCTTCGCCGGTGAGGGTCTGGACCGCGGCACCGCCATCCTGCTGCGCGAGTCCGAGCCACCCACCGGGTCGCCCCGGATCCTCGACCTCGGCTGCGGGTACGGTCCGATCGCCCTCGCGCTGGCCGTCCACTGCCCCGGCGCCCAGGTCGACGCCGTCGACGTGAACGAGCGGGCGCTGGCCCTGTGCCGCGACAACGCGACCGCGCTCGGTGTCAGCGAACGCGTCCGGGTGCTGCGACCCGAGGAGGTCGAGGACGACCGGCGGTACGACGCCATCTGGTCGAACCCACCGATCCGGGTGGGCAAGCAGGCCCTGCACGAGCTGTTGCTGCACTGGCTGCCCCGACTGGGCCCGGACGGTGAGGCACGCCTGGTGGTGGGCAAGAACCTCGGGGCGGACACCCTGCAGCGCTGGCTGGTGGACCAGGGCTACGGCTGCCAGCGGGTCGCCTCGGCGAAGGGCTTCCGGGTGCTCCTCATCCATTCATGACCTGTCCACATCCGCCGTCTCGGCGCAGGTCGCCCAGCCGGAGTACCGTGATGACCCTCGGGCCGCGCGAACGGGCTCGGGGAGCACGAACAGGTGAGAGCGCGTGGCCGCTGTGGGCCACCACGTCTGCGCCGAGGTGACGCGCAGCCCGGTCAGGGCGGCGGCTCCTGAAGGCCGGTAACAGGAAGTCCTCTCGATCCTGATGTCAGCATCGCGCCCGTACTACGACAGCCCTGAGCCTCCCGACCCCATGCTCGACGCGGTCTACGACGCGGTCGAGGCGATGATGGCGCGACCGCGCGAGCTGACCGAGGGCCTGGTGGAGGTGGTGGCGTTGATTGCGCGCAGCCTGACCAGGGCCGACGGAGCCGGGGTGGCCCTGATGCAAGGTTCTGAGGTCCTGGTGCGGGTCGCGTCCTCGACCCTCGTCGACGAGGCGGACGCTGTCCAGTACGGACTCGGCGAAGGCCCCTGCCTGTCCGCCGTGGCCGAGGGGCGGGCCATCCGGACCGGCTCGTTGACCGAGCACCTGACCCGCTGGCCCCGGTTCGCCACCATCGTCCAACGACTGGGCATCGGGAGCATGCTGTCGCTGCCGCTCCTGGTCCAGACGGAAGTGATCGGGTCCATCAACATCTACGCCGTGCGTGGGGACGGGTTCTCCCAGCTGGACGCGGAGAGTGGCGAGCGGCTTGCCCTTCCGGTGGCCGCCGCCATCCGAAGCGCCCAGGCCACCCGCAACGTCGACCACCTGGAGGTGCAGATGCATGAGACCCTCGCAAGCAAGGCGGCCGTCACCGCTGCCGTCGCCATGCTGGCGGAGCGCGACCAGGTCGCGCGGGATGCCGCACTGCAGAGCCTCTCTCGTCTCGCCGGCGAACGGCACGAGTCGTTGCTCGACACCGCCGCTGCAGTGCTGCGGTCCTCGCCGGAGGCAACCCCTAGCGACGAGACCGGCGACGACGCAAGCCGGAGCGACGAGAGGGGCTAGCCCGAGCGTTCGGACACGGCGAGCAGCACCTCGGGCCAGCGACGATCCAACAGCCGCCCCCCCTGCACCACGCCCTGCCACAGCACGACCAGGCCGTTGGCGAAGCCCACCGGCAACGCGAGCCAGCCGAGCCAGGGCACCCAGATCGAGGCCACGACCAGCGTGACCGTCGGCAGCGCGACCAGCGCAGCGGCTCCGGTGGTCACCGAGAACGAGAGCATCGCCGGCAGTCCCCCGCTGCCGCCCTTGGCGAAGGGGTTGCCTCCTGCAGCCGGGGCCGGCCACTGCCAGAGGGTGCCGACCAGACAGCCGACGCCGAGACTGCCGAGCCCGAGAGCGGCCATCAGGGCCAGGGACACCGGCAGCAGGTGCCAACCGCCGCTCACGGCAAGGGCCCCGACCTCCAGCAGGACCATCATCGGCACGTAGACCGTGAGGGCGGAGAGCACCCGGCCGAGTCGGTCGGCAGAGCCGGCCAGACCGGCGGTCACATGGGTCCAGACTGCGCTCCCGTCGTAGGAGAGATCTGCGGCGATCCCGGCGCCGAGCAGCAGGGCGAGCAAACCCGGGGCCAGCATCGCCACCACCGCGCTCGCCCCGCCCGCAGGACGGACCGCGACCACCAGGACCACCGGTGCGACCAGAAGTGCCGCGAGCCCGCCAAGGTAGCGCGGATCACGGCGCCAGTAGCGCAGCGTGCGCAGGGCGACGCCGCCCGTGGGGGTCGCGGGGTAGAGCCGGTCGAGGAAGCCGCGCCGCCTGACCCGGCTCCCCACGCCGCCGCCCTCGATGGGCTCGACCAGACGGCGCCCGAGGAAGTACTCCCAAGCCAGCCACAGCGCCGTCACCAGCGCCGCCGCCAGCAGCAGGTGGGCTCCGGCCGCCAGCCAGCGGCCCCGGGACACGTCGGCGGGGATCGCCCAGGCCCAACCGAACGGCGTCCAACCCAGGACGGCCGCCACCCGGCTCAGCAGGTCGTGCAGCCGCTCGGGGCCGAGGTCGCCCACGCGGCCCACCAGGTTGCCCGCAAGGCCAGCAGCCGCCCCGAACAGGGCGAGGGCCACGAACGCGAGGTCACGGAACCGGCGCGAGGACAGGCTCGCTGCGAACGCCGACGTCGCCGCCCGGGCCAGCAGGACGCACGTCCCCACTCCCAGCACCAGCGCGACCAGCGCGGCGATGATGAGCAGCGCGCTGCGGCTCCAGGCCACCAGCAGGCCGAGGCTGACCAGCACGGTGGCGATGCCCGGTACCCCGACGACCGCCGCGGCCAGCAGACCCGGGAGGAGTTCGCGGGCGCGCACCGGGAGCAGCGCGAACTTGGCGGGGTCAACAGTCTCATCGACCCCGAAGACCAGCAACGAGAACACGAGCCAACCGATGGTCAGGCCGCTGAAGGCGACGACTGTGACGTCCGCAGTCGTTGTCGCCTCCGTCGTCCGCAGCGCCGCCAGGCCGACCAGCACCGCGCCCACGATGCCGAGGGCGTAGACGGCGCCGAGGGCGAGACCGACCGTCCGCCAGACACTGCGGCGCAGACCGTTCCGCAACAGCGTCAGCTTGAGCTGGACGAGGACCGCAACCACGACAACCCTCCCTCGTTCGCCGCGTGGAAGCCGACGAGGTCGAGGAACCGCTGCTGCAGGGTCGAACCCGCCCGGACGTCGTCGATCGTGCCGGCCGCCAGCACCCGGCCGGCGGCGACGACCGCGAGCTCGTCGCAGAGGCTCTCGACCAGCTCCATCACATGGCTGGACAGCACGACCGTGCCGCCGTCGCGGGTGTAGCTGCGCAGGATCGACCGGATCCCCTCACCCGAGACCGGGTCCACCGCCTCGAACGGCTCGTCCAGCACCAGCAGCCGCGGCGCGTGGATGAGGGCGCAGGCCAGGCCGATCTTCTTCGTCATGCCTGCGGAGTACTCGACCACCAGGGTGTCGCGGTCCGCGGTCAGTCCCAACGCCTCCAACAGCTCGGCCGACCGGAGCTCGATCGCCTCCTGCGGCACCCGGCGCAGCCGTCCGACGTAGTGCAGCAGCTCACCTCCGCTCAACCGGTCGAAAAGACGCAGTCCGTCCGGCAGCACCCCGATCAGGGCCTTGGCCCCGGCCGGGTCGGACCAGACGTCGCGGTCGAGCACGCGGGCCGTGCCGGCGTCCGGCCGCAGGAGGCCCGTGGCCATCGACAGCGTCGTGGTCTTGCCCGCCCCGTTCGGTCCGACCAGACCGAAAAGGCAGCCACGCCGGACCTCCAGGTCCAGCCCGTCGACCGCGCGTTTGGAACCGAAGGACTTGCTCAGCCCGACCAGGGACAGTGCCGACGTCATGACGGCAGTCAAACACTGCGAGGGGACAGTTCCGGCACGCTGGTCGGGTCCGGCCCTCCAGCCCGCCGGTCTGAGGCGGGGCCGGTCGGCGTAGCGTGGCCGAGAGAGCGGTTGACGCCGCGTCAGAAGACGAAGGGACCACCCATGGCTGATTACACCCTGCCCGACCTCCCGTACGACTACGCCGCACTGGAGCCGCACATCTCCGGCCAGATCATGGAGCTGCACCACGACAAGCACCACGCGACCTACGTCAAGGGCGTGAACACCGCGCTCGAGCAGCTCGCCGAGGCGCGCGAGGCCAGCTCGTTCGGCAACATCAACAAGCTCGAGAAGGACCTCGCCTTTCACCTCGGCGGCCACATCAACCACTCGGTGTTCTGGCCGAACATGTCCCCCGACGGTGGGGATAAGCCGGACGGCGAGCTAGGGGCGGCGATCGATGAGTTCTTCGGCAGCTTCGACGCCTTCCGAGGCCAGTTCGAGGCCAACGCCAACGCCATCCAGGGCTCCGGCTGGTCGATGCTGGTCTACGACATCCTCGGCGCCCGTCTGAACGTCGTCCAGCTGTTCGACCAGCAGGGCAACCTCCCGCTCGGCCAGATCCCGATCCTGCTGCTGGACATGTGGGAGCACGCCTTCTACCTGCAGTACAAGAACGTGAAGGCCGACTACGCCAAGGCGTGGTGGAACGTCGTCAACTGGGCCGACGCCCAGCAGCGCTTCGCCGCCGCGAAGGCTCAGACGGCAGGGCTGATCGCCCCCTTCTGAGGCTTCTCCTCATTCGGCTACGGGGCCGCCGAGCGCCCGCACCGTCTCGATGGTGTCGGCATCCTCGGCGGCCTTGTCCGTCCGGTAGCGCAGCACCCGGGCGAAGCGCAGCGCGACCCCGCCCGGGTACCGGGTCGAGGCCTGCAGCCCGTCGCAGGCGATCTCCACCACCAGCGACGGCTCGACGTGGACGGTGCCCGCCGTACGCCGGACCTCACGCCGCAGCAGCTCCTCGGTCTGCCAGCGGAGCAGCTCGTCGGTCAGGCCTTTGAAGGTCTTGCCCAACATCACCAGACCACCGCCTGCCGGCTCGCGTGCGGCCAGGTGCAAGTTCGAGAGCCAGCCCTGCCGGCGGCCGTGACCCCACTCCGCGGCGGTGACGACCAGGTCGAAGGTGTGCCGCGGCTTCACCTTGACCCAGGCGGCGTCGCGACGACCGGCGGCGTACGGAGCGTCGAGGTTCTTGACCACGACTCCCTCGAAGCCGCGGCTGACCGCGTCGACGAAGGCCGCCGCCGCCTCGTCCGTGGTCGAGCAACGCCGTCTCGGCACCTGCAGGTCCGGCGTGAGCAGCTCGGCCATCACCGCCAACCGTTCGGAGAGGGTTGAGTCGAGCAGGTCTCGGCCGTCGACGTGCAGCAGGTCGAAGAAGAAGACGCTCAGCGGCGGGGTCGCGCTCACCTCAGCCGCACCGCTCATGGTCCGGGAGGCCACGACCTGGAACGCCTCCGGCGTCCCGTCCGGTCGTAGCGCCAGCACCTCGCCGTCCAGCACGAGCTGCTCCGAGCCGAGTCCTCGCGCCACGTCGACCACCTCGGGCAGCCGGGCGGTGATGTCGTCCAGGCTCCGGGTGAAGATGCGGACCTCGGCACCTCGGCGGTGGACCTGCACCCGTACTCCGTCCAGCTTGGCGTCGACCAGCGCCGGCAGCCCCGTGCGCTCGGCGGCGGCCACCGGGTCGGGCGCGCTGGCCGCGAGCATCGGCTGCACCGCGACGCCGACCTGAAGGCCGATCGCCTCCAGGGCCGCCAGTCCACCCGACTGCAGTGCTGCGGCGGCCGCCGCGGTCGACGAGCTCAACATGGCGGCCCGCCGGACCGCGGCTACCGGCACCCGGTACGCTGCCGCCAGACCCTCCTGGACCTGGGACTCCAGCGCTCCCTGTCGCAGCTCTCCGAACACCAGCCCGCGCAGGAACGCCTGCTCCGCCTCGGTGGCCCGCGCGAAGAGGTCGGTGACACCAGCGACGCGGACAGCAGTCGAGCCCGCGCCGGAAAGCTCGGCCAGCCGGGCGAAGGCCGAGTCGACTTCGGTCACGGTGAGGGTGGGCTCGGTGGCCGGCGGTGGCAGCTCCTGCAGGCTGCGCCACCCGACTCCGGTACGGCGCTGACGAAGGCTGCCGGCGAGGTAGCTGACCACGATCTCGACCTCTGCGGCCTCGGTCTCACCGAGCACGGTCGCCATCAGGTCACGCTTGGCGAGGCGGGACCGGGTGGCACTCAGCGCGTTCCACGTGGACGCCAACCTGCTCAGCTGCATGCCGGCATTCTGGGTCACGAGTCCGCGCCGACGACAGGGAGGCCGCTCCATCTGCTACGTCGCTATGCGCATGCTCGTCTGCTGCGCTAGTCTTCGTAAGAGCGCTCCCACAGCGCTGGGTAAGGATTACCCGGGTGTTCATGGATTGTCTGCTTATTGACAACCGAACCGGTTCAGTGATGGGTTGACCTGGAACGTTCGACGGAGAGCGAGGATCGAGGCCATGGGGTACATCGGGGAAGAACGCGCCCGCGCCACGGTCATCCCCGGCCTTCCTCCCGCACTGTCGTCTCGCCTCGACCCATCGCTCGTTTTGACCCCGGCTTCGGCCCGGGTAACCCGGCACACCGAGGTGAGCCGATAGGTCATCACCCTCGAGCACCGTGACGCCGGACGCCTACACGCTCGGGCCACGGGACCGGAAGCTCGGCTCAGACGGTCCACCAGCATCAACCGCCCCCACTCGTTGCCTCAGCCGCTCTCGCAGCCTCGCGCAGCACAGACCCACACCTCCCTCGCAACACTTCCCGACCTCAGCAACGACGCATCCTCAGGAAGGATCTTGATGACCCACCCCGAGCTCCACCCCGCCGGACCCGACTCACAACCCGTCCCTAGCTGGACCAGCAGCCGGCGACGGTTCCTGTCCCTGGCCGGCCTGGCCGTGGGCGGCAGCATGGTGGGCCTCGGCGCTACCGGCTGTGGCACCGCCCAGACCGGCAGCAAGGCCGGCACCGACGGCGCCAAGGGGCGCCCAGGGGCTTCCGGTGACACGTTCTTCGTCGCCGGCTTCCAGTGGGGCCCGCCGACCAACTTCAACCCGGTCGGCGCCACCCCGCAGTGGCCCACCGCCTCGCGTCAGAGCCAGTTCATCTACGAGACGCTGCTGCGCTTCAACCTGATCGACGGCTCGCTCACCCCCGGTCTGGGTCTTGAGCTGCAGACCACCGACGACCAGACCCTCACCGTGCCGCTGCAGGAGGGCACGAAGTGGTCCGACGGCTCCGAGCTCACGGCGGAGGACGTCGTCTACAGCTTCGAGCTCGGAAAGCCGGGCAACGTGAGCACCAACTACTCCAGCGTGTGGACCTACCTCGACTCGGTCACCGCCACGGACGCGCGGACGGTGGAGTTCAAGCTCAAGGCCAAGCCCTACAACCCAGGCTCGGTGAAGGACGCGATCGCGAACGTCTACATCATCCCGAAGGCCATCTGGAGCAAGATCGGCAACGACAAGATCACTGCCGAGACCAACCTCAAGCCCATCGGCAGCGGCCCGTACACGATGGACAAGGCCGACCAGACCCAGGTCGCGCTGAAGCGGAACGACGACTACTGGGGCAAGACGGCCTTCGGCACCCCGGCGCCGCTGGCGATCGTGCACCCGATCTTCAAGAGCAACAACGACGGTGACCTGAAGCTGGCCAGCGGCGAGATCGACGCCAGCCAGCAGTTCACCGCCCAGATCTGGAAGATGTGGGAGGACCAGAAGAAGCCCGTCTCCACCTGGCTGAAGGACAAGCCCTACTACCTGCCTGGCAACCTGCCGCTGCTGATCTTCAACATCAACCGCAAGGGCCTGGACAACGTGAAGGTCCGGCAGGCGATCGCCTACGCGATCGACTACCCGAACATCGCCGCGACCGCCATGTCCAGCTATTCCGACCCGGCCAACGCCAGCCTGATCGTGCCCACCGGCTATGAGAGCAAGTTCTACGACGAGGCTGGGGTCAAGGCCGACGGCTGGACCTTCGACGCCGAGAAGGCCGTGCAGATCCTCGAGGGCGACCTGAAGGCGAAGAAGGGTTCCGACGGCATCTACGTGCTGCCCGACGGCACCAAGCTGGGCGGCTGGGAGCTGATCACGCCCACTGGCTGGACGGACTGGAACACCGCGTGCGAGATCGTGGCCAAGTCGGCCAAGGCCATCGGCATCGGGATCGAGACCAAGTTCCCCCAGGCCCCGACGATGCAGAAGTCGATGCAGAACGCCGACTTCGACCTGTGCATGTACTCCTACACCGGCGTCACCGCCGCCAGCCCTTGGGTCCGGTTCCGCGACGCCATGGACAACCGCGGGGTGCCCGAGGCCGGCAAGACCGCCTTCTTCAACTACAACCGGTTCTCCCACCCCGACGTGCCCGGACTGCTGGACGCTGCCGCAGCGGCGAAGACCGATGCGGACGCGAAGTCGGCCTACACCGCGCTCGACAAGATCTACCGCGAGCAGATCCCGGTCGTGCCGCTGATGTACCGCCCGCTGGAGTTCTACGAGTTCAACCAGACGAACTGGACGGGCTTCCCGACGTCGGACAACCCGTACGCCCCGCCGATGTGGCAGGGTGCCGGCATCAACTGGATGTTCAAGATCAAGAAGGTCGGAGCGTAGGCCGGACGAGGATCGCAAAGGCGCGAGAGGAGTAGTTGATCATGGGGCTTTCCCGCTATCTCGGACGAAGACTGCTGTGGTTCCTCGGCACCCTCGTGGTGGCGTTGCTGCTGAACTTCTTCCTGCCGCGGCTCATCCCGGGCAACCCGGTGGACTCGATCGTGTCCAACCTGTCCAGGGGTGGCGGGGTCGGCGGGGAAGACCTCAGGGTCATCTACGAGAACTACAACCGTGAGTTCGGCCTCGACAAGCCGATCTGGGAGCAGTTCTTCATCTACCTCAGCCAGCTGGCGCACGGGAACTTCGGTACCTCGTTCGCCCAGTACCCGGCGTCGGTCAACGGGCTGATCGGTCAGTCGCTGCCCTGGAGCATCGTGCTCCAGGTGCCAGCGATCCTGATCGGGTGGATCGTGGGCAACATCCTCGGGGCGATGGCGGCTTTCCGGGGCGGCTGGTTCGACCGCGGCGCCTTCGTGACCTCCCTGTTCGCCACCTCGATCCCCTACTACTGCCTGGCCATCCTGCTGCTCTTCATCGTGGGGGTGCAGCTGGGCATCCTGCCGATCGGCGGGGCGTACTCATTCGGGCTGAGCCCTGAGTTCAGCGCCGCGTTCTTCGGTGACGCCATCACCTACTTCTGGTTACCGTTCTGGTCACTGGTGCTGGTGTTCATCGGCGGGCAGGCTGTAGGCATGAGGTCGATGGCGATCTATGAGCTGGGCGCGGACTACGTCAACTACGGCCGCGGCCTGGGTCTGAGCGACAACCGGATCACCCGGTACGTGTTCCGCAACGCGATGCTGCCCCAGATCACCGGTCTGGCCCTGTCGATCAGCGGTCTGGTGGGTGGCGCACTGGTCACCGAGCTGGTCTTCTCCTACCCCGGGGTGGGCACGCTCCTCTTCAACGCGATCAGCCAGGTTGACTACCCGGTCATCTCGGCTGTGACCCTGATCATCACGCTGGCCGTGCTGCTGGCGAACTTTGCCGTCGACATCGTCAACGGCTTGATCGACCCCCGGATCCGGGCCGCACAGAGTGGAGAGCGCTGATGAAGACGGTCAACCTGACCCCGAGGTTCTGGGTGGCGGCCAGCCTGGTGATCCTCACCCTGGTGATCGGCCTGATCGGCCCGTTCGTGGTCAACACCGACCCGGACACGGTCATCGGCGGCCTCTACGACAAGCCGGCCGGCGGACTGAGGATGCTGCTCGGCACCGACAACGAGGGCCAGAGCGTGCTGGCC
The DNA here is from genome assembly GCA_963727215.1 of uncultured Actinomycetota bacterium. Taxonomy (GTDB): domain Bacteria; phylum Actinomycetota; class Actinomycetes; order Propionibacteriales; family Propionibacteriaceae; genus Microlunatus. The sequence goes on from CAVSFR010000006.1 coordinate 453,035, forward strand.
AACCTGGTCTACGGGACACGCACGTCGTTGCTCGTGGGCCTCGTCGCCGGAATCATCGCCAGCGCCATCGGGCTGACCCTGGGGCTGATCGCCGGCTACCAGGGCGGCTGGCTCGACGACCTCATCTCGGGTCTGACCAACGTGGCGCTGGCCATCCCCTCGATCGTGCTGGTCATCCTGCTGGGCATCGCGCTGAACAACCGCAGCTCGCTGTCCCTCGCGCTGATCATCGGGGTCACCTCGTGGCCCTGGATGGCCCGGGCGGTGCGGGCCCAGTCGACCTCCATCCGCTCCCGTGAGCACATCGACGTGGCGAGGCTGTCCGGGGCGTCCTGGATCTCGATCCTCACCCGCGACGTGCTGCCGTACCTGCTGAGCTACGTGGTGATGGCCTTTGTGCTGCAGGTGTCCGGTGCGATCTTGGCCGAGGCGGCGTTGAGCCTGCTGGGCCTCGGCCCGTCCGGAACCACCAGCCTGGGCGTGATGCTCTACTGGGCGCTGCAGTGGGGCTCGATCCGGACCGGCGCCTGGTGGGCGTTCCTGCCGCCGACGGTGATGCTGACCCTGATCGCGTTCTCGCTGTTGCTGCTGCAGTCCAGTCTGGACGAGGTGTTCAACCCGCGGCTGCGTCGCGGCAAGCTCGCGAAGAAGACCAAGGGCGGCGCGGCCGAGGTGCCGGCCGCCGCTCCGACCCCGATCGGGGCGACGGGCATCATCGAGGCCCCCGTGCCCGCCACCGCTGGAGGAAACCGATGACCCGGCTGCTGAACGCCGAGAACCTGCGGGCGGCCTACCGCACGCCCGATGGCCGGCAGGTCTTCGCGGTGGACGACGTCAGCGTCTACATCGACGAGGGCGAGGTCCTCGGGGTCGCCGGGGAGTCCGGCTGCGGCAAGTCCACGCTGGGGGCGATCCTGTCGTTGACCACCCGACCTCCGCTGTACGTGGAGAGCGGCACGCTGGAGATCGACGGCCTCCGACAGGAGCTGGGGGCGCGCAGCAAGATCCCCCGCACCTGGCGGGGGTCGGTGGTCTCGCTGCTGCCCCAAGGCGCGATGAACTCGATCAGCCCCACCCAGCGCGTCCGTGACCTCGTCGTGGACGTGGTCCGGGCGCACGACCGCAGCGTCAAGCCCGACGAGGCGCTGGACCGGGCCCGGGACCGGCTGCGGTCGCTCGATCTGCCGGTGAGGGTGCTGGACTCCTACCCGCACCAGCTGTCGGGCGGCATGAAGCAGCGGACGGTGACCATCATCTCGACCCTGCTCAACCCCAGGCTGCTGATCGCCGACGAGCCCACCTCCGCCCTGGACGTCTCCTCGCAGAAGGCGCTGATCGACATGCTGCTGCAGATGCTGGAGCAGAAGATCATGGGCGGCGTCGTCTTCGTCACCCACGACCTGCCCGTGCTGCGTACGGTCAGTGACCGGATCGCGATCATGTACGCCGGCAAGATCGTCGAGGTCGGCGACGCCGCCGAGATCACCGAACGGCCGCGGCACCCCTACGCCGCCGCCCTGCTCAGCGCGGTGCTGGTGCCCGAGCCCCGCTACCGCTCGATGCGGGTGTTCGGCATCCCGGGATCGCCGCCCAACCTGGCGAACCCACCGTCGGGTTGCCGCTTCCACCCGCGCTGCGGCGTGGCGTACGAGGAGTGCAGAAGCGAAGAGCCGCCGCACGTCGGCGACGAGCTCCGCTACTCCAAGTGCTTCTGGGCCAAGAAGCACCCAGGTGAGTCCGTGCCGATCGCCGCCGTCACCTCGGAGAACCTTGAGGGCGCGGACCCGGTGGTCGTGGCCGAGACTGAGGGGGTGAGGGCGTGAGCGACGTGATGGTGGCCACCAACGTGAGCAAGACCTTCGGCCACGGCAAGAACGCCGTGGAGGCGGTCAAGGATGTCTCGTTCAGCCTGGCTGAGAACGAGGTGGTCACCGTCGTCGGCGAGTCCGGGTCGGGCAAGTCGACCCTGGCCCGGATGGTGCTGGGTCTGATGCCCATCACCTCGGGTTCGCTGACGTTCCGCGGCGACGACGTATCCAAGATGAGCTCTCGAGCGCGGACGAACTACTGGAAGGACGTGCAAGCGGTCTTCCAGGACCCGTTCTCGGCGTTCAACCAGTTCTTCACGGTCCGCCGGCTGCTGGCCCGCTCGAGTCGGCTGCTGGACGACAAGGTCGGACAGGAACGACTCGAGGAGTCCCTCGGCTACGTCGGGCTGAACGCACCCGACGTGCTGGACCGGTTCCCGCACGAGCTCTCCGGCGGTCAGCGGCAGCGCGTGATGATCGCGCGGGCGCTGATGATGCGGCCCAAGCTGCTGGTAGCCGACGAGGCCACCTCGATGCTCGACGCCTCGCTGCGCGTCAACGTCCTCAATGTGTTGACCGACCTGCGGGACCAGCTGGGCATGACCGTCCTGTTCATCACCCACGACATCGGCCAGGCCTGTTATGTGGCCGACCGCGTGCTCGTGATGGAGCACGGTGTGATGGTCGAGCAGGGAAAGGCCGAGGACGTGATCTTCTCACCGCAGCACGAGTACACCCAGCGGCTGCTGAGTGACGTGCCGAAGCTGCACGAGAGCGCCTGACCCCAGAGCCGCCTGGGCTGCCCGTTCTCTGGCCTCGAGGACGGGCGGCTCAGGCACCTGCGCCGGCGGGCCGCCACGCGGCCCGAGGTGGTCCCCGGACTGGACGTCGACCCACTGCCGGCGGAGCACGAGGGCCACCACGCCTGCAGCGGCCAGCACCAGGTGTGGCGCTAGAGCGGTGCGGGCGGAGCGTCGGTCGCAGTCGTCGTCACGACGTCAGCCTCCGCGACCCGCCTGTCTGTCGGCTGTGCGGCTCGGGTGCCAAGGCTGCGGGCTCTCGGACCGGCGCCCTGTGCAGCCGGATCAGCGCGGGTAGTTCTCCGGCCGCGGCGTGAAGACCAAGTTCTGGCCGACGACAGTTCGCGGACGCTGTAGGGCGTGCAGGATCTCCGCGGCCACGTCACTGGGCTGCATCATCCGCTCCGCCGGGATCTTCCACTGCTCCATCATCGGGGTGTCCATGGCGGCCGGCATGATGCCCTGGATCCGGCACGGGTGCGAGAACTCGCGGACCTCGGTCTGGAAGATCTCGGTGGCCTTGGTGAATGCCGCCTTGGAGCTGTTGTAGGCCACCGCGCCGCTGCCCACCGTGACCGCGGAGATGGAGAGGACGTTGAAGATCTCGGCCTCCCGCTCGCCCGACCGGACACCCAGGTAGCCGTTCAGGAACTCCTTCATCAAGAACACCGGACCGTGGCAGTTCACCGCGAACACCTGCGCGTACGCAGCCTCGTCGACGTCGACCAGATAGCCCGGACGGTCGATGCCGGCCACGTTGACCAAGATGTCGAAGTCATCGCCGTGAGCAGCGAAGAGCTCCGCCATGGCCGACACCCGGTGCTCGGACCTCGTGACGTCGAACGTGCGGGCCTCGGCCGACCCACCGGCCGACCGGACCTGCTCGACGGTGGCGCCGGCGCCGGCGCTGTCGACGTCGGCAACGACGGTGTGCGCTCCCGCGGCTGCGAGCGCCAGGCAGGTCGCCCGACCCAGCCCGCTCGCTCCCCCGGTCACGAAGGCCACCCGACCCTGTACTGCTGGCACCTGCACGCTCCTTGCTCGACTGTGGGAACTGCAGTACCCACCGAGCGGGTGCTCACCCAAAACTCCAGCCCCAGCGCCCGTCGGGCCTGCGGAAGGGCCCGGTCGGCCGCATCCAGCCGCTTGGACGAGCGATCGGCTGGGTACCGGATCGAGGTCCCGTCCCCGACGATCGGTCCCCGCATGCGCGTCCTCCTCTGGAACATCCACGGCGGGTACAGCGACTCGCTGCTGAGCGGGACCCACGACTACCTCTACCTGCCCGCCGGCACCGCAGGCAGCAGTGGTCCTCCCAATCTGCACCGGCCCAGCCCGGGCACGGTCGCCGTGGTCGGGCCGGCGGAGCTACGGGACAACCCGCCCGACGTCGTCGTGCTGCAGCGGCTCGAGGAGCTGGACTGGGCCGCCGAGCTGGGGCTACGTCTTGGCGTTGACGTGCCAGCGGTGTTCTGCGAGCACAACACTCCTCGCGGCGGTGTACCTGAGAGCCGGCACCCGCTGGCCGACCGCCCCGAGCTGACCGTTGTCCACGTCACCCACTTCAACGCGCTGTTCTGGGACTGCGGGTCCACCCCGACCGCGGTCGTCGAGCACGGGGTGGCCGACCCCGGCCCGCGATACACCGGTGAGCTCGAGCGTCTGGCGTTCGTGGTCAACGAGCCGGTCCGGCGCTGGCGCACCACCGGCAGCGACCTGCTCCAGCACTTCGCGCAGCACCCCGTGGATGCCTATGGCATCGACGCCGATCTGCTGCCGGCTGCGCTGCCCGGCTCGCCGTCGCTCACCTACGCCGGCAACCTCGCGCCGGAGGAGCTGTACGCCACCGTCAGCCGGCGGCGGGTCTACCTGCATCTGAACCGCTGGACCTCACTCGGGCTCTCGCTGATCCAGGCGATGATGCTGGGGATGCCGGTGGTCGTCCTCGACACCACCGAGGCGTCGCGGGCTGTGCCGCCGGGTGCGGGCGCACTCTCCAGCGACATCGGCCTGCTCGTCTCCGAAGCGGCCTACCTGCTCAAGGAGCCCGACGAAGCCGCGGCCCGAGGCCAGGTTGCCCGTAGCGTTGCCCTCGAGCGCTACGGGATCGACCGCTTCGTCAAGGCCTGGGACGAGGTGCTGGCGGGCGCCGTTCGAGGTTGACACGCAGAACGGCGCTCGCCCCTCGAGGGGACGGGCGCCGTTCGCACAGCTGCCGTTCGTGGCGGGAGGTCAGGCCTTCTCGGCGTCGCTTTCCACAGCCGGGGTCGCCGCGGCCTCTTCGGTCTCCACGTCGGTGCTGGGCGCCTGCTCATTGTCGGTCGCGGCGTCGAGCTCCTCGGTACCGGTGACCAGACCCTCGGCCGGGGTCTCCTCGGAGGTCCCGGTCGACTGCACCTCGTCGTCCGGGGCGCCCTCACCGGCGGGGGCGCCGGCCGGGGTCGTGCCGGCAACCGGGGTGCTCTCGGCGGACTGGGCCCGCTTCTTGGCCGCGACGGGCGTCCGGTTGTTCGCCTTCTTGGAGTCCTCGACCGACTCGGCCACCAGCTCGATCATGGCCATCGGGGCGTTGTCGCCCTTGCGCGGCCCGACCTTGGTGATCCGGAGGTAGCCGCCCTCGCGGTCAGCCATCTGCGGCGCGATCTCGGTGAACAGGGTGTGGACGACACCCTTGTCCTTGACCGTGGTCAGCACCAGACGACGGGAGTGGATGTCGCCCCGCTTGGCCTTGGTGATCAGCTTCTCGGCCAGCGGACGCAACCGCTTGGCCTTGGCCTCGGTGGTCACGATCTTGCCGTGCTCGAAGAGCTGGGTGGCGAGGTTGGCCAAGATGATCTTCTCGTGGGACGGGCTGCCGCCCAGACGAGCGCCCTTGGTAGGTGCTGGCATGTTTCCTTCTCCGTTACGCGGTCAGTTCGGCGGGGCGAGCCCCAGGTCTCGAGGCGGGCCACCGAGGTGACCCGCGCCCAGCTCCCCGCCGAGAGCGGGGGTGAAAGGGGGTCGCCCCCCTTCGGGTGTCTCAGTACTGCTCGGTCTCGGTGAAGTCGGCGTCTTCTTCTTCGAGCTCGTCGTAGCGACCGATCGCGGCCAGCGGGTCGAAGCCGGGAGCGCTGTCCTTGAGGGACAGGCCCATCTCGTGCAGCTTCAGCTTGACCTCGTCGATGGACTTGGAGCCGAAGTTGCGGATGTCCAGCAGGTCCTGCTCGCTACGCGACACGAGCTCGGAGACCGTGTGGATGCCCTCGCGCTTGAGGCAGTTGTACGACCGGACCGTCAGGTTCAGGTCCTCGACCGGCAGGGCCAGGTCGGCGGCGAGCTGCTCGTCGATCGGCGACGGGCCGATCTCGATGCCCTCGGCCTCGACGTTCAGCTCACGAGCCAGCCCGAACAGCTCGACCAGGGTGCGACCGGCGGACGCGACGGCGTCGCGAGGCCGGATGGCCTGCTTGGTCTCGACGTCCAGGATCAGCTTGTCGAAGTCGGTGCGCTGCTCGACGCGGGTGGCCTCGACCTTGTAGGTGACCTTGAGGACCGGGGAGTAGATCGAGTCGACCGGGATGCGGCCGATCTCGGCGTCCGCCATCTTGTTCTGCACGCCGGAGACGTAGCCGCGACCGCGCTCGACGACCAGCTCCATCTCGAGCTTGCCGTTCTCGTTCAACGTGGCGATGTGCAGATCGGTGTTGTGGACCTCCACGCCGGTGGGCGGCGCGATGTCGGCTGCGGTGACCGCACCCGGGCCGGCCTTGCGCAGGTACATCGTGACGGGCTCGTCCTCCTCGGAGGACACGACGAGGGACTTGAGGTTCAAGATGATCTCGGTGACGTCCTCGACGACGCCGTCGATGGTCGAGAACTCGTGCAGGTTGCCGTCCACCTTGATGCTGGTGATCGCAGCACCGGGGATGGAGGACAGCAGGGTGCGCCGCAGGGAGTTGCCGAGGGTGTAGCCGAAGCCGGGCTCGAGGGGCTCGATGACGAACCGCGAGCGGTCGTCGTTGACGACCTCTTCGGACAGGGTGGGACGCTGGGCGATGAGCATGGTCTTCTTCCTTCTCCGCGCTTCCCGCTATTTGAAGGCGCGGTCCCCACCGTGTCTGACGGCGAGGGTCTTGCTGGTTCGACCGGCTCAGGAAACAACCCGTTCCTGAACCGGCCGCAGGGCGACTACTTGCTGTAGAGCTCGACGATCAGCTGCTCTTGCACGTCGATCGTGATCTGCGCACGGGTCGGCAGCTGGTGGACGAAGATGCGGCCGCGCTCGGGGAGCACCTGCAGCCACGCCGGGACCTCGCGCTCGCCGTGGGTCTCACGGTTGACGATGTGCGGCGTGGTCTCGCGCAGCTTCGGAGCGAGGTCGATGATGTCGTGGCCGGACACCCGGTAGGAGGGGATGTCGACGCGCTGGCCGTTGACCAGGAAGTGGCCGTGGACCACGAACTGGCGCGCCTGGCGACGGGTGCGAGCCAGACCGGCCCGGTACACCACGTTGTCCAGCCGCGACTCCAGGATCTGGAGCAGGTTGTCACCGGTCTTGCCGGCGTGCCGGTTGGCCTCTTCGTAGTACCGACGGAACTGCTTCTCGAGCACGCCGTAGGAGAAGCGGGCCTTCTGCTTCTCGCGCAGCTGCAGCGAGTACTCCGACTCCTTCGTGCGACCCTTGCCGTGCACGCCGGGCGGGTAGGGACGACGCTCGAAAGCCTTGTCGCCACCGACCAGGTCAACACCCAGCCGACGCGACTTCTTGGTCATGGGACCGGTATAGCGAGCCATGTTCTTTTCAGTCCTTTTGGTGGTGGGCGGATCAGACGCGACGGCGCTTGGGCGGACGGCAGCCGTTGTGGGGGATGGGCGTGACGTCGGCGATAGCGCCGACCTCCAGACCAACGGCCCCCAGCGAACGGATGGCGGTCTCCCGGCCGGAGCCCGGACCCTTGACGAACACGTCGACCCGCTTCATCCCGTGCTCCATGGCGCGGCGGCCAGCGGCCTCGGCGGCCATCTGGGCGGCGTACGGGGTGGACTTACGGGAGCCCTTGAAGCCCACGGTGCCGGCGGAGGCCCACGCGATCACGGCCCCGGTGGGGTCGGTGATCGAGATGACGGTGTTGTTGAACGTGCTCTTGATGTGGGCGTGGCCCGAGACGACGTTCTTCTTTTCCTTCTTGCGCACCTTGGTGGTGCGGGTGTTACGACCTGCAGTAGCCATAAGTCAGATTCTCCTCAAGTCTCACCAAGTACCCGCCGCGGCGGTTACTTGGCCTTCTTCTTGCCGGCGACGGGCTTGCGCGCGCCCTTGCGACCACGGGCGTTGGTACGGGTGCGCTGGCCCCGGACCGGCAGGCCACTGCGGTGGCGGCGACCCTGGTAGGAGCCGATCTCCACCTTGCGGCGGATGTCGGCGGCCACCTCGCGACGGAGGTCACCCTCGGTCTGGTAGTGGGCTTCGATCCAGTCACGCAGCTGCACGAGGTGGTCGTCGGTCAGCTGGTGGACGCGGAGGTCGCCACTGATCTCGGTGGCTTCCAGGGTCTCCAGCGCGCGAGTGCGGCCGACTCCGAAGATGTAGGTCAGGGCGACCTCGAGGCGCTTGTCGCGCGGGAGGTCGACACCGATGAGACGTGCCATCAGGCGGTACTACCTTTCGATTTCGTCGACGCGCCGTTGCGGCTCCGGCCGGTCAGGCCGGGTGCGTCGCGGAGGTGTCTGGCGTGAGGCGTCCCTGGCTGCCTTCGGACCGAGCTCGGCTCGTTCCGCCAGGGCCCCGGCCTCCGACCGGGGGTGACTCTCCCGCGTCGGGAGAGGTGCGATCACACTGTTGGGGTGCTGCTGGTCAAGCGGTGCTGCTGGTGGTGCTGGGTCGAGCAGGCGAGGAAGCTCAGCCCTGGCGCTGCTTGTGTCGCGGGTTCTCGCAGATGACCATCACGCGACCGTGGCGGCGGATGACCTTGCACTTGTCGCAGATCCGCTTGACGCTCGGCTGGACCTTCATTGAGCTCACTCCTGGTTCGGCACCGTGCGGGCGCGAGCCTGCACGGATGAGGATGGATCGAGGAGTACCCGACGCGCGGGCACGGAAGAGAAGCCACCACCGGGTGACCAAGGGGATACTGTACGCTCGCGCGCCGAGCGACTCAAATCGGACGCACGTGGCCCGGGCGGCTCACTTGTGGCGGTAGACGATCCGGCCGCGGGTCAGGTCGTACGCCGAGAGCTCGACGACGACGCGGTCGGCCGGCAGGATCCGGATGTAGTGCTGTCGCATCTTGCCGCTGATGGTGGCCAACACCTTGTGGCCGTTCGCCAGCTCGACCCGGAACATCGCGTTCGGCAGGGCTTCGACGACGGTGCCCTCCAGCTCGAGTGCGCCCTCTTTCTTTGCCATGAACTCTCAATCTGTGTCAGAACCGGTGACGGATTACCGGTTCGCGCGTTGGTGCGTCTGTCGGGCCGACAGCGCGCAACCGCGACCCCGACCGACCCATCAGTCTACGCCGAACGCGGAGGCGCCCCAAAACGAGCGGCGCCGGTCAGGCGGCGGAGTCAGACCTCCTGGAGGTGGCGTTCGGCCTGCTCGCGGTAGGCGTCGATGCTCTCGCGCAGGGCCTTCACGATGTAGGGCGGACACTCCATCCCCTTGCGGCCGGCCCAGAGCAGCCGGCTCTCGACCCGCCCGATCTCGCGGGCATAGCCTTCGACGTCCCTGTCGACGCCGAGGTCGGTCGCCATCCGACCCACCTCGGCCCGACGGTCCTTGGACTGGCCCCCGGCGACGTAGTACCCCTTCTCCCGCAGCACCCGGGCGAGGAACAACTGCCAGGGCTTGAGCACGTTCTGCTGGATCATCAGCATCGCCGACATCTGGTAGAAGGCGAAGTGGCCCGGCTCCTGCTGCTTGATGGGGTGCAGGATCGTCTTCGCGACCGCGGTCTCCCCCATCTCGAGCATGCCCGCGTGCAACCGGTTGTAGGCCAGGACCGCCTGCCGCTCGGTGCTCGCCCCGGTGAGGAAGTAGAGCATCCGGGTGATGTCCTGGATCGGCTTGAAGTGCGCCATGGCGCCCAGGATCTTGATGTCCAGCCCGATGTCGAGCTTCGGGACGGTCGGCGGCCGTCCGATGTCGGTCTGCAGCCGGTCCAGGATCAGTCCGTGCTGAATCTCCTGGGGCGCCCACACGTCGGCGTAGAACGTCTTGTTCGTCTCGTCCACGTCGGGCAGCAGGACCAGCAGCTCGAGCACGTTGCGGTCGACCTCGAGCTCGACCCGGGCGAGGTAGTCGATGGTGTGGCCGAAGCGGGCCGCCACCCGCGCTGGGTCGTGGACGGTACGGTCGACCGAGTCGAGCGAGATCGGGGGGTAGAGGTCACCGAGCCGGGACACGTGGTCAGCGATCTTGCGCTGAGTGATCGGCTGACTTGGCATCTGCCTATTCTACGGAACCGTAACCCGCTTCCGCACCGAAAAGGCTGTGGCGCTACCCACGGGATTGCGGACCAAACCGAGCTGGCCTCGGCTACGGACGTCTCCTCAGCCGGCGAGGAGCAGCAGCAGGATCGCGAGCAGGACGACCGCGACCGCGACCCCCGCGACCACGACCAGCGTCAGCCGGTGCGCGTCGCGGGACGGAGCGAGCTCGCCCGGTCGGCCGCCGGTGCTGGCGACCATGGCCGGGTTCGCGTAGGTCTGCAGCGGCGGCAGCCCGGTGACCACGGGGACCAGCTCTCCGAGGGTGTGAGCGGCGAAGAGCTGGTCGAGCCGGCTCTGGTAATCGTCGGCGTCCAGGCTGCCGGCCGTGTAGGCCGCGTTCAGCCGGACGTTGAGCTGGTTGCGCTCGGACTCGCTGACGGCCTCGCCGGGAGTGCTCCGGTAAGGCGAGGAGATCGGCAGCTCACTGCTCATCGGGTCAGGATACCGGGAGTACCTCAGGCAGGCCGAAGCGCGCAAACAGGCTGAGCTCGAAGAAGGCGACGACGTGGGTCACGCCGCCCTCCCCGATGGTCGGCAGCTGGATCTGGAAGGCGTGGTGCCGGCCGTCGTCGCCACGCATGTAGAGAGCCAGGGCCGGCTGGCCGTTGGCCGAGACGGGGACCATCACCTGGTCGCCCGCCTTCTCGGCCGGGCAGTTGAGGGTGATCAGGTGTCCGATCGCCTCGCCGCCGGAGTACCAGCCGGTGAAGGGCGGCATCTCCCAGACGGCGTCAGCGGTGAGAAGGCTGACGATGCGGCCCACGTCGTAGGCCTCGAACGCGTCCACGTAGTCCGCCAGCAGCTGCTTGACCCGCTCGTCGGCCACCGGCGGCGCCGCGCTCTCCGGGTCGAGGCGGGCCATCGCCGCGCGCGCCCGCTGCAGGCTCGAGTTCGCTGCGCCGACGCTCATGCCCAGCAGCTCGGCGACCTCGTCTGCGTGCCAGGCCAGCACGTCGCGCAGGATCAGGATCGCCCGCTGCGGCGGGGTCAGGTGCTGCAGGGCCGCCACGAAGGCCAGCCGCACACTCTCCCGGCTGACCACCTCAGCGGCCGGGTCCCCGCTGGTGCTCCCCCCCGGGCCGGTAGCGGGTCCCCAGACGACCCGGTCGGGCAACGGCTCAAGCCACGGCGTCTCAGGCCGGGACTCCAGGGCGCCGTCGGGCGCGCTCGCCGGCTGTCCCAGCCCGGTGGGCAAGGGCCGCCGCTGCCGGCTCTCCAGCGCGGTAAGGCAGACGTTGGTGGCGATCCGGTACATCCACGTGCGCAGCGAGGAGCGGGCCTCGAAGCTGTGGAACGAGCGCCAGGCCCGCAGGTAGGTCTCCTGGACCAGGTCCTCCGCGTCGTGCGCCGAACCGAGCATCCGGTAGCAGTGAGCCGTCAGCTCGCCGCGGAGCGGCTCGACCAGGCTGGTGAAGACGTCGTCATCGGTCGCCACGGACATGAGGAAGAAACTATCGCGCGCAGCCGGTGACTGGCAGCCCCAGGGCCGGTCTCCACCTGCAGCCGTGAGCACCGACGCCCGACCCTGCCGCAGGTCTCGTTCCTGAACCGGTTCGGTGGCTGCCACGTGGGGCGATAGCGTTGCGGGCATGTCCTATGTTGCCGACGAAGCCCGATACGACGTCCAGCCCTACCGCCGTTGCGGCCGCAGTGGCCTGAAGCTCCCCGCAGTCTCGCTGGGCTTCTGGCACAACTTCGGTGACGACAAGCCGCTCGAGACCCAGCGAGCGGTGATGCGGCGGGCGTTCGACCTCGGCGTCAGCCACTTCGACCTGGCCAACAACTACGGCCCGCCCTACGGCGCAGCCGAGGTCAACGCCGGGCACATCCTGGCTGCTGACTTTGGTCCGTACCGGGACGAGCTCGTGATCTCGTCCAAGGCCGGCTGGGACATGTGGCCTGGCCCGTACGGAGACCACGGCTCCCGCAAGTACCTGACGGCAAGCCTGGACCAGTCGCTGCAGCGGCTGGGGCTGGACTACGTCGACATCTTCTACCACCACCGGCCCGACCCCGAGACGCCGCTCGAGGAGACGATGGGTGCGCTCGACGCGGCCGTCCGCGCGGGCAAGGCCCTCTACGTCGGGGTCTCGTCCTACTCCCCCGAGCACACGGCTGAGGCCGCCGCCATCCTGCGTGACCTCGGCACCCCGATGGTCATCCACCAGCCTTCGTACTCGATGTTCAACCGATGGATCGAGGCCGGCCTGCTCGACGTGCTCGAGGACGCGGGTGTCGGCTGCATCGCCTTCACCGCCCTCGCCCAGGGTCTGCTCACCAACCGCTACCTGAACGGCGTCCCGGCCGACTCCCGGGCCGCCCAGGGCAAGTCGCTGTCGACCGACCAGATCAGCGAGGACAACCTCGCCCGGGTCCGCGCGCTGAACGAGATCGCCTCGGGCCGGGGCCAGACCCTGGCTCAGCTCGCGCTCGCCTGGGTACTGCGGGACCCGCGGATCACGTCGACCCTGATCGGGGCCAGCAGCGTCGCCCAGCTCGAGGACAACGTCGCCGCCGTGCAGAACCTCGACTTCACCGACGACGAGCTAGCCGCGATCGACGAGCACGCCGTCGACTCCGGGGTCGACCTCTGGGCCGACGCCCGCGACGCCACCGACGCCTGACGCCTGACGCCATGGTTCCCTGAGCCAGTCGAAGGCCTCGAGGCAGCTTCGCAGGCTCAGGGGACAGCGAGGCCGGTGTGGTGGGCGGTGAAGGCGAGCAGGTCGGCCCACTCGGCGGCCTGGAGCGCCGCGGGCTTGCCCACGCCGTGGCCGGTCGCGGTCTCGATCCGGGTCAGGACGGGTGCAGGTCCGATCTGGGCGTCCTGCAGGGCAGCGGTGAACTTGTGGCTGTGCAGCGGGACGACCCGGTCGTCGTGGTCGCCGGTCAGCACCAGGGTCGCAGGGTAGGCGGTCCCGGGCCGGACGTTGTGCAGCGGGGACCAGGCCATCGCCTCGGCGAACTGCTGGGGATCGCGCGGGTCGCCGAAGTCCGAAGTCCAGGCCGCTCCGACGGTGAAGAGGTGGAAGCGGAGCAGGTCGAGCACCCCGACGCCCGGTAGCGCGACGGCCGCCAGGTCGGGACGCTGCGTCATCACGGCGCCGACCAGCAGGCCGCCGTTGCTGCGTCCGTGCAGGGCGAGCTGCTCGGTCGTCGTGACGCCGGTGGCCTTCAGGTGCTCGGCCACCGCGATGAAGTCGTCGAACACGTTCTGCTTGCGGCTCAGCCGGCCCGCCTCGTACCACTCGCTGCCATACTCGCCGCCGCCGCGCAGGTTGGCGATGGCGAGCACCCCACCGGCGGCGAGCCAGCCGGCCCAGCCGGGGCGATAGTCGGCCAGCACCGGGATCTTGAACCCGCCGTACCCCCAGAGCAACGTCGGGCGAGGGCCGCCCGCATCCGCGACCGCCGCCCGGACCAGGAAGTACGGAACCGGCGTCCCGTCGACGCTCGACGCCCGGTGGCGTTGGACCACCACGTCGGGGGCTTCGAACTCCGACCCAGCGCCCTGGACCAGCTCGGGCAGGGGGGTCACCGCCCCGGTGGCCACGTCGACCCGGTAGGACTGGGTCGGCGACACCACCGAAGACATCCCGACGAAGAGCTCGTCGTCGTCTGCGTGGCCCTCGAGGGCTACGACGGCACCGCCGGGCAGGTCGACGACCCCGAGCAGCGTGCCGTCGAGGCCGTAGCGGGTGAGACGCGGCGCCGCGTCCACCAGGTGGACGGCGACGAACCCCCCACCCGCCGCCACGGCCCGCTCCAGCGTGGCCTCGGTCTGGGGCAGGACCTCGAGGAAAGCCGGTTCAGCACCGGCCGCGACGGCGGACACGTCCACGCTGACCACCCGGCCGCGCTCGGCGTCCAGGTCGGTCTGCAGGTAGAGGACATCGCCGGCCGAGCGCACCAGCGTGAACTCGGCCAGCGGCTCATCGACCACCCGGATCGCTGCACCGAGGCAGCTGGTGCCGTCCGCGTCGAGGACCGGATACACCCAGAGCCGGTTCTGGTTCTCCGTGCCCGCCACGATGCTCACCACGAGCCACCGGTCGTCCTCGGTCACCTCGGCCCACATCATCAGCCGGTCGTCGTCGGGGAACTCCAGCACGAGCTCGTCCTCGACCACGGACCGCCCGACTCGGTGGATCCGCAGCCGGCCGTCGGCCAGGGCCGAGGTCTCGGTGCCGTCGGCATGGCCATCGTGGTCGAACGCGGTGTAGACGAAGGAGCTGCCGTCGGGTAGCCAGACCGCCGAGGAGAACTTCGTCTGGACGCCGACGTCGGCGACCGGGTCTCCCGTGGCGACCTCGAGCAGCGCGAAGGTGTGCCAGTCGCTGCCGCCCTCGCTGACGCCGAACGCGATGCGGCTGCCGTCGCCGCTCATCGTCAGCTCGTCCATGGCGTTGGTGCCGTCGGCCGAGAACGAGTTCGGGTCGACCAGCACCTGACCACCCTCAAGCAGCTCCTCGAGGCTCGTCGCCACGTACCAGACGTCCTGGTTCTGCCGCCCGTCATTGCGGCTCACCAGGTAGCGACCGGCCCGCCGTCGCGGCGTCCCGGCCCGCGGGCGCGCCAGCACGGCGCGCATGGTGTCGACGAACCAGGCCCGCTCGGGCAGTCCGTCCAGGTAGGTCTCGGTCACGGCGTTCTGCCGCAGCACCCAGTCGACGGTCTCGGGCGCGTCCGGGTCCTCGAGCCAGCGGTACGGGTCGGCGACCGAGCGGCCGTGGAGCACCTCGACGAGGTCCCCGCGCCGGGTGGTGGGCGGCCGGGTGGTGGGCAGGTCCATGGTCTTCGCCTCTCTCGGCGCCCGCTGGGCGCTGGTGGGTCGCTAGTCGGCCAGCGGTCCGAAGGGCAGGCCGAGCCCCGCCAACGCGGCCTCGCCGCCGTCCTCCGCGGTCAACACCCACAGGCCGCGGGCAGTGACGGTGATCGTGTGCTCCCAATGTGCTGCGGGCTGGCCGTCGTCGGTCACCACAGTCCAGTCGTCCTCGAGCACGTGGTTGTCCGGCGGACCGAGGGTGAGCATCGGCTCGATAGCCAGGGCCAACCCTTCGACGATCCTGGCGCCTCGGGCCGGGGCGCGCAGGAAGCCGCGCGAGACCAGGTTGGGTACGTCGGGCGGCTGGTGCATCGCCGAGCCGATGCCGTGGCCCACGTACTCTTCGACGATCCCGTACTGAGCGTCGGCGCCGCGGACCGACGCCTCGACGGCAGTCGAGATGTCGGCGACGTGGCCGCCGAGCCGGGCAGCTCCGATACCGCGCCACATCGCAGTCCGGGTGGCCTCGTTGAGTGCGTGCAGGTGGGCGGCGGCCGAGCCGACGGCGACCGTGACCGCTGAGTCCCCGTGCCAGCCGTTGACGACGGCTCCGCAGTCGATCGAGAGCAGGTCGCCCTCGGCCAGGACCCGGTCGCCGGGGACGCCGTGCACGACCTCCTCGTTCACCGACAGGCAGAGGACGCCGGCGAAACCGCCCTGGCCGTCCACAGACCCGTAGTCGAGGAACGACGGCGTCGCCCCAGCGGCCCGGATGGTCTCGGCAGCGACGGTGTCGAGGTCGCGGGTGGTTGTCCCCGGCCGTACCTGCGCCACCGTGGCGGCGATGGCCGCCGCCACGACGAGGCCGGCCCGACGCATCTGCCTGAGCTGGTCCGGCGTCTTGAGCTCGACCCCTCGTCCGCTACCGAACAACGTCCCGGTCAGCTGTCGGAGGTCGCGGCCGCGCCCTGGCGGGCGTCGAGCGCGGTGAACAGCCGCTCGGAGACCTCGGTCACCGCGCCGAGACCGTCCACCTCGACGAGCAGGCCGCGCGCGCGGAACACCTCGAGCAGCGGGGCGGTCTGGTCGGCGTAGACCTGCTGTCGGACCCGGATCGTCTCTTCCTTGTCGTCAGCGCGTCCCTCGGTCGCCGCGCGACGGAGCAGCCGTTCGACCACCTCGTCCTCGTCAGCGACCAGGGAGACGACGGCGTCGAGGTGGTCACCCCGACCGATGAGGAACGTGTCGAGGGTCTCCACCTGCGCCAGGGTCCGGGGGTACCCGTCGAGCAGGAAGCCGGGCTCGCAGTCGGCCTCGGCCAAGCGGTCGGCAACGATCTCGTTGGTGATCTCGTCGCTGATGTAGCCGCCGGAGTCCATGATCTCGCGCACCTGCCGGGCCAGGGGGGTGTCGGCAGTCTTCATCGCCCGGAAGATGTCGCCGGTCGAGATGGCGGGGATGGTGTAGTGCGCGGAGATCTGCGCGGCCTGGGTTCCCTTGCCGGCACCCGGCGGGCCCATGATGAGGAGGCGCATCAGCGGAGGAACCCTTCGTAGTTGCGTTGCTGCAGCTGGCTCTCGATCTGCTTCACCGTATCGAGGCCGACGCCGACGATGATCAGGATCGACGTGCCGCCGAAGGGGAAGTTCTGGTTGGCGTCGAGGAAGATGAACGCCACCGAGGGGAGCAGGGCGATCAGGCCGAGGTAGAGCGACCCCGGGAAGGTCAGCCGGGACAGCACGAAGGCCAGGTAGTCCTCGGTCGGCTTGCCGGCGCGGATGCCCGGGATGAAGCCGCCGTACTTCTTCATGTTGTCGGCGACCTCGTTCGGGTTGAACGTGATGGCGACGTAGAAGTAGGCGAAGAAGACGATCAGCAGGAAGAACGTGATCATGTAGATCGGGTGGTCACCGCGGATGAAGTGCGCCGAGATCCAGGACGAGCCCTTCGAGTCCGGTCGGAACTGGGCGTAGAGCGCCGGCAGGTAGAGCAGCGACGACGCGAAGATGACCGGGATGACGCCGGCCTGGTTCACCTTGATCGGGATGTAGGTCGTGGAGCCGCCCAGCATCCGGCTGCCCACCATCCGCTTGGCGTACTGCACCGGGACCCGTCGCTGTGACTGCTCGACGAAGATGACGCCCGCCATCACCACCAGGCCGAGAGCGATCACGAGCAGGAAGATGACCCAGCCCTGGGAGCCGGGACGGGCGACCTTGAGGCCCCACAGCGCGCTCGGGAAGGTAGCGGCGACCTGGGTGAAGATCATCACCGACATGCCGTTGCCGACACCGCGCTCGGTGATCAGCTCACCCAGCCACATGATGACGCTGGTGCCCGCGGTCATGGTCAGGATCATCGTGATGACCGGGAAGATGCCCTTGTCGTAGACCAGCCCGGTGCAGCCGCTGAACAGCCGGTCGTTCACCGCCACCGTGACGAACGCCGTCGAGTTCAAGACGGCGAGCACCAGGGTGAGGTAGCGGGTGTACTGGGTGATCTTGGTCTGACCCGCCTGGCCCTCCTTCTTCAACGCCTCGAGCCGCGGGATCACCACGGTCAGCAGCTGCAGGATGATGCTCGACGTGATGTAGGGCATGATCCCGAGCGCGAAGATCGCGAGCTGGAGCAGCGCACCGCCGGAGAAGAGGTTGATCAGGGAGTAGAGCCCCTGCTGGTCACCGCTGGTGGCCTGCTTGAGGCAGAAGTTGACCTGCGAGACGTTGACGTTGGGCGTCGGGATGATCGACCCGAGTCGAAACAGGGCCAGGATCGCGAGGGTGAAGAAGATCTTCTTCCTCAGGTCCGGGGTCCGGAACGCGTTGGCGAATGCGGCGAGCACGCGTGCCCTCCCTTTCTTGTCTTGCGTCCCTGGCGGGAGACGAGTCCGGCCAGCCGTTCCGGGCCCGGGATCTCCCGACGGGAGGCCGACGCCCAGGACCGGATGACTTTATCAAGGTTGGTCGGAGATTCCCTCATCATCGCAGCCGCTACCGGTGCACCCGGTCCCGTCCCGCAGGGCGGAGGAGGTCAGCGCGGGACGCGCGTGATCCAGTACTCGGCCGTGGTCGCGTCCGGGATCCCGAAGCGCGCGTTGGGCAGGTAGAGGCTGCCCCGGTAGGCCGCGACCGTCGTCGGCACGGCGAAGCGTCCGCCCTTCGGCAGGTCGGCGGTCGTCAGCGTGTCCACCAGCCGACCCCGGGTGCCGTGGGCATTAAGGTGCACCACGGCGATCTGGTTCTGCCGGTTCTGGACCGCGTAGAGCGTCCGGCCCTTGACCAGCAGCCCGTCACCGTTCGACAGCAGTGTCTTGCCGAGGTCCACCCGCCGCGCCACGCCGGTCTTGGGGTTGACGCGGAACAGGAAGCCGGTGTTCGACTGGACCACCAGCAGTGAGCGACGGTCCGGGCTGAGCGCGATGCCGTTGGCGTTGTTGACGCCGGCCGTCTGCTTCCAGTCCCCGCTCAGCCGCTTGGTCGTGACCTTGGCCTTGCTGGCCTTCTTGGCGTAGGAGACCCGGTAGAGCTGGGCCTGCAGGGAGTCGGTGAACCAGGCGCCGCTCTTGCCCAGGACGACGTCGTTGACGAAGCTCGTGCCGGGGGCGCCGGTGCTGAAGGGGTAGCTGGCCAGGACCTTCCCGGTCGAGGTGCTGACGACGCGACCGGTGCCGCTCGGACCGCCCGCGACGTAGAGCCGGCCCTTCGCGATCTTCAGACCGATCGACGGCGTCCCCGGACCCTGGCTGATGACGCGGCCGCGCCCGTTGCGCAGGTTCACCGCGTAGATGTCGCCGTCGCCGCGGGAGCCCAGGTAGGCGGTCCCGTGCTTGCCGACGGTGATCCCCTCGGGCTGGAAGCCGTCCGGCAGGGCGATCTCGTTCAGGACGTGCGCAGTGCGGCAACTGTGCGGAGCGGCCGTCGCCGGAGCCACCAGGGCCGACGTCAGGGCCAGGCCGGTCAATGCCACCCCGGCGAGGGTGAGGGCGCGGCGCAGGTGCTGTCGGCCCGAGCGGGTCTGGTCTGGCATCGTCATGGCATCTCCTCGTAGGCGGCGCGCGGGCCGAGCCCGGCCGGGCGAAAGCCTCCGCTGCGCGGGGCCTGCTCCGAAGGGTACGAACCGTGCCCAACTGCGCGCCCGATGCGAGAAGGAGGACCGTTCTTGGCCGTGTCCGCCTGGCGACGGCGATGCCGCAGCCGAGGCCGCCAGAGCCCATCGGCTCAGATCAGCGAGAGGCCGCCCCCGGTGAACCGGGAACGGCCTCGCTGATGGTGCTGGGTGATGGCTACAGCTGGTTGGTGCTCCCACCGGCTGCAGCGATCTTGTCCTTGGCAGAGGCGGAGAACGCGTCCACGGTGACCTGCACCGGAACCGTGATCTCCCCCGTGCCCAAGACCTTGACCGGGTGCCCCGGACGGACCGCGCCGGCTGAGACCAGCTCGGCCACGCCGATCTGGCCGCCCTCGGGGAAGAGGGCGCTGATCCGGTCGAGGTTCACGATCTGGAACTCGACGCGGAACGGGTTCTTGAACCCGCGGAGCTTCGGGATCCGCATGTGCATGGGCATCTGCCCACCCTCGAAGTTCTCGGGGATGTTCCGACGCGCGCCGGAGCCCTTGGTACCGCGACCGGCGGTCTTGCCCTTGGAACCCTCACCGCGACCCACACGGGTCTTCGCGGTCTTGGCGCCGGGTGCCGGCCTCAGGTGATGGACCTTGAGTGCCATGTCAGTCGACCTCCTCGACGGTCACCAAGTGCGCAACCGTCTTCAACATTCCTCGGACCTCGGGACGGTCCTCCTTCACGGCCACGTCGCCAACCTTCTTGAGGCCGAGCGTGCGCAGGGTGTCCCGCTGGTTCTGCTTGCCGCCGATGCCAGAGCGGATCTGGCTGACCCTGAACTGGCTCATGCCTGTGCCACCGCCCGGTGAGCCCGCAGCAGCGCGGCGGGGGTGACGTCCTCGACGCTCTTGCCACGACGCTTGGCCACGTCCTCGGGCATCTCCAGGCCCTGCAGCGCGGCCACCGTGGCGTGCACCACGTTGATCGCGTTGGCCGAGCCCAGCGACTTGGCGAGCACGTCGTGCACGCCGGCACACTCCAGCACAGCGCGAGCCGAGCCGCCGGCGATGACGCCGGTACCCGGTGACGCCGGACGCAGCATGACCACGCCCGCCGCCTTCTCGCCCTGGACGGGGTGGGAGATCGTGCCCAGGATGCGCGGGACGGTGAAGAAGTGCTTCTTCGCCTCCTCGACACCCTTGGCGATCGCCGCAGGAACCTCCTTGGCCTTGCCGTAGCCGACGCCGACGGTGCCGTCACCGTCACCGACTACGACCAGGGCGGTGAAGCTGAAGCGACGACCACCCTTGACGACCTTCGCGACGCGGTTGATGGCCACGACGCGCTCGATGTAGTTGCTCTTCTCGGCCGCCTGGCCACGTCCGCCATCGCGACCGCCACCACGACGGTCGCCCCCACCTGCGCCGCCTCCGCGGCGCTGGGTTCCACTCATCGCACTACCTCTTCCATATCAGTCATGTCAGAACCCGAGGCCGCCCTCGCGCGCACCGTCAGCCAGTGCGGCGATTCGACCGTGGTACTTGTTGCCGGCCCGGTCGAAGACGACCTGCTCGACGCCGGCGGCCTTGGCCCGCTCGGCCACGAGTGCGCCGACCTGCTTGGCCTTGGCCGACTTGTCACCCGTGGCCACCCGCAGGTCGGCTTCCATGGTGGAGGCCGAGGCGAGCGTGCGACCGGCAGTGTCGTCGATGACCTGGGCGACCATGTGCTTGGCCGACCGGGTGACGACCAGCCGTGGCCGCTCGGGGGCGCCGAAGATCTTCTTGCGTGCCCGAATCTGGCGGCGCAGACGCGAGCGCGTCCGAGCTGCGGTTCCCTTGTGTGAAGACAGCGAGACAGCCATCACTTACCAGCCTTTCCAACCTTGCGACGGACCTTCTCGCCGGCGTACCGGACGCCCTTGCCCTTGTAGGGCTCTGGCTTGCGCAGCTTGCGGATGTTGGCCGCAACCTCGCCCACCTGCTGCTTGTCGATGCCGCTCACCGAGAGCCGGGTCGGAGCCTCGACGTTGAACGTGATGCCCTCGGGTGCCTTCACCCGGACGGGGTGGCTGTAGCCGAGCGCGAACTCGAGCTCGGTCGGGCTCTTGGCCACCACGCGGTAGCCGACGCCGACGATCTCGAGCTTC
This sequence comes from uncultured Actinomycetota bacterium, assembly GCA_963727215.1. Lineage (GTDB taxonomy): Bacteria > Actinomycetota > Actinomycetes > Propionibacteriales > Propionibacteriaceae > Microlunatus. The sequence goes on from CAVSFR010000006.1 coordinate 474,083, forward strand.
TTCTCATAGCCCGTGGTGACCCCGAGGACCATGTTGGCCACCAGCGTGCGGGTCAGACCGTGCAGCGAGCGGCTCTCGCGCTCGTCGTCGGGCCGGGTGACCTCGAGCTCGCCGTTCTCGGCGCGCCCGATCCTGATCGGCTCAGCGACGTTGAGCGCCAGTGAGCCCTTGGGGCCTTTGACCGAAACCTGCTGGCCCTCGAGGGTGACCTCGACGCCGGACGGGACCGGGACAGGAAGCCTGCCAATTCGTGACATGAGTGTTCCTCTCTAGATCTCGTCGATCACCAGACGTAGGCGACGACTTCGCCACCCACGCCGTTCGAGTGAGCCTGACGGTCGGTCAGCAGGCCGGTGGACGTCGAGATGATCGCGATGCCGAGACCACCGAGGACCTTGGGCAGACCGGTCGACTTCGCGTACACGCGGAGACCGGGCTTGGAGATGCGGCGGACGCCGGCGATCGAGCGCTCACGGTTCTGCCCGTACTTGAGCGTGATGGACAAGGTCTTGCCCACCTCGCCCTCCTTGGGCTCGTTGACGGCGTAGCTCGCGATGTAGCCCTCGCTGGCGAGGATCTCGGCGATGCCGACCTTGATCTTGCTGTGCGGCATGACCGCCACCTCGTGGAACGCCTGGTTCGCGTTTCGGAGGCGGGTCAGCATGTCCGCGATCGGGTCTGTCATGGTCATGGCTGGCTGTACTTCTTTCTCGCCGTGGTTTCCCCGGTGGGGACCTGCAGCGTGTTGTGTCGAGGTGAGGTCGAGCGCGAGGCGCCCGCGATCACCAGGAGGACTTGGTGATGCCCGGGAGCTCACCGCGGTGAGCCATCTCGCGGACGCAGATCCGGCACAGGCCGAACTTGCGGAACACCGCGCGGGGGCGACCGCACCGCTGGCACCGGGTGTATCCCTGAACCGCGAACTTGGGCGTGCGGGCCTGCTTGACCCGGAGCGCTGTCTTAGCCATCTGTGCTTGCCTCTCTCAGTTCTGCCGGAACGGGAAGCCGAGGTGGCGCAGCAGCGCCCGGCCCTGGTCGTCGGTCGTCGCCGTGGTCACGAAGGTGATGTCCATGCCGCGGGTACGGTCGATCCGGTCCTGGTCGATCTCGTGGAACATGACCTGCTCGTTGAGACCGAAGGTGTAGTTGCCGTTGCCGTCGAACTGCTTCGGCGACAGGCCGCGGAAGTCACGAATCCGGGGCAGGGCGAGTGACAGCAGCCGGTCGGCGAACTCCCACATCCGGTCGCCGCGCAACGTGACGTGGCAGCCGATCGGCATTCCCTCACGCAGCTTGAACTGGGCGATCGACTTGCGCGACTTGGTGACCTGCGGCTTCTGGCCGGTGATGGTCGTCAGGTCGCGGACGGCGCCGTCGATCAGCTTGGAGTCGCGTGCGGCCTCGCCGACACCCATGTTCACCACGATCTTCACCAGACCGGGGGTCTGCATGACGTTGGCGAACGTGAACTCGTCCTGCAGGGCGGTCCGGATCTCGTCGCGGTAGCGCTGCTTGAGCCGCGGAGTCGTCTTGACCTCGGAGGTGGTGGCCTCAGGTGTGGTGGTGGTCATCAGATCTCCTCTCCGGTGACACGGGCGATGCGGACGCTGCGGGTGGAGGGGTACTCCGACCCGTCGGAACGGCGCTTGGTCACGGCCACGCGGTCGTAGCCGACCCGGGTCACGACCTCGTCGCCGGCCTCGTTCTTCACGACCAGCTGGACGTTCGACGCATGGATGGGCGCCTCCGAGGAGACGATCCCGCCCTTGGTCGTCGAACGACCCTGCGGAGAAGCCGAGGTGTCCTTCAGGTGCCGCTTGACGATGTTGACGCCCGCGATCGTGACCTTCTGGCGCTCGGGGAAGACGGCGATGACCTCGCCGACCAGACCCTTGTCCTTGCCCGCGATGACCTTGACCCGGTCACCCTTCACGACGTGCAGCTTGGTCTGCGGACCGCTCTTGACGTTCTTCTTGATGCTCATGCTCAGATCACCTCTGGTGCGAGCGAGATGATGCGCATGAAGCGCTTCTCGCGCAGCTCACGGCCGACGGGGCCGAAGATACGGGTGCCACGGGGCTCGCCGTCGCTCTTCAGGATCACCGCGGCGTTTTCGTCGAACTTGATGTACGAGCCATCTGCCCGCCTACGCTCCTTGACGGTGCGCACGATGACGGCCTTGACGACCTCACCCTTCTTGACGTTCCCTCCCGGGATGGCGTCCTTGACAGTGGCGACGATGACGTCACCGATGCCGGCGTAACGACGACCGGAACCGCCGAGCACCCGGATGCACAAGATCTCCTTGGCTCCGGTGTTGTCGGCGACCTTGAGCCGCGACTCCTGCTGGATCATCTGCTCTCTCCTGGTTGTCTCACTGGTTCCCTCTCAGGGCCTGGTGGAACGGGTTGGACTACTTGGCGCGCTCGAGGATCTCGACGAGGCGCCAGCGCTTGGTGGCGCTCAGCGGACGGGTCTCCATGATCCGGACCCGGTCGCCCAGGCCAGCGGTGTTGCCCTCGTCGTGCGCCTTCAGGCGCGCGGTCTGGCGGAGGACCTTGCCGTAGAGGCGGTGCTTGACCCGGTCCTCGACAGCCACCACGACGGTCTTGTCCATCTTGTCGCTGACCACATAGCCCTCGCGGACCTTGCGGGCACCGCGCTCGGCGGTCACCGCTGCGGTCTCGTTGCTCTGTTCGCTCATCTCAGGCCTTCACTCTCTGCACCGCGGTGGCCGCGGCTTCCTCGGTCTCGTTCGCCTCGGCCACGTCCGGGTCCTCGACGATGCCGAGCTCACGCTCGGTCAGCACGGTGTAGATCCGCGCGATGTCCTTGCGGACGGCGCGGAGGCGGCCGTGCGACTCCAGCTGGCCCGTTGCGGACTGGAAGCGGAGCGTGAACAGCTCCTCCTTCAGCTCAGTGACCTTGCCGTTGAGCTCGGTGCGGCTCAGGCCGCGCAGCTCAGCCGCGGAAGCTGTCTTCGCCATTTAGATCTCACCTGCTTCGCGCTTGATGAAGCGCGCCTTCATCGGCAGCTTGTGGATCGCGAGACGCATGGCCTCGCGGGCCACCTCCTCGGTCACCCCGGACAGCTCGAACAGCACGCGTCCGGGCTTGATGTTGGCGATCCACCACTCGGGCGAACCCTTACCGGAACCCATCCGGGTCTCGGCGGGCTTCTTGGTCAGCGGGCGGTCGGGGTAGACGTTGATCCACACCTTGCCGCCACGCTTGATGTGACGCGTCATGGCGATACGAGCGGACTCGATCTGACGGTTGGTCAGATAGGTGGCCTCCATGGACTGGATGCCGTACTCACCGAACGCGAGCTTGGTACCACCCTTGGCCGCACCGCGGCGCGTGGGGTGGTGCTGCTTGCGGAACTTCACCCTGCGAGGGATCAGCATGACTAGGCCTCCTGCCCTGTCGTCTGTGCGGACACGGCCTGAGCGTCGACCCCAGCGGCCACGGCCACGGGGGCCTCGGACGTCGTGGGAGCCTCGGTCGCCTCGTCGGCGCGCCGACGGCCACCGCGCTCGGGCCGGGTGGCTCCACGCTCGGGCCGACCGGTGCGGGCCGGACGAGCCCGGCCGCCGGCGGCGTTGCGGGCCGCCTTCTGGGCTGCGCGCTCGGCCCGGGAGCCGGAAACGTCGCCCTTGTAGATCCAGACCTTCACGCCGATCCGGCCGAAGGTCGTCTTGGCCTCGAAGAAGCCGTAGTCGATGTCGGCGCGCAGCGTGTGCAGCGGCACCCGACCCTCGCGGTAGAACTCCGAGCGGCTCATCTCAGCGCCGCCGAGACGACCGGAGCACTGGATCCGGATGCCCTTGGCCGCGCCGGAGCGCATGGCACTCTGCTGGGCCTTGCGCATCGCGCGACGGAACTGCACACGCGAGGCGAGCTGCTCGGCCACACCCTGGGCCACGAGCTGGGCATCGGTCTCGGGGTTCTTCACCTCGAGGATGTTCAGCTGGACCTGCTTGCCGGTCAGCTTCTCCAGCTCGCTGCGGACGCGCTCGGCCTCGGCGCCGTTCCGGCCGATGACGATGCCCGGGCGCGCGGTGTAGATGTCGACGCGGACCCGGTCACGGGTGCGCTCGATCTCGACACTGGAGATGCCGGCGCGCTCGAGGCTCTTGATCAGCAGACGACGGATCTTGACGTCCTCGCCCACGTACGCGGAGTAGAGCTTGTCGGAGTACCAGCGGCTCTTGTGGTCGGTGGTGATGCCGAGGCGGAAGCCATACGGGTTGATCTTCTGGCCCATGCTCAGGCCTCCTTCCGGCCCACGGCCGACTTGGTCGGGCGCGGCGCCGTATCGAATTGCGAGCGGGGCTCGACGACGACGGTGATGTGGCTCGAGCGCTTGAGGATGCGGCTCGCGCTGCCCTTGGCGCGCGGACGGATCCGGCGCATGGTGACGCCCTCGTCCACGAACGCCTGCGAGACGTAGAGGTCGTCGCTGCGCAGGTTGTCGGTGTTCGCGGCGTTCGCCACCGCGCTCGCCACCACCTTGTAGACAGGGTCGCTTGCCGCCTGCGGCGCGAACTTCAGCGTCACCAGAGCGTCGCTCACGTTCATGCCGCGCACCAGGTCGACGACCCGGCGTGCCTTGGTCGGGGAGACCCGGACCTGGCGCGCCACGGCGTACGAACCCGGACGGTCGCCGAGAAGCGCCGTGCGGCGGTTCGGACGGATGTCCTTGCTCATGATCAGATTCCTTCTCTACGCGTCCGTCGCCGCGTCAGCGGCGACGGGCCTTCCGGTCGTCCTTGATGTGGCCACGGAAGGTCCGCGTGGGCGCGAACTCCCCCAGCTTGTGACCCACCATGGAGTCGGTCACGAAGACCGGCACGTGCTTGCGACCGTCGTGCACCGCGATCGTGTGGCCGATCATGTCGGGCACGATCATCGAGCGGCGCGACCAGGTCTTGATCACGTTCTTGGTCCCGCGGCCGTTCTGCACCTCGACCTTCTTGGCCAGGTGGTCGTCGACGAACGGGCCCTTCTTCAGGCTGCGTGGCATGTTCTAGGTTTCCTCTTCGAGCTCTCGACTCAGCGCTTCTTGCCGGACTTGCGGCGACGAACGATCATGCGGCTGCTCGCCTTGTTCTTGTCGCGGGTACGGCCCTCGGCCTGGCCCCACGGAGACACCGGGTGCCGTCCGCCGGAGGTCTTGCCCTCGCCACCACCATGCGGGTGGTCGATCGGGTTCATCGCGACACCGCGGACGGTCGGGCGCTTGCCCTTCCAGCGGTTACGACCAGCCTTGCCCCAGTTGATGTTGGACTGCTCGGCGTTGCCGACCTCACCGACCGTGGCGCGGCAGCGCACGTCGACGAGCCGCATCTCACCCGAGGGCATCCGTAGCGTGGCGTTCTTGCCCTCGCGCGCTACCAGCTGGATGCTCGCCCCGGCGGAGCGGCCCAGCTTGGCGCCACCGCCCGGACGGAGCTCGACCGCGTGGACCGTCGTACCGACCGGGATGTTGCGCAGCGGCAGGTTGTTGCCGGGCTTGATGTCGGCGGCCTCGCCGGCCTCGACCGCGGTGCCCTGCTTCAGGCCCTGCGGCGCGATGATGTAGCGCTTCTCGCCGTCCGCGAAGTGCAGCAGCGCGATCCGCGCCGTGCGGTTCGGGTCGTACTCGATGTGCGCGACCTTGGCCGGCACCCCGTCCTTGTCGTAGCGCTTGAAGTCGACCAGCCGGTAGGCCTGCTTGTGACCGCCACCGATGTGCCGGGTGGTGATCCGGCCGGTGTTGTTGCGGCCACCGGTCTTCGGGCTGGGGACGAGCAGCGACTTTTCCGGGGTCGAGCGGGTCAGCTCGACGAAGTCAGCGACGGACGAACCACGACGGCCCGGCGTTGTCGGCTTGTACTTACGGATACCCATGTCCTAGTTCCTTACCTGTCCTCAGCCTGCGGGAGCGGAGAAGATGTCGATGCGCTCGCCGTCAGCCACGGACACGATGGCCCGCTTGGTGTCGGGACGCTTGCCGGTGCCGGCGCGCGTGCGGCGCTTCTTGCCGATCCGGTTCAACGTGTTGACCCCGGTGACGTGCACCTTGAAGACAGCCTCGACGGCGATCTTGATCTCGGTCTTGTTCGCGTCCGGCGCGACGAGGAACGTGTACTTGTTCTCGTCCAGCAGCGAGTAGGACTTCTCACTCACCACGGGGGCGAGCAAGATGTCGCGGTGGTCGCGGATCTTGACGGTGGTCACTTGTCGTCTCCATCTTCGGTCTCGATGAGCTCGTCCACCGTCGCGGCGGTGGCAGCCAGCTCAGCGTTGGTCGGCTCAGCCGAGCCCTCGACCGAGGCGGCGGCGAGCTCGTCGTCGGCCAGCGACGCGGCAGCCTCGGACTCCGTGGCCACGGCCTTGACCGAGCGACCCTTCGTCGGGCCGGACACGTAGGCGTCCAGCGCGGCGGAGGTGAACACCACGTCGTCGTTGACCAGCACGTCGTAGGCGTTCAGCTGGTCGACGGCGATGGCGTGCACGCTCGCGGCGTTGCGCAGGCTGAGCCAGGCCAGGTCGTCGTCACGGTGCAGGACCACGAGCACCTTGGGGCTGGTGGCCACCGTGGCGAGCGCGGTCAGCGCGGTCTTGGTGGAGGGTGCGTCGCCGAGGACGAGGTCGTCGACCACGTGCACCCGGCCGTCCCGCGCCCGGTCCGAGAGCGCACCGCGGAGAGCGGCGGCGATCATCTTCTTGGGCGTCCGCTGGGCGTAACCGTGCGGGTGCGGCCCGTGGACCACGCCACCGCCGACGAACTGAGGCGCGCGGGTCGAGCCCTGACGGGCGCGACCGGTGCCCTTCTGCCGGTACGGCTTCTTGCCACCGCCACGGACGTCGCCGCGGGTCTTGGTGGAGTGCGTGCCCTGACGGGCCGCCGCCAGCTGGGCCACCACGACCTGGTGGATCAGCGGGATGTTGGCGGTGACGTCGAAGAGCTCACCAGGGAGCTCGGTGGTGCCGGTCTTGCTGCCGGTCGCGTCCAGGACGTCGACGGTACGGGTCTCGCTCATGCGGGCTCCCCCTTCTTGGCGGCGCTGCGCAGGACGACGAGGCCGCCCTTGACGCCCGGGATCGCGCCCTTGATCAGGATGAGACCGCGCTCGGCGTCCACGGCGTGCACGGTCAGGTTCTGGACGGTGACGCGGTCCACGCCCATCCGGCCGGCCATCTTGAGGCCCTTGAAGACGCGACCGGGGGTCGCGCAGCCGCCGATGGATCCGGGCGAACGGTGCTTGCGGTGCACACCGTGGCTGGCGCGCAGGCCACCGAAGCCGTGTCGCTTCATGACGCCCGCGGTGCCCTTGCCCTTGCTGACGCCGGTCACGTCGATGACCTCGTCGGCGGCGAAGAGCTCAGCAGTCAGCTCCTGGCCGAGGGTGAACTCGCTGGCGTCGGTGGTGCGGATCTCGACCAGGTGCTTGCGCGGGGTGACACCGGCCTTGTCGAAGTGACCCGCGCTCGGCTTGGTCACCTGCTTGGCCTTGATGGCGCCGAAGCCGAGCTGAACGGCCCCGTAGCCCTCGCGGTCGGGGGTGCGGACCTGGGTGACCACGCAGGGGCCGGCCTGGACCACGGTCACGGGGACCACGCGGTTGTTGGCGTCCCACAGCTGGGTCATGCCGAGCTTGGTGCCCAGCAGGCCCTTGACCTTGCGGTCGGAAAGAGTTGAAGCGTTGCTCATGTCGTCGTCCTCAGAGCTTGATCTCGATGTCGACGCCCGCCGGGAGGTCGAGGCGCATCAAGGAGTCCACGGTCTTGGGCGTCGGGTCGATGATGTCGATCAGACGCTTGTGCGTCCGCATCTCGAAGTGCTCCCGGCTGTCCTTGTACTTGTGGGGAGAACGGATGACGCAGTACACGTTCTTCTCCGTGGGCAGCGGCACCGGGCCGGCGACCTTTGCTCCCGTACGCGTCACCGTGTCCACGATCTTGCGCGCGGAGGAGTCGATGACCTCGTGGTCATAGGCCTTGAGCCTGATGCGGATCTTTTGTCCCGCCACAGTTCGTCCTTACTTCTCGCTACGTCCGGCTGAATCTTCTGTTATGCGTCGTCGTCGTACCCTCGGGTCCTACTGGTGCTCCGACCCCCGCAGTCGGGCGTGTCGGGCGCCTTCCGGCGTGACACACCCCGTCGAACCTGCAATCGGGCTGGGGCCTGACGATCCTGGAGGACCGATCGGCCTTGGGGTCTCGCGGTGCGGCGGCTCTCGCCCCGCCCGTCCGAGGACCGACGAAGACATGGCGCGCCCCGGCGACCCCGTCAAAGCAACCTGGCTATCTTGTCAGACTCGCCAGTACCGATCAAATCCCGGGCGCGTCGGCCACTGAGAGCGCGCCACACGCAGTCAAGAACCCATCCTGGCTGGGACTCGAGCTGTCGCCAGGACGTTCAGGACAGTCTAGCCAGCCAGCACGAGGTGGTTTCGGCGGCCGCGACCGTCCTCGAACGCCTGCCCGCCCCCGTGGACCGCCCAGCCGTCGATCTCCAGCACCAAGCGGTGGCTACGGAACAAGACGTCAACCAGTGACCGGCGACCTGCTGGTTGGTCTGCCAGCCTCGCAGGAGGGCGCCACTGAGGACGCCGGTTCCCCAGATGCGATCCCGCGGCTCGGCTGTGGACGCCGCAGCGACGCGCGCGGCCCGCGGATGACGGCTTTGCGCTGACCAATGCTCTGCAGATCGCCTTTTCGGTCCGTTCAAGACCAGACTCGGCATCCAGGGAGCACTGGTCAGCGGGATCGGTTGCCACCCCTACGCTGATCCGGTGCAGATGAGGGTGGGGGTGGCCGCGGGGCACCCGTCGACGGCTCAGGCCGGGGCCGAGATCCTCTCCGCGGGCGGCAGCGCGGTGGACGCGGCGGTCGCCATGATGCTGGTCAGCTGCGCGGCCGAGACGATCTTCACCGGGCTGAGCGGCGGCGGGTTCGCCACCTGCTTCGACGCCGCCTCGGGCGACGTCCGCTGCTTCGACTTCTTCGTCGCCGTCCCGGGCCTGGACGGCACCTCTCCCGGCGCCGGCCGGGCGATCGAGGTGACCTTCGTCGGGCAGGCGATGCCGTACGAGATCGGGCCGGCCACCGTCGCGGTCCCGGGCATCCCCGCAGGAGCGCACCACCTGTGGCAGCGCTACGGCCGGCTGCCGTGGGCTGACGTGGTGGCGCCGGGCCTGACTGCCTCGTTCGGGACGCCGTTCCCCCGTACCCACGCGGTGCTGCTGCCCGTGGTCGCGCCGGCTATGCACGTCAGTGACGGCACCCAGGTGTACTCCCGGCCCGACGGGTCGCTGCTGCAGACGGGCGACCGGCTCTGGCACCCCGACCACCACCACGCCTACGAGCTGCTGGCCGAGGACCCGGCGGCCTTCTACACCGGCGCCTACGCCGACGCGCTCGTCGCCTCCGTCGCCGATGGTGGTGCGATCAGCCATCAGGACCTGGCGGCGTACGCGGTCCGTGAGCACCCGGCCCGGACGGCGACGTTTCACGGCGCGACCGTGCACGCCCGGGGCACCGACCTGGACGACGTGCTCGGCACGCTGGCCGGCGCCGCCGACACCGTGGTCGGCGACCCGCACACCGACCCCGCATCCGCCCTCGGACTTGTCGCGGCCCTGCGGGCGCCGGACCGGCGCGCCGAGACCACCAACGTCGTCGCCGTGGACGCCGAGGGCAACGGGTGCGCGCTGACCACCAGCCTGGGGCTCGGCTCGGGAGTTTGGGTACCGGGTTTCGGCGTCCACCTCAACTCGATGCTGGGCGAGGGCGAGCTGATCCGCGACGCCCTGCAGCCGGGCGTGCGGATGGGGTCCATGATGTCGCCGCTCGCCATGCTGGACGCCGACCGCAAGCTGTTGGCGGTGGCCGGCGCCGCCGGGGGCAGCAGGATCCGGCCCGCCCTGGTGCAGGTGCTCATCCAGGTGCTGCGCGGTGTGGCGCCGCAGGACGCGATCGATGGACCCCGGCTGAACGCCCTCCCCGGCATGGTCCGGGTCGAGCCGGGCTTCGCGCCCGAGGTGCTCGCAGCCCTGGCCGACGCGGGGAACGAGGTCGCGGTGGCTGGCCAGCGAGATCCGTACTTCGGTGGCGTCTCGGCGTTGAGCCCGCTGGGCGGCGGGGCCGACCCCCGACGTAGTGGGGCCGTCGTCCTGCTCTGAGCACGTGATCTAGGCTCGTGGAACGTGACTCTCTCGGCACCCACCTCGACCTACCGGCTTCAGATCTCGCGTGACTTCACCCTCGTCGAGGCGACCGACCTGCTCGACTACCTCGCCGAGCTCGGCGCCGGCGCGGTCTACCTGTCGCCGCTGCTGCGCTCCACGACCGGTTCGACGCACGGCTACGACACGGTCGACGTGACGCTGGTCGACCCCGACCGCGGCGGCCAGGAAGCCCTCGACGCCCTGTTCGCCGAGGCTGACCGCCTTGGCCTGGACGTGGTCGTCGACATCGTCCCCAACCACCTCGGCATCGACGTGCCGGCAGAGAACCCGCCCTGGTGGGACGTCTTGAAGCACGGTCGGGAGTCCGAGTACGCCCACTGGTTCGACATCGACTGGAACCGGCCCCGGATCCTGTTGCCCGTGCTCGGCGACGACGCCGTGCTGACCGTCCAGACCTCACCGTCGACGTCGGAGGGAGAGCTCCGCTACTACGAGCACCGCTTCCCGCTGGCGCCCGGCTCCTGGTCCGAGGGTGAGGACCCCGACAAGGTGCACGCGCGCCAGCACTACGAGCTGGCCCACCACTCCCGCGGCAACGCCGAGCTGAGCTACCGCCGGTTCTTCGCCGTGACCAGCCTCGCGGGCGTCCGGGTGGAGGACGAGCGGGTCTTCGAGGCCACCCACGCCCTGGTGCGGCAGTGGGTCGAGCGCGGCGTCGCCGGGCTGCGGGTGGACCACCCCGACGGCCTGGTCGACCCCGGCGAGTACCTGCGGCGGCTGCGTGCGCTGGCTCCCGACCAGTGGATCACCGTCGAGAAGATCCTCGAGCCCGGCGAGGTGCTGCCCGCCGACTGGCCGGTCGAGGGCACCACGGGCTACGACGCCATGCGTGAGGTGAACGGGCTGTTCATCGATCCGGCTGCCGAGCACGAGCTGACCGAGCTGTACCGGCGGCTGACCGGAGACGAGCGAGATGTCGCCGCGCACATCGAGATCGGCAAGCGGATGGTCGTCACCGACCTCCTGCCGGCGGAGATCCGTCGGATGGCCGCCCTCGTGCCCGAAGTCGACGACGCCGGACCCGCGATCGCCGAGGTCGCCGTGGCGTTCGCCGTCTACCGCTCGTACCTGCCCGACGGCGCGGCCGACCTGGACCACGCCCTGGCCCTGGCGGCGCGCCGCCGGCCGGCCTTGCGCGACGCCCTCGACGCCCTCAGCCCGCGACTGCACGACGCCGAGGACGAGCTCGCGCGTCGGATGCAGCAGCTGAGCGGGGCCACCATGGCCAAGGGCATCGAGGACACCGCCTACTACCGCTACGCGCGCTTCGTGGCCCTGAACGAGGTCGGCGGCGATCCGGCCGAGTTCGGGATCGCCCCGGCGGAGTTCCACGCGGCCCAGGGCCGGCGCCAGGTCGACCAGCCCCGGTCGATGACCGGGCTCTCGACCCACGACACCAAGCGCGGGGAGGACGTCCGTGCCCGGCTCGCCGTCCTCGCGGAACTGCCGCAGGCGTGGGCGAGGTTCGCCGAGCAGGTGCTCGAGGTGTCCACCGTGCCGAACCGGGCGTTCGCCTACTTCGTGGCGCAGACCCTCGTCGGGGCCGGTCCGATCGAGCGCGAGCGGATGCACGCGTACGTGGAGAAAGCCATGCGCGAGGCCACCGACGGCACCACCTACACCGACGTGAACGCCCCGTACGAGGCGAGCGTGCACGCCCTGGTCGACGCCGCGTACGACGAGCCGGAGCTGCGGACGGCCTGGGACGACCTCGTGGCCGCGGTCACCGAGCCCGGCTGGGCGAACGCGATCGGGCAGAAGCTCGTGCAGCTGACCATGCCCGGGATCCCGGACGTGTACCAGGGCACCGAGCTGTGGGACGACTCCCTGGTCGACCCCGACAACCGCCGGCCGGTCGACTTCACCCGCCGCCGCTCGCTGCTGGCCGAGGTGCAGCAGACGCATCCGGCGGTGGACGAGAGCGGCGCAGCGAAGCTGTGGGTGACGCTGCAGGCGCTGCGCGCGCGACGCGAGCGGGCCGAGCTCTTCGACAGCTACGAGCCGCTGCGAGCGAGTGGACCAGCCTCGGACCACCTCGTCGCCTTCGACCGTGGCGGAGCGGTCACGCTGGCCACGCGGCTGCCGCTCGGCCTGCGGGCTGCCGGGGGTTGGCTGGACACCGCGCTGGAGCTGACGGGCGCGTACACCGACGCCCTGACCGGGCGCGAGGTCTCCGGGACGGTCCAGGTCGCCGACCTGCTGAATCGCTACCCGGTCGCGCTGCTGCTGCGCTCCTGACTTTCACCGACTTGTCAGAACGCAGTTGCCCTATGGGGCAACCCAGTTCTGACAAGTCGGGGGGTCAGGCGAGAGCGACCGTGGTCTGGATCCCGACCTCGGTGAAGCCCAGCTTGTAGGCGACCCGGCGGGAGCCGATGTTGTCGGCCCGCGCGCGCCACTGCGGCACCAAGCCGACGTCGAGCGCGTCGTTGAGGGCGAGGGCGGCCGCCACGGTCCCCCGCCCGGACCGCCGGTGCCCAAGTGCGGTCAGCACGCCGATGTGGCCGACCAGACCCTGCCACTCGTCGTAGCCGGCACCGGCCGTCGGCTGCTCAAGGTCGTCGAGGGTGACGAAGAGCCGGCTCATCTCGGCCAGCCCGACCTCGCTGACGTCGTCGGGTGGGCAGCGCTTCTCAAGCTCCACCGCCGTCGCGGGGTCGTCGTCCACGGGCACCTCGCGGAGGCCGTCTACGGTCGCGTACTGGTCGGTGTACGCCAGGACGCCCTCCCCCACCGCCCGGGCGCTGTGGCCCTCGCAGCAGCGCAGCAACGTCGACTGGTCGAGGAGCGTGGACGGGTCGGTGCGGTCGGTCCGCTCGTGGAACCAGTCAGGCCCCACCATCACGAAGCTGCGCCAGAGCCGGATCACCATCGCCTCGTGCTCCGAGGACGCCCGGACCACCCGGACCGGGTTGCGCGTGGGGTCGAGGCTGTCGTCGGGCAGGTTCAACAGCCGCGACCAGCACAGACGCACGATCGCCGCGGTATTGGCCTCCACCGGGTGATGGTATGCGCCCGGGACGCACGAAGGACCCCGTACCAGCGGTACGGGGTCCTTCGTGGTGGTGCTGGGATCTAGCGGGTCACTTGATGATCTTCGTGACCCGGCCGGCGCCCACGGTCCGTCCACCCTCACGGATGGCGAACTTGAGCTCCTCCTCCATGGCGATGGGCTGGATGAGCGCCACGGTCATGTCCGTGTTGTCACCCGGCATCACCATGTCGGTGCCCTCCGGCAGGTTGACCACACCGGTGACGTCGGTGGTGCGGAAGTAGAACTGCGGGCGGTAGTTGTTGAAGAACGGCGTGTGACGACCGCCCTCCTCCTTCGAGAGGATGTAGACGCGCGCCTCGAAGTCGGTGTGCGGGGTGGTCGTACCCGGCTTGATCACGACCATGCCGCGCTCGACGTCCTCGCGCTTGGTGCCACGGAGCAGCAGGCCGACGTTCTCGCCCGCCTGGCCCTCGTCGAGGAGCTTGCGGAACATCTCGACACCGGTGACCGTGGTCGTCTGCTTGGTGGTCCGGATACCGATGATGTCGACGGTCTCGTTGACCTTGACCACGCCGCGCTCGATCCGGCCGGTGATGACGGTGCCACGACCGGTGATCGTGAAGACGTCCTCGACGGGCATCAGGAACGGCTTGTCGATCTCGCGAACCGGCTGCGGGATGGCGGTGTCGACGGCGGCCATGAGCTCCATGATCGCGTCGCCCCACTTCGCGTCGCCGTTCAGCGCCGGGAAGGCGGCCACCCGGATGACCGGGGTCTCGTCGCCGTCGTACTCGTACTCGCTCAGCAGCTCGCGGACCTCGAGCTCGACGAGCTCCAGGATCTCCTCGTCGTCGACCATGTCGCACTTGTTGAGGGCGACCACGATCGACGGGACACCCACCTGACGGGCCAGCAGCACGTGCTCACGGGTCTGGGGCATCGGGCCGTCGGTGGCGGCGACCACGAGAATCGCGCCGTCCATCTGCGCCGCACCGGTGATCATGTTCTTGATGTAGTCGGCGTGACCGGGGCAGTCGACGTGCGCGTAGTGACGCGCCTCGGTCTGGTACTCCACGTGCGCGATCGAGATCGTGATGCCGCGCTGACGCTCTTCGGGTGCCTTGTCGATCTGGTCGAACGCCGACGCCTGGTTCAGGGTCGGGTACTTGTCGTGCAGCACCTTGGTGATCGCCGCGGTCAGCGTCGTCTTGCCGTGGTCGATGTGCCCGATGGTGCCGATGTTGACGTGCGGCTTAGTCCGCTCGAACTTGGCCTTGGCCACTGTGGCTCCTTCTGGATTCCTCGCCACGCGATCGCCTGGCGTTCTTGGGTGAATAGCTGGTTGGTAGCCGGACTAAAACCCGGCCTAAGTTTTCCTTCCCCTCCGGCTCAGGTCAAACCGAGCCGGAGGAGGAGGGCGGTGTCACCGAGGGGTCGAACCCCTCAGACCCCCTGCGAGATGCAGGAAGTCATTCCCCGCGTGCCTTCTGGATGATCTCGTCGGAGACCGACTTGGGCGTCTCGGCGTAGGCGTGGAACTCCATCGAGTAGGAGGCCTGCCCCGACGTCTTCGACCGCAGGTCACCGACGTAGCCGAACATCTCCGACAACGGCACCAGGGCTTCGACGACCTTGTTGCCGTGCAGGTCGTTCATGGACTGGATCTGCCCACGACGAGAGTTCAGGTCACCGATGACGGTGCCCATGTAGTCCTCAGGGGTGGTCACCTCGACGGCCATCACCGGCTCGAGCAGAGCCGGGTCGGCACGGCGGGCGGCCTCCTTGAAGACCATCGAGCCGGCGATCTTGAACGCGAGCTCGGAGGAGTCGACATCGTGGTAGGCGCCGTCCTGCAGCGTCACCTTGATGTCCTCGACCGAGTAACCGGCCAGCACGCCGAACTGCATGGCGTCCTGGATGCCGTCGTCCACCGCGGGGATGTACTCCTTGGGGATCCGGCCACCGGTAACGGCGTTGACGAACTCGTAGCCGGAGCCAGGCTCCAGCGGCTCGAGGTCGATGATCACCCGGGCGTACTGACCCGAGCCACCCGACTGCTTCTTGTGGGTGTACTCGACCTTGGTCACCGGGCGACGCAGCGTCTCGCGGTAGGCCACCTGCGGCTTGCCGATGTTCGCCTCGACGCGGAACTCACGCTTCATCCGGTCGATCAGCACCTCGAGGTGCAGCTCGCCCATGCCGGCGATGATGGTCTGACCGGTCTCCTCGTCGGTGTGGACGCGGAAGGTCGGGTCCTCCTCGGCC
Organism: uncultured Actinomycetota bacterium; assembly: GCA_963727215.1. GTDB lineage: Bacteria > Actinomycetota > Actinomycetes > Propionibacteriales > Propionibacteriaceae > Microlunatus. The sequence goes on from CAVSFR010000006.1 coordinate 489,581, forward strand.
AGCCGCTGGATGGCGACGCCGAGCTTTTCCTGGTCCGACTTGGTCTTCGGCTCGATGGCCTGCTCGATGACCGGAGCGGGGAAGTCCATCGACTCGAGCACGACGGGCTTGGCCGGGTCGGACAGCGTCTCACCGGTGGTGGTGTCCTTCAGGCCCATCACGGCGACGATCTGGCCAGCGCCGACCGAGGCGATCTCCTCACGCTTGTTGGCGTGCATCTGGTAGATCTTGCCGATCCGCTCCTTGCGGCCCTTGGTGCTGTTCAGCACCGTGGAGCCGGCCTCGAGCTTGCCCGAGTAGAGGCGGATATAGGTCAGCCGGCCCAGGTGCGGGTCAGCAGCGATCTTGAAGGCGAGCGCGGAGAACGGGTCCGTGGTGTCCGGGTGCCGCTCGATGACGACCGACTCGTCGCCGGGCTTGAACCCGTCGATGGCCGGCACATCCAGGGGCGAGGGCAGGTAGGCGATGACTGCGTCGAGCAGGGGCTGGACGCCCTTGTTCTTGAACGCGCTGCCACACAGGACGGCGGTGATCTGGGAGGACAGCACGGCGCGACGGATCGCGGCGTCGATGAGGTCGGCGGTCATCGCCGCCTCGTCCTCAGCCAGGTAAGCCTCCATGAGCGTGTCGTCGTACTCAGCGACGAGCTCGATCAGCTCGGCGTGAGCCGCCTCGGCCGCATCGAGCATGTCGGCCGGGATCTCCTCGACCGCGTAGTCCTCACCGATCGTCGTCTCACCGCGCCACGTCAGTGCCCGCATCCGGACGACGTCGACGACACCCAGGAATCCGCCCTCGGAACCGATCGGCAGCTGCAGGATCGCGGGGATGGCGTTGAGCCGGCTCTTGATCGTGGAGACGCAGTAGTCGAAGCTCGCACCGGTGCGGTCCAGCTTGTTGATGAAGCAGATGCGCGGGACCTTGTAGCGGTCGGCCTGACGCCACACCGTCTGGCTCTGCGGCTCGACCCCGGCCACACCGTCGAACACGGCGACGGCACCGTCGAGGACGCGGAGCGAACGCTCCACCTCCACGGTGAAGTCCACGTGGCCGGGTGTGTCGATGATGTTGATCTGGGTGTCGTGCCAGTGGCAGGTCGTCGCGGCGGACGTGATCGTGATGCCGCGCTCCTGCTCTTGCTCCATCCAGTCCATCGTGGCCGCGCCATCGTGCACTTCACCGATCTTGTAGTTGATACCGGTGTAGAACAGGATGCGCTCGGTCGTGGTGGTCTTGCCGGCGTCGATGTGAGCCATGATGCCGATGTTGCGGACCTTGGACAGGTCGGTTTCGATGTCGACAGCCATTGCGGCGTCTTCAACCTCTCATCTGGGTGTGACCGGACGATTCCCAGCCGGACGAGGTCGTGACCCCGCCGGCCGGGCAGCCGGGAAGAAGTGCTGGGTGAGTTACCAGCGGTAGTGGGCGAAGGCCTTGTTGGCCTCAGCCATCTTGTGCGTGTCCTCGCGACGCTTCACCGCAGCACCGAGGCCGTTGGACGCGTCGAGGATCTCGTTCATGAGGCGCTCGGACATCGTCTTCTCGCGACGGGCACGAGCGAAGCTGACCAGCCACCGCATGGCGAGGGTCGTCGCCCGGTTCGGCTTGACCTCGATCGGCACCTGGTAGGTAGCGCCACCGACACGCCGGCTCTTGACCTCGAGCGCGGGACGCACGTTGTCGAGCGCACGCTTGAGGGTCTGCACGGGGTCGGTGCCGGTCTTGGTCCGGGTACCGTCCAGCGCGGTGTAGACAATGCCCTGGGCGATGGTCTTCTTGCCGTCGACGAGGATCTTGCTCACCAGCTGGGTGACCAGCGGAGAGCCGTAGACCGGGTCGACCGGCAGCGGACGCTTCGGGGCGGGGCCCTTGCGAGGCATTACTTCTCCTTCTTCGCGCCGTAGCGGCTGCGAGCCTGCTTGCGGTTCTTGACGCCCTGGGTGTCGAGCGAACCGCGAATGATCTTGTACCGGACGCCAGGCAGGTCCTTCACCCGGCCGCCGCGGACGAGCACCATCGAGTGCTCCTGGAGGTTGTGACCCACACCGGGGATGTAGGCCGTGACCTCGACCCCGGAGGAGAGGCGGACGCGAGCCACCTTGCGCAGAGCGGAGTTCGGCTTCTTGGGGGTGGTGGTGTACACACGCGTGCACACACCACGGCGCTGCGGGGATCCCTTGAGCGCCGGCGTCTTGTTCTTGCTCACCTTGTCCGCCCGGCCCTTGCGGACCAGCTGCTGAATTGTGGGCACTACGTCCTGTCTCTTTCTCTTGGTCGACCGCGAGCCGCGGCAGGGCTTGCTCGCCACGGGATGACTACGAGGGATGGCCCCCCGGCACTGCCGGTGGACCCGTGCGCGCTCGACCTCGTCCGGTGAGGACCTTCGGGCACGCGCAAGGAGTCGGGCAAAGCCCGAACACAAGGATCGAGCCTACCTGGTGACCTCTGAGCGGTCAAAAGCCGTGAGCCGATCCCTACCACCACCCGCCAGCAGTCCTCGGGAGGAACGCCTGCGCCTGTACTGGGTATTCCGGTCAGTCGAGCGTGACCAGGCGGCGCTCGCGGGCCATCTCGGCGATCTCGGGCTCGAGGTCGTCGCCGGCGGCGAGCAGCTGCGGCAGCAGGTCGCGCTCGGTGGTGATGGCGCGGAACACCAGCGCGGACGTGACCGTGTGATCTGGCCGGTGCACGACCTCGACGGGGTCGCCGGCCTCGATCCGGCCGGGTGTGAGGACGCTGAGGTACGTACCCACCCGCCCCTCGGCGGTGAACATCTTCGCCCACCCCTTCTCGCCCATCCAGCCGCGGAAGGTGGAGCAGGGGATCCGGGGCGAGGTGACCTTCAGCTGCACGGTCGCCCCGACCCGCCAGACCTCCCCCACCAGCGCCTCGTTGACGTCAATGCCCCGGGTGGTCAGGTTCTCCCCGAAGAAGCCGTTGTCGAGCGGCCGGCCCAACCGGTCCTGCCAGCCGTCCATGTCCTCGCGCTGGAACGCGTACACCGCCTGCAGGTCGCCACCGTGGTTCTTGCCGTCGCCGATGAAGTCACCCACCAGGCCGCTGCCCAGACCACCGCGCTTGGGACCGGGCGCCCGCACCTCAACGGGTCCGGTTGCCGGTTGCTTGCCGATACCGGTGGCCTTGGACTCCTTGTACGGGTTGGGCTGGGCATGACCCAGGTTGACCGAGAGCAGGTGCGGCACCGGCTCAGCGTAAGGGGTCCGGCTCCGCGCCGGCCCGGTCAGTGGCCGCTGACGCGTCGGTAGCGCCCGGTCAGGAAGGGCGACCAGACAGCCGCGCCGCCAAGGCGGAGACGGATCTGGTAGTCCAACCGGTCGTCGGTAGGGCGGAAGCGGTGCTCCGCCGTCCCCTCGGGCGTCGTCTTCTCCAGCACCAGCACACCCATGGCCCAACCGCCACGGGCCACCACTGGCGGCTCGCCGTAGGAGTCGAACCACCACCAGTGGACGGACGAGGTGCCCGGTACGCCCTGGAGGACGCCGTGAGCCGTCAGCTCGCCCCCGTTGCTGCGTACCTGGCGGTAGTCCTGGACCACCACGGTCGCCGCGACGTCGAGCCGGAACACCATCGACGCCCGGGCCGTGGCCGCCGGTGCCCACGGTGAGGCCTCCTGCTGCTCCAGTCCCGTCCAGGTGCCGAGCAGCGGCAGGAACGACTCCCTCAGGTCCATCTCACCCACGCTAGGCCAGCACATCAGGACGCAGCACAATGACGCTGTGAGCACAGCCCGAGGTCATGTCATCGTCCTCACCGGCGCGATGGCCGCCGGCAAGTCGACGGTCGCGGAGCTGCTGGCCGCCCGCCTGCCCCGCTCGGCCCACGTCCGGGGCGACGTCTTCCGCAAGATGGTGGTGAACGGGCGGGCCGACATGACGCCGGACGCCAGCCCCGAGGCGACCGAGCAGCTGCACCTGCGTTACGACCTCGCCGCCGGTACGGCCGACCGCTACGCCGCCGCCGGTTTCGACGCGATCGTTCAGGACGTGATCATCGGGGTCGAGCTCGAGCGCTTCGTCGCCCGGCTGCAGACGCCGAATCGCTACCTGGTGGTCCTCTCGCCCAGCGTCTCGGCCCTGGAGTGGCGCGAGGAGCAGCGGTCCAAGCAGGGCTACGTGCACTTCTCCCCCGGCGTGCTGGACGCCGTCCTGCGCAGCGAGACCGCGCGGATCGGCTACTGGCTCGACTCCAGCGCCCAGACGCCGGAGGAGACGGTGGCCGACATCCTGGCCCACCTCGACCGGGCAGCCGTCTGAGCCAGGCCCCCCCGCTCCCCTCGCCCCGCCCCCCTCCCATGCCGCCGGCCGACCCCCACTTCGCGCCCGTTCGGTGGTCGTCGCGCCCGCTGCAGAGGGTGCGAGGCGCGCGGAATGGGCGCGAAGTGGGGATCCTGGGTGTCCAGGGTCAGGTGGAGGCCGGTGCGAGGGTGCGGTGCGGCGTCCGGGTCGCCGGGTTGCTCAGCGGGGACGGTGGAAGGCGCGGAGCAGTCGGTCCCGCACCACATGGCGTCGGTACAGGTCGGCCCAGATCCAGCGGACCACCTGCCACCCTGCATCGCGCAGGGCGTCTTCGCGCAGCTTCTCGGCGAACAGCACGTCGGCGGGCTGCTGGCCGGGCTTCAGCAGCTTGCCGTACTTGCTCTTGCCATCGAACTCCCCGATCGTGCGGAACCTCTCCCAGCAGAAGTCGACGCGGGCGATCATCGTTCCCCTGTGGTCATAGATCTGCCGCTGCGGGACCGGGCCGGGCAGCCCGTCCTCGCAGACCCGCACCCGGCTGACGGACTCACCGACACTCTCGCTGCGGGCGTCCAGGAAGTTGGCGACCCGACGCGCCTGGCAGACACCCGGCCAGCGCTCCATGGTGTGCAGGACGTCCTCGAGCTCGCCGAAGTCCATCCCGAGGCCTGCTGCCCGATCGCCGGCAGCCACCGCCTGCTCGAAGGGCAGGGTCCGGCTGAGGTCGGCGACAGTGCGGGCCAGGGAGGTCGTCGGGACGCCGTCGATAAGCTGCACGTCCGCCGGCGGCAGGGCGGCGGTGTGCACCTCGACGTCGGAGGTCCGTTTGCCGCCGGTCGTCCGGCTGCGCGTCAGGTGCACGCGCAGCAACTGGTCGGACCAGAGCGGAAGCCCGTGCAGGCTTGCGGCTGACACATGGCTGACCACGGCGCCCGGGCGCGCCTGGGCGGCCACGGCGAGAGCCAGCACCCGATGCTGGGCCTCTGGGCTCGCCTCGGCGTCGAGGGGGTCTCGCGTCCACGTCCCGCGGCGCAGGCGGGTCAGCGAGCCGTTGAGCCGCAGCCGGCGCAGCTCGTCCTTGTCGTAGCCGTCCGCGAGCAGGTCACGGGTCAGCAAGATGCGCTCCACCACTCCACGACACCTGAGAAGCGGCGCCTGCGGTAGCGCTTGCCGCGAGCTGTGGATGCCGGCCTCGCACACCGGTGGCTGTGGACGACGGACGCGGCCACGACTTCGCGCCCGGAGCGCGCGCCTTGCGCCCCGGCCGACCGGCGTGTCGTCCCCCTAACGGGCGCGGAGTGACCATCCGGGAGACCTCCCGGACGAAGATGGGGAAAGGGGGGACGGGGAAAGGGGGGACGGTGGTGGGAACGCCGGAGGGCGGGCCGGGTTGCCCCGACCCGCCCTCTGGACGGTCCTACATGGTGCTCAGCGGTAGTCGCCGAGGTCGAACTCCTCCAGCGGGACGGCTGCGCCCGAGGTGGAGCCGAAGTCGTAGTCGAAGGAGTCGTAGCCGACCATCGAGTACGCCTGCGCCTTCGCCTCCTCGGTCGCCTCCACCTTGATGTTGCGGTAGCGGTCGAGACCAGTACCAGCAGGGATCAGCTTGCCGAGGATGACGTTCTCCTTGAGACCGATGAGGCTGTCCGACTTGCCGTTGATGGCTGCGTCGGTCAAGACCTTCGTCGTCTCCTGGAAGGACGCCGCCGACAGCCACGACTCGGTGGCCAGCGACGCCTTGGTGATCCCCATCAGCACCGCACGACCAGACGCGGGGTTGCCGCCCTCGGCCACGACCTTGCGGTTCTGGGCCTCATACGTCAGCCGGTCGACCAGGTCACCGGTCAGCAGGTCGGCGTCACCGGACTCGATCACGGTCACCCGGCGCAGCATCTGCCGGATGATGATCTCGATGTGCTTGTCGTGGATCGGCGCACCCTGCGTGCGGTACACCGACTGGACCTCGTCCACCAGGTGCTCCTGCACCCGACGGACACCGAGCACCCGGAGCACGTCGTGCGGGTCGGGGGTACCAGCGGTGAGCTGCTGACCGACCTCGACGTGGTCGCCGTCCTCCACCAGCAGGCGGGCCCGACGCGACACCGAGAACTCGGCCGCCTCCGAACCGTCGTCGGGGGTGATGGTGATCTTCCTCAGCCGGTCGCTGTCCTCGATCTGCACGCGGCCGGCGGCCTCGGAGATCGGGGACTTGCCCTTGGGCTGACGAGCCTCGAAGAGCTCGACGACGCGGGGCAGACCCTGGGTGATGTCGTCACCGGCCACACCACCGGTGTGGAAGGTCCGCATCGTCAGCTGGGTTCCGGGCTCGCCGATCGACTGCGCCGCGACGATGCCGACGGCCTCGCCGACGTCGACCAGCTTGCCGCTGGCCAACGAACGGCCGTAGCACATCGCGCAGGTACCGGTCACGGCCTCACAGGTGAGGACGCTGCGGACCTTGACGGTGGTCACGCCACTGTCGATCAGCAGGCGGATGTTGACGTCGCCCAGGTCGGTACCGGCCGGCAGCAGCACCTCCCCGTTGCTGTCAGACACGTCGGTGGCCAGGCTGCGGGCGTAGACCGCGGTCTCCACGTGCTCGTCCAGCGTGAGCTGGCCGGGCTCGCCCAGCGCGATGGTCTTGGTGAGACCACGCTCGGTGCCGCAGTCCTCCTCGCGGATGATCACGTCCTGGCTGACGTCGACGAGTCGACGCGTCAGGTAGCCCGAGTCGGCCGTCCGCAGCGCAGTGTCGGCCTGGCCCTTGCGACCACCGTGGGTGGAGATGAAGTACTCCAGGACCGAGAGGCCCTCACGGAAGTTGGACTTGATGGGCCGGGCGATGATCTCGCCCTTCGGGTTCACCACGAGGCCACGCATGGCCGCAATCTGGCGCATCTGCACCATGTTCCCGCGGGCGCCGGAGTGGACCATCATGTAGATCGGGTTGGTCTTGGAGAAGTTCGCCTCCATGGCCGCGCCGAGCTTGGACGTCGCGTCGGTCCAGATCTCGATGAGCTCCTGGCGACGCTCGTCCTCGGTGATCAGACCGCGCTCGTACTGCTTGTCGATCTTGCTGGCCCGGTCCTCGTACCCCGCGAGCAGCTCGGCCTTGTTGGCCGGGGTGGTCACGTCGCCGATGGACACGGTCACGCCGGAGCGGGTGGCCCAGTGGAAGCCCAGGTCCTTCAGGGCGTCCAGGCAGAAGGCCACCTCGACCTTGGGATAACGCTCGGCAAGGTCGTTGACGATCTGACCCAGCTGCTTCTTGCCCACCTCGTAGTCGCAGTAGGCGTAGTCCGCCGGCAGCGCCTCGTTGAACAGGGCCCGACCCAGCGTCGTCTCGAGCACGATCGCACCGCGGTCGTTGAGCTCGAAGCCCAGCGGCGGCACGACGTCGGTCAGCCGCAGCTTGATCTTGGCCTGGACGCTCAGCTCCTTGTGGTCGAAGGCCATCAGGGCCTCCGACACCGAGCCGAACGCACGCCCCTCGCCCGCTGCTCCGTCGACCTGCATGGTCAAGAAGTAGTGGCCGATGATCATGTCCTGGGTGGGCATGGTCACGGGACGGCCGTCGGCCGGCTTCAAGATGTTGTTCGTCGACAGCATCAGGATCCGGGCCTCGGCCTGGGCCTCGGCCGACAGCGGCAGGTGCACGGCCATCTGGTCGCCGTCGAAGTCCGCGTTGAACGCGGTGCAGACGAGCGGGTGGATCTGGATGGCCTTGCCCTCGATCAGCTGCGGCTCGAAGGCCTGGATGCCGAGGCGGTGCAGCGTGGGCGCACGGTTCAGCAGCACCGGGTGCTCGGAGATGACCTCTTCGAGGACGTCCCACACGACCGGACGCTGACGCTCGACCATCCGCTTGGCCGACTTGATGTTCTGCGCGTGGTTGAGGTCGTCGAGCCGCTTCATCACGAAGGGCTTGAACAGCTCCAGCGCCATCGCCTTGGGCAGACCGCACTGGTGCAGCTTGAGCTGCGGGCCGACGACGATGACCGAACGGCCGGAGTAGTCGACGCGCTTGCCGAGCAGGTTCTGGCGGAACCGGCCCTGCTTGCCCTTCAGCATGTCCGAGATGGACTTCAGCGGCCGGTTGCCCGGGCCGGTGACCGGACGGCCGCGACGGCCGTTGTCGAACAGCGAGTCCACGGCCTCCTGCAGCATCCGCTTCTCGTTGTTGACGATGATCTCGGGCGCGCCGAGGTCGAGCAGACGCTTGAGCCGGTTGTTCCGGTTGATCACGCGGCGGTACAGGTCGTTCAGGTCGCTGGTCGCGAAACGGCCGCCGTCGAGCTGCACCATCGGGCGCAGGTCCGGCGGGATGACCGGGACGCAGTCCAGGACCATGCCGGCCGGGGAGTTCTTGGTCGACAGGAACGCCGAGACGACCTTGAGCCGCTTCAGGGCGCGGGTCTTGCGCTGGCCCTTGCCGGTCTGGATGGTCTCGCGCAGCGAGGTGGCCTCGGCCTCCAGGTCGAAGGTCTGCAGGCGCTTCTGGATGGCGTCGGCACCCATGGAGCCGGCGAAGTACTTCCCGAAGCGGTTCTTCATCTCGCGGTAGAGGATCTCGTCGCCCTCGAGGTCTTGGACCTTGAGGTTCTTGAACCGGGTCCAGACGGCGTCGAGGCGGTCCAGCTCGCGCTGGGAACGGTCGCGCAGCTGCTTGACCTCGCGCTCGGCGCCTTCGCGCACCTTGCGCTTGGCGTCGGCCTTGGCACCCTCGGCCTCCAGGCCGGCGGTGTCCTCTTCGAGCTTCTTCATCCGCGACTCGATGTCGGAGTCGCGACGACCCTCGAGCTGCTTGCGCTCGACGTCGATCTTGGCCTCGAGCGAGGAGAGGTCGCGGTGGCGGGCCTCGTCGTCGACGGCAGTGATCATGTAGGCCGCGAAGTAGATGACCTTCTCGAGGTCCTTCGGGGCGATGTCGAGCAGGTAGCCCAGGCGGGAGGGGACGCCCTTGAAGTACCAGATGTGGGTGACCGGGGCGGCCAGCTCGATGTGGCCCATCCGCTCACGGCGGACCTTCGAACGGGTGACCTCGACGCCGCAGCGCTCGCAGATGATGCCCTTGAAGCGCACGCGCTTGTACTTGCCGCAGTAGCACTCCCAGTCCCGGGTCGGGCCGAAGATCTTCTCGCAGAACAAGCCGTCACGCTCAGGCTTGAGCGTGCGGTAGTTGATCGTCTCCGGCTTCTTGACCTCACCGTGCGACCACTGACGGATCTCGTCGGCCGTAGCCAGGCCGATGCGGATCTCGTCGAAGAAGTTCACGTCGAGCACGTTTTGTATCTCTTCTCTTTAGTACGCGATCTCAAATGCTGTGGACTGAACCGGCCCTGAACCTGTCGAAGAACGGACGCCCTTCGACAGGCGCAGGGGGCGGGATCAGACTTCTTCGACGCCGAGCGACTCGCCCGGACGGCGCGACAGGTCGATGCCGAAGTCGTCACCGCCGCGGTAGTCGTCATCGGAGTCCCGGAGCTCGACCTCGGTGCCGTCGCTGGACAGCACCTCGACGTTCAGGCAGAGAGACTTCATCTCCTTGACGAGCACCTTGAACGACTCGGGGATGCCGGGCTCGGGGATGTTCTCGCCCTTGACGATGGCCTCGTAGACCTTCACGCGGCCGGGGACGTCATCGGACTTGATCGTCAGCAGCTCCTGCAGCGCCCAGGCGGCGCCGTACGCCTCGAGGGCCCAGACCTCCATCTCGCCGAACCGCTGGCCACCGAACTGGGCCTTACCGCCCAGGGGCTGCTGCGTGATCATCGAGTAGGGGCCGGTCGAACGGGCGTGGATCTTGTCGTCGACCAGGTGGTGGAGCTTGAGCATGTAGATGTAGCCCACGCCCACCGCCTCGGGGAACGGCTCGCCGGAGCGGCCGTCGAACAGGTGCGCCTTGCCGTCGGAGGTGACCAACCGCTCGCCGTCCCGCGTCGGCAGGGTGTTGCCGAGGAGACCGGTGATCTCGGTCTCGGTCGCGCCGTCGAAGACCGGCGTGGCCAGGTTGGTGTTCCCGTCCACGTGCTCCAGCCCGACCGAGCGAAGCCGCTCGGCCCAGTCGTCCTGGACGCCCTTGAGCTCCCAGCCCTGCTTCGCGACCCACCCGAGGTGGGTCTCGAGCACCTGGCCGACGTTCATCCGGCTGGGCACACCGAGCGGGTTGAGCACGATGTCGACGGGGGTCCCGTCCTCCATGAACGGCATGTCCTCGATCGGCAGGATCTTGGAGATGACGCCCTTGTTGCCGTGGCGACCGGCGAGCTTGTCGCCGTCTTGGATTTTGCGCTTCTGGGCGACGTAGACCCGCACCAGCTGGTTGACCCCGGGCGACAGCTCGTCGTCGGTGTCGCGGTCGAAGACGCGGACGCCGATGACCGTGCCGGACTCACCGTGGGGCACCTTCAGGGACGTGTCGCGCACCTCGCGTGCCTTCTCACCGAAGATCGCCCGGAGCAGCCGCTCCTCCGGGGTGAGCTCGGTCTCGCCCTTGGGCGTGACCTTGCCGACCAGGATGTCGCCGGTCGAGACCTCGGCGCCGATGCGGATGATCCCGCGCTCGTCGAGGTCGGCCAGCATCTCCTCGGAGACGTTCGGGATGTCCCGGGTGATCTCCTCGGCGCCCAGCTTGGTGTCGCGAGCGTCCACCTCGTGCTCCTCGATGTGGATCGAGGTGAGGAGGTCGTCCTGGACCACACGCTGGCTGAGGATGATCGCGTCCTCGTAGTTGTGACCCTCCCACGGCATGAACGCCACGAGGAGGTTGCGCCCGAGCGCCATCTCGCCGCCGTCGGTGCAGGGACCGTCAGCCAACGGGGTGCCCGGCTCGACCCGCTGCCCGCTCTCGACCAGCGGACGCTGGTTGATGCAGGTGCCCTGGTTGGAGCGCTTGAACTTGCTCAGCCGGTAGGTGCGGTAGCTGCCGTCGTCATGCGCGATCTCGATCAGGTCGGCACTCACCGAGGTGACCACACCGGGCTGCGAAGCCGTGGTGACATCGCCGGCGTCGACCGCGCCGCGGTACTCCATGCCGGTGCCCACGAAGGGAGCCTCGGAACGGATCAGCGGGACGGCCTGGCGCTGCATGTTGGCCCCCATCAGAGCGCGCGACGCGTCGTCGTGCTCCAGGAAGGGGATCATCGCCGTGGCGACCGAGACCATCTGCCGCGGGCTGACGTCCATGTACTGGATGTCGTTGGCGGGGACGGTGTCCGGGTCGGCCTTGCGTCGACGGGCCAGCACGCGCTCCTCGGCGAAGTGCAGGTCCTCGGTGAGCGGCGCGTTCGCCTGGGCGATCGTGTAGCGGTCCTCGACGTCGGCGGTCAGGTAGTCGATCTGGTTGGTGACCTGCCCGTTCTCCACCTTGCGGTACGGCGTCTCGACGAACCCGAAGGCGTTCACCCGGGCGAAGGAGGCGAGCGAGCCGATCAGGCCGATGTTCGGGCCTTCCGGGGTCTCGATCGGGCACATCCGGCCGTAGTGGCTGGGGTGGACGTCACGGACCTCCATGCCGGCGCGGTCGCGGGACAGACCACCCGGGCCGAGCGCGGAGAGGCGCCGCTTGTGGGTCAGACCGGCGATCGGGTTGGTCTGGTCCATGAACTGGCTGAGCTGGGAGGTGCCGAAGAACTCCTTCAGCGCCGCCACGACGGGCCGGATGTTGATCAGGGTCTGCGGCGTGATCGCCTCGACGTCCTGGGTCGTCATCCGGTCGCGCACCACGCGCTCCATCCGGCCGAGACCGGTGCGCAGCTGGTTCTGGATCAGCTCGCCCACCGTCCGGAGCCGGCGGTTGCCGAAGTGGTCGATGTCGTCCTCTTCGACGAGCAGCTCACCGCGAGGGCTGTCGAGCAGCTCACGACCGTCGTGCAGCGCCACGATGTAGCGGATGGCCGCGACGATGTCCTCGGTGGTGAGGACCTGACGGTCGAAGGGCTCCTCGAGACCGAGCTTCTTGTTGATCTTGTACCGACCGACCTTGGCGAGGTCGTAGCGCTTGGGGTTGAAGTAGTAGTTCTCCAACAGCGCCTGCGCGGCCTCGCGGGTGGGCGGTTCGCCCGGGCGCAGCTTGCGGTAGATGTCCAGCAGGGCCTCGTCCTGGGTCGAGGTGTGGTCCTTCTCCAGGGTGAGCCGCATGGACTCGTACTGCCCGAACTCCTCGAGGATCTGCGCGTCGGTCCAGCCGAGCGCCTTCAGCAGCACGGTGACGTTCTGCTTGCGCTTGCGGTCCAGCCGGACGCCGACCATGTCGCGCTTGTCGATCTCGAACTCCAGCCACGCACCGCGGCTCGGGATCATCTTGCAGGTGAAGATGTCCTTGTCCGACGTCTTGTCGGTGGTCTGCTCGAAGTAGACGCCGGGGCTGCGGACGAGCTGGGACACCACGACACGCTCGGTGCCGTTGATGACGAAGGTGCCCTTGTCGGTCATCAGCGGGAAGTCGCCCATGAAGACCGTCTGGCTCTTGATCTCGCCGGTCTCGTTGTTCATGAACTCAGCGGTGACGAACAGCGGTGCCGCGTAGGTGACATCGCGGTCCTTGCACTCCTCGACACTGTTCTTCGGGGGCTCGAAGCGGTGGTCGCGGAACGACAGCGACATCGTCCCCGAGAAGTCCTCGATCGGGGAGATCTCCTCGAAGATCTCCTCGAGACCGGACTTGGTGTTGACGTCGGTGCGGCCCTCGGCGAGCGCGTCGTCGACGCGCGTCCGCCAGGCGTCGTTGCCGACGAGCCAGTCAAATGAGTCGACCTGCAGATCCAGCAGGTCCGGAACTTCCATGGGTTCGGCGATCTTCGCGAACGAGATCCGGCCGGTGGATGAAACGACTTTGGTGTTCGAGGCGGTGCGCGAGGCGGCCAACTGCTGTGTCCTTCCGAGACTCTCGGGCGGGTGGAGCTATGGAGCTGTGGTGGTGGGGCGATCCCCGCCTCCGCGCACGCCGAACGGCCCGCGTCAAGCGAAACGGGTCGACGAATGCGAAGGGCAAGGTTCCAGCATAGGGAACGCGTCGGTAATTGACAAGCCGGAGGGCAGCACTCACCCTCACGGTCAAACCGGAGCCCGTCTCGCCGGGGTGCCTGCTGCTCCAAACCGAGCAGCTGGCCCGCACCAGGCGAGGACTACGCCGAACGCTTGCGGGAGAGCATACCGCCGATTCGTCTCCCCACAAGCGGTTCCGGACCGATCGAGGTGAACCCTCGCGCAAGGAGCCCGTGCGTCGCCTCGATCGGCACTCCGCGCCCCGTCGTAGGCTTCGCGGGGCCGACGACGACGCGGCCACCGACGACGGGAGCACTCGTGCAACGAATCGCCCAGGTCATCGAGCTCGCGCCCGAATCGGTGCGGCGCTACCGGGAGCTGCACGCGGCCGTCTGGCCGGGCGTCCTGGACACGATCCGCGCTTGCGGCATCACCAACTACTCCATCTTCCTTCGCGAGCCCGAGCTGTTGCTGTTCGCGTACTACGAGTACGTCGGCGAGGACTTCGAGGCCGACACCGCCCGGATGGCCGCCGACCCGGTCACTCAGGAGTGGTGGCGACTGACGATGCCGATGCAGCGTCCACTGGGGTCCCGGGCCGAAGGCGAGTGGTGGGCCGGGGCCGCCGAGGTCTTCCACGTCGACTGAGCCCGCTCAGCGATAGTCGGGGACGATCCCCTCGGTTGCAGCCGAGGTGTACGCCGCGTCCACCAGGGCCATGGTCTGGTAGACATCCGCCACCCGGGTGGGGAGCTCGGGGATGCTGCCCTCGAGATAGCGCTGCACCACCGCCATCGAGCCGACGAAACCGTCGGGGAACCAGCTGCCGACGAACGGCAGCGGTTGCCACCCCCGCGAGGCCTCGGCATCGAGGAAGTACTCGGCCCGGTCAGCTCCTCCGGTCGGGTAGTTGAGGTTCAGCCCCATCTGGACCCGCACCGCTCCCCCAGTGCCCTCCCACTTGACGAAGCTCTGCTCGTAGGCCGGGCCGAAGCGGTGGTCGTGGTTGGTGGCGACCACGACCCGGATGGGGCGCTGCCGGTAGCGCAGCAGCACCACTGACCGGGAGTTGGCGTGTGGCGCGCCCGGGAAGCGCTCGGTCACGGCCGAAACACTGTCCGGATTGCCCAGGAACGAGCGGATCAGGTCGAGGTAGTGGACGCTGTGCATGTTGATCTCGAGCCGGTCCAGGGTCAGCACCTGGGGGAAGAGCTCCCACGGGGTGCGGACCGTCACCTCGACCTGCAGGTCGGTGAGCTCCCCCACGGCCCCGCTGGCGATCAGCTCGCGGGCCGCAGCGACGTAGGGGACGAAGCGAAGCTGGGTGTTGACAGCCGCCACCAAGGACTTGCGCCGACAGATCTCCAGTAGCGCCGCCGCCTCCTGAAGGTCCTGCCCGAACGGCTTCTGGATGAGCACGCCGGAGCCGTCCGGCAACGACTCCAGGCTGCTGGCGAACTGGTCCGGCATCTGGGCGATGTCGAAGACGGCCCCCGCGGGAGCCGCCGCGACGGCCTCGGCGACATCGGTGAACACGTCCGGGATGCCGTACCGGGCGGCGAGCTCCTCGGCTCGGGAGCGGTGCGGAGCCCAGGTGGTGAGCGAGGCGACCGGGAAGCCGGCCTTCGCGTAGGCGGGCAGGTGGGCGTCGCGGACGATGCCGCCGGCACCGAGCACCACGATCGGCTGCGCGTGGTGAGGCAGCTCCAGCCGGTACCCGGGGGCGAGGGTCAGCTCGGGGAAGGCTGTTGTCACCCCTTCACCGCGCCTACGGTCTGACCGCGCATCAAGAAGCGCTGGGCGCCGAGGAAGACCACCAGCAGGGGCAGCATCGACAAGAAGGTGGCCAAGGCGAGCTGGGGCATGTACAGCTTGACGCTCAGCCCGGCGGCGATCGTGGGGTTGAAGAGCGGGCTCGCGCCGATCAGCTCCTGCAGGCCGATGGACACGGTCTTGTTGGCCTGGTTGGAGCTGAGCAGCGCCAGCGGCAAGAAGAAGTTGGTCCAGTTGGCCACGAAGGAGAAGAAGGCCACCAGCGCCACGGCCTGCTTGGAGATCGGGACGGCCACCCGGAAGAAGATGGCGATCTCGCCGAGCCCGTCGATCCGGGCAGCCTCCACCAGCTCAGGCGGCAAGGTGGTCAGGAAGTGGATGTAGGCGAGATAGGTACCGAAGGGGAAAAACCCCATGATCACCACCACCGGCCACAGCTCCCCCACCGCACCGACCGCCGACACCTCGAGGAACAGCGGGATGACCAGCACCGTGTTGGGCATCACCATGGCGAGCAGAGTGACGAAGAGGACGACCCGACGGCCGCGGAAACGCAGCCGTGACATGGCGTAGCCCGCGGGCAGCGCGGCGATCACCGCGAGCAACCCGCCGCCAACCGCCAAGACCAGCGAGTTGGCCATCCAGCGGACGAAGAGGCCTCCGGTCCCGGGCCCGAAGCCGTCGACCTGGGACCAGGAGAAGACGACGTTGTCCCACGAGACCCCGCCGAGGCCCAGGAAGCCGCCCTGGCCGGCGGCCACCTCGTCGGCGTCGCGGAAGGCCATGGCCACGAAGCCGATGATCGGGAACACGAAGATCACGGCCACGAAGAGCAAGGTGACGATCCGCGCCAGCCGGCCCGTCGTCATCGGGCGGCGGCCGGCGCGGGCCCGTCCGTGCGCCGCGGGCGCCTCCGGGTCACCGGCGACCACCGGGGTGACGACAGCCATCAGCGCTCCTCCTCTCCGAAGAGGCCGCTGCGGAAGACGATCAGCAGGCCGATGCCCAAGGTGATGGCGAGCAGGATCAGCGACATCGCCGCGGCGGCGGGGAAGTTGTAGTTGGAGAAGGCGAACGCGTAGCCGAGCTGGCTGGGCGAGTACTGGTCGGGCAGCGCGTTGGACGCCACCTGGTCGAGCAGCTGAGGCTCCAGGAAGAGTTGGAAGCCGTAGGCGAGGTTCATCAGCGCGGCGTAGCCGATCCAGGGCCGGATGATCGGCAGCTTGATGTTCCAGGCGACCCGCCAAGCGTTCGCGCCGTCGATCTCGGCAGCCTCGAGGACCTCGTCGCCGATTCCGTTCAGACCGCCGTTGACGATCACGATCCAGGTGCCGATCCCCTGGAAGAACAACATCGCGGCCAGGATGAAGGGCAGGTTGGAGCCGGACGCCACCACCGCCTTGATGGTGGTGAGGTCGAGTGCGTTCCACAGGGCCGCGATCGGTGACTGGCTGGGGTTGAGCAGGTAGACCCAGAGAACGAAGTTCGCCACTCCGGCCAGGGCGCCAGGGAGGTAGTAGACGAAGCGCATGGCGTTGCCGAAGCGGCCGGGGCTGGCATGGATGAGCAGCGCCAGCCCGACGATGCCCAGCATCATCACCGGGAGCCAGACCGCCAGCACGGCAAAGACGTTGCCGAACGTCCGGAAGAAGCGGAAGTCGGTGACCACGGTCTCGAAGCTCTTCAGCCCGCCGAAGCCGACGGCCGGGTTGAGCGGGGTGGGTGGGGTCTGCAGGGCGGTGACGAGGGCGTACCCGATCGGGATCACCCCGGCGACGAGCAGCAGCGCGGTGTAGGGCGCCATCAGCGTCCACGCACCGCGAACCTCGGCCCGGTGCAGCTGGCTACGTGGTCGCCGCTGTGGCACGTCCGGGGTCGGCGTCGGGGCGGCGGTCACCGCGGAGGCGGCGCTCACCGCGAGTTCCCGCGAGGGCGCGGGACCCGCACCCTCGTCGTCGAGCAGCTCATCTGGACTCCCTCGTCGGCCGACCCCGAGCGGGGCCGGCGCAGATCCGGGTGCGCCGCGTCGGCGGCGCACCCGGGTGCGGTGGCGTGCTACGGAGTGGTCTTGACCTCATAGCCCTGAGACTTGGCCTGGTTGTTCAGCTCACTGCCGAAGGTGGTCCAGGACTTGTCGAAGCTGTCTCCGGCCACCAGTGACTTGGTCACCGTCTCGGTCCAGATCCCGCCGGTGTTGTAGAGGGTGTAGGCGTGGTCTCCGGGAACGTACGCGATCGCTTCCTTGAACGAGGCGAAGGTCGCGTCGTTGTCGGCGAAGAACTTCGCTTTCTTCTGTTTGGCGATCCAGGCGTCCTGGACGGCCCCGTAGGCCGGGAGCCCGGTGCTCAGGTCTACCTGCCAGGCCGGGTCGGTCGCCACGAACGTCGCGAAGGTCAGCGTGTTCTCCAGCTGCTTGCCGCTGATGTGGCTGGATACGCCCCACAGCCCGCCGCCCTCGTTGCCGGTCGACGGCTTGGACTCACCCTGCCAGGTGAGGGGGGTCGTGGCGGTCATGGTGCCGGCGTCCAGCTTCCAGGTCTGGCGGAAGAGATAGTCACCCCACCACACCGCTCCTGGGCTCATCACCAGGTCTTTGCCCTCCTTGGCGGCGTCGGCGTCGAAGATGCCGACGGCGGAGGCGGCTTTGGCGTCGATCAGCTGGCCGAGCAGGGTCTTGGCCCGCTGACACTTCGCGTCATCGAGGTTGATCTGGACCGCGGTCTCGCTGAGGCGGTGGTTGGTCGGGCAGCCACTGGCCCACAGGTAGCGGTCCGGGGCGTAGGCGTCGCCCAGGAAGGCGCTGATCTTGCCCGGGTGCTCCTTCGCGATCTTGACGGCCAGCGTCCCGTAGTCCTCCCAGGTGGTGGGTGGGGTGTAGCCGTTGTCGTCGAAGAACTTCTTGTTGTACCAGAACACGTCCGGAGCGGCGTCGTTGCGCAGGCAGCGGATCTTCCCGTCGATGTTGCACGGGGCGAGAACGGCCGGGTCGTAGCCCTTGATCACGTCAGGCAGCTGCGTGGTCAGGTCGGCGGAATAGTTGATCTGAGCCCCCGCGGCCCAGGCGATGTCGTCGTTGGAGGGAAAGAAGATCGCGTCCGGCCAGCCCTTCTTGGCCTGGTTGAACTGGGCGAACTGCTGGGAGAGGGCCTTGCTGCCCACGGTGCCGTCGATCTGGTTGACCGTGGTCGGGATCTCCGGGTGCGCCTTCTTCCAAGCCTCGGCGGCAGGCACGCGTGGCGGGTCGACCCAGACGGTGATGGCGCCCCCTGAGTCGGTCTGCTCGGTCTGGTTGCTCGGTCCTGCGGCGTTGCCACCGCATGCGGCCAGCGTCACCAGCAGCGACGCGCCCAACAGGGCCACGACCCGTGGTCGCCGGGAGAACAGCTCTGTCTTCATCGACACTCCTTGTCTGAGCCGGCACGTCGTCGTCGGCGGCCTGCTTGGTGCGATGACGGTAACGCAGGCGGAGGCCTTGGAGCAATCGTTTGAGCAGATTTCCTTCCGCGGGTTCTCACGCTGCTGGCCGGAGGGCGCCGAACCGTGCCGGGGGTCAGGAAACGAGAGTTGGCAGGGCCGCGAGGCGGCCCGGGTCGATCCTGTAGCAGTCGATCGCCGTACCACCGAGCACGGCGTCCCGCTCAGCAGCGGTCAGCCCGGCCAGGATGGGTCGGAGGCCGGCCCAGACAGCCCCGTAGTCCCCCGCGAGCATCGAGACCGGCCAGTCGCCGCCGTACATCAGCCGGTCGGCGCCGAACACCTCGAGGGCGTGCTCCACGAACGGGCGGATGCTCTCGGTCGACCAGCTCCTCATGTCGTCGCCGGGGTAGAGGCCCGATACCTTCGCGTAGACCGACGGGGCCTCGGCCGCCCGGGCCAGCAACGTCCACCACGGCTCCACCCCGTCGCGCCCGATGGGCGGCTTGGCCAGGTGGTCGACGACCAACCGCAAGCTCGGGTACCGCTCGGCCAGCAGCGGAACGTGCTCGAGATGGCGCGGCAGCACCGCCACCACGTCGAAGGCGAGGCCCGCGGCCGCGACCAGACCCAGGCTCTCCCCGACCTCGGGCCGCAGCAGGAAGTCGGGGTCGGGCAGGTCATGGATCAGGTTCCGGACTCCGACCACCAGCGGGTTGGCGGCGAGCGTCGGGAGCTGGCGCGCCGTGCCCGCCGGGTCGGCCAGCGGTACGAAGGCGACGACAGCGACCACCTCGGGATGGCGAGCGGCCACCTCGAGCATGTACGCGGTGTCCTCGGCGTTGTCGGCCGCCTGGACGAGCACGGTGCCGCTCACCCCGGCCGCCCGCAGCCGGAGCAGCGCCTCCTCCTCGGTGACCGTGCGGAAGATCGGGCCATGCTGGGGACCGAGCCAGTCGTAACGAGCGCGGGTGAGGTCCCAGACATGCTGGTGGGCGTCGATGATCACGGGGCGGCTCCTCGGCCCTCGGGGTGCGCCAGCGTGGACTGGCGCAGCACCAGCTGGGGTGCGGGATCGCGGACGACGACGTCGGCCACCTCGTCGCCGTGCAGCCGGTCGTACAGCGCAGCCACGGCGGCCCGCCCCACCTCATACATCGGCATCTTCACCGTGGTCAGCGGTGGCCATGTGTTCTCAGCGGTCCATGCGTCGTGCACCGAGATCATCGACAGGTCCTCGGGCACCCGAAGCCCCAGCCGGCGCGCCTCGCTGAGGGCGCCGATCGCTGCGTTGATGTTGGCCACCACCAGGGCCGTGGGGGACTCGGCACTCCCGGCCAGGACGCGGAGCGCGGCGCGGCCGTCCGCGGGGTAGTAGCCGAGCCGGGTGATCGAGGCCGGGCCGACAGCTAGCCCGTTCGCGGCCATAGTGGCAGTGAAGCTCCTCGCCCGGCGGACTGCCGACTGCGACTGCGGCAGCCCGCCGATCATGGCGATCCGGCGGTGCCCCAGCCCGAGCATGTGCTCCGTGGCGAGCCGGGCGCCGGCCTCGTCGTCCAGGACCACCGAACCGCGGTGACCGGGCTGGACCGAGTGCAGGAAGACGAGCGGGTAGTCGGCTCGGACCAGGCCCGCGACCTCCGCCGGGGAGCTGCTGTCGGCGACCTGGACGAGCATCCCGTCCACCCGACCCTCCCCGATCAGCCGGGCCACCATCTCCCCGCCCGGCCTGAGGTCCTCGCTCCGGCCCAGCAGCACCATGTAGTCCCGCTCGAGGGCCTCGTCCTCCACGCCCAGCATCAGCTCGGTGACGAACGCGTTGGTGAGGTCCGGCACGACGAGGGCGATGACGTTGGTCCGGGCGAACTTCAGCGCACGACCGGCGAAGTTGGGGCGGTAGGCCAGGTCCGCGGCCGCCTGCTGGATGCGGGCCCGGGTCTGCGGGCTGACCCGCGCCTCCGGCGCGTTGCTGAGGACGCGGGAGACGGCTGAGATGGAGACCCCGGCGCGCCGGGCGACATCACCGAGGGTCGCCACGGCAGCATCCTAGGCCTGGTCCGGCGGTGCCGACGCGACGGCGCCGACAGGGCGCTTGTGGACGAGGTAGAGGTGGGTGAGCACCAGCACGGCCTCGCTCCGCTGGTTGGTCGCGGTCACCAGCTCGTGGACGTAGCCGAGCTCGGCTGGTCGCTTGCGGTGGTCGGCGAGCTCGACGACCTCGGCGGTCACGGTCAGGGTGTCTCCGATGTGCACCGGCCGGAGAAACCGGATCCGGTCATAGCCGTAGCTCATCGCCTGGGGGTTGATGTCCCCCGCCGTCATGCCGACCGCCAGCGACAGCACCAGGGTGCCGTGCGCGATCCGCTGGCCGAACGGCTGGGTGGCGCACCACTCCGCGTCCATGTGATGGGGGAAGAAGTCCCCGGTCTGGCCGGCGTGCAGCACGATGTCGGCCTCGGTGACGGTGCGGCCGACGCTCCGCCGGCTCTCCCCCACCCTATGGTCCTCGAGCCAGCGGTCAACGGTGCGCATGGCGCCTTCCTCGGGTCGGATCCGGTCCGGATCGGTCGTACGGGCAGTCGGGGCGAGAGGTCAGGGAGCGGTCGGCTCCGGATGGACGAGCAGCCTGGCCGCGAGCTCGTCGAGCTGTCGAACCAGCGCCTTGTCGGTGAGCTCGTGCCGCAGCGCGGCGGTGACCAGCGGCGAGGCCGCATCCTGGAAAGCGACGAAACCAGGCGTCCGGGGCCGGACGTAGGCGCCCTCGAGCGTCGCCCGGGTGCCGGAGAAGAAGCCCCAGGTGGCCTCGTCCAGCCGGGGGTCCTCCCAGGCGTCGGCGTGACCGGGCTGGCCGCCCGCGTCGAAGTACACCCCTCGCTGGGTCTGCGACGCAGCCAGCCAGAAGGCGAAGCGACGGGCCGCGTCGACGTCGGTGGCGCGAGCCGACACCGCGATCCCGGCACCGCCGAGCAGCGACCCATCCACCCCCTCGCCGCGGGTGGGGATGTCGACGTAGCGCAGCCGTCCCGGTCGGAACCCGGCGCGCGAGTAGTTGGTGTAGCCGAACAGCAGCGGGGCGTAACACCAGCGCTCGCCCCTGCTCAGCAGCTCGGCAACGGCGATGGGGTTGTCAGCAAGGTTGCGCGCCGGCACGAGTGCAGCGAGGGCATGCATCAGCTCCAAGGCCGCCAACGCGTCCTCCGCAGCCAGAAAGACCCCGGACGTGGCGTGCGGCGTTGCCCCCGCGTTGGCAGCCAGGGTGATCAGGCTCGAGAAGGCGTCGATCGGCTTGGCCGGCCAAAGGACGCGACCAGCCGCGGCCAGCTCGAGCACACCCGCCCACGTGCGCGGTGGCTCCGCGATCAGGTCCGGCCGGTAGACCGCCACCTGAGCCGCGGCGTCCGTGGCCAGCCCCCACTGGTGACCACGGTGGGCATAGCTGGCGTGCGAACGGCCGACGCTGCGACGCGCGAGCTCGGCCAGCTCGTCGTCGAAGCCCGCGCCGTCGAGCGGAGCGAGCAGGGCGTCCTCCGCGGCCAGCGGGACGTGCGGGTGGTCGATGACCAGCAGGTCGTACTCGGCGGTCAGCTGCTCCAGCGGCGCGTCCGCGAAGGCCTGGAGCGACCGCGAGGACCACTCGACCCGGACGCCGGGCACGAGCTCGGCGTAGCGCTCCGCCGCGGCCAGCACGCAGTCGTAGCCGCGGGGGTGGTCCCAGGTGATCCCCCGCAACGTGGTCACCGGGTGCCGCCCGCGGGCAGCTCGCCGAGCGCTGGCTCAGCAGCGGGCGCTCGTCGGGTCGGTGCCGGCGACGCCTCGACCCCGGCCGGCCCCGCCCCGAGGAACTCCGCCCACACGGCGGCATCGTGCTGCCCGAGCAGCGGAGCCGGCCGCGGGTTGGTGAGCCGCTCGCCGTCGATGCGGATCGGGCTGCGCGTGGTCCGCAGCCGTAGCGGCCGGCCGTCGGCGGTCAGCGCCTCGCCGCGCTCCACCTCCTGGGTCATCGCGATCGCGCGGAAGCCTTCGTGCCCGACGAGCTGCTCCAGGGTGAGCACGGGTGCGCACCACACGTCGTCCGCGTCGAGCAGCTCGAGCCAGGCGTCGGTCGTCCGCTCGCGGAAGTGTCCGGCCAGCCGCTCCTCCAGCTCGGCCTGCCGGTCCCACCACTGCTGCGGGTCGGTGAGGCTGGCCAGCAGCGGGTCCTCCAGCAGCCGCCCGATCTTGTCCACGGGGTTCATGGCCAGGGCAAGGTAGCCGTCAGAGGTGGGGTAGGTGCCGTACGGGGCGGGCAGGAAGGCGTGCGCCGCGTGCTCACCCCCCGCCGGACGGTCACGGCGGCGTCGTTGAGGTGGGTGGACAGCAGCTCGAACTGCAGGTCGAGCATCGCCTCCAACAAGCTGGTCTGGACCAGGCCGCCGATGCCGGTGCGCGCCTGGCGGACGAGGAGCGCAGTGATGCCCTGGGCCAGATGGCAGCTGGTGAGGTGGTCGGCGACCGACAGCCCGACCGGGACCGGCCCGGATTCTCGGCCGCCGCTGAGCCAGGGCAGGCCCGAGACGGCCTGGGCCAGCAGGTCCTGACCCGGGCGGTCCCGCCACGGACCGTCGTCGCCGTAGCCGCTGGCGCTGCCGTAGACGATGCGGGGGTTGATCCGCCGCACCGACTCGTAGTCCAGGCCGATCCGCTCCATCACGCCCGGCCGGAAGTTCTGGATGAGCACGTCCGCGTGGCGGACCAGCTCGCGGACGCGGGCCAGGTCGTCGGGGTCCTTGAGGTCGGCGGTGACCCCCTCCTTGTTCCGGTTCATGGCGTGGAAGGACACCGTGTCGCCGTCCGCCCGACGCCCGGCAAAGGCCAGCTGCCGCCCGATGTCACCGCCCAGCGGCCGTTCGACCTTGATCACGCGGGCGCCGAGGTCGGCCAGCCGCATCGCCGCCACCGGCCCGGCCAGGAACTGGCTGAAGTCCAGCACCAGCACCCCGGCCAGCGGTAGATCCGGTACCGTCCGACCAAGCTCGTCCACGCCGCCTCCAGCTCTTGGGCGGGGTCGACCCGTTGACCACCGCGGAGTCAGGCTAGCCATCGGACCGACGTTGCGCAATCGTTTGTTCATGTAAGGTCGCCTCAGCTGGCTCCAACAAGGGAGATCTCGTGCCGATCATCACCGCCGTCGACGTCGTGGACGTCCGCTTCCCGACCTCGCTGACCGCAGCCGGCTCCGACGCCATGAACAAGGACGGCGACTACTCCGCGGCCTACGTGGTGCTGCAGACCGACGACCCCGAGCTCTCCGGCTACGGCTTCACGTTCACCATCGGTCGCGGCAACGACCTGTGCGTCGCCGCGGCCGGGCAGCGCGCCCAGCCCCTCCTCGGCCTTGACCTCGACACCGTCACGGGCGACCTCGGCGGGACCTACCGACTGCTGCAGTCGGATTCCCAGCTGCGTTGGCTGGGGCCCGAGAAGGGTGTCGTCCACCTGGCCCTCGCGGCGGTGATGAACGCCGTCTGGGACCTGGCGGCGCGCCGGGCCGGCCTTCCGCTGTGGCGCTTCGTCAGCGAGATGGAGCCCGCGGCGCTGGTGGACACGATGGACCTCAGCTACCTGTCCGACGTCTTGACCCGCGACGACGCGATCGGCATGGTCAGCGCCTTGAGCGCCACCCGGCACGAGCGGCTGGCCGTCCTGGAAGGCTCGGGATACCCCTGCTACACCACCTCGGCCGGCTGGCTCGGCTACTCCGACGACAAGCTCCGCCGGCTCTGCCAGGAGGCGGTCGACGGAGGCTACCGCTACCTCAAGCTCAAGGTCGGGGCCAACCTCGACGACGACCTGCGACGTTGTGCGCTGGCTCGGGAGGTGATCGGCCCGGACGTGCACCTGATGATCGACGCCAACCAGGTCTGGGAGGTGGGCACGGCGATCCGCTGGGTCTTAGAGCTGGCGCAGTTCGACCCGCTGTGGATCGAGGAGCCGACGAGCCCGGACGACGTGCTGGGGCACGCCGCGATCCGGCGTGCCGTTGCCCCGGTCGGGGTGGCCACGGGCGAGCACGGCATGAACCGGGTGCTGTTCAAGCAGCTCCTCCAGGCTGAGGCCATCGACTTCTGCCAGATCGACTCCTGCCGGCTCGGCTCGTTGAACGAGATCCTGCCGGTGATGCTGATGGCCGCGAAGTTCGGCATCCCCGTCTGTCCCCACGCCGGCGGCGTCGGACTCTGCGAGCTGGTCCAGCACCTGTCGGTGATCGACTACCTGATCATCTCCGGCAGCACCGAGGGCCGGGTGGCCGAGTACGTCGACCACCTGCACGAGCACTTCGTCGATCCCTGCATCGTCGAGGACGCTGCCTACGTGCTGCCCACCCGGCCGGGTTACAGCGCTGAGATGCACCCGGCCTCGGTGGCGGAGTACGCCTATCCCGACGGCGCCTACTGGCGCGCAGCACCATCGCTCTAGCCTGGCGGTCAGCCCCGACCCGGCAGCACGACCCGACTGCACGACCCGACTGCACGACCCGAAAGCACGAACGAGAGAAGGAGCCCCGATGAAGCTGGCTCGGCTCGGCCCGGTGGGCCAGGAGCAGCCCGTAGTGGTCACCGACCACGGCAGCTACGACCTGAGCGGTCTGGTCTACGACCTGACCGGCGACTTCTTGGCCAGCGACGGCCTGGACCACGTGCGAGCGGCCGTGGCCGCCGGTGACCTGCCCCGGGTGGAGACCGAGGGCCGACGAGTTGGTGCCCCGTTGGCGCGGCCCAGCTCGGTGATCTGCATCGGCATGAACTACGCGGCCCACGCGGCCGAGTCCGGCGCGTCCCCGCCGGAGCAGCCGGTGCTGTTCCACAAGGCTCCGAACACCGTGGTCGGTCCGTACGACACGGTGGCCATTCCCCGCGGCAGCACCAAGACCGACTGGGAGGTGGAGCTGGCGGTGGTGATCGGGCGCCAGACCTCCTACCTCGACTCCCCCGACCAGAGCCTCGAGTGCATCGCCGGCTTCACCGTCTGCGACGACCTGTCGGAGCGGGCGTTCCAGCTGGAGGTCTCCGGCGGCCAGTGGAGCAAGGGGAAGTCCGCCGCCGGGTTCTGCCCGACCGGTCCGTACCTGGTCACCCCGGACGAGGTGGACCACACGGATCTGCGCCTGCGCAGCTGGGTGAACGGCGAGCCGCGCCAGGACTCCTCCACCAAGGACCTGATCTTCGGAGTGGAGGAGATCGTCTTCCAGCTCAGCCAGTACCTGGTGCTCGAGCCGGGTGACCTGGTGCTGACGGGGACACCCGAGGGCGTCGCCCTGTCCGGCCGGTTCCCCTACCTCGCGCCCGGAGATGTGGTCGAGGTCGAGGTCGACGGCCTGGGTCGTCAGCGCCACGCCTTCAGCGCCTGGGACACGAACGGCGACGCGCAGTGACCGCGGCGGCGACTCAGCCCGGCGAGTTCGACGGACTCGTGGCCCTGGTCACCGGGGGGGCGTCCGGGCTGGGAGCGGCTATCGCTGCCCGCCTGCAGGCGGGCGGGGCCTCGGTCGCCGCTCTCGACCTGAGCCCGGAGGGAGCAGCCGAGGGTCTGCTGGCCGTCAGCTGCGATGTCTCCGACGACGCGTCGGTGCGGACCGCGGTGCAGCGGGTGGTCGACCAGCTCGGCGGTCTGGACATCGTCATCAACAACGCCGGGATCGGCGCGGCCGGCACGGTGGCCGACAACTCCGACGAGGAGTGGCACCGGGTCTTCGACGTCAACGTCGTCGGCATGGTCCGGGTGACCCGGGCTGCGCTGCCGTACCTGCGCCGCTCCAGCGCGCCCGCGGTGGTGAACACCGCCTCGATCGCGGCTACCGCGGGGCTCCCTCAGCGCGCCCTCTACAGCGCGTCCAAGGGCGCGGTCGCCGCCCTCACCCGGGCGATGGCCGCTGACCACCTCGCGGAAGGCATCCGGGTCAACTGCGTGCACCCGGGAACCGCCGACACCCCGTGGGTGCAGCGGCTGCTGGCGGCGGCTGCTGATCCCGACGCCGAACGCTCGGCGCTGGAGGCCCGGCAGCCCCACGGCCGGCTGGTAGCCGCCGACGAGGTGGCCGACGCCGTCGCCTACCTGGCCAGCCCGCGGTCCCGTTCCACCACCGGGACCTCGATCGCCGTGGACGGCGGGATGCAGGACCTCCGCCTCCGCCCACGCCAGACCTGAGCCGGGACTTCCTGGAGCTGTCAGGCCTTCTCGACAGCCTGGGAACCCGGGGCAACGACGAAGCCCCGACCTCGATGAGGTCGGGGCTTCGTCATCTGCGGGTGCTGCTGCTTACTTGACGGTGACCTTGGCGCCAGCGCCCTCGAGGGCCTCCTTGGCCTTCTGGCCCTGCTCCTTGGTGACCTTCTCCAGGACGGCCTTGGGAGCGGCCTCGACCAGGTCCTTGGCCTCCTTGAGACCGAGGCTGGTGAGGGTACGCACCTCCTTGATGACCTGGATCTTCTTGTCGCCGGCCGCCTCGAGGATGACGTCGACCTCGTCCGAGGCCTCCTCTTCCTCGACAGCGGCGCCGCCACCGGCACCGGCCGGGGCAGCAGCGGCCACCGGGGCGGCCGCGGTGACGTTGAAGGTGGTCTCGAACTCCTTGACGAACTCGGAGAGCTCGATCAGGGTCAGCTCCTTGAAGGCGTCAAGGAGCTCTGCAGTGCTGAGCTTCGCCATGATGGGCGTCCTCCCTTAGTTTTCTTCCGCAGCATCGGCCGCGACGGTGTTGGTTTCCTCGGCAGCGGGAGCGGCCTCGGTGTCCTCCGCAGCGGGTGCTGCCTCGGTGCCCTCGACGACAGCGGCCGCCTCGGTGTTGCCCTCGACGACAGCGGCCGCCTCGGTGTTGCCCTCGACGACAGCGGCCGCCTCGGTGGTCGCCTCAGCGACCGGTGCTTCGTCCTGCTCCTGGTCGACCACGGCAGCCGTTCCGGCGCCGCCGATGATCGAGGGGTCCTCTGCTGCCGCGTCCTGCAGCGCCGCCATCAGACGGGCGGCCTGGGAGAGCGGCGCGGAGACGAGCGAGATGGCCTGCTGCAGGACTCCCTGCATGCCCCCCGCGACCTTGGCGAGGAGAACCTCGCGGGACTCCAGGTCGGCCAGCTTCCTGACCTCGTCGGCGCCCAGGACCTTGCCGTCCAGGACACCCGCCTTGATGACCAGAAGAGGGTTCGTCCGTGCGAAGTCACGCAGACCCTTCGCGACGACGACAGGGTCGCCGTCGATGAAGGTGATCGCGGTCGGGCCGACGAGGTGGTCGTCGATCCCGTCGACACCCGCCTCGCGGGCGGCGATCGTGGTCAGAGTGTTCTTCGACACGGCGTAGGTGGCGTTCTCACCGAGCGAGCGACGCAGTTCCTTCAGCGCCTTCACCGTGAGCCCGCGGTACTCGGTCAGTACGACGCCCGTGGAGCTGGAGAACTTGCTTCTCAGCTCCTCGACCGCGGCTGCCTTGTCCGGCCTCGCCATAGTCTCCTCCGCTTCGTTTCGTGCTACGGGTGTAGCGAGCCGAAGCGCTGACCACAAGCGGGCGCAAAAAAAGCCCCAGGCGCACAGGCGTCATAGGGCATCTAGGGCTGCGACCGGGTCGGCACCGCGAGGGCGCTGCCACAGTCACAGCAGAAGCTGTCATCTGATCACCTGCGCGGGCCATCCGCCCGGTCTCCCGGACGAAGCCTTCGGATCGTCCCCCAGGCTGGAGCCTGGGTCGCGACCGACCAGCGGTCTTCGGCGTCCGCCAGCGTACCCGGCCGCCTCGGTCACGGCCAAATCAACGGCGCGACGCCACGGCGGCACCCGCCGCCCAGTCTTTCGCGCCACGAACGGTGTCAAGCCGACTCGCCGGACAGGTGAGGCTGCGGCTTTGACGAACGGTCACGATTTGATAACGTGCGCCAGCCGGTCGCTCGCCGAGACAGCGCGAGCCTACCAACCGGCCCACCGACTCGAGGGAGTGCACCGCATGGCAAGAATCCGTACCAGCGCTGCCGCGTTGCTGACCGGGCTGGCCCTGACCCTGCCGGTCACCGCGGCCGTCGACACCGCCAGTGCCGCACCGACCAGCAACGCCACAGCACCCGCCGTCGTCCACTGTCACAGCTCGTTCCGCGCCTACCACACCATCAAGAAGGGCTCCAAGGGCTCCCAGGTCCGGGCGATGGAGTGCGCGCTGCGTGCGGCCGGCTTCTCGGCCAGCGTGAACGGGAGCTTCTCCGCCCACGACGCCGCCAAGCTCGCCCGGTTCCGCCGCGCGGTCGGCCTCAAGGCGACCAAGGTCGGGGACCGCCGGGCCTGGAGTGCCCTCCTCTCCCGCGGCACCCGGCCCGTCCTGCGCAAGGGGGACCACGGCGGGAACGTGCTGAGGCTGCAGCGCAGTCTGCAGGCGGTGGGCTGGACCACGATCGACCTCAGCAGCCACTTCGACGCCAAGACCGTCCGGGTGGTCAAGGCGGCGCAGAAGCAGCGCCACCTCAGCCGCACGGGGAAGGCCACCCCGGCGCTCTGGTCAGCCCTCCAGCACGGCAAGGTCGCCGGGCCGGGCAAGAAGAAGTCCAGCAGCAAGGGCGCGAAGGCGCTGGCCTTCGCCAAGAAGCAGCTGGGCGAGCCGTACCGCTTCGGTGCCGCGGGCCCCAGCTCCTGGGACTGCTCCGGGCTCACCGGAGGTGCCTGGAAGGCGGCCGGGGTGAACCTGCCGCACAACGCGGCGGCCCAGTACCGCCGCGGCGCGCACATCTCGAAGTCCCACCTGAAGAAGGGCGACCTGGTCTTCTTCTACTCGGGTCCGAGCCATGTGGGCATCTACGCCGGCGGGGGCAAGATCATCCACGCGCCCCGTCCGGGCTCGAAGGTGTCCTACATCAAGATGGCGTACATGCCCTTCAAGGGTGCCCGTCGCCCCTGATCCTCAGGCGCAGGACGGGGCGGAGGGTGTGCTTGGCTGGTCCCATGCACCCCGCAGTCCGCCCCGCCCTGGTGTCCGACGTCGGCCGGATCCACCAGCTCGTGTGTGACCTGGCCGCCTACGAGAGGGCGTCCGAGGAGGTCCGGGCGACACCGGAGCAGCTCCAGACGGCGCTCTTCGGGCCCACGCCGTCGGTGTTCGCGCTGGTGGCCGAGGGTCCAGAGGGCACGGTGGTCGGCTTCGCGCTGTGGTTCCTCAACTTCTCCACCTGGGAAGGCGTCCACGGCATCTACCTGGAGGACCTCTTCGTCGAGCCGGAGCACCGGGGGTCCGGCCTGGGCAAAGCCCTGCTGGGCGCGCTCGCCGAGATGGCGGTCGTCCGCGGCTACGCCCGGTTCGAGTGGTGGGTCCTGGACTGGAACCGTCCCTCGATCGACTTCTACCGTCGGCTCGGAGCGGTCGCGATGGACGAGTGGACGGTGTACCGGCTGAGCGGAGATGCGTTGCGGTCGGTCGGGGGCGCAGCCTGAGCGGCGCGACCCTCGTCGAGGTCCTCGACGGGCTCAGGGCGCCTGGAAGGCTCGGCCGCTCTCCCGACCGAGGCCGAACCACGAGACCGCGGCACCGATCGCCAGCAGACCGGCACCGATCGCCATGGCCACCCTGAAGCCCTGTCCCAGCGCGGTCGGGTCGTTCGAGGCGGCGCCGCCCAGCCCCGCCAGCGCCGGGACGACCGCGATCGCGAGCAGTCCGGCCGTCCGGGCGGTGGCGTTGTTGATGCCGGACGCAGCGCCGGCCAGGTGGTTCGCCGCGGCCGCCAGCACCGTTGCGGTCAACGGCGCGACGACGCAGGAGAGGCCCAGGCCGAGCAGCAGCACCGACGGCAGCACGTCCGCCAGGTAGCTCGCCGACGCGTCCACCCGGAGTGCCAGCGCGAAGCCGGCGGCCGCGAGCAGGCAGCCGATCGCCATCA
The DNA here is from genome assembly GCA_963727215.1 of uncultured Actinomycetota bacterium. GTDB lineage: Bacteria > Actinomycetota > Actinomycetes > Propionibacteriales > Propionibacteriaceae > Microlunatus. Next base: position 519,888 of record CAVSFR010000006.1, read on the forward strand.
GCGGACGGGGTCCGATCCGCTGGGCCAGGGCGCCGGCGCGGGCTGACAGCAGCAGCATGCACGCGGTGACCGGCAGCAGGGAGATCCCCGACGCCAGCGGCGTCCAGCCCGCGACGACCTGCAGCTGCAGGACGAGCAGGAAGAAGTAGACGCTGAGCGCGGCGTAGACGAAGACGGTCACCAGGTTCGTGGCGGCGAAGACGCGGTCGGCGAACATGTCCAGGCGGACCAACGGATGCCTCGTCCGCTGCTCGACCTGCACGAAGACCACCCCGGCGGCCAGCCCGAGCACGCCGACGACGACCAGCGGCAGCCGCCAGCCGTCGCGGCCGGCCTCGGTCAGGGCGTAGGTGATGCCGGTCAGCGCCAGGACGACGGCCACCGTCCCCGGCAGGTCCACCCGACGTTGCTCGGCGCTGATGTCGTCGTCCCTGCTCTCCGGCACGTGCCGCAGCGTGATGAGGACGATGGCGGCGGCAACCGGCAGGTTGATCAGGAAGACCAGGCGCCAGTTCACGCCCACCAGCCAGCCGCCCAAGAACGGGCCCGCCGCGCCGGCGATACCGCCCAGCCCCGACCAGGCACCGACGGCGCGGGCCCGGTCGCCCGCTGCGAAGGAGGCAGAGATGATGGCGAGGCTGCCCGGGGTCAGCAGCGCGCCGCCGATCCCCTGCAGGGCCCGCGCGGCGACGAGCACCGCCTCGTTCGGGCTGAGGGCGCACAGGGCCGAGGCGAGGGCGAACCACACGACGCCGACCAAGAAGACCCGCCGCCGACCGTAGAGGTCCCCCAGCACACCGCCGAGCAGGATCAGCGCGGCCAGGGTGAGGGTGTAGGCGTTGACGATCCACTGCAGCGCGGTGAAGCCGGCGTCGAAGTCACGCCCGATGGCCGCGAGCGCCACGTTGACCACGGTGCCGTCCAGCATCGCGAGGCTGGAGCCGACGATGGTGGCCAGCAGCACCCAGCGTCCCTGCAGCGTCCCCATCCGGACGGGGTCGGCGGCAACGGCCATCGGCCGACTACTTCGCGTACCGGACGAGGGCGACCGTACCGGCCACGGCGAGCACGAAGCCGAGCACGGCCCAGGGCAGCAGGCCGGCGGCGACGGAGTCGCCGAACAGCCACGGCCCGAGGAGCGACGGCACCACCATCTCGAGCATGAACGTCACCGCGCTGACCCGGGTGACCGAGCCGCGCTGCAGCGCCAGGGCGAAGCAGCCGGCGCCCAGCAGGCCCTGGACGACGACGGCCCAGGTCAGCGGCTGCCCGAGCATCGCCCAGCCCACAGCTTCCGCGCCCAGCCCGCGGGAAGCGGCGGCGACCCCGCTCCAGGCCAGGCCGGCCGCAGCGGCCAGGACCAGGGCAGACGAGCCGGCCCGCAGCCGTAGCCCGACCAGCGCCACGGCGAGGGGTACGACCACGCTGACCAGGATGCCCCACTGGGTCGAGGGTACGACCGGAACCGCCCGTTCGGCGGTCGCGGTCAGGGCGAGGAGGATCAACCCGGCCCCGAGGACGCCCAGCGCACCCCAGTCCCGGCGGCGCAGCTGCTCGCCCCGGAGGCGCGCGATGATCGCGGTCACGCCGACACTGGCGGTCACCACCGACTGCACCAAGAACAGCGGCAGCTCACGCAGGGCCACGAGGTTCGCGGTGAAGGCGACCACGTCGGCGCCGAGGCCTGCCAGGTAGGGCAGCTGGACGACGATGGCGGCCAGCCCGCCCGCGCCGACCGCGGCGGCCGTCCTCTTGGCCCCCACCGACTGCAGGACCGACGCCACCCCGTACCCGAGGCACGCCACCACGGCGGCGGCCCAGCTGAGCACCACCATCAGCGGGCGACCGGCCCGCGGAGACGCGAACGGGCCGCGCACAGCGTGCGCGGCCCGTTCGTCGAGGATCTCACCGGCTGGTGGTGGGAGTGGTCACTCCGCTTCCGGCTTGGTACGGCTGGGGTCGAGCGACAAGCCCGGACCCATGGTGGTCGAGAGCGTGACCTTCCTCAGGTAGCGACCCTTCGAGGCACTCGGCTTGAGCCGCATGATCTCGTCCAGAGCGGCGTAGTAGTTCTGCTCGAGCTGCTCGGTGGTGAAGGAGGCCTTGCCGATGATGAAGTGCAGGTTCGCGTGCCGGTCGGCCCGGAACTCGATCTTGCCGCCCTTGATGTCGGTGACGGCCTTGGCCACGTCGATCGTCACGGTGCCGGTCTTCGGGTTGGGCATCAGGCCGCGCGGGCCGAGCACCCGGCCCAGCCGGCCGACCTTGCCCATCAGGTCCGGCGTCGCCACGACGGCGTCGAAGTCGAGGTAGCCGCCCGCCACCTTCTCGATCAGCTCGTCCGAGCCGACCTCGTCCGCGCCCGCTGCCTCGGCGGCCGCAGCCCGGTCACCGGTGGCGAAGACGAGGACCCGCGCCGTCTTGCCGGTGCCGTTGGGCAGGTTGACCGTGCCGCGGACCATCTGGTCGGCCTTGCGGGGGTCGATGCCGAGCCGCATCGACACGTCGACCGTCTCGTCGAACTTGGCCTTGGTGTTCGCCTTGGCGAACTCCATGGCCTCGACCGGTACGTAGAGCAAGCCGTCGTCGATCTTCTCGGCGACTGTGGTGTATCCCTTGCTGCGCTTCATGTCTGGTTCCTTTCACCAGTTCTGGTCCGGGCCGCGCGCGGCCCTCCCAGGCTTTCTGTGGATGTGCGGTGGTGCGATCTAGCCGGAGACGGTGACGCCCATCGAGCGGGCGGTGCCCTCGACGATCTTCATGGCGGCATCGACGTCGTTGGCGTTCAGGTCCGGCAGCTTGGTGGTGGCGATCTCCCGGACCTGCTCGCGGGTGATCTTGCCGACCTTGGTGGTCTGCGGGACGCCGGAGCCCTTGGTGACACCGGCAGCCTTCTTGATCAGCTCGGCAGCCGGCGGGGTCTTGGTGACGAACGTGAACGAACGGTCCTCGTAGATGGTGATCTCGACGGGGATGACGTTGCCACGCTGGGCCTCGGTCGCGGCGTTGTAGGCCTTGCAGAACTCCATGATGTTGACGCCGTGCGGGCCGAGGGCGGTACCGACCGGCGGGGCCGGCGTGGCCGCGCCCGCGTTCAGCGCGACCTTGACGAGGGCGGCGACCTTCTTCTTGGGAGGCATTTCTGGTGGGTCCTTCTCAGCGTGTCGCGGGCGGACCCGCGGCGGTTGTCGTACCGGGACGCTCCGTCCCGGCGTGGTGGTGACGGGCTTGAGCCCGCCCTTGGTTCCTCAGGTCTGCTTGGGCTCAGACCTTCTGGATCTGGGGGAAGGTCAGGTCGACCGGGGTCTCGCGGCCCAGGATCTCGACCAGGGCCTTGAGGCGCTGGTTGTTGACGTTGATCTCGGTGATCGTCGCGTGTACCCCGGCGAACGGGCCGTCCACGACCATGACGGAGTCGCCGACCGCGAAGTCAGCCACCTCGACCTTCTTCTTGCGCCGGTTCGGGGAGTCGGTGCCGGCCGTGGCCGCCAGGATGACTGCCGGGGACAGCATCTTCTCGACCTCGTCCAGGCTCAGCGGGACCGGCGAGTTCGAGTGGCCGACGAAGCCGGTGACCGAGGGCGTGTGCCGCACGGTCGACCAGGACTCGTCGGTCAGATCCATCCGGACCAGGACGTAGCCCGGGAGCACGGTGCGCTTGATCTGCTTGCGCTGGCCGTTGCGGATCTCGGTGACCTCTTCGGTCGGCACGACGATCTCGAAGATGAAGTCCTCCATGTTGAGCGAGGACACGCGGTTCTCCAGGTTCTGCTGCACCCTGTTCTCCATGCCGGAGTAGGTGTGCACGACGTACCAGTCGCCGAGCTTGCCGCGAAGCTCGGAGCGGAACGCCTCGAGAGCATCCCGGCCGAGGTCGGACTCGGCGTCGTCCTCACCCTCCTCCTCGGGCTCCGGCTCGGGTTCGGGCTGGCCGAAGTTCAGGTCGATGTCGTCGTCGGTACCCGCGACCTGAGGGGCGCTGCTGCTGCCACCGAAGTCGAGGTCGATGTCGCTGTCACTGCTCGGGGTGTAGGTGCCGAGGTCGATGTCGAAGTCATCCTCCGCGCCGCGCGCGGTCGAACCCTCCAGCGGGTCCGCGGCCGGGCGCGGCTCGTCGGCTGAAAAGGTGTCTGACACTAGGGATTCTCCGTCGTTGGTGGTGGTGGTGGTGGAGGTCATCAGCTGAAGACCTTGAAGATCGCCCAGCCCAGGCCGAGGTCCAGCAGGCTCACATAGGCGATCACGAACAGCACGAAGACCAGGACGACCACGAAGTAGTTCAGCAGCTGCTGACCGGTCGGGTAGACCACCTTGCGAAGCTCGCCCACCGACTCGCGCACGAACGTGACGGGCCCGGTTCGGGTCGGCTTGGCCGGCCGGTCGCGGGCGGCGGTCGGGGCGTCCTTGGCCTTCGGGGCCGGGCGGCGGTCTCGCCGACGCTCGACGCTGCGGCCCACAGCGCCGGCACCGACGGGCTCGAGCGTCTTGTTCTCGCTGTCCTCGTCGGCCCCTACGGCCGGAGCCGGACCCTCGAGGTCAGCGAGATCGTCACGACCCGCGGTGTCGTAGCCCGACGACGCGAGCTCGTCTCCGTCCGGCTCGACGACCTCGTCGCCACGCGGGCTGCCCGGGTGACCGAGGGCGTGAGCACCGGAGGACGGGGTCGAACCGTCGGCGAGGGTCGGCTCCTCAGCCGTACCCTCCTCGTCCTTGTCCGCCACGGTGTGACCTTCCCTGTCTGTCTTCGCCCCTACGTGTTGACCGCGCAGGGCACGAGGGACTTGAACCCCCAACCTTCGGTTTTGGAGACCGATGCTCTGCCAGTTGAGCTAGTGCCCTTCGGTGACCCGCAACCGCTCGACGCGCCGGTGAGGGCGTGCAGACACACTGGTGTCGGATCACCAAGAAATGGAGTCTACTGAGGATCAGCCCCTCAGTCGAACCAGCGCCGAGCCTACCCGCGCTCCATGCCGCAGCAGCGGAGGCGAGCCTGACCGCATCTGTGAAGCGGGACGGCGGGCCACCACCAGCCGTCGCCGACCTGCGGGTACGGCTGTCGCCTGCTGGACCCTCGCGCCGCGACGATCACGGATGCTGCCCATCACGTCCATTCATTTCTGCGTACCTGCAACCGAAACCATCTCGACTGAAGAAGTAGTAACGCTGAGATTATTTCGCCCAATCTATGGTGGCAGCAAAAGCCGGGCGCCAATCCCGCATGCTCGTCCTATGCCTATGCGCACTCTTCTTACCCGGGCGCTAGACCGCAACGCCCATTTCTAGCCAGCGGTCATTTCTGTGCCTATCGCTGATCCATCACCATGACCACCAGCACGTGGGGCACGGTCAGAGCCAGCAGAACCAGCAGGGTCGCTCCCACCGTGGCGGCGGGGTCGGTCGACCGGACGGTCGCGACCACCGCGGTGGCGAGCACGGCGACTGCCGCCAGCGTGGGCCAGGCGGCGGCTCGGACCAAGGCACCAACGGCTCCTCGCGTCTGACCCCGGGCGAGCAGTGCGGCCGACGCGCGGTCGACGGTCAGCAACCGCGCGCAGTGCCGCAGGGCGTGCCACCCCCCGAACCAGACGGCGAACGCGACCAGCGGCGGAGCCAGCGCACCGAGTGCCCCGACCAGGACGATATCGGCCACCACCCCCCACCGGCGGTCGCGGACAGCGGGTACGAGGGCCACCGAAGCAGCGAGGACCCACACGGCGACGAGCGCGAACCGGCTGGGGCCGGCGGTGACCAGCGCCCCGAGATGAGGCGAGATCGACGTCGCCACCGCGCCCATCGAGGCGTCGGCACGCGCGAGTGGGAGCAGCAACGCCCCGGTTCCCGCCACGGCCGCCGCCCAGCTGACCGGGCGGGAGGGACGCCAACCGGTGGTCGTCCGCATCACCTCGCGCTCGCCCAGGGCGAAGTGGACGAGACTGAGCACCAGGACCGGGACGAGCGCCACGAGCCCGGCCGTCGTGATCAGGGCCCACGTCAGAGCGGCCACCGCCGCATAGCCGGCGGCCACGACGACGGTCGGCCTGCCGGTGAGGTCCGCCGCCAGTCGGTGGTCCACCGCTCCGTGGGGCAGCCCGGCCAGCAGACCGGCCAGCACCAGCACCAGCACGAAGAGGTCGTGGGCGCCCGCGGGAAGGAGCGAGGCTGCGACGCTCACCCCGACGACCGCCGCGACGAGCCACCGCGACCAGCGGGTGACCCTGGCCACGAGGATGGCCGGCGTTGTCAGGGTCGCCGTTGCGCTTGTCATTTCCTCATCATGCTCCCCGGTGCCATATCGCAGCGAGACGCGTGAGAAAGCGGCCCTTTTGCTTTCTCCTGTTCCGAGTACGCTCATTTCGCACCCAGGATCGGTCGCACGCCGGGGCCAAACAGATCGGAGCTCGAAACTTCCCCTTCGTCGGACCGACCAGCCATGGTGACTGTCCCAACAATGGTCCAACGGAGGCCCTTCGTGTTACCCGACGCATTGACCCAAGGTCAGTTCGACACCGTCTACAACCTCTTGTCCCTGGTGATCGCCTCGCAGCTGTTCACCGCCCTCTTCCTGCTGGTCGCCCAGCCGCGGGTGCTGGCCCGCTACCGCCAAGCCCTGGTGGTGTCCGCGGTGGTGTGCGGCATCGCGGCCTACCACTACTTCCGGATCTTCGCCTCGTTCAAGGAGGCCTACGTGACCGACGCCGTCGGCGGGCGCGGTGTCTACACCCAGGCGGTGGGCCGCTCGTTCAACGAGGGCTACCGCTACGTCGACTGGCTGCTCACCGTCCCGCTGCTGCTGGTCGAGCTCGTCGTCGTGCTCACGCTGGCGAAGGCCCTGCAGGCATCCCTGCTGCGCCGGCTCATCCCGGCTGCCGCGCTCATGATCGCCCTCGGCTACCCAGGAGAGATCAGTAGCGACAACCTCACCCGGCACGTGTTCGGGCTGCTCTCGACCGTGCCGTTCCTCTACATCCTCTACGTGCTGTTCATCGAGCTGACCCGATCGCTGGACCGGCAGCCCGTCGCGGTGCGCAGGACGGTGTCGAGGATGCGGGTCCTGCTGGTGGCCACCTGGGGTGTCTACCCCATCGCCTACCTCGTGCCGCTCCTCGGCTTCGACGGCGCGACCGCGTGGGTGGGCAAGCAGGGCGGCTACTCGGTCGCGGACATCCTGGCCAAGGCGCTCTACGGCCTGCTGATCTACCGGATCGCCCGGTTGAAGTCCTTCGCCGACGACCCGTCCTTCGCCGCGAAGGAGGAGGCCCACGAGGAGTCGCGCGAGGTGGCCACCGCTACGCCGGTCACCGACACGCCGGCCTCGACTGCGCCGGTCGCGACCGCGGCCGGCTGACGCACCCCGCTGGTGGTCGGGCCAGCTCGTCCCGCCCCTGCCGTTGGCAGTGGGCGGGCGGGCGGCTCAGGAGGCGAGCCGCTGCTCCAGCGTGGCCAGCAGCACGCAGGTGACCAGGCCGTCGATGGCCGCGGCGACGTCGTCGGGGCTGGGCATCGTCGGGGCGATCCGGATGTTGCGGTCCCGCGGGTCCCGGCCGTACGGGAAGGCCGCCCCGGCCCCGGTCATGGCGATCCCGGCCTGCTTGGCCAGCGCCACGACGCGGGTCGCGGTGCCGTCGGCCACGTCCAGGCTGATGAAGTAGCCACCGTCGGGGTCGGTCCACTCAGCGACGGCGTGCTCGGCCAGCCGCTCGGTGAGGATCTTGGCCACCAGCTCGAACTTGGGCGCGATGATCGCCGCGTGCGCCCGCATCAGCTCCCGCACCCCGTCGGCGTCCTGCAGCAGCATCGCGTGCCGGAGGTGGTTGACCTTGTCGGGACCGATAGTCCGCTTGCTCGTGGCCTGCAGGTACCAGGCGACGTTGGCAGGGGACGAGGCGAAGAACGAGACCCCGGCGCCGGCGAAGGTGATCTTGGAGGTGGAGGCGATGACGAACACGCGGTCCGGGTGCCCGGCCGCGGCCGCCAGTCCCAGCACGTCGAGCGCGGGCGTCTCGACCTCGGTGAGGTGGTGCACGGCGTAGGCGTTGTCCCAGAAGATCCGGAAGTCCGGAGCCGCCGTCTCCAGGGCGAGCAGCGCCCGGGTCACCTCTTCGGAGTACACCGCCCCGGTGGGGTTGGCGTAGGTCGGGACGACCCACATGCCCTTGACGGCCGGGTCGCTCACCAGCTGGCGGACCACGTCGAGGTCGGGGCCGTCGGGACCGAGCGGCACCGGCAGCATCTCGATCCCGTACTGCTGGCAGATGGCGAAGTGGCGGTCGTAGCCGGGCACGGGACACAGGAACTTCACCGGTCCGCGCGACCACGGCGCGGGTGAGCCGACGGCACCCAGCAGCAGTGAGAAGACGACCAGGTCGTGCATCACGGCCAGGCTCGCGTTGTCACCGGCCACCAGCTGCTCGACCGGGACGTTCAGCAGCGGTGCGAAGATCTCCCGCAGCTCCAGCAGGCCCTGGGCTCCGCCGTAGTTGCGGACGTCGGTGCCAGCCGCGTCGCGGGTCTGCCCCGCACCGGGCAGCGTCAGCAGCTCGTTCGACAGGTCGAGCTGGGCGGGCGAGGGCTTGCCGCGGGTCAGGTCGAGCTTCAGCCCCTTGCCCACGAGGGCCTCGTACTCGCTCCGGAGCTCGGCGTGCAGCGCCGTCAGCTCCTCGTGGCTTCGCTCCGACAACGACATGACACTCCACTCCTGGCAGGCTTCTGGACCGCCGGACACTCTATCGAGTTACGCCTACAGTCGGCTCATGCCGAACTCCAACATCGCCGTTTGGGTCGCCGACCGGGCCATCACCGACCCGCACCTGCCCGCCATCAAGCAGGGCACCACGATCCTCAGCTACGCCGCCCTCGACGGCGCCGCCTCACGCTTCGCGACGGTGCTCGCCGCACGGGGGGTCCGAGCCGGCGACCGGGTCGCGCTGATCATGCCGAACGTGGCGTACTTCCCGGTGGCCTACTACGCCATCCTCAGGCTCGGAGCGGTCGTGGTACCGATGAACCCGTTGCTCAAGGCGGGCGAGGTCTCCTTCGCCTGGCAGGACTCGGGCGCGAGAGTGGCCGTGGTGTTCCCGCTGTTCGCCGACGAGGCGCGCAAGGCGGCCGAGACGACCGGCACCGACGTCATCGTCACCGCGCCGGGTGAGTTCGAGTCGCTGCTGGCCGGCTCCGAGCCCACGCCCGAGGTCACCGTGGTCGAGCCGGGCGACACCGCGGTGATCCTCTACACCTCGGGCACGACCGGGCAGCCCAAGGGTGCCGAGCTCAGCCACGCCAACCTGCGGAGCAACGTCCTGACCACGATCGAGACGCTGATGCCGAACGGTCCGGGCGACGTGCTGTTCGGCGGGCTGCCGCTCTTCCACTCGTTCGGGCAGACCTGTGGCCTGAACGCGGCGATGGCCGGCGGCGCGTGCCTGACCCTGCTGCCCAAGTTCGACGGCGAGCAGGCGCTGCAGATCGTCGTCGAGGACCGGGTGACGGTCTTCCTCGGGGTGCCGACCATGTACATGGCGCTGCTGGCGGTGAAGGATCCGTCCCGGTTCGACACCAGCACGGTCAAGGTCGGGGCTTCCGGCGGTTCATCGCTGCCGGTGGAGGTGCTGCACGGCGTCGAGCGGGCGTTCGGCTTCAAGCTGCTGGAGGGCTACGGGCTGTCGGAGACCTCGCCGGTCGCCTCCTTCAACCACCCCGACCGACCGACCAAGGCGGGCTCGGTCGGCACCCCGATCCGCGGCGTCGAGTTCGGCCTCCGCGACGCCGACGGCCACGAGGTCGCCGACGGCGCGATCGGTGAGATCGTCATCCGCGGCGAGAACGTGATGAAGGGTTACTGGAACCGACCCGACGCGACTGCCGAGGCGGTCCGCGAGGGCTGGTTCCACACCGGCGACCTCGCCACCCGCGACGCCGACGGCTACTACTTCATCGTCGACCGGGTGAAGGACATGATCATCCGTAACGGCTTCAACGTGTACCCCCGCGAGGTCGAGGAGGTCCTCTACACCCACCCGGCGGTGGCCGAGGCGGCCGTCCTCGGCATCCCCGACCCCGTGCACGGCGAGGAGATCGCCGCCCTGGTCACCCTCAAGGACGGCGCCACCGCCACCGCCGAGGAGCTCCGCGACTTCGTGGCCGAGCAGATCGCCGCGTACAAGTACCCGCGGGTGGTCCGTTTCGGCGCGTTGCCGAAGGGTCCGACCGGCAAGATCTTGAAGCGCGAGATCAAGCTCGAGCCCTGAGCCCTCGACCGGCTCGGGGAGGGGCCGTCAGGCGCTGACGCGGGCGGCGGTGATGGCCGAGTGGGCGCCCAGCTTGACCCGGTCACCGTCGACGCTGGCCTCGCCCACGGTGACGAGGGTCTCGACCGGTCCGTCGAGGTCGATCTCGCTCGGGGTGTCGCTGAAGTTGGCCGCAATCACCACCTCACCGCGCTCGAGCAGCAACCAACCGTCGGCGTCGTTCGCGGTCGCGCGGCCGTGGTCGAAGCGCGGGTCGGTCAGGTCGGGGTAGCTCCGGCGGACCTTCAGCAGCTGGGTGGTCAGGGCCAGCAGCTCGGCGTGCTCGCCCGAGGCGGGCTCGGACCAGTCGAGCTTCGACCGGGTGAAGGTGTCCGGGTCCTGCGGGTTGGGCACGTAGGAGGTGTCCCACTCCATCTGGGCGAACTCCTCGATGCGACCCTTCGCCACGGCCTCGCCGAGCTCGTGCTCGGGATGGGAGGTGAAGAACTGCCACGGGGTGCTCGCGCCCCACTCCTCCCCCATGAAGATCATCGGCGTGAAGGGGCTGAGCAGGGTGATCATCGCGGCGATGCCCAGCTGGTCGCGGTCGATCTTGCTGGACAGCCGCTCGCCGGTGGCCCGGTTGCCGATCTGGTCGTGGTTGTCGGAGCAGACCACCAGCCGCCAGGTGGGAGTCCGCAGGGTGTCGATCGGCTGACCGTGCGAGCGGTGGCGGAAGCTGGACTTCGTCCCGTCGTGGAAGAAGCCGTTCTCGAAGACCTTGCCCAGCGCGGCGAGGGAGTCGAAATCGGCGTAGTAGCCCGTGGAGTCACCGGTCAGGCTGACGTAGAGCGCGTGGTGGAAGTCGTCGCTCCACTGCGCCGTCAGCCCGTAGCCGCCGCCCTCGCGGGCGGTGATGAGCCGCGGGTCATTCAGGTCCGACTCCGCGATCAGGGGCAGGGGCCGGCCGACGAAGGCGCTGAGCGCGGACACCTCGACCGCCATCTCCTCCAGGATGTGCATCGCCCGGGTGTCGGCCAGTGCGTGCACGGCGTCCAACCGCAGCCCGTCGACGTGGAAGTCGCGCAGCCACATCAAGACGTTGTCGACGATGTAGCGGCGCACCTCGTCGGAGTCCTCGCCGTCGAGGTTGGGCGACTCGCCCCAGGTGTTGGCCCCCGCGGCGTTCAGGTAGGGACCGAAGAGCGGCAGGTAGTTGCCGCTCGGACCCATGTGGTTGTAGACGACGTCCTGGATGACCGCGAGCCCGCGCTCGTGGCAGGCGTCGACGAAGCGCTGGTAGCCCTCGGGCCCGCCGTAGGCCTCGTGGACGGTGAACCAGGCGACGCCGTCGTAGCCCCAGTTGTGGACACCGTTGAAGCCGTTGACCGGCATCAGCTCGACGAAGTCGATGCCGAGCTCGACGAGGTGGTCGAGCTTGGCGATGGCCGCCTCGAGCGTGCCCTCGGGGGTGAAGGTGCCGACGTGCATCTCGTAGATGACCCCACCCGCCAGCTGGCGGCCCGTCCAGCGCTCGTCGGTCCAGGGGTACGCCGTGGCGTCGTAGGTGCGCGACCAGCCGTGCACCCCGTCGGGCTGCCGCTGGGAGCGAGGGTCCGGGAGCACCTGCTCGGCGCCGTCGAGGCGGTAGCCGTAGTCGAACTGGCCCACGCCGTCGGCGGGCAGCGCACCCTCGGGGCGCCACCAGCCCTCCTCGTCACGGGCCATCGGCACCCGGGTCTCCTCGGTACCGCCGGCGGGGCGCACCGCGAGCTCGACGGCCTGCGGGATCGGGGCCCAGACCGCGAAGTCGAAGCCGGTCTTGTCACGACTGGTCACGTTGCTGCTCTCGTCACTGTGTTGTTGTCGGTCATAAGGCACATCCCACGAGTACTGGTTCGCACACCAAGGTGATGCCGAAGGTCTGCTGGACGCCGGTGCGGACGCGCCGGGCGAGGTCGAGGAGGTCCGCGGCGCGGGCACCTCCGGTGTTGGTGAGGGCCAGGACGTGCTTGCTCGAGATCCGTGCGGCACCGTCGCCGTAGCCCCGGCCGAACCCCGACCGCTCGATCAGCCAAGCCGCACTGGTCTTGACCCGGCCGTCCGGCTGGGGAAAGCGCGGCGCGTCCGCGGGCAACGCGGCCGCGGCGGCGGGGTCGAGCAGCGGGTTGGTGAAGAAGGACCCGGCACTCCAGGTGTCAGGGTCGGCGTCGTCCAGCACCATCCCCTTGCCGGCACGGAGACCCAGCACGGCGGCGGCGACGTCGCGAGCCGGCACCCGGGCACCCTGCTCCACCCCGAGCGCTCGGGCGAGCTCGGGGTACCGGATGGGCGCCGAGAGTGAACCGAGGCGCAGCTGGAAGGTCACGGACAGCACCAGGTACCGCCCGGGCTCCTCCTTGAAACGCGAGCTCCGGTAGCCAAACCCGCACTCGAGAGCGAAGAAGGTGCGGATCGCGCCCGCCGTACGGTCCAGCGTGCGGACCGTGCTGATCAGCTCGCCCACCTCGGTGCCGTAGGCGCCGACGTTCTGGATCGGCGTGCCGCCGACCAGCCCGGGGATCCCGGCGAGGGTCTCCAGACCGGCGTACTCACGCTCGAGGGCGTAGCCGACCAGGTTTTCCCACGGCTCGCCGGCGGCCACCTCGAGGACGGCACCCGAACAGGCGGCCACGTCCTCGCTGATGCCGCGGGTGGCGACCCGGACCACGGTCCCGTCGAAGCCGTCGTCGCCGACGAGGACGTTCGAGCCCCCGCCGAGCACCAGCACGGGCTCGCCGGACGCATCGAGCTCGCGGACGCACTGCACCAGCTCGGCCTCGGTGGTGGGCTCGAGGACGCGGCGGGCCGGGCCGCCGACGCGCAGGGTGGTGTAGGCGGACAGGGACGGCGTGCCGGCGGCGACCGTGCTCGGCTCAGTCACCGAGGTCGACCTCCGCCCGGGCGGCGCCGAGGACCTTCTGCCCGTCGCACACCGCGTCGATGCTCACGGTGACCAGGGTGCCCTCGACCGCTGACACCCGGCCGGAGACGAGCACCTCGGCCCCGGTCGCGTCGTCGGGGACCACGACAGGCTTGGAGAACCGGACGGCGTAGGAGCGCACCCGGGCTGCGTCGCCGACCCAGTCGGTGACCACCCGCAGCGCCGAGCCCATGGTCAGCAGACCGTGCGCGACGACACCCGGCAGGCCCACCTGGGCGGCGAAGTGCTCGGAGTGGTGGATCGGGTTGAAGTCCCCGGACGCACCGGCGTAACGGACCAGGCTGGTCCGGGTGAAGTGCAGGGTGAGCGGCGGCAGGGTCATGCCGACCTCGACCCCGGTGGGCAGCGGGCCGGTCATGCGACGGCTCCGGCATCGGTGCCGGCCTCACGACTGTGGAAGAAGGTGGCGGTCGCGGTGCCGACCAGCTCGTGGCCGTCGTCGTGCACCTCCACCGAGGCCGTGATGATGTCGGCCGGGCCGCGGCTGCGGACCTTGTCGATCACCAGGGTCGACGTCACGCGGTCTCCCGCGCACAGCGGCCGGCCGAAGGTGAACTTCTGGTCCCCGTGCACGATCCGTCGCAGCGCGAGGCCGAGTTCTGGGTCGTCGAACATCGCCTGCCATGCCTCGGCGGCGAGCACCGCGAGGAACGTGGGTGGGGCGAGCGCGTGCTCGCCGGCGGACCGGAGGTCACGCTCACCGAGGGCCTCCGCGAACTCGGCGATCTTGCCCGACGTGACCAGGTACGGCGCGGTGGGGGGGTAACGCCGGCCGACGTGCGCCTCAGAGATGGCCATGGCTCAACGCTAGCTTCAGTTCCGCGCCGGACCGTGCGCGCTCGTAGCGGGCCAGGACCAGCGGGGTGGCGAGGTCGCCGAGCGGTGGGGCGAGCGTCCAGCCGCGTTCGGCCGTGAGTCTCGCCATCGGCTCGAGCAGCAGACCCGGGGACAGGAAGAGCGGGACCACGGCCACCGGCTCGGACAGCTCGGGCAGCACCTCGGCGGCGCGCGGGCTGGTGGTGCCGAAGGCCGCGCGCACCTCCCCCCTGCGTCCGGCCCCGAGCCGGAAAGCAAGGTCGTGGACCGCATCGTTGGCGCCGGCGTTGGACGAGCCGACCGCGTAGAGCAGCACCGAGGTGGCGTCGCCGACCGCCGCAGCGGCCATGCTCGCCCGGACCATCTCCTCCGCCTCGCGCCCGGTCCCGAGGATGTCGGCGACGAGCAGCTCGAGACCCGTCTCGGCCGCGGCCTGCGCCACCGCCTCGGGCACGTCGACGGTCGCGTGGAAGGCGACGGTGAACAGCAGCGGGACGACCACGGCGCGCCGGTGACCGGCCGCGACGAGCCGACCGGCGACGGCCAGCAGGTCGGGTTCGGCGAGGTCCAGGAACGCTGCGTGGGCCTCGACAGCGCCGGTCCGGGCCACGACGCTCATCAGCTGTTCGACGGCGCGGGTGCCCTCGGCGTGCCGGCTGCCGTGAGCCAGGCCGATCAGCGCTGGGCGCTCGCCGGCCATGGAAACCGACGAGCCGTCCGCAGCAGCGGACGGCTCGGTGGTGGGCTGGTGACCCGGCACAGCAGCGGTGATCAGCGGGTCTCGCGATGCGGGGTGTGCGTGTGGCAGCGCGGGCAGAACTTCTTCAGCTCGAGCCGGTCGGGGTCGTTGCGCCGGTTCTTCTTGGTGATGTAGTTCCGCTCCTTGCACTCGGTGCAGGCGAGCGTGATCTTCGGGCGGACGTCGGAGCTCTTGGCCATCGACTTACCTTCGTTCCTCTGGGGTGTTCGAACCAACTGGGTGATGCTCGAACCCAAGTACGCCCTTGCGGGCGAGTAGCGGGAGCGGGACTCGAACCCGCGACACAGCGATTATGAGCCGCTTGCTCTACCACCTGAGCTATCCCGCTGAGCTCCACCGCCGAGACCGGCTGTGGATCTGAGCCCCCATGCGGATTCGAACCGCAGACCTTCTCCTTACCATGGAGATGCTCTACCTACTGAGCTATAGGGGCCTTCGGTCTCGCCCTCGCGGGCGTGACCGACGCACAAAGATACATGCCCACCGGGGGTGGGCGCGACCTCACGCGTGTGGCAGGTGTTGGGTTCGAACCAACGTAGGCGATGCCGGCAGATTTACAGTCTGCTCCCTTTGGCCACTCGGGCAACCTGCCGTGCTGCCGGTCCGGGGACCGGCGAACGAGGGGCAACGATAGCAAGTCCGTCTGCGCCGGGCGAACTGGTGGCCGGAGTAGCCGAGGTGGGCGGGCCCGGGCGAGAATGGGTGGCAGCCGACCGTGCGGCCCTCAGGGGGAAGCCTCAACCAAGGCGATGCCGCAGTACGGAACGGCTCGACAAACAGGAGGTGCTCAGGTGGCAGCGGAGAGCTCGATGGACGTGGTCAGCAAGATCGACCGGCAGGAGGTCGACAACGCGCTCAACCAGGCCGCCAAGGAGGTGCGCCAGCGGTTCGACTTCAAGAACACCGACGCCTCCATCGCCTGGTCCGGCGAGGCGATCGAGATCGAGGCCAACTCCGAGGAGCGCGCCAAGGCGGTGCTCGACGTCTTCCAGACCAAGCTCGTCAAGCGTGGCGTCAGCCTGAAGGCGCTGGACGCGGGCGAGCCCCGCGCCTCGGGCAAGCTCTTCAAGATCACCGCCACCACGCCCGAGGGGATCACCCAGGAGAACGCCAAGAAGGTCTCCAAGCTCATCCGCGACGAGGGCCCCAAGGGTGTCAAGGCGCAGATCCAGGGTGACGAGCTCCGGGTGAGCAGCAAGAGCCGCGACGACCTGCAGGTCGTCCAGGCCCTGATCAAGGCCCAGGACTACGACTTCGCGGTGCAGTTCACGAACTACCGCTGATCTAGCAGTCCCTCCCGTGGCGGTCAGAGCCACGACCGGGCTGGCTGCTGCGTACCGACCGGAGGGCCGGGCGGCGCCATCTGGGCCCAGGGCGTGACCACCGCGGCGTAGGCCCGCATCTTCCCTCCACCGACGTAGACCTTCGTCCAGTTCGGCCCGGTCTCCTCGTCCTCGAGGGCGTCATCGTCCCAGGCGTCCTGCTCGGCCGGCGTGGCGCTCCGGAGGCGAGTCGGCGAAGTCGTGGTGTGTGGCATCTCATGGGCTCCGGAGGTGTCGTGGTGCCCGCGCCCTGCGAGCAGTACCGAGGCTCCGTTGTCGACCTCAGCGGCCGCCCCGGACTGGCGTGGGACTGATCGAGAACCCGGTGAGGTTCAGCGCAAGATTCCCTTTTCGCGTAGCCGCGGTGGCGTGTGCCGGGCCGCGAGAACCTCGCCACAGACTCAGCCGACGATGGGGGCACGACCGCGTCGGACGGTGCAAACCCTGGTCAGCGCTCATTTCCACTCCACTCAGTAGCATCCAGCTATGACACCTCCCGAACCGAACTACCGCTGACCGTGCTCGACCACCAGGCGCGGGCGCAGGAGCTGCTGCCGCCGCACATCAGCGCGTACTACGGCGCCACGGCCGGCTCCGGCGGCGGTTTAGCCGAGGGCATCGCCGCCTGGTCGGCGGTCCGGTTCCGCCCCCGGGCCCTGGTCGACCTGCGCACCATCGACACCACGACGACCGTGCTCGGCACGCCGGTGTCGATGCCGGTGCTGGTGGCGCCCATGGCCCAGCAGCTGGGCGCCCACCCCGAGGGCGAGGTGGCGATGGGCCGCGCGGTGGCCACGGCCGGAACCCTGCTGGGCGTCTCGACCAACGCTGCGGTGCCCTTCGCCGACATCGCCGCGACCGGCGCCCCGTGGTGGTTCCAGGTCTACGTGACCCGCGATCACAGCCTCACCGAGCTGCTCGTGCAACGGGCTGTCGAGGCGGGCGCCCGAGCGCTGGTGCTGACCGTGGACATGCTCGCCCTGCTGCCCCCGGACGTGAACCCGCGCTCCTGGCCGGAGAGCCCGGCGCGGTCCCGGATGACCAACCTGACCGCGGCCGAGCTGGCGGCCACCGACCCGCACGCGGTCGAGATGGATCCCGCGATCGGCTTCGACACCGTGGGCTGGTTGCACCGGATCAGCGGGCTGCCCGTCCTCGTCAAGGGCATCCTCCGGGGCGACGACGCGGCGCGAGCCGTGGACGCAGGCGCCGCCGGAGTGGTGGTCTCGACCCACGGCGGGCGCCGGCTGGGCCCTTCGGTGCCGGCCGCCGCAGCGCTGCCCGAGGTGGTGGCGGCCGTCGGCGCGGACGCCGAGGTGTACGCCGACAGCGGCATCCGGTCCGCCGAGCACGTCGCCGCGGCCCTGGCGCTGGGAGCGCGGGCGGTCTTCGTCGGTCGCCCGGCGCTGTGGGCCCTGGCCGCTGACGGCGAGGATGCGGTTCGCGACCTGCTGACCGGCCTGCAGACCGAGCTCCAGCAGGTGATGACACAGCTCGGAGCGCCGCGGATCGACGACCTGACGGCGGACCTGGTGGTGGGCGCGTCCGGGGTGGGCGCCTCGTGAGCGGTTGTCCCGTACGCAAGCTGGAGCCAGGCGGGCGGACGTCCGCACCGGCGCTGGCGCGGGTCAGCGACGCCGACGGGGACCGCTGGGTGGTGCGCTCGTTCGAAGTCGCCCGGCAGGTGCTGCGGGACCCGGAGGCGACCGGCCAGGCCGGCTTCGGGGCCGAGTCCATGAGCCGCCAGAGCGGGAGTGGTCGACGTCGGGGGCGGCGTCGGGTGCGCAGCGCGGCCAACCCGGCGATGCGGCCGCCGATCCTCTACCTCGAGGGCGCCGACCACCGTCGCCAGCGGTCGGCGGCCGCGCGGTTCTTCGCGCCGAAAGTGGTCGAGGCCTACCGGCCGTTGATCCAGTCGCTCAGCCGACAGCTCGTGAACCGGCTGCGTCCGGACCACCCAGAAGATCTGCGGGCGCTCGCCATGGAGCTCGCCGTGCAGGTGGCGGGCCGCGTCGTGGGGCTGACCAACTCCTCGACCAGGGGGATGAGCCGGCGGCTGGACACCTTCTTCTCCGCCAACCCCCTCGACGCGCCGAGCGGCCTGGCCGGGCTCCTCCGCAACCTGAGCTTCGGCACCGCCACCGCTCGGTTCTACTACCTCGACGTCAAGCCGGCGATCCGCGCCCGGCGCCGGCGGCCGCAGGAGGACGTGATCAGCCAGCTGCTGGCCGACGGGTTCAGCGACCTGGAGATCCTCACCGAGTGCGTGACGTACGCGGCCGCCGGCATGGTCACCACCCGCGAGCTGATCTGCATGGCGGCTTGGCACCTGCTCGACGATCCGGAGCTGCTCGCGCGCTACCGAGCCGGCGGACCGGACGACCGGGCCGCCCTGCTGAGCGAGACGCTGCGGCTGGAGCCGGTCGTGGGCCACCTCTACCGCCGGCTGCGGCAGCCCCTGGCGCTCGTCGTGGACGGCCTGACCCACGAGGTACCCGTGGGCAGCCTGATCGATCTCGACCTCCGAGCCGTCAACGCGGACGCCCGGACCGTCGGCGAGGAACCCTTCGGCCTTTGCCCCGGGCGCGAGCTGCCGCGCACGGTGCCGGCCGCGGTGATGAGCTTCGGTGACGGCCACCACCGCTGTCCCGGCGGCCCGATCGCCATTCTGGAGACCGAGATCTTCCTGACCGCCCTGTTCGACCGCGACGTGGTGGCCGACGGACCGCCACGCGTCCGCTGGAACCCGATCTCCCAGGGCTACGAGCTGGACCGGCTCTGGCTACGGACCACGGGCTAACCGGGAGTCAGCCCTGGAAGAAGCGGTCCCAGGCTGAGCTGGTCACCAGGGCGCGGACCTCGGAGTCGGTCAGCGGCAGCCCGGGACGGGTGACGGGTCCGTTGCCGTCGGCGAAGTTGGTCTGGGTGAGCCAGACGTGCCCCCCGGCGGGGCGGTTGTAGAAGACCGACTGGTCGTCCCCCGCCTTGTCGGGGTCGGGGCCGCCGCCGGTGACCCAGAGCGTGCCGCCGCCGACCTCGGTCTCGGTGCAGGGGTTGTTCGAGGCGCAGATGTCGGTGTACCGGCCGGCACCGACGCCGGCCGAGGTGTTGCTGACTCCCGCGGCGTCACGCAGAACCAGGTAGGCGTTGAGCTCGCGGCCCTCTGCGGCGGTGCTGCTGTCAGAGACCGCGCGCGTCACGGTGATCGACTTCGGCAACAGAGTGGCCAGCGTCACCTCCACCTGGGCGGGAGCGCCGCTCAACCGACCCGTGCTGGCCGGCGGGGCGGAGGTGGCCGTCGCGGAAGGGGTCTTGGCGCTGGGGGTGGCCGCGGAGCTGACGGACGGGCCGGCTGGAGCCGGGACGGGGACCCCGGTCCGGGCCGAGGTGGCTCCCCCGACGAGGACCGCCGCGGCGAGTCCCACGGCGACGACACTACCGGTGACCGCGGCCCCCACCCGGCGGCGAGCCCGGCGGCGGTGACCCTGCCGGAGCGCGCCGCCGACCAGGGCGTCGACGTCGGTGTCCTCGGTGTCGATCTGGTCGGCGTCGAAGCGCAGCCGCTCGATCATGCTGCTCTCGTCCATGGTCAGGTCCTCTGGCTCAGGTCGTGGGGTGTGACCGACGCCGCCACCAACGGCGAGTCGCGGAGCTGGTGCAGCGCACGGGAGGCGGTGACCCGTACCCAACCCTCGGTGCGGCGCATCAGACGCGCCACCTCCGAGACCGGACGGTCGTCGACGTAGCGCGCGACGACCACGCAGCGCTGCTTCGGTGAGAGGGTCTGCAGGGCGGCGACGAGGTCGAGACGACCCTCGGTGTCAGCGCCGGGGAAGGGACGTTCCGGCAGCGTCGCGCTCGGCAGCTCGCCCGAGCTGCGCCGACGTCGGCCCGAGACGAACACCCGGAAGAGCGTCGTGCTCGCGTAGCCGGCCGGGTTGCGGTCGTGGTCCACCTGGCGCCAGTGCAGGAACAGCCGGACCAGGGTCTCCTGCACCAGGTCCTCGGCCTGGTGCCGGTCGCCGCAGAGCAGGGTGGCGCGGCGCAGCAGGTCGGGACTGTGCTCGCGCGCCCAGTCGCTGAACTCGTCGTCGTCACTCACCTGCCACCTCCTCCGCTCGTCCTGTTGCTGCGGCGACCACGCGTTCAGCCCAACCGGTGGGTAGCGACCTTGGCCACGGACTCCATCGTCTGCCAGGCCGGCCCCCAGCTGCCGTTGACCTGGACGAACCCGACGCTGGTCCCCAGCCGTACCACGGCCACACCGCCGTCGGCGCGCTTTGACTCGCCGCTGTAGGAGACCGCCCAGCTCGCGTGCCCGGCGCCGACGTTCGAGGACTCGATCGGGCCGTAGTGGAAGTCGTAGACGGGCTTGCGGCAGTGACGGATCCCGGACTGGACCAGGATCTTCTCCCACCTCTTTGCCTCGGCCTCGGTCTTGGCCTGGGCGAGGTACTCGCTGAGCGACTGGCTGGGGTGTCCGCGGCGGGTCCAGGTCCCGGTCACGGGCTTCGGCGAGCCCGGGAGGACCTCGGTCCACGAGTTGCCCTCGCCGAGGCAGGAGGAGAAGTCGCCGTCCCGGTTCAGGACGACCTTCTCGGTGTCCAGGTCGACCTGGATGGACTGCAGGTCCTCGCTCTGCACCAGCTGGCTGGACCCGGTCGGTAGGTAGGTGTCGCCCGGGTCGGCCGCCGCCGTGGAGGGGCCGACGCCGATCAGCGCCGAGGTGAGGGTGGTCGCCCCGGCCGCGACGACGGCGAAGGCCAACGCCCCTGCCGTACGACGAACGGAGCGGGACGAACGGATGGTGGGGGCGGAGGTCATCGGGGACTCCTTCGTCGGGGAGGGACTCGCAGCCCTGCTGATCAGCGCTGTGGTTGCCTCCACCCCTCCTACGCTCCTGTCCGCCCGTTCCGTTACAGCCGTTTCCCCCTTGACGGTGATCGTCATGACCAGCCGGATCAGCCACCCGAGCGTCGACGCCCAGATTGCCGTGTGGTGGGCCCCCGTCATCGGCATGCAGCAGGACCCGGAGGACCCGAACGAGCCCGGCCACGAGGAGGCCGACCCGCACGTGCAGCTGGTCGCGCCTCTACGCTGACGGCGTGCTGCTGCCCCAACCCCGCTCCGTCGTCCCAGGTCCCGGCTCCTTCACCCTCACCCCTGAGTTGGCCGTCGACGGCCCGCCCGGCTGGGCGGCCGTCGTCCGTCGGCTGCTGACCCCGGGTACGGGGCTCGACCTGCCCGCCGCCGCCGATGGGCGGCTACGGCTGACGCCGGATGCAGGACTGCCTCCGGAGGCGTACACGCTGACCGTCAGCGAAGACGGGATCGCCATCACGGCAGCCGACGACGCCGGGGTCAACTGGGCCACGCAGACCCTGCGGCAGCTGCTGCCGCCCAGCGTGCTGCGGCCGGCACCCTCCGGCGAGCCGCTGGTGGTGGACCAGGTCGAGATCCGCGACGCCCCGGCCTACCCGTGGCGCGGGGTGCACCTGGACGTGGCCCGGCACTTCCTGCCCCTGCCCGAGCTCTTCCGGATGGTCGACCTGGTTGCGATGCAGAAGCACAACGTGCTGCACCTGCACCTCACCGACGACCAGGGCTGGCGGTTCGAGTCGCTCCGGCACCCGCGGCTGCAGGAGGTCGCGAGCTGGCGGACCGAGACCCGGCGGCACTACGACACGACGGGGAACGGCACCCCGCACGGCGGTTACTACACCCAGGCCCAGCTGCGCGCCGTGGTCGCCTACGCCGCCGACCGGGGCATCACCGTCGTCCCCGAGCTCGAGTTCCCCGGCCACGTCAGCGGGGTGCTCGCGGCCTACCCCGAGCTGGGTAACGCGCCCGACCAGCCACACGCCACCGCGACCACCTTCGGAGTCTTCACCGAGGTGCTGAACCTGCAGGACGACGCGATGGCCGTGGTCGTCGACCTGTACGAGGAGCTGTTGGAGGTCTTTCCCAGCCACTACATCCACGTCGGTGGCGACGAGTGCCCCCGCGAGGAGTGGCTGGCCAGCCCGGCGGCGCGCGAGCTGGCCGCACAGCGCGGCCTGGCCGGACCCGAGCAGCTGCAGCGCTGGTTCACCGAACAGCTGCACGGCTGGCTCGCCGAACGGGGGCGGACGCTGGTCGGCTGGGACGAGATCAGCGACGAGGGGCCGGTCCCGGGTTCGGTCGTGATGGCCTGGCGGGACGCGCAGTACGGCCGGGCGGCCGTGGCCGCCGGGCTACCGGTGGTGATGTCCCCGATGAGCCACACCTACTTCGACTGGTACTCCAGCAGTGAGGACACCGAGCCGTACGCGATCGGCGGCCTGTGCACCGTCGAGCACGTCTACTCCTACGACCCGCTGGACGGGATCCCGGAGGCGGGGCACTCGCTGGTGCTGGGCACGCAGTGCCAGCTGTGGACCGAGTACGTCCCCGACGGCAGGCGGGCGGAGTACATGCTCTTCCCGCGCGCCTGCGCCCACGCCGAGGTGGCCTGGTCCGACCCGGCCGGGCGGAGCTGGACCGAGTTCGAGCCGCGGCTGGCCGCGCACCTGGAGCGGCTGGACGCCCTCGGCGTGGACTACCGCCCACTGGCCGGGCCTCGCCCCTGGCAGCAGGGCGGTACCGGCCTCCTCAGCCGCCCGGCCGCGCACCGAGGCTCCGACGCAGACCTCGACAACCGGGAGCTGTCGGTTTGACTCACGACTCACCCTCAGAATTCGCCACTCGTCGCTGCTGAGCGGTCGAGGCTGAGCGTGAACGCCAGCCCGGGCCGCAAACGAAAGGCGAAAAGTGAGGGCGGCTGCTCAGGGAGCGTCTCGGAGCAGCTGCTGCTCGCGCTCGACGAAGGTGTCGGTGAGGCCGGTGGCATTGTTCTGGCCGGCCCAGTCGAGCGTCTCGGCGGCGGTCTCGGCCGCCGACCGGAACACCAGACCGGCAGCCAGCGCGGCCGAGGAGTCGATCGCCGCCTGCGGGATCTGGTCCTCCGGGTACCAGAGCGGACGCTCTTCCTGCTCCCAGCCGGTCAGGGCTGCGTCGAGGTAGGCCTCGTCGGTCACGGGAACGAGCTCGACGTCGTCGGGTCCGGCGCCGCAGGCGGCCAGGCAGGCGTCGACGACCTGGCGCAGCGTGTCGGGCCGGCCTGGACCGACGGTGTTGAACGTGCCGCCGAGGCCGGCGCCCAGCATCCTCAGCACCCAACGGCTGATGTCCCGGGCGTCGGAGTACTGCACCGGCCGGTCGGGGTCGCCCGGCAGCAGCACGGTGCGCGGCAGCGTGCCGGCCAGTGCCCCCGCCAGCCGCACCGGCCACCAGGTGTAACGCTGCGACGGGTCGCGCGGGCCGACCATGATCCCGACCCGCGGAAACAGCGCCGAGCCGGCGAAGTGCGTCGATACCGCCGCCTCACCCGCCAGCTTGGCCAGCGACCGCTCCTGCAGCACGTCGGAGTCCAGCTCGACCCCGGTTCGTCGGACAGGCGCGCTCTCGTCGGGCACCGCCGGGCCGGACGGCGCGTAGACGCTCATGCCCGACACGTACGCGTAGCCGCCGGCCGCCCCCGACAGCAGCCGAGCAGTCGCCGCCACCGCCGGGGCGCCGGGGCGGGTGTCGGTGTAGGTGTCGAACACCCCGTCCCACTCCCGACCCCGCAGCGCCGAGAGGTCGTCCGTCCGGTCCCCCACCAGCACCTCGACGCCGGCCGCCGGGGCCTTGCCCGACCGGCTCAGCACCGTCACCTCGTGACCAGCGGCCAGGCCCTCGACGACCGCGTGGTAGCCGAGGAACCCGCCGCCGCCCAGCACCAGGAGTCGCATGCTGCGGACCTTAGCGCGGGCGCCCTCCCCGAGGGGCAGCAGCGGACCGGGCTAGGGTGGCCGGGCCAAGACGCGGGAGTCCGACGAGATCGGGCTGAGAGGGTGGCTGCGGGCCACCGACCGCTTGAACCTGACCCGGGTCATGCCGGTGGAGGAAGTAGGCCCTGATGCCTGATGTCACGTCCCCTGCGACGGCGCTGGCCGTCGCGCCCGTCGAGGTCGCCGGCGTGCTTGCCGCCGTCCGCGAGCAACATCCGCTGGTGCACTGCATGACCAACATCGTGGTCGCCGGCTTCACCGCGAACGTCCTGCTTGCGGTGGGTGCGGCCCCGGCCATGGTGGAGAACGACCAGGAAGCCGCGGAGTTCGCCGCCATCGCCGACGCCCTGCTGGTCAATCTCGGCACCCTGTCGGCCGAGACTGCGCGGGCGATGCGGCTGGCGTCCACGTCGGCACGGGAGCACGAGCGGCCCTGGGTCCTCGACCCGGTCGCCGTGGGGGCGATGCGCTTCCGGACCGACCTGGCGGCCGAGCTCCTCGAGCAGGGGCCGGCCGTCATCCGGGGCAACTCCTCAGAGGTGCTCAGCCTGGCCGGCGCAGCCGGGGCCGGTCGGGGCGTCGACAGCACCGTCGGCTCGGAGGCCGCCGTCGACACCGCGCGCGAGCTGGCCGTCCGGACCGGCGCCGTCGTGGCCGTGAGCGGTGCTGTCGACTACCTGACCGACGGCACGGACCTCGTCGAGGTGCACACCGGGAACCCTGTGATGACCCAGGTCACCGGCGTCGGCTGCGCGCTCGGCGCCCTGGTCGCGGCCTGCTGCGCAACCGGTACTCCTCCGCTGCTGGCCGCCGCGGCAGCAACCACCATCCTCACCGTGGCCGCTGAGGAGTCGGCGGCGGTCAGCACCGGTCCCGGCTCGTTCGCGGTGGGGTTGCTCGACGCCTTGGCCCAGCTCGACGAGCAGACGATCGAGCGCCGCGTCCGGGCTCGTGCGGTGCGCCAGTGAGCGGCTACCTCGACCTCTACCTGGTCACCGACACCGCGCTGTGCGGTCCTCGCGGCGTGGTAGAGACGGTCCGGTCGGCGCTTCAGGGTGGCGTCACCGCAGTCCAGGTGCGGGCGCCGGACGCGTCGGCGCGCGAGCTCTGCGCCCTCGCTCTGGTTGTCCGCGAGGTGCTGGCGGGCACCGGCGTGCCGATGATCGTCAACGACCGCCTCGACGTCGCCCTGGCCGTGGGGGCTGACGGGGTGCATCTCGGCCAGTCAGACCTTCCCGTCGCGGACGCGCGCCGGCTCGCCGGCCCGGGCTTCGTCATCGGCCTGTCCGTCTCCACCCCCGAGCAGGTCGAGCAGGCGTGCGCCCTGCCACCCGGCACGGTGGACCACCTCGGCGTCGGTCCGGTCTTCGCCACGGCCACCAAACCCGAGGCGGCAGCACCCCTCGGTCTGGCCGGGACGGCTGAGCTGGTGGGGTTGAGCCGCCTGCCCTGCGTCGCCATCGGCGGCATCCAGACGGCGAACGCGACCGACGTCAGGGCCACGGGCGTGGCCGGCATCGCCGTCGTCTCGGCCGTCTGCGCGGCCCCGGACCCCGCAGCAGCAGCGGTTGCGCTGCGTCGGTGACGGCCGTGATCCCCACCGTCCTCACCATCGCGGGGACTGACCCGAGCGGTGGAGCCGGAGTGGCGGCTGACCTCAAGACCTTCGCCGCCCTCGGCGCCTACGGCACGCTCGTGGTCACCGCGGTCACCGCTCAGAGCACGCGCGGGGTGGACGCCGTGCACCAGCTGGACGGGTCGTTCGTCGAGCAGCAGCTGGAGACGCTGCTCGACGACGTCGGCGTGGATGCGGTGAAGATCGGGATGCTCGGCAGCGCCGGGGTGACCCGGGCCGTCGCCGCCGTGCTCCGCCGGCATCGGCTGCCGTACGTGGTCCTCGACCCCGTCATGGTGGCGACCAGCGGCGACCGGCTGCTGGCCGCCGATGCCGTGGCGGCCCTGCGCGAGGAGCTGCTGCCGCTGGCGGACCTCGTCACTCCGAACCTGCCCGAGGCCGCCGACCTGCTCGGCGTCGCCGAGGCGCGGGACGAGGACGAGATGGCCGTCCAGGCTCGCGACCTGGCCGGACACACCACCCGCGTGCTGCTCAAGGGTGGTCATCTGGGCGGGAGCGAGAGTGTCGACCTGCTGGTCGAGGGCGGCGCTCTCCTCCGCCTGGCCGCGGAACGCGTCGACACCACCAGCACCCACGGCACCGGCTGCACGCTCTCGGCGGCGATCGCCGCGCTCCGACCGGGCGCACCCGACTGGGCGACGGCCGTCCGCGGCGCCAAGGACTACCTGACCGGCGCGCTCCGGGCGGCCGACCAGCTGCACATCGGGTCCGGCCGCGGTCCCCTCCACCACTCCTACGCGAACCACCTCCACGCCCGCTGGTCGAGCTCGGGCTGACTCACCGCGTCAGGTCGGCGATGCCGTGGCGCAGGGTCGACGCGCTCGACGCGGCTGCGGTGTGCTGCGGCTCCCAGGCCAGCGCGTCGAAAGGGCACTCCTCCACGCAGATGCCGCAGTACATGCACAGGCTCCAGTCGATCTCGAACCGGTCCAGCACGTTCTGCGTCCGCAGCCGGGTACCGGCCGGCAGATCCGGCACCGGCTCGGTGTGGGAGTCGATGGTGATGCACCAGCTGGGGCACTCGCGGGCGCAGACCATGCAGGACGTGCACGCCGGCTCGATCAGCACGATCGACGCGTGGGCGGTCACGGCCGCCTTCGACGAGCACGGCCACCGACGGCCGACTCCGCCACCTCGGCCGCGGGCGCGGGCTCCGCAGCAGCGTCCCGGTCGCCCCAGACGGTCGGCTCGGGGACGCCGGGCGGGACCATCCGCCGCCGGCTCGGCGAGGCCGCGGACTCCCCCGGCTCCTTGGCACCCGGCCACGGGATGCCGCTACGAGCGGCGAGCACCTCGTCCTTGCGCATCGGCATCCCCTCGAGATCGGCCAGCAGCAGCCGTCGCGGATCGCCGCCGAGGAACTCGATCCCGAACATCTCCGCGGCCTCGCGCTCGTGCCAGGCGGCGCCGAGGTAGAGGTCGCGCACGCTGGCCAGCCGGGGAGCGTCCCGCGGCAGGTCGGTGCTCAGGACGCGGGTCTGCTCGGGGCCGTCCAGGCGGCGTAGCACCAGCACCACCCGGAACGCGTCGTCGCGACCGATCTCGTCCACCGCCGCCAGCCACTCGAAGAAGTCGTAGCCCTCGTTCCGGGCCGCCGCGACCCGGTGCCACCACTGGGCCGCGGACACCGTCTCGGGCGTCACGCGCGGCTGCCGGTCAAGGGCACCCGGAGCTCGTCCAGCACGGCCTGCAGCGCGGCCGGAGGGGGCGGACAACCCGGCACGTACACGTCCACCGGCAGCAGCGCGTCGACCCCTTTCGTCACGGCGTAGGAGTCCCAGTACGGCCCGCCGGAGGAGGCACAGGCGCCCAGCGCGACCACCACGGGAGCCTGTCCGCAGCGGAGGGCGCAGGAGTCGACCAAGGCGAGCACGTTGGGGGCGAGGCGGTCGGTGACGGTCCCCGAGACCACGACGACGACGCGGGCGCCCAGGGGCAGCTCGTCGACCGCCTCCGCCCCGGCCGCCCAGGCCGCGGCCTCGAGCTCCAGCGCGCAGCAGGCCAGGCTGATCTCCAGCACGTGCAGCGAGCCGTCGCCGTACCAGTCCAGCCACCGCATGGGCCCAACCTATCGGCGAAGAGCAGGTTCTCAGCCGATGGATGATCCGTGGTCGCAGTTAGGTCCGCCTTATCATGGGTTGCTGGGTCTCCAGGGCATGCGGGCATCCGTACGGGCTGCCCGCTCCGAACCCTGCCCGGTCGTCGCGCCCATGAGTGGCAGTGGCGGCACGTCAAGCGAAAGGCACGTAGCTGTGAAGCAGGTCCACACTCTCGACCGCGTCGTCATCCGGTTCGCCGGGGACTCCGGGGACGGGATGCAGCTGACCGGCGACCGGTTCACCGCCGACTCCGCCGTCTTCGGCAACGACATCTCGACGCTGCCCAACTTCCCCGCCGAGATCCGGGCGCCTGCCGGCACCCTGCCCGGCGTCTCCAGCTTCCAGCTGCACTTCGCCAACTACGACATCATGACCCCTGGCGACCGGCCCGACGTGCTGGTGGCCATGAACCCGGCGGCCCTCAAGGCCAACATCGCCGACCTGCCCCGCGGCGGCGTGATCATCGCCGACACGGCCGACTTCTCCAAGCGCAACCTGGCCAAGGTCGGCTACGCGGCCAACCCGCTGGAGGACGGCTCGCTGACCGACTACCAGCTGCACGCGCTGGACCTGACCGGCATGACGGTGGCGGCGGTCAAGGAGTTCGGTCTCAGCCGCAAGGACGCCTCGCGGGCCAAGAACATGTTCGCGCTCGGCCTGCTGTCCTGGCTCTACCACCGGCCCACCGAGGGCACGCTCACCTTCCTGACCCGCAAGTTCGCCGCGAAGCCCGACATCCGCGACGCCAACGTGACCGCGTTCAAGACCGGCTACGCCTTCGGCGAGACGACCGAGGTCTTCGCGGTCCGCTACGAGGTGGCCCCGGCCCCCATGCCGGCCGGCCGCTACCGGCAGATCAACGGCAACCTGGCCATGGCGTACGGCTTGGTCGCGGCCGCCCGCAAGGCCGACCTGCCGCTGTTCCTCGGCGCCTACCCCATCACCCCGGCGTCGGACGTGCTGCACGAGCTGAGCAAGCACAAGCGGTTCGGCGTCACCACCTTCCAGGCCGAGGACGAGATCGCCGGCGTCGGTGCGGCGCTCGGCGCGAGCTTCGCCGGCCACCTCGGCGTCACCACCAGCTCGGGCCCCGGCATCGCGCTCAAGGCCGAGACCATCGGCCTCGCCGTGATGACCGAGCTGCCGCTGGTCATCGTCGACGTGCAGCGGGCCGGCCCCAGCACCGGGATGCCCACCAAGACCGAGCAGTCGGACCTGCTTCAGGTGATGTACGGCCGCAACGGCGAGGCCCCCGTTCCGGTGCTGGCCGCGCAGTCGCCGTCGGACTGCTTCGACACCGCCATCGAGGGCGTCCGGATCGCGGTCAAGTACCGCACGCCGGTGATCCTGCTCTCCGACGGCTACATCGCCAACGGCGCCGAGCCCTGGCACGTGCCGGACCTCGCGGCCGTCGCGCCGATCGAGCCGGGCTTCGCCACCGAGGCCAACGGCGTGGACGCCAAGGGCCAGCCCGTCTTCCTGCCCTACCTGCGCGACCCCGAGACCCTCGCCCGCCCGTGGGCCAAGCCCGGCACCACCGGCCTGCAGCACCGGATCGGCGGCATCGAGAAGGCGCGCGACACCGGCGCGGTCTCCTACGACCCGGCCAACCACGAGGAGATGGTCCGCACCCGCCAGGCCAAGGTCGACGGCATCGTCCGTGACATCCCCGACCTCATCGTCGACGACCCGTCGGGTGAGGCTCGCGTGCTGGTGCTGGGCTGGGGCTCGACCTACGGCCCGATCACCGCGGCGGTCCGTCGCGTCCGGGCCGCCGGCCGCTCGGTCGCGCAGACCCACCTGCGTCACCTCAACCCGTTCCCGGGGAACCTGGGCGAGATCCTTCGTCGCTACGACCGGGTGATCGTGCCGGAGATGAACCTCGGCCAGCTGGCGATGCTGCTGCGCGCGAAGTACCTCGTGGACATCCACAGCTACAGCCGCGTCCGCGGCCTGCCCATCTCGCTCAGCGAGCTCGCCCGCGACCTCGAGTCCGAGATCGATGCGCTCGACCGCACGTCCGAAGGAGCCCTCGCGTGACCGCCCTCGACACCCCCACCACGACCGGCGCCGGCATCGGTACCGCCAAGCGCTCCGGCATCGCCGGCGTCCCGCTGGCCCTGGAGCCGTTGACCCGCAAGGACTTCACCTCCGACCAGGAGGTGCGCTGGTGCCCCGGCTGCGGCGACTACGCCGTGCTGGCCGCGTTCCAGGGCTTCATGCCCGAGCTCGGCATCCGCAAGGAGAACACGGTCATCGTGTCGGGCATCGGCTGCTCGTCCCGGTTCCCGTACTACGTGGACTCCTACGGCATGCACTCGATCCACGGCCGTGCGACCGCGATCGCCACCGGGGTGGCCACCGCCCGTGAGGACGCGGCGGTCTTC
Organism: uncultured Actinomycetota bacterium; assembly: GCA_963727215.1. Classification (GTDB taxonomy): domain Bacteria; phylum Actinomycetota; class Actinomycetes; order Propionibacteriales; family Propionibacteriaceae; genus Microlunatus. The sequence goes on from CAVSFR010000006.1 coordinate 549,964, forward strand.
GTGATCACCGGCGACGGCGACGCGCTCTCGATCGGTGGCAACCACCTGATCCACATCCTGCGCCGCAACGTCAACGTCACGATCCTGCTGTTCAACAACCGGATCTACGGCCTGACCAAGGGCCAGTACTCCCCGACGTCCGAGATCGGCAAGGTCACCAAGTCGACGCCGCTCGGCTCGCTGGACAACCCGTTCAACCCGCTCTCGCTGGCCCTCGGCGCTGAGGCGACCTTCGTCGCGCGCACCATCGACTCTGACCGCAAGCACCTGACCGGGGTCCTCCGGGCTGCGGCCGCGCACCGCGGGACGTCGTTCGTGGAGATCTACCAGAACTGCCCGATCTTCAACGACAACGCCTTCGACGCCATCAAGGACCCGAGCACCTCGGCCGACGCCATCATCCCGCTGACCCACGGCGAGCCCATCCGCTTTGGTACCGACCTCCACCTCGGCGTGGTGCGTGACCCGGCGACGGGTGAGTTCAGCGTGGTCGAGGTGAGCGAGGTCGGGGTCGACGCCCTGGTCGTCCACGACGCGCACATCACCGACCCGTCGTACGCGTTCGGGCTGTCCCGGCTGACCGACGCGGGCGTCCTGCACCGCGCCCCGATCGGGATCTTCCGCGAGGTCGAGGCCCCGACGTACGACGACCTGACGCGCGAGCAGGTGGCGTTGGCCAAGGCCCAGGGCAGCGGAGACGACGACGCGCTGCAAGCGCTGGTCAACGGTGGCGACACCTGGCTGGTCGGCTGAGGCCAGCCGACCGCTCCGCGCTCGCTGACACCTGGTCAACGCGGTCCCCGGGTGGGAGGCTGACGCCACCGACCCGAGGAGCCTGCTGTGAACACGATCGACTACTTCGAGCTCGGCACGCCCGAGCCCGAGCGCACCCGGGACTTCTACGCCGGCATCTTCGGCTGGACCTTCGAGGAGCCGACGGGACCCATGCCGTACTGGATGGTGGACGAGGCTCGCGGCGGGCTGTGGGACACCAGCGCCGTCGGCGGCCAGACGTGGGCCATCTTCTACGTCCGGGTGCCCGACGTGGCCGCGGCCGTGACCCGGGCCACCGGGCTCGGCGCCGAGGTCGCCGTTGGGGTCACCGACAACGGGGCGATCGAGTTCGCGCACCTGATCGACCCGCACGGCAACCGGTTCGGCGTCTGGCGGCCCAAGGACGCCTGAGCGACGACTCACCGAGTCGCTGCTGCTCGCCCCATCCAAAGCTGCGCTCGACTAGCCCGGGGCTGGCTGGTCCTGCGCCCCTACCCACGGCTTGCGATGATCTCCTGGTGGACGGCGAGATGGCCGACGAGGTCCGGCTGCAGCGGCGGGTGACATTCGCCCAGATTGCCGAGCGGTACGCAGTCTCACGCCCGACCTACCCGGCTGAGCTCTTCGACCGGCTAAGCGCGTACGGAGGCCTCGGCCCCACTGCCCGCGTTCTCGAGGTGGCGCCCGGGACCGGACAGGCCACCGGGTCGATGGCCGAGCGCGGCTGGACGGTCACCGCGGTCGAGCTCTCCCCCGAGCTCGCAGCCGTGGCCCGACGCCAGCTGGCCGGTTACGCGCGTGTCGAGGTCGTGGTCAGTGCCTTCGAGGACTGGGGACCACCAGCAGCGCTGTACGACGCGTTCGTCTGCGCCACGGCCTACCACTGGCTTGACCCGGTCACCCGGGTGCAGCGGATCAGCGCCGCCCTTCGCCCGGGCGGGACCGTGGCCGTCATCTGGACCCACCACGTGGCCGGCGGCACGGTGGACTTCTTCGCCGAGGTGCAGCACCACTACCTGCGGTGGGATCCCTCAGCCCGGCTCGATGACCGGCTGCCGCCGGAGCGGGCGGTCCCGGCCTCGACGACCGAGGTCCTCGGCTCTGATCTGGTCACCGATGTGCAGTCGCACCGGTTCGGCGTCGACGTCGACTACTCCGCCGACGAGTACGTCGACCTGCTGTCGACCTACTCCTCGTCCCTGGTCCTCAGCCCAGAAGCCAGCGCCGCTCTGCTCGGGAGCATCCACGACCTGATCACCACCCGGTTCGGCGGCCGGGTGGCCAAGCGGTACCTCTTCGAGCTCGTCCTGGCCCGGACGCGCCCCTAGCTGCCGCCGACCGAGTCGTTGTAGTTGGCGATCGACTCGGACACGTTGCGCTGCACCTGCTGCAGGGAGGTCGCCGGATCCTTGCCGATCAGGGCGCGCTCCAGGCCGTCCTCGGTCGCCTTGCGGATCTGTGGCATCGCCCCCGCGGCGCAGCCGGTGGTGGTCGGACCGACCTTCGTCCTGTTCAGCGAGTCGATGGCCACCTGGAACAGCGGGTTCTTGGCCAGGAAGGCCTTGTCCACCGGCTCGTCCAGCGCCTTGTTGGTCACCGGGAAGTAGCCGGTGGCCGTGTGCCAGAAGGCTTGGGAGTCGGGCTGGGCCAGAAACTTCGTCAGCTGCCAGGCCGCCTCCTTCTCGGCCTCGCTGTGCCCCGGGCCGGAGATCCACAGGCTCGCCCCACCGATGGAGGGGCCGGCGCCGGGCGCCTCGGTGCCGGTGACCACCGGGAACGGGGCCGCGCCGAGGTCGAACTTGCCCTGGGCGGCTGCGGTGAAGCCCTTCACCTGGCCCGTCGACTCGAAGGTCATCGCCGTCTGGCCGGCCTTGAACGCGTCCTGGGCGTCCTTGGTCACCCGTCCGGTGTTCACCGCCAGCCCGTCGGCGACCATCGACTGCCACCACTGCACGACCTCGATGATGGTCGGCGAGGCGATGGCGGCGCTGGTCACGCGCTGACCGGTGCGGCCGTTCTCGGCGTCGCAGAACAGCTGGCCCGAGGTGGAGGCGAACTGCTCCAGGAACCAGCCGTAGATGGCGGCCCCGAACCCGTACGCGCTGGGACCGCCGTTCACCTTGCTCAGCTTCTCGGCGGCCGTCCGGATCTCCGCGAGGTTCCGGGGCGGGTTGTCCGGGTGCAGCCCGGCAGCCTCGAACGCGGTCTTGTTGTAGTAGAGCAGCGGCACCGAGCTGTTCAGCGGCATCGACCACTGGGTGCCCTGGACGGTGTAGTAGCCGGCGATGTTCTTCTGGATGCCGCCCAGGTCGTAGCCGTCGCGCTTGGCGAAGCCGGCGATCGGCACCACCTCGCGGGAGTCGATCATGAACTGGGTGCCGATGTCGTAGATCTGCATGATCGCCGGCGTGGTGTTGGACTGGACCGACGCCTTGTACTTGGTGATTGCGTCGTCGTAGGTGCCCTGGAAGACCGGGTGCACCACGATCTTGCCGGCGTGCTCGGCGTTGAACTTGTCCACCAGCGTGCGCAGCGCGATGCCGTTGCTGGCGTCCATCGAGTGCCAGAAGGTGATGTCGGTGACCCCGCCCACCTGGTCCAGCGCGTCGGCGGCCGGGACGTCGAGGTTCCCCTCGGGCCGCCCGCCACCACACGCGGCGGTCACGGTCAGCAGCGTGGCCCCGAGCAGGACCAGGAGTCTGCGGTGCAGTCTCATCGACCGGACCCCGCCGTCAGCCCGCGGACGATGAAGCGCTGCCCGAAGAGCACCAGGGCGAGCGTCGGCAGCAGGGCCAGCACCACCCCGGCCAGCACCATCCCCGGGTCGTTGGCGTCGACGGACTGCAGCTGGCTGATGCCGATCTGGATGGTCTGGTTCTCCGGTGCCTGGGTGATCAGCAGCGGCCAGAAGTACATGTTCCAGGCCGACAGGAACGACCAGACGCCCAGCGCGGCCAGGGTCGGCCGGGTCAGCGGGACCAGGATCCGCCACAGGAAGCCGAAGCTGCCGACCCCGTCGACCCGGGCCGCGTCGCGCAGCTCCATCGGGAAGGTGAGGAAGGCCTGGCGGAGCAGGAAGATGCCGAACCCGGCGGCGAGGTAGGGCAGGGCCAGCGCGGCGATGGTGTTGATCAGGCCGAGCTGCGCCATCGCCAGGTAGTTCGGGATGATGATCGCCTCCCAGGGGATCATCATCGTGGAGAGCAGCAGCCCGAACCAGAAGCGCCGGGCGCGCAGCCGCAGGAAGACCAGGGCGTACGCGGCGAGGACGCTGGTGACCAGCTGGCCGACGACCACGAGGACCGCGACGGCGAGGGAGTTCCCGTACTGACGAGCCAGTGGGATGATCTCCAGCGCGTTCGCGTAGTTGGCGGCGACGAAGCCGCTGACCGGCCACAGCTTGGCCGGGAACGTGTTGATGTCGGTCGGCGACATGAAGCTGCCGATGAAGCCGTAGTAGACGGGGAACAGCAGCACCAGGAAGAGGAGCGCCAGCAGCAGGTAGGTGAGGACGGGGGGTCCGCCGGTCCGGCCACCGCGACGGCGGTCGCCACCCGACGGCGGCGGGAGCGCGCTCGCTGCTGGGGTGGAGGAGGTCAGGGTAGCCATCAGGCGTAGAACACCTTCCGCTCGAGGAACCCGAACTGGAACGCCGTGATCGCCAGCACGACGATCAGCAGCACGATCGCCTGGGCCGAGCCGGCGCCGAAGTTCGAGTTGTTGTTGGCGAACGCGACGTCGTAGATGGAGTAGACGAGCGTCTCGGTCGAGCGGTCAGGGCCGCCCCGGGTCAGGATGTGGATCTGGCCGAAGCTCTGCAGGGCCTGGATGGTGCCGGTCACGGCCAGGAAGAACAGCTGCGGGCTGATCAGCGGCAGCACGATCCCGGTCTGCAGCCGCAGCCCAGCAGCGCCGTCCAGCCGGGCGGCCTCCAAGACGTCGTCCGGCACAGCACCGAGCCCGGCGGACAGCACGAGCAGGTTGTAGCCGACCTGCATCCAGACCGAGGTGATGGCTACCGAGATGAGGGCCCACGACGGGTCGGTGAGCCAGCCGACAGGCGCGATGCCCAGGTAGGACAGCAGACCGTTGACCACGCCGGTCGCCGGGTTGAGCATCACCCCGAACACGACGGCGGCGGTAGCCACCGAAAAGGCGAACGGCAGCGCGAACGCCGTGCGGAAGAGCTTCACCCCGCGGATCCGGTTCTGCAGCAGCAGGGCCAGCAGCAGCCCGATCAGCATCGCCGGGATCACTGTGAGCAGCGTGAAGCCGAGGGTCACCAGCAGCGTCTTGCCGAAGCCCGGGTCGGTGAAGAGGTCGGCGTAGTGCTTGCCGCCGACGAAGCCGCTCGGCCGGCCGAACAGGTCGCTGCGCTGGAAGGACAGGTAGATCGAGCGTCCCAACGGCACGAAGAAGAAGCCGACGAAGACGAGCAGCGCCGGGACGAGGTACCCGAGGGCCCCCAGGCTCTCGCGGCGTCGGGTGCGCGGCCGGAAGGTCGGCGCGAGGTTCGCTGCAGTCACGTTCGGACCATAACTCCAGGCGCCCACAAACTGACGGCACCCGACGCCGGAGGCGGGACGCGCCATGGACAGTGCGTAAACGAAGGGGGCGTGTACCCCGCCTTCGGTTACGGCTTGTGCCGGGCGAGCTCCGCGGCGACGGTGGTCAGCGTGATGAGCGGGGCGTAGAGCGCCATGGCGTCCAGGGCCCGCCGGTGGTCGGCGTCGCTGGCCCCGGCGCAGGCGTCGGTGACCACCCGCACAGCGACACCGGCATCCGCGGCGGCGAGGGCGGTGGCCAGCACGCAGCAGTCGGTCGAGACCCCGGTCAGCACCAGGTCGGCCGGACCGACGAGGGCGGCCAGCTCCGCTCCCCACTTGCCGAAGGTCGTCGCGCTCAGCACCGGGTCATCCCCCGGGGGCAGCACCAGGTCATAGATCGGGTCCGTGTCCGGCACCAGCGCGAACGGCCAGTCCCGGTAGTAGGCGACCCATGCCCCGATCGGCTCGGCCGGGGCGACGAACCGGGTGTGGACGATGCGGCCTTCGAAGGCGGGCAGCAGGGCCTTTGTGCCGGCCAGCGCCTCCGCGAACTTCTCCGTCGCCCAGGGACTGCCCCGGTCGGCGAAGACGGTCTGCAGGTCGATCACCGCCAGCCAGGGAGCGGCTGGGCTCAACGGGTTGCCCGGACCAAGCCGGTCTCCTGGGCGCGGACAGCCCTCGCCGTGAGGAGCGTGCCGAGGAACCCGACGAGCAGGGCGATGAGCACGCCGAGGTTCGCGTAGGCCCAGGCGCCCTCGCGGCCCCCGATCGGGCCGAGCAGGTAGCCCTGCCAGCCCAGCCAGGTCGCGAGGCCGTTGGTGACCAGGCCCCAACCGAGGAAGGTCCCGAGCACGATCAGCCCGACGGGCAGCCAGCGGACGTCGCCGTACCGGCCGGCCGGGTCGTGGAGGGCCGGTTCGTCGTAGTCGCGGCGGCGGAGCGCGAGGTCGGCCAGGAAGATGCCGCACCAGGTGGCGATCGGCACGCCGAGGGTGATCAGGAAGCCCTGGAAGGGGACGACGAAGTCGGGCGCGAAGAAGACGACGTAGATCGCGCCGAGCACCATCAGCACCCCGTCGACGCCGGCCGCGGCATAACGGGGGATCCGGACGCCGGCGCTGAGGAGGGCCAGCCCCGAGGAGTAGATGTCGAGCACGGCGCCACCGACGAGACCGAGGACCGCCACCAGGGCGAACGGCACCAGGAACCAGGTGGGCAGCAGCGTGGTGAGCGCGCCGATCGGGTCGTTGGCGATGCCGTCGTTCAGCTCGCTGGACGAGCCGGCCAGCAGCACGCCGAAGACCACGAGCAGCACCGGGGCCAGCGCACCGCCGAGCGTGGTCCAGCCGACAACGCCTGCGCTGGGCGTACGCCGGGGCAGGTAGCGCGAGTAGTCGGCCGCCGCGTTCACCCAACCCAGCCCGAAGCCGGTCATCATGAAGACCAGGGCGCCGACCACAGCCGGCGCCGCACCGTTCGGGATCGCGCCGACCGCACCGAGGTCGACCTTGCCGGCCACCAGCACGATGAAAACGACGGTCAGGACGCCGGTCACGATGGTGATCCAACGCTGCAACCGCATGATCACCGTGAAGCCGGCGATCCCCGCAGCCACGATCAGCGCGGCGACCACGACAAGGGCCACGATCTTGGTCCCGGTCCCGCCGCCGGCACCCAGCCGGGTGAACACGGTCGCGGTACTCAGCACGGCCAGCGCCGTCAACGCGGTCTCCCAGCCGACGGTGAGCAGCCACGAGAGCAGCGACGGCAGCCGGTTGCCCCGCACCCCGAACGCCGCCCGGCTCAGCACCATCGTGGGCGCCGATCCCCGCTTGCCGGCCAGCGCGACGACCCCGCAGAGCAGGAAGGACAGCACGATGCCGGCGATCCCCACCACGGTCGCCTGGGCGAAGGAGATACCGAAGCCGAGGACGAACGAGCCGTAGCTGATTCCCAGCACGGAGACGTTCGCGCCGAACCACGGCCAGAACAGGTCGCGGGCCCGGCCGTGGCGCTCGCTCTCGTCGATGGTGTTGAGCCCGTTGAGCTCGATCCCCCCGCGCGTGGCGGAGATCGCAGTCGGAAGCGGTCGAGCCGGCGCCTCGGTCGGTCGTGGTCATGGCTCGATGGTAGTGACCGGTCCCGCCGACCATCGGCTAATCTCGCCGGGGCAACAGGAAGGCAGGACCGGTGACCGAGCGGGAACGCGAGCGCCAGGGCGTCGGGTACGGCCTGGCGGCCTACGGGCTGTGGGGAGCGGTGCCCCTGTTCTGGCCGCTGGTCAAGCGGGCCGGGTCACTGGAGCTGCTGGCGCACCGGGTGGTCTGGTGCCTGGCCATCTCCCTCGTGCTGGCCCTGGTGCTGCTGCCGAAGGGCTGGCTCGGTCGGATCGCCACCCGCCGCAACCTGGCCATGCTCGGGCTCGCTGCGGCGGTCGTCTCGGTGAACTGGGGCCTCTACATCTGGGCGGTCAACCACGGCCACGTCCTGGAGACCTCGCTCGGCTACTACATCAACCCGATCCTCTCGATCCTGGTCGGCGTGATCGTCCTCCGGGAACGGATGGCCCCGCTGCAGTGGGTCAGCGTGGGGCTCGCCGCGCTCGCCGTGGTCGTGCTGACCATCGACTACGGCCATCTGCCCTGGCTCTCGCTGGTGCTGGCGGCCAGCTTCGCCACGTACGGGGTGATGAAGAAGCAGGTGAACGGCGGCGCCGTCGAGACCCTCACCATCGAGTCCGCCCTGCTGACCCCGGTGGCGCTGGGCTACCTGGTCTACCTGCAGGTCCAGGGCGGCACCACCTTCATCACCCTCGGCTGGGCGCACAGCCTGCTGCTGGTCGCCACCGGCGCGGTGACGGTGCTGCCCCTGCTGTTCTTCGCCGCGGCCGCCACCCGGCTGCCCCTGAGCACGCTCGGCGTGCTGCAGTACCTGGCACCGACGCTCCAGTTCCTGCTCGGCATCGGCTACTTCCACGAGCAGATGTCCACCGGACGCTGGGTCGGCTTCGCCCTGGTCTGGGTGGCGCTGATGATCATGACCGGACACGGCATCCACCGGGCGGGCGTCAACCGGCGTTCGCGCCTACTGGCCGAGACCGTCTGACCCCGCTTCGGGCGGGTGGGCCCCAGGCGGCCGGCGGGGCCTTCGCGCCGCCGGACGCGGGCCGCGAGGTACCGACCGCCGCGACCGCCGCAGCGCCGAAGGTGAACCACTCCAGCACCGGGCCTCGCGTCAGGTCTGGGAGAACACGTCGCCGGCCACCGTACCGGTCAGGTAGCGCTGCAGGGTCGGCGCGACGGCGGTCACCACGTCGGGATGGGCCGCGGTGGCCAGGGGCTCCAACCGCAGCACGTACCGGGTGACGATCAGCCCGACCACCTGGCTGGCCACCAGATTCGCGCGCCAGCGCCGCTCGTCCGCGCCACCCGGCAGCACCGTCATCAGGGGGCCGAGCACCTGGCTGAGGGCGAGGTCGCGGACCAGGTCGGCGGTGTCGTCGCGCTGCAGCGCCGTCCGCACCGCCGCGATCGCCCCCGCACCGGCCGGGGAGTCCCAGACGGCCAGCAGCCGGGTCAGCAGACGGTCGGCGAGCTCGGTGACCGGTCCCTCGAGGACGACGGCGATCTCGGCCGCCGGGTCCACCGGGATGTCCAGGACAGCCCGGAAGAGTGCCGCCTTGGAGCCGAAGTGGTGGCTGATCATCGCCGGGTCCACCTGCGCCAAGGCGGCGATCTGGCGGACCGTCACCGCGTCGAAGCCACGCTCGGCGAACGCCGCGCGCGCCACCTCCAGGATCAGCTCCCGCGTCCGGCTCGGACCGGGTCGACGACCGCTGCTGCGTCCAGCCGCCACTCAGGGGCCCCCGGTCGCGGGCCGGCGGGCGAACGACGGGGCGTGCTCAGGGCGCGGCCCGAAGGCGATGAGCTGCGCGGGGATCCTGGTCACCGCCGGCACCGCCTGGGCCACGGCCGCCACGATCCGGAGGGCCCGGGGCGTCCGGCCCGCGAGCGCCGGCACGAAGACCAGCCGGTGCAGCCCCCGCTGGGCCAGCTGGATGACCACGGTGGCCAGCAGCCGCCGGCGCCGGACGCGGGCCAGGTCGCGGACGCGGAGCCGACGTTCCTTCAGCGGTCCGGCGAGCAGCGCCGCCGCCGCGACGGCGTCCTGGACCGCCAGGTTGATGCCCACCCCACCGGCCGGGGACATCGCGTGGGCCGCGTCGCCGATGAAGAGCAGTCCGTCGAGGTGCCAGCGGGGCAGCCGGTCCAGCTTGACGTCCAGCACGTGCAGGTCGTCGGTCGAGGCCACGGCGTCCAGCCGGTCGGCGAAGTCCGGCCGCAGGCGGGCCAAGCGCTCTCGGAACCGCTCGACCCCCTCGGCGCGCAGGGTCGCGTCCATCCCCTTGCGGTTGAAGTAGGCGACCTGGAAGTAGTCGGTGCGCGGGAAGCTGAGCAGGATCTCCTGGCCGACGATCGTCGGTACCAGCGCCGCCTGCTCGTCCCGCTCGGCGAGGAACCGCGGCAACCGGAACCACCAGGTGTCAAAGGGCACCCGGTACCCGTGCGGAACCAGCCCGGCCTCATGCCGGAGCACGGAGCTCCGGCCGTCCGCAGCCACCACCAGATCGGCGTGCAGGTCCGCCTCGACGCCGTCGGCGGTTCTCGTCCGGACGCCCGTCACCGGTCCGGTCCGGCCCCCGTCACCGGAGCGGAGCAGGCCGGTTGCCGCGGTGCTCATCCGCAGCGTGAACGCGGGCTCGGCCCGGCCGGCCTCGGCCAGCAGGTTCAGCAGGTCCCACTGCGGCACCATGGCCACGTAGTCGTACGGGGCCGGCAGCCGATGGAAGTCGCCGAGCGTGATGGCGCTGCCGTCCGGCCGGGGCAGCTCGAGGTTCTGCAGCCGGCTCTGCGGCAGCGCGCGGAACTGCGCACCCAGGCCGAGCTGGTCCAGCAGCCGGATGGTCGAGGGGTGGACCGTGTCGCCGCGGAAGTCCCGCAGGAAGTCGGCGTGCTTCTCCAACACGGTCACCTCGACGCCGCCCCGGGCGAGCAGCAGGCCGAGCATCATCCCGGCCGGCCCGCCCCCGGCCACCACGCACGTCATCGTCGGCATGCCGCCTCCTCAGAATTCAACAACCGTTGAATTCAGGATGCGCCCGGTTTGGGCTGTTGTCCAGCCCTCGGCCCCGCTAGCGCTTGCCGGCGTTGGGTCCCCACGCGGCCAGGGCCGCGGACTCCGCGATGGCGGCCACGGCGTAGCCCACGATCGAGGTGGCGACCGAGACGACCACGATCGCCCAGACCCCGCCGAAGTTGCCGCGGCCCTTGTAGGCGCTGAGCACCCCGCCGAGGCCGGTGAAGCCAGACAGCCACTCGGCGAGCATCGCGCCGACGATGGCCCCGGGCACCGAGATCCGGACCGAGGCGAAGATGGCCGGGAGCGCGGCGGGGATGCGCACCATCAGCATCTCCTGGAGGCCGCCGCCGCCGTTGACGCGGATCAGGTCCACCGCCATCGGCGAGGCCGACCGGAGGCCGAGCACGATGTTCACCAGCGCCGGGAAGAGCACCACGATGGCCGCGATCGTCGCGATCCCCACCTTGCCCTGGCCGACGATGAGCAGCAGCACGGGCGCCAGCGCCACCAGCGGAACCGAGCGGAGCAGCATCGCGATCGGCATGAACGCGAACTCGAAGGGCTTCACGAGGATGAACATCACCGCGATCAGCGTCGCGGCGACCATCCCGGTGACGAAGCCGATGCCGGCGTCGAGCAGGGTGACCAGCCAGGCGGACCGCATGTCCGCGCGCGCGGCCTCGGCGGTGATGGAGGCCGGCCGGATGCCGCGTGCCGGACGGTCGGTGAAGAGGTAGTGGTAGACGTCCAGCGGTGTCTTGCCGACGAAGCTCGAGACGTCGAAGACGTTCAGCAGCACCGTCCAGACCACGGCCAGCAGCACCAGCGCCGAGACGACGACGAGCAACGAGCTGCCGACCCGGCGCAGCACGGCAGCGGCGACGACACGCGAGGACGTGGTCTCAGCGACGGGTGCCACGCTCGCGGATCCGGTGATCAGCGGCGCCGCACTCACGGTCGGCTCCCTTCCGTGCCGGATGACCAGGGGGTGACGAAGCGGGCGACCAGGCCGATCAGCGCGTACGCGAGACCGGCGGCCCCACCAGAGACCAGAGCCAGGTACCAGAGCTGGGGTGCGTCGGAGTTGGTCTGGGCGGCGATCAGCGCCCGACCGAGGCTCTTGTCCCCGCCGCTGCCGAGGTACTCGGCGAGCACCGCACCCAAGAAGGCGGCCGGCGCGGCGATCTTCAGCGCCGCGAACAGGTTGGGCAGCGCGGCGATCAGCTGCACGAGGCGCAGCTCGGTCAGCCGGGTGCCCCCGTACGCGCGGATCACGTCCAGGCTGGTGCGTGGGGCGGCGCGCAGGCCCAGCAGCGAGCCGACCACGGTGGTGAAGAAGACGCTGAGCGCCGCCAGCACGACGGAGGCGCCCGCCGGGCTGTCCCGGCCCGAGACGATCACCAGGATGGGGCCGATGGCCACCAGCGGGAGGCAGTAGGTGACGATCGCGATCTGGGTCACGACCTGCTCCAGCGGCGGCACCAGCAGCACGACCATGGCCAGGAGCAGCGCCGCCAGGTTGCCGTAGAGGTAGCCGCGGGCCGCCGAGGCGAGGGTGCCGCTGAGGTTGGACAGCGTGGTGGCCCAGGTCGAGCGCCGAGCTGAACTTCGCCACCACCTCGGGCGGGCTGGGGATGGCGTTGCTGGAGCTGAACAGGAACGCCGAAGCCAGCCACCACACCACGACGATGACGAGGACGCCGACCGCGCCGCCGAGCCAGGTCGGCATCTGGTCGATCCGGTCCCGGAGCGAGGTCCGGCCGGGCCCGGCCGCGACGGGCGCGTCCGAGGGGGCGACGGTGGTGCTCACTCGGGGTCGCCGCCGCGGCCGAAGAGGATCTCCGACAACCGGTCGTGGTAGGCGTGGAACTCGGGGGTCCGCATCATGTCGGGCGTACGGGGCCGGGGCAGGTCGATCTGGATGACCTCGACGACGCGGCCCGGGCGCGGGCTCATCACCGCCACGACGTCGGAGAGGAAGACCGCCTCGGCGATGCCGTGGGTGACCATCAAGGTGGTGGCGGGCTTCTCGGTCCAGATCCGCAGCAGCTCGATGTTGAGCCGCTGGCGCGTCATGTCGTCCAGCGCGCCGAACGGCTCGTCGAGCAGCATCACCGACGGCTTGACCACCAGACAGCGCGCAATGGCCACCCGCTGCTTCATGCCGCCGGAGAGCTGCGCCGGCTTGGCCTTCTCGAAGCCCTGCAGCCCGACGAGGGCGATCAGGTCGTCGATGAAGCCGGGTTCGGGCCGGATCCCGGCCACCTCGAGCGGCACCCGGATGTTGGCGGTGACCGTCCGCCACGGAAGCAGGGCGGCGTCCTGGAACGCGATGCCCAGCTCGTGCCGACGCTGCATCTCCGTCATCGTCAGCCCGTTGACCAGCGCGGTTCCCGCCGTCGGCGCCTCGAGCCCGGCGAGGATGCGCAGGATCGTGGACTTGCCGCAGCCCGAGGGGCCGAGGAGGGACAGGAACGAGCCCTTGGCCGTACCGAGGTCGGTCGCCTGCAGCGCGTGCACCGACTTGCGACCCATGGTGAACGTCTTGCTCAGCCCCTGGATGTTGAGGCCCGTCGCCGAGCCCGGCTCAGCCGAGGGGTTGCGGGTCGCGATCGGGGTGGGCACCGCTGGAGTCTCCGCCCGGGTCTCGATGGTCAACGTCAGGCCTTGATCAGGTCCGGGTTGGCGGTGTAGATCTCCTTGAGCAGGCTCATGTCGAACAGCTCCTCGGCCGCGATCTCGATGCCCAGCGCACCGATGGCGGCGATGATCTTGGTGATGAACTCATCCGTCAGGGTGAACAGGCCGTTGGCCTTGGTGTCGGCACTGACCACTAGCTCGTTCTGCGCCTTGAGCTGCTCGAGCTGGCCGGCCAGCTTGAGGCCGAGGTCCTTGCCGTAGGTGTTGACGGCCAGCTTGGCCCCCGCCTCCGGGTCGGCCACGGCATCGCTCCAGCCCTTGATCTCCGCGGTCAGGAACGCCTTGAACTTCTCCCGGTTCTCCGCGAGCGCGGACTTGGCTACGCAGAACGTCTCTGCGGTCAGCGGCAGCCCGTTGTCGGCGAAGGCGAGGACCACCGGGGTGAAGCCGTCGGCCTTGACGATGAACGGCTCGTTGGTCGTGTAGGCCATGAAGCCGTCGACCTTCTTCTCGGTCAGCGGCGTCGGCTCGTACTGGACGACGGTGGTCTTGAAGGTCGAGGTGTCGACGTTGTTGGCCTTGCAGAAGCCCTCGAAGATCGACTGGTTGGTGCCGGCCTGGATGCCGATCGTCTTGCCCGCGAGGTCGGCGACGGTGCGGATCGGCTTGCCCTCCTCGATGCTGAGGAGGCAGAAGGGGTTCTTCTGGAACGTCGAGCCGATGATGATCAGGTCGGCGCCCTGCTCGGTGATCAGCCGGGCGGTGGCGTCAGGCGCGGACAGACCGACGTCGACCTTGCCCGTGGCGACCAGGGTGTCGGCGCTGTCGACGGGCCCGGTCACCAGGTCGACCTTGGTGAAGCCCGCGTCGGTGTAGTAGCCCTTCGAGTCGGCGAAGAACTCCCCGGCGAACTCGATGTTCTTGATCCAGGACAGCTGCAGCGACAGCGTGCCGTAGGCCCCCGGGGCCACCGAGGCCGGACCGGCGCTCGGGGCGGTCGAGGACGCAGAGCCCGCGCTCGAGCTGTTCCCGCCACAAGCGGCGAGCGCCGCGAGGCCGGCGGCACCGATCCCGGTCGAGGTGAGGAAGCGGCGGCGGCTGGTGTGACGCGGCAGCGCACCGGCGAGCGGGGACGGGGCGGGGCTCGGCGGGGTCATGGTTCTCCAAGGGTCGCGAACGGCTGGGTCGAGCAGGCGGAGGTCGGTCAGCGTGCAGGCGGGACTGTGACCCTCGGGGGACGGGCCCGCCCTAGGATGCCAGGGGAGAACGGCATGCGTGTGTCACCTACGTAACGGGCCTGTTTCTCGGTGCTGTGAGGTCCCCCGGCCAGCGCTGGGCCGGCCCGCGCGCTGAGTAGGCTCGACCGGTGACCGAGACCGCGCCCGCCCTGCCCCTGTCCGACTTCGACCCGGGTGTCCGTGTGCAGGACGACCTGTACCGCCACGTCAACGGTGGCTGGCTGGCTCGGGCGGAGATCCCGGCCGACCAGCCGCTGACGGGGTCGTTCATCGAGCTGCGCAACCGCGCGGAGGCAGCCGTCCGCGACATCATCACCGGCATCGGCGAGCAAGGTCTGGACGCGCTGACGCCCGGCAGCGACGAGGCGAAGATCGCGGCGTTGTACGCCTCCTTCATGGACGAGGACACGATCGAGGCGGCCGGCGCGGCCCCGCTGGCGCCCTTGCTGGCCGAGGTGGATGCCGTCACCGACGCCGAGGGTCTGCAGCGCCTGCTGGGCACCTTCGCGCGCAGGGGCGTCGGCGGCCTGGTCTCGTTCGAGGCCGAGTCCGACCCGGGCGACCCCAACCGGTACGTGATGTTCGTCGGCCAGGACGGCCTGGGTCTGCCCGACGAGCAGTACTACCGCGACGACGCCTACGCCGAGATCCGCAGCGCGTACGCCGACCACGTCGCCGCCTCGTTCACCCTCGCGGGGGTGCCCGACGCCGCGGCCGCGGCCGCCGCGGTGCTGGGGCTCGAGACCGAGATCGCCGCCCGGCACTGGGACAAGGTGCGGACCCGCGACATGCGGGCGATGTACAACCTGCGCACGCTCGACCAGTTCAGCAGCGAGGCGCCCGGCCTGCACTGGCGGGCCTTCCTCGCCGGTGCCGGTGTGCCGGAGGCGACGATGGCAGAGCTGGTCGTGGCTCAGCCCTCGTTCTTCACCGACGTCGCGACCCTGCTGAGCGAGGACCAGCTACCGGCCTGGCAGCTCTGGGCGAAGTGGAACCTCATCTCCTCGCTCTCCCCCTACCTCTCCAGCGCCTTCGTGGCACAGCGTTTCTCCTTCTACGGCACGGTGCTCTTCGGCACGCCGCAGCTGAAAGAGCGATGGAAGCGCGGCGTCGCCCTGGTCGAGGGCGCACTCGGCGAGGCCGTCGGCAAGATCTACGTCGAGCGGCACTTCTCCCCCACCGCCAAGGGGCGGATGGACACCTTGGTCGCCAACCTGGTCGAGGCGTACCGGCGCTCCATCACCGACCTGGAGTGGATGACCGAGGAGACCAAGCAGGAGGCCCTGACCAAGCTGACCAAGTTCATCCCGCACATCGGCTTCCCGAGCCGGTGGCGCGACTACTCCGCGCTCGAGGTCCGGGCGGACGACCTGATCGCCAACGTGGCGGCCGCGACCTCGTTCGAGCTCGACCGCACGGTGGCCAAGATCGGAGCGCCGATCGACCGCGAGGAGTGGCTGATGACGCCGCAGACGGTCAACGCCTACTACCACCCGCTGCGGAACGAGATCGTCTTCCCGGCCGCGATCCTGCAGCCGCCGTTCTTCAACGAGCACGCAGACGACGCGGTCAACTACGGCGGGATCGGTGCGGTCATCGGGCACGAGATCGGGCACGGCTTCGACGACCAGGGCTCGACCTGCGACGGCGACGGGGCATTGCGCGACTGGTGGACGGCGAAGGACCGCGAGGCGTTCGAGGCCAGGACGAGCGCCCTGGTCGCGCAGTACGACACCCTCTCCCCCGACCTCGCCGACGGTGCTCAGGTCAACGGCCGGCTCACCATCGGGGAGAACATCGGCGACCTGGGCGGGCTCACCATCGCCCATCTGGCCCACGCCATCGCCACCGCCGACGATGACGGGGCTACCATCGACGGCTACACCCCCGAGCAGCGGCTCTTCCTGAGCTGGGGCGCGATCTGGCAGACCAAGTCGCGCGCCGAGACGGTGAAGCAGCGGCTGGCCACCGACCCGCACTCCCCGCCGGAGTTCCGCTGCAACCAGATCGTCCGCAACCTCGGCACCTTCCACGACGCCTTCGGCGTCACCGAGGACGACGACCTCTGGCTGCCGGAGGAGCAGCGCGTCAAGATCTGGTGAGCCGGAGCCGGGCCTCTCCCGAGGGTCACTTTGGACCGTCAGGGGCGACCTCGCTCCCGCGCGCGAGGGGGCGAGGTCGCCCATGGAGGCGCAAAGTGGGCGTCCCGACTGAGGAGAGGGTCTGCGGCCGGACCAGACCGAGGCGAAGAGGGCTCAGGCCGAGCGGGTGACGACCTGCTCGCACAGCTCTTCGAGGGCTGTACGGGCGGGGCCGGGCGGCAGCTCGGCGAGCAGTCCGCGGGCGATGGCGGCGCGGCGTTCGACCTCGGCCATAGCCTGGGTAAGCGCTGGGTGCCGGCGCAGCAGCTCCAGCGCCTCGGCCAGCGCGTCGTCGTCGTGCAGGTCGGAGTCGAGCAGCTGCAGCAGCCGGGTGTCGGCCGGGTCGGTGGACCGGCGGGCCAGCAGCGTCGGCAGGGTGGGGATGCCCTCGCGCAGGTCGGTGCCGGGCGTCTTGCCGGTGACCTCGGACGTGATGTCGATGATGTCGTCGCTGAGCTGGAAGACCATGCCGATCTGCTCGCCGAACTCGACCATGCGCTGCTGCAGCACCGGGTCGGCGCCGGCGATCTTGGCCCCGAACAAGGCGGAGGTCGCAATCAGCGCGGCCGTCTTGTCCGCCACCACCTGGAGGTAGTGGTCAAGCGGGTCCTGTCCGGCCTGAGGCCCCACGGTCTCGGCGATCTGGCCCTGCACCAGCCGGGAGAAGGTCCGGGCCTGGATCCGGACGAACTCGGCCCCCAGCTCGGAGACGATATCGGAGGCACGGGCGAAGAGCAGGTCGCCGACCAGGATGGCCACGGTGTTGCCCCAGCGGCTGTTGGCGCTGACCGACCCCCGGCGCAGACGCGCCTCGTCCATCACGTCGTCGTGGTAGAGGCTGGCCACGTGGGTGAGCTCGACCACCACCGCGGCCTTGACCACGTCCTCGTCGATGGCCCCCGGTACCAGCCGGGCGCCGAGTGCCACCAGCAGGGGGCGGAACCGCTTGCCGCCGGCGGCGATGATGTGCTGAGCCGCCTCGGTGACCATCGGCGTGTGCGCTTCAGCGGCCTGCAGCAGGGCCGCCTCGACCGCGTCGAGCTGGGCGCGGACATCGGCCTCGAAGACCTCGTCACGCGTCTGTTCTGCTAGCACTTCTCTCCTCAGGACCACCAGCACTGCACCTGCCGGCGCCGCACGGTCAGCGGATGAACTCCCCGGCGTGCTGCGCGAGGTCGAGCAGTGGTCCAGGGAACACGCCCAGAGCCACAGTAGCGACCAGCCCAACCCCGATGGCGACGATGGTGGTGATCTGGGGCCGGACGACCGTAGCCGTCCGCTCCAGCGTCAGCAGCCCGCCGGTGCCCGCTCCGCCGGTCGCGGCGTCCTCGGTGGCTGAGGCCTCGGGGTCGGAGAAGAACATCAAGACGATCACGCGGATGTAGAAGTAGGCGGCCACGACGCTGATGACCACGGCCACCGCGACCAGCCAGTGCGCACCGCCGTTCCAGGCGGCGGCGAAGACGGTCCACTTGCCGATGAACCCGCTGGTCAGCGGGATGCCGGCGAAGCTGAGCAGGAAGATCGAGAAGACGACGGCGGCTGCGGGCGAACGCTGGCCCAGCCCGACCCAGCT
Organism: uncultured Actinomycetota bacterium; assembly: GCA_963727215.1. Lineage (GTDB taxonomy): Bacteria > Actinomycetota > Actinomycetes > Propionibacteriales > Propionibacteriaceae > Microlunatus. Next base: position 568,019 of record CAVSFR010000006.1, read on the forward strand.
CGAGAGCAGGGTCGCCTCACCGCTGCTGTCTCGGACGGTGGTGACCAGCGCGAAGGCTCCGATCGTCGCCGCCCCGTACGCCACCAGGTAGAACAGCACGGACGAGACGCTGGTCAACGAGCCCGCCGGGGCGCCGTTGCCCGCCTGGGAAGCCCCGACGAACGCGGTCATGATGAAGCCGGCGTGGGCGATCGAGGAGTAGGCGAGCATCCGCTTGACGTCGGTCTGGGTGATCGCGAACAGCGAGCCGAGCGCCATGGTGGCCACCGCGATGATCGACATCAGCGGCTGCCAGTCCCAGCGGTCCGCGCCGAGGGCGACGTAGAAGACGCGCAGCAGCGCGCCTGCCGCCGCGATCTTGGTGCAGGCGGCCATGAAGCCGGTTACCGGCGTCGGTGCACCGGCGTAGACGTCGGGGGTCCAGGAGTGGAAGGGCACCGCTCCGAACTTGAAGAGCAGACCGATGCCGAGCAGGCCCATCCCCGCCAGCAACAGGCCCGGGCTCTGGGCTCCGGTCCGGATGGTGTCGTCGATGGCCGAGAGCCGGAAGGAGCCGGCGTAGCCGTAGAGCAGGGCGACGCCGTAGAGGAAGATGGCTGAGGAGAGCGCACCCAGCAGGAAGTACTTCAGAGCCGACTCCTGCGACAGCAGTCGTCGGCGCCGCGCCAGTCCGCAGAGCAGGTAGAGCGGCAGCGAGAGGATCTCGAGCGCGACGAACATCGTGATCAGGTCGTTCGCGGCCGGGAACAGCAGCATCCCCGACAGGGCGAAGAGGGCCAGCGGGAAGACCTCGGTGTGCTCCACCCGGCTCTCGATGGCCTGCCGCTCCGCCTCGCTGCCGGGCACGGTGGCAGCCTGGGCGGCGAACGCGCTGCCGACTCGCTGCTCGCCGAAGGTCATGATCGAGACCACGCCGAAGACCAGCAGGGTCGTCCACATGAAGTAGGTCGGTCCGTCGATGGCCAGCGCGTCGACGGCGGCGAGACCGGTACGCCCCGCGTTCCAGTTGATCAGGGTCACGGCGAGCGAGCCCACGACGGTCACGGCCGTCAGCACCAGCTGCGTCGTACGTCGCAGCGCCCGCGGGACGAGCGCCTCGACCAGGACGCCGAGGCAGGCGCCGGCGAACAACAGCAGGAACGGCATCAGGATGCGGTAATCCAGCGTCGGGGCGGTCAGCTCCATCGGCACGACGATCTCCAAGGGCATGGTCGTGATCATCTAGCGGCCTCCCTCGGCAGTGACCCGCGGAGCGGGGTCGCTGACGCCGACGTAGCTCATGGTGGCCTGGACGGCCGGGTTGATCAGGTCGAGCATCGGCTTCGGGAAGACCCCGAGGGCGAGGATCAGCAGCACCAGCGGCGCCATGGCCAGCCGCTCGCGACCGCTCAGGTCGCGGACGCGTCCTTCGCCGGTCACGTCGAGCCGGGCGACCAACGGACCGGTCATCGTTCGTTGGTAGGCGATCAGGATGTACAGCGCAGCCAGCACGATGGCGAGCGTCGAGATGATCGCGTACGCCGGGTAGCGGCTGAACGTGCCGGCCAGCACCATGAACTCGGAGACGAAGCTTGACAGGCCCGGCAGCGACAGGGTCGAGAGCCCGGCGAACAACAGCAGTCCCGCGAGCACCGGTGCGACCTTCTGCACCCCGCCGTAGGCGGTGATGTCGCGCGACCCGCCCCGCTTGACCAGGTAGCCGGCCGCGATGAACAGCGCCGCGGTCGACAGGCCGTGGTTGAGCATGTAGAGCGTCGAGCCCGCGAGACTCTGGGTGGTCAGCGCGAAGATGCCCAGCACGATGAAGCCGAAGTGGCTGATCGAGGTGTAGGCGATGAACCGCATCAGGTCGCGGCTGCCGATGGCCAGGACGGCGCCGTAGATGATCGAGAGCGTGGCCAGGATCAGCACGACCGGCGTGGCCCACTGGCTGGCCTCGGGGAAGAGGCCGAGGCAGAACCGGATCATCCCGAAGGTGCCGATCTTGTCCATCACCCCGACCATCATGGTGGCGCCGCCGGGGCTGGACTCCTCGGCTGCGTCCGGCAGCCAGGAGTGCAACGGCACCAACGGGGCCTTGATCGCGAAGGCGAACATGAAGCCGACGAACAGCCAGCGCCCGGTGGTGGTGCCGATCTCCAGCTGGCTGAGGTCGCTGAGCAGGTAGCTCGGCGCGCCGGCCTTGGCGGACAGGCCGTACAGCCCGATCACCGAGGCCAGCATCACGAAGCCGCCGAGCAGGCCGAAGATGAGAAACTTCGCCGCAGCCGCCGAGCGCTTCGCCGTCGGGCCGAAGCCGCCGATCAGGAGGTACATCGGGATCAGGATGACCTCGAAGAACACGTAGAACAGGAAGACGTCGAGGCTGAGGAACAAGAACAGCGCGCAGGTCTCGACGGCCAGCACCAGGGCGTAGAAGACCTTCGAGTTGTACTTCGGCGCCAGCTTCGCGCCCGCGGGGACCCCACCGGCAGGGCCGCGGTCGAAGTCGTGCCAGCTGGCGAGGATCACCACCGGGGTCACCAGCACGACCAGGAGCACCAGGGTGAGCCCAATGCCGTCGACTCCCAGGGCGTAGTACGCGCCGAGCGGCTTGATCCAGCGAACCTGCTCGGTCAGCTGCATCCCGCTGCCGGGGCTGTAGCCGACGGCGACCACCAGGGCGACGCCGAGGGTGAGCAGCGAGACGACCAGGGCCACCGACTTCGCCGCGCGGGCGCCCGCGAGCAGCACCAGCACCGCACCGACGGCGGGCAGCAGGGCGAGGATCGTCAGCCAGGGAAGAGCCATCGTGGTCATCTCCTTCAGCCCAGCCGGCCGAGCACGAGGACGGCACCGACGACGGCCGCACCGGCCACCATGGTGAGGGCGTAGGAGCGGACGAACCCGTTCTGCACCCGACGGAGCCGCCCGGACAGGTCGGCCAACGTGGCGCCGGTGCCGCTGGCGGTACCGTCAACGGCTGCGGAGTCGAACCGGGCCAGGGCGGAGGTCATCTGCTGGCCCGGACGCATGAACACCGCCTCGTTGAACGCGTCGCCGTACAGGTCACGGCGACCCGCCAGGGTGAACGGTGACCGGCTCGCGGGCGCCTCGGCCGGGATCGTCTTCCGGGGGCCGAAGAGCAGCACGCTGACCACGATGCCGGCCGCGACGACCACCAGGGTGAGGGCTCCCACCAGGGAGACGTGCAGCAGCCCGGGCTGCTCGCCGGCTGCGCGCTCGCCGCCCACCGCCGGGTCGAGCCAGCCCTCGATCCAGCCGTTGAGCGCCGCACCACCGACGACCGACGCTGCGCCCAGGAGCACCAGCGGGATGGTCATCACCAGCGGCGACTCGTGCGGGTGCACACCCGGCTGGTGCCGCTTGGCGCCGAGGAAGGTCATCAGCATCAGCCTGGTCATGTAGAACGCGGTGACGCCGGCACCGAGGAGCGCGAGCACGCCGATGACGACGTTGCGCTCGAAGGCGGCCTCGATGATGTGGTCCTTGGAGAAGTAGCCGGCGAAGCCGGGGAAGCCGATGATCGCCAGGTAGCCGGCGGCGAAGGTGACGAAGGTGACCGGCATCAGGCGGGCGAGGCCGCCGTAGTGCCGCATGTTCACGTCGTCGTCCATGCCGTGCATCACCGAGCCGGCGCCGAGGAACATGTTGGCCTTGAAGAAGCCGTGGGTGAGCAGGTGGAAGATCGCGAACGCGTAGCCCGCCGGGCCGATGCCCGCAGCCAGCATCATGTAGCCGATCTGGCTCATGGTGGAGCCGGCGAGCACCTTCTTGATGTCGTCCTTCGCGCAGCCGATCCACGCGCCGAAGAGCAGGGTCACCGTGCCGACGATGACCACGGCCGTGCTCGCGCCCTCGGACTCGGCGAAGACGGCGTGGCTGCGGGTGACCAGGTAGACCCCGGCGGTGACCATGGTCGCGGCGTGGATCAGGGCGCTGACCGGAGTCGGTCCCTCCATCGCGTCCAGCAACCAGGACTGCAGCGGCACCTGGGCTGACTTGCCGCAGGCCCCGAGCAGGAGCAGCAGGCCCATCACCAGGGCGGCGGTCGCCGGCAGCTGGGGGGCTCCGGCGTTCACGTCGGCGAAGGCCGAGGAGCCGAAGCAGTAGAGCATGAACATGATCGCCAGGCTCATCCCGATGTCACCGACCCGGTTGACCACGAAGGCCTTCTTGGCCGCCGTGGCCGCCGACGGCTTGTGCGACCAGAAGCCGATGAGCAGGTAGGAGGCCAGGCCGACGCCCTCCCAGCCGACGAACAGCACCAGGTAGTTGTCGGCCAGGACCAGCAGCAGCATCGAGGCGACGAACAGGTTCAGGAAGCCGAAGAAGCGGCGGCGGCGCTCGTCGTGCGCCATGTAGCCGATCGAGTAGAGGTGGATGAGACCACCGACGAACGTGATCAGCAGGACGAAGACGATCGAGAGCTGGTCGACCAGCAGGCCGACGCCGATGTTCCAGCGGCCGCTGGAGATCCACTCGTACAGCGGCACCGTGACCGCCCGCTGCGCCTCGTCGCGACCCAGCAGCGACACGAAGAGCAGCAGCCCGATGACGAAGGAGGCCAGAGGTGCGAGCGTGCCCAGCACGTGGCCCCACGCGTCACCGGCGCGACCGATCAGCAGCAGGACGGCAGCGCTTGCCGCCGGGATGGCGACCAGCAGCCAGGCGTAGGAGAAGAGCCCGGTGGCCGCCACCGGGCTCACCACGTCCATCGGGATCAGGGTCGGGAACATCGTCGTCCTGTCAGAACTTGAGGAGGTTCGCGTCGTCGACCGAGGCCGACCGCCGGGTCCGGAAAATCGTGATGATGATGGCCAGCCCGACCACGACCTCCGCGGCGGCGACCACCATCACGAAGAACGCGGCGATCTGACCGTCCAGCCGGCCGCGGGTCTGCGAGAAGGTCACCAGGGCGAGGTTGGACGCGTTCAGCATCAGCTCGACGCACATGAAGGCCACGATCGCGTTCCGCCGGATCAGGAAGCCGAAAGCGCCGATCGTGAACAGGATCGCAGAGAGAACGATGTAGTTCTCCGGGTTCATGGACGTCCTCCGGGACGATCGCCGTTGTCCGGGTTCACCGGTCCTCCTCGCCGGCCTCGAGCGAGCGGGTCGTCTGCTGGATCGGCAGGACCAGGTCCTCGCTGTCGAGGATGGCGCCGCGGGCCCGCAGGGTGGCCGACACGCTGAGCTCGGAGACCGAGCCGTCGGGCAGCAGGGCTGGCGTGTCCACCGCGTTGTGCCGGGCGAAGACGCCCGGGGTGGGCAGCGGGCCGGGGTGCTGGCCCGTCTCGGCGTAGCGCCGCAGCCGCTCCGCCGCCAGGTCGGCCTGGCTGGCCTTGGGTGTCAGCCGCTCCCGGTGTGCGAGCACCATCGCGCCAACGGCTGCGGTGATCAGCAGGGCCGAGGTGGCCTCGAACACGAAGACGTACTGGTTGAAGAGCAGGGCCGCGATCCCCTGCACGTTGCCACCGTCCTCCGCGTTGGCCGAGGCCAGACCGATGGGTGAGTCGACCACGGCGTTGCCGACGGCGAAGACCAGCAGAGCACCGAAGCCGACGCCGGCCAGCACGGCGAGCGCCCGCTGACCCTTGATCGTCTCGACGAGGGAGTCGGCGGTGTCGACCCCCACCAGCATCAGCACGAAGAGGAACAGCATCAAGATCGCGCCGGTGTAGACGATGATCTGGACCGCGAACAGGAACGGGGCGTCCTGGGCGGCGTACTGGACGGCGAGGGAGATCATCACCGCGGCCAGGCAGAGGGCGGAGTGGACGGGCTTGCGGGACAGGATCATCCCGAGTGCGCCGAGGATCATCACCGGGGCCAGCAGCCAGAACGCGACGGAGTCGGCCGAGACCATGGGCACCATGGTCATCTCCCCTCCCCCGCGGCGGCGGGATGCTTGCGCTTGTTCACGTAGCCCTGGTTGATCGGCTTCGGCACCGCGCCGCTGATGTCGCCGGCCCGGTCGTCTGGACGGCCGGAGCCGGGCAGCCCGAGGAAGTATGCCTGCTCGTCGTCCCCGAGTCGACGCTCGTGCGGCGGCGCGTCCATCCCGGGCAGCAGCGGCGCCAGCAGGTCGGCCTTGTCGTAGATGAGCGCAGACCTGCTGTCGTCGGCCAGCTCGAACTCGTTCGTCATGGTGAGGGCACGGGTCGGGCACGCCTCGACGCAGAGCCCGCACAGGATGCAGCGCAGGTAGTTGATCTGGTAGACCCGGCCGTAGCGCTCCCCCGGTGAGAACCGTTCCTCGTCGGTGTTCTGCGCTCCCTCGACGTAGATGGCGTCCGCCGGGCAGGCCCAGGCGCAGAGCTCGCAACCGACGCACTTCTCGAGCCCGTCCGGCCAACGGTTGAGCTGGTGCCGGCCGTGGAACCGGGGAGCGGTGACCTTGGGCTTGTTGGGGTAGTCCTCGGTGAACGTCTTGCGGAACATCGTCCGGAAGGTGACACCGAAGCCGGCGACCGGGTCGAAGAAACCCATCAGCCCTCTCCTTCGTCTCGGTGGTCTCTGGCGCCTCGGGCTTCTCCGGTGGACACCTGGGGTTCCCCGGGCAGCACCTGAGCGAGCTCGGGCAGCTGCTGGTCCTTGCCCGGCGGGACAGGGTAGCCGCCGGCGAAGGCGTCGAACTCCGTCGACCCGGCTGCAGCAGCCGGCTCCTCCTTGCCGCCGAAGAACGACAGCCCGAGCAGCACGACGAAGATGGCCGCCGCGATGACCCAGAAGACCGGGGTGGCGAACCAGCCCTCGCGCCGTCCGACGCGGAAGGTGGCCACCAGGACGATCCAGCCCAGCGAGATCGGGATCAGCCAGCGCCAGCCGAACCGCATGAACTGGTCGTAGCGCAGCCGGGGCAGCGTGCCGCGGAGCCAGACGAAGACCGACAGCATCAACACGACCTTGAGCAGGAACCAGAGCACGCCCCACCAGCCCGAGTCCAGCCCGGGGATCAGGTTGAAGGGCAGCGGTGCGTGCCAGCCACCGAGGAACAGCGTCGTGGCCAGGGCGGACACCGTGATCATGTTCATGTACTCGGCCATGAAGAACATGGCGAAGCGCATCGAGGAGTACTCGGTGTGGAAGCCTCCGACCAGCTCGCCCTCGGCCTCGGGCAGGTCGAAGGGTGCCCGGTTGGTCTCGCCCACCATCGAGATCGCGTAGATCAGGAACGAGGGGACCAGCTGGACGGCGAACCAGACCGGCAGGTCGTGGCCGAGGATCGTGACGCTCGGCTCGGCCTGCTTGGCCACGATCTCGGAGGTGGAGAGCGTGCCGGCGTAGAGGAACACCGCGACCAGGGCCAGGCCCATGGCGACCTCGTAGCTGATCACCTGGGCGCTGGAGCGCAGCGCACCGAGCAGTGCGTACGTCGAGCCCGAGGACCAGCCGGCGAGCACGATCCCGTACACCCCGATCGAGGCGACAGCCACGATGAACAGCACCGAGACCGGCAGATCGGTCACCTGCAACGGCGTGGTGATGTTGGTGAAGGGGATGCGGACGACACCGGAGATGGGGATGACGGCGAAGGCGGTGATGGCGGGCACCGCCGTCACGAACGGCGCCACCATGAAGACGACCTTGTCGGCCGCCTTCGGGGTGAAGTCCTCCTTGAACATCAGCTTCATGCCGTCGGCCAGGGACTGGAGCAGACCGAAGGGGCCGTTCATGTTCGGACCCTTGCGGTGCTGCATGATCGCGACCAGCCGGCGCTCGTACCAGATGGTGAACAAGGTGAGCAGCAGCAGCAGGACCAGGGCGAGCACTGCCTTGATCGCCACGATCCACCACCGGTCGTTGAAGAACGGCGTCAGGTCGAGCGGGACGAGCTGGGCAACGACGGTCATGCCGCGGGCTCCTCTGCGGTCGTGCTGACGGTGGACGGGCGCTCCGCCGTCGGGACGGGCGCCGAGACCTCCACCAGGTCACCGGCGCCGGCGGCGAGGTGCTCGTTGACGCCCAGCCCCGGAGCCTTGGCCGGCACCCAGACCACGCCCAGGACCATGTCCGGGTCGAGCTCGAGGGCGAAGGTGAGGAAGCCCCGCTCGTTGCTGAGGGTGACCGCGTCGGTGAGACCGGCCAGGTCGGCGGTGGCCGGGTGCATCCGGGCGACGGGCAGCCGGGCGGTGGCGAGCAGGAAGGGCTCGCCGTCGAGCGCCCGGCTGTCGTCCAGGGCCATCCGCCAGGTGGCCAGCACCAGCTTGGTGGCCGACGCGCGTGCGGCATGGGCCGGGTCGACCCGCGGCTTGAGGGTGCGGCGACCCTCCCAGGGGCCCAGCTCGGCCAGCTCGGCGCGCGCGCCCTCGGCCGTACGGAAGCCCAGCTCGGCACCCATGGCCTCCGCCAGTGCGGCCAGCACCCGTAGGTCCGACATGGTGTTCGCCCGGCTCAGCACCGCCTCGAACGGGCGCTCGCGTCCCTCCCAGGTGACGAAGCTGCCTGACCGCTCGGAGACGAGAGACACCGGGAAGACCACGTCGGCGCGCTCGGTGACCGCGGAGGCCCGCGTCTCGAGGCTGACCACGAAGCCGGTCTCCTCCAGGGTCCTCAGCGCGGCTCGCGGGTCGGCGAGGTCGGCCGGCTCCAGACCCGCCACCACGAGGGCGGCCAACCGGTCCTGGCCCGCGGAGACGAGCATCTCGTGCGCGTCGCGGCCCCGCTCGGTCGGCAGGTTCGCCACTCCCCACGTGGTCTGGGTGTCGATCCGGGCAGCCGGGTCGCTGAGCGGCCGGCCACCGGGCAGCAGGTTCGGCAGGCACCCGGCGTCGACGGCCCCACGGTCACCCGCACGGCGCGGTACCCAAGCGAGCCGGGCACCCGTCCGGTCGGCCAGTCGGAGGCAGGCCGTCAGGGTCCCCGCGGACTGGGCCGCACGCTCCCCGACGAGGATCACCGAGCCGGCGTCCAGCGGCAGCTCGAGTCCCTCGAGGACGGCGGCCTCGGCCCCGGGGACGGCCGGGACGAGTGTGGCGCCCATCTTCGCCGCGCCCCGGCTTCTCAGCGGCGCGACGGTCCAGGAGGTGAGGCCGGACTTGCGCATCGCCTTGCGCAGGCGCAGGAAGACCGCCCCAGCCTCCTCCTCCGGCTCGAAGCAGACCATCAGCACCGACGACGCGCCCTCGAGGTCGGCGTAGGTCACCCCTCGGCCCTTGCCGGCGACGGCGGCGCCCAGGAACTGGGCCTCCTCGTCGGAGTGCGGACGGGAACGGAAGTCGACGTTGTTGGTGGCCAGCACGGTGCGGGCGAACTTGGCGTAGCCGTAGGCGTCCTCGAGGGTGAGCCGACCACCGGTCAGGACGCCGACCCCCCGGCTCTCCTCGTCGGGACCGGCGGCCATCGCTCGTTGCAGTCCCTCGACCGCGATGTCGATCGCCTCGGGCCACGAGGCCGGCCGCAGCACGCCCTCCTCACGGACCAGCGGCCGCTGCAGGCGGTCCTCGCCCTGGCCGTAGCGGTGCGCGAAGCGGTCCTTGTCGGTGATCCACTCCTCGTTGACCTCGGGGTCGTCGCCGGCCAGCCGGCGGACCACGACGCCCCGTCGGTGGTCGACCCGGATGGCCGAGCCGCACGCATCGTGCTCGGCGACCCCCGGCATGGACACCAGGTCGAAGGGCCGGGAGCGGAACCGGTACGCGGCGTTGGTCAGCGCACCGACCGGGCAGATCTGGATGGTGTTGCCCGAGAAGTAGGACTGGAACGGCTCGCGCTCATAGACCCCGACCTGCTGCAGCGCGCCTCGCTCGACGAGTGCGATGAAGGGGTCGCCCGCGATCTGCTCGGAGAACCGGGTGCACCGGGCGCAGAGCACGCAGCGCTCGCGGTCCAGCAGGATGTTGGCCGAGATGTTGACCGGCTTGGGGTAGGTCCGCTTGAGCTCGACGAACCGGGTCTCGGCGTAGCCGTGCGACATCGCCTGGTTCTGCAGCGGGCACTCCCCGCCCTTGTCGCAGATCGGGCAGTCGAGCGGGTGGTTGACCAGCAGGAACTCCATGTTTCCGTGCTGGGCCTTGTCGGCGACCGGTGAGGTGACCTGGGTCTTCACGACCATGCCGGCCGCGACCTCGAGCGTGCAGGAGGCCTGCGGCTTGGGGATGCCGCGGCCGTTGCCGGCGTCCGGCACCTCGACCAGGCACTGCCGGCACGCGCCCACCGGGTCCAGCAGCGGGTGGTCGCAGAACCGCGGGATGTCCACCCCGATCAGCTCAGCCGCGCGGATGACGAGCGTGCCCTTGGGCACGCTGACCTCGACGTCGTCGATGGTCAAGGTGATGAGGTCGTCACGCTTGGCGACCTCGTTCGACGTGGCCCGACCGGACTTGTCGGCGGTGACGGTCATGCGTGCGCTCCTGCACCTACGGGGCCTGTGGCCAGGGCGGGCTCGCGGACGAAGGTCGTGCTGCGTTCGTACGGGAAGAGCTCCCAGGCGGGGGTGTGCATCCCGGCCTCGAACTCGTCGCGGAAGTAGGCGATGGCCGAGCTGATCGGTGAGGTGGCGCCGTCGCCCAGGGCGCAGAACGAGCGGCCGAGAATGTTCTCGCAGAGGTCGAGCAGCTTCTCGATGTCGCCTTGCTGACCCTGGCCGGCCTCGAGCCGTTTGAGGATCTGCACCAGCCACCAGGTGCCCTCGCGACACGGCGTGCACTTGCCGCAGGACTCGTGCTTGTAGAACTCGGTCCAGCGCAGCACCGTCCGGACGACCGAGGTGGTCTCGTCGAAGCACTGCAGCGCCTTGGTGCCCAGCATCGACTTGGCGCTGGCCACGCCCTCGTAGTCGAGGGGGACGTCGAGGTGCTCAGGGGTCAGAATCGGCGTCGAGGAGCCGCCCGGGGTCCAGAACTTGAGCTCGTGACCCTCGCGGACACCGCCGGCCAGGCCGAGCAGCTGGCGCAGCGTGATGCCCAGCGGCGCCTCGAACTGACCGGGGTGGGTGACGTGGCCCGACAGGGAGTAGATGGTCATGCCCTTGGACTTCTCGGTCCCCATCGAGGCGAACCAGGCTGCACCGTGGCGCAGGATCGAGGGCACCGACGCGATCGACTCGACGTTGTTGATCACGGTCGGGCTCGCGTAGAGGCCCGCGACGGCCGGGAACGGCGGTCGCAGCCGGGGCTGGCCGCGCCGACCCTCGAGCGAGTCCAGCAGGGCCGTCTCCTCGCCGCAGATGTAGGCCCCCGCCCCGGCGTGCACGATGATCTCGAGGTCGTAGCCGGTGCCGAGGACGTTCTTGCCGGCGTAGCCCGCGGAGTAGGCCTCGCGGACGGCCTGCTGCAGCCGCCGGACGACGTGCACGACCTCGCCGCGGATGTAGATGAACGCGGTGTTCGAGCGGATCGCGTAGGCGGAGATGATGACGCCCTCGACCAGGGTGTGCGGCGAGGCCAGCATGAGCGGGATGTCCTTGCACGTCCCGGGCTCGGACTCGTCCGCGTTCACCACGAGGTACTTCGGCTTGGGGTTGTCCTGGGGGATGAAGCCCCACTTCATCCCGGTCGGGAAGCCCGCCCCGCCCCGGCCGCGCAGGCCGGAGTCCTTGACCGCGGCGACGACCTCGGCCGGCTCCATGGTCAGCGCCGTCCGCAGGCCTTCGTAGCCGCCCACGCGTTCGTAGTTCACGAGCTTCCACGCCCGCTCGTCGGCCCAGTTCGCCGTCAGCACGGGAGTCAACACGTCAGTCATCTGAGTCCTTGTCCTCGTTCTGCTGCTCGGGAGGCGGCGGGGTGGGGGCGTGCCAGCCGCGTTCCCGCGCGATCTGCAGCCCCAGCCGCGACGGACCGCCGGAGGTGGGTCCCTCGTCGGCGCGGCCGTCGGGAAAGCCCGCCAGAACGCGTTCGGTCTCCTGCCAGGTGGCGACCCGAGCCCCCCGGGTGGCCTGCACCGGGACCCCGGACTGCAGCGCGTCGACGACCTGGACCGCGTTCTCGGGCGTCGCGTTGTCGAAGAACTCCCAGTTGACCATCATCACCGGCGCGAAGTCGCAGGCCGCGTTGCACTCGAGGTGCTCCAGGGTGATGGCCCCGTCCTCGGTGGTCTCGTCGTTGCCGATGCCCAGGTGCTCCTGCAGCCGCGCATAGACCTCGTCGCCGCCCATGATCGCGCAGAGCGCGGTCGTGCAGACCCCGACGTGGTACTTCCCGACCGGACGCCGCTTGTACATCGTGTAGAAGGTGGCCACGCCGCTCACGTCCGCGGTGCTGATGTCCAGGATGGCCGCGCACGCCTCGATCCCGGCCGGCGTCACCCGGCCCTCGACGCTTTGCACCAAGTGCAGCATCGGCAGCAGGGCCGAACGCGCCTGCGGGTACCGCGCCGCGATCAGCCGCAGCTCGGTGAGCGCGGCGTCGTCGATCAGGGTCTCCTGCGCCTCGAAGTCCAGCACCGGCTCGTCGAAGTGGGTTGTGAAATGTCCGTGCGTGCCGTGACCGGCCAGCTCCTCCGTCGCGTTCGTCCCGGTGGGCGCTCCGGCACGAGCCCCCGGCCCCTGCGGCTCGACTGCCTGGCTCAACGGACGACCCCTGCCTGGCGAGAGGCGCGCTCGACTCGCACGCTCATCGATCCACCCCGCCCATCACGGGATCGAGACTCGCTACGGCGACCACCACGTCAGACACCATGGAACCCTCGCACAACGCGGGCAGCGCCTGCAGGTTGGAGAAGCTCGGGTCGCGGAAGTGGGCCCGGAAGGGCCGCGTCCCCCCGTCGGAGACGACGTGCGCGCCCAGCTCGCCGCGCGGGCTCTCGATCGGCACGTAGGCCTGACCGGCCGGTACCCGGAAGCCCTCGGTGACCAGCTTGAAGTGGTGGATCAGCGACTCCATGGACTCGCCCATGATGTGCTTGATGTGCTCGTTGGAGTTGCCCATCCCGTCCGAGCCCACCGAGAGCTGGGACGGCCAGGCGATCTTCTTGTCGGCGACCATCACCGGTGCGCCGCGCATCTTCTCCAGCCGGGCCACGCACTGCTCGACGATCTTCAGGCTCTCCCACATCTCGTTGAGCCGGATGCGGAAGCGACCGTAGGAGTCCATGCTGTCCCAGGTCTGGACCTCGAAGTCGTAGGTCTCGTACCCGCAGTAGGGCTGGCGCTTGCGCAGGTCCCAGTCGTAGCCGGTGGCGCGCAGCGGCGGACCGGTGACGCCGAGGGCGAGGCACGCCGCGAGGTCGAGGTGGCCGACCCCGGCGAGCCGACCTTTGAAGATCGGGTTCTCGTTGCAGAAGGCCGCGTACTCGGGCAGGTACTTGCGCATCCAGGCGATCAGGTCGCGCACCTGGTCGAGCGCGTTGTCCGGGAGGTCCTGGGCCACGCCGCCGGGGCGGATGTAGCCGTGGTTCATCCGCAGGCCGGTGATGAGCTCGAAGGCGTCCAGCACCTTCTCGCGCTCGCGGAAACCGATCGTCATCACCGTCAGGGCGCCGATCTCCATGCCGCCGGTCGCGATGCAGACCAGGTGGGAGGAGATCCGGTTGAGCTCCATCATCATCACCCGGATGACGCTGGCCTTCTCGGGCACCTCGGCCTCGATGTCCAGCAGCCGCTCGACGCCGAGGCAGAAGGTCGTCTCGTTGAAGAGCGGGGAGAGGTAGTCCATCCGGGTGCAGAAGGTCACGCCCTGGGTCCAGGTGCGGTACTCCATGTTCTTCTCGATGCCGGTGTGCAGGTAGCCGATGCCGCAGCGGGCCTCGGTGACCGACTCACCCTCCATCTCCAGGATCAGCCGCAGCACCCCGTGGGTGGACGGGTGCTGCGGGCCCATGTTGACCACGATGCGCTCGTCGCCCCGCTCGGCCTGCTCGGCGGCGATCGAGTCCCAGTCCTGCCCGGTGACGGTGTAGACGTGGCCCTCAGCGCCCTCGTCGGTGCCATCAGCGCCGTCGGCGATGCCGTACGGATCGGTGATCACGGTTGCCATCAGCTGTAGCTCCTGCGCTCGTCGGGAGGCGGCACGGTGGCCCCGTGGTACTCGACCGGGATGCCACCGAGCGGGTAGTCCTTGCGTTGGGGGTGACCGGGCCAGTCGTCCGGCATCAACACCCGGGTGAGGGCCGGGTGGCCGTCGAAGATGATGCCGAACATGTCGTAGGTCTCGCGCTCGTGCCAGTCGGCCGTGGGGTAGGTCGCGACCACCGAGGGGATGTGCGGGTCGGCCTCGGACACCGCGACCTCGAGCCGGATCCGGCGGTTGTGGGTCATCGACTGCAGGTGGTAGACCGCGTGCAACTCAGCACCGCGGTCGCCCGGGTAGTGCACCCCGGAGACGCTCGAGCAGAACTCGAAGCGCAGCTGGGCGTCGTCGCGCAGGTGCCGGGCCAGTGTCGGCAGCGCGACGGGAGCCACGTGGAAGGTGATCTCACCCCGGTGCACCACGACCCGGGTGATCACGTCGCTGTAGTTCGGTCTCACGTTCGTTCCCGGGGGTCCGAGGGGGTCGCCCCCCTCGCCGTTGAGCAGCTGCCCGATGCGGTCGTACACGCTGTCCCACCAGCCGCCGAACGGTGGCGCCGACGGCGCCGGGAAGTCGATCGTGCGGGTCAGCCCGCCGTAGCCGGAGGTGTCGCCGGTGCCCCGGACGCCGAACATGCCGCGGCGGACCTCGAGGACCTCGGTCTCGTCACTGGGCAGCGCGGGCTCGGAGCCGGTGAGCGACTCAGGCTTGGTACCGGCGTCGGGCTCGGACTCCCCCTGGGGATCCGCTCCCGTGACCCGCGCCTTGGCGTCGGACTCGTCGTTCAGGCCGGCCCCGCCGCGGGAGACCTCGGTCATCGCAGCAGCCCCTTGAGCTCGACCGTCGACGGCGCGTCCAGCTGGGCCTGCTCGGCGTCGCGGGCGGCGGTTACGGCGTTGGTGCCGACCTTGGTGTGCGCGACCTTGTCCCGCAGCTTGAACATCGCGTCGATCAGCATCTCGGGCCGGGGCGGACAGCCAGGCAGGTACATGTCGACCGGCACGACGTGGTCGACGCCCTGGACGATGGCGTAGTTGTTGAACATGCCACCGCTGCTGGCACACACGCCCATCGCGAGCACCCACTTCGGGTTCGGCATCTGGTCATAGACCTGGCGGAGCACCGGGGCCATCTTCTGGCTGACCCGACCGGCCACGATCATCAGGTCCGCCTGGCGCGGCGACGCCCGGAAGACCTCCTGGCCCCAGCGGCCCGAGTCATAGCGCGGGGCGCCGTAGGTCATCATCTCGATCGCGCAGCAGGCGAGTCCGAAGGAGGCCGGCCAGAACGACGCGCTGCGCATGTAGCCGAACAGGCCCTCGACCGTGGTCAGCAGCACCCCGGTCGGCAGCTTCTCCTCTACGCCCATCTCAGTCCACCCGTCTCGATTGTTTCCCGCTGTGCGCTCGACTTGCCGGTCCCGGTGTCGCCGGAGTTCAGTCCCACTCGAGCCCACCCCGGCGCAGCACGTAGATGTAGGCGACAAAGACCGTGACGATGAAGACGACCATCTCGACCAGGGCGAAGAGGCCCATCTGGTCGAACGTGGCGGCCCACGGGTAGAGGAAGACGATCTCGATGTCGAAGACGATGAAGAGCATGGCGGTGATGTAGTACTTCACCGGGAACCGGCCGCCACCCACCGGTTGCGGCGTCGGCTCGATGCCGCACTCGTAGGAGTCGTACTTGGCCCGGTTGTACCGGCCGGGACCGACCAGCAGCGACGTCACGATGGTCAGCGCGACAAAGCCGGCCGCCAGGGCCAGCAGGATCACGATGCCGAGGTAGCCGTTCACGCCCGTCCTCCGGTGGTGCTCATGCCGCCGGCGCGATCCGGCTGGCGACGTTGATCAGCTTGTCCATGGCGTCCCCGTCGCGGCTGTCGGTCAGGTTGGCCAGGAGCTTGAGGGTGAACTTCATCAGCGTCTTGCGCGGCAGCCCGTAGCGGGTGCAGGCCTGCATGACGTGCGGGTTGCCGATCAGCTTCACGAAGGCCCGGCCCAGGGTGTAGTAGCCCCCGAGCTCGGCCTTGAGCTTGAGCGGGTACGACTCGAGCGCCCGCTCGGCGCTGGCCGTGCCGGTCCCGCGGTAGTGCGCTTCGGCCATCGCGTCCGCGGCGATCTCGCCCGACTCCATGGCGTAGGCGATGCCCTCACCGTTGAACGGGTTGACCATGCCGCCAGCGTCGCCGACCAGCAGCAGGCCGCGGCTGTAGTGCGGCTGCCGGTTGAAGCCCATCGGCAGGGCCGCACCGCGGACGGGTCCGGTCATGTTCTGGTCACGGAAGCCCCACTCCTGCGGAGTGTTGTCGAGCCAGCGCTTGAGCAGGTCCTTGTAGTCGGTCTTGCCGAACGCGCTCGAGGTGTTGAGGATGCCGAGGCCGACGTTGCAGGTGCCGTCACCCATGCCGAAGATCCAGCCGTAGCCGGGCAGCAGGGCGCTCTCCCCCGGCTTGCCGTCCCACAGCTCCAGCCACGACTCCATGTAGTCGTCGTCGTGCCGCGGGCTGGTGTAGTACGTGCGCACGGCGACGCCCATCGGCCGGTCGTCACGCCGGTTGAGACCCATGGCCAAGCTGAGCCGGGTCGAGTTGCCGTCCGCCGCCACCACCATCGGGGCCCGGAACTCACGCCCGTCCTTGGTCTGGACGCCGACGATCCGGCCCGTGCGGTCGTCGAGGATGGGCGCGACCACGTTCGCCTGCTCGTACAGGGTGACCCCGGACGCCTCGGCGTTGC
Source organism: uncultured Actinomycetota bacterium (assembly GCA_963727215.1). GTDB lineage: Bacteria > Actinomycetota > Actinomycetes > Propionibacteriales > Propionibacteriaceae > Microlunatus. The sequence continues at coordinate 584,706 of CAVSFR010000006.1, forward strand.
GTACGAGCAGGTCGTCGAAGTCCGCGCGCGGCCGCACCAGCCCGTACGGGGGGAAGTCGGCCAGGTCGGGCCACTCCAGCTGGAAGGGTCGGTCGCCGCCGTAGATGCGCAGACCCTTGTTGTGCAGCCAGCCGGCCGCCTCGGAGGTGTCGATGCCGAGCCGGATCAGCTGACGGGTGGCGCGGGGGGTGAGGCCGTCGCCGCAGACCTTCTCCCGCGGGAAGGACGTCTTGTCGAGCAGCGAGACGTGCAGCCCGCGACGAGCCAGGTGGGTGGCGGTGGCGGACCCGGCCGGACCAGCCCCGACGACGACCACGTCGGACTCGACGGCCGACCTCGCGGACCCCAGCCCGTGGGAGGTGACTGACATCGAGACTCCTGCTCCTGACCACCGTGCACACCGTTGGGAACGGCGCTCGTGAAAGTCTTCACGAACTCCTCAGGGAGTCTACGACTCCTCCCCGACACACACCAACGACGCTCCGGGCGCCACCCGGAGGGAGCCGCGACCAGGGGCGCTACGGGGTCCGGCTCCCCTGGTTGCGCACGAACCAGGCGGCGATCCCGGAGCGGGAGCCGACGTCAAGCTTGTCCAGCACGTGGCTGACGTGGTTCTCCACCGTCCGCACCGACAGCGTCAGCCGGCCGCCGATCGCGGCGTTCGACAGGCCCTCAGCGACGAGACCCGCGATCTCTCGTTCGCGGGAGGTCAGGGCGGCCGGCCCGGCGCTGCCGGGAAGCCGCGGGCCCAGGGTCTGTACCAGTGGGTCCAGCCCGTGGCGTCGGGCCAGCCGCAGCGCGCTCACCCCGTACGCGCGTCCGGCACTCGAGGCCGGGCCGTGCAGGTCGGCCAGCGCGGCCTGGACGAGGGCGAGGTGCGGCCAGGCCGCCAGCTCGATGCAGCGCTGCTCCGCGGCGAGCAGGTGCTCGCCGGCGGCCACGGCGTCGCCTCGCAGGGCCGCCAGCCGGCCGAGGACGAGGTCGACGGGTCCGCCGTACGCGCTGTGGGCATAGACGGCCACGTGCAGGTCGCGGTAGGGCAGCAGCAGGTCGTAGAGGGTGGCCGCCGTCTCCGTGTCGCCCAGCCCGACGCAGAGGTGGGCGTGGCCGGCCTGCGCGACCACCCATTCGGGCGCGCCGCGCGGCATCCGCCCGATCAACGGGGTGATGGAGCGCCACCACAGCGCCGCGTCCTCGCGGCGGCCGAGGTCCAGGGCCAGCTGGGCGGACCAACCCCGGGCCAGGAACGGCAGGCCGTCGACGAACGCGGCGACCTCGTCGGCGACCGCCTCCAGGTCCACGCCGGTGTGCCGCGCCAGCTCGGACCGGATGACCAGGGCGAAGAACCGGGCCTCGCCGTTCGGGCTGGCGGCCACGGCGTCCCCGACCCAGTGCCGCGCCGCCGGGAAGTCGCCCTGCATCCCCGCGCGGACGGCCCGGACCAGCGCCAGGGCCGAGCGCCAGTCGGCCCGGCCGAGCCGGTCGACCAGGGGGACCAGAGCCGCCAGCTCGTCATCCAGCTCGAGCCGCCGCCCCAGGGTCAGCAGGCCGTCCAGGCGCCACCGCCGGCCCCAGGCCACGTACTCGACGGTGTCGGTCCGCCGGCCCAGCTCGACGGCCGCGTCGGCGATCCGCAGCCGCTCCGCCAGCCCGTCGATGCCGACGTCCTCCGCGTGCCGCGCCTGCAGCCACAAGAAGACGGACTCAGGGTCGCCGATGTCCGGCCGCGGTCCCACCCGCGCCACCGGGGCGGTCTCGGCGAGGAACGGGCTGGCCGTGGCCACCAGCTGCCCCCGCAGCCGCGCCGACCGGACGGGGTCGGCGTCACCCAGCGCGTGCAGCGCCTCGGCGCACAGGGCGTGCATGGCGGCGTTGACGACCGGGTCGCCGGAGGGGCGCAGCACCACCGCCGTGTCGGCGAGAGCGGCGACGTCCCCGGTGCGCCGGGCCAGGCCGGCTGCCTCCGTACAGGACCCCCACGCCGCCGAGACGTCGCCCGAGCGAGCCTGGGCGCGGGCCTGCTCCAACAGGAGGTCGACCGGCGTCGGCTGCGGCGGGGCCACGCCTGCATCGTAGGGCGCTGATACCGGTCTGGGCCCGGCGCGGGGCATGAGCCCGGACAGGAGAAGTTGAGTGGTGGACCCGGGTGTTCTCCCTCAGGCCGTGCGCCTCGCGGCTCCCTAGCGTTGCCGCCATGAGCACCGACGGCACGACCACCCCGATGAGCCGGGCCCCCGGTCTCGCGACCGACGCGGCCACAGCACACCGAAGAGGCGGCGAGCTGGGCAAGGCCGGTGCGGTGACCGTGCTGGCCGGGGTGATCGGGCTCGCCGCGGCCGTGGCGGTCCTGCTGACGCCGCCGGCGGTGCCCGCGACGCGGTTCAGCTACCCGTTCGAGGCCAGAGGCTACGTGGTCAGCGAGCTGCTGTTCGGCCTTCAGCACCTGACGATGCTGGCCGGCGTGGTCGGGCTCGCGGTGCTGGTGCCCCGCTCGTCCCGCCTCGGACGGGCCGGCCTCTGGCTGTCCGGGATCGGGCTGGTCCTGCTGACCGGATGCGAGATCTTCTCCACCACCGCGGCCACCGCGTCCGTGGACAGTGCCCAGGCGAGCCTCGTCGGAGCCGCCTACGGGTTGCCGACGGTACTGACCGGGCTCGGGTTCGTCCTGCTGGGCGTGGTCGTGGTCCGGCAGCGACTGCTGCCCGGCGCCGGTCGGTGGCTGCCCATGGTCTTCGGCGGGTACGTCTTTGTCGTCCTGCTGCCGGCGCTGATCGCCAGCGACGTCGCGGCGCGGCTGGCCATCGGGACCTGGATGGGCCTCTACGCCCTGATCGGCTTCGCCTTGGTGCGGGCCCGGAGGAGCCAGCCGTGAGCTCGTCGACCGGCCTCTTCCCCAATCAAGTCCTCGTCACGGCCTGCCGGTGTGCGGGAGCGGCCAGCGCGGCCACGGTGGTCACCCTGCTGCTGTTCTACAGCGTCGACCTGCGGACCGGCTCCCAGCACGGCTTCGGCCCCCTGAGCGACATCGGCACGGTGGCCTGGAACGGGCTCCTGCTGCCGGTGCTGGTCGGCTTCCGGCCGGTACTGGCCCAGGGCCGGCTGACGAACCTGCTGGTCCTGGCGACGGCGCTGACCGCCGTCGTCTCAGCGCTGGCCAGCGCCGGGCTGGTGGCCGAGGTGCTGGCCTTCGAGGTGGCCACCCCGCTCTCGGTGCTGGCGGTGCTCACCCAGAGCGCCTGGCTGTACGTGCTGAGCCGTCGGCTCCAAGGGACGAGCTGGCCACTCGGCCTGGTCCGGCTAGGCACCTGGGGACCGGTGGCGCAGGGCTTCGGCGCCGCGGCCTTCGCCGTCAGCCTGCTGTTCGGCTGGGAGACGACGCCGCAGCTCGCGATCATGGCGATCGGGATCGCTCCCGGCCTGCTCTCCTGGCTGAGCTGGCCAGTCTGGTTCCTCGCCGCCGCCGCCGCGCTGACCCGCTCCGGCGTCCCCATGCCGGAGCCGCAGCCGTTCCGAGCCGCCATGGCCGAGGCGGCTCCCACGACAGGAGTCTGGTGATGCCCGAGTTCGCCGGCGTGAACCACATCGCCCTGACCGTGACCGACCTCGACATCAGCCAGCGGTTCTACACCGAGCTGCTCGGCTTCACCCTGGTGCTGGACCTCGGCCACGGCCGCGTCTGCCTGCACCAGGGAACCGGCTTCTCCCTCGCCCTGCTCCGCTGGCCCGGCGGGGACGGCATGGCCTTCTCCGAGCTTCGTACCGGGCTGGACCATCTAGGTCTGACCGCCGCCTCACGAGACGAGCTGGTCGCGTGGGAGCAGCGGTTCCACGCCGCCGGCGTGCCCTGCTCGCCGATCCAGGACATGCCGCTCGGTCACCACCTCAACGTCCGTGACCCGGACGGCATCGCCCTCGAGCTCCAGGCCCCTACGGCCGCCTACGCCGCCGCGATGGAGCAGCTGCGGGCGGCGCCGATGAGCGAGGTCGAGCTGCGGGCTGCGGCCGCGCAGCTGCTGGGTCAGGAGGTGGTCGGGCGCTGATCGGCTCCGGAGCCGAAGAGTCGCTCTCGCTCAGCCGGCCAACCCCTCGACGACGAGATCGACGTCGGCCGCCGTCCGGAGCCGGCCAAAGTACCAGCGCTCGCCGCGGGCCCAGAGCTCGGCCCGGACCGGGTCGTCGGCGCGGCCGGCCAGCCTGCGGGCGCGGGTCGCCTCGTCCACGGTGACCAGCACCGAGGCCGTGACCAGGTCGGCCAGTTCCGGCCGGGAGGCGTAGACACCCTCCAGGACCACCAGCGGCGCCGGCGGCCGGACCACGCCGGGTCCGAGGCCGTCCGTGCTCGCGCCCGACCAGTCGTACGGGCGGTAGCGGGCGGGTCGGCCTGCTGCCAGTGGTTCCAGCGCCTCGCGTCGCAGTCGCGGCCAGTCGAAGACCTGGTCGGCCAGCTCCGCGTCGCTCAGCCGAGACAAGATGGCGGGGTCGGCGTCGGCGAAGGCGGGGGCGTAGAAGTCGTCCCCCGGCAGCACCGTGGCCCCCGTGCGCAGCCGTAGCGCCTCGGCCAGGGTCGACTTGCCGCTGCCGCCCGGCCCGTCCAGAGCCAGCACGACCGGCCGCCCAACCGCGGGTCGTCGGTGCTCGACCAGCTCGACCAGGGCGGTGACGGCCGCAGTCCCCTGGGTCGTCCAGGCGGCGAGCTGGGCCGGGGTGTCGATGTCGAAGAGGCTGCGCGGCGGCAGCGGCACCCGGCGCAGGTCGGTGCCCAGGGCCGTCAGCAGCAGCCGACGGGCCGAGGCGCCGGCGCCTCTGTCGGGCGCCAGGTCGACGAGCCGCTGCGCGGCCGACCGGCGCAGCGCCAGCTGCAGCGGCTGCTCGCGGCCGTCGTCGTCCACCCCGACCAGGGCGACGGCACCCGGATCGCCGGCCAGCTGCTCGAGCAGGAGCGCCGCGGCCTCGCCAGCGGCGGGTGCGTCGGCGGGCAGGACAGCCAGCAGCGTCGCCGGTCCCCTCAGCGCCTGCCGCAGACCAGCCACCAGAGCCGCGCCCGGACCGCCACCCGCCGGCTCCTCGCGGACGAAGCGGACCTCCCGCCTCGTCCGCCTCGACGGCCCGACCACGAGCACCTCGAGCTCGGACGGCAGCGCGCTGAGGGTGGCGTCGAGCAGGGTCAGCCCGTCGACTTCTGCCTCGAGCTTGTCCCGGCCGAACCGGCGCGAAGTCCCGCCCGCCAGCACAACGGCGGTGGGTCTGTCATCGTCTGGTCCGGGCGGTCTCGCCATCAGCGGCCGTAGTCGTCAAGCACATCGAGCTCGCCGTCAGAGCTCCGGGCATTCGTCTTCCGAGCCGGCGGGACCTGGGTCACCAGCTTGCTGACCGAGCGGATCCGCGCGAAGTTCGCCTCGTACTGGTTCGTGACCGTCCGCCCGCTGATCTTGAGCGTCACCTCGTTACCCTTCCGCATACCGGTCTCGCTGAAGTTGGCTGAACCGGCCCACACGGCGGCGGTCGAGAGCTCGGTCCCGTAGCTGCCGTCGACCACGACGTACTTGCTGTGGACGTAGGACTCGAAGATCCCGTCGTGGTCGCGGTCACGGAGGGTGTCGTAGAGCTTCATCCGACCGTAGCGCAGGCTCGGTCGCAGCAGCGCCGCGACCACCGACCGCTCGACCGAGTTGGACGGGTAGGCCACCTGCACGTCGCACCCCTGGTCGTGCAACCGCCACAGCTGTTCGGCGAGCGCCAACCGACGGGTGGTCCACAAGAACATCGAGACCTTGACCGTGGTCCGCCCGCGGGCGCCGCCGGCTTCGACCGCACCGCAGTGGACGGCCGAGAGCACGTCGTACATCGTGTCGTTCTTCACACCGGACCCGGCCCGCGGGAAGAAGTAGAGCTTGTACGGGCCGCTCTCGGTCGTGCGGTAGTAGTTCGGCACGGTCCGGTCGCTCACCATGTCGGCGAAGTACTGCACGCTGGACAGGTAGAGAGCATCGTTGCCAACGATGGTGTTGTGGTTGTTCCAGCCGTGGTCGTGGCCGATCCGGTTCGGGTTGCCTGAGCCGATCATCAACACCCTCTTGGCCCGGCCGGCGGTCGAGAACATGAACATCTTGGCGTGCATCATCGACTGCGGGGAGTCGGACATGCAGGCGTACCGGCACACCTTCAAAAAGCTCTTGGCCCGGGTGTCGCGACCAAGGACCCGGGCCAGCTGCCTGATCTGCGGCGACGTGGTGTGACCGTCGACCAGCACCTGCACCACCACTCCACGCCGCCTCGCCCGGGTCAGCTTGTCGGCGAGGATCTGGTCGAAGAAGGAGTAGACCGCGATCCTGACCACCGAGCGGGGCGGTGTGCTGTCCACCGTCCGGCCGAGGTAGTTGAGGATGTTCCGCTGCTGCAGGCGGGTGCCGTCCGTGTTGTTGAACATCACGCCGGTCCTCGGCGTGAAGTGGGTCCACGTCGCCCGGTACCGGGTCGCCGGCTCGGCCGACGGAAGCAGGCTCACCGCGGCCGTCAAAGCCAGTAGTAGCGCCACGAGAGCGCGAAAGGCTCTTCTCACCAGGACTCCCACAGGGTTGGGCCAAGGCCCTACCCCGGAGCCGCTGGTCGGTGACCAGGCGGGTCACCTTACCGCGGACGGGAAGCCCTGTCAGTCGTCGGCGAGAGCTTCTCGGAGCGGGACCATCTTGGCCACCGACTCGGCCAGCTCGGCCGCCGGGTCGGAGCCGGCGACGATGCCGCAACCGGCAAAGATCCGCATCCGCCGAGGGTCAGCCTTCTCGACCAGACCGCAGCGCAGGGCGATCCCCCACTCGCCGTCGCCCCGGGCATCGATCCAACCCACCGGACCGGCGTACCGCTCGCGGTCCAGGTGCTCCAGCTCGGCGATCAGGCTGCGGGCGTCAGCGGTCGGTGTCCCGCAGACGGCCGCACTCGGGTGCAGGGCGGCGGCGAGGGACAAGGAGCTGCTGCCCGGCCGTACCCGGCCGGTGATGTCGGTCGCCAGATGCAGCACGTTCGGCAGCTCGAGCACGTAGGGCTCCTCAGGCACCTCGAGCGTCGAGCAGAAGGGGCGGAGCGCGTCTGCGACGGAGGCGACGGCGTACCCGTGCTCCTCGAGGTCCTTGCTCGACCCCGCCAGAACCTCCCCGAGTCGTACGTCGGAACGGCCACCGACGGGCTGGGAGGCGGCGACAGCGCGCCGGATGGTGCCGGCGAGCACCCGCGAGGTGACCCGGCCGCCCTCGCTGCGGACAAGCATCTCCGGGGTGGCCCCGACCAGGCCGTCCACGAGGTAGGTCCAGCAGCTCGGGTAGCGCTCGGCCAACCGGCTCAGCACCCAGCGGAGGTCGAGGTCGCTGCTCGAGGTCGCCACCACGTCCCGGGCCAGCACCACCTTGTCGAGCCGACCGGAGCTGATCCTCAGCACGGCCTCGCTCACCGCCTCCTGCCACCGCGCGCTCGAGAGGGCGCCGTCGGTGAAGGCCAGGTCGTTCGGTGCCCGCGGCGGCGAACTCACCTGCAGCGCAGGGAGGTCTCCGACGGCGGTCCCGATCCGGGTGACCCACGCCCGGCCGTCGCGGCGGCCGACGACCACCGCGGGCACCACCAGGGTGGAGCCTGCGGCGGAGTCCGGGTCGAAGACGAAGCTACCGAAGGCCAGCAGGCCGGCACCCAACGGCGGGTCGGCGATCTCGGCCTCCACCACCACCGACGCGGTCAGGTCGGCCCACCACTCGTCGGCGTCGTCGATGCCTGTCGGCTTGTGTCGGACCGCCTCGCCCCAACCGACGACGCCGTCGCCGTCGCGGACCCAGGCGAAGACCGTGTCCCCGGCAAGGAGAGCGCCGGGCACGAGGGCCGGCAGCGGACCGGGATCGTCGATCTCGACGGTGCGGACCAGCAGCGGTGGCGGGGCCGGGTCGCGCGAGGTCACGCGGCCACAGTAGTTCGGTCACCCAGGCGCCCGAATCAGCGCGACCAATCTGCAGGCTGCCATGGTGACGAACTCTGTCCGTGACCACCCCTGAGCTCCACCGCCCCCCCGCCCTTCTGCGGATGGCTGCCGGGGTGGTCGCAGCCGGGGTCGCCGTCGGCGTCGGCCATCTCATCGCCGCCCTGACCGACCCCGTCACCTCACCGATGATCGCGGTCGGCAGCGCTCTGATCGACGCCGCGCCGACCCCCGCGAAAGAGTTCGCGGTCCGCACGCTCGGTACCAACGACAAGCCGGTGCTGCTGGCCACGGTCGCCCTCGTCCTGCTGGTCTTCGCCGCGGTCCTCGGGCTCCTCGCCTGGCGGCACCCCCGGATCGCCTACGCCGGGATCGCCCTGCTCGGTGTCGCCGGCGTGATCGCCGCCCTGACCCGCGGCGGCGTGCTGGACACCATCCCGTCCGTGGTCGCCGGCGTCGCCGGCGTGCTGGCTCTTCGTTTCCTCCTCACCCGCCGGTCGCGCCCGGCGGAGGACGGGGACGACGAGCCGCGCACCGCCTCGGCCGTCGACGCAGCCGCCGGTCGCTCCCGACGTGGCTTCCTCGTCGCCCTGGGCGGTACCGCAGCCGTGGCCGCGCTGACTGGCGGCGGCGGCATCGTCGCCGGACGGGTGCGCGCCGCCGGGGCCGCAGCCCGCCGGGCCCTCGGCCTGCCGGCACCGTCCTCCCCCGCGCCGCCCCTGCCCGACGGTGTCCAGGTGAGCGGGGCGAGCCCGTACGTGACGGCCAACGACGCCTTCTACCGGGTCGACATCAGCCTGGTCACCCCGCGGGTCGACGCCAGCACCTGGTCCCTCACCATCGACGGCATGGTCGACAACCCGGTCACCCTCAGCTATGACGACCTGGTCGCCATGCCGCTGATCGAGCGCAACATCACCCTCACCTGCGTCTCCAACGAGGTCGGCGGCTCTTACGTCAGCACGAGCAAGTGGCTGGGCGTGCCGTTCAGCGAGATCATCAAGCGCGTCGGCGTCCAGGCCGGGGTGGACCAGGTCTACTCCTACTCCTCCGACTCCGGCTACACCTGCTCGACCCCGTTCCAGGCGGTCAGCGACGGCCGGGACGCGATGATCGTGGTGGGGATGAACGGTGAGGTACTGCCCGATGCGCACGGCTACCCCGCGCGGATGCTGGTGCCCGGACTGTTCGGCTTCGTCTCCGCCACCAAGTGGCTGGAGCGGATCGAGTTCACGACCTACGCCAAGCGCTCCGCCTACTGGACCGACCGCAAGTGGGCGACCGACGCCCCGATCCTGACCCAGAGCAAGATCGAGGTCCCCAAGTCCCTCGGCACCTTGGCCAAGGACAAGCCGGTCATCGCCGGCGTGGCCTGGGCGCAGCACCGCGGCATCAAGAAGGTGGAGATCCGCATCGACGGGGGCGACTGGACCGACGTCAAGCTGGCCGCCGACGGCGGCATCGACCTGTGGCGGCAGTGGTCCTACACCTACGACGGTCCTGCCGGCCTGCACAGCGCCGAGGTCCGTGCGACGGACCTGGACGACAAGGTGCAGCCGGAGGAGCGCACCAAGGTCTTCCCCGACGGCGCCCGCGGCTGGCACCAGATCCAGTTCACGTCCGAGTGATCCAGCGTCGCCCCTGAGAAACGACCTCCAGCGAGAGGCTTATCGGCTCTGGCGGGACGGAAAGCCGGTCTCGGGGTCGATTCCCAGGGGCAGCCTCAGCGCTTGCGCTGCTTCGACAGCATGAGCTCGGTCTCGCGTTGCTTGCGCTGCCGCTCGAGGTCGGCCTTCTGCTCGGCCTGACGGGCCCGGAGAGACTCCGCGTCCATCGAGTTGAGCAGGATGAGGGCCGCGATCGTCGCGATGACGAGCGACCAGAACGGTGACAGCCCCAGCAGCATCGGTGCGGTGACCAGCAGCGCGACGTCGAAGCCACGGAAGAGGTTGGTCATCAGTCCGGGCGGGAAGGCACCGGCCTGGGTGGAGATCATCGGGGCGCCGAAGTCGACGCCCTTGGCCTGGGTCCAGCGGACGGCCGCGAGCAGGCCCGCCGCGGCGGTGGCGATGGCCATCAGCGAGGCGTCGGGGACGCTGCGGACGACGGCTCCGTCACCGAAGCCTCGGTAGGCCGCCGTGGTGACGATGGCCCACACCGCCGCCAGGATGGCCGGCACGGTGATGGAGGCGATCTTGATCTGGGCCAGCGAGAACGGGAGGCAGCGGGCCAGCCCACCGGTCCGGGTCAGCACCCGCAGGCCGCCGAGCAGCGGGATCAGGGCGGCGAACAGGGCCAGCGCGGCGAAGACGGGCGTCAGGGTGCTCATCCCCAGCGCGTCCGCGGCGTAGGGCACCACCGCCGTCCCGGCCAGCGCGAGGAGCGGCTGCGGGAAGCGACGGAGCCGCTGCCACTCCCGCCAGGTGAGCGCCTGCAGCCCGAGACCCTTGCCGCGCACCGGGTGCACGTGTCCCTTCTCGACTGCTCGGCGCTCCACGACGATGTCGCGGGCCAGCCCGATGTCGAGGGCGAAGAAGGCGCCCGAGATACCGCTGACCAGCGCGCCGCCGCTGATCAGCCGCGTCCGCCGGATCTGCTTCAGCCGCAGCTGGGCGACCGCGAAGCTGGTCAGCAGCACCGCGATCGCGAAGCCGCCCAGAGCGAGGGCCAGCTCGATCCCGAGGTCGTTGCTCACTCCGAGGCCCAGCCAACCCGCGGCGATGCCGATGACCAGCAGCAGGGCCCCGACCCCCAGCAGAGCGAACACGTAGCTCGCCACCACGGTCAGCCGGTGCCGTTCAGCCCCCTGCTGCGCTGCGGCGAATGACACCGCGGCCGCCGCCGACAGGCCTGTGGCCCCCGCCCAGGCCATTACCTCGGCGGCGCTCGACCCGGTCAGGGCCGAGACCAGCGCCCCGAGCGCTGCGCCGCCGACCAGGGCGACGCCGACGGCCAGGAACAGCCGGGAGCGGAGCAGCCTGGCCCGCGAGATCGGAGCGTCCAACAGCCAGAAACCCTCGGCGGCGGACGCGAGCACCGGCCCGAACAGCCGGCTGACGGCCAGGGCGACGCCGACGGCGGCGGCGAAGCCGGCCCAGGGCAGCACGGTGCGTGCGGACAGGCACGAGGTCGAGTCGCAGGAGGCGACGGTGCGCTGAGCCTTGAGGATGACGTTGATGACCATCGCACCGATCATCAGCGCCCCGATCAGGGCGACGTAGGCGTCGTGGAAGGCCTCGGTGAGGGTCTTCGTCGCGCGGCCGCGGCGCCAGTCCTTGATCAACCGCTTGAGCTCCCGCGGCGAAGCCGGGGTCAGGTCCGGCTCCGGGGCCAGCGCGTCGGTGGCGTCCATCGCGCTCATCCGCGGGGTGCTCCGAGCTCGACCGTCCGCGTTGCGACCGTCTCGACCAGGGACGGCTCGTGGCTGGCGAAGACGATCGCCAGGCCCTGCGCGCGCTCGCTGCGCAGCCGCTCGGCGAGCCAGCGGACGCCCTCGGTGTCGAGGCGCTGCTCGGGCTCGTCCAGGATCAGCAGCTTGCGTGGCCGGACGAAGGCGGTGGCCAGCGCGAGCCGGCGACGCTGGCCGGAGGAGAGCGTGCCGGGCAGCTGGCCGGACTGGGGCACCAGCTGCACCTCCTCGAGCACCTCGTCGACGACGGCGTCCGGGTCGGCGATGCCGTGCGCGCGCGCGAGCAGGTCGAGATGCTCGACGACGCTGAGGTCGGGAAAGAAGTCGAGGTCGTCGATCACGGTGGCCACGTCCCGGCGGATCTGCGGCGAGGTCTCCGACATCGGGTTGCCCATCACCTCGACCGTGCCCTCGTCCGGCCGGTCAGCACCGACGAGGCAACGAAGCAGGGTCGACTTGCCGGCACCGTTGCGTCCGGTCAGGGCGACGGCCTCGCCCGCGCGCACCTCCAGGGAGAAGCGGTCAAGGATCGTCACCGGCCCGAACGCCCTCCGCAGACCGGAGACCTTGAGAACGGTGGTGCGTTTGGCCATGGAGGAATTCTGCCCTCTCCTGCCTCGTGCTCCCGACCATCGCGGCCGCAGTCCGCTGCGGCCGGTCCTGCCACGGCTCTCCTCGTGGGCTGGCGGCACCCGAAGCAAACCCGGCCGCGCCCTCACCAATCCTGCGGAGCAGGGGTGACGAATCACTGCCGAGAGACAGTCCCCTCCGGGTCTGCACCGATCCTCGGGTTTCTCCTCGGTTCTCGAAAGGACCACCATGTTCATCTCCACCCGTGTGGCCAAGTTCGCCGGCCTCGCCGCCGCGCTGGCCCTCCCCCTGACCTTCGCCGCCTGCGGTAGCAGCAGCGAGACCCCGGCCGCGCCGGCCGCCAGCTCGTCCTCGTCCGCCTCGGCAGCGTCCTCGCCCTCGATGAGCGAGTCCCCGTCGGCGTCGGCCTCGGCCAGCTCCGACATGGCTACCGAGCCCTTCGGTGCCGCGTGCTCTGCTGTCCCGAAGAGCGGCAAGGGCTCCTTCGACGGCATGTCGTCCGACCCGGTCGCCACCGCCGCCAGCAACAACCCGCTGCTCAGCACCCTGGTCACCGCGGTCAAGAAGGCCGGCCTCGTCGACACGCTGAACAACGCCGAGAACATCACCGTCTTCGCGCCGACCAACGACGCCTTCGCCAAGATCGACAAGAAGACGCTGGCCTCGGTGCTCGCGGACAAGAAGACGCTGACCGCGATCCTCACCGAGCACGTCGTCGGGGAGAAGCTGACCCCGGAGACCCTCGCCGGCGAGCACAAGACGCTGAACCCCAAGCAGGGCGTCACCGTCAAGGGCTCGGGCGAGGACTTCACGGTCAACGGCACCGCCAAGGTCCTGTGCGGCAACGTGCAGACCGCCAACGCGACGGTCTACATCATCGACACCGTCCTGCTGCCCAAGTCCTGATCCCAGGACTTCGCCGACACGTGAGACAGTTCTGATGACCAGACCGCATCTCGTGTCGGTGAAGGACACCATGAACGCGTCAACGCTGCCGCCCGAGCCCGGAGGACAGACCTCCGGGCTCGGGGCGGCCGCGAGCGGGACAGGCCGCGAAGCCGAAGCCGCTCGCCTCGTCGATCTCTTGTCCCGTGCGGCGCGCGGGCAGGAAGAGGCGTTCTCCGAGCTCTACGACCTCACCTCCGCCCGGATCTACGGGACGGTGCTGCGGGTCCTGCGCTCAGCTGACCATGCCGCAGAAGTGACCCAGGAGGTGTTCGTGGAGGTCTGGCGCCAGTCAGCCCGCTTCGACTCCGCCAAAGGGAGCGCGATGGCCTGGATGACGACGATGGCCCATCGACGGGCCGTGGACCGGGTCCGCTCGGTGACCAGCGAGGTCGCCCGTGACGAGCGGTATGCCGTCACCGGAGTGGACCGTGAGGTCGACCACGTCTGGGAGGGCGTGGAGCAGAAGCTGGACGTCGAACGTGTCCGCAAGGGCCTGGCCTCGCTCACCGCGATCCAGCGGGAGGCGCTGACCCTGGCCTACTTCGGGGGTTATACCCAGAGCCAGGTCGCTTCGTTGCTGAAGCTACCCCTCGGCACCGTGAAGACAAGAATTCGAGATGGTTTGATCGGGCTGCGGGATGCCCTGGGGGTAGAGACATGAGTGAGATCCACGGAGCCACCGGCTCGTACGTGCTGAACGCACTCGACCCCTCAGAGCTGGACGAGTTCGAGGCTCACCTGGCCGCGTGCGCGACCTGCAGCCAGGAGGTCGTCGAGTTCTGTGAGACCGCCGCCGAGCTCTCGCTGCTGGCCACGGCCACCGCGCCGCCGCCCGCGCTCAAGGGCTCGATCATGGCGGCCATCTCCAGCGTCCGCGTGCTGCCGCCCGACCCCTCCGTCGAGGTCCGGGCTGCGGCCGAGGTCCCGTCGCGCCTCGAGGTCCAGCCCCAGCCGCAGCGGGCGATGCCCGTCGACGAGCTGGCTCTGCGTAGGGCTCAGCGGCGCAGCCGCATCCTCGCCCTCGCCGTCGCCGCCGTCACAGTGGTCGCCCTGGCCATGGGTGGCTGGGCCGTCACGGTCTCGCAGCAGCAGCAGCCCCCGACCGCCTCACCGTCACTGGAGACGCAGGTCTACCAGGCGCCGGATGTCAAGATCACCCAGTTCACGCTGAAGAACGGCGCCCAGGCGTCGTTCGTAGCGTCGAAGACGCTCAACAAGGCGTTCCTGACCAGCAGTTCGCTGCCCGACCCGGGAGCCGGCAAGACCTACCAGGTCTGGACGCTCCGAGGCACGCAGCCCGTCCCGGACAACCTGCTGAGCGGCGGCAAGGGGGTCGAGGCCTGGTTCGGCGGCGACATCGCCCAGGCCACCGGTCTCGCCGTGACCATCGAGCCGGCCGGCGGCTCTCAGGTGCCCACCGACCCGATCCAGGGGATCGCCAACCTCTGAGCACGACGTCTGACTGATCTCCACCCGCCGACGCAGGACCGTTACAGCACTGGTCCGGGAGGCTCGTTCCCATCCCGGGAGTGTGCCGCCAGGATGGGCGGATGGAGATCGGTGCCGACACGCTGCAAAAAGCCCTACGGATCAACCTCGACCCTCGCTGGTACGGGACGGTCGCCGAGATCGGGGCCGGCCAGGAGGTGGCGCGCTGGTTCTTCCGGGCCGGCGGGGCGGCCGGGACCATCGCGAAGTCGATGTCGGCCTACGACATGGCGGTCTCCGACGCCGTCTACGGCCACTCCCAGCGCTACGTCTCCCTCGGTCGCCTGCAGGCGATGCTGGACCACGAGCTCGACCTCAACGTGGAACGACTGTCGCAGAGCAGGGGTGACGGCAGCTGCTTCTTCGCCTTCGCCGACACCGTCGTCGCCCGCAGCTACGCCGGCGGCAACGAGTGCCACGGCTGGATGGGCGTCCGCTTCCAGGCCCACCCGATGGACGAGCCGAGCCAGATCGTCCTGCACGTCCGGATGCTCGACGAGGACGCCGCCCTGCAGCAGGAGGCGCTCGGCGTCGTCGGGGTGAACCTGCTGCACGCGGCGTTCTTCCAGCGCCAGGAGCCAGAAGAGATTGTCCAGAGCCTGCTGGACCGCCTGTCCACCGGCCGGATCGAGATCGACATGATCCAGTTCCGCGGCATCGAGTTCCGCCACGTCGACAACCGGCTGATGGCGTTGGAGCTCGTCCGGCTGGGGCTCTCGGGGGTGGCGATGTTCGGGCCCGACCGGGAGGTCCTGCAGCCGAGCGAGGTGCTGCGCAAGCACGCCGTGCTCGTGGAGAGGGGCAGCTTCCGACCGCCCACCGTGGTCAACATCGACATGCTCGCCTGCGCCCGCGAGAAGTTCGAGCAGGACCCCGCCGTGGCCGGCAAGCCCGTGCTGGCGCTGGCGGAGCTGTCGATGCGCAACCTGCTCGCCGGCGGCGCCGCGGTGGACCGGCGGGACTTCCTCGCTCGCGCCGACCTGCTCGCCGCGTGCGGGATGACGGTGCTGATCTCGGACTACTTCGAGTACAGCCGGCTCGCCGCCTACCTGGCGGCCCGGACCACCGAACGGGTCGGCATCGTGATGGGGGTGCCCAGCCTGGCCGACCTCTTCGACGAGTCGAACCACACCCAGCTGCAGGGCGGCATCCTGGAGAGCTTCGGCCGGCTGTTCAAGAACGACCTCAAGCTCTTCGTCTACCCGATGCTGCGGAGCGCGGACGGTGCCATCGTGACCGTGGAGGACCTCGAGGTCGGACCCGGCATCCAGCCCCTCTTCGACTACCTCGCGCTGCGTGGCAGCTTCGTCCACCTGGACCAGTACAAGGGTGAGTACCTGCCGATCATGTCGCGTGACGTGCTGCGTCGGATCGGCTGCGGGGACGAGAGCTGGGAGCCGATGGTGCCCGCGTCCGTCGCCGAGCTGATCAAGAAGCGCGCGTTCTTCGGCTACCGCTGACCTGGGCGGCCGGGCCGCTCGTCGCGACGAAGCTGTCAGTGGTCCGTGGGAGGCTCTTCCCGTGACACAGAAGCGGGTGGCGGACAACCGCCGGGCGACCCTGGACAAGCGTCGGGCCGACGTGGCCGAGATGTTCGACAAGGTCGCGGCGCGCTACGACCTCGTCAACGACGTCCTGTCCCTGGGTCAGGACCGCAGCTGGCGACGCGCGGTGGTGCAGGCGGTCGACGCCCGTCCCGGCCAGCGCATCCTGGACCTGGCGGCCGGCACCGGGACGTCAAGCGAGCCCTTCGACCGAGCGGGCGCCACGGTGGTGCCCACCGACCTCTCGCTCGGGATGCTGGAGGTCGGCAAGCAGCGTCGACCATCCCTGGGCTTCGTGGCGGGAGACGCGTTGGCGCTGCCGTTCGCCGACGGGTCGTTCGACGCGGTCACCATCTCCTTCGGGCTGCGCAACGTGGAGGACACCCCGGCCGCACTCGCGGAGCTGCGCCGCGTCACCCGGCCAGGGGGGACGCTGGTGGTCTGCGAGTTCTCCACCCCCGTCTGGGCTCCGTTGCGCGCCGTCTACGTCACCTACCTGCTCGGCGCCCTCCCCCGGGTCGCCCGCGCCGTCGCCTCCAACCCTGTGGCTTATGAGTACCTGGCCGAGTCGATCCAGGCCTGGCCCGACCAGGCGGCGCTGGCCACCCTGCTCCAGGCGGCCGGCTGGCAGCAGGTGGAGTGGCGGAACCTGAGCGCCGGCATCGTCGCCCTGCACCGGGCTCGGGCGTGAGCGTCGTGACAAGCCTTGGGGAGGTGGCACCCGCGCTGTCGGTACCCTCGCAGACGCCGGCGGTGGTGGCAGTTCCGGTGCTGCTGGGGTCCACGGCCGCCGGCAGCTGCCCCGTCAAGACCCACCATGGCTACGACCCGACCGCGACCCTGCCCGAGCCCGACCCCGCGGCGGGGCCGACCCCCGTCCCCGCCCGCCTGCAGCACGCCCGCGAGGTGCAGGCGCGGTTGGTCGAGTCCCTGATCGCGGTCGCTCCTGGGTTGGTCGTTGACCTCCGGCTGCTGGCCGACGAGCCGGCGGCGGCCGCCGAGTCGTGCCTGCGGGCGATGACGGTAGGAGCCCAGGTGATCGTGGGCGGGACGCTGCCACCGGACCGCGCTGGTCAGCGGGTCGGACGCCCGGACGTGCTCGTCCGCGGCCTGGACTCCCCCGAGGGCCGGCCGACGTACCATCCGGTCGCGGTGAAGGCGCACAAGGTGCTGCTCACCGGCCGCCGCCGCACTACGACGGCGGAGGAGCCGCCGCCTCCGGCGGTGCACGTGTCGTCGTTCGGCGCGCCCCGTCCGCTGGCCCTGGAACCCCTGCCGGGCGCCTCCTTCCGACTGCGGACCCGGGAGCCCGACCTGCTGCAGCTGGCGCACCACACCCGGATGCTCGCAGCCGCCGGCTTTGCGGCCGCCGATCCCTGGGCCGCGGTGATCGGGACCGACACCGGGACACCGGCTGCGCCGCTGCTGGCCTGGCTCGACCTGTCGGCCCCGCTCGTCCGCACCTTCTCCCGTAGCGCTGATGAGGGTTGGCGGCTGCGCAGCGTGCTCGAACGCTACGACTACGAGCACTCTCTGCGGCTCGGCGTCGCCGCGGCGGCCCAGCAGCGGACGGGTGGCCCCGACGACCCGGCGCCCCTGGTGCAGCCGGTGGTCTGCGACGAGTGCTCGCGGTGCCCGTGGTGGTCGCGCTGCCGCAGCACGCTCGCGGACGACGACGTGAGCCTGCACATCGGCAAGGGCGCGCTCGACGTCCGCGAGGTGCTCGCCTTGCGCCGGCTCAGGGTCGGGACTGTCCCGGCGCTGGCCGCTGCGGACCTGCCCGCCCTGCTGCCGGCCTACCTGCCTCAGGTCTCCCACCGGCAGGGGACCGAAGGCCGGTTGCGGCTGGCGAGCCGTCGGGCCCGGATGCTACGTGACGACGTGGCGTTCGACCGCGAGACGACCGGCGAGATCGACTTCCCGGGCGCCGAGATCGAGGTGGACCTCGACATCGAGAGCGCCGCCGACGGTCGGATCTACCTCTGGGGCTTCCTGCGCCACGACGGCTCGGGTTCGGCCCGACCGAGCTACACCCACCTGAGCGCGTTCGCCGACCTCGACGAAGCCGGCGAGCTCGAGCTGGCACGAACGGCCTTCCGCTGGTTGCGGGACCTGGTCGAGAGCGAGCCGTCGGTCCGGGTCTACCACTACAGCGCCTACGAGCCGGCCGCGATCCGCGCCCTGGCCGACCGCGCTGACGACCCACTGCTGAGCTGGGCCGCCGAGTACGCCGAGAACGAGTTCGTCGACCTCTACGACGTGGTGAAGACCCACTTCTTCGGCGTCAACGGGCTCGGTCTCAAGCCGATCGCCCAGCACGCCGGCTTCCGCTGGCGCGACGACGACCCGGGCGGGCTCAACTCCCAGCACTGGTTCGCCGACGCCGTGCACCACCCGGACAGCGACGCCCGCGCGCGGGCGCGGACGCGGGTGCTGGAGTACAACGAGGACGACGTCCTCGCCACCCACGCCCTCAGAGCGTGGCTGCGATCGCCTGCACCGCCTGGCTGAGGGTGCGCCGGTGGGCGCGGTCCACCACGGCCTCGACCAGCTCGAGCCCCACGGGCGGCTCCGCGAGCACAGCCGCCAGCTCGTCGACGTCACCCACCCGGTGGTAGCGGCTCCGGGTCACCGCGGCCAACGCCTGCAGGTCAGCGTGGTGCGGGGTGGCGAAGACCCGTTCGAAGGCCCGCAGATGAGCCGGCTGTCCCTGCTCCAGGGTGGCGAAGATGCTGCCGCCGTCGTCGTTGGCCACCACCAGCCGCAGGTCGGGCCGCGGCTCGTCCGGGCCGATGACCAGTCCTCCTGCGTCGTGCAGCAGGGTCAGGTCACCCAGCAGGGCGTGGGTGGGCCGATCCCGGGTCAGGGCCACGCCCGCCGCAGTGGAGACCAGGCCGTCGATACCGGACAGGCCCCGGTTGGCGTACACCTCGGGCGGGTCCGCCGAGACTGCAGCCAGGTCGAGGTCGCGCACGGGGTTGGACGAGCCGACGACGAGCGCGTCCGCCCCGCCGAGCCCGGCCCAGAGCGCGGCCGCCAGGGTGGGCCCGGTCAGGTACGGCTGGGCCGCCAGCAGCTCGTCCAGCTGCTCGCGCGCCTGTGCGTCGGCCTGCTGCCAGGCCGTCAGCCAGTCCGGCTCGGCGGCGCCCGGCCCGAAGGAGATGGCGTCGGCGACCGTGGCCGCCGTCCGGCCCGGGTCGGGCCAGTCGGCGTAGGAGGACACGACCACCAGCTCGACGTCGCTCCGGCCCAGCAGCCGGGTCACCGGTCGGGAGAGGGTGGCCCGGCCGTACAGCACGACCCGCTCCACCTCCTCGGTCAGGCTGGACTCCAGCAGCAGCCGGTAGGTGGAGAGGGCGGAAGAGCCGCGACGGGCGTTGCTCGACGGCTCGGCGAGCAGCGGGATACCGGCGGCGGCAGCCTGCTCGGCCACCAGCCGTCCCGCAGCCGGGGGCAGGTCGCCGGCCACCACGACGGTCTGCGGTCCGGCGGGCAGCTGCGTCGGCTCGGCTCCCCGCACTTCGGCCACCCAGACCTCGGGTCCGGCGGGGATCGGCGCCACTTCGTCGGGCACCAGCGGCTCGGAGAAGGCCACGTTCAGCTGGACGGGTCCGGGCTGACGACTGCGGGTGCCCGCAGCCGCGGTCAGCAGCCGGAGCGTCTCGAACCGCCAGCCCGCCACGTCGCCACCCACGTCGGCCACCGACGCGAAGGCCCGGACGTGCCGGCCGAACAGGTGCCCCTGGTCGGTCGTCTGGTTCGCCCCGGTGTGAGCCATGCCGTGCGGCCGGTCGGCGGTCATCAGCACCAGGGGCAGGTGCGCGTGCCAGGCCTCCAGCACCGCGGGGTGCAGGTTGGCCGCGGCGGTCCCGGAAGTGGTCACCACGGGCACGACCAGGCCCGAGCCGCGGGCCAGGCCTAGCGCCAGGAAGCCGGCGCTGCGCTCGTCGATGCGGACGTGCAGCGTGAGCAGGCCGATCCGGTCGGCCTCATACAGCTCGTAGGCCAGCGGCGCGCTCCGCGAGCCCGGCGCCAGCACGACGTCGCGGACCCCGGCCGTGAGCAGCGACTCCACCAGCACCCGGGCGCAGCGGGTGGCCTCAGCCATGCCGGAGGTGTCCCAGCGACTGGGCCAGCTCTTGGGTGCGCACGAGTCGAGACTGCCAGAAGGCGGCGACGGCCGGGTTGGCCCTGTGCTCAGCCAACCGGTCCTCGTCCAGCACGAGGTCGGTCACCGCCAGGGTGCCGCCGCGGGCGACCAGCGGGGTCGCGGTGAGGTCCGCGGTGAGCAGCGGGACGGTGTTCAGGCCGCAGGCGTAGGCCAGCTCCGGCAGCGCGGCGGCGAGCGCCACCCCGGCCCGGATACCGACCGAGGTCTCCAGCGCGCTGGACACGACCACGGGCAGACCGATCCGCTCGGCGATCTCCAGGCAGGCCCGGACGCCGCCCAGCGGCTGCACCTTGAGCACGGCGACGTCGGCCGCCGCCAGCTCCCGAACGCGGTAGGGGTCGGCGGCCCGGCGGATCGACTCGTCCGCGGCGATCAGCACGTCGACCCCCCGACGCGCCAGCCGGCGCCGGAGGTCGGCCAGCTCCTCGACCTGCGCGCACGGCTGCTCCACGTACTCCAGCCCGAAGCGGGCCAGCTGCCGGACAGCGGTCTCGGCCTCGTCCGTGGTCCAACCGCCGTTCGCGTCCACCCGCACGCGGCCGTCGGGCCCCAGCGCGTCCCGGACGGCCTCCACCCGGGCCAGGTCCTCGGCCAGTCCCTGTCCCCGCTCGGCCACCTTCACCTTCGCCGTCCGGCAGCCCGCCGCGGCGGCCAGCGCGTGGGCCTGCTCGGGCGGCAGTGCGGGGATCGTGCTGTTGACCGGGATGCTGCTCCGGAGCGGCTCGGGCCAGCCCTGCTCGGCCGCCTCGACCGCAGCCCGCCACCAGGGCACCAGCTCGTCGCCGTCGTAGTCCAGGAACGGGCTCCACTCGCCCCAGCCGACCGCGCCCCGCCAGACCATGCCCTGGCGCTCGTCGATGCCCCGGAACCGGGTGCGCATCCCGATCGCGTACGTGCGGGGTCCGGTCACCGGCCCAGTGTCGCGCACCCCGGTAACGTGTTCGGGGTGCGGGAACCGACGGGCCGGGACAGGCGGCTGCGGCTGGTGGAGCCGGGCGACCTGCCGGACGCCCTGGCCGCTGCACTCGCCGACGGCCCCCCGATCGCCCCGCTGCCGCCCCCTGGACCCGAACGGGAGCAGTCGCTGACCATGCTGCGACCCGACGAGCCGGTCGAGGCCGACGCGGCGGTCGTGGTGTCGACGTCCGGCTCGACCGGCCACCCCAAGGGCGTGCTGCTCTCCGCCCGAGCGATCCGGGCCGCCGCAGCCGCCGCCCACGAGCGACTCGGCGGACCGGCCGACTGGGTGCTCTGCCTGCCCGCGCACTACGTCGCCGGGCTGATGGTGCTGGCACGGGCGCACCTGGGCGGCACCACGGCGCTGCCGGCCCGGCCGGACCTCACGGACCTCGCCGCGGTGACCGAGCGGCTCCGGCGCGAGGGCATGGGGCATCGCTACCTCTCGATCGTCCCCACCCAGCTGGCGCGGGCGCTCGACCGGCCGGCCCTGGCGGACACGTTGCGCGACTTCGACGCCGTCCTGGTCGGTGGCGGGGCGCTCGCCCCGTCCCTCGCCGCGGCGGCCGGACAAGCCGGCGTCCGGCTGGTGACCAGCTACGGGATGAGCGAGACCTGCGGCGGGTGCGTCTACGACGGCGTCCCGCTGACGGGGGTCGACGTGACCCTCGGCTCACCGCCCCGGTCCCCCGAGGCCGCCGAAGGGCCCGAGCCGGTGGCAGGGCGGATCAGCATCGGCGGCGCCTCGCTGTTCTCAGGTTACCGACGGCGGCCGGACCTGACGGCGGACGCGGTCCACCAGGGCCGGCTGGTCACCGCCGACCGGGGTCGCTGGGACGACGGGCGGCTCAGCATCCTGGGGCGACTGGACGACGTGGTGGTCAGCGGCGGGATGAACGTCGACCTCACCGAGGTGGAGCGGGCCGTCCGATCCTGGCCCGAGCTGGGTAGCGCCGACGTCGCCGTGGTGGGCGTCCCGGACGCCGAGTGGGGCACGGCGGTGGTGGCCGTCGTCGAGACGGTCCTGGCCGACCCCGAGGCGGCGACCCGGCTCCGCGCCCACCTGCGGGACCGGCTGCCGACGTACGCCGCACCACGCGCGGTCCTCGGCCAGACGTCGCTGCCCCGCACCAGCGGTGGGAAGATCGACCGGCGACGGCTCGTCGCCGATCTGACCGCCCGACCTTCCTCGACAGCCCTCCCCCACCACACCGAGCAGGAGACCCCGTGACCACCGAGGTGCTGTCCCCCACACCGGGTCAGTGGCTGGCCGGGTCCCGACCGCGGACGCTGCCTGCCGCTGCGGCCCCGGTGCTGGCCGCGACCGGGCTGGCCGTCTTCGCCCGCGGGTTCTCCCTCGTCGCCGCCGTGCTGGCGCTGGTCGTCGCGCTCGCCCTGCAGGTGGGCGTCAACTACGCCAACGACTACTCCGACGGCATCCGTGGCACCGACGCGAACCGGGTCGGACCGCTGCGGCTGGTCGGGTCGGGCCTGGCCCGGCCCGCTGCGGTCAAGCGGGCCGCCTTCGCCTCGTTCGCCGTCGGCGCTCTGGCGGGGCTCGCCCTGGTGCTGCTGACCGGGCACTGGTGGCTGCTCGTCGTCGGAGCGCTCTGCGTCCTGGCGGCCTGGTACTACACCGGCGGCAAGCGCCCGTACGGCTACCGCGGGCTGGGCGAGGTGTCGGTCTTCGTCTTCTTCGGCCTGGTCGCGGTGTGCGGCACGGTCTACGTCCAGGTCGGCCGGGTCTCCGCGGCGGCTGTGCTGACCGGTGCCTGGGTGGGCGCGCTGGCCTGCGCCCTGCTGGTGGCCAACAACCTGCGGGACCTGCGGGGTGACGCCGCCACCGGCAAGCGCACCCTGGCCACCCGGCTCGGCGACCGCGGCACCCGACTCTGCTACGTCGGGCTCGTCGCCGGCGCAGCGGTGCTGGTCGTCGTGGTGGCGCTGCTGACCAGCCCCTGGGCCCTGCTGGGCCTGGCCGGTCTGGCCCGCTCGGTCCCGGCCTGCCGCCGCGTCCTGGGCGGCGCCGCCGGCCAAGAGCTCATCGCCGTCCTCAAGAACACCGGCACGACCGAGCTGCTCGCGGCCCTCGGCTTCACCCTCGGTCTGGTCCTGGCCCGGCTCTAACCCGACTTGTCAGAATCTGAGAGCCCTATAGGACACTGACGTTCTGACAAGTCGGTGCGGAGGACGCCGGTGGCGAGGAACTCGTCCAGCACCTCGGTGTACGGGGCGAGGTCCCAGCCATGGGCGGCCACCCAGGCGTCGTCGTAGTAGCTGTTCACGTACCGGCGGCCGTCGTCGCAGAGCAGGGTCACCACGCTGCCGCCCGTCCCGGCGGCCACGAGCTCGGCCACCAGCTGCAACGCGCCCCAGAGGTTGGTGCCGGTCGAGCCGCCGAGCCAGCGGTCGAGCCTGGCCGTGCCCCAGCGCATGGCCGCGACCGAGGCGGCGTCCGGGACGGCGATCATCCGGTCCACCACCTCGGGCACGAAGCTCGGCTCGACCCGTGGCCGGCCGATCCCCTCGATCTTGGAGCCGACGGCCGTCACGCTCGTGTCGCCGCGGGTCCAGGACTCGGCGAAGGCCGAGCCCTCCGGGTCGACCACGCAGAGCCGGGCGTCCAGCCGCTTCATCCGCAGGTACCGGCCGATGGTCGCGCTCGTCCCACCGGTCCCGGCGCCCACCACCACCCAGGCCGGCACGGGGTGCGGCTCCCGGGTCAGCTGGGCGAACATCGACTCGGCGATGTTGTTGTTGCCGCGCCAGTCCGTGGCCCGCTCGGCGTAGGTGAACTGGTCCAGGTAGTGCCCACCGCACTGCGCGGCCAGCTCGGCGGCCACCGCGTAGATGGTGCCCGGGTCCTCGACCAGGTGGCAGCGGCCGCCGTAGAACTCGATCAACGCGCACTTCTCGCGGACGGTCGTCGCCGGCATCACCGCGACGAAGTCGAGCCCGAGGAGCCGCGCGTAGTACGCCTCGCTGACCGCCGTCGAGCCTGACGACGCCTCGACCAGCGTCGTGCCCTCGGTGATCCAGTTGTTGCAGAGCCCGTACAGCACGAGCGAGCGGGCCAGCCGGTGCTTCAGGCTGCCGGTCGGGTGGACCGACTCGTCCTTGAGGTAGAGCCGGACGCCCCAGTCGGGCGGCAGCGGGAAGACGTGCAGGTGCGTGTCCGCACTCCGGTTCGCGTCGGCCTCGACCTGCTCGATGGCCCAGCTCGACCACTCCCGGTTGCTGCTCATCCCGGCAACGCTACCGAGTTGTCAGCGTCAGTGGTCGCCCCGACCGCCATCGACGCTGACAAGTCGGGGCTCAGATGAGGGGCGGGTGGCCGGCCAGGGCCATCCGGGCGACGGTGCGCCACGACATCGGACGCCGACGGCCGCCGTCGCGGCTGAGGCCGAGCCAGTAGCCGCGCAGGGTCTCCACCACGGCCTCGCGGCTGCGCAGCCGGATGCCGCCGATGGCCGCCCAGACCAAGACGTAGGCCACGCCGACGGGCAAGGGCAGGTTGCGGCGGGCCAGCCAGACCCGGTTGCGGGCCTGGAAACGGTAGAACTCCGCGTGCCGGGTGGGCTGGATCGCGGGGTGGTAGACCTCGATCTCACCGTCGTAGCGGACGTGGAAGCCGGCGTCCCAGACCCGCCACGCGAGTTCGATCCCCTCGTGGGCGTACCAGAAGCGTTCAGGCCAGCCGCTGGCGTAGTCGAAGGCCTGACGCCGCATGGCCACCGCCCCCTCCCAGACCGACATCGCCGGGCTGCTCCGACCGGGGTCCCCCACCCGGACGCGCGGGGTCCAGCGCCGGGGCGCCGGCAGCCCGTCCGGGTCGACCACCCGCGGCTGCACCAGGCCCAGCTGAGGGTCGGCGGTGAACTGGGCCGCCATGGCGGCGAGCACCCCGTCGTGGGGCAGCCGGGCGTCGTCGTCGAGGAAGAACAGCAGCTCGCCGCTGACCAGCGGGACGCCGGCGTTGCGGCCGGCAGGGATGCCCCGGTTGGCCGGCAGGCCGTGCGCCCGGACGCCCGCGGGCAGACCGACCGGCTGCCAGCCGTTGCCGACCACGACGACGTCCAGCTCGACGCCGGTCTGGCTGAGCAGGGACTCCAGCGCCCGGACGAGGTCGTCGGGCCGGGTGCCCATGGTCAGCACCACAGCCCCGAAACGAGGGAGGCGCTCGGTCGGCGGGGAGGTCACCGCAGCCGCGAGGAGCTCAGCACGGCAGCGAGGTGACCCACCACGGTGACCAGGGCCGCGGCGACCAGGGCCGCCAGCAGGACGCGGGTCGCCACCCCGTCGGTGACCAGGTCCACCAGCGCGGCGACGAGCACCAGCAGCGACAGCTCGACGGAGTGGAAGACGCGGTGGAACGGCACGAACCGGGCCAGCTGCCGCGCCCGCCGCACCAGCCCACGGGTCGGCACCTTGACGGCTTCGGCGTCGCGCACCTGGGCCATCCCCGCGTAGTGCCGGGCGACGTGCACCAGGTCGTTCTCGACCTTGTTCAGGGCCACCAGCAGCCCGAGCAGCAGGCCGGCGCTGATCCAGACCCCGCTCAGCTGCAGACCGCCGGTGGCCCGGACGCCCAGCGCGACGGCGATGCCGCACTCGGCGACGTAGTGGCCGATCCGGTCCAGGTAGACCCCGAGGGGCGACGAGGTCCGCCGCCAGCGCGCCACCTCGCCGTCGGAGCAGTCCAGCAGCATCTGCAGCTGGACCGCGACCACGGCCAGCAGGGCACCCAGCAGCGACGGCCAGCCGGTGGCCACGGCGGCCAGCGCGGCGCTGAGGATCATCAGCCAGGTCACCCCGTTGGCACTGAACCCCGCCCTCAGCAGCACCCGCGTCAGATAGGGCGAGATGTCGCGCAGGTACGCCGAGGCGACCCAGTGCTCGGCCCCGGCCCTGGTCCGCACGCTCGGCGGCTGGGTGACGTCGCGCAGCTCCGCGATCGTCGGCCCGCCGGGAGTGGGACGTGGCTCAGGCATCCGCTCACCTTAGTGGCGGCGTCGCGCCCGGCCGGGGACCGCCGCCGCGAACATTGTCCCTGCGCGCACTCCGACGCATACTTCCTTCATGGGGCGGTACCTGCCGATCATCATCGTGGCCCTGCTGATGATCTACTGCGTGGTCGAGGTGGCGCAGGCCCCGACGTACGCCGTCCGCCGGATGCCTCGCTGGCTCTGGGCCACCGCCATCATCTGCCTGCCGCTGATCGGCGCCGTCTGCTGGCTCCTCCTGGGCCGGCCCAACGCGGAGTCGCTCGGCACCCGTGTCCAGAAGGTGCGGCCGGTGGGCCCCGACGACGACCCCGACTTTCTTCGCGGTCTCTGAAGGTCCCGGTCAGCGCCCCGTGATGGCGTAGGCCCGCTCGATCGCCGCATGGAAGCGGGCCGTGCTGGCCCGGTCAGCCGTGTCGCCGAAGTAGTGCCGGCTGAGCGCGGCGAGCTCGGGGTCGACCACCGCCAGCCGGGCGAGCACCTCGGCTGCATCCGCGGCGACCAGCAGCGGCAGCCGCTCGAGCAGCGGCGAGACCGGACGGTACGCGGTCGCCGCCGGCTCGGTGACCACCAGCGGCTTGCTGGTGCCCAGCCAGTCGTAGGCGACCGCGGAGACGTCGGTGATGCAGGCGTCGGCGAAGGCCCACTGCCAGCCGTACGCGCCCTCGTCGACGAGGTGCCGGCCCCGGTCGGCCCGCAGCAGCTCTCGGATCCGCCGGTCAGCAGCCGCGTGTGCGGGCGATGCCCGGCCGGTCCGCGGATGCGGCCGGTAGATCACCCGGACGGACCTGTCGGCGAGCAGCGCCTCGACCACGGCGACGCCGTGGCTGGCCAGGGACCCGTACGCGATGCTCGGCCGGTCACCCTCCCACGTCGGGGCGTACCAGATCCGCCGCCCGGAGCCCACCGGCCAGTCCGGGGCACCCGGGTAGTGGTGGTCGAGCTGCGGGCGCCCGACCTGGACGGTGCGCTTCGCCGCGTCGAAGCCGCGTAGCGCCGCCCCCAACCGCTCGCTGCCGGCCGGCCCGCCGACGAAGGTCAGGTCGTAAGCGACGTGCTGGTGGGAGACGCTGGAGGCCTTATCGCTCTCGCCGTGCCCGAGCTGGATGTGCACCGGCTGGGCGAAGCGCAGCATCCGGAAGTTCGCCTCCACCTGGTTGAGGTAGAGCACGACGCGGACGTCGCGTTCGGCCACCAGCTCCTCCAGGGCAGCACTGCCCCGCGCCAGGGTCACCGGCAGCGCGCTCCGCCGCAAGATCTCCGCACCGGTGTCCGGACGGTCCACCACGACCACCACCGGCCGCTGCCCGGCCAGCTCCTCCAGCGGTCTTCGCCACTGGTCGAACTGGTAGAGATTCTCCGGTCCGGTGGCGAAGAAGACCGCCACGGCACCGTTGGGCAGCATCGCGTGGCGCGCGGCCCGTCGGCTGAACCGCGGGGCGGCGACCTCGTTGGCCGCCCTGGTCGCCAGAGCGCCGGCCAACCGGCCCACCCGCTCAGCGGGGCGGGCCAGCTGTCGGACCGGTCGAGGCAGGGTAGGTCGAGGGAGGGCGGGTGCCATCGTCAGGCCGGCGTCGGGTCCGCCTTCTCGGCCGGCTCAGGAGGCAGCACCGGGTGCGAGGCGTCCTCGATCGAGGTCTCGCTGCGGTCGGCCGTCCACTCGGTGTGGAAGGTGCCTTCCTTGTCGACCCGGCGGTAGGTGTGGGCGCCGAAGAAGTCGCGCTGCGCCTGGATCAGGGCGGCGGGCAGCCGCTCGGCCCGGATGCCGTCGTAGTAGGCCAGCGAGGACGAGAACGCCGGCGTGGGGATGCCGTTCTGAGCGGCCCCGGCGACGACCCGACGCCAGGCGGCCAGGCTGTTGCCCACCGCGTCGGCGAAGTAGTCGTCGGCTAGCAGCAGGGGCAGGTCGGCGTCGCGCTCGTAGGCTTCGGTGATCCGGTTCAGGAAGCGCGCGCGGATGATGCAGCCGCCCCGCCAGATCCGGGCCATGGCGCCGCGGTCGATGTCCCAGCCGTACTCCGCACTCGCGGCGGCGATCTGGTCGAACCCCTGGGAGTAGGCCACCACCTTGGAGGCGTAGAGCGCCTGCCGGACGTCCTCGACGAACGCCTCGGGGTCCTCGATCTCCCAGCCTGCGGTGTGCGCGGCCAGCTTGCCGCGGGCCGCCTCGCGCTGGGGTACCGAACCGGACAGGGCGCGGGCGAAGGTCGCCTCGGCGATGCCGGTGATCGGGACGCCGAGGTCGAGCGCGTTCTGCACCGTCCAGCGGCCCGTACCCTTCTGCTCCGCCTGGTCCAGGATGAGGTCGACGAAGGCAGCCCCGCTCTCCGCGTCGGTGTGGGCCAGCACGCCGGCGGTGATCTCGATCAGGAACGACTCCAGGTCGCCCTCGTTCCAGGTGGAGAAGATCTTGCCGACCTCGGCGGCGCTCGCGCCGGTGGCCGCGCGGATGAGGTCGTACGCCTCGGCGATCAGCTGCATGTCGGCGTACTCGATGCCGTTGTGCACCATCTTGACGAAGTGCCCGGCGCCGTCTGGTCCGACGTAGGTGCAGCAGGGCTCGCCCTCGACCTTGGCCGAGATGTCCTCCAGCAGCGGGCCCAGCGACTCATACGACTTCCGCGAGCCGCCCGGCATGATCGAGGGGCCGTTGAGAGCGCCCTCCTCACCACCGGACACTCCCGTGCCCACGAAGTGCAGACCGAGCTCGGAGAGCCAGCCCTCACGGCGGATCGTGTCGGGGAAGTGGGCGTTGCCCGCGTCGATCACGATGTCGTCGGGGTCCAGCAGCGGGATCAGCTCCTCGATCACCGCGTCGGTGCTCGGGCCGGCCTTGACCATGATGATCACGCGCCGGGGCTGCTCCAACGAGGCGACGAAGTCCGCCATCGACTCCGACGCGACGAAGTCACCCTCGGAGCCCGCCTCCTGCAGCAAGGACGCGGTCTTGGCGTAGGTCCGGTTGTGGATCGCGACGCGGTGTCCGTGACGCGCGAAGTTCCGGGCGAGGTTGCGTCCCATCACCGCGAGACCGGTGACGCCGATCTGGGCGAGCTGAGGCATGAGGGCACTCCTTGGGGCTGTGGGGTTGCGGGGCGGAGCAGGCGTCGCGGTCCAGAGAGATCAACCGTGCTCGACGTTCTCACGACCCGGCCCGAGGCCGCTACAGTCTAGGGACCCCCACACCCTGTCGAAGGACGTCCATGCTGCAACCCCTGGGCATCAGCACCGAAGCAGAGTCGGTCTACGTCGCGCTGGCCCCCATCGGTACCGCCGGAGGCGAGCAGCTCAGCGAGCTCACGTCGCTGCCGCTGGAGAAGGTGGCCGCATCCCTGGAAGACCTGCGCCGGCTGGGTCTGGCCACCGAGCTCTCGCGGGGCCTGTGGCGCGCGCTCCCGATGCCCGAGGTCATCAAGGCGCTCCGGGCCCGACGGCTGTCCGAGCTGGAGATGGCCACCGTCGCCGCGGACTCGCTGCACAGTCACCTGCTGGCCGCGTCTCAGTCCCAGAGCGACGACGTACGCATCGTCGTCGGCCGGGAGGCGATCGTGGCGGCGAACCGCGAGCTCTGCGCCACCGCGCAGAAAGAGATCTGCGTCTTCGACAAGCCCCCCTACGCCGAGGAGCGGTCTCCGACAGAGGAGGCGCTGAGCGAGGAGGCGCCGGAGTGGCAGGCGCTGGAGCGGGGGGCGACGCTGCGTTGCGTGTACCACCCGGGTTTCGACGCCGACCGGTTGAAGGAGCTCACCCTCTACACCACCAAGGGCGAGCAGTCACGGACGGCCCCCGTGCCGATGAAGCTGGTCATCGTGGACGCCGAGCTGGCGATCATCCCCTCCATGCGGTCCTACATGCCGGGGTACGAGCTCCGGATGTCGGTGGTCCGGCACTCGCTGCTGGTCGAGGCGCTGCAGCGCATGTTCGACGCCGTCTGGGACACAGCGGTCCCCATCGTCGCTTCCACGTTCTTGGAGATCGACCCCCGACGACAAATGTTGATGTCTTTGCTGATGACCGGCTCGACCGATCAGGCGATCGCTAGCAATCTCGGCATCAATGTACGTTCGGTGCGGCGCTGGATTTCTGAGCTGATGGACGAACTCGGGGTCAAGACCCGCCTTCAGCTGGGCGCTGCCATGGTGCGAGCGGAATACGTCCGAACACAAACCACCGGTAATCTCACCAATTCTTCAGCGACTCGTTGACACCGCACTGCGTCAAAAGGGTCTGACGAATTCTCCGCCCGCGGCCCCGTCGGCCGCGGGCGTTGATCTTCTCACCTCAACAAGGCGCTCTGCCGTGCCTGCTCGAGCTCAGTGGCTTTCCGCCAGAGAATCGCGGGGAAAAGTGATCAGACGCCGTGAGCTCCTCTAGCGACGACCGATGAGGTCGAGACAATCTTGACTCCGTGGGCGCGAGCGTGGGCCGGAACGGCGGATACTCCGCCCAAAAGCACGGCGGACGCCGCGACGGCGCCAATAATACGAGCGGTGTTGCGAGCGATGCGAGACGAGCGCATGGCGTTTTTCCTTTCGATTGCCCGCAACTGCTTGGGGGGTGCGTTGCGGTGCTGGTGACGTTTCGAGATGAACGTTAATCAAGCCACGCCGAAGAAGTCACCTCCCGGCCGTGGCAACTTGATGACATGTCCTCAAGTGGACATGCCGAAATCGCGTTAGGTGTCGTCTCGAACTCTAACGCGTGCGGGTCCAAGGTCGCGCTGCAAGGTCCATAGCCCCCGTGGTCATGGAATCGCTCACCCCCCAGGGAGGAGCCGTTACCTTGCGTCTGCGATCAATTGACCGCGAATGGCGCCGAGCTGTCTTACGCTCGTCGCATTCACCAGCCAGCCTCATCCCTCATCATCACCCCCGTCAAGCCATGTCGTCGGCGATTTGCACAAAATCAATCGATAGCGGCCTTGGGAAGGTGGGGAAGCTGGCCCGGTGCAGTCCGGGCCGCTGGGACTGTCAGTGTCCCCTGCGAGCATCCTTGAGACAGTCCCCCTGCCGAGCTCAGAGGAGTCCTCATGACCTGCACCTTCGTCCCGCCTTACCTCCTCGCCCGCCTGGCCGCGACCACCGCAGACCCGGTGCTCGCCGGTCGCGGGCGTGCCACCCTGCAGGTCGACGCGCGGCTGCGTGACCAGCGGACCGGCGCCCCTCAGCTCCCCCGAGCCACCGCGGTGCCGGGCGATCCCGCTGAGCGCGTCATCCACACCGCCGACCACACCGAGCGGCTGCCCGGCGCGATCGCCCGGGCCGACGGCGCTGCCCCGACCGGTGATGCCGCGGTCGACGAGGCGTACGACTCCGCCGCCGAGGTGTGGGACCTCTTCGCGTCCCAGTTCAACCGACGGTCCGTCGACGGGGCGGGAGCGACGCTGACGGTCACCGTGCACTACGGCCGAGACTACGACAACGCCTTCTGGGACGGCAGCCAGCTCGTCTTCGGCGACGGGGACGGGGAGGTCTTCGACCGCTTCACCAAGCCGATGGACGTGATGGCGCACGAGTTCACCCACGGCGTCACCCAGTACACCGCCGGGCTCACCTACTCCGGCCAGTCCGGGGCGCTGAACGAGAGCGTCAGTGACGTCTTTGCCTCGATGACGAAGCAGCGTGCCCTGGGCCAGGACGCGGCGGCGGCGGACTGGCTGATCGGCGAGGGGATATTCCTGCCGGGTATCAACGCGAAGGCCCTGCGATCGATGACGGAGCCCGGAACGGCCTACGACGATCCGAAGCTCGGACGCGACCCGCAGGTGGCTTCGATGGCCGACTACGTGGACACCAGCGACGACAACGGCGGCGTGCACCTCAACTCCGGCATCCCGAACCGCGCCTTCGCCCTCGCGGCCATCGGCATCGGTGGCTCGAGCTGGGAGCGTGCCGGCAAGGTGTGGTACGACACCCTGACCGGTGGTGAGGTGGGGGCCGACGTCGACTTCGCCGGCTTCGCGGCCGCCACCGTCAGCTCCGCCGTCCGCCTCTTCCCCGACGAGGCCGGCGTTGCCGAGCACATCCGCGCTGCGTGGCAGCAGGTGGGGGTGCTGGCGGCCGGCGGGTCGGCCGATCCGATCACCCCGCCCGCCGCACCCCCGGTCGACGTCGCCCCGGCTGAGCAGGCGCGACGGGTCGGGGTCCGCCGTACCGGCGGCTTCGGCGGCACGACACGCCAGGGCGAGCTCGACCTCGACGACGACCCGCAGGGTCCTGAGGTGCGGCAGCTGCTGCTGCGGGCAGACCTGACCACGCTCGCGCCCAGCTCTCCGAGCCCGGACCGCTTCGTCTACACGGTGGCGCTCGACGCGTGGCAGCTGACGCTGCCGGAGGCCGACCTCACCCCGGAGCTGCACGAGGTCGTGCGGATCGTCCTCGACAGCCCGGGTGGCCTCGAGCTGGCCTGAGGAGAGCCGCTGCGCCACGGGGACGGCTCAGACGGGGCCGGGTGGCTCCCAGGGCATCGGGCCGCCGGCCGGAACCGGGGCGACCGGCACCACGATCACCGGCCGGTGCTGCCGGTGGGCCAGCTGCGCGGCGATCGAGCCTCCGAAGAACTCCTTGAGGCCGGAGCGGACGCCGCGGCGCCGGCTACCGACCACGATGGCGTCCACGTCGCAGATCTCAGCCAGCCGGCTGAGGGCGTAGGCACGGTCGCCGGCGAGCTCGCGGAAACTGACCTCGAGCGGGCTGACCACGGTCTGGATGTGGTCGGCCAGGGCTGGGTCGAAGTCGGTGTCGGCCAGCTCGGGCAGGTCGGGGTCGAGCGGCCGGCTGACAACCGTGCCGTCCGGACGCTCGTCGACGACATAACGACCGACGTCGACGTGGGCGCACACCAGCACGGCGTCCAGCGCGCGGGCAAAGTGGGCCGCCTGCAGCAGGACCGTCTCGGCCTGGCCGTGGTTGACCCCGACCAGGATGCGGTGCTGACTGGACTGCGCGCTCATGGGTTCCCTCCCGCCGGTGATCGTTACGATAACCCTGGCCACGGCGGGCGTGCGAGCAGGCGGTCCGTTCGAGCGCACTACTGTGATCACGTGCGGACGGTGGCGTAGGCAGTGGCCCTGGAGCTGGACGAATGGCTGCTGAGCAAGGCAGAGCGCGGCAACGACCAGACCACGCTCGACGACCAGCAGGCCGGCCCGGGAGCCTGGTCGACCGGCAACCATGTGCGGCCCCTGGTGCACGGGTCGACCTACTTCGCCGAGCTCGCTGAACGCATCCCTCAGACCGGGCCGGGAGACCTGATCTACTTCTCCGACTGGCGCGGGGACCCCGACGAGCAGCTGACCGACGACCCGGCCAGCGGGATCGAGGACCTGCTGTCGGCCGCGGACGAGCGCGGCGTCGACGTCCGAGGCCTGATCTGGCGCTCGCACTGGGACAAGCTCTCCTTCTCCGCCGCGGAGAACCGGCACCTGGGTGAGCAGCTGCAGGCCCACGGGGCCGAGGTGCTGCTGGACATGCGGGTGCGGACCGGCGGCTCCCACCACCAGAAGATGCTGGTCATCCGGTACGGCGGCAGCCCCGAGCGTGACATCGCCTACGTCGGCGGCATCGACCTCTGCCACTCCCGACGCGACGACGCCCGACACCTCGGTGACCCGCAGCCGCAGTCGATGGCGGCGGCGTACGGCCCGCGACCGCCCTGGCACGACGTCCAGGCGGCGATCTCCGGCCCGGCCGTGCACGACGTGGAGACGGTTTTCCGGGAGCGGTGGCTCGACCCGACGCCGCTCAGCCGCAACCCGGTCCAGTGGCTGCACGACCGGTTCACCAGGATGGACACCAGCCCAGACCCGCTGCCCCCGCAGGCTCCGCCGCCGCCGGCCGTCCCGGGCGGCACCCACGTGGTACAGCTGCTGCGCACCTACCCCAACCTGAGGCACGGGCGCGACTACCCGTTCGCGCGCGGCGGGGAACGCAGCGTGGCCCGCGGCTACAGCAAAGCCCTGGCGCGCTCCGACGAGCTCGTCTACCTGGAGGACCAGTACCTGTGGTCGCCCGACGTCGTCCAGGCGTTCGTGGACAACCTGCACCGCAACGAGCGGCTGCGGGTGATCGCGGTGCTCCCCCAGGTGCCCGACCAGTCTTCGCCGCTCTCCCGGGTGCCCCAGCAGCTGGGCCGGTTGAAGGCCCTGCAGCTGCTGCAGGAGGCGGCTGGGGACCGGGTGGCCGTCTACGGCCTGGAGAACCACGCCGGCACGCCCGTCTACGTGCACGCCAAGGTCTGCGTGATGGACGACTGTTGGGCCACCATCGGTTCGGACAACTTCAACCGACGCTCCTGGACGCACGACTCGGAGCTGTCAGCCGTGGTGGTCGACACCGGCAGCGGCGACCACTCCGCGTACGCCCGACGGATCCGGCTGACGTTGGCGGCCGAGCACCTCGACCGCGAGATCGGCCCGGCGGACTTCCCCGGCGACATCTCGCGGATTCAGCGGGGGACGGCACCTCGTGATCTGGACGATCAGGCCCTGCTCGAGGTGATGGCGGACTGCGTCAGCGCGGAGGGCATGTTCGACGCCTTCGCCGCCTCCGCGTCGCGGCTGCAGGCCTGGCACGACGGCGGGGAGGCGGGCCCGCGTCCCCCTGGTCGGCTGGTCCCCCTGCCGCCGATCAGCCTGTCGCGTTGGCAGCAGCGGTGGGCGGAACCGCTCTACCGGGTCGTGCTCGACCCGGACGGTCGGCCGAGGGCCCTGCGTCGGCGCCAGGAGTTCTGACCTTCGCAGGCTCGGGGTGCTGTGGCCCCCTGCGGTGAGCTCAGGGCGCGCCGGTCAGGCTTTGACCGTCAGGATCGGACGGCCGACGGTCAGCAGGATGCGGCTGGCGGCGCTGCCCAGGATGAGCTTGCCCACCGGGGACCGGCGTCGGAGCCCGATCACCACCAGCTCAGCGTCCGCCTCCTCGGCGATCTCGTCGAGGTGCTCGGCCACGTCCGCCCCGGTGTCGACCTGCCGCAGCTCGGCGGGGACATCCAGCCCGGCCAGCTCACCGCGGAGCGCCTCGACCGCCGACCCCTGCAGGTAGCGCTCGTCGACCAGCGCGTCGCCGCGGCTGGTGTTGACCACGACCAGGTTCGTCCCGCGCAGCCGCGCCTCGATGATCCCGCGCTCGAGCGCGGCCCGCCCCTCGGCTCCGGGCAGGTAGCCCACCACCACACTCATGCCGCTCCTGTGTCGGTCAGTAGGGCGCTGCGTCGCCGGGTGAGCTTGAGCAGCACCGGCCCGAGGACCACCACCAGCGCCACGAGCAGGATGATCCGGCTGAACCACGACTCGACCAGGGTGCCCAGGTGTCCGTTGCTGATGGCCAGCGCGCGGCGCAGGTTGGTCTCGGCGACAGGTCCGAGGATGAGGCCGATCACCGCCGGTGCGACCGGCCAGCCAAAGCGGCGCATGGCGAAGCCGAGCAGGCCGAGGACCAGAAGGATGACCAGGTCGAGCGGGTCGGCGTTGACCGCGTACGAGCCGAGCGAGGCGAACATCAAGATGCCGGCATAGAGGTAGGGGCGCGGGATCTTGAGCAGCTTTACCCAGATGCCGACCAGCGGCAGGTTCAGCACCAGCAGCATCGTGTTACCGATGAAGAGCGAGGCGATCAAGGTCCAGACCAGGGTCGAGTCGGTGGTCAGCAGGGTCGGACCAGGCTGGATGCCGTAGCCCTGGAAAGCTGCCAGCAGGATGGCGGCTGTGGCTGAGGTGGGCAGCCCGAGCGTGAGCAGCGGCACCAGCACGCCGGCGGCCGCCGCGTTGTTCGCCGCCTCCGGGCCGGCGACGCCCTCGATCGCGCCGTGGCCGAACTCTTCGGGGTGCTTGGTCAGCCGGCGCTCGGTGGCGTAGGAGAGGAAGGTCGGGATCTCGGCCCCACCCGCCGGCAGTGCGCCGAAGGGGAACCCGAACGCCGTTCCGCGCAGCCACGGCTTCCACGAACGACGGAAGTCGTTGCGGGTCATGAACGAGCCCGAGCTGCCCATCACCTGAACCGGCCCGTGCCGCAGCCGGGACGCCACGTGGAGCGCCTCGCCGACCGCGAACAGGGCGACCGCCACGATCACCACGTCGATGCCGTCGGCCAGCTGCGGAATGCCGAAGTTGAACCGCTGCTGGCCGGTCAGCAGGTCCGTCCCCACGAGGCCGAGGAAAAGCCCGAGGCAGAGCGAGGCGACTCCGCGCAGCGGGGACGCGCCCAGCACCGTGGCCACGGCGAGGAAGGCCAGCAGCGCGAGGGCGAAGTAGTCCGCCGGCCCGATGGAGATGGCGAGGTCGGCGACCGTCGGCGCGACGAGGGCGAGCAGCAGGGTCGCGAGCGTGCCGGCCACGAACGAGCCGATCGCGGCGGTGCCCAGGGCGGCGGCCCCGCGGCCGGCCTTGGCCATCTTGTTGCCCTCGAGCGCGGTCATGATCGAGCTCGACTCGCCGGGGGTGTTCAGCAGGATCGAGGTCGTCGAGCCGCCGTACATGCCGCCGTAGTAGATGCCCGCGAACATGATGAACGCGGCCGTCGGCTCCAACACGTAGGTGATGGGCAGCAGCAGCGCCACGGTCATCGCGGGCCCGATACCGGGCAGCACGCCGACCGCGGTGCCGAGCAGCACGCCCAGCAGGGCGAAGAGCAGGTTGATCGGCGTGGCCGCCTCGGCGAAGCCGCCGAGCAGCGCCTGGAGTGACTCCATTACTCCTCCACCTCAGGGGGACGACCCCCTGGAACCCCCGCGACAGACTCCTCCACCTCAGGGGGACGACCCCCTGGAACCCCCGCGACAGACTCCTCCACCTCAGGGGGACGACCCCCTGGAACCCCCGCGACAGACATCTAGAACCAACCCGTCGCCAGCTCGAGCAGGATCCCGCCGGGCAGCACCACGCCGAGGGCCTTCACGAAGATCACCCAGATGACGACCGAGGTGATGCCACCGGCGATCAGCGGCCGGATGATGCCGCGGGCGCCGAGCGCCCAGGCGACCACGCCGAACATCGAGGTCACAGCCAGCGGCCAGCCGACGACGTTGATCAGGAGCGCGTGCAGCAGGAAGGCGAGCGCGATGATGCCGACCGAGCGCCATGACGTGGAGGCGTTCGGGTCGATGTCCTCGCCCTCTTCGGCGGGACCCTGGTCGCCGCGCAGGATGCGGACGGCGAGCAGCACCCCGACGGCGACGGTGGCCCCGCCGACCAGGTACGGGAAGAAGCGGGGCCCGACGGTGTTGGACGAGCCGGGGATGGCGATCGTGGACGCGTCGAGGAGGACGTAGAGCCCGAGCGCGACCAGGGCCAGGCTCAGCGCAAGCTCCCCGTAGCGGCGGCGCGGCTTCGGGTCCGCCACGACGACCTGCTCGACCTCGCGGGCCTCGGTGGCGCTCACGCGAGACCGTCCGGGCGCACTCACGTGAGACCGATCTCGGCGAGGACCTTTTGCACGCGCTGCTCCTCCTCGGTGAGGAACGTCCCGAAGTCGTCCCCGGTCAGGTAGAGGTCGTCGAAGCCGTTCTTGGCCAGCACGTCCCTCCACTCCGGGCTGTCGTGCGCCCGGGTGACGAGGTCGGTCAGGTCGGTCCGGGCTTCCGGCGACAGCTGCGGGTGCGACATCAGGCCCCGCCAGTTGGACAGGACCACGTCGTAGCCGGCCTCGGTCATCGTCGGCACGTCCGGGACCTGGGCCGACCGCTTCTCGCTCGAGACGGCGAGGCCGCGGAGCTTGCCGGCGAGGACCTGGCCGCCGTACTCGCCGATGCCGGAGATGCCGGCAGCGACCTTGCCGCCGAGCAGCGCGGCCAGCGACTGCCCGCCACCGGAGTAGGGGATGTAGTTGATCTGCTTCGGATCCACGCCACCGGCCTGGGCGAGCAGCCCGGCCAAGATCTGGTCGGTGCCGCCGGCCGAGCCACCGGCCACGGGGTGCTCCCTGGTCGAGGCGCGCCAGTCCTCGACGAAGTCCTTGAGCGTCTGGTACGGCGAGTCGGCCGGCACGACGAGGATCTCGGTCTCCCCGACCAGCCGGGCGATCGGCGACACGTCGGTGACCTTGACCTTCGCCTTGTTGGTCTCGACCGCCCCGACCATGACCAGACCCATCATCATCAGCAGCGCGTCGTCCGCCTCGCGGCTGAGCTGGCCCAGACCGATGGTGCCGCCGGCGCCCTCGACGTTGAAGACCTGGACGTTGCGGGCCAGCCCGGTGGAGCGGATCACCCGTTGCAGCAGGCGGGCCGTGGTGTCCCAGCCGCCGCCGGGACTGGCCGGCGCCATGATCCGCAGCCTCGACAGGTCGCCCGGCTTGGCCACCGTGCCGGCGCACCCGGTGAGGGCGGCCACCGGTACGCCGATTGCACCGGCAAGCAGGGTCCTGCGGCTCAGGTCCACGGCGATCCCGTCGTCGTCGGCGGCACGCGGCAGTGGCGTGTGTGCCGGAGGTTACACGCTGGGCGCGGGGCCGGGAAGTACCGAAGCCTCGGCAAGCTCGTGGACGGCACCGTGACCCAGAGCCTGCGACGCGTCCCGTCCGCGGGCCCGGCCGAGGACCACCGCCGCGACCGCCATCACGATCCCGGCCAGCAGCAGCGCATACGGCCCGCCGAAGTGGCGGGTGACGGCGGCGGAGACGAGCGCGCCCAGTCCCATCGTGACCAGGGCCGCGATTCGGCGCGTCCACGCCGCTGCTGCCCCGCCGGCCAGCCGGCTGTCCGCCGCGAGGTTGACCAGCGTCATCGTGACGACAACGGTTGAGAGGTCACGCATGCCGATGTGGCGGACCGCAGCGGCCTGCGCCCCGAGCAGCAGG
Source organism: uncultured Actinomycetota bacterium (assembly GCA_963727215.1). Classification (GTDB taxonomy): domain Bacteria; phylum Actinomycetota; class Actinomycetes; order Propionibacteriales; family Propionibacteriaceae; genus Microlunatus. The sequence continues at coordinate 623,559 of CAVSFR010000006.1, forward strand.
GCGAGCAGGCCGGTCAGCACGATCATCGTCGGCCGGCCGATCGGGCCCAGCGCCAGCCAGACCAGCGCCAAGACGAGCAGCGCCACGGTGTCGACCAGCACGATCAGCAGTCCCCGCAGGGGCAGCCGCACCGGTCCCGACGTCCCGCGGGTGAGCCGCGAGCCGAGCGCCGCACCGAGCGCGAAGGTCAGCAGCGCCACCAGGTTGTTGAGCACCGGGATGCCTTCGACGCCCACCAGCCCGAAGCCGATGAAGAGCACGTTGCCGGTCATGTTCCCGGTGAAGACGCGGTCGAGGGCGAGATAGCTGACCGCGTCCAGGGCCCCGGTGGCCGCGGTCAGCAGCAGCAGCCCGGCGGCATAGCCGCTCTCGACCCGGTCCGGCATGAGAGTCCTCCTGGTTGGCGTCAGCCGTGCCGGCGCTCGGCGGTGGGCTCACCCTATGAGGGCCGTCGGACGTCGGAGGTTCTAGGCTCCCGCCATGGAATACCGTCAGCTTGGCCGCTCAGGCCTCCGCGTCTCGACCATCACCCTCGGCACCATGGGCTTCGGCGGCAGCGGGTGGGCCGCCGCCGTCGGGCAGATCGACGTCGAGGGGGCGAAACGGCAGATCAGCCTCGCCCGCGACGCCGGGGTCAACCTGTTCGACACCGCCGATGTCTACTCCAACGGCACGTCGGAGGAGATTCTCGGCGCTGCGCTGGGCTCCGCCCGCGACGAGGTCCTGGTGGCCACCAAGGTCCGGATGCCGATGGGCGAGGGACCGAACGACGCCGGCCTGTCGCGGCACCACATCATCCGCGGAGCGGAGGCCAGCCTGCGACGGCTCAACACCGACTACATCGACCTCTACCAGGTGCACGAGTGGGACGGCCAGACTCCCCTGGAAGAGACCCTGCACGCCCTCGACTACCTGGTGACCTCGGGCAAGGTGCGCTACATCGGCTGCTCCAACTACGCCGCGTGGCAGCTGATGAAGGCGCTCGGCACGGCAGATCGGCTGGGTACGGCGTCCTTCGTCAGCCAGCAGGTCTACTACTCCCTGCAGAACCGCGATATCGAGAACGAGATCGTGCCGGCCTGCGTCGACCAGGGTGTCGGCATCCTGGTCTGGAGCCCGATCGCCGGCGGACTCCTGTCGGGCAAGTACCGCCGCGACGTCGAGGCGCCAGCCGGCAGCCGGCACCTGGGCGAGTGGAGCGAGCCGCCGGTCAACGACGAGGACAAGCTCTACGACACCATCGAGGAGCTGGTCTCGATCGGTGAGAGCCGTGGCGTCTCGGCCGCTCAGATCGCGCTGGCGTACACCCTCGCCAAGCCCGCGGTGACGTCGCTGATCGTCGGCGCGCGCACCGAGGCGCAGCTGAGCGACAACCTCGCCGCCGCCGAGCTCAGCCTGTCCGCCGACGAGATGGAGCGGCTCGACACCGTCAGCGCCAGCCCGCTGATGTACCCGTTCTGGCACCACGCCGCCACGTCGAGCGACCGGCTCAGCCCGGCTGACCTGACCCTCCTGGGCCGGCACCTGGGCTGAGCGCCAGAACCGGCGGGCGCCGCCGGCATTCGCGTTCTGGCCTGGGTGAATACCGCCCCAACGACGATCACCTCTGCTACCTTCTGGCCATGAACAGAGGAATCATCGGCACCATCATCGGCGTTCTCGTGATCATCATCCTGGTGATCGTCATCATGCAGATGACGTGAGATCAGCGGGCCCTGACCTCCGGGTCAGGGCCCGACCACGATGACCTCGAGCGTCCGCGGCCCGTGCACTCCCTCGACCCGGTTCAGCTCGATGTCGCTGGTAGCGCTCGGACCGCTGATCATGGTCGTCGGCCGGGTGATGTCGAGGCGGGCCACGAGCTGTGGTACGTCCGCGACGACCTGCGCCGGCAGCACCACACAGAGGTGGTAGTCAGGGATCAGACTGACCAGCCGGCGTCCCTGACCGGCTGAGCCGTCCAGCACCAACGTTCCGGTCTCCGCCACCGCGACCGCGCAGCTAGTGAGAACGCCGTCCGTCTGGTCCAGCTCGGCCACGCTCAGCTGGTCGGTCGGCTCGATGCCGTCCACTCGCAGCAGTCCGTCAGGCACCTCGGCCAGCCAGCCTTCCGCCAGCCCCGCCGGGACCACGATGCTCCGCGCCCCGCGCTCGGACAGCGCCTGAGCGAGGACGGTGGGCAGCTCGATCGGGGAGCACTGCCGGACCAGCGCCTTGTAGTCGAGCAGCCGGTCGACCAGTCGTACGGTCAGGGCGGCCGCATCCAGCTCGGACGTCGTCCGGTAGTCGCGGGCCACGGCCTCGTACGGGAGGTCTGCCGGCGGCGCCGACACGTGCGCTGCAGCGATCCGTGCCAGCACGTCGTCCCGGGCGGTCATTGGGCATCCTTCGGGGCGGCGGTCTCGTGCTCGGCTGCCCACCAGTCCCGGAAGGTCTGCTGGGGCGGTCGGGCGAGGTCGCGGCTGCCGGTCCACTGCGAGGCCACGGGCAGCGGTACGTCACCGATAACGCCTCGCTTGCGGCCGAGGACGCGGCCCAGCCGCCCGCTACGCAACGCGAGCGTCCACCGGGCCGGGTTCCGCATCACCCAGGCCACAGCCTTCATCGCCGTGGCCTCCGCGCTGGGCAGCCGGTGCTCCTCGGCGTAGGTCTCGGTGTGCTTGGCCCGCAGGTGGACCAGGATCGACGGGATGTCGATCTTCACGGGGCAGACGTCGTAGCAGGCGCCGCAGAGCGACGAGGCGTACGGCAGGGAGGCGTTGTCCTCCACCCCGGTCAGCTGCGGGGACAAGATCGCGCCGATCGGCCCGGGGTAGACCGACCCGTACGCGTGGCCGCCGGCCCGCTCGTAGACCGGGCAGACGTTGAGGCAGGCGCTGCAACGGATGCAGTTGAGGGCGTCCCGGCCCCGGTCGTCCGACAGCACCGCGGTCCGGCCGTTGTCCAGCAGCACCAGGTGGAACTCCTGCGGGCCGTCGCCGGGGGTGACACCGGTCCACAGCGAGGTGTAGGGGTTCATCCGCTCGCCGGTGGAGGAGCGCGGCAGCAGCTGCAGGAACACCTCGAGGTCGCGGGCCGTGGGGACCAGCTTCTCGATGCCCATCACCGTGATCAGGGTCTGCGGCAGGGTCAGGCACATCCGGCCGTTGCCTTCGGACTCGACCACTGACAGCGTGCCCGTCTCGGCCACCGCGAAGTTGGCGCCGCTGACCGCGACCCGGGCGGAGAGGAACTTGCGCCGCAGGTGCCGCCGGGCGGCCGCGGCCAGGGCGGCGGGCTCGTCGGTCAGCTCCGGGTCGACGTCGCCCATCTCGCGCAGGAAGATCTCGCGGATCTCCGACCGGTTGCGGTGGATGGCCGGGACCAGGATGTGCGACGGCTTGTCGTGGCCCAGCTGGACGATCAGCTCGGCGAGGTCGGTCTCGAACGCGGCGATGCCCGCATCCTCGAGGGCCTCGTTGAGCGCGATCTCCTGGGTGGCCATGCTCTTGACCTTGACCACCTCGTCGCTGCCGGTGGCCCGGACGAGGTCGACGACGATCTGGTTGGCCTCGGCCGCGTCGCGAGCCCAGTGCACGACACCGCCCCGTGCGGTGACGGCCTTCTCGAGCTGGACCAGGTACTCGGGCAGGTGCGCCATGGTGTGCACCTTGAGCTGGCGGCCGGCCTCGCGCAGCCCCTCCCAGTCGGGGAGCTCGGCGACGACGTCGGCCCGCTTGGCCCGGATCGTCCTGGTGGCGTTGCCGAGGTTGCGCCGCAGCTGGGTGTCGGTGAGCGAGTGCCGGGCGAAGTCGGGAAAGCTCTCGTCGCCGCGCAGGTGCCCGACGCCCCGGGGGGAGACGACGGGCATCCCCAGGTGGACCGCGGTCATGCGATCGCCCTCGGACCGGCGTGCACGTCCGCGTCCTGGCGACCTGCGGCCAGCACCATCGGCTGCTCGCGGGTGGCAGCGAGGATCTGAGCCAGGTGCACGGTCTTGGCCCCCGCCCGCAGCCGGGAGAGCCCACCACCGATGTGCATCAGGCACGAGCTGTCACCGGCGGTGCAGATCTCGGCCCCGGTGCTGGCGACGTTGCGCATCTTGTCGCCCAGCATCGCCGTCGAGGTGTCGGCGTTCTTGACCGCGAAGGTGCCGCCGAAGCCGCAGCACTGGTCGGCGTCCGGCAGCTCGACCAGCTCGAGCGCCTCGACGGCCTGCAGCAGCCGGGTCGGCTTGTCCCCCACCTGCAGCATCCGCAGCGAGTGGCAGGTGGGGTGGTAGGTCACGCGGTGCGGGAAGTAGGCCCCCACGTCGGTCACCCCGAGCACGTCGACCAGCAGCTCTGACAGCTCATACGTCTTGGCCGCGGTGACGCGGACCCGCTCCACCAGTGCGGGGGTGCCGAACCGCTCGGCGACCATCTGGTGCTGGTGGCGGACCGAGCCGACGCACGAGCCGGACGGGGCGACGATCACGTCGTAGGGCTCGAAGACGTCGACGAACTGTTCCACCAGCGGTCTCGCGTCCCGCTGGTAGCCGGTGTTGACGTGCATCTGGCCGCAGCAGGTCTGTCGCTGGGGAAAGTCCACCGTGTGGCCCAGCCGCTCGAGCACCGTGACGGTGGCGCGGCCGACGTCAGGAAACATCGCGTCGGCCAGACAGGTGATGAACAGGGCAATGCGCACGGCAGACCTACTTCTGCACCTCGGGGTCAGGACACGGTGCGAACCTGAGGGTAACGCGGTGGAGCGGGTTCCACGAAGCACGGCCCACCCGCCATTCTGCGTTCCAGAGTCTGACGGTGACCAACGTTTCAGAACCCGGATTTGCCGCCCTCAGCGCTCGATCCTCCGGCCGCGCTGCGCCGCCAATGGTGACGGTCGAGTTGCCTATCGCAGTTGCTGCGAGTCCCCTTCAGGCCGTGCGGTCCTTGACGCGCTGACCAGACATACCTCGACGTCGGCTGCTCTGTTGAAACGCTTCATGCTTGAGGGGCTCGATGACTCCATCCGCGCTCGTCGGCGAAAACCTGACCGGCGAGTCGACGCTGGTCAAGATCCTGGCGGGCGTCCACCACCCCGACGCCGGCGAGGTCGTCTTCGCGGGGTGAGGGGCATGGCGCCGGCGGCCTCCTGCACGATGGGGGCGGGCCCGTTCCCGAGGAGCCGGCCACGGTCGGCGTTCTTCTCACCCGACCTGGTGGTCCAAGGCTCCAGCAGTGCTGTCCCGACAACCCGACAAGAGGAGTGAGATGTTCGCCCTGGTGGTTCGCTTCGACCTCGTTGACGCTTCGAGTGCGGAACTGTTCGACGCGCTGGTGCAGCAGATGCTGCCCGGTATCGCCGCGCACGAGCCCGACACCCTGGTCTACACGGTGCACACCGTCGTCGACGCGCCGCTCTCGCGGATCTTCTACGAGTGCTACACCGACCGGGAGGCCCTCGACGAGCACGAGCGGCAGCCGCACACCGCCACCTTCCTGCAGGCCCGCGAGCCGCTGTGCCGCGCCACCCAGGTCGAGTTCCTGACCCCGACCGGGGGCACCGGGGTCTGACCCACCGCCGATGACTTCTCGCCGCGGGCCCGGTCTACCCCGGCAACCCGCAACGACACAGAAGGGCAGACGCCATGGGAACGATCCAGGTGCACGAGTTCATCAGCCTCGACGGCGTCATCGACACCCCGTCCTGGACCGCCAGCTACGGCTTCGACCCGGCCATGGGTCAGGCCATCGGCGCCGTGACCTCGGGCTGTGGCGCCATCCTGCTCGGCCGCACCACGTACGAGATGTTCGAGCAGGGCTGGTCGAACCGCACGGAGGCCGACGACCCGGGCGCCCCCTTCTTCAACGACACCACGAAGTACGTGGTGTCCGGGACACTGGCCGACCCGACCTGGCGGAATTCACGGGTCGTTGGCGCGTACGACCGCGAGGCGATCCGACGGCTGAAGGAGGAGGTCGAGGGCGGCCTCTACGTCAGCGGCAGCGGCACCCTGGTACGGGCGATGCTGGCGGACGGGCTGGTGGACGAGCTGCACCTGTTCGTCTATCCCACAGCCCGCGGCTCCGGCCCACGGCTGTTCGACACCGAGATCCCGCCGGGGACGCTCACCCTCGCCTCGTCGGAGGCGTACCCGAACGGCGTCGTCTACCTCCACTACCGTCGCGAGTCCTGACGTCGGATCAACCTGCGTGGTAGACACGTCCGCATGGCTCTGCCTCCTGACACTCCCCACGCCGAGTTCCCCGGGTCGACCGGCGGAGCCGTCGACGACCTGAGCCGAGCGGTTTCCGCTGGTGGTCTTCGTCCAGGGGTCGGGCTGGTACGAGCAGCAGCTCGGCTCCAACCTCGAGCCGTTGGCGGCGGTCGCCCGGCGCGGCTACGTCGTTGCGGTGGTCGAGTACCGGCCGTCGTCGGTGGCGAGGTTCCCCGCCCAGATCGCCGACACCCGGACCGCGATCCGCTGGCTGATCGAGCACGCCGACGACTTCCACCTCGACCCGACCCGGGTGGCGCGCTGGAGGGCGACTCCTCCGGTGGCCACACGGTGGTGATGACCGCGGTGACCGGGCACGACCCCACCTTCACCGACGAGCCGAACGCCGCGCCGCTGGACATCGCGTGCTGCGTCGACTTCTACGGCCCCTGCGCGCTCGACCTGATGGACGACGAGCCGTCGACGATGGCCCACAGCGGTCCCGGCTCACCCGAGACCGCCCTGCTCGGCGTGGAGACCCTCGCCGCGGCCCCTGAGCTGGTACGACGCGCCGACCCTCGGAGCCACCTGAGTCCGGACCGTCCGTTGCCGCCGATCTTCATCGCCCACGGCAGTCGCGACCCGTGGGTCCCGTTCGCGCAGAGCGTCCTGCTGCACGACGCGCTGAAGGAGGCCGGCCACCACGTCGAGCTCGTTCAGGTCCGCGGCGCCGGTCACGGTGGCCGGTCGTTCTGGACGCCCGAGCTGCTGGACCTCGTCGAGGAGTTCCTGCGCCGGCATGTCGCGGCGGTCTGAGGTGTGGGCTTCGTGAGTGGACCGACTGACTGCTGCGCTCGGAGCTGGCCCGCACGAGATGAGCGTCAGCCCTCAGCAGCTGATGCCACCTCGACTGTCAGCGCGACCGGACCGAAGATCCCCGACTCGAGCTGGGAGGGGAAGACCCAGACGGTCGGGGTCGATTCGTCGAGGAACGGCGCGAGCGTGTTGTAGACGGTCACGTCGAGGGTCACCGCCCTGCCCGAGGCGGGCAGCTCGAAGCGGTACGGCGCGCAGAACGCGCTGCCGACCTGCTGGCCGTCGACCTGCACGCCGACGCTGCCACGGACTCGGCCGAGGTCAAGCAAGGCAGGCGTCGAGCTCTCCGGCAGCTCGATCTCCCGCCGGTAGCGGACCCCGCCGCTCCAGCCGCGGAGCCCCAGGTCGCGCCAGCTGCCCAGGGCAATCGGCGCAGTCGCGGTGGTGACCAGCAGCGGACCCGACCAGGCGGCGCCACCCCGGTCGTAGGCGGTCGGCTCGGTGCGGACCTCCAGCTCGGTGGCCTGCGCCAACGGCTGCAGGAGCCGGACTGTGCCCTCGCGTACCTCCACCGGCTCGCCGCCGACCGACGCTGTTGCGGGGTGCCGGAGCGGCAGGGTGAACGCCGAGGTTCCAGCGGGCAGCAGCACGCGGAAGCGTTGCCTGAGAGGGGCGGCCGAGAGGGAGACGGCGATCGGGTCGACGGGCTCGCCCACGACCGGTAGACCGTGCAGCCAGGCGGTCCCCGGCAGCGGGTGGCTGCGCTCGACGGCGTGCGCGGCCGCGAGGTTGCTCCAGCGGCCGCGGTGCTCCCTCGACGGCACCGCATCGGCACCCGCGCTGGTTTGCCAGCCGGTCCCGCTGACCAGAGTCACGACCTGCGTCCCGGCCCGGACCACGAGATCGACGTAGACCACGTCGCGGGCGTCGGTGCTCTCGGTCACGATCTCGACCACGTGCTGGCCGGGCGTCAGGCGTCCGGTCAGCTCGTGGCTGAAGTACATCGGCGTCGCGCCCCACGAGGCCTCGTAGTACTCGACCTTCTCTTGCCGGGCCACGTCCTCCCCGTCGATGAAGATGGACAGGCCGGTCGCCGCACCGACAACCAGCCGGGACTCCCCCACGCCGGACGGGAGCTCAACCCGCGCCTGGTAGGTCGCCCGGCCGAATGGCTGCACGCCCTCGCCGACGGTCATGAACTGCGGCCGGGCGCCGAAGCTGCCAGGCTGGCTCAGGGCGAGGAAGCAGCCGAGCAGATCGCCTTCGCCGGTGAAGTCGAAGCCGGGGTGGTGCTCCGAGGTCGCCAGCTCGATCTCGAGCAGGTTCTCGGGCTCGGCCACGACCGGCGTCGTGGCCAGATAGCCGTCGCCGGCCGGGACCTCGATGCCGTTCCACCAGATCCGCTTGGCCGCCGCCGCTCCGACGAGCAGGTCGACAGGACCGGACCGACCCGCCCGGACCACGCCGCGGAGCAGCGCGACCTCACCGTCGCCCGGCGCAGGAAGCTGCAGGAACTCCTCGGCGACCATCCCCTTGGTCCCCAGGATGCCGCCGTCCTTCAGCCGTCCTCGGCTGTTCGACCAGGCGTGCACCGCGAAGCCCAGCTCCAGCAGGGTCCGCTGACCGTTGAGCACCGCGGCGGCGGCGGTCGTGTCCAGGGGTACGGGACGCTGGCCCCTCGGCACCGGCGAGCGGACGGCGATCTGCTGGCCGAAAGTCGCCTTGACGGGCGTCCACGCCGCGTCCTCGCCCTCGGCCCAGTCCCCCTCGGCCCAGTCCAGAGTCCAGACCTGGAGCTCGGTGACCTCGCGGCCCGCTGGCAGCGCGAGGTCCCCCCAGGTGTTGTCGAGCGTCGGCACCAGCTCGCCGGTCCAACCGGTGCTGAGCTCGATCGTGGGCGCGGCCTGGCGCACCCTCGTCGAGGCTTTCCGCAGGCTCACCGGTTCGTCCGATGCCCTCCCCAGGCTCGGGGCGGGCTGCTGATCAGGCTCCACCTCGTGCCACACCAGCAGCGCGGCGGGCGCGCCGTCCAGCGGCACCTCGATCTGCGAGGTCGCGCCGTCCTGCGTGACCGGTACGGACACCTGGGCGCCGGTCGCCGGGTTCCAGACCTCGGCCGTGGCCACCGCCGCCTGAATGGTGACGGTCCGGGTCGCGGCGTAACGAGCCGGGTCGAAGTCGTAGTCGTCCCACTTCCAGGTTTCCCCCCGCAGCGGGTAGGCGCTGGCGTTCGGGAAGGCCCCCGTGACGAAGGCCAGTCCGTCGAGACCTGAGCGGCGGACCAGCAGCGGCACGTCGCTGGACGCGTGGTCGGTCGCACCCGCGAGCGCAGCCACAACGTCAGTCGGCTCGGCCACGTACTGCACGGACGGGTGCTCGACCAGCCGGCGGACGGCCACGTCGTCCCCGTCCCGCCCGGCGGCCAGCCGCGGGGTGCGACCAACCAGCACGACCCGTCCGCCTACGTCCAGCAGCTCGACCAGCCGCTCGGCCGTCTCGGTCTCGAGCACGTCCGTCGAGGGCAGGATGACGGTGCGAAAGCAGTGGTCGCGCACGATGAGGCCGGGGCCGTGGCTACCGACCGGGTTCGCCAGGAGGCTGCGGCGCAGCGAGTCGTCGTCGATGACGTCGAAGGCCAGGCCGGCCTCGTCCAGCAGGGCGACGCGGGTCTCGAACCAGTTGTTGGTGCCGCACAGCTGCAGGTAGTGGTCCTGGGTCTGATCGACGGCAGCGAACGCGCCTCCGATCTGCCCGTCCCCACCGATCTGCCCGTCCCCGAAGTGCTCGACAGGCGCGTCCAGCGGCAGCAGTGCCTGGGCAGTGGCGGTGGGGTGCAGTACGGCGATCTCGGCGCTGTGGGCGCCCCAGCTGAGCAGCGAGCAGAGCCGGGCGACCGTACGGGCGAAGTCCGGGTAGTGCTGCCAGTACGGCTGCCGCCAGTCCGTCGACGGCGGCGCCCACTCGAACCAGCCGCCGGCCGTGCCGAAGTAGGTGGCGTGCGGGTTGTAGAGGTTGCCGCCGCTCCGCAGGAAGGGCAGCAGCCAGTCGTAGACGTCCTCCAGGGTGCCGCCCCAGCCGCTGGAGTGGAACGACTCGACCCACACCCGTGGGTGGCCGTAGAGGTGGGCCATCGAGCTGTGCACGCGCGAGTCGCCCTCGTGGTCGCTGCCCGCCGCGCTGTACCAGCGGTGGGTGCGGAAGTAGTCGGCGTAGAGCTGGGTGGACTGGGTCGGGAAGCCGGCGCGGGCCGGGTTGAACTGATCGCAGCCGAGCAGCAGGCCGCGTTCGTCGTGCCAGCGGGCCAGGGGCCGGAAGAACGCCTCCTCGGCCAGCTCGGACCGGACGGCCGCGTAGTCACCGCGGATCTTGAGCGCGTCATCGTCCGCGCCGTGCCACAGCGCCGGCAGGTGGTCGAGCAGGTCGTAGCCGCGGCGGGCCCGGAACTCCGCGGCGAAGCGCGGCGTCCAGGTGTTCATGGCCGGTAGTTCATCCTGGAAGCTGCCGCCGATCACGTTGCCGAGGTACTCCGGCACCCGCCGGTCGAACTCGCGGTGGACACGGTCCAGCAGCAGCTCTACCGCGGCCGGGTCGAGGTAGTCGTACGCCGTGGGGACTGCGGTCACCACATCGACCGGGGTGCCGTCCGGCGGTAGCTGCTCGGGGTCGACGCGGCGCGGCCCGCCAGGTTCGGCCGTACCCGCGTACAGCGCGACCAGCCGCTCCTGGCCGACCAGCGCGACCTCGCCACCGGTGACGACGGCTCGGCGGTGACGCAGCCCGAGCCCGGCGGCCTCGGGGTGGGCGTAGGTGATGCTGCCCTGCAGGTTGGCGCCGGAGAACCCGATCTGGTCGTAGAACCAGACGGTGATGCCCAGCTCGCGGGCCAGCTCGCACGTCTCGGTGAAGCGGTCCCACCAGGCTTCGCTGAACCACGCTGGCTCGTCGGCCCGCGCGGCGAAGATCGGCCCGGCGGGGGCCAGGTTGATCACGACCAGGTTGAGGATGCCGCCAGCGGCGAACTTCTGCAGCTGCCAGCGCATCCGCTCGCTGGTCACCTCGCCCCCGCTCCACCACCACAGCGGCGTGGGGCCGAAGGTCGGCGGCGGGTCGGCGAAGAGCCGGCGTAGCTCAGGACTGGTCACGGCGCGGGCTCCCGGTAGCAGGGTGGACGGACGAACGGCGGGGTGCTGATGCACCCCGCCGCGGACGTAGGAGAGCGGCTACGCGCCCTCGGCGTACACCTTGTCCATCTCCTTGGCGGCGTCGGCGGAGCTCATCTTGCCCGCCAGCAGCTTCTGCAAAACCTCGAAGTGGATCTGCTGGACCTTCGCGTTCGGCCACAGCTGGTCCATGAACGGGTCGGTCTTGCCGTCCTTGAGGTACTTCACCGCGGTGTCCAGGGCCGGGTCCTGCTTGTAGTCGCTGGACGCCGGCAGCACGGGTACGGCGGTGGCTGCGGTGGCGTAGGCCGTCTGGCCCTCCGGGGAGGTCAGGAACTCGATGAGCTGCTTGCCGCCGTCGGCGTTCTTGGCCTTGGCGTTCAGCCCGTAGGCCGCACCCAGGGCGGCCGCCATCCGGGTGGAGGCGGCGTCGTCAGTGGCCGGCAGCGGGTCGTAGGTCATCGTGGTGTTGTCCGGTGCCGACTGCAGGATCGCGGTCATCGACGAGTTGACCTGCACCGAGGCCATCGCCTTGCCCTGACCGACGAGCTTGAGCGCGTCCTCGTAGGTGGTGCCCAGGGAGTTGGCCTGGAAGCAGTCGGCCTTGTACATCTCCTGGTACTTGTCGAACGCCGTTACCCAGCCAGAGTCGGCGAAGGTGGCCTGCCCCTGCGACATCTTGTTGGCGAATTCCGGATCCGGACCGTAGACCAGGGTCGGCGTCAGCGCATAGGGGATCAGCTGGGTGTTCCAGGACGTCGCTCCGGCGTACGCAAACAGGGACTTGCCCGCCGCCTTGGCTGTCCCGCAGAGCTTGAGCATGTCACTCCACGTGGTGGGCGGCTTCCAGCCCTCCTTGTCCATCGCCTGGGTGTTGTACGCCGCCCCGATGAAAGCCGTCGTCGTCGGCGCGATGTAGGTCTTGCCGTCCACGCTGGTCACGCTCTTGAAACCCTCGGGGATGTCCTTCGCAAAGCTGTAGTCGGACAGGTCTGCGATCAGCCCCGCCTTCTGCACCACCTTCATGGCCATCGGGTTGCCGTCGCCGCCCCAGGTGAAGAAGACGTCGGGGGCGGTGCCGGAGGTGAGCTGGGTGCGCAGCGTGGTCTGGTAGTTGTCGACGTCGGAGATGGTGGTGGTCACCTGGATCCCCGTCTTCGCGGTGAACGCCTTCGCGACCGCCTCGACGCCGGCCTTGTCGCTGCTGACGGAGGCGAACGAGACCGTCCCGCCACCTCCGGAGCTGGCTGTGCCGCTGGGTGCCGGCGGCGTGTTCGAGCAGGCGGTCGCGGTGAGCACCAGGGCGGTGGTCACGGCGAGCGCTGCGAGTGATCGAGCCTGCATCGGTTCTCCTTCGTTGGAGCGGGTCAACCGCCGGTGGTGGCGGGGTGGGTCGAGCGGGTAGCGCCGGTGGAACCCGTGGCCTGTCAGCCCTTGAGGCCGCTGGCGAAACCCTGGATCACGGTTCGTTGGAGCAGGAAGTACACGAGCAGGATCGGCGCGATGCTGATCACGAGGCCGGCGAAGACGAGGTTCCACTGGGACACGTACTGGCCGACGAAGCTGTAGAGGGTGACGGGGACGGTCATCTGGCCGCTGCCGCTGAGGTAGAGCAGCGGGGTCAGGAAGTCGTTCCAGATGAAGATCACGTCGAGGATCACCACCGTGCCGGTGACCGGGCGCAACAGGGGAAACACCACCGACCAGAACGACTGGGCGGCCCCCGCCCCGTCGATCGAGGCCGCCTCCTCGTACTCGGCGGGCAGCGAGCGCAGGAAGGCGGTGTAGAGGAAGACGGTGAAGGGCATCTGCAGCCCGACGTAGAACAGCACCAGGGACCAGATCGTGCCCAGCAGGCTGAGGTCGCGCATGGTGACGTACAGCGGGATGAGGGCCAGCTGGAAGGGCAGCAGCAGGCCGATCATGAAGACAGCGAAGGCCACGCGTGACCAGGCCTTGGTGACCCGGGCCAGCGGGTAGGCCGCCATGGCCCCGAAGATCACGAGCACCAGGGTCGAGAGCACGGTCACACTGGCGCTGTTGACCAGCGCGTTGCCGAGGAAGCCCTGGGTCCAGGCGTCGCCGTAGTTGGCCAAGGTGATCGTCGTCGGCAGCGCGTACGGCTGGGCCGGGTCGTTGGAACGCCGCAGGGACTGGTTGATCAAGATGTAGGCCGGGAAGAAGAACAGCAGCGCGACGAAGATCATCACCGCTTCGAGGATCCCGGTCCGCCAGGTGTAGCGCGTCAGCATGGTCAGCCCCGGTTCTGCCGGTTGAGAAGCGCGTACTGGCCGGCCGAGAGCACGGCGACCAGCAGGGTCAAGACCAGCGCCATGGCGATGCCGTAGCCGAAGTCCCCGAACTGGAACGCGTTCTTGTAGATCAGGGTCGACATCGTGTCGGTGGAGCCGCCGGGGCCGCCGCCGGTCATCACCCAGACCTGGTCGAAGAGCTTCAGACCGCCGATGATCGAGAGCATCAGGTTGATCGTGATGGCCGGGGCCAGCTCGGGCCGGATGATGCTGAAGAAGCGGCGGAACGGGCCCGCCCCGTCCACGTAGGAGGCCTCGATGACCTCGGTCGAGATGCCCTGCAGGTTGGCCAGGAAGATCACCATCGAGTAGCCGGCGAACTGCCAGACGATCACCAGGCAGATGCTCCACAGCGCGTAGTCGCTGTCACCGATCCAGTTCCGCTGCAGCGAGTCCAGGCCGACCGCACCGAGCACCGAGTTGATCGCGCCGTTGGGCGAGAGGAGGTTCTGCCACAAGTAGGCCGTGGCCACGGGCGTGATGATCGCGGGGGCGAAGAGCAGGACGCGGAGCACGTTGCGGCTCTTGATCCGGCTGTTCACCCCGAGGGCGAGCAGCAGGCCGACGAGGTTCTGCACGATCGTGATGGTGAACGCGATCAGCAGCGTCCGACCGACCGCGGCCCGCGCCTTGTCGTCGCTGAACACCTGTCGGAACTGCTCGAGGCCCACGAAGTTCTTCTTGGCTGCGAGCCCGTCCCAGTCGGTGAAGGCCAGGCCGGCGCCCTGCACGCTGGGCCACAGCACGACGAACGCGTACAGCGCAGCTGCCGGCACCAGGAACGCCCAGAGCGCAGGGGCGCGGGACCCGCGTCGTCGTCGGGCGGGCGTGGCGGCCGGGGTGGCCGAAGCCGGACGAACCGTCGGCAGCCCTACGGCCATCCCAACCTCCTCGTCGTCGGCATCTGCAGAGAATTGATACGGTTCAGCCTGCGCGGTCTCACCATAAGCGAGCTCTCCCTGAAGGTCAATCAACTGTCATGGGACGCCGCTGTCGGTGGACGGAGCCACCACAGCAGTGCTTGTTGAAACGTTGCGGCAGTCACCGAGGCAGTAGGGGGAACTCGGCGTCGGGGAGCCGCTGGCCGGCGCCCAGACCCAACGGGTCGGTGCAGACGTGGGGGCGCCCGTCGTAGAGGACTTCGCGGTCGACGTAGACGATGACCTGGGCCAGCCGGACCTCGTCGGTGTCGTTGGGGTGGGCGCTGTGCGGGGTGTAGCCGTTGTGGAAGGTGACGTCGCCCGCCCGCAGCGGCAGGGTGACGCGCGGTGAGTAGACCAGGTCCGGAGCCGCCGCGAAGAGGTCCGTGCGGTCGGTCAGATCGACGGCGCGGAGGTCTCGGCGCTCCTGCTGGCCGGGCAGGAACGTCATGCAGCCGCGCTCGAGCGGCACGTCCACCAGCGCCACCCAGGCCGACAGGCTGTGCCGGGCCTGCGCGTGCGGCCAGTACGGCGCGTCCTGGTGGAACTCGGTCGCGGCCTGGTTGTGCGGCTTCTTCATCAGCAGCTGGTCGTGCCAGAGACGCAGACCCATGCCGGCGAGCTCGGTCGCAGCCGCGGCCAGGCCGGCGTGGAGCGTGAGCTCGCGCAGGACCGGGTCGTCCCGCCAGACGTTGACCACCTGCTTGAACGTCGGGTCGGACGCGTTGAGCGCCTGCCCGTGCTCGTACACCTCGCGGGCGGCAGCCGCGTAGCGCTCCACCTCGGCCGGCGTGAGCACCCCGTGCAGCTGCACGAACCCGTTGCGGCGGTAGCTGTCGATAACGGCCGCCGGCAGGGGCCCACCGGTCGACGGGACTCGTAGGTCGGGCGCCATCTCAACGGGCGCGGCCCCAGCAGTCGCGTCATTCATCGACCCTCGTCTCCTATCCCCGCCTCGAGGTGGTGCGCGCCACCGCTGAGCTCGGTCTCGTCCCCGTCAGGCGTCCGGACCAGCGCCGTCACGCCATCGGGCAGCTCGACGTCGAGGGTAAGTCCGCCGTCAGGTCCGCGGGACCAGGAGACGCTCACCAGCCCGTGCCGCGTACGCAGCGAGGAGCGCGCCCAGCTGAGCCCGCCCCCCGGCTGCGGCGCGATCAGAACCCGTGCATACCCAGGCTCCAGCGGCGCGATGCCGCCGACCGTGCGGTGCAGCCAGTCGACGACCGCGCCCAAGGCGTAGTGGTTGAAGCTGGTCATCTGGCCCGGGTTGATCGTGCCGTCGGGCAGCATCGAGTCCCAGCGCTCCCAGACCGTGGTCGCGCCCATGGTCACGGGGTAGAGCCAGGACGGGCACTCCCGTTGCATCAGCAGCCGGTAGGCGTCGTCGAGATGCCCAGTGAGGGTCAGCGCGTCGGTGACGAACGGCGTACCCGCGAATCCGGTCTGGATATGGAAGCCGCCCTCAGCCACCAGCTCGGCCAGCCGCTGCCCGGCCTGCTGCTGAGCCGCCGGCTCCAGCAGCCCGAACACAAGGGCCAGCGCGTACACCGTCACGGCGTCGCTGCTGATGCGGCCGTCGTCGGCAACGTAGTGCTCGACGAACGCGGCGCGGGTGCGGTCCGCCAGAGCCCGGAACTCCGATGCATCGGCCCGACCGAGGAGCTCCGCGGACTCGGCGACCAGGGTGGCGCTGCGGTAGAGGCACGCCGTGGCCACCACCCCCGGGTCGGCCTTGGCGAGAGCCGGGTCCGAGGGCGGGGCGGTCGGGTCGAGCCAGTCCCCGAACTGGAAGCCGGTGTCCCACAGGCCATTCGGGGACAGCACCCGCTCGACCCGTCTGACGTGGGCCGCCATCGAGTCGAACGACTCGGCCAGCACCCGCTGGTCTCCGTAGGCCTGCCACAGCGCCCAGGGCACCCAGACCGCCGCGTCGCTCCAGACCGCGGTCGGGTGGGTCGGGTCGAAGTCGAGCACCTCGGGGTTCTCCGCGACCACGTACTTGAGGACGTCCGGGACGGTGAAGGGCACCACGTCGTCGGCCGCCCGCTGCTCGACGGCGAGGTCGAGCAGCCAGTCGCGCAGGAACCCCTCGACGTCGAAGAGATAGGCCGCCGACGGCCCGAACGCGGCGAGGTCGCCGGTCCAGCCGAGCCGCTCGTCCCGCTGCGGACAGTCTGTCGGGACGTCCAGGAAGTTGCCCCGGGTGCCCCAGACTGCGTTGGCGTGCAGCTGGTTGAGCAGGTCGTCGGAGCAGGCGAACTCGCCGATCCGCTCCAGGTCGGAGGAGACGACAATGGCCGTGAGCGCGCCCGGCGGTGGCTCACCCGGCCAGCCGTCGAGCTCCACGTAGCGGAACCCGTGGAAGGTGAAGGTCGGCTCGAAGACGTCGTCCCCGCCGCTGAGCCGATACGTGTCCGTCGCGGCGGCGCTGCGCAGCGGACGCGTTCCCAGCTCGTCGTGCTCGAGCACCTCGGCATGGCGGACGGTGACCTCGGTGCCTGCCGGCCCGTTGACCGCCACCCGGACCCAGCCGACCAGGTTCTGGCCGAAGTCGACCAGCATCCGGCCAGCCGGTGAGATCCACACTCGGACCGGCTCCAGCTCGAGCACCCGGCGGACCGGCGGCCCGACGTACGGGGTGAGCGTGGCGACGTCCAGCTCGCGGACGTGCACCCCGACCCAGCCCTCGCCGGCGAACCCGGGCTCGCACCACCCGGAGGGGAACCGCCGGGCGTCGATGCGTTGACCGTCGTACAGGTCGTTGGCCGTGACGGCCGAGGCGCCGGCGGACCAGGCATGGTCGGTGCCGACCCGCTGCACGTGGCCGTCCGCGTACGTGATCTCCAGCTGCGCCAGGGCGCCGAGCTCGTCGCCGTAGTAGGCCCGGCCCCCGCCCCAGGCGAGCCGCCCGCGGAACCAGCCGTTGCCGAGTGCGATCCCGAGCACCACCGGGGCGGGAGCGGGGGTCCGCTGCAGTAGGTCGGTCACGTCGTAGCTGCGGTAGCGCAACCGCCACTCATAGCTGCTCCAGCCCGGGCTGAGCACGTCCTCAGACACCGGGCGCCCGTTGAGGAAGGCCTCGAAGACGCCTTGAGCGGTGGCGTGCAACGTCGCCGTCCGCACGTCACCGTGCCCAGCGTCCAGGACGAGCTCACGGCGGAGCAGCGGCGCCCCGTCGAAGTCCTCGTCCGGGCTGATGAGGACGGCCGACCAGTCAGTCATGTGACTCCGTTTTCTTCGTGCGTTGCGTGAGGTTGGTAGGTCACGGGAGGGAAGCTGCGGGCCACCAACCCGCGGAGGTCGTCCAGGCTGCCGTGCACCAGGCCGGCAGTACGGGCCTGGACCAGCACGTTGCCGATCGCCGTCGCCTCGACCGGGCCGGCGAGGACGCGGCGACCGGTGCGCTGGGCGGTGAGCTGGCAGAGCAGCGCATTCTGGCTGCCGCCGCCCACCACGTGCACCGTGTCGAGCCGCCGTCCGGTGAGGCGCTCGAGGTCGGTCAGGGTCGACGCGTAGGCCGCAGCCAGGCTCTCGCAGATGCTCCGGACGAACTCGACCGGCGTCTGCGGCGGGGTGGCGCCGGCCTCGGTGCACAGGGCCGTGATCCGGGCCGGAATGTCCCCCGGGGCCACCAGGCTCGGGTGGTTCGCGTCGAAGGTCGCCACCGGCTCCGTCAGGTTCGCGGCGGCGGCGAGGAGATCGGTCAGGTCGACCTGTTCCGTCCGCTCCCAGGTGCGGACGGACTCGCTCAGCAGCCAGAGCCCCATCACGTTGCGCAGGTAGCGGACGCGGCCGTCCACCCCACCCTCGTTGGTGAACGTCGGGTCGCTCAGCACCGGCTCGTCGAGCTCCACCCCGACCAGGGACCAGGTGCCCGAGGAGATATAGGCCGACTGCCGGTCGGTCATCGGCACGGCGACGACGGCCGACGCCGTGTCGTGGGACCCCACGGCGACCAGCGGCAGCCCTGTGCCGTTCCCCGTGCCGCCCCCGATCATGGCCAACACCTCCTCGCTCAGCGGGCCGACGACCGAGCCGGCGTCCAATAGCGGGGGCAGCAGCCCAGACGGCAGCTGCAGCCGGGCGATCAGGTCGGCGTTCCAGGCCGCACGTCCTAGCTCGAGCAAGCCGGTGGTGGAGGCGTTCGTCCTCTCGGCAACCTTGACCCCGGTCAGCCAGAAGCCGAGCAGGTCCGGGATCAGCAACAGCTGGACACCCGGGGTAAGGGCGTCGTCGGCCGCGTCCACAGCCAGCTGGTAGACGGTGTTGAAAGGCAGGAACTGCAGACCGCTCGCGGCGTACAGGTCGCCCTGGCTCACGGCCCGGTGCACCCGGTCGACGCCGCGCTCGGTCCTGGCGTCGCGGTAATGGTACGGACTGCTGACCATCCGGTCCCCCGCTAGCAGCGCGTAGTCGACCGCCCACGAGTCGATGCCGACGCTACGCAGCCCGGGCTGGGCAGCGACCGCCTTGGCCAGCCCGACGAGCACCTGACGGTAGAGCTCGAGGACGTTCCAGTGCAGGCCGTCGGCCACCCGGACTCCCTCGTTGGGGAAGCGGTGCACGACCTCGACGCTCAGCTCGTCGGGACCGACCCGGCCGAGCATCACCCGGCCGCTCGTGGCCCCGAGGTCAATCGCGGCCACCCAACCGGCCGCGTCCCCACCAGCACTCATCAACGGGGCGTCATCGCAGGAAGGCTGCCGCGACGCCGGCGTCGACGGGGACGTGCAGACCGGTGGTGTGGCTGAGGTCGGACGAGCACAGCACGAACACCGCGTTGGCCACGTTCTCCGGCAGCACCTCGCGCTTGAGCAGCGTCCGCTGGGCGTAGTACTTCCCGAGGTCCTCCTCGGGGACGCCGTAGACCGCGGCCCGCTTGGCGCCCCAGCCGCCGGCGAAAATGCCCGAGCCGCGGACCACACCGTCGGGGTTGATGCCGTTGACTTTGATCCCGTGCTCGCCGAGCTCGGCGGCCAGCAGCCGTACCTGGTGGGCCTGGTCGGCCTTGGTGGCGGAGTAGGCGATGTTGTTCGGCCCGGCGAAGACCGAGTTCTTGCTGCTGATGTAGACGATGTCGCCGCCCAGACGCTGCTCGATCAGCACCTTGGCCGCGGCGCGGGAGACCAGGAAGGAGCCCTTGGCCATCACGTTGTGCTGCAGGTCCCAGTCAGCGACCGTCGTGTCCAGCAGGGACTTCGACAGCGACAGCCCGGCGTTGTTGACCACCAGGTCGACCCCGCCGAAGGCCAGCACCGCCGCGTCGACCGCCGCTTGGACGGCCTCCTCGTCGGACACGTCAACGGCGACCCCCACCGCGATGTCGCTCGTACCCAGCTCAGCCGCAGCGGCTTGGGCTTTGGCCAGGTCCAGGTCGGCAATGACGACGCAGGCGCCCTCGGCCGCGAGCCGGGTCGCGATGGCCTTACCGATGCCCGACGCCGCCCCGGTGACGAGGGCGATCCGGGACGCCAGCGGCCTCGGCTGGGGAAGCCGGGAGAGCTTGGCCTCCTCGAGAGCCCAGTACTCGATGCGGAACTTCTCGCTCTCCTCGATGGGGGCGTAGGTCGAGACGCCTTCGGCACCGCGCATCACGTTGATCGCGTTGAGGTAGAACTCCCCCGCCACCCGGGCGGTCTGCTTGTTAGCGCCGTAGGAGAACATCCCCACCCCGGGCACCAGGATGACCAGCGGGTCGGCCCCCCGGATCGCCGGCGAGTCCGGGCCTGAGTGCCGGTCGTAGTAGGCCTGGTAGTCGCTGCGATAGCGCTCGTGCAGCTCGGGCAGCCCCGCGACCAGGTCGACGACGGCGGTGCCGGCCGGGACGTCGACCAGCATCGGCTTGACCTTGGTGCGCAGGAAGTGGTCGGGGCAGCTGGTGCCCAGCTCCGCCAGCCGCGGCGCCTCGGCGGATGCGAGGAAGTCCAGCACCCTCGGGTCGTCACTGAAGTGGCCAACCATCGGCTTGTCGAACGAGGCGAGCGAACGCAGTGTCGGCGCCAGCGCGGCCGCCTTGGCCCGGCGCTCACCGTCGGGCAGCGCTGCGTAACCCTCGCGCGCCGGGCCGAACGGCTCGGCCCGCGAGTTTGCCTCCAGGTAGGCGGTGGCGGTGGCGATGATCTCGAGGCTGTTGGCCTCCGCCTCGTCCGAGGTGGCCCCCCACGCGGTGATGCCGTGACCGCCGAGGATGCAGCCGATCGCCTCGGGTTGCGCTGCCTGGACGCGTGAGATGTCCAGCCCCAGCTGGAAGCCCGGTCGACACCAGGGCACCCAGGCCACCCGCCCGCCGAAGACCTTCGCAGTCAGCTCCTCGCCGTCCGCGGCGGCGGCCAGCGCGATCCCGGCGTCGGGGTGGAGATGGTCGACGTGCGCGACGTCGACGAGCCCGTGCATGGCGGTGTCGATGGAGGGGGCGGCACCACCCTTGCCGTGCAGGCAGAAGTCGAACGCGGCCACCATCTCGTCCTCGCGGTCGAGACCGGGATATACCGCGGTCAGCGCTCGCAGCCGGTCCAGCCGGAGGACCGCCAGCCCGGGCTCGGTCAAGGTGCCCAGGTCGCCGCCCGAGCCCTTGACCCACAGCAGCTCGACGGGCTCGCCGGTGACGGGGTCGGTCTCGATGCCCTTGGCCGAGGTGTTACCCCCGGCGTAGTTGGTGTTCTGGGGCTCCGAGCCCAGCCGGTTCGACCGGCCGACCAGCTCGGTCACAGTGGTGTTCGTCATCTCAGGCTCCCCATCCGGCCTGCTGGCCGCCGACTCGTTCGTTGCTGATCTTGTCCTGGTAGCCGGACTCGGCGTAGGCCCGCACCGGGTCCGCGGGGAGGCCCCGGGACTCGCGCCAGGCGGCGAGGTCGGGCCGGACGTCGGTGTAGAAGGCGTCCATGACCAGCGCGTTCGCCCCCAGCACGTCACCCGACTGCTGGGCTTTGGCCAGAGCCGCGCTGTCGACCAGGAGGGCGCGGGCGGTCATCTCCTGCACGTTCAGCACCGAACGGAGCTGCCCGGGGATCTTGTCCTCCACGTTGTGGCACTGGTCGAGCATGAAGGCCACCCCGTTCGCGGGGTCGAGCCCGCCGCCCCGGACCACCTCGTAGAGGATGCGGAAGAGCTGAAACGGGTCGGCCGCGCCGACGATCAGGTCGTCGTCGGCGTAGAAGCGGGAGTTGAAGTCGAAGGATCCGAGCCGACCCAGCCGCAGCAGCTGCGCGACGATGAACTCGATGTTGGTGCCCGGGGCGTGGTGCCCGGTGTCCAGACAGACCATTGCCCGGTTGCCGAGGGCGCTCACCTGCACGTACGAGGTGCCCCAGTCGGGGACGTCGGTGTGGTAGAACGCCGGCTCGAAGAACTTGTACTCCAGCACCAGCCGCTGCTCGGGGCCGAGCCGGTCGTAGATGGCGGCAAGGCTCATCGCCAGCCGGTCCTGACGGCCCCGGATGTCGCCCTGGCCCGGGTAGTTGGTGCCGTCCGCGAGCCAGATCTTGAGGTCGGAGGAGCCCGTCTGGTCCATGATGTCGAGGCACTCGAGATGGTGGTCGATCGCCTTGCGGCGCACCGACTCGTCGACGTGGGTCAGGCTGCCGAACTTGTAGAGATCGTCCTGAAAGGTGTTGGAGTTGACCGTCCCGAGGGCGAGCCCGAGGTCAGCGGCGTAGCGGCGGAGCGCGCCGTAGTCGTCCACCTTGTCCCAAGGGATGTGCAGCGCGACCTTGGGGGCGAGCCCGCTGAGCTCGTGCACCTTCGCCGCGTCAGCGATCTTCTCCTGGATGGTGCGCGGGGTGCCCTGCGTGCTGAAGACCTTGAAGCGGGTGCCGGAGTTTCCGAACGCCCAGGACGGCAGCTCGATGACCTGCCTGCTCAGGATGTCGGTGATGCTGTCGAAGGACGTCATGGTCGGAGCTCCTCGGAGTGCGGGGGTCTTGGCGGTGGGGACGAAGGGGCAGTCACGCCGCTCGGGCTCTGGCCGGCCGCGACCAGCTGGTCGGCCAGGTTGAAGACCTCGGGTAGTCGCACGAGGTCGGCGTCAGGTCCGCCGCCGACCAGGAGCTCCCTCATGGCGGACTGCCAACGGGTGTTGACGTCGTGGGCCGATACCGCGGTCAGCGCGGCGTCGGGGTCGTCGGCCTCGAAGTAGCCGATCAGGAGCCCGTCCGGACGCAGGAACAACGAGTAGTTGCGCCAGCCGGAGGCGTCGAGCGCCATTAGCATCTCGGGCCAGACGGCGGCGTGGCTCTGCCGGTACTCCTCGAGCCGCTCCGGGTCGACCTGCAGCTGGAAGCACATCCTCTGCACCATCGCTCGCTTCTCGACGTCGATGCTCGCCTCAGGCCTGGCCCTGCGACACCAGGGGCGACGGCTCGACCTGGTGGCCGTAGCGCTCGATCTCGATCTCGGCCAACGACTTCCCCTGGGTCCTGGGTGCCCAGATCGCGCCGGCCAGCAAAGACACGGCGAGCAGGCCGATCATCAGCGTGCCGACGGCGGGGACGCCCTTGCTGGCCAGCATGGTCGGGAAGAAGTAGCTGAGGAGACCGATGGCGACCCGGGCGGCGAAGAAGAGGACGCCCTGCGCGCTGGCCCGGTACCGGGTAGCGAAGAGCTCGCTGGCCCAGACGCTGTAGAACGCCTGCGCCCCAATACCCGCCGAGACGCCCCAGCACACCGCGAAGAGGAGGAGGACCGGCAGCGTGACCTCGACGAAGACCAGCAGGATCCACGCGAGGATCCCCAGGCCAGCACCCACGCAGTAGAGCACCCGGCGACTGACCCGGTCGCCGTAGCGCATGAACCCGAGCCAGGTGGCCAGCACGGTGCAGCCCCAGAGCAGCACCTGCAGCAGGTTCTGCTCGACCGGGTTGCTGACGCCGGCCGTGGCGTAGACGCGGGGCATGAAGATGCCCATCTGACCGGCGCAGATGCCCCAGAAGCCGTAGATGCCGAAGAGGAAGATCAGCGCCTTGACGTTCACCGCCTTGGAGAACAGCTCGGCCAGCCCACGGCGCGGCGTCGGACGGGCCGCCGCCCGGTCGCGGTCGTCGCTCCACATCGTCGACTCGTGCAGGCCCTGGCGGATGTACCAGACGATGAAGGCGACCACGAAGAGGTGGGCGAAGATGATCCGGCTGCCCAGCAGACCGAGGGGCGCGAGTGCGACAGCCAGCAGGAAGCCAATCACCGGACCCATCGACCAGGCGAGCTGTGCCATCCCGATGTGCTTGGCGCGACCGTCGGCCGGCGCCTCCTCGGCGATGTAGGTCCACGACGCCGGTACGCCCGCGCCGACCGCGATGCCGGTGAGCACGAAGGCCGCCCCGAGCATCAGCGCGTTCTGCGCGAAGACCGCGATCAGAACGCCGAGCATGTAGAGCAGCAGATCGTAGGTGTAGATGAACTTGCGGCCGTAACGGTCACAGAGCGGACCGCCGATCACGGCGCCCAGAGCTGCCCCGAACGCGTTCGCGCTGATGGCGGCGAGCAGACCGACGGCGAAGTTGCCGATCCCGAACTCGGCTTGCCAGAAGCTCAGGCTGGTGGCGATCGCGATGATCGAGCCGGCCTCGATGTAGTTCGACATGGCGACCGAGACCGTCGCCTTCCACCCCGTGGTGCTTCTGCTTCCGATCCGCGGCACTGCGTTCTCCCCATAGTCGGGCCGGCCAGAGGGGTGCGACCGGGCGATCGAGCACGTCTTGTATCGATTCAAGAACTTAAGCGAGGCGTGCTCGCGGTGTCAAGAAAGCTCGTTCCAACTGCCCTGACCTGCCTCCCGACGCGGTGCGGGCCAAACCGCTGAAACGGTGAACCGACGCGGCCCGGGCTAGACGCGGACGTTGCGGAAGGGAATGCCCAGCAGGTTGGCGGCAGCCTGCAGGTCGGTCGAACGGTGACCGAGCGCCAGCGCCCAGTGGTGGTCGACGCCGCTCGCGCTCCAGGCGTCCACCCACTCCCCCGGGTCGCAGCCGAAGTCCACGCGCGAGGTGGTGTTGCCGATCTGCAGCAGCGGCCCGGGCACGACCTCACCTTCAGACGCTACGAAGACGAAGCTGCCGTCGCGCTCCTGTCCGATCCCGAAGGTGGTCACCGGGCCCGCCTTGACGTCGAACTCGACGCTGACACCCCAGCCCCGCTTGCCGTGGTAGACCCCGAGCCCGCGGAGCAAGGGGTCGCGCTGGCTGACCTGCAGGTGGGCGGGCCCGTCGTGGCCCATCTCCACCACCCCGTCGAAGAAGTTGAGCGCCTGGATCTCAGTGAACGACCCGCCGGCGCCGAGGGTGTCGGAGATGAGCATCGCGATGCTGTTGCGTAGCTCGTACTCCCCAGCCGTCGGGATGCCGCGCGCGGTCAGCAGCGATGAGCCGAGGATCATCCCGGCCCCGAGCTGCTCGTGGGTCTCCCCATTCAGGCCGCGGTGGTAGTAGGCGAGCGAGTCCAGCTCGAAGTCCTCCACCAGCTGGTCCAGACCGACCGACACCCGGGCGCCGTAGGCGAGGTCATCGGACTTGACCGAGCCGTCGAGGGTGAAGATCTTGCTGGCCAGCTCGACCCGGTCCTTGACCTGCTGGTCGGTGACCGCCCCGACCCGGACCCGGAGGTCGTCGAACTCGATCACCTCGACGTGCGACCCGAACTGGGTCGAGACCAGGGTGAGGTCGGTCGACACGTCCAGCATTCCCGGGTAGAGGTGGCCCATGAGTCCGTGCCGAGCGTGCCGCAGCGTCGCCCGGACGTGGGCGGCGTTGATCCAACGGTTGATCCGCGCCCAGGCGTTCTCGTCCTGGAGATAGCCCGACACCGAACGGAACTCGATCCCGGCGCGGCGAAAGACGTTGCCCACCTCGGGCACGGAGCACTGGCCGCAGTAGGCCAGCCACTGGCCCGTGTCGAAGGTCGCGTGGTCCATGGCCTCCGTCGGCTGCAGGTCGATGATGAGCACCGGGGAACCCGAGCGCTGGGCGATCGGGAGCACCATCGACGCCGTGAGGTAAGTGGTCAGGAAGACCACGATCAAGTCCGCGTCGGCCACCCGCAGCTTCTCTGCCGCGACGGCCGCCTCTTGCGGGTCGGAGACAAAACCGACGTCGGTGACGTCTGCGTCGAGGGCGTTGAAGCGCTCGGTGACGTAGCGCGCCGATTCCTGCAGCTGGGGCAGCAGGTCGGGGAACTGGGGCCAGTACGCCCCCAGGCCACCCGCAACCAGCCCGATCCGGGTCTTGCGGCGCACCTTCCGGGGCAGCAGCTCGCTGACGGGAACGCGACGATCGCCACTCGTAGTCACGCTCATGTCGGAGTCCTCTCCAATCGGTGAAACGTTCCACAGCCTTAGGTCCTCACCCTAGCGGATGAGAACGCGTCCGTTCTGGGCCTACCGCCGACTTGTCGAAACGTCAGGGGGCCTGAGCCCCTTCAGGCTCGGACGGCTCGGCTCTCGACCGATCCGACGGTCGATCGCCGGACGACCAGGCGCGGGGTGAAGCGGACGCTCTGGTGCTCGTGCGGCTGCTCGTCGTCGGCGTCCTGGATCTCGTCAAAGAGCAGCTCGGCCGCCCGGCGGCCCAGATCGGCGCGGGGCTGGCGTACCGAGGACAGGGGTACGGCGGCGGACGCAGCAAAGGCGATGTCGTCATAGCCGATGATCGCCATCTCCTCGGGCACGCGTACCCCGTGGGTCACGAACCCCTGCAGCAGACCGATGGCCAGCAGGTCGTTGATGGCGAAGACCGCGGTTGGACGCTCCCCGTCGGGCAGTGCGGCCAGCTCGTCCGCGGCGGCGACGCCGGAACCGGTGTCGTGGTTCGGGGTGGAGATGGAAAGCAGCTGCGCCTCGCTCCCGTGCTGGGCCAGGGCCAGGTCGGCACCCAGCCGTCGGTCCCGTACCTGCTGCAGCCGGGTGGGCCCGCCCACCAGCGCGATGTTGCGGTGGCCGAGGTCCAGCAGGTGCGCCACCGCGAGCCGGCCCCCCTCGACGTCGTCGACCGAGACCGAGCAGAAGCCGCCATCGTCGCTGGCCCGGTCGACGATCACCACCGGGATGCCCCGCCGTCGCAGGTCCTCGACCCGGTGGTTCAGCCCCCAGATCGGAGCGCAGAGGACCCCGCGGACCCGCTGCTGCTCGAACAGCCGCAGCTGCGCGTCCTCACGATCGGGCTGGGAGGCGCTGTTGCCGACCTGGACGGAGTAGCCGTGGGCTTGGACGCAGTCCTCGACGGCCATCAAGACGTCGGTGAAGAAAGGGTTGCTGATGTCCATCACGACCATGCCGATGGAGCGGCTGCGGCCCGCGCGCAGCTGCCGCGCGGACTCGTTCGGGACCCAGCCGAGCTTGGCGATCGCCACCTCGACCCGCTCGCGGGTGGGTCCGCTGACCAGATCAGGAGAGTTGACCACGTTGGAGACGGTGCCCAGCGAGACGCCGGCCAGTGCCGCGACGTCCTTCATGCTGATCGAGGCCTTGCGCGTCGCCACCCTCGTCCTCACTCTCGCGTCACCGACCTGCGCACCCCGACCTACTGACGCGCCGTGCCGAGATCTCCGTCAGCGCAGGATAACGTTCCAACGCCTCGCCGGGTGCGACCTCGGCACGCCGCCTCCCCTGGGTCGGCGTTCGGCCCGGGTCAGCGCCGCGCCACCATCACCTCTACCGAGGTGTGCGAGGACGCACGGGGGACGAGCTCTGGGGAGAAACGGATCTGGCTGTGTGTGTGCCCGACGCCGTCCGCGGCGTCCGCCATCTCGGCCAGCAGCAGCTCGGTGGCCCGGCGACCGAGCTCGGTTCGAGGCTGGCGAACCGACGTCAGCGGGACCGCGGCGGACGCGGCGAGGTCGATGTCGTCGTACCCCACCAAGGCGACGTCCTCGGGGACTCGGATACCCGCGGCCATCAAGCACTGCAGCAGGCCGATGGCCAGCAGGTCGTTGGCGGCGAAGACGGCCGTGGGACGCTCCTGCGCAGGCAGCGCCACCAGCGTGGCCCCGGCCTTGCGTCCGGCGGCCACGTCCAGGACGGTGGTGAGCACCGTCCGCAGCCGCAGCTGGTCGCCGTAGCCGGCGCTGGCCAGCTTGGCTCCGAGCAGCCGGTCCCGCACCTGGTGCAGGCTCCCGGGTCCGCCCACGAACGCAATCCGCCGGTGACCTTGCTCGGTGAGGTGCGCCACGGCCAGCCGGCCCCCCTCGACGTCGTTGACCGCGACCGAGCAGGAGCCGGGGTCCGAGCCGGCCCGGTCCACCAGCACCACCGGGATGCCGCGCTGCCGCAGGCGTTCGACCTGCTCGGGGATCTCGCCGATCGGCGCCAGCAGCACCCCCTGAACCCGAGAAGCCTCGAAGCCGCGCAGGTGGGCGGCCTCCTGGCCCAGATCGCCGCGGCTGTCCCCCATCCGGATGGCGTACCCCGCTGCCGCGGCAGCGTCGGCCATGGCGCGCAGGACGTCGACGAAGAACGGGTTGGCCAGGTCCATCATGGCCAGGCCGAGCACTCGGGCCCGGGTGCCGCGACGGGGGCGAGGGGGCCCAGGCAGGTCGGTATGACCGGCCGTCGCCCTCGACTCACCCATCAGACCCACCCTCGCGTCCATCCCCGACGCCAACCCGCGGGCCGCGCCTCTAGACTCCTGGACTCAGCATGGTAGTGCTGTGAGCCACTGCTGCGGAGCGCTTCGGCTCCCAGACGCGCTCGGATGCGTGACATACCCGACGCTCGCTGACCTCCGGTTGAGGCTCCGACAAACCTAGGCTCGTCGCATGACGACGAGGAACCCGACCGGCAGCCACACCACCTCCGTGGTGCACCGAGACCAGCCGGCCGTCATCACCAGCGCCCGGGGTGCAGCCAGCACTGAGCTGTCCCAGCGCGTGCGCCGCTACACCATCGCGATGGCGTTCCGGATGGCCTGCTTCCTCGCCATGATCGTCGTCGACGGCTGGATGCGCTGGGTCCTGCTGGCTGTCGCGGTGTTCATGCCCTACCTCGCCGTGGTGCTGGCCAACCAGGCCGACCAGCGCAGCGCTGCCCCGCTCGACGCGGTCGGCCCTGGAGCCAGCACGGCTATCACCACCGGCGCAGCCATCGACACCTCGGGTTCCGGTGAGGTGATCGAGGGCGTGATCGTCGGCGCCGACCCGGTCGAGGACTTCGCAGACGTCCTGCACCGGCCCTCCTCTCGGGACCCGTTCCGGCCGAGCGCGTCCTCGCTCCATCGCGCGGCCTGAGGCCACCTCCTCAACTGATGGAAGGGCGTTCCCGCGGGAGCGCGCCCGGCGCTTGAGATGGGCCGGTCGGTGTGGCGCTGCTCCTCGAACGGAAGATCGCGTGAGTCGCCGACGGTCAGTCCCATGGGGTCCGGTTCCGGTCTACCCCCTCGCCACCTCGAGGAAGCAGGCCCGACCGCCGGATGCGGAGGCGGACAGCCTCGAGCTCAGCCGTTCGGGCGATGGGCCAGATGGCAGTTGCGCCGGCAACCTCGAGCCGCCCTGACGCCGTCGCGACGGGCAGTCCCCGCTGCCGCCAGGACTGCGGTTCACTTCTTCCGCGCGGCGGCGGTCGCCGCTCGACCGCCTCCCCGTCAGCGGCGGCGGCGCGACACCCGACGGGCCGCCTGCCGGACGGCAACAGCCAGCTGACGTCGCGGCTGGCGCTGGTCGTCGAACACGGCCGGCAGGACCGCGGCCGGCGGCAGAGCGACCTCGAAGATCCTCGGCCCACCCACTGAACGGGCGAGTGCGCGGATCGACACCAGGTGGATACGCGAGCTGCGGGTCACCAGCTGCTGCCACCAGGGTGCGCGGACACCGGCGCCCAGCCGGACCAGCGGTCCGTCCGGTCCTTCGACCTGGACGGTGAGGCCGAGGTCGCTCAGACGTTGGGCCAGCGGACGGACCAGCGGACGGGTGGCCGAGCCGCCCAGCGACGGCATGGGTGAGAGGTGGACGTCGACCTGCTGACCGTCGGCACGCACCCGACCCGTGCATCGGGCCGGGTGCGCACCACCACCGGCGTGCGGGGGCACGTCGACGGTGAAGGTCAGGTCAGCCCGGATCTGCAGCGGCACGGCCGGGCGTCCGGTCAGGACGCGTTGTCAGTGGTGGTGATCTGCAGCGTGCCGTCGAGCTTCCAGGTCGCACGCGGCGCGTTCGCACCGGTGTCGCGGGGCACCTCGACGGTCATGTCGATGAGCTTGTAGTTGATCGCCGCGCCGCGGCCAGTCAGGTAGGACCACATCTCCTTGCCCAGCTGGGTCCAGGACTGCGGCTCGGCGCCGTCCGTCCCCTCGGTCGGCTGCGCGGTTCCTTCAGTCGGCTGAGACGTCATGGGCTCTCCTCGTGTACTGGTAGGCCTACGCGATGCAGGCGTCCTTTCTTCCCATCATCGGGGTACGGCAGATGCAGCGCCAGCCGAGCAGCCAGTCCGGCTGTAACGGAGTCTTCCCAGTGCGTGACTGCGCACGTCACGCAGGTCGAGGCCACGCTGGCCGCCCCGCAGCCCAATGCCTGGACCGTCGGCCTGAGCAACACGTCCGGCCCGACCCCGGGCCGGTGAGGTGGAGACGAGGGCTGCGGCGAGCCAGTCGCGGACCCGACGCCTTCACGGGGGCGTCGTCGTGTACCACCCAGGCGCAGGTCGTCGCCGTAGTCGGAGTGGGAGTAGGCCCGCGCCAGGTACTCGAGTAACGCCAGAAACCTCTGTGGCGGCGCCGGTTCTGGCCCGAAGACAAGCACATCCGAGGAAGACCAAGATCACCCAAAGCCGCGCCGGGTTCGGCGAAAGACCGATCCTGGTGGTCCAGCCCCTCGAGTGCTACTTTGGCGGTCTCACCCGCGAACCGGCTCTGGCTCTCGGCGGAAGGGGTCACGGTGACGCATCGAACTCCTTGGCCGTGGCGAATGGTGCGTGATGATCGCCCGTGAAATCCACCTTCGGTGTCAACGCGCCCTGCGAGCCCTGAGATGACCGAGCAAGAGCTGGCTCATCAAAGCTGGCGGCGCTTTCACGATCCCAAAAGCCACGTCGAGAAGCCCGACGCCACTATTCATGGCGTCAGCACATCAGCGAGCGCCATCGAATTCGTCCGGGGTAGCGCTGGCACAAAACTCACGGCCGCGGGCAGCCACTGGTCGCTGTCGAAGGGCACGGTGAGCGACGGGGACAGCGTCGAGACCAACTGGCCCGGCGGGGGGGTCGTGTCGCTGTCCGGACCGGCAGCTGTCGATCTTGACGAGCTCATCAACGAAGAACTGTTCGACGCGATGGTCCAGAGTCCGGTGGCAGCACCGGCAGCTCTGGAAGAAGATCCGTGCCTGAGCACAGGGTTGGGTACACACTTCTTCATCCATGTGAAAGCGGGAACCCGCGTCTATCAGGCCTATTCGCTCTTCGATCGCGCCGACGTCCAGCTCTCGGCCCTCGCCAAGCGCCTCAACCGCAAGCTCACAGGAAGGGAGGAGGCTGGGCCGTACTGCGGCCCTTGGGCATTCGAGACTCTTGGCGGAGCGGGTGGTCAGACCGTGGTCGGCGCCTTCACGACTGGTACCCACGGCGGAGATTTTCTGCAACCGCCCATCGCCGACGGCATCATGGCGATGCACCTCGTCGCCGAAGGGGGAGGTCACTACTGGATCGAGCCGAACTCGAACGGGCTCGATTGGCAGCTGACCGATGACGACAAGCTCCGCACTCAGTTCAACGACCTGGTACCAGGCGCGCAGTTCGAGGTGATCCGCGATGACGAGACGTTTCACGCGGTGCTCGTCGGCGCGGGCCGATTCGGTGTCGTGCTCTCAGTGGTTGTCCGAGTAGTCCCGCAGTACTCCCTCCTCGAACACCGGCGACTCGACAGCTGGCGTCGGGTGAAGGCGCAGCTCCTCGACGGCTACCTGCACCACGGCTTCGGGGAGGTCCTGTTCACTGGCTCGCCGTCGGAGCAGAGCGAAGACCGCCACACGTTCGCGGGTCGATTCGGTGACCCGAAGTCGATGCGCAGCAGATTTCTACAGATCGCCGTCAACCTGTCTCCCGATGGCGATGGCGACCACGCCGTGGGCGTCACGCAACGCTGGTTCTACCCTGAGACGGGCCCGGAGGCCACCGACCCGGACGGCAACCTGCGTGGGCGCCGGGAGCGCGGCGTCGAGGCGGTGGCGGGAAAAGCGGCCAGCTATGAACCGCCCGACGACGACTCGAAGGCCGGCGGCAACGGGACCTTTCTGAGCCGGGCCTGCGCGAGCGGCAATTTCGTCGCTGGGGCAGTTCGCGAGGTTGCTGACGAGATCGACGAGGTCATCCGCGACGGAGCCGTCCCGGCCACCGGGATCGCCGTCGCGGCTCTCGGAATCGGGCTTGGACCGGTTGCTCTCACCCTTGCGGCGATCTGCGCTGCGCTCGCCATCGTGGCAGCAGCCCTCCACGCGCTCGCCGACGAGATCGAAGCCTCAGGTGACCTGAGCCTTGCGGCGGTCGTCGACAAGGGCATCAAGGCGATCCTGGCCATGCCGGCGATCCCGCCCGAGATCGGGATCATGACGCTTCGCATGATCTTCTACAAGGTCTTCACCTCCCAGCAGAGCAAACGTGATTACGTCGCGCTCAGCTATGCCGTCATGGACACGCACGACTACCTCGACCGTTCCTGTTTCGGCAACGCCGAGTCGATCGAGGTCTTTTTCGACGCGGCCCGCCCCGACCTGTACTGCGCCTACGTCGACGCCATACTGAGCTTCGAAGCGTTTCAGCAGGAGCAGAAGCAGAGGTTCAGCGTCGGTTATGTGTCGCTGAGGTACGTCCTCGGCTCGCAGGGACTGATCGCACCTGCTCGGTTCAACGAGACCGTTGTCGTCGAGGTCGCCGCGATTCGCGATGCGTCCGGCTCGAAGGATTTCGTGATGAATGCGGCTCAGGTCGCACGAAAAAAGATCTACGGCGCTACGTTCCACTGGGGCCAGTTCAATCCGCTCGACCGGGCCGAGGTCGAGCACTGTTTCTCACCCGACGACCGGCTCAACCGGTGGCGGGAGGTGCTGCGCCGGTTCACCGACGGCGGCCGAGGTGCGCAGTTCAGCAATCAGTTCACGTCCCAGACCGGCCTCGAACCCCTCTAGGAGTCTGTCATGGCTACGCTCTCAGGGCGCTGGACCATCAGTGCCGTCACCAAAGAAGCAGGCTGGGATCAAGGAATGCTGGTCGCCGGATCCGACAACGGCGACGGATTGCACCCGATGGACGTCGGGGACTCGTTCGACGTCACCGGCGACGAGATGACCCTGGTTCCGCAGTATCTCAACGCCGATACCGGCGAGTGGGGCAATAGCCTCACGAAGGACCAGTTCGCATGGAGCGACCAACAGGGGTTGACGGTCACCATCTACGGCGACGACAACCCGCCATGGGGCGACCTCGACTTCAACGACCTGATCGTGGTCGGTACGGCGCTGGATCCCGAGCTGACCTCCCCGCATGCCGGAGTGACCCGGCCCGGGCTGACCGTGCCGAAGGAGAAGGTGCACTGGGATTGAGCAGACGTCACCTTGCGGATCACCCGCCGCTGCTACTGACGAGGTGGCGAGGTTCCGCGCCGGGAGGGGTCGTCCTCGCCGAGCAGAGCGGAGACGGCGAGTCCTTCCTACCCGGTGAGGGTGTCCTCGTAGTCGGTGATCTCGATGACCTTCGGGCCGGACGGGGTGGTCGGGTCGAAGACGTAGCCGAGCCACTCCTTGGCCAGCCGACGGGCCAGCTGCAGGCCGATCACGCGCTGACCCAGGGTCAGGACCTGGCAGTCGTTGGACAGGATCGAACGCTCGACGCTGAACGAGTCGTGCGCGACGGTGGCGCGGATGCCGGGCACCTTGTTGGCCGCGATGGCGACCCCGATGCCCGTACCGCAGAAGAGGATCGCGCGGTCGGCCTCGCCGGCGCGGATCTTCTCCCCCGCCGCGATGGCCACGGACGGGTACGAGCCGCCGTCCAGGTCGCCGGCGTAGACGCCGAGGTCGACGACCTCGACCCGGTCGTCGGCCTGCATGTCGGCCAGGATGGCGTCCTTGTAGTCGAAGCCGGCGCTGTCGCTGCCGACCAGCAGTCGGATGGTGTCACTCATCGGTTGTCCTCAGGTCTCGTCGTGCGGGTTTGCGGGTGGGGCAGATCAGGCGGCAGGCGGGGCCAGAACCTCGCCCACGGCGGTCACGATCAGGCCGAGCGAGACGGCCCCCGGGTCCGGGGTGCCGACGCTGCGCTCCGCCAACGGTCGCGCCCGCCCGATCCTCGGGGTGAGCCCGGCCGTGTCCTTTGCTGCGGCAACAGCAGCGGCGGCAGCCTTGTTCCAGGCCGCGGCCAGATCCTGTCCCGCCTCGGTCTCGGCGCTCAACGTCTCCACGAAGGGGAACAGCGCATCAAGCATGGTCTTGTCGCCGCGCTCGGCCTTGCTGAACGTCTGCAGCTTGTCCACGGCCTGCCTGACCGCGGCGGCGACCCGCTCGGCGGTCGCCTCCTCGGTGTTCCCGAGGCCCTGGCCGATGCCGTCGAGCAGCACCCCCCACAGGATGCCGCTGGTGCCGCCGGCCTTGTCACCGAAGGCCGCCCCGGCTGCGCTCAGCACGGTACGGACGCCGCCCTCGGTCGCCTCCGCCGCCTCCGCGGCGGCCGTCGCCCCGCGAGACATGCCGATGCCGTGGTCGCCGTCGCCGGCCACCGCGTCCAGCTGGCCCAGGTGGTCCTTGTTCTTCTCCACCGTGTCGCGGAGCGCGGTGACGGCACGCCGCACCACCTTGGCTGCGGCCAGGGAGGCCTCGCTGGCCTCCTCCGCGTCGGCGGCGCCGGCCTCGGGCACCCTGCGCACCCGTGGCTCGGTCCGCTGCTTGGCCACCGCGTCTCCACGGCGGAAGGCAGGGGTGCTGGCCGGGGCCAGCCAGTAGCCCTCCAGCTCCTCGTCCAGCCAGGTCACCGACAGCGAGCAGCCGGCCATGTCCAGGCTGGTGACGAGCTCGCCGACCTCGGGAGCGACGAGCTCGACGCCCGCGTCGGTGAGCAGGGTGGCGACTTCGCCCCAGAGCACGAAGAGCTCTTCCCACTTGGTGGCACCCAGTCCGTTCAGCAGCACGGCCGCGCGACCGCTGACACCCTCCGGACGCTCGGCCAGCACCTTGTCGACCAGGGCCGCCGCGAGCTCGTGGGCCGGCATCCACGGGGCGGAGCTGATGCCCGGCTCGCCGTGAATCCCGAGCCCGAAGTCCATCGAGCCCGGCTCGACGTGGAACAGGGGCTCGCCCGCCCCCGGCATGGTGCAGCCGTCGAAGGCCACCCCGAAGGAGTAGGTGGCGGCGTTGGCCGCCCGCATCACCCGCTCCACCTCGTCCAGGTCCAGGCCGGCCTCGGCAGCGGCGCCGGCGACCTTGTAGACGGTGAAGGTGCCGGCGATGCCACGACGGAGGTCCTGCTGGTCCGCAGGGCCGGAGGCGATGTCGTCGGTGACGTAGACGATCCGGGTGTCGATGCCGTCCGCGCGCAGCCGGTCGGCCGCCACCGCGAAGTTCAGCCGGTCCCCGGCGTAGTTGCCGAAGGCGATGATCAGCCCGGCCCCGCCTTCGGCCGCCCGCCCGACCCGGTAGGCCTGCTCGGCCGATGGTGAGGCGAACAGGTCACCGAGCACCGCGCCGTCGGCGAAGCCCGTCCCCACCACGCCGCTGTAGGAGGGGTAGTGGCCTGAGCCGCCACCGACCACCAGGCTGACCTTGCCCTCGGTGGGCCCGCCCGCCCGGACGAAGCCCGACGCGTCGGCCACCCGCTCCACGTAAGCCGGGTAGGCGAGCGCGAAGCCGCGCAGCACGTCGGTCTTGAAGTCGGCGGGGTCGTTGTGGACGTGGGTCATGGATCCTCCAGCAGCGTTGTCAGGCGGGTCTGGGTCAGGCGGGTCAGGGTCAGGCGGGTCAGGGTCGGGCGGGTCAGGGGGCGATCTCGAACTCGATCCCCGCCGCCGTCCACGCGGCCAGCACGTCGGGGTCGGCCTGGGCGTCGGTGATGACGAGGTCGAGCTCGGTGAGCGAGGCGATCTTGAGCAAGGCGAGGCGGCCGAGCTTGGTGTGGTCGACGAGGAGGTACTTGCGGGTGGCGGAGTTCAGCATCTCGCGCTTGAGCGCGACGATCTGCTCCTCCTGGTGAAACATGTCCGTGCCCGAGACGGCGGAGGTGGACATGAACACCGCGTCGACGTGGATCCCGCGCACCTGCTCGTTCGTCTGCACCCCCACGAAGGAGTCGTGGGCCACGTCGTAGCGACCACCGATACCGATCACCGTCAGGTCATGGTCCTGGGTCAGCTCGCTCAGCTGCCGCAGGCCCGTGACGAAGGTGGTGGCCACGTGCAGCGGGGCCCGGTCGGCGAGCCCGTCGATCATCTTGAGCACGGTCGTGCTGTCGTCGAGCAGCACCGACATGCCGGGCCGTACATACTCCAACGCGACCTGCGCGATCGAGGTCTTCTCCCGCGACATCGAGGCCAGCCGGTAGGACATCTGGGACTCGAAGACCCCCGAAGGTTGGGCGGTCACGCCGCCGTGGAACTTGCGCACCACCCCACGCCGCTCGAGCTCGTCGAGGTCCCGGTGGATCGTCACGATGCTCACCCCGAACCGGCTGGCCAGCTCCTGCGCCGTCGCGGAGCCCGAGTCGAGCACCACCTCGGTGATGAGGCGCTTGCGGATCTCGGTCTTGCGCTCCCGGGGGACGGCCGCGTCGGGACCAGCAACGCTGCTGACCATGGCTCCTCCTCGGCTGCGCTGACCGCCCTCGGGGGGCGCGGGCCCCGCGCTGGTCCGCACCGCATGTTAGACGCGGGCGGACCAACGCGGGTGGGTCCTACTGGCTCAGGACGAAGTTGTCGAGCTGGTCGGCGTTGTCCTTGGTGATCAGGACGCAGTCGATCGCCTGCTTCTCGTCGGCCACCCCGGTGTTGCCCGTGGTCAGCACGCTGTTCAGCTGGGCGACGGCCTTGGTGGTGCCCTCCACGATCGGCTGCAGCACGGTGGCCACCATCTCGCCCTTCTTCACCTCGTTGGCAGCGTCCTGGTTGCCGTCGAAACCGAGCACCTTGACCTGGTCGAGCTTGTTCTTCTGCTTGAGCGCGTTGATCGCGCCGAGCGCCATCTCGTCGTTGCCGGCGATCACCCCGTCGATGTTGGGGTACTTGCTGAGCAGGGACTCCATCTTGTCCTGGCCCTCCTGGCGGTCCCAGTTGGCGATCTCCGAGCCGACCTTCTTCAGGTCCTTGTACTGGGAGATGACGCTCTTGTAGCCGTCGGAGCGGACCTGGGCGTTGTTGTCGCTGGGCTTGCCCAGCAGCTCGACGTAGGTGCCCTTGTACTTCATCGACTCGGCCCACGCCTCGGCGCCGAGGGTTGCGCCCTGAGCGTTGTTGGAGACGATCTGAGCCTTGGCCAGGCCGGTCTTGCTGATCTCGGCGTTGACCAGGACGACGGGGATGTTGGCGTCCACGAGCTTCTGCACCGCGGCCACGCTCTCGTCCGCCCCGGCCGGGTCGAGGATGACGCCCTTGACCTTGTCGTTGATCGCGGTCTCCACCAGGCCGTTCTGGGTCTCCGGGTCGTTCTTGTGGGCTGAGGTGGTGGTGGTGTAACCGAGCTTCTCGGCCTCCGACACCGCGGTGTCGGTCTCGGCCTTCCAGTACGGGTTCGAGGGGTCGACGGTGATGACGGCGATGGTGCCGCCGGCGGCCGAGGAGGCCGAGGCCGAGGCGGAGCCGCT
Source organism: uncultured Actinomycetota bacterium (assembly GCA_963727215.1). GTDB lineage: Bacteria > Actinomycetota > Actinomycetes > Propionibacteriales > Propionibacteriaceae > Microlunatus. The sequence goes on from CAVSFR010000006.1 coordinate 660,686, forward strand.
GGGCGCGCCGGAGGCGGCCGGTGCGTCGGCACCGCCGCCACCGCAGGCGGCCAGAGTGAGCAGGACCGTGCTGGCGAGCGCGGTACGGAGGACCAGGCGAGGACGCATGGGAGGTTCCTTTCAGGGTGGGCACGGCGGTGTGGACGGGCCCTGCTGGCGTACGGCGAGCCCCCCGTACGGGGTGTGAGTGGGGGTGGAGGGACGAGGCCGTGGTCCGGCCCCGGGCGTCAGCCGGCGGTGGCCGTCGGCGGGGCGGCGCTGTTCGCCGCTCGGGCACTCGCGACGGCCCGACGCTGGCTGCGCCGCCGCTGGATGATCTGCTGGATCTGGTCGACCGCCACCGCGAGGATGATCACGGCTCCGGTGATGACCTGCTGCCAGAAGGGTGAGACGCCCACGATGACCAGGCCGTTGGCCAGGAACCCGATCACGAAGGCGCCGATGATCGTGCCGCGGACCGTGCCCCGGCCCCCGGAGAGGGCCGCGCCACCGATGACCACGGCCGCGATCGCGTTCAGCTCGTAGAACTGCCCGAGGTCGGCCGTCGAGGAGCTGATGTTGGCCATCTGCAGGATGCCGACCAGGCCGGCACAGAAGCCGGAGATCACGTAGATCCGCGTCTGCACACGCTTGACCGGGACACCGGACAGCTGGGCGGCCCGCTCGTTGCTGCCGGTCGCGTAGAGCCAGCGGCCGAAGGGGGTACGCGTCAGCAGCAGCGAGAACACCACGGCGAGGATGATCATCACCCAGGCCGAGATGGGCAGCCCGAGCGGCCGGCTGGCGAAGACCTCGAAGAAGCCGGTGTTGCCGAGGTAGGGCTGGCCGCTCAGCTCGTTGGTGATGTTCTGCCCGTTCAGCAGCACCTGGGTGAGGCCGCGGGCCACGTAGAGCATGCCGAGGGTGACGATGAACGGCGCGAGGTTCAGCCTCGCGATCAGCAGCCCGTTCAGCCAGCCGATGAGCATGCCGACCGCGACCGAGAGGATCACGATCACCCACACCTTCGGGAACATGACCGCCTGGGTGAGGGGCAGGTCGAGCCCACGGAACAGGTTGCCGGCCACCGCCGCGGTGAGCCCGACCGTCGAGCCGACCGAGAGGTCGATCCCGCCGTTCAGGATGACCATCAGCATCCCGAGGGCCACGATCGCGTTGAACGCGACCTGCTTGGTGATCGTGGTCAGGTTGCCCGTACTCAGGTAGTTGTCGCTCAGCACCGCGAAGATCGCGACGATGATGATCAGCGCCACCAGCGCCCGACCCTCGATCAGGACGGCGTTCACGTTGAACGAACGGCGGGGCGCGGCTGCCGCGGCGCCGGGGCCCGTGCCCGAGGGGGCAGGGCTGAGGGTGGTCGTGCTCACGAGGAGGCTCCGTTCGGCTGGGCTGGGGTCGCGGGCTCGCCAGAGGCGGTGGTCTCGTGCTCGCCGGAGGCGGCCATGACCTCGTCCCGGGTGCAGGTGCGGGGGTCGAACTCGCGCACGATGCGGCCCTTGCTCATCACGACGATCCGGTGGGCGGCGGTGAGCGCCTCCCCCACCTCGGAGGTGACGTACAGGACGCCGAGGCCGCGCTGGGCCTCGCGGAACAGCAGGGCGAAGATCTCGCCCTTGGCTCCGACGTCGATGCCGCGGGTGGGCTCGTCGAGCAGCAGCACGGACGGCTTGGTCAGCAGCATCTTGCCGATCACGACCTTCTGCTGGTTGCCGCCGGAGAGCGAGGTGATCGGGGCATCGGGGCCCGAGGTCTTCACCCGGACGTCGCTGATCTCGCGGGACACGTTGTCGCGCTCGGTCCGGCGGCCGATGAACCAGCGCTTGACCGTGCCCAGCAGGCTGGGCAGCGAGAGGTTCGCCCCCACGCTCAGCATCTGCACCAGGCCGTCGCGCTGCCGGTCCTCGGGCACCAGGCCCAGACCGAGCTCGATCCGCTCCGCGATGCTGCGGCCGGCGAGGTCGACGTCACCGAGCAGCACCCGGCCGCCGGACAACGGGTCGCGCCCGGCGAGGGCCTCCATCAGCTCGGTCCGGCCGGCGCCCATCAGCCCGTACAGGCAGACGATCTCACCGGCCCGGACGTCGAGGGAGAGGTTGTTCACGGCCACCCGTCCCGTGTCCAGGTCGGCCACGGTCACGCCCTGGACCGACAGGGCCACGTCGCCGTACTCCCGCGGCTCGTCGGTGAAGTCGTAGTCGGCCTCGCGCCCCACCATCTGGCGCACCACCCAGCTGAGGTCGATGTCGGCGGCGTCGGCGGTGGCCACCAGGTCGCCGTCGCGGAAGACCACCGCGTGGTCGGCGATCTCGATGGCCTCCTCGAGGTGGTGGGAGATGTAGACGATGGCCACGCCGTTGGCGGTGAGGTCGCGGATGACTTTGAACAAGACGTCGACCTCGCTCGCGCTCAGCGCGGAGGTCGGCTCGTCCATGATCAGGATCCGGGTGTCCGCTGACAGCGCGCGGGCGATCTCGACGATCTGCTGCTGGCCCACCCGGAGGTCCTGCACCAGCGTGGACGGCGTGATCGGCTCCTCCAGCCGCGCCATCAGCTCTGCGGTGATCTCGCTCTCGCGGCCGTAGTCGATGCCGCCGAACCTGGTCCGCAGCTCACGGCCGATGAAGATGTTGTCCCGCACGCTCAGGTTGGCGGCCAGGTTCAGCTCCTGATGGATGATCGAGATGCCCTTGGCCACCGCATCGCTGGTGGAGGCCAGCGTCGTCGGCTCCCCGTCCAGGACCAGCTGGCCGGCGCTGGGCTGCTCGACCCCGGACAGGATCTTCATCAGGGTGGACTTGCCGGCGCCGTTCTCGCCGAAGAGCACCGTCACCTTGCCCCGGCGGACCTCGAAGTTCACGCCTTTGAGGGCCCGGGTGACCCCGTACGTCTTGGCGATGTCGACCGCCTGCAGCACGACCTCACCGTCGGCGTCGCCGGGCCGGCCGGGTGCCGGGGCCGTGACGGCTGCGCTCATGAGCCGACCTCGACCGACACGGGCTGCACGTTGACCGGCTTGGCCCGCGGGACGGAGGCGCCGATCACCTGGACCCCGACGGCACCGAGGACGGTCACCTTCTTGCCCTTGAGGGCCTTCGGGTCCTCGATGTTGGCGTTGAGATCGGCGAGCATCAGCTTCTTCAGCTCGTCGCCCACGTACTGGTAGTCGGTCTGACCGGGCGCGTCGGCGAACTTGAAGCCCATCGCGTCGCGGACCACGGTCCCGTTGACCGCCGTCGTCAGCGGCACGACCACCGGGGTCTCGCTCGGGACGCCCGGTACCTGCAGGCTGAGGGAGGCGTCGCTGGCCTCGACCACCGTCGCGGTGACCTTGACCGGGAACACGTAGGAGCCCTCGGCGGGGACGGTCGCCTCGTACTTCGTGGCCGCCGCCTTCGCGTTGGCCTGCAGCGCCGGCACGACCTCGCCCAGGGGCTGAGCCCGGTCGGGCAGCTCCTGCTGGGCCTTCTCGTAGAGCGTGGCGGCGGTACCGGCGGGGTCGAACGGTTTCGGCGCGATCGCCGAGACCTCGGCCGGAGTGAGGAACTTGGTGTTCAGGGCCATCGCGACCAGCAGGACCACCAGCGCGACCACGCCGACGATGCGGCCGGTGACGGTCTTTCGATGCGTCCCGCTCGTGGGTGTGGTTGTGGGCATCACGTGCTCCTCGAGCTTTCGACGTAGCGGCGGTGCGACGATCGGGCCAGCCCTGCGGCCGACGTCGGGAAACCTACCAAATCAGACGCCAACATTGCTACTGCTGATGAAAAGTTTTCGGTTCGGAGTGAGCGAGGTGGGTTTCCGGTGCTCTGTCCAGTCGCGAGCAGCGGTCAGGCGGCGCGACGGGCGAAGGGGGCGCAGAGGTCCAGCAGGGCGCGGAAGCCCTTCGCGTCCCAGCCGGCGCGGCCGACGAAGAGGCCGTCGGTGTGCGGGTCGCCGAGCAGCTCGGCTGCGTTGCCGGCATTCACACCACCGCCGTAGAGCAGCGCGAGCAGGCCGGCCCCGGCCGAGAGCTCGGCCGCGACCTCCGCGATCAGTGCCATCACCGGCGCGATCTGCTCGGGGGTCGCCGGCCGGCCGTGCTCACCGATCGCCCAGATGGGCTCGTACGCAACCAGCACGCGACCCACGGCGTCAGCGGGCAGCCGGGAGAGAGCGGCCCGCACCTGGCCGGCGATGAAGTCGACCTCGCCGCCCGCCTCGCGGACCGACGCGGGCTCCCCCACGCAGACCAGGGGTGTCAGGTCGTGCGCGAGCGCGGCGTCGGCCTTCGCGGCCACGGTCTCGTCGGTCTCCCCGAAGCTCTCACGCCGCTCCGAGTGGCCCATCTCCACCAGCGTCGCGCCCGCGTCGCGGACCATCCGCATCGAGATCTCACCGGTCCCGGCACCCTCGCGCCCCCAGTGGGCGTTCTGGGCCCCGAGCAGGACGCCGAAGTCCTGCGGCAGCCGCGCCCGGACGCTGGCCAACGCCGTGTGCGGCGGCAGCACGAACGCCTGCAGGCCCGGCGGTACCGGTGTGGAGACGAGCTCGTCGACGAAGGCCGCGGCCTCGGCCAGCGTCTTGTTCATCTTCCAGCTCGTCCCCACCCACAGGGGTCCCGCCGTGCGCATCAGACGCGCGTCACGGGATGAGCGAGACCTTGATCGACTCCTTGCCGGCCGCGACCATGTCCAGCCCGCGCTGGAACTCCGCCAGCGGCAGCTGGTGGCTGCAGATCTTGTCCATCGGCAGCCGGCCCGACTCGATCATCCGGATCGCCGCGGGCCAGCAGTGCGGACCGAGGTGGGCGCCCCGGACGTCGAGCTCCTTGTCGTCGCTGATGATCGACCAGTCCACGGTGACGTCGCTGCCGAAGACGCTGTACTCGACGTAGGTGCCGAGCTTGCGCAGCAGGTTCAGCCCCTGCGCCACTGCGGACGGGTGCCCGGTGCCCTCGATGTAGACGTCCGCTCCGTAGCCGTCCGTCAGCTCCTTGATCTTGGCGACCGCATCCTCGTTGCCGATGTTGATCACGAGGTCCGCGCCGCACTCCAGCGCGAGGTCCAGCTTGTCCTGAGCCATGTCGAGGCCGATCACGAGCTTGGGGTTCTTCGCCTTGGCGCCAGCGATCATGCCCAGCCCGATGGGGCCGCAGCCCGCCACGACCACCACGTCCTCGAATCTGATGTCGGCGCGCTCCACCGCATGCAGCGAGCAGGCGAGCGGCTCGGCGAAGGCCGCGTGCGCCGGCGGCAGGTCAGCCGAGACCTGGTGCACGCGGGCGCGGGCGGAGAAGACCATGTACTCGGCCATGGCGCCGGGGTTGCGACGCTTGAAGCCGAACATGTCGTGCGGCTGGCACATCCAGTACTGGCCGTTGCGGCAGTAGCGGCACTCCTCGCACGGCACGATCTGCTCGGCGACCACCCGGTCGCCGACGGCGACGCCCCAACGCGAGGCGGCCGCGCCGTCCAGCTCGACGATGGTGCCGACGAACTCGTGGCCGGGGATGACCTCGGTCTCGGCCCAGGCCGGGCGGTTCTCGTCGCCCCAGAACTTCGCGGCACCGTGGTAGCACTTCAGGTCGCTTGCGCAGATCCCCACGGCCTCGACCCGGACCAGCGCCTCGCCGGGCCCCGGCCGGGGGACGGCCACCGTCTCGAGCTGGTAGTTCTCGGGACCGTGGCAGATCACCGCCTGCATCGTCTCCGGGAGCCGGGGGTCGCCGTAGGGCGAGTCGGGGGTGGTGGTCTGGGCCGTGACGGTCATCGTCAGCCTCCATGAGTCGGTCGGGAATGACCAGGATCCTCCTGGCCGGAGCTGGTCGCGGCGCGGGGTCAGACCCGTCGCGGCCGCGCCTCGACCGTAGCGACTGGTCCCGACTGTGTCCACAAAAGTTGAGGATTTGTCGCTCCGGAGCGACAAAACCTCGCCGGGGGTGCCTCACGGTGGCCGACCACTGAGCCGCGCTATCGTCGCGTCCGTGCCTCTGACCCCTGCCGCCGACGTCTCCACCGCCCCGCTGGTCTCGCTCGGGCTGCTCGGCGGCTACCTGACCGCACGCGAGAGCGGGATCCGCCCGCTGGGCGGTGTGGTGCTCGGCCTGGCCGGCGTCTACGCGGGCCGCACCTGGCTGGCCAAGCGCGGCCCGGCGGTGACGGCAGTGCTCAGCGCCGTCTACGTGCTGGGCTTCGGGGCCTCGCACCCCCTGGCCAAGAAGATCGGCGCCTGGCCCTCGGTGCTGACCGTCACTGCGGTGTCAGCCGCCGCCTCCTGGGCCCTGTCCGACCGGGACTGACCGGGTACCCGCGGGCCGCGGGGCCTCGCGCTCGCCGACGGCGTCGTACGCCGACCCGTCGGTCGCGCGGTTCAGCGCAGCCGACGCGCTCGGAGCACCACGTCGTCGTGGTGGTGGGCGCCGGCGCCGCCCGCGGGCGCTACGCGTGGCCGCTGCTCGTTCGCCTCGATCTGCCAGTCGCCGTCGAGCATGGCCGCAACCAGCGGGAGCGACAGGTAGTCGGCCGGGTCGAAGCCTGACTCGTGCGCCGGTTGGTGCTCGAATCCGGCGTGGTGGACGAAGAGCAGCACCCCGCCGGGCGCCACGGCCGTGAGCAGGGCCCGCCCGGCCGCCTGCTCGGGGGTGCGCAGCAGCGCGGGGTACTGGGCGGAGACCAGGTCGAAGGACCCCGGCGGCAGTGCCGCCTCGACCAGACCAGCGTGCACCCAACGGACGCTCACGCCGGCGTCGATGGCGTGCTGAGCGGCCCGGGACAGGGCCAGGCCAGAGACCTCGAGCCCGGTCACCTCCCAGCCGCCGCGGGCCAGCCAGACGGCGTCGGCACCTTCGCCGCAGCCGACGTCGAGCACCCGTCCCGGGGCCAGTCCGGCGACCTCCGCCACCAGAGCGCCGTTGGGCTGCCCGCTCCACAGCTGCTGCTGGTCCGCGTAGCGCCGGTCCCACTCCTCCTGCACCCCGGCGTCACCGACATAAGTCTCAGCTGGAAAAGAGGACGAGCTCGGGAGCGGTGCCGGCGTGCTGTCCTGGGTCATCACCCCATCATGGCGCCGCGCCGTGCGCCATGGTCGGAGCATGCCTGCCAGATGGGAGAGTTTGGGGTGCTCGCGGGTCCGATCCGACAAGCCGACAGGAGCAAGGTGGTCCAGATCAGCCGAGGAAGCATCCGGTGACCGACATCGGTGACTTCTGGTCCTCGACCGACTTCCCGTACGCGTGCCTGCGCGACCGACGTCGCACGAGCACGCTCGGTGAGGTGGTCGAGGCCACGGTCCGACCAGGCGACATCGTGCTCGACGCGGGAGCCGGCACCGGGATCCTGTCCCTGTACGCCGCTCGCGCCGGAGCCGGTCAGGTCTATGCGGTCGAGGGCGACCCGGTGCTCTGCCGCTACCTGCGCGAAACCGTGCAGCGTAACGGTCAGGACGAGTTGATCATGGTGCTGGAAGGCGACGTGCGCACGGCTCCGCTTCCTCCCGTCGACGTCGCCCTCATGGAGATGATCGAGACCGGTCTGGTGGAGGAGAGCCTGGTCGAGATCTACAACGGGCTCGTGGCTCGCGCCGTGATCGGGGCGCGCACGCGGTGCCTGCCCTCGGCGTACCGGACGCTGGTCCAGCCCGTGGCCCTTGACGACGTGTTCGAGGGTTTCCACGTCGTGGCCTTGCGGCACGACTGGTCCACCTACGACGCCGACGCGGACATGTGGGGCACCTCGCGCTGGTCCGCGGCCGGCGAGCCGGTCGCGGTCTGGACGGGAGCCTTCGACGGCCAGCCCCTGGACCCCCGGGTGTCCGTCCGACTGGCCGTGCCCGACCCAAGGGCCGACGCGCTCCGGTTGACCGGTGAGCTGACCATGCCGGACGGCCGGACGGCGGCCGAGTTCCCCACCCTGAACGGGCCGAAGATCGTGCCGCTCCCCTCCCGGCCGGACGGGGCGGAGTCCGTGCAGCTCGACTACGTGATGTCCGCCGGCTTCGCTGCCTTCACGATCCGCTGGCTCGTCGACCGCTGAGCCGGGTCGGCGTACCGTCGGCGGTTATGGATCGTCGGCGGCTCAGCAGCCTCGCAGTGGTGGCTCTGCTTGCGTTGCTGGCCGGCTGCACCGCCGGGCCCGGCGAACCCCAGCCGGAGCAGCCGGCAGCTCGGACGAGCTGGCTGCTGCGTCATCGCGTGGTCGAGTCGAAGAACCTGCACATCATCGCGAGCGGCATCGGTCCAGACGACGAGTGGACCCGGGTCAGCCTGCAACCGGACCGAGGCGAGTCCTGCTACGTCTCGGTGTCGGCCCCGGGCCAGGGCGGCCCCGACAACAAGGTCGGGGAGAAGGCGGCGACGACGTTCCGGGGTCGGCCGGCGATCCGTGCCGGGGCTGGAGCGGAGGGGCCGTACCTGATGTGGCAGCTCCAGGACGGCTCATGGCTCGAGGTGTCCTGCAACGACGACGCCTCGACCGACATCGTGGCCAGCGCGGTCCGGGTCGCCAGCTCGTCGGTGAGGCTGCCCCTCTCGATCCGGTCGCTGCCCGAGGGCTACCGGGTTGCGCAGCTCGTGCAGGACCGGGAACGGGGTACCACCGACATCTACGTGGGGCGCGCACAGCCCCAGTTCGGCGGCCGACCGGACAGCGACCTGCAGATCTCCCTGACCGCGGAGGACGAGCAGAGCGAGCTGTCTGGCCGAGCCGTCACCGTGGCGGGCCTGCCGGCGGTGCTGAGCGAGGAGCCGACGCAGCCCCGGGTCTGCGTCTCGGTTCAGGCGCGCCACGTCTGCGTCGGCATCACCGGCAGCGACACCGGTCCCCACCCCGACCGTTCCGCCGACATCTCGACTCTGCTGTCGATCGCCGAGCGGCTCGACTACGCCACCGACCTGGCCGACCGTTCGACCTGGTTCGCCGCCGAGGACGTCCTCGGCTGAGGCCTGGTTGCACGATCGGGCCGACTTGTCCCCTGTGCTGGACGGCGAGCCTTCCGAACACCGCTGCCCGCCACTGCCAGGCCCTACGCTGCCCCCAACGGCCGTGACCGGCTGAGGCGATCCGCCGGAGGAAGCTGTGAGTGCACCGAGCCCCGTGCCCGCACCCGAGCGTCGGCTCGACGTCAGGTCCCTGACCGAGCCGGTGGCCGAGGCCGACCTGAAAGCGTTCGTCGCCGACTCGAAGGCGACCGGCAAGCCATGGCGGGTGATGACCACGGGGCAGCGCCGACCCGGCATCGGCGACGTGATCGGCCAGCTCGTCCCGGTCCTGGTGCCGCTCGTCGCGGTGGGCTTCTTCGTCTACGTCGGCGGCTGGGACCTGGTCCGCGCCGTCGGGGGCTTCGTGCTCACCGGCCCCTTCCCCTACAACCTGGTCGTCGTCGGTGTCCTCGCCCTGGTGCTGGTGGCCTGCGTGTTCGGGGTCGTCCGCGCCATCGGACTGATCCGCGGCCTCGGTACCCCGCAGAGCTGGTGGGAGGCGGCGTACCGGCTGGTCGGCTTCGCCAGCGCCAACGACCTGCGCTACGGCCACGACGAGACGCCCCTCCATCCGGGGGTCATCTTCTCGACCGGAGGCGACCGGGTCGTCGAGCGCCGGCTGACCACGACGGTCGGCCGGCGGCTGGAGATCGGCAACTACCGCTACAGCATCCGCCACGACGACGACCGCGAGCCGACGGTCTACCGCTGGGGCTACGTCGCGATCACCCTCGACCGACGGCTGCCGCACCTGCTCCTGGACGCCAAGGCCAACAACCGCAGCACGTTCGGGATCAAGACCTCCAACCTGCCGGTCGACCTGGCGCCGGACCAGCGCCTGTCGCTCGGGGGTGAGTTCGACGACCGCTTCACCCTCTACGCCCCCAGCAACTACGGCCGGGACGCCTTCGGCATCTTCACCCCGGACCTGATGGCCCTGTTCATCGACCGGCTGGGCACCTACGACGTCGAGATCGTCGACGACACCCTCTTCGTCTACGGCAGCCGCTTCGACCTGCTCGCGCCCCAGACGTATGAGTGGCTGCAGGAGGTGGTGGCTACCGTGGTCGCCCGGACCGTCCGCCGGACCGAGCGGTACCACGACGACTTCGCGCTGCTGGAGACCGGACCGGACTCCGCGTCAGCCCGGGCCCAGCCACTGCGGCTGCCGGCGGCTGCGGTGCCCACCGACCCCGACCGGCCGCTCTTCGCCCTGGGTGGGGACGGCGGCGCCGGGGCAGCGACCAACCACATCGCGGGTCAGGGGCGCCGTCTACGCCGTCGCCGCTGGACGTTCAGCGCCATCGTCGGCCTGCTGTTCGTGGCCTACTGGGCCTACGACGAGGTCGTCGCTCCCCTGTTCGGCCTGCCCGTCCTCGGCCGGTAGACAAGCAAGTGGATCCTCACGCGTAGTCGCGTGAGGATCCACTGACGTGTGCTGGCGGTGGCCGCCGGCCGGCACACCTCCTTCAGTCCTGAGCCCGGCTCAGTGCTGGACGAGGCGGCCGAGCCCGGTCTTCCGGCCAGAGCGACGCTGGCTCGCCCGCTGCTCGGCCCAGCGGCGCAGGGCCGACGGCGGCCGCAGCTCGGCGGCCATCCGGTCCATCGCGGCGATGTCCTGGAGCTCGGCCGTCCGCATCTTGGCCTCGTAGCGATAGCTGTAGTCCTCGTTCATGTCCGTCTCCTGGTCGCCCGGCGCCGGGGTGGCTCCGTTGACCTCCAACCTGGTGCTGAGGTGGGGGGCCGGACATGGGGCAGATGCCTGATCTTTGCCGCCGGGTGCCTGCCGGAAACTCCCTGAGGTGCCTAGCAGGCGAGGCCAAGCCCTCCCGGCGCTCATGGAGCGGCGCCACTGACCACCGACGGGCGGTGCCGGCTGGGCTGCGACGGACGCGGCCCAGGTGTGGTCGCGCGGGCCTGTTGTCAGCCTCGTGGCCCACAATGCCAGGGTGTCTCCCGCACCGGCTCCCGCCCCGCTCACCGGACGCGACGCGGAGCTGACGACGCTGGCCGACCTGGCCGGGGTGACGTCCCCGCCCACCCCGGGCGCGGTGCTGCTGGGCGGGGACGCGGGGATCGGGAAGTCACGGCTGCTCGCGGCGCTGACCGAGCGGGCAGCGGAGGAGGGCTGGCGGGTGGTCACCGGGCACTGCCTCGACCTGGGCGGCAGCCCGCTGCCCTACCTGCCCTTCGCCGAGATCGCAGCCCGGCTGCAGTCGAACCGGCCCGAGCTGATGAACAGCCTGGCCACCCGCTGGCCGGCCGTCCGCCGGCTGCTCCCCGCGGGCGAGGGCTCCGGGTCGACCGATCCTGACGCCCAGCTCGACCGCGGCGCGTTCTTCGAGTCCCTGCACGCGGTGCTGGCGGCGTTGGGTCGGGAGGCGCCGCTGCTGATGGTGCTGGAGGACCTGCACTGGGCTGACCGCTCCACGTGCGACCTGGTCAGCTACCTGTTCACTCGCGGATTCTCCGTTCCGGTGTCGCTGGTGGTCAGCTACCGCAGCGACGACCTGCACCGCCGCCATCCGCTGCGCAGCATCGCGGCCGGCTGGTCCCGGCTGGCTGGTGTCCGCCGGCTCGAGCTGGGACCGCTGCCCGACGACCAGGTCCGCGAGCTGGTCACCGCCCTGCACCCCGGACCGCTGGACGCGGCCTCGGTGACCGCTGTCGTCGAGCGCGCCGAGGGCAACGCCTTCTTCACCGAGGAGCTCGTGGCTGCCATCGGGACCGACGCGTTGCCGCGGGACCTGGCCGGGCTGCTGCTGCTGCGGCTGGACCACCTCGAGCCCGACGCCGCCCTCGTCGTGCGGGCGGCCGCGGCCGCGGGCCGTTCGGTACGCGACCGACTGCTCAGCGCCGTGACGGGGCTGGACCAGAGCCGGTTCGAGGCCGCCGTCCGGGCCGCGGTGGAGTTCCATGTGCTGGTGGCCGAGGATGACGGCTACCGCTTCCGGCACTCGATGTTCGCCGAGGCGGTCTATGAGGACCTGCTGCCGGGTGAGCGGCGACGGCTGCACGCGGCGTACGTCGAAGCCCTGACCGGCCGGACGGCCGTGGGGGGCGTCCCGCAGACGGCCGCCGATGTCGCCCGGCACGCCATCGCCGCGGAGGACCACGCCACCGCGTACGCCGCCAGCCTGCGCGCCGGCGACGAGGCGCTTGCCGCGCAGGGACCGGACGAGGCCGCTCGGCACTATCTGCTCGCTCTCGACCTCGCCGACAGCGTCCTGGCCGGCGAAGCCGGAGCGGCGGACGAGCCAGGCGTCGAGGAGCGGGTGGCCGTGACCGAGAAGGCCGTGGGCGCGCTGCTCGCCGCCGGGCTGCTGCCCCGGGCGGAGTCCGTCGCCGTCGCCCAGCTCCGGGGGCTGCCCGCAGGCGCCACCGCCGAGCAGCGGGGCCGGCTCGTGGTCACCGTGGCCGAGGTGGCCGTGCTCAGCGAGTCCGGCACCGACGAGCTGGCGGCGTCGACCGAGGCCGTGACGCTGGTCCCGGCCGACCCACCCACCCAGCTACGCGCCCGTGCGGTCGCGATCCATGCCGCCGTGCTCAGTGGTGACCGCCGTGACGTCGACGCGCTCCGCTGGGTCGAGGAAGGCCTGGCCATGCCGCCGGAGGTGCGGACGGGAACGGTCAACGCCTCGCTGCACACCACCTTGGCCAGGGCCTCCGAGCGCGGCGGCGACGCCGCGGCCTCCCGTCGCATCCTGACCGAGCTGCTGGCCGCCGTCCGCAAGGACGACGGACCGGCCGAGGTCCGGGTGTTGTTCCAGCTGGCCGGGATCGAGCACGAGCAGGGAGACCTGCGGCAGGCGCTGGAGTCCTTCCGTCGGGCCGCCGGACGCAGCGTCGAGCTGGGCCAGCCGTTCGCACCGTACGGGTCCGAGGCCCAGGTCCAGGTCGCGCTCGTGGCCTACCAGCTCGGCCAGTGGGACGTCGTCGAAGAGCTCACCAGCCACCTCGACGGCGCTCCGGGGCTAGCCGCGGCCGGGCTGCTGGCGGTCGCCCTCGCCGTCCGGGCCGGCCAAGGGCGTCCGAGCGGCTGGCCCGCGCTGCTGGCCCGGATCCGGCCGCACTGGGTGACCGACGGCATGATCGCGGTGCACAGCGGAGCCGCCGCCATCGACCTGCACGGGGACGCCGGCGAGATCGACGAGGCCCTCGCCGTCCACACGGACGTGCTGGCGTGCCTTCGCCGGGCGTGGGGCATCGAGAACTCCCAGGCCCAGATCCGGCTGACCGCGCTGCTGCTGGGTCAGCTCGCCGTCGCGCTGCCGGGCGCTCTGCCGGCCCGGCGGGAGGAGCTGCTGGCCACTGCCGACCAGCTCGCTGACCGGGCCGAGCGCGCGGTCGGGATGGGGCGGCGGCCCGGGCGCGGACCGGAGAGCACGGCCTGGCTGCTGCGGCTACGGGCGGAGCAGATCCGGCTGCACCAAGCCGTCGGCGAGCCGGTGGACGCGACCGAGCACGCCACCGCCTGGGCGGACGCGACCGCGGCCTTCGCCGCGTACGGCCACCGGTTCGAGGAGGCTCGGTCGGCCGCCCGGTGGGCGATGGCGCTCCGAGGCACCGCCGACGCGCACCGCGCCCCCGGCGTGGCCCAGGCCGCCCTGGCGACGGCGCAAGAGCTCGGGGCAGCCCCGCTCGTCGCGGAGCTGCGGCCACTGGCCCGACCGGCGTCGGCGCCGGCGACCGTACTGACGCCACGAGAACGTGAGGTGCTGCTGCTGGTGGCCGCGGGCCGGAGCAACCGGGAGATCGGCGAGCAGCTCTACGTCAGCACCAAGACCGCGAGCGTGCACGTGTCGAACATCTTGGCCAAGCTGTCAGCGCACAGCCGGACCGAGGCTGCGGCTGTAGCCCGGCGCCGAGGGCTGATCGACTGAAGGGCGTCCTGGGTCCGGGCGGCCCGGCGGTCAGCGCAGGACCGAGTCCAGGGCCCAGAACGCCTGCTGGGCGGTCAGGCACGGGTACTGCTCGGCAGGTGAGCGGCCGACCGCACGGCACTCCGCGCAGGCCAGGTGCACGCCGTCGGCGGCCACCTCAGGGACGGCGTGGTGCTGACGCAGCACGAGGAACAGGGCGGTGTGCAGGCGGTCACCGCTGGCCCCGGCGAGGCGGAGGACCCGGTCGCACCTGTCAGCGAAGGCCTGCTGCGCCTCGAGGGCGGGGTGCGGGTCACGGACGAGCCGCAGCGGTGCGTGGTCGGGCGTCATCGCAGGCTCGTGGCCGAGCGATCCGTCCCCTACGGGCTGGGTCGGGATGTCGACTGACACCTGGCGCTCCTGTCCACGAGTGGGTCCGGCCCCTTCCGGCGCCGGCCGACTCCCGCTGGAGCGGTCCGGTGGCGATGCACGCACTCTGTCGCGGCGACCTCAACTCGCTGCCGCCGCCGACGCAGGAGCACCTCAGGAATGGCTCAGCATCGCCGGCCTCGAACGCAGCGTCCACCTCCTGAGCAGGAGGATTCCCCAGCGCTTTGGTAGGTAACGTGGTGAGTCACCCGCTCCCGAGCCCTGGGCTCGGCCACCTGCAGAGGAGCACTCATGAGCGACACCTGGTCCTTCGAGACCCGTCAGATCCACGCCGGTCAGGCCCCGGACGCGGTGACCCACGCCCGCGCGCTGCCGATCTACCAGACGACGTCGTACACCTTCGACAGCGCCGACCACGCCGCCGACCTGTTCGCGCTGAAGCAGTTCGGCAACATCTACACCCGGATCATGAACCCGACCCAGGACGCGGTGGAGCAGCGGCTCGCCTCGCTGGAGGGCGGCGTCGGGGCCCTGCTCGTGGCCAGCGGACAGGCCGCCGAGACGATCGCGCTGCTCAACGTGGCCGAGTCCGGGGACCACATCGTCTCCAGCACCCGCCTCTACGGCGGCACGTACAACCTGTTCCACTACAGCTTCGCCAAGATGGGCATCGAGGTCAGCTTCGTCGAGGACCCCGACGACCTGGACAACTGGCGCGCGATGGTCCGGCCGAACACGAAGGCCTTCTTCGCCGAGACCATCTCCAACCCACAGATCGACGTGCTGGACATCGAAGGTGTCGCCGGCGTCGCTCACGAGGTCGGCGTGCCGCTGATGGTCGACAACACCATCGCCACGCCGTACCTGATCCGGCCGATCGAGTGGGGTGCGGACGTGGTCATCCACTCCGCCACCAAGTACCTCGGCGGCCACGGCACGGCGATCGGCGGCGTGATCGTGGACAGCGGTCGCTTCGACTACGCGGCCCAGCCCGAGCGCTTCCCCGGCTTCAACACCCCGGACGCCTCCTACAACGGACTGGTCTACGCCCGTGACCTGGGCGTCGGCTCGGCGCTCGGCGCCAACCTGGCGTTCGTGCTCAAGGCCCGCGTGCAGCTGCTGCGGGACCTGGGCGCGGCCGTGTCGCCGTTCAACGCGTTCCTGATCAGCCAGGGCATCGAGACCCTGAGCCTGCGGCTCGAGCGACACGTGCAGAACGCGACCGCCGTCGCCACCTGGCTGACCGAGCGCGACGAGGTCGAGAGCGTGAACTACGCCGGCCTGCCCGGCAGCCCCTGGTACGACCGCGGCCAGAAGTACGCGCCGAAGGGTACGGGTGGCGTGCTCTCGTTCGAGATCAAGGGCGGCATCGAAGCGGGCCGCCGCTTCGTCGAGGCACTCGAGCTGCACAGCCACGTGGCCAACATCGGTGACGTCCGCAGCCTGGTGATCCACCCGGCCTCGACGACGCACTCCCAGCTGTCGCCGGCTGAGCGGGAGAAGGCCGGCGTCACCGAGGGCCTGGTCCGTCTCGCCGTCGGTCTGGAGCACATCGACGACATCCTGGCCGACCTCGACGCCGGTTTCCGCGCGGCGAAGTCAGCCTGATCGAGCGCTCTGACCGCTCAGGCGTGAGGTACGGCGGCTGGCGGGCCGGCGACCCGGTCGCGGCCCGTCGGTTCGCCGAGCTCGGCGTCCTGACCATGGAGTCCGGGGCGGAGCTGCCGGGGGTCACGGTGGCGTACGAGAACGTCGGTACGCCGCGGCTCGAGGACGGCCGGGTGGTCAACGCCGTCCTGGTCGAGCACGCGCTGACCGGGGACGCCCACGTCACCGGTCCTGCTGGACCAGGTCAGGCCACGGCCGGCTGGTGGGACGCCCTGGTCGGACCCGGTCGCGCCCTGGACACCGACCGTTGGTACGTCATGGCGAGCAACGTGCTCGGCGGCTGCCAGGGGACGACCGGACCGTCGTCGCTCGACCCGGACGGACGGGTCTGGGGGTCGCGGTTTCCCTCGTCCTCGATCCGCGACCAGGTCGAGGTGGAGCGCCGGCTCGCCGACCTGCTGGGGATCGACCGCTGGGCCGCGGTGATCGGCGGTTCGATGGGGGGCATGCGGGCGCTGGAGTGGGCGATCAGCTGGCCGGAACGGGTGGGTGCCGCACTGGTGCTGGCCACCGGCGCGGCGGTGACCGCTGACCAGCTCGGTACTCAGAGCGCGCAGATCCTGGCCGTCACGGCGGACCCCGCCTGGCACGGCGGCGACTACCTGGCCGCGGACGCGTTTCCGGCCGTCGGGCTCGGCCTGGCCCGGCGGCTGGCGCACCTCACCTACCGGAGCGAGCTCGAGCTGGACGAGCGGTTCGGCCGGCAGCGCCAGCCGGGCCGGGAGGACCTGTACGCCGTCCAGTCCTACCTCGACCACCAGGCCGGCAAGCTGGTCGGACGCTTTGACGCCGGCAGCTACGTCGCCCTCACCCAGGCCATGAACACCCACGACGTCGGCCGCGGTCGCGGCGGGGTGGCGTCGGCGCTACGCGGCGTCGAGGTGCCGGTGGTGGTGGCGGGCATCGACTCCGACCGCCTCTACCCCCTGCGGCTGCAGCAGGAGCTGGCCGAGGAGATCCCCACCTGCCCCGACCTGGACGTGGTGCCGTCACGCTTCGGGCACGACGGCTTCCTGCTCGAGGCCGACGCCGTCGGTGAGCTGGTGCGCCGGACCCTCAGCCTGGCTTAGGCAACGCCCTGCGTCGACGGCCCGAGCGTGGACGAGCGGGTCGGCCACTAGAGCCGAGATGAGCGGCTCCGGACGGGCGGTCATATCATCCGGCCATCATCGCCGAGAGCACCACACCGCCCGTCTCACGGAGCTGGCCCCGCCGCGGCCGCGCTCAGGTGCTCACGGGCGACGCGGGCGACGCGGGCGAGGAGAATGCGGTGGTGGACCTGGGGCTTGCGGTCCGGGTCTACCCATCGCGGTGGCCGCCACTGCGGCACCCTGTCGGCGTTCAGCTCACACGTCCAACCGCGGTCGGCGAAGTTGTGGTGGTGATACCTGCACACAAGGGTCAGGTTGTCCAGGTTGGTGAGGCCGCCTTCGACCCAGGCCACGATGTGGTGACGTTCGCACAGGTCCGGGGGCCGGTCGCAACCCGGAAACGAGCAGCCACCGTCCCGGGCGACCAGCGCGAGGGTCTGGGACGGGGAGGCGATCCGCCGGGTCCGGCCCAACGTCAACGGTTCCCCGCCCGTCGCCAGGACCGCGGGGACGATCTCGGCCTCACCGGCGAGCCGTAGTGCTTCCCGGACCGTGATCGGCGTCCCGCCCGCGGTGGTCGCCATCCCGGTGCGGCGGATCAAGTCGTCAGCGTTCATGGTGACCAGCACGGTGGCGGGTGTGCCGCCGCTGTCGGGTAGCGAGCCGGAGCGGAGCAGCCGATCGCACATCTCTTCCAGGCCGTCGTGCATGCGCTGGACGTACGCCCGCTCGTCCTGGACGGGCGCAGACCCCTCGGTCGATGTCGGTACGTCGGGGCGGGGGCGGGTCAGCGGTCCGAGGACGGTCTGCAGCTTCGCGCCGCACGCGGGGGTGAGCCGGAACTCCCCCACCACGGCGCCGTCCTTGGTGGGGCGCAGGTGAAGGAAGCGACGGTCGGCGATCAGCTCGTCGTCGGGCAGGCTGCCGTCCGGGTCGATCGCGTCAACGACCTGCCGGGCCAGCCGGCGCAGGTCCTGCACCCCGAACGATGCGGCGAACCCGACCAGCAGCTGCTCCCCCTGAGCGAGGTCGGCCGGGTCGAAGCCGGGCCGGTCCACCGACCGCAGCGCCGACTCCACCACCGCCACCTGCTCCGGACCCACCTCCCCACGCGCCTGCGCCGCCGCCAACAACGGCCGGACCGGCGCGATCGGCTCGCCGGTCAGCGACAACCCGGCCAGCAACGCTTCCGACGCCCGCACCCGCCGCGACGCCTCGACCGGTGACAGCAGCAAGACCGTGCTCAGCAGCCGGGTCGGCGACCCCGACACCAACCGCGCCGGCAGGTCACGCTCGACCACTGCGGCCACGAAGCCGTGATCTACACCCGCCAACCGGTTCCGTGACCGTTCGAACCGCTGCATGACCTCGATCAGCCGAGCATCCTCACAGCCCAGCAGACCGCCGCCCTGGGCGAGGCCGACCAGCCGGTCGACCACCTCGTCGAAGTCGTCGAGAGCGCCGTCCAGCGCTGCCAACGCACCACCCCGCTCCCCCATGAGGCGATTCTAGTAGAACACGCGTACGATTACTCACCCCCAAGGGGTAGCGAATCTCCTCGTCAGCGGGAAGTCGCCGAGGCGCGACGGCCCTCAGACCTGCGCCGCCTCCAACGCGTCCCAGGCCTGGCGACGCTCCGCCTGGATGACGGGGTCGGGGACGGGTACGGCGGCGAGCAGCCGCCTCGTGTAGGGATCGGCAGGGGTGGTCAGCACCTCGGCGGTGGGGCCGGACTCGACCAGCCGTCCGTCGTACATCACCGCGACGCGGGAGGTGACGGCGCCGACGACGGCGAGGTCGTGGCTGATGAACAGGCAGGCGAAGCCGAGGTCGCGCTGCAGCTCGGCGAGCAGCTCCAGCACGGTGGCCTGGACCGAGACGTCGAGGGCACTCGTCGGTTCGTCGGCGATCAGCAGCGCCGGCCGGTCGACCAGGGCCCGGGCCAGCGCGACTCGTTGCCGCTGCCCGCCGGAGAGCTCGTGCGGCAGCCGCCCCGCGAGCTCGCGACCGAGCCGGACCCGGTCGAGCAGCTCCTCGACACGTTCGCGACGGACATCCGGGTCGCTGGTGCCGTGCAGCTGCAGCGGCTCGGCGATGCTGCGGCCGATGCTGTGCCGCGGGTTCAGGCTGGAGGCCGGATCCTGGAACACGATCCCGAGGTGGGTCCGCGCCTCGCGCAGCACGCGTCGCGTCGCGCCGGCCAGGTCGGTCCCGGCCAGCCGGGCCTGCCCGGAGGTCAGCGGCACCAGCCCGGCCAGGGCACGGCCTACCGTCGACTTGCCCGAGCCCGACTCCCCCACAAGCCCGAGGAACTCGCCGCGCGCGATGGTCAGTGAGACCCCGTCCACCGCTCGCACCTGACCCGATCGGCCGCCGAAGACCACCGACGCGTCGACGAGCTCGGCCGCCGGGTGGTTCTCGACCCCGTGGCCTGAGCCTGTCGAAGCGCTACCGACCGACGTGATCCGCGGTACGGCCCGCAGCAGAGAACGGGTGTAGCCAGCCGCGGGCGCGGCGAAGATCCGCCCCGTCGGCCCGGTCTCGACGATGGAGCCGTCACGCATCACCGCGACCTCGTCGGCCACGTCGGCGACCACGCCCATGTCGTGCGTGATCAGCAGCACCGCGGTGCCGAGACGGTCGGTCAGGTCGCGCAGCAGGCTGAGGATCCCGGCCTGCACGGTGACGTCCAGGGCCGTCGTCGGCTCGTCGGCGATGAGCACGGCCGGGTCGTTGCTGATGGCCATGGCGATCATCGCCCGCTGTAGCTGGCCGCCGGACACCTCGTGTGGGAAGGCCCGCGCGATCCGGCGGGGGTTGCGGACTGCGACGAGGTCGAGCAGCTCGACCACCCGCCGCCGGACGCCGTCGCGACCCAGCGCCGGCTGGTGGATCTCCACCGCCTCGGCGATCTGGTCGCCGATGCGGAAGACCGGGTTGAGCGCGCTCATCGGCTCCTGGAAGATGGCCGCGATCCGCCGGCCGCGGATCCCTGCCAGCTCGGCGGCCGAGGCCCCGATCAGCTCGGTGGTCTGACCGTCCGCGCCAGTCAGCACCGCCGAGCCACCCACCTGGGCGTTGCGGGGCAGCAGCGAGAGCAGCGACATCGCGGTGACGCTCTTGCCCGAGCCCGACTCCCCGACCAGGGCCAGCACCCGCCCCCGCTCGAGAGCGAAGCCCACGCCGTGCACCACCTCGCGCGGGGGCGGGGGACGGCGCGCGCCGGTGCCCGCGAACGCGACGGTGATCCTGTCCACCGTCAGCACGGTCGCGGCCGGCACGCGCTCTTCGGTACCGGTCAACGCAACCTCTTCGAGGCCTTCGACAGGCTCAGGGCGCGTGCCGCCGTCTTGAGTCATCTGAGTTCCGTCACTGGCTCAGCGTGACCTTCAGGTAGTTCGGGTAGGCCGGGAAGGCCCCGATCTGGAAGTTCTGCACCTTGGAGCCGTGCATGAACGAGTTCTTCGTGTAGGTCAGGGGCACGATCGGTGCGTCACCCATGATCTTCTTGTCGATCGCCGCCCACTGGGTGGCTGCCTCGGCCTGGTCGACGGTGCCGGTGGCCTTGGCGATGGCCGCGTCCACACCGGCGTTGGAGTAGCGGGAGATGTTGTAGCCCCCGCCGCCGATCTGGCTGGAGTCGAACAGCGGCTGGATGTTGCCGTTCGGGCTCGGGAAGTCCGGCTGCCAGCTGCCGATGTACATGTCGTAGTCGCCCGAGCCGGCGGTCACCCGCTCGACGGCGGTGTTCTGGTCGAGCGGCACGAGCGTGACCTTGACCCCGGCCTTGGCGAAGCCCTGCTGGATGGCCTGGCCCTGGGCCAGTGAGACCGAGTCGTTCTGCACGACCAGGTTCAGGTCCAGGTCGCTGGCGTGACCTGCGTCGGCCAGCAGCTGCTTGGCCTTGTCGAGGTCGCCGGTGGCCGGAGCCGGGTAGAGGTCGTACTCCGCCCGTCCCGGGATGCCGGGCGTGATCAGGGTGGTCGCTGCCGCGCCGGAGATCTCGCCGCCGGAGGCCAGCAGGAAGGCCTGGCGGTCGGCCGCGTACTGCAGCGCCTGCCGCACCTTCGGGTCCTTGAGCACACCGCGCGAGGTGTTGAAGGCCAGGTAGGCCAGCGCGCCCGGGTCGGAGGTGACCAGCCGGCTCTTGGCCGTCGGGTTGCCCTGCGCCTGGGCCAGCTGGGCCGGCGGCACGAACTGGGCACCGAACGAGGTCTGCGCCTCGCCGCTGTCGGCGATCAGGGACTGGGCGGCCACGGTGGCGTCCTGGCTCAGCTTGAAGGTGATGGTGTCCGGACCGGCCGTCCGCACGGTGTCGGTCGAGGCGGTCCACTTGGGGTTGCGGGCCAGCTTCAGCGCCACGCCTTGGGCGTAGGACTCGACGGTGTACGGGCCGGACGCAGCGGGCTTCTCGCCGTAGGTGGCGGGCTTGGTGTCCTTGGCCTTCGGCACCGGGGAAAAGGCCGGCATCGAGGCGATCCACGGCCAGTCGCCGTACGAGGTGTTCAGCTCGAAGACGATGGTCTTGTCGTCGGGGGTCTTGATCGACGACAGCGCCTTGCCGTCGTACGGGCCCTGGTAGTCGGCCGCGCCGGCAAGCAGCGACTTGTGGTAGCCGAGGCCACCCGACAGCTCCGGCGCGAACGAGCGCTCCAGGCCGTACTTGATGTCGCCGCTGGTGATCGGCGTGCCGTCGTCGTAGGTCAGGCCGTCCTTCAGCGTGTAGGTCCAGGTCTTGCCGCCGTTGCTCGACGTGCCCGTGTCGGTGGCCAGGTCGGGGACGTACTTGGCCTCTTGACCAGGCGTGATGTCCCAGGTGGTCAGCCGACGCTCGACCAGGCCGAGCGAGGTGATGGCCAGGCTCTGGCTCTTGGCCGGGTCGAAGCTGAGCTCGGTCTGGGAGGTCAGGATCGTCAGGTCGCCGCCCTTCGTGACGGGGGCGCTGGAGCTGGTGGCTGGGGTGGTCGGGTTGGCGTTGCAGCCGGCGAGCAGCAAGGTGGTGGCCGCCAGCAGGGCGCCGACGGTGGTCGCGCGCTTCATCAGAGATAGGTCCTCTCGGGGGTGGTTCGGGTTCGGGGGTTGTCAGGTGCCCATGGACGGGACCGGGAACGGGTCAGCCGGCGCGGGCCTTCACGCGCGGGTCGAGCAGGCCGTAGGTGAGGTCGACGAGGAAGTTCGCGACGACGATCACGAAGGCCGAGAACAGGGTGACTCCGACCAGCACCTGGAGGTCGAGGTTGCCCACGGCGTCGAGCAGCAGGGCGCCGAGGCCCTGCATGGAGAACACCTTCTCGGTGATCACCGCGCCGCCGAGAAGGCCGCCGAGGTCGAGGCCGAAGACGGTGGCGACCGGGATCAGCACGTTGCGCAGTGCGTGATGGCTGACGGTGCGTCGCTCGCTCACCCCCTTGGCCCGGGCGGTGCGGATGTAGTCCTCCCCCAGCACCTCGAGCATCTCGCCGCGGGTGAGCCGGGTGTAGAGGGCGGCGTTGAGGAAGGCCAGCACGAGCCAGGGCAGGATCAGGTGCCAGGCCCAGTCGACGGGGCTCTGGCTGAGCGGCACGTAGCCCGAGATGGGGACCATGTTCAGGGTGAACCCGAAGAGCAGGATCCCGAGCAGCCCGACGAGGTACGCGGGGGCGGAGACACCCGCCACGGCCGCGGTCATCAACACCCGGTCGGTGATCGAGCCCCGCTTGAGGGCTGAGATCACGCCGGTCGCCACGCCCAGCACCAGCCACAGCAGCGCCGCCCCGATGGCGATCGAGAACGTGACCGGGATCCGGGTGATGATCAGCTCGGTCACCGACTGGTTCAGCCGGAACGAGTAGCCGAAGCAGGGCGCCGCGCACTGGATGGCCGCTGCACCGGTGCCGTAGGTCCGGCCCGCGACCAGGCCGCCGAGGAACGCGCCGAACTGGCGCCACCACGGCTGGTCGTAACCCATGAACGACTCAGCCTGGGCCAACCGGTCGGGGGTGCAGGGTCGGCCGCAGGAGAGCTGGGCGGGGTTGGCCGGCAGCAGGTAGAAGATCACGTAGCTGATCAGCGCGATCACCAGCAGCACAGCGACCATGCCGAGCAGTCGGCCGCCGAGGAAGCGTGCGTAGCCGCGGGACCTCATCGGCGCAGGCTCGCGGACCGGGGGTCGAGCGCGTCACGCAGCCCGTCCCCGAAGAGGTTGAACGCCAACGTCACCAGGAAAAGCGCCGCGCCGGGGAAGATCAGGAACATCGGGTCGGTCTGGACCCAGCTGATCGCCTCACCGATCGAGCGGCCCCAGGCCGGGGTGGGCGGCGGGACGCCGACGCCCAGGAAGGAGAGGGCGGCCTCGGCGCCGATCTTGCCGGGGATCGAGATGGTGGCGAAGACGATGATCGTGGCCGTCAGGTTGGGCAGGATCTGTCGAAACACGATGTGCGCCGGTCCCGCTCCGGCGGCGCGGGAGGCGACGACGTAGTTGCGCTCGGCCAGCAGCAGGGTCTGGCCGCGGACGACCCGGGCGATCGGCGGCCAGCCGAAGAAGCCGATCACCAGGACGATCAGGGCCGACTTGGGCAGCCAGGCGGGGGCGATGGCGCCCAGGGCGATCATGAAGATCAGTCCGGGGAAGCCGAAGACCACGTCCGTGGCCCGGCTGAGCAGCCGGTCGGTCCAGCCGCCGGCGTAACCCGCGACCAGGCCGACGAGCACGCCCAGCGCGACCGAGACCACCGTGGCGGCAACGCCGACCAGGATGGAGGTGCGGGCGCCGTAGACCACGACGGCGAAGAGGTCGCGACCGGTCAGCGGCTCGACGCCGAACCAGTGGTCGGCGCTGATCCCGCCGAGGCGACCGGCCGGGGCGCCGCTGCCGCCGAGCGCGGCCACGTCGTAGTCGTACGGGTTGTGGCCGGACAGGCGTACGACCAGCGGCGCGAGTCCGGCGGCCAACAGGAAGACGGCGATCAGCACCACCCCGAGGACGGCCCCACGGTCGGCGCCGAGCCGCTGGACCACCTGGCGGGCGGCGGACGGAGGAGCCGTGACGGCGGCTGTGGTCATCGTCCTCCTCCTGCCCTGCGGCGGGCGCCAACCCTTGGCGCCGGTTGCCGACCGTAACGGCGGAAAACCCGCGTCCATTCCGGTCCTGGGGTGTGGAAGCCGGTTTGGTGCGGACGGCCATGGGCTGACATCCGGCGCTGCCTGACGTCGCGAAGAGGCGGCTCAGCGCTGCCGCGCTGCGGGAGGCGCAGGCGCGGTTGACCGATCAGCTCCAGGGCTCCTGAGGCGGGTCGTCGGCGCCAGGGCCGGTGGCCACCGGCCGGTCGGGATGGTTCGACCACTGGGACCAGGACCCGGGGTAGACGGCGGGACGGTAGCCGGCGAGGGTCAGGGCAGCGGCCGTGTGGGCGGCGGTGATGCCCGACCCGCAGTAGACCCCGACCTCACTGCCTGGCTCCAGGCCGAGGCCGGTGAAGCGGGCCTGCAGGGCCGGCACGTCGAGGAAGCGGCCGGTCGCGTCCAGGTTGCCGGCGGTAGGCGCGTTGACCGCCCCGGGGATGTGGCCGGCGCGCGGGTCCATCGGTTCGACCTCGCCCCGGTAGCGCTCGGGAGCGCGCACGTCGAGCAGGACGCCCCGTGCCGGGAAGTCGGCCGCCCCATCCAGGTCCAGGACGGGCATGGTCTCGTCGTGCAGGGCGATGTCACCGGGCTCAGGCGACTCGACGTCGCCCTCCAGGAGAGGCAGGCCCGCTTCGCGCCAGCCGGTCAGCATCCCGTCGAGCAGGCGTACGTCGGTCAGGCCGGCGTGGGTCAGCAGCCACCACGCCCGGGCTGCGGCGAGTCCACCGCTGTCGTCGTAGACCACGACGGTGTCGCCCCGGCGGAGCCCCCAACGGCGCGCGGCCGCCTCGAGGTCCTCCACCGCGGGGAGCGGATGGCGGCCGTCGGTCGGCGCGCCATGCCCCGACAGCTCGCGTTCGAGGTCGACGTAGACAGCACCCGGTAGGTGACCCTCCCGGTAGGCGGGTCGGCCGTCGGGAACGGCCAGGGTCCAGCGGACGTCCAGCACGCGAGGCGGCCGGGCCGAGGCGAGCAGCTCCGCCAGCTCGGCGGGGGTGATCAGGAGCGGCATGGGTGATCCTCCTCGAGAGATGCGAGTCCGAGCAGCCTAGAAGCCTGACGCGCCCAGATCGACCTCAGAGCGTGGTCATGCCGCCGTCCACCCGGAACTCGGCTCCGGTGGCGTAGCGGGACTCCTCGCTGGCGAGGTAGACCATGATCCCCTCGACGTCGGCCGGCGTCCCCGGACGGCCCAGCGGGATGCGCGAGACGATCGCCGCGCGGTCGGCCGGGTCGCCGGAGATGGCCGAGACCAGCGGGGTCTCGGTGTAGCCCGGGACCACGGTGTTCACCCGGATACCCCGGTCGGCGTACGCGGCCGCGACCGCCCGGGCCATGCCGTGCATCCCGGCCTTGGAGCTGGAGTAGGCCGTGAAGGCCTGGCCCTCGCCGTTCAGCGCGGTCGGGCTGCCGGTGACGATGATCGAGCCGCCGGCCGGCCCCCCGGGGCGCTCGAGCAGGGCGCGGACACCGTGCTTGAGCGTCAGGAAGCAGCCGGTCAGGTTGATGTCGATGGTGCGCTGCCAGACCTCGAGCCGCAGGTCGGCGACCGGGGCGTCGGCACCGAAGAGCTGGACGCCGGCGTTGGCCACGACGACGTCCAGCCGGTAGCCCTGGGCCGCAGCCTCGGCGAAGCCCGCCGCCACGCTGGCCTCGTCCGAGACGTCGAGTCCGACGGCGAGACAGCCTGGCCGGCCCGCGGCCGCCTCGGTCGCAGCGTCGAGGTCACGGTCGGAGAAGACAACGGCTGCCCCCTCCTCGGCGAACCGTTCCGCGACTCGGCGGCCGATGCCCGACCCTGCGCCGGTGACCAGGGCGGTACGGGCGACCAACCGCCGGCTCACCGGCTGATCGCGTCGAGGTGCAGCATCTTGGTGAGGACGGAGTCGAGCTCGGCGTCGTCGAAGATCGACTTCCAGTCCTCCTTGATGATCTTGTCCCGGCCGTAGTCCATGGCGATCAGGCAGGCGTCGGAGAAGGGGTTGTCGCCCTTGAGCGAGTTGGCCAGCGCCACCTGGACGTGGCCGAGCAGCATGGACCGGGCCGCCGCCTCGGGGACGCCCACGGTGTGCACGGTCTCGTGCAGCGCCTCCTTGAGCAGGCTGCCGACCATGCAGGCCACCACCTCCACCAGGGTGGGCTCGAGGTAGGCGAGCTGCTTGACCGTCACCCAGTGCACGTCGACCACCGGGGCGTACATCAGCCGGATCACCTGCTCGGCGACGGCCTGGACCGCCGGGTCGCCCGACTCGAGCGCGGCCACCGAGTCCTGCGGGGCGGCGATGCCGCCGAAGGTGTCGGCCAGCTCGGCCTCGGTCTTGCGCTGCAGGAAGACCGACGGGTGGCAGGGGTGGGCGACGGCGTACTCGATGCCTTCGCGCTGGTAGAGCAGGTTGGCGTACGCGGCGGCGGGATCCAGCGTCAGCACGATCGTGCCCGGCCGCAGCAGCGGGACGACGTCGGCCGACACCGGCGCGAGGGCGATGTCCGGGACGGCGAGGATGACGACGTCGGCCTGGGCGACGGCGGTGGCGGTCTCGGTGACCGTACGGCCGGCCGCGGTCGTCCGCTGCTGCCCGGCCGGCGAGCTCTCGCTGTAGAGAACGGTGTGGTCGCTGGCGGCGAGGTTGTTCGACACCCGCATCCCCATCTTGCCTCCGGCGCCGACGACGGCGATGGTCAGGTTCTGGCTCATGCGGTGCTCCCTTGCTGGGTTGGGCTCGTGCTCTTCAGGTAGGTGAGGGTCTGTGCGGTCCACTGCTGCTCCAGCGCGACGGTGCCGGCCGGGTCGCCCTGCCAGGGCAGCCAGTGCTCGACGATCTGGCTGATCCCGCGCTGCTCGGGCTGGACGGCGGCCACCAGCTCGGCGTAGGGCAGCAGGCCCTCGCCCATCGCGCAGCCGACGAGAGAGAAGCCGACCCAGCCGGCCTGGCGGGTGAAGTGAAAGTCCTTGACGTGCACGTTCCGCACGTACGGCGCCGTCCGCGCGATGGTGTCCAACGGCAGCTCGAGGGCGGCGACGCAGTTGGCCGGGTCGAGGCAGATCCCCAACGCGGGTGAGCCGACGCTCTCGACCAGGTCGACCAGGGTGGCGACCGGTACCTGCTCGTAGGTCTCCAGCGCCAGCGCGACCCCGGCCCGCTCGTACGCCGGGACCGCGGATCCCAGCAGGGCATGGGACTCCTCGCGTGTCGGGCGATGATCACCGGAGTTGATCATGGAACGCACCAGGGGGGCACCCAGCCGCTGGGCGAGTCCCAGATAGCGCTCGAGGTGGTCGGCACTGATGCCGCGGGTGCCCAGCTCCAGGACGACGCCCAGACCCTCGGCCCGGCGACGCAGCGCTTCGAGCTCGCTGTCGATGAGCTGCTCGACGGCCGGGTAGTCGCAGATCTGGAACACCTCGGCACCCGCGGCCGCGGTTCGCTCGACCATGTCCCAGAGGGTCAGCGGGTGGTCGACGACGGGCTGCCACTGCCAGTAGAAGGCGTACGTCCCGAGTCCGATGACCACGGGTCCAGCCTGCCGACTGAGCGATGGTTGTGTCAACCGGTTGACCAATTTGGTCAACCGGTCGTGTTGTTCCGCTCGTACACCCGGCCCTAGCATGCAGGGGTGCCTGCGCGTCCGCCGTCCGATGCTGACGCGCTGAGCCTGGCCCTCGGCGGCAGCATCGAGAGCACCTCCGCGGTGACCGAGGTGACCCGCCGGCTGCTCGACTACTTCACCGGCGGCACCGTGGCCCCCGGGACCCGGCTCCCGCCCGAGCGCGTCCTGGCCACCTCGCTCGGCGTGGGCCGATCGGCCGTCCGCGAGGCCCTGGCCGCGCTCGAGGTGCTCGGCGTGGTGGACGTGCGGCCGGGATCGGGCACCTACCTACGCAGCGCGACGTCGGAGCTGTTGCCCCAGACGCTGTCCTGGGGGATGCTGCTCGGCGAACCGCAGACCCGCGAGCTGGTCGAGGTCCGGCACGGTCTCGAGGTGCAGGCCGCCCGGCTGACCGCCCAGCGGATCGACGACGACGGGGTGCGGCGGCTGGCCGAGCACCTCGCCACCATGCGGGCCAGCCGCTCGGACTTCCCGGCCTTCGTCACCGCGGACATGCGCTTCCACCAGGAGATCGCCGCGGTCGCGGCCAACGTGCTGCTCGACCAGATGCTGCAGAGCGTCCGCTCGCTGGTCCGGGTCTGGGTGGAGCGGGCGCTGAACGACACCAGGCACGCGCAGCGGACCTGCACCGAGCACGCCGCCATCCTGACGGCCCTGCGTCGCCGCGACGCCGACGCCGCAGCCGCCGCGATGAGCGCCCACATGGACAGCGCCGGCCAGCGACTGCTCAGCCACCTCGACGGCGGACGGACCCGATGAGCGACCCCGCGATGAGTGACCCGGCGGCCGAGGGAGCGCCTCGCTGGGGCGGCCCGACCGTACGGCTTCGGGTCGGCCGGTGGTCGGCGGAGGTCCGGGGCGACGAGCTGGCCGACGTCCGCTACGACGGGGTGCTGCTGCTGCGCGGGGTCCGTCCGGTGGTGCGGGACCGGGACTGGAACACCGTCCCGGTTCAGGTGCACGAGCACCGGGCCGACGGGCCGAGCCTGTGGACGGACCTGGTCTTCGAGACCGAGGGTGTCGGCTTCGCCGGCACGCTGACGGTGAAGCTGGCCGAGGAGCCCGAGTCCGAGCTACGCGTCACCTTCGAGGGCGCGCCGGTGGCGCCGTTCGATAGGAACCGGATCGGGCTCGTCGTCCTGCACCCGGCCGCCGACGCCGGCCACCCCGTGACCGTACGGCACCCCGACGGCACCATGACCGACGGTCGCTGGCCCGTCGAGATCAGCCCGCACCAGCCGTTCACCGAGGTCGCCGGCTTCCGCTGGTCCCGCTCCGGGGTCAGCGCAGTGCTCACCCTCAGCGGCGACGTGTTCGAGACCGAGGACCAGCGCAACTGGACCGACGCCTCGTTCAAGACCTACAGCACCCCGCTGAGCCGGCCCTTCCCTGTCCGAGTCACACCGGACGACGTCTGCCGCCAGTCCGTCCGCCTACGCGCTTCCGGCCGTCGCGACTCGCCCCCGCCGGCGCCGGTCGCGGAGAGTCACGGTCACCGACGAGGTGACCGGCACGCTGCCGGCGATCAGCCTGGGCGCCGCCCTGTACCCACCGACGGCACTCGAGCCGCGGGACTCCGGCTACGACACGGTGCTGGTCGAGCTCACCGGTCCGGAGCAGCGATGGCCACAGCTGCTCGAGGGGGCAGCGGCGCAGGCGACCGCGCTGGGGGCCGGGCTGGATGTCCGGATCGCGACGGCTGACGAAGCGGCGGTCGCTCGGTCGCTCGACCTGATGCCGGCCGAGCAGGTACGTCGTCTCGCCGTCTTCGACGCCGACCGGCACGTCACCACGGCCCCGCTGTGGGCGGCACTGACCGAGGGCGTCCGCGAGCGCGGGCTGGCCGTCGAGCTGATCGGCGGGAGCCGCGCGCACTTCACGGAGCTGAATAGGCTGCACCACCTCGTGCCGGACGAGGTCGCTGCCGTGACCTTCAGCCTCACCCCGGCCATGCACGCTCGCGAGCTGCCGCACCTGGTCGACAGCCTGGCCACGCAGCGGACGGTGGTGGAGAACGCCGTCCGGCTGGCGGCCGGGCGTCCGCTGCACGTGGGTCCGGTGACCCTGGCCCGCCGGTTCAACGCGGTGGCCACGAGCCCGCCGCCCGACCCCGCCGTCGCCGCGGCGGCGGCCGTCGACGAGCTGCAGGCCAGCCCGTTCACCGCCGCCTGGACGCTGGCCAGCGTCGCCGCGCTGAGCGTGCCGGGGGTTGCCGGCCTCTGCTACTTCGAGACGGCCGGCCCCCGGGCGGCGTCGGGCCCCACGGCCGGGGTGCTCGACCGCCTCGCCGTCCGCAGGGGCATGCAGGTGCTGGCCACCACCGGACCATCCGGAGTGGCGGCGCTGGCCCTGGCCCACGAGGACGGAGTCGAGCTGGCCCTGGCCAACCTCCGGCCGACCCCCCGTACGGTCCCGGTACGGGCTCCTGACGGCAGCCGCCGCGACGTCGCACTGGGCGGCTGGGCCGTGGCCTGGCTCAGCATGGCCGGTTCTGGCCTCGGCGCCTGAGACCTGGGACGGGGTGGTCGTGAGAAGTCGGCGAACGTGAGGCGCCGCTGCGCCTCACCAGGTTCGCCGGTGCAGCTCTCCCGTGGCGCCATGGTAGGAGCTCGACGTCAGCCGAGAACGCCCAGAGGCCGAAGCCGTTGAGCACCCCGGGAACGGCGTGGGGTCCGGGGGGACCGCACCCCGGTACTCGGGAGGTACTCGGGCCATCAGGAGCTTCTCGAGGGCGTACCCGATCCGGATCAGCTGCGGCTCGCGCATGAACCCCGACGCGAACCAGAGCCCGACTGGGCGTCCCTGCGACGTGTAGCCGACGGGAACCGACATGCTCGGGTAACCGGCGACCGCAGCGGGAGACGTGCCGTAGCTTCCCGAGGGCGTGATGACAGCATCGAAGCCTTGCCGCAGCAGTCCATTGATCACTCCCCGACCGAACCCCTGGTTGGTCGCCTTCGCCGCCAGGTACTCCGGGTCCCGCAGGTCTCCGCTGGTGGCTTGGGCGAGCTCGAAGACTTCTTGCCCGAACCACGTGAGCTCCTCGCCACAGTGCTCCCGGTTGAACTCGATCAGGTCGGCGAGGGTGCGGACGCTGCTGTGTCGCAGCCCGGACAGGTATTCCTCGATCTGCACCTTGAACTCGAACAGGAGCACCGTGAACTCGTCGTCGAAGGGGATCCGACCATGCGCGTCGGGCTTGGCCGGGTCGACCGACGTGACGTTGGTGATCGTCGCTCCGGCCCGGCGCATCCGGTCGACCACGTTCTCGATGATCTCTAACGTGGCGTCGTCCCCCGGCCCGTACGGCCCGCTGACGTAGCGCTGGTCGTAGGCCAGATTGGCCCCGACGAGCCCGTCACGTTCGAGGTAGTGGGTGTAGCTGCGCGGCACCCAGCGGCCGCGGACGCGACGACCCGGGACACGGATCGCGTCCAGCATCAGGGCGGCGTCGCGCATGCTCCGCGCCATCGGCCCCGCTGTGTCCTGGGAGTGTGCGATGGGGATGATGCCCCGCCCTGACACCAGGCCCACCGTCGGCTTGATGCCGACCAACGACTGCTCGGCCGAGGGCGACAGGATCGAGCCGTCCGTCTCGGTGCCCACGGCCACCGCGCACAGACTCGCCGCCGCGGCTGCTGCGGACCCCGACGACGACCCACTGGGGTCCAAGCTCAAGAGGTAGGGGTTACGGGTGAAGCCACCCCGTCCGCTCCACCCGTTGAGTGGGGGGAACTTCTCGCTGCCGCCGCGGAAGTTGGCCCATTCGGACAGGTTGGCCTTGCCGAGGAGCACGGCGCCGGCCGTACGCAGCTGGTGCACCAGCGCGGCGTCCGCGGGGACCTCGCTGCCCAGCAGCGCCAGGGATCCCGCAGTCGTCTCCATCCGGTCGGCGGTGGCGATGTTGTCCTTCACGATGACCGGGATGCCGTGCAGTGGCCCCCGAACGTGGCCGTGGCGCCGCTCGTGGTCCCGGCGCCTGGCGATGCGCAGCGCATCGGGGTTGGTCTCCAAGATCGCATGCAGGGTGGGGTTCAGCGAGGCGATGCGGTTCAGATAGCCCTGGGTCAGCTCCTGGCTGGACAGCTCTCGTCGCCGCATCAGACGCTGCAGGTGCCTCACGTCGGTCTCGACCCACGGCGTCGACGGCCCAGCAGACGCTCCCGTGGGCGCGGCCGCGCGGCTCGGCGCGACCCCCGAGGTGGCCAGGAAGGCTAGCCCGCCCGCCCCCAGCTCGAGAAACCTCCGCCGGCTGACTGCACCATCCATGTCGTCTCAGCTCCTTCATGGGGGGTCGCGCAAACCGGAATCTAGCAGTGCCGGCCAGGGCCGTACAGGGCCTGTCAGCACCGTTTGCATCCCGGCAGAGGGCGCATCGCCGTGGTCATCACCGAGGCCGATGTGGCCCCCGATGGCGCCCGCGGGTGAGCAGGTGCCGACCGCTTCCCAGGCGCTGGCCCACCAGCCGAGAGGACACGGAACAGCCGACGACGACATCGAAGAACCCTCGGATCAGCACACCCTGGCTCCCGGACCTCACCAGCGGGCCCGGAAGCCCTGAGTGGCTCTCAGACGGTGATCAGGTCGGCCAGCGAGCGACCGCGCTCGCGAGCCTCGTCCTCGGCCTTGCTGCGCAGGTCGGCAGCCAGGTCCTTGAACTGGTCGAGGGCCGGGTTGACCCCGACGAGGGTGAACTCGCTCTCGACCACCGAGAGGTTGAGCTGCCAGACGTCGGCGAGGATGCGGCGCATCCAGCTGGTGGCGTGGTCCCAGCCCTCGCGGGGCGTTCCGGCGGCGTAGCTGCCACCGCGGACGGTAACCAGCACGGCCGGCTTCCCCTTGGTGGCCGGCTCGACGCCGGCGGCCATCCGCGGGTCGGTGATGACGAGGTCGGCCCAGGTCTTGAAGTGCTGGGAGACGCCGAAGTTGTACAGCGGCACGGCGAACAGCAGCGCGTCTGCGTCGAGCAGCTGGTCCACGGCCTCCGCGGCCAGAGCCGCAGCTCCACGCTGGTCGGCGGAGCGCTGCTCTTCGGGCACGTAGGCGGCGCTGACGGCGGTGGCCCATGCGGTGGCCGGGACGGGGTCGGTGCCGATGTGGCGGCGGACGACCTCGGCCTGGGGGTGGGCGGCCTGCCACTCGTGCTCGACGATGTCGGCGATCTCGCGGCTGTGGGAGCCGTCGATCCGGATGCTGGCGTCCAGACGGAAGAGGGACATGGAATTCTCCGATGCGGTGTGGATGAACTATCAACTAGTAAAAGACTAGCAGCACGTCCAAACAGAGCAGGCGTAGGATCTGACCATGACTGAGGTGTCCGAGGCGGTGGGTTCCTGCGCGGCAGCACAGGCGGACCCCTGCAGCGACGGCATCAGGCGCGCCTTCGACTTTCTGGGCAAGCGCTGGAACGGCGTCATCCTGGGCACGCTGAGCATCGGCCCGATGGGGTTCGCCGACCTGCGCCGCGGCGTAGGCACCATCACCGACTCCGTCCTCTCGGACCGGCTGAACGAGCTCGTCCGCGCCGGCCTGGTGCAGCGGACCGTCACCGACAGCCGCCCCCCGGGCGTCACCTACCGCCTCTCCGCCGGCGGTCAGGAGCTGCTGCCCGTGCTCGACGAGCTCGGCAGCTGGGCTGCTCGGCACCTGCCCGCTGCTGGCTGCTGAGGCGCAGCTGAGCGTGGCCCCTGCGAGGATGCGGTGGGTGGACGCGGACGTGATCGTGGTGGGGACCGGCGCCATGGGGTCCTCGGCGGCGGAGGCGCTGGCCGGGCATGGCCTGCGGGTGCTGGCGTTGGACCTGTTCCCTCCGGCGCACGCCCGCGGCTCGAGCCACGGTCGGACCCGGATCGTCCGTCAGGCCTACTTCGAGAGCCCTGCCTACCTGCCTCTGCTGCGCCGAGCTTATGCGCTGTGGGAGACCTTCCCGCCCCGCTGCACGCTGCAGCGGGTCGGCTGCCTGATGGTCGGCGGGGCGGCGTCGCCGGTGGTCATCGGGGCTGCCCGCAGCGCGGCCGCCTGGGGCGTGCCGGTCGAGGAGCTGACCGGGGACGAGGTCCACCGGCGTTTCCCGGCCTTCCGTCCGGCGGCCGACGACGTGGCGGTCTTCGAGCCCGACGCCGGCTATGTCCGGCCCGAGGAGACGGTCGCCTTCCTCACCGAGCGCGGGCGGGAACGCGGGGTCCAGCGGCGGTCCGGCGTCCGGGTGACCGGCTGGGACGTCGTCGCCGACGGTGTCCTCGTCCGCACCGAGGACCAGACGTTCCGAGCCGCCAGGCTGGTGCTCGCGGCGGGGGCCTGGACCGGGAGCCTGGCCGGACCCGTCACCTTTCCCGTCCGCCCCGAGCGGCGGCTGATGCACTTCTTCGCAGCTCCTGGGGACCAGGGCCGGTGGGCACCAGAAGCCATGCCCACCTTCATCTGGGACATCGCCAGCACGGCTACCCGGGCCGGCGACTCGATCTACGGGTTCCCCGACGACGGGACCGAGGGCGTCAAGATCGGCTTCCACAACCGCGGTGGCCCGGCCGACCCCGACGTGCCGCCGCCCCCCGCGACGGCGGCCGAGGTCGCCGAGATCCAGACGGCGCTGGCCGAACGGCTGCCCGGGGTGGCCGGGTCCCCGCTGCGCACGGTCGGCTGCCTCTACGAGCTGACGCCCGACCACGACTTCCTGCTGGGCCTGGTACCGGGCTGCGACGAACGGGTCGTGGTGGCCGCCGGCTTCTCGGGGCACGGCTTCAAGTTCGTCCCCGTGGTCGGCGAGGTGGTCGCGGACCTGGTGACCAGCGGCGGCACTGCGTTCGACCTCGTGTTCCTCTCCCCCGCCCGGTTCCTCGATGCGGGGCCGCCGCAGCCCGCCGTGGGTGGTTGACTGCGTGCTCGAGACGGAGGGTGGGCACCATGACGGACAACGAGCCGAGCGGTGAGCTGCGCGTGGCGATCATCGGCACCGCCTTCATGGGCGCGACGCACTCGCACGCCTGGGCGACGGCGCCGAAGTTCTTCGACGTGCCGCTGCGTCCCGTGCTGCAGGTGATGGTGGGCCGGGACGTCGAGCGCGCGCGAGCCGCCGGCGAGCGCTTCGGCTGGAGGGAGACGGCCACGGACTGGCGGGACGTGCTCCGACGGGACGACGTCGACCTGGTCGACATCTGCACCCCCGGTGACACCCACGCCGAGATCGCCGTCGCTGCTCTGGCGGCGGGCAAGCACGTGCTGTGCGAGAAGCCGCTGGCCAACTCCGTGGCCGAGGCGGAGCAGATGAGCACCGCCGCCGACGCCGCCGCCGAGCGGGGCGTGCTGTCCATGTGCGGCTTCACCTACCGCCGCGTACCCGCCCTCGCCTTCGCCCGCCGGCTCGTCGCCGAGGGACGGCTGGGCGAGATCCGGCACGTACGGGCGCAGTACCTGCAGGACTGGCTGGCCGACGCCGACGCCCCGTACACCTGGCGGCTGGACAAGTCGAGCGCCGGCTCGGGCGCGCTGGGCGACATCGGTGCGCACATCATCGACGCCACGCAGTGGATCACCGGTCAGGCGATCACCGGCGTCTCGGCACTGCTGCAGACCTTCGTCCCCGAACGCCCCTACCCCAGCGGCCCGTCGCTGGGCTCCGGGATCGGCAGGGGTGACGACAGCCGGGCCGGGCGTGGCCAGGTGACCGTGGACGACGCGGCCCTGTTCACCGCCCGCTTCGACGGCGGCGCCGTCGGGTCGTTCGAGGCGACGCGGTTCGCCCTGGGGCGCAAGAACGCGATCCGGATCGAGATCAACGGCGTCCTGGGCTCGCTGGCCTTCGACTTCGAGGACATGAACGTGCTGCACCTGTTCGACGGCACCGACGACCCCAGCGTCCAGGGCTTCACCCGGATCGTCGTCACCGAGCCCGAGCACCCCTACACCGGCTCGTGGTGGCCGCCGGGCCACGGGCTGGGCTACGAGCACAGCTTCACCCACCAGGTGGTCGAGCTGGTCCAGGCGCTGGCTGCCGGCGAGCAGCCCCGGCCGTCCTTTGCCGACGCCCTCGCGGTCCAGCGCGTCCTCGACGCCGTCGAGCGCAGCGCCGCCGCCGAGTCGGTCTGGACGCTCGTCTGATGTCCACCACCGCATCGCGCACTGCCCTGGTGGTTCGCGGCGGCTGGGAGGGGCACAGCCCTGTCGAGGCGACGAAGCGGTTCCTGCCGTACCTGGGGGAGCAGGGGTTCGCGGTCCGGATCGAGGACTCTCCCGAGGTCTACACCGACGCCGAGCAGATGGCGGCGACGGACCTGGTGCTGCAGTGCTACACGATGGGCACGGCGTCCGACGACGCGGTGGCAGGACTGCGGTCGGCCATCGCCGCGGGCACCGGTTTCGCCGGCTGGCACGGCGGCATCGCCGACTCGTTCCGCAACAGCGCCGACTATCTGCACCTGGTGGGCGGGCAGTTCGCCTGCCACCCGCCGAAGGAGCCGCACGAGCTCGAGCCCGACGGCGGGGCGGCAAACAACTTCCTGGCCTACACGGTGAACATCTGCCCCGAGGCGGCCGACCACCCCATCGTGGCCGGGCTGAGCGACTTCGACCTGGTCACCGAGCAGTACTGGGTGCTGAACGACGACTACATCGACGTGCTGGCCACCACCACGCTCGCCGCACGAGCGCACGACGCCTGGCACCGGCCGGTCACATCGCCGGCGATCTGGACCCGGCAGTGGGGCGATGGCCGGATCTTCGTCGCCACCCCCGGCCACAGCCCGGACGTGCTCGACCACCCGTCCGTCCGTACGGTGATCGAGCGCGGGCTGGTCTGGGCGAGCCGATGAGCCCGGATCAGGGGATGGCCGCCGTGCGGGCCATCCCGTCCTGGCCCGGTGGGCTGCGCCACCCTCTCCTCCAGCCTGCCTCTGCCGTCCGTCCTCGGCGGCGTCGACGTCCTGCTGCTCGGGGTCGCGATCCGGGCCGCGTGGCGCCGCGGTACAAAGGGGAGATGACCGACAGCAGCGTGTACCCCGAGGGCGACGACACCGACTCCGAGCCGACGATGACGGCACCGCCAGAGGGCCGCCCCGACGGCGACGTGGCTGAGGGCACCAGCGTGCAAGGTGTGCACGCTTCGGACGCCGACGACCAGACCGGTTCCGAAGCGACCAGCTGACACGCCGCGGCTCGGGGTCTCAGGCGGTCGGCACCCACACCCGCATCGAGCCCTGGCCGCGGTTGCCCCAGGTGAAGTACGGCACGGCGCTGAGGATGACCGGCTCACCCGCAGCAGCGTCAGCCGCCGCCGGTCCGTACGGCCACCAGGACGACTGGTCGTGGGGCCGACTGGCGCCACCGGCCCGGACGCGGACGATC
This sequence comes from uncultured Actinomycetota bacterium, assembly GCA_963727215.1. Taxonomy (GTDB): domain Bacteria; phylum Actinomycetota; class Actinomycetes; order Propionibacteriales; family Propionibacteriaceae; genus Microlunatus. The sequence continues at coordinate 697,702 of CAVSFR010000006.1, forward strand.
CGGCCGAGCTCCCCGTCCTCGACGCTCTCGGTCAGCGGAACGCCGGCGTCGAGCAGGACGTCGTCGAGCCGGTGACCTCCGTGGTCGACGCCTTCAAGGCAGTAGACCAGCGGGCCGCGCTCGATCGCGAGGCAGCCGCGCGCGGCGTCCACGCGTAGGTCGGCCGCGGTCAACCGCGGCTCGAGCGGCAGCAGCAGCTCTGCCACGTCGCCTGCCGCCCACTCCCGGGTCACGCGCCACCAGCCGTCAACCGGCGGGTTGACCACCGGCTCGCCGTTCACGGTGAGCGCAGGGTGCGTCAGCGCCCAGGCCGGGACGCGCAGCGCCAGGGTCCAGACCCCGCCCGGAGTCGCGGCGACGCCGACGCGGACCGCACCGTCCCAGGGGTAGTCGGTGCGCACCTGGACTCGCGCCTCGCCGGCCGCCAGCTGCGCGCCGTAGTCACCGCTCATGTACTGGTGCACCGTCACGGTGTCCTCGCTGCTCAGCACCACGTAGTGCTCGAGCGAGGCCAGCAGCCGCATCACGTTCGGCGGGCAGCAGGCACAGCGGAACCACGGCACCCGGAGGTAGTCGCCGTCGTCGCCGCTGGCCACGTGGTCGTCGCGGACCTGTAGGGGGTTGGCGTAGATGTAGCGCCGCCCGTCCAGCGACAGCCCGGCCAGGAAACCGTTGTAGAGCGTGCGTTCCAGCAGGTCGGCGTACTTGGCCTCGCCGGTGATCATCAGCATCCGCCAGCTGAAGTGGATGGAGGCGATGGCGGCGCAGGTCTCGCAGTAGCTGCGCTCGTTCGGCAGCTCGTACGGGTCGCCGAACGCCTCGTCGCGGTGGTGCGCCCCGAGGCCGCCGGTCAGGTAGGTCTGTCTCGCCACCATCTCGTCCCAGAGCCGCTCGCACGCGGCCAGCAGGGTCGCGTCGCCGGTCTCGACGTAGACGTCGGCGACGCCGGCCAGCAGGTAGAGCTGGCGGACGGCGTGCCCGGCGACCGCCGAGGCCTCACGGACGGGGGTGTGGTCCTGCCAGTAGTGGCGGCCGAACCGGTCGCTACCGAGCAGCCCGTACCCGCGCCGGTCCACGAAGTAGCGCGCCCGGTCGAGGTAGGCCTGCTCGCCGGTCTCGCGGTAGAGCTCGACCAGGGCGGTCTCGATCTCGGGGTGGCCGCAGACGCCGTCCACCCGGCCCGGCTCGGGGCCGAACGCGGCCGCGACCAGGTCGGCGACCCGGCGCGCGATGCCGAGCAGCCCCTCGTCGCCCGTGCTCCGGTGCAGCGCGACCGCGGCCTGGATGAGGTGACCGGCGCAGTACAGCTCGTGCCCCCACGGGAGCTGGACGAACCGCTCACCGGGGAAGCGCACCTGGAAGTGGGAGTCGAGGTAGCCGTCCGGCTGCTGGGCGGCGGCCAGCAGGTCGGTCGACTCCGCCAGCCGCTGCAGCAACTGCTCGGCCGACGCTGCCGCGAGGTCGGGGTCGTCCAGGGTCCAGGCCACGGCCTCGAGCCACTTGTAGAGGTCGGAGTCGAGGAACGGCAGGTCACCGACGTAGGACCCCTCGCGACGGCCGGCAGCCAGCTCGAGGTTGCCGAAGTTGCCCGCCTCATGCAGCCGGTCCCAGCCCTCGGGCACGCAGACGTCGCGGTTGATCTCGCGCCGGGAGGCCCAGAGCCCTCCGGTGATCCTGGCGGGGCTGGCGGGCCGCAGCGCGACGACACTGCTGCTGGTCAACCGGATCGGGCCCGCACTGCGGCGGTCGGTCTCGATCATGGACATCCTTCCTCGAGATGGCGGTGGGTGTGGTGGCTCACTTCAGCGCGCCGCTGAGCATGCCGCTCACGTAGTAGCGCTGCAGCAGCACGTAGACGACGATGCAGGGCACGATTGTCAGGGCGACGCCGGCCTGCAGCGAGCCCCAGTTGACCGTGCCGAACTGGCCGCTGGAGACCAGGGTCAGCGTGACCGGCAGGGTGAACTTGTCCTGCTCGGTGATCAGGATCAGGGCCGCGAAGAACTCGTTCCAGGTCGCGAAGAAGGTGAGCAGGGCCGTGGTGATCACGCCGGGCATCACCACCGGGAGCAGCACGGTGCGGATCGCGGAGAGGATGCCGCACCCGTCGACGAGGGCGGCCTCCTCCAGGCTCGCGGGCAGCGCGGCGAAGGAGTTGCGCATGATGAACAGGCCGAACGGCAGGTTGAAGGTGATGTAGACGATCGCCAGGCCGACCAGGGAGTTGTTGAGGTGCAGCACCTGCATCACCTTGAACAGCGGGGTGATCACCGCCTGGAACGGGATCATGAAGGTGGCGAGGGCGAGGAAGAAGAACAGCCCGCTGCCGAGAAAGCGGGCGCGCGCCAGTGCATAGCCGGCCATCGTGCTCAGCAGCACGGTGCCGAGCGTGGCGCCCAGGGTCACCGCGACGCTGTTCAGGACGTTCCCGAAGACGTTGAGGCCCTGGATGCTCGTCAGTCGCTGGAAGTTGGCCAGGCTCAGGTGGTGCGGGAACAGGGTCGGCGGGATGGCACTGGCCTCCACCGGCCCCTTGAAGGCCATCCCGAGCATCACGTAGATCGGGTAGAGGAAGGCCACCGTCAGGGCCAGGCAGATCACCCACCAGACGACCCGCGGCACCGTGGTCCGGACGTCGGTGATCAAGGCGCTCATCTCTTCGCTCCTGCTCGGTCTCAGTTGTGGTCGGTGTTGCGCAGCAGCAGCATCTGCACGGCGCTGACGGCGGCGAGGATGACCATCAGCAGCACCGAGATCGCAGCGCCGTAGCCGAGCCGGAAGCTCGTGAAGGAGATCCGGTAGATCTGGTAGACCGCGGTGATGGTGGAGTTCGAGGGGCCGCCACCGGTCATGATGTAGAACTGGTCGAAGGCGAGCAGCGAGCCGGCGACGGAGAAGACCAGCACCAGCGCCAACGTGGGTCGCAGCAGCGGCAGCGTGATGTGGAGGAAGGACTGCCACCGGCCGGCCCCGTCGATCCGCGCCGCCTCGACCACGTCGGTCGAGATGGACTGCATGCCGGAGAGCAGCAGCAGCATCTGCAGGCCGACGACCTTCCAGGTGACCATGCCGATCACCAGGGCCATCGCCGTCCAGACGTTGGAGAAGAGGTTTCCGGCGCTGTCCACCAGGCCCGCGCGGCGCAGCAGGTCGAACAGCGGACCGATCTGGGACTGGCCGAGGTAGAGCCACAAGAACGAGCCCGACGCCAGCCCGATGCAGACCGGTAGGAAGTAAACGGACTGGAAGAACCGGGCTCCGGGCCTGGGTGTGCGCACCAGCAGGGCCAGGCCGAGCCCGATCAGCAGCAGCACCGGGGTGATGACCACGGTGTAGACCACGGTGAACTTGAGCGCGTGCCGGAAGTTCTGGTCCCCGAGGGCCCGCGTGTAGTTGGCGAGCCCGACGAACCGGTGCCGGCCCATCAAGGGCCAGTTATGCAGCGACATCCACAGCGTGAGCACCACGGGGACGAGGAAGAACACCGCGATCAGCGCGATCGCCGGGGTCGCCATGGCCAGGCCGATCCAAGCGCGGCGCCGCGACGGACGACGCCGGCGCGCGGGTCGACCGGCGGGGACCCGGTCGGCGGCGGTCAGGGCCTGTCCGGGGGCCAGTGAGGTCATCTGATCAGCTCCATCGTCGAGTACGTGGTCCGGCCTCGAAGCCGGGCGAGGCGCAGGCCCAGAGCCCGTCGGAGCACTCCGACGGGCTCTGCGCCGACGGTCAGCCGGCGTCGTCGATCAGAGCCTGAGCCGCCTTCTGCGCCGCCGCCTGGGCGCCGGCGATGTCGCCCCCGTACACCGCGTCGTTGATCATCTTGATCCAGGGCCCGTTGTTGTCGTTGAAGATCGGGTTCTCCACCACGCTGTAGGGCGTGTGACCGATGCCCATCAGCTGGCCGAACACCTTGTAGGCCGGGCCCTGCGTGGCGTAGATCTTGTCGACGAGGTCGGTCCGGACGGGCACGCTGCCGTGGCTGGCGAGGAAGGTCTGAGCCTCCTCATCGGTCGCCCACTTCACGAAGTCCTCGGCGCCGGCCTCGTTCTTGGTGCCGCTGATCACCGAGATGACGTCGCCGCCCGCGAAGGAGCTGTTCTCGCCGTCCTTGCCGGGGATCGGCGTCACGCCGAAGTTGACCTTGGCCTTCTCCATGGTCGGGATGGCGAAGGCGCCGAGCGGGGTCATGCCGACCTTGCCGCTGGTGAACAGCGGGATCTGCTGGGTGCCGCTGTCGTTCTTGGCCGCGCTCGGGATGGACCCGTCGGTGTTCATGTCGCGGTAGAGCTGAAGCGCGTCGGTCACCTGCGGGCTGTCCAGCGTGGCGGTCTTGCCGTCCTCGGAAAGGACGTCGCCGCCGGAGGCCCACACGTGCGGGGTGAACTCGAAGACGTTGCAGCCGCCGCAAGCCCCGGCGAAGGTGAAGCCGTAGTAGTCACTGCCCAGGGCGCGGATCTTCTTGGCCGCCGCGCGCACCTCCTCGAAGTTCGCCGGCGGCTTGGCCGGGTCGAGGCCAGCCTTCTTGAACAGGTCCTTGTTGTAGTACAGCGCTGAGGCCTCCGCGGTGAAGGGCAGCGCGTAGGTCTTGTCCTCGAAGGTCGACAGCTTGCGGTGAGACGGGCTGAGCGCGTCCTTGTAGGCCAGCCCGTCCGCCAGCTCGGTGATGTCCTCGAGGGCGCCGGCCGAGGCGAAGTAGGGCGCGTAGACCAGGTCGATGGAGGAGACGTCCGGACCCGAGCCCGACGAGGCGGCGGTGCCCAGCTTCTGCACGAAGTTGGCCGCCGGGATGATCGTCAGCTTGGCCTGCACCTGGTGGTTCTTGTTGTAGAGGTCGACCAGCTGGCTCATGAAGACCTGCTGGGAGTCGCGGGCCCAGACAGTGATCGTCGCCGCTCGCCGCCTCGCCGCCGCCGCCGCCCCCGCTCCCGCCACTGCCGCCGCTGTCGCTCCCGCCGCCGCAAGCGCCTGCGAGCAATACCACGCTGCCGAGCAGCGCGGTGACCCTCATCGCCGTCCTGGTCCGCCGGGTCCTGGGCACCCTTGTCCTCGACATCGTCTGTCGGCCTCCTCGCCGTCGGGCTGAACCGCTGCTGCGGAACATTCGGAAAACGTTTGCCGTCCGGATGCTACTGTTCCGTCCCAGCGCGGTCAAGGACCCGGGGGCGCCCGGCGCCGGCGGTCGGCGCCGGGTACGGAAGGAGGAGCTGTGCGGTCGTCGTCCACCCCGACGGTGCGGGACGTCGCGGCCCGCGCCGGGGTGTCGCCCGGGACGGTGTCGAAAGCGTTGAACGGGACGGGCCAGCTGAGCCCGGCCACCCGCTCGCGCGTCACGGCCGCCGCCGAGGAGCTCGGCTTTCGCCCCAACCACGTGGCGCGCAGCCTGATCGAGGGTCGCACGTACACGGTCGGGATTCTCACCACGGACACGTTCGGGCGCTTCACGAACCCGGTCATGATGGGCATCGAGGACGCCCTTGGAGCCGGCCGGATGTCAACGCTGCTCTGCGACAGCCGCGGCGACCCGCTGCGAGAGCGCCACTACGTGCACGAGCTGCTCACCCGGAGGGTTGACGGCCTGGTGGTGACGGGCCGGCGGCCCGACCCACGACCCTCGCTCGGCCGGCTGCCGATCCCGGTCGTCTACGTGCTGGTGCAGTCTCAGGATCCCGAGGACCTCTCCATCACCTACGACGACACCCAGGGGGCGCGCCTCGGCGTCGAGCACCTGCTGGCCCACGGACGGAAACGGATTTCCTACGTCAGCGGGCCTGCCCGGCACTGGTCGACCCGCAGCCGCCAGCAGGGCGTCCGGGAGGCGCTGGCGGCGGCCGGCCTGGCGCTGGACGACGACGCGGTGCTTCTCGGCCAGTGGAGCGAGGCGTGGGGACGGACGGCGGCCGCGCAGCTGGTCCGCCGGGACCCCCGCGTGGACGGCGTGGTGTGCGGCAGCGACCAGATCGCCCGGGGGGTCGTCGACGGTCTGCGCGAGGCGGGGGTCGGCGTGCCCGAGGCGGTCTCGGTCGTGGGCTTCGACAACTGGGACGTGATGGCGGAGGCCTCCCGTCCCCCGCTGACCACCGTCGACCCGAACCTGACCCTGCTGGGCCAGCTGGCCGCGACCCGCCTGATGGCGGCGATCGACGGCGCCGAACTGGGCCACGGCGTGGTGCTGCAGCCCTGCGACCTGGTCCTGCGGCAGTCCTCGTTCAGCTGAGCCTGCCGGGTGGGGGGTTCGGGATCACCTCCTGGGGTCCTGGTCGAGGAGGCCGTTGCGTTGTGCCCAGAGGGCGGCAGAGGTGCGGTCGTAGAGGTCGAGGGCTGCGAAGATCCGGGTGAGGTGGGCCTTGACCGTCTTCTCGCTGATCCCCAGCCGTCGGGCGATGCTCTTGTTGGGCAGCCCGACCGCGACGAGGGTGAGCACCTCCCGTTCTCGCGGGGTGAGGCTCGTGCTCGGCGCAGGTCTGGCGGATCCGGGCTGGGGCAGCAGGGCCACGGCGGCGCGAGGTGAGATGGGGGCGTTCCCGGCGGCAGCCTGACGGATCGCGTCGATGAGGTCGTCAGGTTCGGTGTCCTTGAGCAGGTAACCGATGGCGCCGGCGTCGACCGCCGCCAGGACGCGCGCCCGCTCGGCGAAAGACGTGAGCACCACCACCCGGGCGTCAGGGCAGCGAGCCAGCACCTCGCTGGTGGCTCGGACGCCGTCCATGCCCGGCATGGACAGGTCCATCAGCACGATCTCGGCCCTGCCCTCGACCGCCGCGTCCGCGGCCAGGGCCCCATCGGCCACGGCGTCGACGACCTCGATGTCCTCGGCGCCGGCCAGCACTCCGGTCAGACCCTGGCGGACCAGCGGATGGTCGTCCACGATCAGCACCCGGATCATCGCGCCGCCTCGCTAGCCACGTCGCCTGCTTGCAGGGGGAGGTGGAGCGTCACGGTGGTCCCCTCGCCGGCGGCCGAGGTCACGCGCAACCTGCCGCCGCGTTCCTGCACGAGAGCGGCGAGCAGGGGCAGCCCGACGCTGCCCTGGCGCCGCGTCGACACCGCGGGGTCGAATCCCTGCCCGTCGTCGACGATCTGCAGCTCGAGCCGGCCGCCGTCGTCGGTCATGGTCACCTTGACCTCGGTGGCGTTGGCGTGTCGGACGATGTTGCGGACCGCCTCCTGGGCGACGCGGTAGACCAGCGACTCGTCCGCCTCGGACAGACCCCTCGTCGCCTGGATGTCCATCTCGACCTCGATCTGGCGGGCCTCCAGGGTGGCGACCAGGTCGGTCAGGGTGGCGCGCAGTCCTTCACTGTGCAAGGAGGGTGGGCTGACGGTGACGATCAGGCTCCGCAGCTCGCGGACCTGCTGTCTCAGGCCCCGAGCGGTCTCGACGAGCGTGTCGGCGACGTCTGGCTGCCCGCCCGTCCGGACCTGGTTCGCGGTGTCGGTCAAGGTGTAGCTGGCTCCGGCGAGGCCTTGGACGACACCGTCGTGGAGGTCGGAGGCGATCAGGGTGCGCTCCCGGTCGGCGGCGGCAAGGGCAGTGACCAGCAGCTGCTCACGTTCCTCCTGCACGCCGTGCAGACCCCTGGTCAGGCGGTAGGTGAAGCCGATCTTCACCAGGTAGAGCAGGACCAGGGCCAGGACCAGGCTCGGCACCAGGGTCAGCCAGACGGCCCGGCCGGTCAGCCACACGACCTCGAACGGCTGGCTCGTCTGCAGCAGGAGCAGCTGCCCGCCCGGTGTCCGCACCGCCGCGCTCACCTCGAGGGACTGTCCAGCGTGGCCCCTGAAGAGGTCGTCGGCCTCCGAGCCGTCGCCGCGACGGGCCGTGACGGTGCCGGTACGCATGGCCTGCAGCTCTGCGGGCGACAGCTCGACGCGTTGCCCGACCGATCCGGCCTCGGTGCCGTAGACGACGGCCCCGGACCCGTCGATGATGCGCGCCCGGGTGAGCGGATCCCCGAGCACCCGTTCGCGGACGACCCGATCGAAGGTCGGGTCACGATTCAGGCCCGCCGGAGCGGCGGGCGGGAGCGCGGGCTCGACGACCCGGGTGGCCAGCAGGGCCGTCATCGTCTCGGCATCGCGGACGGCCTCGTCGAGAGCGGCCTGTCGTTGGGCCACGGCCAGACTTACGCCGCACAGGACGAAGGCGCCCAGGGCCGCGAGCATGTACAGGATCACCAGGCGTTCGATCCGGCCACGCCAGAACAGCTTCCGCTGGCCGGCACGAGCGGCACGAGCCGTCCTGCGGTAGCCCTGGAAGAGTCCCTGGCGGATGGTCGCTCCGGCCGTGACTGCTGTGCTCGTCCCGCCCGGATCTGCGGTCCCGCTCATCGACAAGGAGCCGACCGTGCTGACGTCACCATCAGGACCTCCCCCACCGCCCACTGGAAGTGGACCTTGGAGTGAGGGTACGAGACGCCACGCCCGCGATCGTCCCTCCCAGCCGGACCGATGGTCCTAGGACCACTGGACCTGGGAGTCGGGAGAGGCTCGCGGCCCGATCGGGATAGGCGCGGTCGACCGTACGCGGCAGGACCACCGCCGCCCTCGCGGTCCGACAGCAGGGCGGTGCACGGGTCGTAGGACCATCGGGGTGGCGCGTGATGATCCCCCGTCGAACGCGGCCCAGAACGGCCCAGCCAGGCGGAACGCTGGCTCGACAGCGGAAGTTCCGCCTGACACCGTTGGTGGCGACAACGAGAACCACCGTCGGTTCCAACGGGCGAAAGAGCCGAACCCTCGGCCTCGCCACCACCGCGGTCTGTGATCGCGGTCCCATCACCAGGAGATCTCATGAGTACCCACACCGGAACACGCGCCGACCTCGACCTCGGGGCCGAGCAGCCCCGCCGGTTGTCGACCGAGACCAAGAACTCGACGAAGACCACCGAGTTCCTCGCCTTCGTCGCCATGGTCGTCGCCGTGGTCGTCACTGCCAACCTCTACGACGGCAGCGGCAACGGCAGCGAGGGCGACCCCTTCGGCGCCACCACCGCCATGCGCTACGTCGTCTACCTCACCATCGGCTACATGGTGGCTCGTGGCCTCGCCAAGTCCGGCAGCCGCGAGGTCTACGACGCCTGACGCTCGGTCGCACGGAAGGGGCCAGCTGACTTCGGTCAGCTGGCCCCTTCGTGCCTCAGCAGCCCCGGTCGACCGATGGAAAGAGGGCCGAGGGTGCTGCCCAGTTCGACAGCTAGTTCCCCAGCACCGCCGCGACCTCGGGGATACGCGCGATGTAGCCGTCCAGCAGCTGACGGGCGACGGTGACGGAGTCGACCAGCGGGTGCAGCGCGAAGGCGAGCAGCGCCTCGTCGCGGGAGCCGGTGAGGGCGGCCGCGATCACGTGCCGCTCCACGGCCTTCACCTGCTGCATCAGACCGAGCTGGTCCAGGGCCGGTGGGGCGGTGCTCAGCGGGTGCACGCCGTTGGCGTCGACCATGGTCGGCACCTCGACCACCGCGTCGGCGGGCAGGCCGGCGATGGTGAGACCGTTGCGGACGTTCAGGATCATGGTGGCCCGCTCGTTGCGGGTGATCGCGGCCATCACCCCGAGAGCGACGCCGGCGTATCCCTGGTGGGCCGGGTCGGCCTCGCGCTCGCGCAGGTGGGTGGGCGCACCCTGCTCGCCCCCCTTGGCCTCGGCCATGTAGCTCGCGCTGCGGGCGTCGATCGTCTGCTGCCACAGCCCCGCCGGGTCCTCGGCGGTCCGCGCGCTGCCGAAGAAGTCGGTCTGGGTCCGGGCCAGGTAGTCCCCCCGGGTGGCGCCGGACTCCTGGATCCTCACGACCGAGTCACGGTGGAAGTAGTAGTAGTACAGGTACTCGTTGGGCACGACGCCGAGCGTGCGGATCCAGTCGAGACCGAAGACCAGCGCCTCCTCCATCCCACCGAGCAGGGCGTCGTCGGCCATCAGCCGGGGCAGCACGTCCTCGCCGTCGTACATCACGCGGCGCATCCAGCCCAGGTGGTTCAGCCCGACGTAGTCCATCTGTACCCGGGTGTGGTCCAGCCCGAGCGAACCGGCCACGCGGCGACCGAGCCCGGACGGGGTGTCGCAGATGCCGAGCACCCGGTCCCCGAGCACCGACTGCATCGCCTCGGTGATGATGCCGGCGGGGTTGGTGAAGTTCATCAGGTAGGCGTTCGGCGCGAGCTCCTTGACCCGACGGGCGACGTCGAGCATCACCGGCACGGTCCGCAGCGCGTACGCCAGCCCGCCCGGCCCCGTCGTCTCCTGCCCGATCACGTCCAGGTCGAGGGCGACGTGCTCGTCACAGCGACGCCCCTCCAGCCCGCCGACCCGGATGGCGGCGAAGACGAAGTCGCTGCCCGCCACGGCCTCGTCCAGCGAGCCGGTCGGCAGCAGCCGCGGCGCGTCCGGGAACCCCTCGGCGAACTGGGTCAGGATTCTCGTCATCGCGGCCAGCCGGTCGGCGTCCACGTCGTAGAGGGCCACCTCGGTGACCCGCGGGCTGCCGGTGTCGCGCAGCAGCGCGGCGTAGACGTACGGGGTGCGGAAGCCTCCGCCGCCCAGGATGCAGAGCTTCACGCCAGGATCACCTCTCCGCCGGCCTCCCGGCACTTGTCGAGCGTTTCGGGACGGGCCCCCGGCGTGGTCACCAGGTAGTCCACGTCGGCCAGCGAGCACAGCCGCAGGGCGCCGGTGCCCGGAAACTTGGTCTCACTGGCCACCACTGCGACCCGGTCGGCGGCGGCGATCATCGCCTGCTTGATCGGGGCCTCGACGGCCATGTTGTCCACCACGTGCCCGGACGGCCGGACGCCGGTGCAGCTGAGCACGACGAGGTCCGCGCTGACCTGCGCGAGCGCGGCCGCGGTCAGTGATCCGACCAGCGAGCGGTAGTTGCGCCGCAGCACCCCGCCGAGCACCACCAGCCGTACGCTCCTGTCGTCGCGCAGCTCGTCCACGACGGCCAGGTTGGACGTGATCACCGTGACCGGCCGGCCCCGTAGCTGACGCGCGACCAGCGGCGTGGTGGTGCCGATGTCCAGCAGGACCACGGCGTCATCGGCCACCAGCTCAGCCGCACGCGCCGCCACCCGCGTCTTGAGCTCGAGGCCCGTGCCCGCGTCGAAGGGCCGCTCCCACCGCTGCGGGTCACCGTGCTCGGTCACCGTCTCCCCCGGCCGCAGGACGGCGCCGCCGTAGGTGCGGACGAGCTCGCCGTTGCGGTCCAGCCGGTCCAGGTCGCGCCGGATGGTGGACTCGCTGACGTCCAGGCGGAGGGCAAGATCACGGACGGAGGCCGCACCGCCGGAGCGCAGCACACCGACGATGCGGTCCTGTCGCTCACGGAGGATCACGGCCTCATCGTAGGACGGACCTGCCCGGGTATGCACGACTTTGCTCGACCGCTCGCGCACAGTCACGCAGTTGTCGTAGTTTCGACTCGTGATCGTGACGGGGTCTGTCGAGACTGAGCGGGTGACGAGCGCCGCCACCGGGCCGACCCTGGACCTGCTGTTCGCCGGTTCCGTGTTCTGCGACCTCGTCTTCGCCGGGGTGCCCACCCCCGACCCCGGGGGCGAGGTGTTCGCCAAGGCGTTCCGACTCACCCCGGGCGGTGTGGCCAACCGCGCGGTGGCCGCGTCCCGGCTGGGCGCCCGGACGGCCTTGTTGGCCGTGCTGGGCGACGACCCGCTGGGCCGCGAGATCGCCACGCTGCTCGCCGCCGAGGCCGAGCTCGACCTGACCTGGCTGACCACCCGTCCCGGCTGGCAGACCCCGGTGACCGTCTCGCTGACCGGTGCGCACGAGCGCGAGTTCATCACCTACCAGGAGCCGGACGCCCCCCTGTGCTGGGGCGCGGACCGGCCCGCGGTCGGGGCGACCCACGTGGGGGTCGCGCACGAGCTGCCGAGCTGGGTGGCGCGGCTGCGCGCCGAGGGAACCGTCGTCTACGGCGGCGTGGGCTGGGACTCCACCGGCGCCTGGTCGGGAGAGGTGCTCGAGCGGCTGACCGACGTCGACGTCTTCGTGCCCAACGACCTCGAGGCCATGCGCTACACCCGTACCGACAACCCTGCGGACGCCGCCCGGGTCCTCGGCCGGCACGTCAGGCTCGCCGTCGTCACCTGCGGATCGCGTGGGGTCGTGGCCTTCGACGCCGACGCCGACCGGCTGGTCCAGGTGCCCGCTGTCCGGGTGCCCGCCGTCGACCCCACCGGGGCGGGCGACGTCTTCGTCGCCAGCTTGATGGCCGGCCAGGCCCTCGACTGGCCGCTCGAGCAGCGGCTCGCCCTGGCCTCGCTGTGCGCCTCGCTGTCGGTGCGTTCGCTGGGCGGAGCGGTGAGCGCCCCTCGGCCCGCCGAGCTGCTCGCGTTCCTGGACGTCGAGCGCCCGCCCGGCGACTGGGCGGCGATCCGCAGCTGGGCCGCCGAACGCGCCGCCCGTGGCACGACCCCTCAGCCCGACCACACGAGTTCCAGCAGCCCCAGCACCCTCGAGGAGAGACGATGAGATGGTCCAAGCAGGTGGCAGGGTCGCTCGCCACGGCGTGCGCACTGGTCCTGGCCACGACGGCCTGCGCCCCCGGCGGTTCGACGACCAGCAGTGAACCGGCGTCCAGCAGCGCCGGCTCGCCGGTGTCCAAGGACGTCGCCGGCGCCGGTGACGTCACCCTGACCGTCTGGGACCAGAACACCGACGGCGGTATCGACGACGCGCAGGGCAAGCTGAACGCGGCGTTCGAGGCCAAGTACCCCAACGTCAAGATCGCCCGCGTCAGCCGCTCGTTCGCCGATCTCAAGACCACGCTGAAGCTGGCCTTGACCTCGAAGACCCCGCCGGACGTCGTCCAGGCCAACCAGGGCTACCCCGACATGGGCTCGTTCGTCTCCGGCGGCCTGCTGCGGCCCGAGGACGACTACGCCAAGCTCTACGGCTGGGACACCTACTACCCCCAGCAGCTGCTGAACCTGAACAAGTTCAGCGCCGACGGCAAGGACTGGCAGAGCGGCAACCTCTACGGCGTCTCCCAGACCGGCGAGATCGTGGGCGCGTACTACAACAAGAAGATCCTGGCCGGCCTCGACATCGAGGTGCCCAAGACGATCGGTGAGTTCGAGGCGAGCCTGCCGAAGATCAAGGCCGCCGGCACCCTGCCGATCGCCTATGGCGACGTCGAGAAGAGCCCCGGCATCCACCTCTACGGCATCACCCAGGCCGCCGTCGCCGGCAGCCAGGCCGTGAACGACCTGGTCACAGCGAAGAGCGGCGCGTGGACCGACGCCCCGTCGGTCGCCGCGGCGCAGAAGGTCCAGGACTGGGCCAAGGCGGGTTACCTCACCGAAGGCGCCAACGGGATCTCGCGCGACGACACCCTCGCCGACTTCGACGCCGGCAAGGCCGCCTACCACATCGACGGCACCTGGCAGCTGGCGACGGTGAGCAAGGCGCTCAAGTCCGACGCAGGTTTCGTCGCCCTCGCCCCGGACGGCTCGACCACCCCGGTGACCACCGGCGGCGTGGGTCTGGCCTGGGCGATCACGACCGGCAGCAAGCACCCCGACGTGGCCGCCGCCTACATCGACTTCATCACCAACGCCGACGCGGCCCAGGTGCTGATCGACACGGGCAACCTGCCCGCGGTGCCGCCCGCCGACTGGAAGCCGGCTGCCGGCAGCCTCGAGGCGGACGTGGCGGACCAGTGGAAGGTGGTCAACTCCGGCTCCGGGCTGGTGCCGTACCTCGACTACGCCACCCCCACCTTCTACGACACGTTGAGCGCTGCGGTGCAGCAGCTGACGGCCGAGAAGCTGACCCCCCAGGAGTTCGGTGAGCAGCTGCAGTCCGACTACGGCTCCTTCGTCAAGACCAAGTAGCCGCGACCGTGGCCAGTCGAACGCGTCCCGAGCCCGTCGAGGGTCTCGCAGAGGTTGCGGGGACTCGCCGGGCCCGCCTGGGGCGACGCCGCGTGCAGTGGCGGGCCTACCTCTACATCGCGCCCGCGTTCGTGCTGTTCGCGGTGTTCCTCGGGGTGCCCGCCCTGCAGACGGCTCAGTTCTCGCTCTACCGCTGGAACGGGCTCGGGCCGTCCACCTGGGTGGGGTTCGAGAACTACGTGGACCTGGTCACCGACCCCGTGCTGCTCAGCTCGTTCGGCCACGCCGCGGTGCTGGTGCTCTTCTACTCGGTGCTCCCGATCGGGCTGGCGCTGGTGCTGACCGCGATCGTCTCCCGGGGCGCCGGCCTCCGGGGCATGTCGGTGTTCCGGACGCTGCTCTTCCTGCCGCAGGTGGTCGCCTCCGTCGTCGTGGCGACCACCTGGGTGGCGATCTACTCCCCCGACGGGCTCAGCAACCAGCTGCTCCGGCTCGTCGGGCTCGACTCCCTCACCCGGGCCTGGCTCGGCGACTTCGACACCGCCCTGCCGGCGGTCGGGCTGATCGGGACCTGGCTGGGCACCGGGCTCTGCCTCGTGCTGTTCCTCAGCGGGGTGGCCAACATCGCCCCCGAGCTGCTCGAGGCGGCCCGGATGGACGGAGCGGGAGCGGTGAGCGAGTTCACCTCGATCGTGCTGCCGGCCCTGCGCGGCCAGATCGCGGTGGCGCTCACGCTGACGGTGGTCGCGGCCCTGAAGACCTTCGACGTCGTCTACATCACCACCCGCGGCGGACCGGGGACCAGCACGACACTGCCGGCCTTCGAGGCGTACAACCGGGCCTTCAACACCGGCCAGGTGGGCTCGGCGGCTTCGGTCGCGGTGGTGCTGACGGTGGTCATCCTGGTCGTCACGACGCTGATCCAGCGCATCCAGCCCGACGAGGTGGCATGAGCCGCGGAGCCAGCCGCAGGCCGGCCGAGCTCGCGTTGACGTACGGCGTCCTCGGGCTGTTCAGCCTGGTCGCGGTGGTCCCGCTGTTCGGGGTATTGCTCAGCGCCGTGACCCCGGCGTCGGACCCGCAGGGCGGGTTCCGCGTCCCCTCGCGGGTCGAGCTCGGCAACTTCGCTGAGGCCTGGAGCCGCGGCCACTTCTCCAGCTACCTGATCTCCAGCGTCGTAGTCACGATCTGCGTGGTGGCGCTGACCGTCGTGCTGTCGACGCTGGCCGGCTACGCGTTCGCGCGGATGACGTTCCCGGGCCGCAACGTGTTGTTCCTGCTGCTGCTCTCGGGACTCCTGCTGCCTGCCGAGGCCTTCGTGATCCCGCTCTACTACAACCTGCGGACGGTCGGCCTGACGGACACCTACTGGGCGCTGATCCTGCCCCAGACCGCCCAGTCGCTGGCCTTCGGCATCTTCTGGATGCGCAACCAGTTCCGCACCTTCCCCGGCGAGATCATGGAGGCCGGGCGGATCGACGGTGCGGACGACTGGCGGCTGCTGTGGCGGATCGTGGTGCCACCGTCGATCCCCGCGATGACCACCATGTGCCTGCTGGTCAGCATGTGGACCTGGAACGAGTTCCTGATCCCGCTGATCATGGTCTCAGGAGAGAACCTGCGCACCGCCCCGCTGGGTCTGGCCTTCTTCCAGGGCCAGCACGTCACCGACTACTCCCTGCTCGCCGCCGCCGGGACGATCGTCGCCCTGCCGATCGTGGTGCTCTACCTCGCCCTGCAGCGGCGCTTCATCTCCGGGATGCTGAACGGCATCGCCAGCCGCTGAGCCACGCCGTCACCAGAGGTCACATCGTCCACGGCTCGGCGTGCACGTCGACCTCGTCGGACCAGCGTCGCTGCAGCGCGTACAGCTCCTCGAGCACGTCCTCGGCCAGGGTGTCGTCGACCTGGCTCTGCGTCACCAGCTCGGCCAGGTGCTCCTGCCGGCTGGTGGAGCCGACCGTGGCCACCACTGAGGAGGTGCTACGGACGAAGCGGAAGCAGAACTCCGCCCAGCTCGCGATCCCGGACCGCTCGAAGACCGGCGCCACCTGGACGGCCCGCTCCTGCAGGTACGGCAGCCAGGCCGCGCCGGGGACGTCGCGGAGCAGCTGCACCGGAGCGCCGCAGACCGTGCGCATCGAGATGATGCTGGCGTCACGGGCGAGCAGCTCGTCCCACAGCTCGTTGGCCGCGAAGCGCTGCAGCGGGTTGTAGTAGGTGATGAAGCCGTCGACGAGCCCGTCGAGGTGCCCGGCCCGCAGGGCGGCGAGCGGGGCGGCGGAGGTCCACGGGAAGATCTCCAGCACGAAGCGGTCGACCAGGCCCTCGTCCTTGATCCGGCGCAGCTCGTCGAGCGGCGCGCCACCGGCCTCCAGGTCATCGGCCAGCTCCCCGACCGGGCTGAGCTGGCCCAGCGCGATCGAGTCGATCCCCAGCGGTCCGAGGTTGTCGGCGATGATGCCGCGGACGTCGGCCGCCGTCCCGCCGCCCAGCTTGACGATCAGCGGTGGCACCCGCGACGGGTCGTCGGCGAACGCCTCGCCGAGCACCTCCAGGGCGTGGTGGTACTGGCGGGAGGTGTGCATCCAGAGCCCAGCGTCGAGGACGGCTCGCGCCATCGCGAGCTGCTGCTCGCGGGCGACGTCATCGTCTCCGAGGCGGGTCGTGCCGTAGATGTACGGGGGCAGGTCAGCGAGAGGTCGGGCCACCTCGCGACGGTACCCGCGGACCCGCCATGGCTAACCAGTGGAAGCCGTCGTGCCCGGTGAGGAAAGCGCCCTGCAGCACGATCGCCGCACCCGCGCCGGCCGCCCGTGGCCGGTCCCGGCGAGCCCGCCACAGTGCGCCGCCGAGGGCGACGTAGCAGAGGTCGGCCACGACGTTGACGCCCAGCACCTTGCGGAGCCGACGCTCCTCCGCCGCGATCACGTCCGGCGACCAGGCGTTCGGCAGCCGTCGCATCCGTCGACGCTGCACGCCCTCGAGCACGGCGACCAGGGCTAGGTCGACCGCACCCCAGCCGACGTGCTGCTGGCCGAAGGCCCGCCACCAGGGTCCGGCGCGAAGAGCGGGCACCGCGCCGAGCGCGATGCTGGCGACGCCCCAGCCGACCGTCGTCCGCGCGAGGGCGTGCTGCCGCTGCCAGGGGTCCATCCGACGATCACACCACGCGGTCCGGTACGGCGTCCCGCATCAGCGGATCCCGCTTCGGGCGAAGCCCTGGACGAAGTAGCGCTGGAAGAGCAGGAAGAGCACCACCATCGGGGCCACGTCGAGCAGCGCGAAGGCCATGGTGGCGCCGTAGTCGGAGCCGAACTGGCCCTGCAGGTAGAGCAGGCCGATCGGCAGGGTGAAGAGCCGGTTCTCCTCGAGCGCGATCAACGGCCAGGCGAAGTCGTTCCAGGTCTGCAGCAGGCTCATGAAGAACAGCACGGCGATCAGCGGCTTCGACAGCGGCAGGATGATCCGGGTGAAGACCCGGAGGTGCCCCGCCCCGTCGATCCGGGCAGCCTCGATCAGGTCACGCGGGATAGCCAGGATGAACTGGCGGGCCAGGAAGACCCCGAACGCGGACGCGGAAGTGGGCAGGATCACCGCCCAGTAGCTGCCGTACAGGCCGAGCGTCGTGACCAGCTTGAACAACGCGACCATGATCACCTGCACCGGCAGCATCAGCGTGGACAGCGCCACCAGGAACAGCACGTTGGCGCCGCGGAACCTCAGCTGCGCGAACGCGTAGCCGGCCAGCAGGTTGACCGCAACGGTGAGCAGCGCCACCGTCACCGCGATCGCCACGGAGTTCCCGAACCAGGTGAGGACGGGGAATGCCGATAGCACCCGGCGGAAGTTGTCCAGGGTCAGCGTGCGCGGCAACAGCCGCAGCTGGCCGCCCAGCAGGTCAGACCGGCTCGACAGGGCAACCACGACCATCCAGTAGAGCGGGAACAGGATCACCGCGCACACCACCATGGCCAGCAGCAGGCGGAGCACCAGCCCGCGACGCTCGCGGGCCGCGGCGCGACGTCGAGCCTGGGTCCTCGTCGGTACCACCGACCCGGTCACGCCGGTCATTCGACGAGGTCCCGGGTCCGGCTGATCCGCCACTGCACGACGGTGAAGACCAGGGTGAGCAGCAGCAGCACCACGCCGATGGCCGCGGCGTAGCCCTGGTCGCGGACGACGAAGCCGTTGTCGTAGGCGTAGGTGACCAGCACCGAGGTGGCGTTCTGCGGCCCTCCCCCGGTCAGCACGAAGACGATGTCGAAGACCTGGAAGGAGTAGATGACGTTCATGATCAACAAGAAGAAGGTCGCAGGGCCGACGAGCGGCACGGTGACGTAGCGGAACAGGCGCCAACGGTTGGCGCCGTCCAGCCGGGCGGCCTCGTAGAGCTCAGGACTGATGCCCTGCAGCGCGGCGAGGTAGATCAACATGTTGAAGCCCAGCCGCCACCACAAGGTCACCAGGACCACGGACGCGAAGGCGGCGATCCCACCGGACTGCCACGCGATCGCGGGCAGGCCCAGCGAGCGCAGGATCTTGTCGATGACGCCGCTGTTCTCGTCGAAGATCAACAGTCCGACCAGTGCCGTGGCCACCCCGGAGATCGACATCGGCAAGATCAAGATGGAGCGGAAGACCCCCCGTGCGGGCAGCAGCGAGTTCAGCAGCACGCCCGCGCCGAGCCCGAGGGCCATCGCGCCGGGAGTGACGATCAGAGTGAACAGCGCGGTGTTGAGCGTCGAGCGCCAGAAGAGCGGGTCCGCGACCAGCCGGCCGTAGTTGGCCAGCCCGACGAAGCGTCCGTCGCCGAAGCCGTTGGTGCGATGCAGGCTGATGGCCAGCGCCCAGGCCAGCGGCAGCAGTACGAAGAGCCCGAGCAGCACCATGGTCGGGGCGATGAAGGCGTAGCCGGCCCACGACTCCCCGCGGATCCGGCGCCGGGACGGTGAGGGGGGCGGGGAGATCGCCGGCTCGGTGCCGACGGGCGGCGCGACCGAGGTCACCATGAGCGCCTCGTCACGGCTTGGTCGCCGCGGCGATCCCGGACGAGAGCGCGGCGATGGTCTTCTCGGTGCCCTGGCCGCCGACGAAGGCCTGTTCGAGCTGGTCCTTGAGCACCGCGATGATCTTGGCCATGGCCGGCGAGGCCACCTGCGCGGCGTCGGCGGGCTCAACGGTCGTGGCTTGGCCGATGAACACCTCGGACAGCTCGGGCCGGACGGCGAAGTCAATCCCGTCCGCCACCAGGTCGCGTCGGGTCGGCAGCAGGGACGCCCCGGCGCAGAAGTCGCGCATCGCCTGCTGGGAAGTCATGAAATCCAGGAACGAGGCGGCGAGGTCGGCCTTCTTCGTCGCCGCGGTCGCGACCAGGGCGTTGCCGCCGAAGTCACCGCCGCCGCGCTGCTTGCGGGGGGAGAAGGTGGCGCCCCAGGCGAAGTCGAGCGTGGAGTCGGCGTCCGGGATCATGAACGCCCCGCCGAAGACCATGGCCGTGGTCTGGGAGTACCAGAGGTCGGCCGCGTAGGTGGTGGATTTCACCGAGCCGTTCGGGGGCACCAGCTTGTCGGTGAAGAAGCTGCGGCTGAAGTCGATCGCGGCGCGACCTGCGGCGGAGTCGATGGCGGGCGCGGTCAGGTCCTCGGCCAGGAACCGTCCGCCAGCCTGGAAGAGCAGGCTGAGCCAGCGGGTAACGCCGTTGCCCTGCCAGTTGTACGCGAAGGGGTACTTGCCGCTCGGCAGCGCACGGCGTAGCCGGGCCGCGACCTCGGTGAACTCCTGCCACGTCCAGGCCTTCTCGACCTCGGTGGGGACCGAGGTGATGCCCGCCGAGGCCAGCACCGCCTTGTTGAAGAGGATCGCTGAGGTGTCGGTGTGGTGCGGCACGCCCACCGGGTGCCCCTGGCCCTGGACCGCAGCCCATGCCGTCGGCGTGAACCGGCCGGAGAAGCCGGCGTCCAGGTGTGGGCTGAGGTCGAGCAGCTGACCACGACCGGCGTAGGCGCCGAGGGTGTAGTAGGGGACCCGGAAGACGTCGGGCGGGTTGCCCGCCTGCAGCTGGGCGTCGATGTTGGTGAACATCTGCTCGTACGGCACCGCGTTCAGCGTGACCGTCGTCCCGGCGTTCGCGGCCTGGAAGGCAGCGATCCCCGCCCGGAAGCCTGCCAGCTCACTGTCGGTGCCCCAGGTGGTGAAGGTGAGCGCGTCCGCCGCCGCCGTGGACCCCGAGCCGAGCGCGAAACCGCACCCGCCCAGTGCGGCGGGCGCGGCCAGCACGCCCGCGGCTCCGAGGAAGTGACGCCTGCTGAGACCGGCCATGATGTGCTCCCCGGAGCAGTGGTCCGAGGCCGGTCCTGCGTCAGCTCTCGGGCCGCGCCAGGGTCGGCGTCGGCACTAGGCCTTCCCCCGGCACCGATCCTGCGGATGCGGTGAAGGGCGACAGCGTCCAGGCCGCCAGCACCGCGACAGCGCTCACCGCCACGCGCAGGCCGACGAACATGTCGGCCAGTCCCGCGCCCAGCACCAGGCCCGCGACCAACGGTCCGAGCGCGGAGACGCCGGTCTGCAGGCCAGAGAAGAGCCCGAGCGTGGTTCCGGCGTAGCCCGCGGGCGCCAGCTGGGCGACCATCGGGTTGAGCCCCGGCCCGTACATCGTCTCGCCGATCCCGAAGACGCCGAAGGTGACCACGAGGATGCTGGCCGCCAGGCCAGGCGTCCGCGCGGCGACGGCCAGGGTCACCCAGATGGGAGTGGTCCGGTGGACCGCGCACCGCTCCGCGCCGCGGCTGATGGCGGTCGGCACGATCTGGCTGCTCTGGTCATCAGGAAGGCTGCGGCCACCGCCGCGACCACCTTGGTCACGACGGCCACCAGGGCCGGCGACCAGCGGTCGGCCAGCCGCCGCCGACAGGAGCCGCCACGAGCGCGCCCACCGAGAACAGGCTGGAGGCGCCGGCGGCGACGAAGCCTCCCCAGCCGCGGGTGCTCGCCGCGTAGGCGCACTGGTTAATGGGACTCGCCACACTGGGGACATGAGATACATCGAGATCGAGGGTCTGGGCCCGGTGAGTCGGGTCGGCCTGGGGACGTGGCAGTTCGGGTCCCGCGAGTGGGGCTACGGCGAGGCCTACTCCTCCGGCGCCGCCCGGGCCATCGTGGCGCGCGCCGTCGAGCTGGGGGTGACGCTCTTCGACACCGCCGAGGTCTACGGGCTGGGCAAGAGCGAGCGGATCCTCGGCGAGGCGCTGGGCGAGAGGCGCGAGGAGGTGGTCGTCGCGAGCAAGATCATGCCGCTGGCCCCGTTCCCCGCCGTCGTCCGCCGCCGCGCCGCCGGCAGCGCCCGCCGCCTCCAGCTGCGCAAGATCCCGCTCTACCAGATCCACGCAGCCAACCCGGTCGTGCCGGACTCGGTGACCATGCCGGGGATGCGGAGCCTGCTCGAGGAGGACCGCATCGGCGCCGTCGGCGTCTCGAACTACACGTTGCCGCGCTGGCAGCAGGCCGACACCGCGCTGGGCCGGCCGGTGGTCAGCAACCAGGTGCAGTTCTCGCTGGCCCGGTCCGGACCGCTCACGGATCTGGTGCCGTTCGCCGAGCGCGAGAACCGGATGGTGATGGCCTGGAGCCCGCTGGCCCAGGGGCTGCTGGGGGGCAGGTACGGACCGGACCACCGCCCAGGCGGCGTCCGCGCCACCAACCCGCTCTTCGGTACGGAGAACCTGCGGCGGATCGCGCCGCTGCTGGACCTGCTGCGGGCGACGGCGACCCGCTACGACGCCAAACCCGCGCAGGTGGCCCTGGCCTGGCTGCTCGCCCTGCCGCGGGTGGTCGTGATCCCCGGCGCCTCCAGCGTCGAGCAGCTCGAGTCGAACGTGGCGGCGGCTGACCTCGACCTGGACGCCGACTCCGTCGCCGCCCTGACCGCTGCCGCCCAGGCGTTCACCCCCGCCCCCGCGGCCCGGACGCTCGTCGACGGCCTGCGGGAGCGGGTCCGCCGCTGACCGGTCCTGGGGCGACGCTCAGCGCGTGCTTATCGGGCCCCGTCCTGCAGCCGGCGCGCGCCCAACGGCTCCGCCAGGCGGACCCGCGTCAGGTAGGGGTAGCCGAGGTCGGGCTGCGGGCCCGAGCAGTCGGCGCCCTCGCGCTGGCCCACCCACACGGTGACGGTCACCGAGCCGGCCGCCTCGACCACGTCGACCCGGCCCAGGACGGCGCAGGGCGGGCCGCCGGTCAGGGTGCCGTGGACGAGTAGCTCGGCCGATCCCGGCACCGGCTCGACGTCCTGCCACGGAGCGCGCACGAGGCCGACGGCCGCCTCGGGCCGGATCTCGTTGGGCCCCGTCCCGGAGCCGGTGGGGGTCGCGGACATCGGCCCGGACGAGACGACGCCGGAGGGGTCGGGGCTGGTGGGGCCGACCGGTGCGGCGGGGAGGTCCGGCCCGGCGCAGCCCACCAGGGCCACGACGGCGAGGACCGGGAGAGCGAGGGCGAGAGCCGCGACGCCACTCCTGCGGGTGAGGATCATGGAGAAAGCCTTTCTGGTGGGGACGGTACCGCTTCAGCAGCGGGTGGACGCGGGCCGACCCGGACCCACGAGGGTCCGGGTCGCCACCGTCAGGTGGTTGCTGCGCTCAGACTCCGATCAGGTGGTCTGGTAGCGCACGGCGTTGTAGAGCGAGGCGACCTGGTTGCCGTAGTACGGGCTGTACATCCACGCCGGCGAGCTGGTGTAGATGAAGTCGTTGTGCCCGTTCACGGAGCCGTAGCTGCCGTTCCAGTTCCGGTACCAGGCGCCGCCCGACGAGCCGCCGGTCAGACCCGAGTACATGTAGATGGTGCCGTTGCCCGCGTTGTAGGTGTTGCCGCAGGCCTGGGTCAGGTACGCACCGGTGTAGGGCGCGGCCTGCGGGTAGCCGAAGGCGCAGGTGTAGTAGTTCGCGGGCTGGTTCCAGGTCAGACCCTGGGCCCCGAGGTAGTCGGTGATCCGGTAGCCGAAGTTGCGGTTCATCGTCACCGCGCCCACGTCCTGGCTGAAGTCACGGTTGTAGTACCAGCCGGAGGTCGTGGTCAGCTGGCGGGAGTACCAGGTGCCGTACGGCCGGGAACCGTTGTTGTAGGAGGGTACGAAGGCGAAGTTGCTGTCCCAGACCTTGCCGTCCACGACGCAGTGACCGGCGGTCCAGACCAGGCTCTTGCCCTCGCTGTTGACGACCGTGGCCGAGCAGACGTAGTTGGCACCACCGCGGGTGAAGAACACCTTGCCGTTGGTCCGGGCGGCGGCGGAGTAGTAGGGCAGGTTCGGATAGGTGGCCGAGGGACTGGTGCCCCTGGACTTCTTCGTCCGCGCTACCGCCGCCGTCTTGGCCGGGGCGACCGTGACCGCCGGGCCCGAAGCCTTGGGCTGGACGCTGCTCTGCTTCGGAGCGGTGCCGGATCGGGCGTACACGTCGCGGTCCAGCACCTTGGCGGCCTTCATCCGGGTGGGCGACCAGTAGGTCTGGACCGCCTTCGCCTCAGCCGCGACACCGGAACCCTTGACGAGCTTGCGGACGGCCGGGGTGAGGGTGTTGGCGTGCGACACGGTGTCGGAGGTCGCCTGCGGCCGGGGAGCCACTGGGGCGCCGGCGGCGGGGGCCGGGGCGAGGAGTGCGGCACCCGAGAGGGCGGCGACGATGGCGAGCCCGGCAAGGGGGAGCCGGACGAACGTACGGTTTGTGCTCATGTCTTCATTCCTTGGCTGTGGGGGGATGAGGCGGGCCGGGGGGCCGTCGTCTCGGGTGGTGCGTGCGGTTCGAGCTGCGGTGCGGCGGAGTCGGGGCTGGGTGGTCGCCCGGTCCGACGGCGGCCCGCGGTCCGGGACGGCGCCTGCGGCTCTTGCTCGGTGGGAGGCTCTGGGGGAGGTCATGTGCTCACGCTAGGGACGCGGCGACGGGGCGGCATCCGTAGAAACCACAGGCTTTTCGCACCCTCCCGCGGCAGCCGGACGAACTGCCCGAACGGCTCTTGCCGACAGATCACGGGGGCCACCATGATGGCCACGCACCAAGGCGCAAGTCGCCGTTGACGAGATGAGCAGCACGCTCACCCGTGGCGGGCAGCGCCCGTCCCCCGGGAGAGAAGATGGCTGCACCAGCCCTCGAGGACCGCACCAGCACCAGCTCGGCCGGCAGCGACAGCACCGACTTCGACGTCGTCGTGGTCGGGTCCGGGTTCGGCGGCTCCGTCACCACCTACCGGCAGGCCGCGGCTGGCCGGACGGTGTGCCTGCTGGAGCGCGGCCACGCGTACCCGCCCGGCAGCTTCCCCCGCCGCCCCAGCGAGGTGAGCCGAAGCCTGTGGGACCCGAGCGAGGGCCTGCGCGGGCTTTTCGACATCTGGTCCTTCCGCAAGCTGGACGCCGTCGTCGCCGCCGGTCTCGGTGGCGGCTCGCTCATCTACGCCAACGTGCTGCTGCGCAAGGACGAGCGCTGGTTCGACCGGCCGCTGCCCAACGGTGGCCGCGAGAGCTGGCCGGTGACGCGGGCAGAGCTCGACCCCGACTACGACCTGGTCGAGAAGATGCTGACACCCACCCCGTTCCCCGAGGCCTTCACCGGCTCGACCGCCAAGGCCGCGGCGATGGCCCGGGCGGCGCAGGCGAACGACCTGGTCTACGAGCGGGTCCCGCTGGCCATCACGTTCAGCACCCGCGACCGCGTGGGCGAGGCCTTCGACGACGGTTCGCACAACCTGCACGGGGCACCCCGCCAGACCTGCGTCAACTGTGGCGGCTGCGACCTCGGCTGCAACACGGGCAGCAAGAACACCCTCGACCTCACCTACCTCAGCCAGGCCGACCGCCGCTACGCCGACATCCGGACCGACTGCGAGGTGCGCTCGTTCCGCCCCGTCGACGGCGGCTGGGAGGTGCTCTACGTCGACCACACCGAGGCGGAGGAGGGTGCGACCGGCCTGGGCGCGCCGGGCGAGAGCGTGGACCTGCGGCTGCACCGGCTGCGGGCGCGTCAGCTGGTCCTCTCGGCCGGCTCGCTCGGCTCGACCTTCCTGCTGCTGCGGAACCGGGCCGCACTGCCGGCCATCAGCGACTGCCTGGGCCAGGCGTTCAGCGGCAACGGCGACTACCTGGGCTTCTTCACCCGCGCGCCGAGCCCGCTGCACCCCTCCGTCGGCCCGGTGATCACCGGGGCCGTCCGGGTTCCCGACACCGCCGACGGGGGCGACGGGCCGGGCATGTACCTGGAGGACGGCGGTTACCTCGACCTCTTCGACTGGCTCGGAGAGGTGATCCCGCCGCTGGACATCGGCCGGCGCTTCGGCCGACTGGTGCGGGCGCGGATCAGCCAGGGGCTCTTCGGTCCGGGGCCGACCCGGATCAGCAAGGAGGTGGCCCAGCTGGTCGGCGACGCGCACCAGTCGAGCGGCCGGCTGCCGCTGCTGGCCATGGGTCGCGACTGTCCCGACGGCCTGCTCCGGCTGCAGGACGGCTATCTCGAGCTCGACTCCGGGCCCGGCTCGGCGGCGTACTTCCGCGTCGTCGAGGACCGGCTCCGCCTCCTCGCCGACACCCTCGGCGCGCACTACCAGCCCGGGCTGTCCGCCCTGCTGAGCCGCTACATCACCGTGCACCCGCTGGGCGGGGCGGCCATGGCCGACGACCCGGCGCGCGGTGTGGTCGACAGCCACGGCGAGGTGTTCGGCCACCCGGGCCTGTTCGTGGTCGACGGCGCCATGATGCCCGGGCCCGTCGGGGCCAACCCGTCCATGACCATCGCGGCGATGGCCGAGCGCTGCTCGCGCCACATGATCGAGCAGGCCGCGGCATGACCGAGCCGCGTCGGGCGCTCATCCTCGCCGGCGGCGGACTGAAGGTCGCCGCCCAGGCCGGGGTGCTGCAGGTGTGGCTGGACGAGGCCGGGATCGAGTTCGACCACGCCGACGGCTGCAGCGGCGGGACGCTCAACCTCGCCATGTACTGCGCCGGCCGCTCCGGCTCCGAGATCGCGCAGAACTGGCGCGGCTACCGGCCGCTGCGCACCCTCGGGCTGAACGCGCCCGGCTTCCTGGCCGGGCCGCTCGGTCCGTCGCTGTTCACCCTGGACAAGCTGCGTGACCGTCAGCTGCCCGCCTGGGGCGTGGACTGGGACGCCCTGACCACCACGCCGCGGTCGGCCACCTTCAACGTGTACGACTTCTCCGCGCACCGGCTGGTCACGCTCGCTCCGGCGGAGCTGACGCCGGACCGGCTGATGGCCTGCGTCGCCCTGCCCGGTTGGTTCCCGCCCGTCCTGGACGAGGGCAGGGAGCTGATCGACTCGGTCTACGCCACGGACGCCAACCTGGCCGCCGCGATCGAGCGGGGGGCCGACGAGCTCTGGGTCGTCTGGACCGTCAACCGGTCGGGCCGCTGGCGCCCGGGCTGGCTGGCGGCGTACTTCCAGGTGATCGAGGCCAGCGCGAACAGCCGGCTCGCGGACTCGCTGCGCCTGGTCGAGGAGAACAACGCCGAGGTTGCGGCCGGTCGTACCGGCGCGTACGGCCGGCGCGTGGAGATCCGGATGCTGACCCTCGACGTGCCGCTGCACTACCTGCTCGTCTTCCGTCGCCGCAAGGTCGCGGCGGCCGTCGAGCAGGGCGTCGCGGCGGCTCGGGCCTGGTGCGCTGAGGAGGGTCTGAGCCTGCGTCCGCCGCCGGGCGCCGCACCGGTGGCCCAGGTCTCCGAGCTCCGGTTCTCCGAGACGATGTCGGGGCCCGTCCGCTTCACCGCCTCCTCCACGGCCGCGGCCGGTGGCTCGCTGCGCGAGCACGAGCTGACGCTGCGGCTGAAGGTGGCCGTGCCCGACCTCGACGCGCTGCTGGGCGACCCGCGCCACCGGGCGTCGCTGACCGGCAAGGTGCAGTGCCAGGCCCTGGGCGGCGACCTCCCGTTGACCTCGGGCGACCTCGACGTGCTGACGGTCGAGCCGGATGGGACCACGATGATGCGCTACCGCATCACCTGCATCGACGCCGCCGGCCGGGACCTGCTGGTGGAGGGCTACAAGACGCTGCGGCACGACGCCGAGCTGGACCTGTGGGCCGACACCACCACGCTGACGACCACCGTGACCGGCCCCGACGGCAGCCGGCTGGCCGAGGGCACCGTCCGGCTGACCCTGACCGGTTTCCTCCGGCTGCTGCTGAGCTTCCGGGGACGCAGGCGGGGGGCTGCCAGCATCGGGCCGGGGCTCCGCTTCGGCGGGTTCTTCCTCGGCCGGCTCGCCCGCATCTACCTCACCCGAAGGAGCGCGACCATGCCGAAGGCTCAGCCGTGAGCAGCCCCCGTACGGGCTGGGACCTGCTCGCCGAGCGCGACGGCGTCCGACTGCTGGCCCGCGGGTCTGGTGAGGAGCTGGTCGTCGTACCCGGCCTGGAGGGTGACGGGTCGAGCTGTCTGCACCTCGTCGAGCCCGTCCGGGCCGCCCTGGCGAGCAAACGACCCGTCCGACTGGTGCTCGTGGACTACAGCGCCGAGCAGCACCAGAGCCTGGCCGCGCTGGAGACGACGGTCGTGGCCCTGGTCGGGGAGGTGCTGGACCAGCCCGCGGTCGTGTGGGGACAGTCGTTCGGCTGCCTGCTGGCTGCGGCGCTGGCGCGCGCCACCAGTCCCGGACAGCTCGTACTGGTCAGCCCGTTCACCCGGCTCCCCGCCAGCCGTGACGTGGCGGCGTCCCTGTTGCCTCGGATCCCGCGACCGCTCTACCGGGCCACAGCGGCCCCGACGGGGCGTTGGGTCTTCGGGCCGATGTCCCGGCACGAGGGGGCGGCCTTCCTCGCCAGCCTCCGCGACGCCGACCCCGACGACGTCGCCCGACGGGCCGGCTGGGTGCGGGGCCGCGACCTCCGCGAGCATTTCGCGGCCGTGACGGGCGGTCAGTGCGCCGTCTGGTTCGGCGTCCGGGACCGGCTGATCGACCTCCGCGGGCAGCTCGAGGTCTTTGCCGAGCTGCTGGACGGCGGACGCACCCCGGGCCTGGTGCCGCACGCCGGCCACGTCGTGCTGCCGGTCGCTGCCGTCGCCTTCCTGCAGGCCCGGCTGACGGCCTGGCTGGCCGACCCTGCTGGACCACCAGGCACCCCGTAGAGGGGTCCGGCACCCGCTCCAGCGGCCGCCTCGGTCTCGTACGGGGTGCCTCGAGCACGCACGCCGAAGTCAGGCTGTCGAGGCCATCACCCGGACGAGCTGGGCGCGTCGGTTGACGCCGACCTTGCGGTAGACGTTGGACAGGTGGAACTCCACGGTGCGCACGCTCAGGAAGAGCCGCATCGCCGTCTGCTGGTTGGTCAGCCCCTCGGCGGCGGCCTGCGCGACGCACATCTCCTGCGGCGAGAGGGCGGTCAGGTCGGTGCCCTTGCGCTCGGTCTCCACCCCGCTCGCGTTGAGCTCGACGCGCGCCTGCTCGGCCCAGCTCTCGGCTCCGAGGTACTCGAAGATGGCCAGCGCTGCGGCCAGCGGCCGACGCGAGGCGCCGCGGCGCCGGTTCCGGCGGTGCAGCTGGCCGAGGCAGAGCAGGCTGCGGGCCTGGTCGAACGGAGCCTGGGCGGCAGCGGCCAGAGCGACCGCCTCCTCGAGGTGGGCCTCGGCCTCTCCCGGATGCTCGGCCAGCAGCCCGAGGCACCGCGAGTAGACGGCGTCGAGGCGGGTGCCACCGGCGCGGCCGGCCAGGGGCGCGAGCTCGTCCAGCGCCGCGACGGCACCTTCGCGGGCACCGACCCGGATGTGGCACTCGATCAGGTCCGGCAGCCACGAGACCAGCGGCGTCTCCACCAGTCCCGAGCTCCGCGCGAAGGCCTCCACCTGCTCGAAGTGCCCCTGCGCCTCCCGCGGTCGACCGAGCCCGAGCTCGAGCAGCCCGAGCGCCCGGTGGGCTTGCGCCACCACCATCGGGGAGCTGGACCGGCGGGCCCCCTCGAAGGCGGCCGCGGCACTGGCCCGGCACTGGTCCGCCTGGCCGTAGCCGGCCGTCACCATGGCCAGCACGGCCTCGCTCGCCGGCAGCTCGGTCACCCACCCGGTGTAGCGGGCGACCTCGACCGCCTCGGTGGCCGAACCGAGTGCCGCGTGCCACTGGCCGGCTGCGAACTGCAGCATGGCCAGCCGAGGCAGCTGGAACGGCAGCAGGCCAACGGCCCCGTGCTCGCGCGCATACCGGACGGTCTCCTCCAGCTGCAGCAGTGCGGCCGCCACGTCACCATCGGCGAACAGGCCGAGCGCGATGACCAGCGGCAGCTGCGCGGTGTCGAGCGGGTCGAGCCGGCCCTGCTCGCGGCACACCGCCAACCGGGCGCGGCCACGCTCCACCTGTCCCGACACGAGGTCGAGCAGGCCGGCCGAGGCCAGCAGCGGCAGCAGCGGCTCGGGCGGCTCCGGAGCCACCTGCTCGGCCAGGGCCACCGCGTCCGCCGAGCCGGAGAAGTCGCCCAACCAGAGGCCGGTCAGGGCTGCGTGGCCGTACATCACCGCCGCGAGCAGCGGAGCGGCGGGCGCGGCCGCCGCGGCGAGCCGCAGCAGCCGGTCCCGGGCCTGGACGGGCTGGCCACACCACATGTCGATCCGGCAGCGCAGGTGCTCGACCGCCATCGCCAGCTCCGGGGTCCCCGCGTGGGCCGTCGCCTCGTCGAGCAGGCTGTCCGCCTGGTCGAGCATCCCGGCCGCCTGCACCTGTTCGGCGGCCGCCAGCAGTCGCCCCGCGCGCTGGGACGAGTCGGGGCTCAGCTGCGCAGCCTGGCGGAGCAGGTGCACCGCCGACGGCGCGCTGGACCGGCTCAACGCCTCCCGGGCCAGCGACTCCAGCTCCGAGGCCAGGGCCTCGTCCCGCTCGTCGCTGCCGGCGACGCGATGCCAGGCGCGGCGCTCCACGTCGGCGAACCGGGTGGCCCCCGCGAGCTGGTCGGCGACCAGCCGGTGCAGCGCGCGGCGACGGGCCGGAGCGATCGCTGAGTAGGCGGCCATCTGGATCAGCGGATGGCGAAAGTGCACCTGGCCGCGATGCCGGACCACCAGGTGGGCCTCCTCGGCCGGTTCGAGCTCGTCCGGGCCGGTGCCGCGCTCGGCGAGCAGTCGCGCGAGCACCTCCGGCTCCGTGCCGCCCAGCACCGCGAGCAGCTCCAGCGCCTCGCGGCAGGACGCCGGCAGCCGGTCGAGCTCACCGACGAAGACGTCCTGGAGGCGCCAGTACGGCGTGGACCCCGGACGGTCGACCATCTCGGGGCTCCGGGCCAGCTCCAGCAGGGCCAGCGGGTGACCTTCCGCACGGCCCAGCACGGCCGTCCGGTCCAGGGCGACCAGGTCGGGGGCGGAGAGGTCGAGCAGCCGCTCGGCGACCGGAGGTGGCAGTCGGTCGAGCTCGACGGTCTCGAAACCTTCCAGCGCCGAGGGCAGCGGACCGAGCCGCGGCCAGGTCCGCAGCGCCAGCAGGAACAGGACCTGGTCGGCCTGGAGCCGCCGTGCGACCAGGCCGAGGCAGCGCAGGCTGGCCAGGTCCACCCACTGGCAGTCGTCGACGCAGACCAGCAGCGGACGCTCCTCCGCAGCCGCAGCCAGCAGGGTCAAGACGGCGGCCGCCACGGTGAACGCGTCGGCTCCGGTGGCCGGCCCGATGCCCACCGCGCCCTCCAGGGCCGCCCGTTGGCGTTCGGGCAGGACGTCGAAGCGGGACCGCAGGGGCCAGAGCAGGTCGTTCAGCAGCGCGAAGGACACGTCGGCCTCGGCGGCCGCACCTCGCCCCCGCAGCACCTCGAAGCCCTCGGCGTCGGCCACGGCCACGGCGTCGTCGAGCAGAGCGGTCTTGCCGATCCCTGCCTCACCCCGGACCAGGCAGGTCGCGCTCGACCCTCGTCTCACCTGCTCGCGCAGCGTCGCGAGGTGCCTCCGCTCCGGCTCCCGACCCAGGAGTGTCACCACCGGGGGTTCCTCCTGCTGACGGACCGCCAGGTGCCCACGCTTCTCCGCCGCCGTCCCGATCATCAGCCGGGGAAGCCCGACCAGGGTGGGACCACCGTAGGCCAGCGTCGAACGGCCGACACCAGACGGTCCGGCATGCGAACCCGACCTGTCCGTCGCCAGGGCTCACGCGGACCGGACTCACCGGAACTGATCCGGACCTGAGGTCGAACCCGAATCCGCGGTGGATCGGCTCTACGCCGTTCACGCCCACCTGCTTCCCGCTCGGCGGCGTCCGACTCGTCTGGGGCGTCCCCCTCCCCGAACCGACGTACGCTCGCCCCCAACACCCGGCCACCCGGAGGAGGGCGCGCGGCATGGCGGTGAGGCGTGGTCGGGCCGCTCTGCGGGTGCTCGCGGTGCTGGTCGGCGTGCTCGCCCTCGTCGCTGCGGTCGTCCTGGTGCGTGGCCGGTTCGTCGGTCCCCCGCCGAGCGCCGCCCCCGCGACCGTCCGGGTGCTGACGCGGAACCTCTACCTCGGCGCCGACATCACGCGGCCGGTGCGAGCTGCGCAGGGGCTGACCGGGCCAGACGCCCTGACCGCCCTCGGCCGCGCCAACGCCGAGCTCTGGAGCGTGGTCGGCCAGACGGACTTCAGCACCCGGGCCGGGTTGCTGGCCCGCGAGATCGTCACCGGCCGGCCGGATCTCGTCGCGCTCCAGGAGGCCGCCCTCTGGCGGCACGGGCCGTTGCAGCTGGACCACGTCGGCCGGCTGGACGCCACCGAGGTCGACCAGGACTTCCTGGCCCTGCTGCAGGGCGAGCTGTCCGCGCGCGGAGCTCCGTACGAGGTCGCGGTGAGCCAGGTCGAGTCCGACGTCGAGGCGCCCGCCTTCCCTGGTGGGGCCGGTGACCGGGACCTGCGGCTGACCGTGCGGGACGTCGTCCTGGTCCGGGCCGGTTCGGCGGTCCAGGTCACCGGCCGGGGCAGCGGCCGGTACGACCACCGCGTGGACGTCGATCTCGGCGGCTTCGCCTTCTCCTTCGTCCGCGGCTACGCCTGGGTGGACGTGAGCGTCGACGGCCATCCGCTGCGCTTCGTCGCCACCCAGCTGGAGTCCCAGAGCGCCGACGTTGCCCTGGCCCAGGCCCAGGAGCTGCTGGCCGGGCCGGCCGCCCCGGCCGGACGCCCGGTGGTGATCGGCTGCGACTGCAACTCCGACCCCGCCGACGCGACGGTGGCCGCGGGCGCGACCGTGCCCGGCTCCGCCGCGGCCGCCCTGCTGACCGGCGGCGGTTTCGCCGACGCCTGGCTGGAGACACCAGAGCACTCGGGCGGCGGAGGCACCTGCTGCCGGGACGAGCGGCTGCGCCTCGCCGACGGCGACCTGGGTCGTCGGCTCGACCTGGTTCTCGACCGGGGTACGACAGGCCAGCCGGTGAGCGGCGCGCGAGTCGAGCTGGTCGGTGCCGATCCCGCGGACCGCGACCCGGCCACCGGGCTGTGGCCCTCAGACCACGCCGGCGTCCTCGCCGAGCTCCGGCTGGGCTGACCCTGGCCTGAGTCGGCCGACGTAGCCTCGAAGACGTGCTCGACGCCCTCTCCCCGCAGCGGCGGCGCCTCGTCCTGGGGACGGGGGCGTTGGTGGTGGCGCTGGTCGTGGTTCTGGTGGCGACCGGCCTCGTCCGCTCCCGGGCGTCCGCCGTGGTCCCGGTGCCGCAGGACCAGACCGGTCCCGTGCTGCTCGTCCCCGGCTACGGCGGTACGGGGAACTCGCTGGAACCCCTGGCCGCGGCGTTGCGCGCGGCTGGCCGGCAGGCCGTCGTGGTGCCCGAGGTGGGTGAGGGGACCGGTGACCTGGCCGAGCAGGCGAGGCACCTGGGCGAGGTGGCAGCCGCGGTGCAGCGCGACGCCGGCGCACCGTCGGTGGACGTGATCGGCTACTCCGCGGGCGGGGTGGTGGCCCGGCTCTGGGTCCGGGACGAGGGCGGCGGCTCGGTCGCCCGACGCGTGCTGACGCTCGGCTCTCCGCAGCACGGCACCACCCAGGCCGCGCTCGGCGCCCAGCTCGCCGGCGGCTGCCCACTCGCGTGCGAGCAGCTCATTCCCGACAGCGACCTGCTGCGCCGCCTCAACGCCGGTGACGAGACGCCGACCGGTCCGCTGTGGGTCACCCTGCGGACCCGCTCGGACACCGTGGTGACGCCGGTCGAGTCTGCGGCGCTCGACGGCGCCCTGAACGTGGTGGTACAGGACATCTGCCCAGGGTCGGCCGCCGGCCATCCCGACCTGCCCACCGACCCGGTCACCCTCGCGCTGGTCACCTCGGCCCTGGGTCCGGGCGCTCCGGCCGCCCCGTCCGGCGCCCGCTGCTAGGCCCAGACCCCGACTTGTCAGAAACCAGTTGTCCTGGGGGACAGCTCAGTTCTGACAAGTCGGCTAGTCGTCAATGTCTTTCGTGGTGAAGCTGGCCCAGGCGGCGAGGGTGAAGACGACGAGGTACGCCAGCTGCACGAGCAGGCCGCGGACGACGTCGCGCCACAAGATCGGGTCGCGGAACAGGTCAACGAAAGCGAGCCAGTAGCGGGTCGGCAGGTAGGGGTGCAGCGACTGGGCCGCGTCCAGCCCCAGCAGCACCGTGGACGCGACGAGCAGCCCGATCGTGCCCAGGGCGGCGCCGATCGAGGACGTGGTCAAGGTGGAGAAGAACAGCGCTACCGCCGCCACCCCGAGCATGCAGACCACGACGTAGCCGAGCGCCAGCGCCGTCCGACCGGCCACCTGCGACGAGGTCAGCGTCGACCCGCTCAGACTGGTGGTGCCCACGGCGGTGGACTTCCCCAGCAGCAGCCGGCCCTCCAGGTAGGAGACCGCGGCGACGACCAGCACGGCCATCAGCACGAAGGCGATCACCGTGGTCAGCTTGGCCAGCAGCAGCGACGTACGCCCGACCGGCCGGGCCAGCAGGTAGCGCAACGTCCCGCTCTGGCTCTCGCCGGCGATCGCGTCCCCACCCAGCACTGCCACCGCGATGGGCAGGAAGAGCGGCAGCACCACCCCCAGGGCCGCCAGCGGGAAGAGCGTCCCGTCGGTCAGCACCGCGGAGAGGAACGGCGGCCCCGTCCCCGGTCGTGGACCCAGGTCGGTGACAGCCAGCAGTACCGCCACCAACGTCGGCAGCGCGACCAGCATGGCGATGATCACCCAGGTACGCGGCCGGCGCAGCATCTTGACCAGCTCGACAGCGATGATCATCGACGCCCGTCCCGCCCGATGACCATGACCTCCGTCGCGGGTTGGCGGCTCACCGGCGCCGGCGCCGGTGCGGGAGCAGTCCCGGCGGCCTCGAGGACGAGCTGTTCCAGCTCGCGGCGGTACGGGCCGAGCTCGGTGACCGCGATCCCCTCACCGACCAGGTAGGCGTTCAACCGGGCCGGGTCGGCGGACCGGACGAGCAGCTGGTCCTGCTCGACGGCGACGACCATCCCGCCCAGCAGGTCACGGCAGCGCGCGAGGTCGGGCGTCCGGACCGCGACGAGGCCGGTCGGCCGCAGCAGCACATCGAGCTGCTCCTGCAACACCAGCCGACCACGGTCCAGCACGCCCACCCGGGTGCACATCTGCTCGATCTCGGCCAGCAGGTGGCTGGACAGGAAGATCGTCGTGCCGTCGGCGTTGAGCCGGAGCAGCAGCTCGCGGATCTCGGCGATGCCCTGGGGGTCCAGGCCGTTGGTCGGTTCGTCGAGCACGAGCAGCCGGGGCCGGCGCATCAGCGCGGCAGCGAGCCCGAGCCGCTGCCTCATGCCGAGCGAGTACGCCCGTACCGGTCGGGCATCCGCCGGGTCCAGGCCGACCTCGGCGAGCACCTCGGTGATCCTGGTCCCCCGACGTCGCCGGGGCGTGCGGTCGGCTCCGCTCGCGTCGAGCAGGGCCAGGTTGGTCCGACCGGAGAGGTGCGGGTACGCGCCCGGGCCCTCGACCAGCGCCCCGACCTGCGGCAGCACCTGACGCCGGGCCGCCGGCATCGGACGGCCGAGCACCTCCGCGGTGCCGGAGGTGGGCAGGACGAGGCCGAGGAGCATCCGGACGGTCGTCGTCTTGCCCGAGCCGTTCGCCCCCAGGAAGCCGTAGACGTCGCCGCCGGCGACCTCCAGGTCGACGCCGTCGACGGCCCGGAGGTCGTCGTAGCGCTTGGTCAGGTTTCTGGTCGCGATCACCGGCTCGCTCATGAACGGAGCCTCTCGGGAGTGAGGAGAGATGCCGGACGACAAGCGCGACGCGAGCGACGCAGAGCGCCGTCGTCTGGAATCGTGACGAACGAGCGAGATCGGGCGCAGATCAGTGCCTCGGAGCGCGGAGCGCGACCATCAGACGCGGTCATGGCGTCCCCAGCTCGGCGGCCGCGCGTTCCAGCGTGGAAGAACTCACCGTTCCCGCCAGCAGCAGCGTCGGCCCGTCGTACCGCCGTGGCGTCAGCAACACGCTGATGGGCCCGACCGGGGCCAGCGTGCCGGCCGCCGTGTCCGACGCGCTGGCGCTGGACCGAAGCTGTTGGCGCAACGGACCGGACACCTGGCGGCGCAGCGGGAGCACGATCAGCGTGGTCGGGCCACGGCCGTAGACGCCGACGCCTCCGGGCTCCTCCCCGTTCCTCGAGTCGAGCCCGGCCAGGGAGGCCGGCAGGTCGACGTCGGTCAGCGCGTTGGCGGCAGCCGCGACGTCGACCGACTCCTCGAAGGCGATCCGGCTGTCCATCGTGGGGCTGAAGGCCGTCGTCGCGGACGCCGGTGTGGTGAGGTCCAGCGATACCAGCGCGGTGCTGACGACCGGCCGGCGCTCCCCGTCCGCGTAGAGCTCGACCCGGACCGCCAGGCCCGTGGCCGGGTCGGCCCACAGGTCGACGTGGTCCACGGTCGCGGCCTCCTCGTCCGGGCTCAGCCGCAGGCCGGCGGCCTCGATGCCAGCCACCCGTCGAGCCGGCAGCCGGGTCAGCTCGGGTTCGCGAGCCCCCTGCAGCATCGAACGCGCCAACGTCGGCGGCAGCAGGTCCGAGGCGTCGGGCAACCGGATCTGCGAGACCGGCGTGATGGTCGCGGTCTCGGACTCGAAGACCCAGCGCGTGGTGTAGCGACCGTGCCGGAAGAGGTCGGTCTCGCCGGTGCTACGGATCCGGTCGACCCGCCAGTCGTCGGCGCCTCGCCACCAGGTTCGCAGCGTGTTGTCCCCGCCGAGCAGATCGGCCAACGTGGCGAAGGAGTCGTTCTCGGGCACTGACAGCGCGCCGGAGCTCACCGCCAGACCCGACCAGGCCACGCCGCTCGAGGCCCGCACCCGCTGGGCGAGCTCAGCCGCCGAGACCGAGGACGCCTGCGCAGGACGGTGAACGATCGCCAGCGGGAGGACGACCAGCAGCACGGCGACGAGCCCCACCACGGCCCAGCGGCCGGCATTCCGCCTGCGCTCGGTGCCCAGCGCCGCGGTCATGGCGGCCACTGTAGGCGGGCCGGGAAAGCCGAGCGTCGGGTTCAGGCGAGCGGTCGACGGGCCGAGGTCAGGTACCGACCTTCTTCAGCCCGAAGATCCATCCGATGGAGGCACCGGCCCACCCGGGCGGGGCGTACGGGTTCTTCTCGTCGGGGAAGTTGGTCCAGTTGGACTCGTTGTACTCGTAGAACTCGTTCGGCCGGTACATCAGCGGGACGACGGGAATGCCCTCCCGGTAGATCGCGTCGAGCTTGGCGTAGATCTCCTTCAGCTCGGCGTCGGAACTGGCAGCGCCGACCGAGTCGAGCAGCCCGGCCACCTCGGGGTGGGAGAACCGGGTGAAGTTCGCGAAGGCCGTCTTGCCGATCGGCGGGATCCCGCGGTCGTCCAAGACGTCGCGGAACCGTGTCCACGGGCTGGCCACGCTGACACCCGACGCGTTCCAGCACGCGAGCTCGAAGTTGCCGTTCTGGATCATGGTGGTCACCTGCGGCGCCTGCGGGAACCTGGTCTTGACGTCGATGCCGACCGCCTGGCAGGACTTGGCGACGATCTCCAGGGCGGTGTTCCAGTCGCTCCAGCCCGTCGGCGTGATCGCCTCCCACGGCCCCAGCCGGGTGCCGTCGGGCAAGGAGTAGATGCCGTCCTTGCCCTTCGTGCACTTGAGCTCGTCCTCGAGGATCGACACCGCCTTGGCGGGGTCGTGCGTCCACCCCTGGCTGTCCACAGCGGCCTGGTCGTAGAACTTGCCCTCCGCACCGTTGGGCAGCATCAGGCTGGCGTTGGCCGGCGCTGAGTAGTCCGACATCGCAGTGCTGGCGATGTTCGGGTAGTCGATCGCGTAGGCGATGGCCCGGCGCACCTTCGCGTTGTCCAGACCCTTGACCGAGCTGTTGATCTCCAGCAGGGGCAGGTTTCCCGGCAGGTAGTAGGGCTTCTCCTTCAGCCAGGTGCCGACCGGCTTGCCCTTCTCCCACATCTTCCAGATCTGCGCGGTGAAGGTCTGAGCGGCGTCCAGCTCCCCGGACTCCAGCTTGAGGTCGGAGTCGTTGTTGCTCTTGAAGATCGGGTGGTTGATCGTGGTCATCGGCGGCGTCCCGAAGACCGCCTTGCCCCAGTAGCCGTCGAACCGCTTCAGGTTGATCTGCGTCTGGTCGAACCGGTCGAGGGTGAAGGGTCCGCTGCCCACCGGCTTCTCGTTCGTCTGCGCGCCCACCTTGGCGCCGAACGCCTCCCAGATGTGCTGCGGGACGATGAAGACGCCGCTGATCGCGTCCTTCACCGAGTTCGGGTTGAACGGCTTCTTCTTCACCCGGAACGTCACCGTGCGTGGGTCCGTGGCCTCGACCGACTCCAGGTAGGTCCAGACGTTCGAGTAGTAGAGGCTCACCTTCTTGCCGAGCTCGAAGGTGAAGACGACGTCGGCGGCGGTCAGCTCGGTGCCGTCGGACCAGGTCGTGCCGTCCTGGAGCGGCAGCACCAGGGTGCCCGGCTCGGGCTGCTGCAGCTCTCGGGCCAGACCGGGCTTGAGCGACCCGTCCAGCAGGTCGAAGCGCAGCAGGGTCTCGTAGATGAGCTGGGTGTGGTCCTTGGCCGTCGGCCACGCCGGGGTCGCGCCCAGCGGGTTGAAGTTCGTCGGCACGCCGGACTGCACGAAGACGAAGAGCGTGTCCCCGGCCGTGCCGGCCCGACCCTTGGCGCCACCCTGCTCGGCTTTGCTGCCGGTCTGCGCCGTCCCGCACCCGCTCGCCCCGAGGCCGAGCGCCGCACCGCCGAGGGCCAAGCCGGTCAGGGACAAGAAGCTGCGACGGGTGGGGCGCGGCTGCCGGCCCGGTTCGGCTGAGGGGTGGCGTTCGTCCATGAGGGCTCCCGAGCTCGGTGTGACCTGGACCACTAGGCTTTCCGTGACCCTACGTCTCCGGTCAAGAGGCGGCGAGGCGACCCGCCGGCGGCCGTGACCGTGCCAGAATCGGCGCATTCCGGTGGGGGACGCACCCACCCGGTGACCGTGACCGCGTGGGGCGCCGCGTGCCTGCCTGACCGAGGTGGCTATGACGTCTGTTGCCCCACCCACGACGCCGGCCCGGGTGCTCTCGGTCCAGGTCGGCGGCCCGCAGACCTACGAGTGGCTGGGCCGGACGCTGGTCAGCAGCATCTTCAAGGAGCGGGTGACCGGACCCGTCCGGGTGCGCGCCCACAACCTCGAGGGCGACGACCAGTCCGACCGCAAGAGCCATGGCGGAGCGGACAAGGCGGTTTACGCCTACGCGCGCGAGGACGAGGACTGGTGGGAGTCCGAGCTGGGCCGCCCCGTGCCGAACGGCTACTTCGGCGAGAACCTGACGACCAGCGGCCTCGACCTGACGAACGCCGCCATCGGGGAGATCTGGCACGTCGGCACCGCCGTCCTGCAGGTGAGCGAGCCGCGGACGCCGTGCTGGAAGCTGGGTCTGCGGACCGGTGACCCCGGCTTCCCGCGTCGTGCCGCCGCGTCCCGTCGGCCCGGCGTGCTGCTGCGCATCCTCGGTGAGGGCGTGCTGCAGGAGGGCGACGGGGTCCACGTCGGACCGGGACCGGCGCACGGGGTCACGGCCGCGGCGATCAACCGGCTGTACTACGGCGAGGACAACGACCTCAGCCTCATCTACGGCACCCCCGAGCTGGCCGCCCACTGGCGCGGCTGGGCCGACCACCGGATGATCTGGCACGAGGAGGACGAGCGCCGGGGTCGGATGCGCCCGCTCGACTCCTCGACCTGACCCGGTCACCGTCGGGGATTCCCCGCGAGCACCGTCCGGGCCGACGCCGGAGCGACGGTGGAGCGTCTCGAGCGCTCCCTCACCGACCCCGACCAGCGCAACGCTGACGAGCGTTCACACTTGTCCGATGGCACACCGAATGAAGCTGCGGGAGACGGCGCCGGGCGAGGGGTCGATCGGCGGCCGCGACCTCACCCGCTGGGGCGCGGCGGGCCGCTGGCTGGTCCGTCACGTCGCGTCCCTCGCCCAGCAGATCAGCGCTCACGGCGCGCTCGTGGTCACCGCGGCCGTCGGGCTCGTGCTGGTGCTCGGCCTGACCGTGGCCACGGGCGTGATCTACGACGCGGTGGAGGAGGGGGACGGCATCGCCACCTTCGACCGGCCGGTGCTGCAGCAGGCCCTGGCGGACCGGAGCCCCCGGCTGGACACCGCCCTGACGTGGTTCACCCACCTCGGCGGGCCGGCCGGCATGACGGTCATCGCCTCAGTGATCACCGCGGCCATGGTGTGGCGCTGGCGCTCGCGCACACCCCTGGTGCTGATGCTGATCACCGTCGCCGGCTCGCTGATCGTGACGACCGTAGGGAAGAACGCCGTCGACCGGCTGCGGCCGCCGCGCGTCGACGCCGTACCGCCGTACGAGACGAGCCCGTCGTTTCCCAGCGGACACGCCCTCAACTCCACTGCTATCGCCGGGATCGTGGCGTACCTGCTGCTGCTGCACCTGGAGCGCCGGCTGACGCGCACGTTGGCCGTGGTGCTGGCCGGCGTCTGGGCCGTGGCGATCGGCCTCAGCCGGGTGTTCCTCGGCCACCACTGGCTGACCGACGTGATGGTCGGCTGGGTCATCGGCCTCGCCTGGCTCGCCCTGGTCGTGACGGCGCACCGGCTGTTCCTGAGCGTCCGCTCGCCCGAGGCTCGAGCCGAGGCCGGTCCTACGGACCGCCCCGCCAGTGCTCGATCCGGCGATGGTCGGGGGTGAAGCCGCGCTCGACGCCCCAGAGGACGGCCTGGGTGCGGCTGGTCACGTTGATCTTGCGGTAGGTCGAGCGGATGTAGGACTTGACCGTGTTCGGGCTGAGGTAGGTCAACGCGGCGACCTCGGCGTTGTTCTTGCCCTGGGTGATCAGCGCGAGGATCTCCGCCTCGCGGTCGGTCAGGCCCTCCCCCCGACCCGGCCAGTCCAGACCGCTGGCGCTGCGGGCCCGGCGCGGCGGGTCGCTGATCACCACCTCACCGGCGTGCACGGCCTCCAGCGCGGCCACCAGGTCACGCGCGGGGAGCGACTTCGACAGGTAGCCCCTGACGCCCTGGCGCCGGGCCGTCTCCACCAGCTCGGGGTGGAAGTTCCAGGTGTAGACGACGACGCGTCGCGCGGCCGGGTTCTCCAGCAGCACCGCGATCTCCTGCCGGTCGGACTCGGGCTGGGCGAAGGAGTCGTACAGCACGACGTCCACCGGGTCCAAGACGGCGGAGTTGGTGTCGATCTCCGCCACGACGACCCGGTCGCGGTAGGGCTCGAGCATGTTGGCGACACCGATGACCACCACGTCGTAGTCGTCGACCAGGGCGATGGTGAAGGGGCTGCTGGGTGATGTCACCCGCACAACTTAACCCCCCTAGGGGTGTGGCACAGCCCCCTTTGGGGTGGCAGAGTTGGGGACAACCTCGCAGCGGGCAACCACCTCGACACATCCCGGCTGCACCACGGCACCATCTGAACAGAAGGGCACTCCCATGATCGGCCTCATCATCAGCCTCATCGTCATCGGCCTCATCGCCGGCGCCTTGGCTCGTCTCCTCGTCCCCGGTCGGCAGGACATCTCCATCCCGATGACCATCCTGCTGGGCATCATCGGCTCGTTCGTCGGAGGCTTCCTGGGCTACCTGATCTTCCACACCAACGGCGGCTTCCTGCAGCCGGCGGGCATCATCGGCTCCGTCATCGGCGCGGTCATCGTGCTGCTGATCTGGACCCGTGTCGGTGGACGCCGCAGCGTCCGCGCCTGACCCGAAACCCCTCTGACGGCGGTCGACTTCCTACGGGAAGCGACCGCCGTCCGGCGTATCTGGAGCGGTTGCGGGTGGGGGCGGTGTTTGGTCCCCGCACCCGGGGGGCATCATCGCCTCGGGTCCTTCGCGCAGGCGAGGGGAGCACAACGAGGAGTGACGTCGATGTCATCAGCGAACCTGCAGGACGAGAAGCCGGTCCGCAGCTTGATCCCGGTGCGGATGGACAAGATGCCGTGGTCACGCTTCCACTGGATGGTGATCTTCGGGCTGGGGACCGCCTGGATCCTGGACGGCCTGGAAGTGCAGATCGTCGCCTCCGGGGGCTATGAGAAGTCTCTGGGAATGGGCTCGACCGAGGTCGGCCTGACCGCCGCCATCTACCTCGTCGGGCAGGTGGCCGGGGCCCTTTTCTTCGGCCGGCTGACCGACAAGCTGGGCCGGAAGCGACTCTTCGTCCTGACGCTGCTGATCTACCTGGTGGGGTCCGGGCTCGCCGGCCTGTCGCCGAACGTCTGGTTCCTCTACGTCTTCCGCTTCGTGGCCGGCGTGGGCATCGGCGGTGAGTACTCCGCGATCAACTCAGCCATCGACGAGCTGATCCCGGGCAAGTACCGCGGCCGCGTCGACCTGGCCATCAACGGCACCTACTGGGCCGGCGCCACGATCGGGGCGTTCGCCAGCTTCTTCTTCCTCGACACCGACCGGTTCTCCGAGAACGTCGGCTGGCGGATCGCGTTCTTCATCGGGCCCGTGCTCGGCCTGTTCATCATCTACCTGCGCCGTCACATTCCGGAAAGCCCGCGCTGGCTGGTCACCCACGGCCAGCCCGACCGCGCCGAGGAGATCGTCGCCGGCATCGAGCAGAGCGTTCAGGAACGGGGCCAGGAGCTTCCGCAGCTGGACGAGTCCAAGGCCTGGTGGATCAAGGCCCACGAGGGCGTGACGCCGAAGCAGCTCCGCTACGTGTTCCTCAAGCTCTACCCTCGCCGCACGTTCCTGGGGCTGACGCTGATGATCACGCAGTCGTTCCTCTACAACGCGATCTTCTTCACCTCCTCGCTGGTCCTGCAGAACTTCTACGGCAAGACCTCTTCCAGCGCGGCCCTCTACTTCTTCCCGTTCGCCATCGGCAACCTGCTCGGACCGCTGCTGCTGGGCCGCCTCTTCGACACGGTCGGGCGACGCAAGATGATCGGCGGCTCCTACACCCTGGCCGCCGTGATCCTGTTCATCTCGGCCCTGCTCTTCAAGGCCGAGATGCTCTCGGCCGGCACCCACACCGCGCTGTGGTGCTTCTCGTTCTTCTTTGCCTCGGCCGGGGCGTCCGCGGGCTATCTGACCGTCTCGGAGATCTTCCCCCTGGAGGTCCGGGGCCAGGCCATCTCGTACTTCTTCTCGGTCGCCCAGCTCTTCGGGGCCGCCGGACCGTTGATCTTCGGTGCGCTCGTCGGTGAGGGGACGGTCCGGACCCCGCTGTTCTGGGGCTACGTGCTGGCCTCGGTGATCATGCTCTTCGGCGGCCTGGTGGCGTTCAAGTTCGGCGTGGACGCCGAAGGCAAGTCCCTGGAGGAGATCGCGCCGCCGCTGAGCAGCTACGACGAGCACGGCAACCAGCTCTCGAAGCTGCCGGTCTGAGGGCGGCAGACGTGACCGGGGACGAGCAGCCGTACACGATCGTGGTCGGGGTCAGCGCGACCTCGAAGTCGCCGACCGCCCTGGCGTGGGCCGACGCGCAGGCGCGACAGAACGGGGGTCGGCTGATCGCCGTCCGCGCCTGGCGGATGCCCAACCCCCAGGCCACGCCGTCGGGGACCCCAGCCAGCCGGATCGTGCACGGCCCCGAGGTCGAGCAGGACGCCCAGGAGTCGTTGGCCGCTGACGTGGCCGCGACGCTCGGCGCCGACCACACCGCCGAGGTGCGGCTGGTCCGCGGCGGCAAGTACCGGGTGCTGACCGAGGCGGCGGTCAGGGCCGACCTGCTCGTGGTCGACGCGCCCCGGCAGCTGCTGGCTGGGCCGATGTTCGCGCACCGGCTGGTCTATGCCGCATCCTGTCCGGTGGTGGTGATGCCGCCCCGCGTCTCGGGTGAGCCACCCTCGGTGCTCAACCGGATGGCCGGGGTGATCGGCCGGAGCGTGATCACGGCTGCGGCCACAGCCGGGCGTCCGGGCTACCGACCACCG
This sequence comes from uncultured Actinomycetota bacterium, assembly GCA_963727215.1. Taxonomy (GTDB): domain Bacteria; phylum Actinomycetota; class Actinomycetes; order Propionibacteriales; family Propionibacteriaceae; genus Microlunatus. The sequence continues at coordinate 740,908 of CAVSFR010000006.1, forward strand.
CTCGCCCGCTGAGCGGGGCTGCCCACCGGGGCAGCCTCATGGCATAGCCAGGGGTGCGCGGACAGTCCTACACTGAGCCACCCTCCCGGGCACGGGAGCGATCCCCTGGTTGGTCTGCGTGGAGCGTCGATGACCCCGAGTCGGACGAGCGTCGTCACCACTGCGCCGACCGGTCGGGCCCCGGCAGCCCGCGGCGGTCCCCTCGGCGGGAGAGGGTCGCCATGGATCCGGTGATCTTCCTCGAGAAGGTACGGCGACCCGACCTGCGCGGCCTGGTCCGGGGCCGGCTCGAGCGCTTGGTGGAGGTCGGACCCACCGCAGCATCGCTGGGTCTGGTGCTGGCCCCGCCCGGGTCGGGCAAGACGACCTTCCTCAGCCACCTCGCGGCAGCCGCGGCCGAGCAGGTGGCGTGGTACCGGATGGGCGCCGAGGACGACGACGAGGTGGCCCTGACCCGCCATCTCGGCCACACGCTGGGTGCAGCTCTCGGACGGCCCGCCGTGATCGAGTCCGCCGCCTCGGGAGAGGTGTCGCGACTGGTGGCTGCGCTCGAGGATCCGGCGGTGCGACCCGTCCAGCTGATCCTCGACGACCTCCAGGAGGTAGCCGGCAGCGCAGCGGAGCAGGCCCTGGAGCGCTTCCTGGTCCTGCGGCCGCGCAAGGTCCGGGTACTCCTGGGCAGCCGCCGACCGCCGCGCTTCAACACCCCCCGGCTGCTGGTCTCCGGTGAGCTGCAGCAGCTGGACGGCAACGACCTGCGCTTCCGTTCCTGGGAGGTCGAGGACCTCTTCCGTACGGTCTACGACCAGCCGCTCTCGCCGGAGGTCGCGGCGGCACTGACCCGCCGGACGGGCGGCTGGGCCGCCGGCCTGCAGCTGTTCCACCTGGTCACGGCCACGATGACCCGGGCCGACCGGGAGCGCGAGGTCGAGCAGCTCGGCGGCCGGTCCCAGCTGATCCGCTCCTACCTGGCCCGCAACGTGCTGGCCGGCCTCAGCGCCGGACGCCGCGACTTCCTGCTGCGCACCTGCACGCTCGGGGTGCTGACCGGCGACCTGTGCGACGCGCTGCTCGAGACATCCGGCTCGGCCGCGGTGCTGGCTGACCTGGAGGCCGAGCAGTTCTTCACCACCAGTGCCGACGGTGGCCTGACCTTTCGCTACCACCAGGTGCTGCAGACCCACCTGGAGGTGGTGCTGGCCGACGAGCTCGGAGGTGCGGCGGCGCGCGCGCTCTACACCCGCAGCGGGAACCTGCTCGAGCAGGCCGGCCGGCCGGCTGCTGCGGTCCGGGCGCATGCGCGCTCGGAGGACTGGGGTGCGGTGGCCCGGCTGCTCAAGCCGGACGCCCAGCCCGTCACCGGGGACGAGGCCCTGTGGGGGATGCTGTCATTGCCCGGCGTACCCACCGACGACCCCGGCCTGGTGCTCGCCGGGGCCCGGCGGCTGCTACGCAACGGGCTGGTGGCCGAGTCGGTCGCGGCGTTCCGGCAGGCCGAGACGCTGCTCGACGACCCTGAGTTCGGTCGCCGGTGCGCGGCCGAGCGGGCGGCGGCGGCCGTCTGGCTGCCCCAGCCCACCGGCGAGCCGTTGCCCGGCTCGAGCCGCGGGCTGACGCTCTCGGCCGAGCTGCGGCAGATCACCCGCGAGGTGCGCAACCCCGCAGCGGGCGAGCACGACCTCGTCCGCGGGCTCGCGACGATGCTGGCCGGGGACCTGCCCGGTGCCGCCTCGATCCTGCGCTCGGCCCAGCCGGACGCCGACGCGGCGGCCTGGGAGCCGCTGGCCCTGCGCCTGGCCGGGCACCTCGTCGAGATGCTCATCGCGCCGGACCGGGGCGGGGCCGGCCAGTTCGAGGAGATCGTGCTCAGCGCCGACGTCGACGGCTGGCCGTGGCTCTCGCGGATCGCCCGAGGGCTGCAGGCCGCGATGCTGCTGGGGCTGGACCCCACCCCGTGGCGCATCTCCGCCTGCGCCGAGCTGCTCGCTGACCTCGACCGTAGGAGTGACCCCTGGACGGTCTGCCTGACCTCGCTGGCCGTCGGGTACGCCTACGCTGCGGCCGGCCCGGACGGGCTGGCCGAGGCGCCGCTACGCCGGGCCGGGGAGGTGGCGAGCGAGCTGGGTGCAAGCGTGCTGGAGGCCTGGGCGACGGCGCTGCGGAACAGCCTCGACCAACGCCGCGGCCTCCGGGCGGCTCACGACGAGGCGCTCGCGATCCGCCCGTGGGCCGAGGGGCTGGGGCTGCGCGGTCTGCCCGAGCTGCTCTCCCGCCGGCGTGGTGGGCGCTACGTCGACCCTCCGGAGTCCTCCCTCGAGGCGGTCTCACCCGCCCCGACGGTGGCGCTGCGCTGCCTGGGCGGGTTCTCGCTCCGGGTGGCCGGCGCCGAGGTGGCCTGGACCGAGCTGCGCCCACGGGTGCGGGCCCTGCTGCTGCGGCTCGCCCTGCAGCACGGCCGGCCGGTCCACCGCGAGCAGCTGGTGGACCAGCTGTGGCCCGACGCCTCGCTGGCATCGGGGGTCCGGAGCCTGCAGGTGGCGGTGTCGGCGGTCCGGCACTGCCTCGCCGCCGCCGGACTGGCGGACGACTGCCTGCGGCGCCAGGGCGATGCGTACGCGCTGGAGCTGCCCGGGGTCGAGGACCAGGTGGCCGACTTCGAGCGGCTCGTCCGACAGGCGGCTCGCGAGCAGACGGCCGGCCAGGGCGCTCAGGCGTTGCGGACCGGGCTGGCGGCCCTGGCCCGCTACACCGGTGACCTGCTGCCCGAGGTCGGGCCGGCCGAGTGGGTGGTCGGCGAGCGCGACCGGCTGCGCCTGCTCGCCGCGACCACCGCCGTGGAGGCCGCCCGGGAGGCGATGCAGCTCGGCGAGCTGGCCGCCGGCGTCCGCGCCGCGCAGCGCTCGGTCGACCTCGACCCGTACCACGACTCGTCCTGGGAACTGCTGGTGGAGCTGTGCCAGCGTCTCGGCGACCACAGCGCCGCGGCCGTCGCCCAGCGAGCGCACGAGCGGGTCCGGGCCGACCTGGGGGTGCTGGTGCCCCGGCAGCAGTCGTGACCGGGCTGGTCGGCCGCACCCGGCAGACCTCGTGAACCGAGGACGATCAGTCACGGGTCGTTCGGTCACCAGACCTGGCGGAGGGCGGCGGCAAAGCCGACCGGGTCGCCCAGGAATCCGGCGTGCTCACCGGGAAAGGAGACAGGCGTCGTAGCGAGCTGTGCGGCCAGGGCGACGGCCGAGCGCACCGCCAGCTCGTCCTGCGACGCGGCGCCGACCCCGACCACGATCCTCGGCCGACCCGCCCGCAGGTCGTCGACCGCCGGCCGGTAGCGCGTGAAGGGCTTCAGCATCCGGAGGAAGAAGAGGTCGTCGTGGGCCCGCTGCTCAGGCGCCGGCGGTGCCGGCGCCTCGTCACCCACTGGGGCTTCGTGGCCGGGCGGCGGCCAGGAGGCGGGCTGGACGCCGGTTTCGGGCACCGGCCCCTGGTGCATGACCAACGAGACGAACGCGCCCCAGCCGGAGCCCGAGCCGCCGGCCCGGTAGGCGGCCTCGACACCGTCCACGGCAGTCCTGATGTACGGAGCCTCGGCCAGCAGCTCGGTGACCGGCGGCTCGTGGGCCACGAGGGTCTGGACCAGCTCGGGGTGTCGGACGGCGAGGGCCAGACCAGCGACCGCGCCGCCGCTGCTGCCGAACAGATCGGCCGGCCCACGGCCGAGGGCCTGGATCAGCAGCGCCAGGTCGTCGGCCTCGACCTCGGGCGTGACGTCCAGCGACGGGTCCTCCACCGTGCTCTGACCTAGCCCCCGGGGGTCGTAGGTGACGACGGTACGGTCGTACGCGAGCAGGTCGGCCAGCGCGGCGAACGCGCCGCTGGTCATGGGCTGCCCGACTACCAGCAGCAGCGGTCCCGACCCTCGCACCTCGTAGTGCAGCGAACCGCCCGGGACGTCGAGGCGGTGGGTGGTGACGCCCGGCGTGGGCAGCGTGCTCATCGAAGCCTCCAGCGGTTTCTGGGTGGTCGTTGGTCGGATGGACTGCCTGGCCGGCCGGAACTCATCGGCCGCACGCGGGTGGCAACCGGGAGAACGCCGTCGCGCGCACCACCGTCAGACCCGTGCAGGCGTCGTTGCCTGCTGCCCCAACGGGTCAACCGCCGAAGCGGTCGGCCAGCCGGTGACGTGCGCCGGGACCTCGACACCGGCGGCAAGGTCCGGTGCGGGCACGGGCACCCCCGCAACGGTGGCCAGAGGCAGCACACCGGCCCAGTACGGCAGCCCGTGGTCCTCGGGCTCGTCGACGGGCGGGCCGGTGCGCACCTTGAGCGACACCTCCACCAGCGGCAGGAGGAGCACGGTCGTCGCGGCGAGCTCCCGGACGGAGGGGCCACGACTCTCGGCCGAGCGGCCCGGGACCACCGCGTCGACCAGCGCCGTCAGCGCTGCCGACTTCTCGACCGGGTCAGCGACGACCGTCGCGGTCCCGTGGACGACGACGCAGCGGTAGTTCATCGAGTGGTGGAAGGCGGACCGGGCCAAGACGATGCCGTCGGTCAGCGTGACCGTCACGCAGACGGCGAGGCCCGCGCGATCGGCCACCCGCAGCGCCCGGGCCCCGCTCGAGCCATGCAGGTAGAGGCGGTCGCCGACCCGCGCGTACAGGTGCGGGAGCACGACGGGCAGCCCGTCCGCGACGAAGCCGACGTGGCAGACGGTGGCCTCGTCCAGCACGGCGTGCACCGCGGCGCGGTCGTAGCCGACCCGCTCGCGGAGGCGGGTGGCGGTCGTCCGGGGCGACAGTGCGAACTCGTCGGTGGTCACCGGGTGATCCTGGCAGGTCCTGGCCGCGGTGAGGAGTCGTCGTGGCGCTGCAGCCGCGTCCCCGCTACCGGTTGTTCCAGAACGGCGTCGTCACGAGCTCGGCCTTGACCCCCATCGCGCGGAGCACCCGGCCGTCCTTCACCCGGGTGAGCCACAGGTCCCAGGTCTCTCCCGCCTCCCCCACCGCAGAGCCGCGGTTGGAGATGATCAGCAGCTGCTTGCCGTCAGGAGACCAGCTGGGCTTGATGTCGGACGCCGGCGTCTCAGCCACCGGCTCAGGGTCGGAGCCGTCGAAGTTCATCACGTACACGTCATGGTTGCCGTCGACCGTGCCGTTCGAGACGCGGCGGCGGAAGGCGATCTGGCTGCCGTCCGGCGACCACACCGGGTCAGCGTCGGTGCCGGCGGCTTCCTTGGTCAGCTGGGTTGGCTGCTCGCTGCCGTCGACCGGGATGCTGAAGATGGAGCCACCGTCGAGGTCGGCGTTGTTGCTGGCCCAGTAGACGAGCGTCAGGCCGTCGCTCGAGATGGACACATCGGCGATCTCGTCCTTCGCGATCTTCAGCCGCTTGACCAGCGTCCCGTCCAGCCGGATCTCCTGGAATGTCGACACCTCCGTCTCCGACTCGCACTGCATCACCAGCAGGTTCGTGTCCGTCGGGCTCCAGGCCAGATGCTCGACGCGCTCGCACCCCTTCGGCAGCTGGTCGGTCAGTACCCGGTCACCGGTGCCGTCGACCGCCATCACCCGCGGCTCGCCCTCGTTGAGGTACACGATCGTGTTTCGCTGGGGCGGCAGCACGGGGCTGCCGTCGTTGCCGTCCGGGGTGGGCAGGCGGACGGGCTTCGTCCGCTTCGTGATGTCCACCAGGTACAGGTCGCGCTCACCGTCGATCTTCATCGGCACGACTGCGGTGGTCAGCGGCAACGCCGTCGAGGTCGGCAGCTGGACCGGGCTCGACGGCGGGCCGGACGGCGTACCGGCGGAGGAGGCCGGTCCGGACGGCGTGCCCGTGGCGGAGGGTGTCCCCGCGCCGCTGGAGGGCGGCGGTCCGCTGGGGGGCACCGTGGCCGGCATCGGTACGGGTTGCGGGGGCGGGTCGGCCACCTGGTCGGGCCGGTTGACCGCCCGGACGACCAGGACGCCGATGCCGACGAGCAGGGCCAGCGCGACGACGGCGGCACCGATGATCAGCAGCAGCCGGCGGCCCGACCCACCCGCGGGTCCGGACGGTGGCGGCCCGGCGGGAGGCCGCGGTCCCCCGGGGGTACGCGGCGGCTGGCCACCCGGTTGGGGAACAGGCCCGGACGGGCCGGGAGGAGGTCCACCCGCGTAGCCCGGCGGCGGGCCGCCGGTGTAGCCGGACGCCGGCGGGGGCTGCCCACCCGGGGGGGTGGCCGACCACGACGGACCCGAGGCGGCGGAGTCCGCTGAGTCGGCCAGTACCGAGGAGAGCCACGAGTCCGGTGCCGTCGCGGCACTTCGGGCCGTCGGGATGCTCTGCTCCGGCACCGCCGCCCGTACGGGTGTCGCCGCCGAACGCGGCACCCAGGTGGCGGCCGGCAGCACCTGCGTCGCCGCCGCTGCCGGCGGCACGGCGACAGCTGCCACGGGTGGGGGTGCGGGGAGGGGGTCCGGTACGAGCGGGGGGTGAGGTGGGGCGGCGGGCACCGGTGGAGCGGCTACGGTCATGGGGGTTCCTTCCGGCGCGAGCGGCTGGCTGACGAGCAACGAACCGAGAGCGAGATCCTGCGTGGGGTGGAGGTCAGGGGCGACGGGTACCCCGAGCTCGCGCTCGAGCAGCGGGGCGACCAGCGGGATCCGGGAGCTGCCGCCGACCAGCACCACCGCGGTCAGCGCCGCGGCCGGCACCGACGCGGACGCCAGCACGCGGTCGAGCAGAGCCGCACCGTCCCGCAGCGCCGGCCTGATCAGCGGGACCAGCTCGGGACGGGTCAGCCGTACGGTCGTGCTGAGCCCAGGCAGCTCGACCCGGACGCTCGTCGCGGTGTCGGTGGACAGCGTCTCCTTCGCCCGGACGCACTCCCGGCGCAGCCGCGCGAGCCCGGCGACGGTGGCCGGGTCGGCCGGGTCGAGGTCACGCACGCGGTCCCCGAGGCCGCCGAGCACGAGCCGGTAGACGGCCTCGTCGAAGGCCGAGCCGCCAACAGCGTCGGAGTGCTCAGGGGCGCCCCGGACGGCGAACCCGGTCCCCGTCCGCTGCACCAGGCCCACGTCGAGCGTGCCGCCCAGGTCGTAGACCAGCAGCTGGTCGCCGGGCGCCAGCGGGTGCCCGGCCGCGTACGCCGTCGCGACCGCCTCGACCTCTGAGACCCAGGTGACCGGTCCGACCCCGCCCGCGGTGACGGCGTCCTCGAACAGCTGGCGCCGGTGGTCGTCCCAACCGGCCGGGTGCGCGAGCACCAGCTCGGTCGGCGCGCTCCCCTGCTGCTGGGCAGCGGTCCCCACCACGTGCTGCAGCAGCGCGACCAGCAGGGCTTGGGGGGAGAACTCCCGCCCGGCGACGGTGACCGGCGTCTCCTCGCCGAGCCGCCGCCGGAACTCGCGCGCCACCCGGCCCGGGTCGGCGTCGCCGCGGCGCTCGGCCTCCTCGCCGGCCAGGAAGCCGGCGTCGTCGGTGAGGTACAGCACCGACGGCATGGCGGCGCCGCCGGAGCCGAGCGCGAGCAGCTGCGGTCGTGCGCCGTCGACGGCCACAGCCGCGACCGTGCGGCTGGTCCCCAGGTCGACCCCTAGCCGGTAGGCCACAGGCACCCCTTTGCCTGGGCGGTCACGCCGGCTCCACGCGGACGGTGTGGCGGACGTGAGCGGGGGTGACGGAACGGACCAGCGCGTCCAGCCGGTCCACGTCGACCGGCTGGCCGACCGGAGGGTGCACGACCACGGTCAAGGACGGCTCCGGCTCGCCGGGCAGCTCACCGCCCGGGCTGGGCGACCAGCGGGAGCCGCCCGACTCGACGACCTCCACGGTCAGCCCGAGCGCGGAGGCGACCGCCAGCTCGACACTGCGGCGGGTGCCGCGGGCCGCGTTGACCTCGCTCGAGGTCTGCAGCTCGTGCCGCTGCCGGGGCAGCTCGGTCCGCGGGTCGACGGCCAGGCCCAGCCACTGCGCCAGCCACGGGACCATGTCCGCGGGCGTGGTGGCCGGGTCGAGGTAGGAGGCGTAGCTGTCCAGGGTGAGCAGCACGGGAGCGAGCACCTCGTCCACGCCGGCGCACAGGCTGCGCGCGAAGTCGTCCTCCCGGAGCAGCGACGGCAGCAGGTCCGCCAGCGGGTGCGGGCTGACCAGGCCGTCCACCCCGCCCCTCACGCCGGCACCCCTGGCACTGCCATGACCGCAGTCATGCCGTCACCCGCACCTGGTGCTCGAAGGAGTAGACGAGCCCGGTCGGCGGCAGATCCATCCGCTCGACGGCCGCGCTCCGCCGTCCCGTGTCGGCCTCGGCCGGATAGAGCGCGACGGTGACCTCACGGGCCATGTCCACGCCGGGGATGCGGGCCAGCGCCGCATGCACCTCGTGGGACTGGACCGAACGGCCGAAGGGCCAGCCGGTCCCGTCCGGGCCACCGACGATCGGGTCGTACAGCCGGTAGAGCGAGCGCAGCACCTCGGACCGGACGTCGGCCGGGTCGTAGCGGGGCCGCGAGCTCACGCTGACCACGGCAGTCAGCCAGAGGAAGTCCGGCGGCTGCACCAGCAGCCGGGTGCCCACGAGCCGGCGCGCATCCAGGTTGGTGCTGATCCGCTCCAGCGTCTGCCACGGCGGGTCGAGGTCGGCCCGGTCGATCCGGCCCACCTCGTCGCCGGCGACGTGCGGCACCACCAGCAGCCGGACGCCGGAGACCGTCCCCTCCTCCGGCACGCAGTGCACCCGGGCGGCGTCGGGAGCGACGTCGCGGGCGAGCTCCTCGAAGTCCTCCGCCGTGACCGCACGGCCACGCGAGCGCAGCAGCAGGGGGCCGCGGGCCTTGGCGTCGTCGAGGGACTCGGCCTCGGCACCGCCGACGCCGGGAACGCGGTTCTCGACCCGGGAGACGTACGGGATGCTCGTCTTCAGCACCCGGACCTGGCCGCGCGCGACGTTGCCCGCCTGACCGCCGCCGGTCCGGTAGGGGCCCATCAGCAGGGTCGCCCCCGCGGCCGGCGCGGCGCCGTAGCGCTGCAGACCGCCGCCGGGGCCGCGGACGGCGGGACCGAGCTGGAGCTCGCCGGCGTGGTGGTCGATGCGGAAGTGCCGGTCGTCCGGCCCCGACTGCGCGAAGTGCGGCACCTCCGTCCAGACCTCCTCGTCCGTCCCGTTGCGGACGATCAGCTCCGCGGGCGAGGGCGAGGCGACGACCGGGCGACGCTGCAGCAGGAAGCGCTGGCCCGCGGTCCCGTCGGACCGGCCGAGCAGCTCCCCGTGCACCACCTCGGCGTGCACGGTCGGAGCCGTCCCCCCGATGGTCGCGGCCGTGAGGCCCAGCACGGTGGGGGGTTGGTGGTACGTCGGCTGGTCGGGCTGGGCCTGCACCAGCCGGCAGCGCAGCCAGCCCGCGCGCTCGCGGGCCACCACGGACGTGGTGTGGCCCTCGGGGACGTGCAGGACGATGTCGCCCGGCTTGTTCAGCCCTCCGGTGTCGTCCGAGCCGAGCTCGCAGGCCGTCCAGCTGGACCCGGTCCAGGCCTCCCAGACCACGGGCGGCCGGCGGGGGTCGACGCCACGGCCGGAGACCTCGCAGTCCATCCGCAGCAGCACCGCGCAGGAACCGACGGCATCGGAGAGCCCCACCAGCAGCGCGTCGCCGACGGCGGGCGACGCGCTGAAGGCCTTGAAGCCCCCACGGCCGAGGGTGGCGGTGGTGTCCACCGGCGCGGCGCCGTTCGACTGGGCCGCGGTCGAGCCCAGTGAGCACGGGATGACGGCCAGCTCACGGGTCGTGGTGAAGACGACCGGGTCGTGGATGTCGGTCCGGGGGGTGGCCACCGAGCTCTCGGCGCGTACCCGGACGACCTGCGGCTGCGGCGCGGCCAGCCAGAACGTGACCTCACCGCGGGCCGCCGCCGGCGACCGCAGCTCGACCCCGATCAGCTCCAGGAACTTGACGTAGTGCAGGTCCGGCACCCGGTTCAGCCGGTAGATCAGCTGGTCGACCATCTGCGCCATGGCCTCGATCAGCGTCACGCCCGGGTCGGAGACGTTGTGGTCGGTCCAGGTGGGGCACCGCTGCTGGACCAGGCGCTTGGCGTCGTCGACGAGGTCCTGGAACGAGCGGTCGTCGAGGTTGGGTGCGGGCAGCATGACGGCTAGCGCCTTCCGAGAGGCAGCGCGGAGGCGGAGGCGGAGGCGACGGCCGGATCCTCGTCATGGCTGGGGATGACGTAGAAGGGGAACACGAGGTTGCGCGGGTCGTTGCTGCCCCGGGCCAGGTAGGTGATGTCGACGTAGAGCCTGCCCGTCTCGATGGCGTCGAAGCCGACGCTGACCTCACGCACCTCGATCCGCGGCTCCCAGCGCTCCAGCGCCTGCCGGACGTCGTAGGCGATCTGCCCGGCGGTGGCCGAGTTGGCCGCGCCGAAGACGTGGTCGTGGATCCGGCAGCCGAACTCCGGCCGCATCGGGCGCTCACCGCAGGCCGTGCCGAGGATCAGCCGGATCGCCTGCTCGATCTCGCGCTCGCGGTTCACCAGCGCCACCCCGCCGGTGGCGTCGGTGCCCAGCGGGAAGGACCAACCCGCCCCGATGAAGTCCCCGCCCGCCCCGTCCGCCGGGCCCAGTGCCGTCGCCACCTCAGCCGCCGATCAGCACGGTCGGGGCGCCCAGCACGATCGGAGCGCCGCAGGCCGACAGGTCGCCCATCCGTGCGGCCGGCAGACCGCCGATGAGCACGGTCGGGCAGCCGGGCGGGACGATCGCCGTCGGCGGGTGCACCGCCGGGGGCGGGAACGAGCAGAGGTGCGGCGTCCCCACCGTCGCCGCCGGCATCCCGCCGATCAGCACCGTCGGCACCCCGGGCGGCCCGATGACGCCCGGGTGACCCGTCGGGTCACCAACCCTGGCTGCTGGTGGCATCTGTGTCGCTCCTCAAAGATGATCATGCTTCTCGTTGTTGATCTCGTGCTGCGGTTCTAGTTGATCTTGACCAGGGCAGCGCTCACGGAGCACAGGGCGCCGCCCTTGACCTCGGTGGTGCCGCTGCCCTCGAGCTTGGTGGTGACGCCGGTCAGGGTGAGCTGGCTGCCGGACGTGACGTCGACGGCTCCCCCGCCGCCGTCCACGCTGACGCCCTGGGTCGCGGTCAGGGAGATCGTGGAGCCCTTGAGCTCCATCGCGGCGCCGGCCGAGTCGATGGTGATCCCCTGCGACCCCTCGATGAGCACCTTCCCGTCTGCGTGCACGGTGATCGTGGTGCCCTTCGTGTCCATGATCAGCTTCAGCTGGCTGTCGCCGGTGACGACCTGGACGCCCTCGTGGCCGCCGGAGTCGACCAGGTCGAGCCGGTGCCCCTCGCGGGAGACGAAGGAGCGGCGGTTGATCTGGCCGTTGCCGCCGTCCACCACGTCCACGGGCCCCTGAGGCATGCCGTCCACGCCGTTGTAGAGGCCGCCGAGCACGGTCGGGGAGTTCACGTCACCCTGCTCGAACGCGACCAGCACCTCATCCCCCACCTCGGGGAGGATCTGCAGCCCGCGCTCCCTCCCGGCCCCGGCGTGCACGGTCCGGGCCCAGTCGCTCACGTAGTCCGGTGACAGCCACGGGAAGGTGAGCCGGACCCGGCCCAGCTGCTCCGGGTCGGCCGCGTCGCTGACCTGCCCGATCACGACCCCGGGGTGCGTGCCTGCGGCCCGGCCACCGGGCGTCCCCGTGGCCCCCGATCCGCCGGAGGTGAGGCCGAGCATGGTGCGGTCCTGCCGACCGGTGACGGAGAAGGACGTCGTGTAGCCGGTCGTCGGGTCGAAGCGGTGCCGCGAGGTCGTGACCGTGTACTTCCCGTCGAACGGGACCCCGAGGCCGTCGATGCTGACGGCGGCGCCGGCCCGCAGCCGGGGGTTGCCCCGCGCCACCCCCTCGAACTCGGCGAACGCGCTGGCCACCTCGTCGGCGAGAGCCTTCGCGGCCGTGTCGACCTCGGCCTGGGTCCGGTAGGGCACGTCCGTGGCGACGTGGACCGGGCTGCCGAAGGCCATCGCCAGGTCCTGCGGGGTGACGGTGGGCAACGTGACCCGCTCGGTGGTGGCGGGCTCGGTCGCGGTCAGCGCCTGCTTGGTCGCGACGTCCCAGCCGCGGACCTCCACCGAGCTGACCTGGTGGGCGGCGGTCACGACCGAACGGAAGCGCAGCAGGTCCTGACCGAGGCGGAGCACCAGCGGGTCCGCGGGGGTGGCCGAGCCGCCGGGTGCCGGTGCCCCGGTGGCCGGGGCCGGCGGGGCGAGCGAGAACGAGCCGTCCCGGACGGTCACCTCGAGGTTGTTGTCCCGGGCCAGGCGGGACAGCACCTCCCAGTCGGTCTGGCCGGCCTGGCCGAGGTGCGGGAAGACGGTGCTGGTCGACGTCACCTCACCGACCTTCAGCCCGGCCCGCTGGGCGATGGCGCTGGCGATGTCGGACGCGGTCATCTGCTGGTAGCTGGCCGTCCGCCGGCCCCGGAAGAAGCGGTGCGTCTGGTCGTAGCCGCGGATGACGGTGAACGTGCCGGCCGTGTCGAACTCGGCCTCCAGCGCGGTCACCTCACCGGAGATGAGCCGTTCCGCCGGGGCCGAGCCCGCCGTCTGCACGCTGACGGTGACCGCGGAGCCGATGCGGACCGACGCCTTGGCCAGCACCAGCCGCGCCGGGTCGCGGAAGCGCAGCACGAACATGTCCGGCAGCTGCTGGCTGTCGTCGACGAAGGCGGTGGTCAGCAGGGGCACGAGGTCGGCCGGCAGCGCGGTGCCGTCGATCTCGACCAGACAGCTCGCGGAGATGCTCACCGGGGAGCTCCCGCACTGGCGAGGAGCTCTTCGGGCGTCGGCAGCAGCAGCACCCGACCGGTCTGCACCCGGAGCGGGTCGTCGATCTGGTTGAACGCGGCGAGCGCGCGCCAGGCGTTGGGGTCGCCGTACTCCGCGTACGCGACCGAGGCCAGGGTGTCACCGGCGATGGTGCGGTGCACCCGACGCACCTCCTGGCTGCCCGAGGTGGGGTTCTGCCGGAAGGGCTCGCCGGGCATCTCCTCCAGGCTGACGCTGCAGAGCGCGCGGATCGGGGTCCCGTCGGAGCCGAAGAGGGTGTACTTGGCGCTGACCGAGGTGACGAACGCCGGGAAGCTGGAGACCGAACCCCAGTGCAGCACGACCAGCGGCGGTGACGGCTTCTTCTGCCCCGCGCTCTCCTCGGTGGCCACGCAGCAGGCCAGCAGGGACTCCACGGCCTTGACCACCGAGCCGTCCCGGGCGCTGGTGGCGTCGAAGAACATCTCCAGCGTCATCTTGCTGGGCTCGGGGCCGGTGAACTCGGGCGGTCCGGCCTTCTTCGAGCCCTTGGTGGTCTTGCGCTCCCACTTGGCCGACTTGGTGATCGTCACCTCCTTCGGGTTGAACTGGAACGGCACCGAGCCCCGCTTCGCGCCCGGCGCACCGCCCCCGTTCGCCGACGGTGAGGGGTCGTAGAGGGTGAGTGCGGCCTTGTCCATCTGCGGACGGCCCTTTCCGCCACCCTGACCGCCCGGCGGGGCCAGGTCGGCGCCCGCGGCGGAGGTCTGCAGCGCGATCGGGCCGGTCACGTCCCGGCCTTACCGGGCAGGAACCCGTGGTGGGCCAGCTCGACAGTCTCCATCGCCACCTTGGCGGTGTCCGGGTTGAGGCTGGGCCCGGACCAGCGGACGGGGATGACGCCGTCCAGGTTCCAGGTCGCGACCACGTCGCGGTCGCCGGTCATCGCGCAGATGGTCGCGGTCTGGCGGGCGACGCCGCTGGCGAAGCTGCACAACCACGCCGTCAGCTTGGCGCTGTCCTTGCCGACCGGTCGGCTGAGCTTGACGTTCCCGTACTTGATCCGGGTCGGCAGCTGCCAGACGAAGCCGTTGTTGCCGCCCTCCTCGCGAGTCTCGAGCACGACCTCGAGCCCGAGCCCCTCGCAGGTGTTGAACCAGCCCAGGTCGTTGTCGTCGATCTGGACCGTGAAGCAGACGCTGACGGCCGGATCCCTGTTCTCCGCCACGCTCAGATGCCTGCTCTCTCATGGTCGAGCCAGAGCTCAGCCCGGAACCGGGCGGAGAGGGGTTCGTACAGCTGCCGCGCCAGCTCTTCGACGTCGGTCGCAGCAGCCCCTGCGCCGCCCGCGGCGGCCACAGCACCGGCTATGGCCGCACCGGCCGCGGGTGCGCTCGGGGCAGGCTCGGCGGCCAGTTCGGGGGCCGGCTCCGGTATCGGCTCGGGGGCGACCTCGCGCTGGACGGTCGCCACCTCGGTGCCTGCGGCGACGCCCAAGGCCTGGTCCGGTCCGAACATGCCCGCGAACGAGGTGCTACGGAAGGCGGCGGGCGGCGTCGGCGAGGCGGCCTGGCGGAGGACCACGGGCGGCGGCGCGCTCGGCTGGGCGGAACGGACAAGCGGAGCCGCAGCCGGTTCCGGAGTCAGCTCCGCCGCAACGGGCAGGTCGTACGGCTCCGCCAGCCGCTGCAGGACCGCGGCCGGCGACACGCTCACCGAGCCCGACGACATCGGTGTGGGCGTGGCCCTCACCAGCGCGTCCTGCGGGGGCTCCGCGGCTCGCCAGGAAAGCCCGGAGACCGTGGCGGCTGTTGTGGGTCGGGCGATGAGCGCTTGAGCGGCTGCCGTGGGCCGGGCAGCGTCGACGGGCAGGTGCTGCATCGGCTGCGCGGGGGCGGGCGCGGCTCGGCGCTGCAGCACCGGCGACGCGGTCGCGAGCCGGGCGACGGCGAGGGTGCGGCCCAGGGTGGGGACACGTCGGCTCGCCGCGGACGGGGCTGGCGCCGCTCGGGTGACGGATGGCTCGACCGCACGCGACAGCACCGGCAGCACCGGTTCCCAGGTCGGACCGACGGACGCCGGAGCGCCGGCGTCAGGGGCGCCCGGATCCAGGTCTCCGAACGCAGGCAGGTCAGCGCCCGCGGCGAAGGGTTCGGGTCGATCCACGTCGCTGGCCTGGGCTGACCAGGTCGCCGCGCCGGTGGGTACCGGTTCGGCGGACCCGTACGTCGCCGGCACCACGACCATCGGGTCCGGGGTCGGCTCGGCCGAACGCTTGACCGGCGAACCGCTCACGGAAGCCGCGAGGCCGTTGGGCGTGGGCTCATCAGCAGTCGCGAGCGCACCGATAGCCGCGGCGAAACCGCTGAGCGGGGCCACCTGCTCGTCTCGCTCCGGGAGTGGCGCCGAAGCCGCCGTCGTCGGCGAGGTCTTCCCGGTCGTGCCGTGCACAGGCGGGAGACCCGGGCTCACGCGTCCGGTCCCGGCGTCCGTCGGCAGCGACGCCGACGGCGGGGCGGGGGTCGTCGTGGTGGCCACCCGACTGACCACGGGCAGCTGGGCCAGCGGCAGCGATGGCCGCTCCGGCCGCAGCGGCCCGGGATCGGCCACCGCGACCAGGGCGCGCCGCGGCTGCACCTCGACCGCCGGCTGCACCCCGGCCAGTGGCTGCACCTCGGCCGGTGGCTGCACCTCGGCCGGTGGCACCGGCGAGGGGGCGACACCGGCCTCGTTGACCGAGCCCGCCGGAGGTTGCGGGCTCGGTCCGGCCACCGCCGTCACGGCCGCCTGGCTCCACCAGGTGGCGACCCGCCGCTGGACCCTCGCCTGCGGCTGAGCAGGACGCGACGGGACCGCCAGCTGCGGGTCACCCACGTGCACCCGGGGCGGGGCGGCCCCCGCGATGCCGTCCACGAGCCCGCCGACCGACGGGTCCACGCCGTGGCTGAGCGAGGTGAGAAAGCTGGGGTCACGGCTGGTGACGAGGCCGGCGCGGAAAGTGTCGAGCGGCGCCACCGGGTCCACCGGGTGCTCGAGGACCCGCTGCAGCACAGGCAGGTCGGCCCAGTCGCCAGGAGACGTGGCCGGTTCCCCGATCACGGCCGCGGCCGGGGCGGGCCCGGGCGACGCAGCAGCGGGCGCGGGCGCGTCACCGGGACGCTGCCACGGCCACCGGGCCATTCCGCCTGCCTCTCGTTCGCCGGCCGAGCGGGGCTCAGCCGGCCTGGATCCGGGTGTTCAGAGCACCGATCTGAGCGACGAACTGCTGTCGGTCGGCGTGTTCGAGGTCGAGGATGTCGTCGCGTGACCAGTGCAGGTAGTAGGCGACGTACGCCACCTCGGCGTAGAGGCGGTCGGCGGCGTACGTCTCTATTCCCCCAGGCGGCCCCCGGCGACGTCGACGGCGAACCGGTGCTCGCACGCGGGGCAGGTCACGGCAGCCCGGGTGTGGCCCTCGGTGTTGACCCGGCGGTAGAGGTCCTGCAGGAAGGCGAGGTCGGCGGCGAACAGGTTCTCCACCAGCCCGGCGTGGACGTCGGTGATGCTGCCGATCCGGACCAGGACCCGGGCCAGCAGCACGACGGTGAGGTACGCCGGGTTCTCCCGGACCCGGTCGTCACGCAGCGGTACGAGCTCGTCGCGGGCCGTGGCCAGCCGCATCACCCCGTCCCGGTGGACGGCGCCCGCGGCGTCCACGTAGCCGCGCGGCAGGACGAAGGAGAACTCCGTCCTGAGCTCCTGGGGGTAGGGCTCGTGACGGGAGGACCCGTTCCTGGTCGGTTCGGACGAGCGGTCCGGCGCCGACTCGCCCGACCAGGCCTGGACCGGGTCGGCCAGCGTGTCGGTCAGCGAACCGCGTCGCATCACTCGACCTCGATGCTCTCGCAGGTGAGCACGAGCTTCTCGGACAGGTAGGAGGTGTCGCCGGCCTTGAGGCTGCCGATCTCCAGGCTCTTGGGCCAGGCGTTGGTGAGCTTGTAGCGCTTGACCGCGTTGCCCTCGAAGTCGAAGACGATGATCGCCCCGCCCTTGCGGACATCGGCCATCTTGCCGAACCGGCTGTCCTTGACCCACTTCTCGAAGCTCTGGTCCTGGGTGAGGCCGCGCGTCAGGGTGATGTCGGGCGCCTTCGGTCGGCCGGGCAGCCGGCGGATCTGGTACTTGCCGTCCGGTCCGTTCTCCTTGTACTCCACGACGTCCTGCTCGATCTTGAGCCCGGAGACCTCGGTGATCGCCTTGATGGTGATGCCGTCGAACTCGAGTCCGAACGAGTGGCCGACTGAGCTGTCGCCGTCGGGAAGTGCCATCGGTGCTCCTGCTTTCTACTGAGTTGTCAGAACTGAGTTGCCCCAGAGGACAACTGGGTTCTGACAAGTCGGGGTTTGGGGGTACGGCTATTCGCTGACGAGGCTGGCTCCCCCGGAGTACTGCGCCAGCCGGAAGATCACGAACTCGGCCGGCTTGACCGGCGCGACGCCGATCTCGCAGACCACCTGGCCGGCGTCGATGCCCTCGCTCGGGTTCGTCTCGGAGTCGCACTTCACGTAGAACGCCTCGTCGGGCGTGCTGCCGAACAGGGCTCCGGCGCGCCACTGCATGACCAGGAACGCCGAGATGGTGCGGCGGATCTTGGCCCACAGCGCCTCGTCGTTCGGCTCGAAGACCACCCAGTTGGTGCCGTCCAGGATCGACTCCTCCAAGAAGTTGAAGAGCCGCCGGACGTTCAGGTACTGCCACGCCGAGTCCGAGGAGAGGGTACGGGCACCCCAGACCCGGATGCCTCGGCCAGGGAACGCCCGGATGCAGTTGATCCCCACCGGGTTGAGCAGGTCGTGCTCGTTCTTGGTGATATTGATCTCCAGGTCGACCGCTCCCCGGACCACCTCGTTGGCCGGCGCCTTGTGCACGCCGCGGGTGTCGTCGTTGCGGCCCCAGATGCCCGCGATGTGACCGGACGGCGGCAGGTAGGCCAGCAGCCCCGTAGCCGGGTTCATGGTCTGCACCCACGGCCAGTAGAGGGCGGCGTACATCGAGTCGTAGCGGGCCTTGTCGACGCGCCACTCGAGGATCTGCTGGGCGTTGAAGCCTGGCGGCGGGTCGAGGATCGCGATCCGGTCGCCCATCAGCTCGCAGTGGGCGATCATCGCCAGCTGCACCGCCTGGACGGTGTCCAGGTCGATGGCCCCTTGCTGGTAGGCGCTCATCAGGTCGGGGACGCAGAGCATGGTCACCTCGTCCACGGCCTCCAGGCCGGCGAACCCGGTGCGGTCGGAGACGTCGCCGACGTAGTCGTCGGCACTCAGCCGGTCCGACGGCAGCGCAGCCGGGGCGGGCGGGGCCACCAGCGCGACCTCGCCGCTCGCCAGCCGCTCCACGGCCCCGGTGGTGGTCTCCTCGACGTTGATCAGCTTCGAGGCGGTGTTGATCATGGTGACGACGTTCTGCTTGCCCTTGGCGAACGTGACCCGGTCGAACTCCTCCACGGTAGCGCCACCGCGCAGCACGATGATCTTGAACATGTCCGGGGTCGGAACGTCCCCGCCGGGGTCGGTCACCTGGACGCTCACCTCACCGGGCTGCGCGCTCGGCTCGATCACCGAGATCTTCAGCCGACCCACCTGGGCGGTCGGCGCCGCGGCCAGCTGCTTGGCGCGTGCACTGCGCGGGGCCGGCCCGCTCGGCCCGGCGTCCTGGCCGATCCGGACGACGTAGCAGTTCCCGCCGCCATTCATGAAGTAGCCGTAAACGGCCTGGGCGAGGTAGCTGCCGGCGACGAAACCACCGAACGCGGTGCTGAACTGCGTCCAGTTGCTGACCAGCGTGGGGCGGTTGAAAGGACCGCTCTCGGCCAGCCCGACGAAAGCGGCGACGGCGGTCCCGACACCGGCCAGCGGGCGGGCGCCCGCAGCGACCTCCTCGACGTAGACCCCGGGCGACTGGTAGGTCGGCATGCTGGCTCCCTCGTGGACCACGGCTGTGGCGGATCGACGTGTGGACAGGTCTGCGGCCCCTTGGAACCGGTGGACACGCCAGTCAGCGTGCTCCCGAACGGGCAGGGTGCCTACGACCGACCGGACCCACCCACGGGCACCGCTACCTGCCCGTCCGGGCAGGGGACCGTCGACGCGAGGACCACGGGCAGAGACGAGTTCCCGATCGGGCAGGGTCCCCGGTCCGGTACGACCAGACGCGGTTCTGTGGCCCAGGATGAGGCATGGCGTCGGAGCGGGAGAGCCACCAGACGCGGCCGCACCGACCGGCAGACCACTCGGTGGTGGCGACCACCCGTCCGTCGACGGTCTGCCCACCCGGGCCGCTCGCGGTCCAGCGGCTGCAGGCGAGCGCCGGCAACAGGGCCGTCGCCACCCTCGTCGCCGGCGCGCCGCAGCTGCAGCGGGTGGGCAGGCCCGCGAGCCAGGCTGCGGCCCTGGCCCGGCTCACCACCCTGCGGACCAACGCCGACCACCGGGTCACGCTGGCCACCGACTACGCGGCCGCGTCGCTCGGTCTCGGGGACACCACGCGGGACAAGCTCGCGGCGATCTCCACGGTCTACACCGCAGCGTTCGGGGTGTTCCGCGGCGTGCTCAA
This sequence comes from uncultured Actinomycetota bacterium, assembly GCA_963727215.1. Taxonomy (GTDB): domain Bacteria; phylum Actinomycetota; class Actinomycetes; order Propionibacteriales; family Propionibacteriaceae; genus Microlunatus. The sequence goes on from CAVSFR010000006.1 coordinate 760,291, forward strand.
CCGGGCGCAGCAGGAGGCCCAGAACCAGCAGCGCTGGACCGACATCGCCGTCGGTCTCGTCTGCGGGACCGCGGCAGGCTTGGCTGCAGCGTTCGTGCTGCCCTCGACGGCGGCCGGCTGGTTCTCACTCACCCTGGCCGAGGCCGGGACCGCTGCCGCCTCCTCCGCCGGCCAGGGCGTGGCCGCCGCGGCGGTGGGCGCGGGAGCAGCGAAGCTCACCCAGGTCGCGGGCCAGACCATCAGCAGTGCCGGACTGGAGCCGTCGATCCAGCAGGTGGCGATGTGGCAGAAGGTGGCCGCGATCTACCGCTCCGGGCTGGAGGTCGCGCCCCTCGCCCAGGCCTCGCACCAGGCGGCGATGGCCCTCGGCGACCTGATCGCCGACGTCCGGGTGTGGGAGGCCGGCGGCACCAGCACGCTCACCGAGGCGGACCTGGCCACCCGCCTCACCCAGCTCGAGCAGCAGGACACCCAGCTCACCGCCGCCACGACGCAGCTGACCAGCAAGCTCGCCGAGCTCGTCGCGCTCCGCGCCGCCGCGCAGGCGATCGATCCGCAGGCGAGGACCCAGGTGCAGGTCGAGCGGGACATCTGGGTGCAGTGGATGGCTACCCTCGCCCCTGGGTCGAACATCTTGGACATCGACGCGATCGAGGACCACATCGGCCCGCAGGGACTACGGATCGTGGACTTCGGGTCCTACACCTCCGACGCCGACGAGGACGAGGCCATCGAGCAGGCGCGCTCGGACGCGATGTTCCTGCAGGCCGAGGCCAGCGGGAGAGACGTGCCCAGAGGCCAGATCATCGGCGGCCCGCACCAGTAGGGGCGCTGCACGCATCCCCGGCTGCGAGTCGCGACGTCAGGCGGGGAGCTCCTCGCCCTCCTCGGACTCAACGAGCTCCTCCCGCTGCACGAAGGAGCCCTGCAGCTGCTCCTCCTCCACTGGTTCCGTCTCGCGCTGCAAGGACGCGGCGGCCGCCGGGGCAGCAGCGGCCACCACCCGTTCGGCGTTGGCCGCAGCCTCACGCTCGGAGTGGTCACCGGGGTCGGAGACCGAGATGCCGCCGGGGGCGGCCGTGCCCTCGACCGGACCGCTGCGCTGCTGCACGACGTGGGTCAGCTCGTGCGCGAGCGTGGTCCGGCCCTCGGTGGAGGACGGGTCGTAGGCGTCGCGCTGGAAGACGACGTCGGAGCCCACGGTGTAGGCGTGCGCGTTGACCGCGCCGGCCGACGCAGCCGCGGCCGCGTCGTCGTGCACCCGGACGTCGGAGAAGTCGTGCCCGAGCCGGCCCTCCATGTCGGCGCGCACCTCCGGCTCGAGCGGCCGTCCACCGGAGCCGATCACGTCGTGCACCGGCGAGCGCTCCTCCTCCAGCATCGAGGTGACACCACCGTTGCCGACCAGTCGCTGCAGGCCGAGGACGCCGTCGGCGTCGAGCACGTCGGTCCGGCCCGCGGCGGCCGCCCGTCCGGGATGCCTGGCCGGGACGGCCTCGGTCCGCGATCCCTTGGGGCGCAGGGCGTCCTCGTGCTCGGTGAACAGATGATCAGGCACGGGGCGCCCTCCACGTCCGACGGTCGACCTCAGCGTCGCACGTCGGGAGCGCGGGCGGCAGGGGAGCCGAGGCAGGGGGTGCTGCCCCTTCGGGCAGGGCCTCAGCCAGGGGCCGGGTAGTACCGCCCGAACTCCCGTTCCAGCACGAGGCGGCCGAGCTTGCGGTACTCCTGCTCGACGGCGTCGATGAGGTGCTGCATGGTGACGGCCGTGCCCGCGGCGGCGGCGAGGTAGGCCGCAGTCGTCGAGGCGGAACCGATGTTGCCGCCGGCCAGCTCGAAGGAGTCGGCGAGGAAGTCCAGGTCGACGTCCTCGGCGAGCGGCAGCGGCGGCGCCAGGCAGCGCGCCCAGAGCGAGCGACGGAGCTCTGGGGTGGGCGCGGGGAAGTCGATGATCGCGTCCAGCCGCCGGGTGAACGCGTCGTCGATGTTCGCGCGCAGGTTGGTGGCCAGCACCGCGAGGCCGTCGAAGGTCTCCAGCCGCTGCAGCAGGTAGGCGCTCTCGATGTTGGCGTAGCGGTCGTGGGCGTCCTTGACGTCGCTGCGCTTGCCGAAGATCGCGTCGGCCTCGTCGAAGAACAGGACGGCGTTCACGCCACCGGCCTCGACGAAGATCCGCTCCAGGTTCTTCTCGGTCTCGCCGATGTACTTGTCGACGACCGTGGCCAGGTTGACGGTGTAGAGGTCGAGCTGCAGGTCGGCCGCGATCACCTCGGCCGACATCGTCTTGCCCGTTCCGGAGTCGCCGGCGAACAGCGCGGTGACCCCACGACCCCGGCCGCCGCCGCGACGCATCCGCCAGCCGCTCAGCACGGTGTCGCGGTGGCGGGCTCGGGCGGTCAGGTCCTGCAGCCCTTGCCGGACCGGCGGAGCCAGCACCAGGTCGTCCCAGCCGACCTCCGGCTCGATCCGTCGGGCCAGCCGTTCCAGACCGGCGGCGTTCTGGGCCCGGACTCCCCGGCGCAGGTCGTCAGCCCCTAGCACGCCGTCGCGGAGCTGGGCCGAGAGCCGTCCGGCCGCGACTGCCCGCCGGACCTGCTCCGGACCCAAGACCAGATGGCCGGCCAGCTCCGCTGTGTCCACGGCGGCCGAACCGTCCTCCCCTAGCTCGCGCTGCCACAGACCGACCCGGTCCTGGACGGTCAGCGCCGGCGCGTCGACGGCCAGCGGGCTGCGGCTGGACCAGTGCGGGTCCCAGGTGTCCCTACCCACGAGCAGCAGGGGGACGTCGGCCGTGCCCAGCCAACGCACGACCTCCGGGTGCTGCTCGGCCAGGGCCTCGACCGGGTCGGCGACCAGCCCGGCGCGCCGGAGCAGGGACTCGCGGACGGCGAGCCGAGCCAGGCTCGCGACATCGCCGGCCGCCCCGAGCCGCGTGAGGTCCACCACCACGGCGGGCCGGCCGCACGCCGCCAGGGCCGCCACCGCCGTCGCGGCCCCACTGCCGGGCACCTTCTCCCGCAGGTGCACCAGCGAGACGCCGGCCGCGAGTGCGGCGGCGATCTCCGCCGAGCGGGGCGATGCGTACGGGGCCGCCTCGACCAGCACGCCGGCCAGGGCCGCGTCCGCCGCGTCGTCCCCGAGCAGGTGGGCAACCACCCGGTCGGGGACCCGCAGGGCCCGGCTGAGCAGCGGCCGGTCTACGTCCTCGAGCACCACCAGTCCCTGCCGCAGCAGCGGCCGGCTGGGCTCGAGCCGAGCGCGCGCCGCAGCGGACAGCGCCGATGCACCCGCCAGCCGGAGGGCGAGACCGACCGAGGCCCGGCGCCGGGTCACGTCGTCGTTCAGGTAGCCGTAGAGCCGCTCGAAGCGGGCGTCGAGATCGGGCAGCAACGCGATCACCAGCAGCTCGACGTCGAGCGTGGTCAGGTCGGCGGCCGCCGCCAGCCCGGCCAGCCGCGGCTCCTGGCCGTCCGCCGGCTCCTCGGTCGGGGGTACGGCCGGCTCCGCGTCGAGGACCTCGCCCGCAGCCGGCGGCCCCGCCCGGAGCAGCCGGTCGACGGCGTCCTCGCTGAGGTAGAGGCCGCGGAACGGGTCGTCCGGGTTGGGGTCGGCGCTGCGCAGGGTGGCGACGAGCTCGCGGACGCGCGCCTCGACCCGGCCGGCCCGTACCAGCAGGTGGTCCAACGAGGCCCGATCGACGGCTGTGCTCATCCAGGCCCGCCCGGCGGGACGCTCACCGGGGCGGCTGCAGGCTGATGCTGCCCCGACGGCGACGCATCGACACCGGACGGTCCGCCGGCGCCGTCGCGTCAACCTCGACGTAGGCCACCTGCTCGGCCGGGGGCGAGCCGTCCAGCCCGCCCAGGTTGAGCACGGGTGGCGCGGTGACAGGCGGTCCGACCTCGAACTGCTGCCCGGTGTCGATCGGGGCGCTGACCACCACGTCGATCGAGGGCTTCAGCTCACCGCCCAGCGCCGACCAGACGTCGGCGAAGGCGCGATCCTCAGGTGGGGGCAGCGCGACCGTGACCGGGACGGGCAGCCCGAGCTGGGCGAGCGGGCCGCCGAGCAGCTCCGCGGGTAGGGCGTCGAAGCGGAGGAAGCACATCAGCAGCGCCGACAGCAGCCGGTGCTCGTCCTCGGGACGAGACGTCCAGGCCGTGATCAGGTAGGACAGCTTGAAGTGCCGGGGCGGCAGGTGTCGGCCGACGACCCGGGCGTCCGCGTCGTAGGAGTTGTGCACCCCCCGTTCCCGGCGACGCAGGTCCTCGCGGATGTCGTAGAGATAGACGTCGATGGTGGGGGCGTTGCGCCGCCCGGCCCAGTCGCGCGTCGGCGCGTCGAAGACCACCTCGACATCGCGGGTGCCGACCTCCCGCTCGATCAGCGCCCGCAGCGCCGAGTCGACCTCGTGGATCACCCGGCCAGTCTGGGCGGGCGGGCGCCGCGGCGGCAGCGGTCCGCGCGCCGCCGATCGGGCAGCGGCTCCTGCCCTTCAGCGCACTCCTGTCCCGGCAGCAGGGACGAGCCCGCCACGACCACGCCGGCCACGCCGTCCGGGATGGTTGGGTGTGGAGCATGGCGGACCCTCTGGTCAGGCTGGACACCCAGCGTGCGTCCGTGCAGCCGGGCGGCCAGGCGCAGGTCGTGGTCACCGTCACCAACCCGGGCACCGTCGTCGAGGGCTACCAGGTCCTGGCTCTGGGCGCCGGAGCACCGTGGGCCAGAGTCCTGCCCACTGAGCTCTCGGTCTACCCGCAGCAGGAGGCCACGGCGACTGTCGTCTTCTCGCCCCCGTCAGGGTCCGGCGCTCCCGGCGGCACCATCGCGTTCGGGGTGCTCGTCCGCTCGACTCTCGACCCGCGGGTCAGTGCGGTCGCCGAGGGCGAGCTGCAGGTGGGCGAGGTGCACGGGCTGCAGGCCAAGCTCGTCCCCGTCACCTCGGCCGGTCGGTGGCGCGGCCGGCACGTGCTCCAGGTCAGCAACTCCGGCAACACCGCGGCCACGCTGCGGTTCCGGGCCTCCGACCCCGACGCCGCCCTCGGCTTCTACCTGCAGCCTGAGATCGTGGAGCTGCCGGTCGGGGGCCGGACGAGCGTGCGGATGACCGTCCGGACCCGGCACCCCTTCCTCCGGGGCACCCCGGTCCGGCTGCCGTTCCAGGTCGTCGGCGAACCGTTGGACGCGGCGGAGGCTCCACCCACGGCCACCCCGTACGGCGACCCCAGCCGCCCCGTCGCCGACGGCGCCCTCAGCCAGAAGCCGATCCTGTCCAAGACCTTCGTCAGCCTTGCGACCCTGCTGGTGCTGGGGATCGTGGGGCTGGTGGCGTACCTGCTGCTGCACCAGACGCCAGAGGATGCGCTGGCCGACCGCGGGTCGCCGGACAAGCCGGCCCTCGTCGCCACCGTGGCCGGGCCGGATACGATCGCCCTGAGCTGGAAGGCCATCGACCTGGTCGAGAGCTACAGCCTGCTCAGCGTCGACCCGCCGACCGGCAACATCAGCGGCCAGCAGGTGATCCCGGGGTCGCAGAACGCCTTCAGCGCGACGAAGCTGAACCCCGCCACCGAGTACTGCTTCCAGCTGGCCGCAGTCCGGGGCGGCCTCACCGGCGCGGCGTCGGACAAGGTGTGCGCGAAGACCGGCGACGCACCGGCCTCCCCCAGCCCGTCGCCGTCGCCGAGCGCCGCCGCCAGCTCCAGCGCGCCCGCATCCTCGGCGCCCGCGTCGCCCCCGGCCACGGTCTCCGCCAGTCCGACCACGACCCCCGGCGACCCCCTGACCGACCCGAACATGAAGCAGCACTGGGTCCTGGTGCTGGAGGAGCTGCCCGGCGCCGACGTCACGGAGGAAGCGGCGCAGCAACGGCGCGACGACTTCCGCGTGTTCGTCCCGACCGCGCAGGAGGTGGACCGGGCGGTCTACCCGCGGCTGCTCTTCGACCCGGCGGTCAGCACCTCCCCCGCTCCGACACCGGGGGTGACGCCAGCGCCGTCGTGGTTGATCTATGTGGGCACCTTCGACACCCCGGCTCAGGCGACGTCGCTGTGCGCCTCGATCCAGGCGGCCACCGGGACCAGCACCTGCATCGCCGCCCAGCCCGACCCGCCCCAGTAGTCCCCGCGGGAGACCGGGGGCGGCTCAGCGGGGGTAGGCCAGCAGCACGACCTCGGTGAGGCTGACCAGCGGCGCCGCGTCGGCCGCACCCGGGTACACCGAGCCGATGCCGATCCGGACGCTGGTCACCGGGGTACGGCTGTCGAGGACGATCGGCTGCTGCCGGTCGCTCCGGTCGAGCACCACCCGCTGGCACCGGGCGCCCGGATAGGTGACCCCGATCTCCTGCGGCAGCAGCTGTTGGCCGCGCCGCGGGTTGCTCTGGTCCAGCCCGGGGACGATCTGCAGCCGGCGGATCCGCGTCGGGGCGAAGGTCAGCACGATCTCACCGGTGCCGGGCGCCGCCCCGCAGGCGGTCGCGCTGGCCGGCTGCCAGCTCATCGTCCACTCCCGGACCGTGCGGTCCACCAGGGCGGCGGGGTCAGCTCCGGCGACCGTCGCGGCCGGAGGTTCGACGAAGGCGACGACCGGCGTCACCGGGGTGTACTCCTTGTTGACCCGGTACCAGGTATCGCGGGCGGCCGCCACCGGGTGCCGCACCCAGACCAGACCGCCCAGGGCCAGCAGGGCCACCAGCAGCCCGATCAGCACCCGGCGCCAACGGTAGAAGGGCGGCAACGACCGGCGGTACGCCCGCCGGGCCGACCGGTCCGCGGCGGCCGCGCTCTGCTCGACGGACCCAGGCAGCGCTCCGGGCTGTTCGGGCACGCTCGCCGCGAAACCGTAGCCGCAGTGGGCGCAGAAGCGGAGCCCGACGGCGTTGACCAGCCCACAGGTCGGGCACCACTCCCCGCCCGGGCCGGAGTCGGCGGCATACCCGCCCTGGCCGCCCTGGACCTGCGGGACGGTCGCGTCCGGCGGGGTGGGCGATCCCACGGGAGCACTGACCAGAGTCGGCGCCGAGCTCGACGCGGCCACGCGCGCAGGCGGCGGGCTCACGGTGGTCGGCGTGGCCGCCGGCGCCGCCCCTGGCGACCCGTCCCAGGCCAGGAAGGCGTTGCAGTGCACGCAGAACTCCGCGCCCGCGCGGTTCGTCCCGCCGCAGGCGTCGCAGATCACGTCCACCAGGCCCCCCGGTGCAGCACCGGCCAGGGCGCCCGGGTCAGATCAGCCCCTCACGGACCGCGTACGCCACGGCATGGGTGCGGTTGCGCAGCTGCAGCCGGGTGGTCAGGTCGTGCAGCACGTTCTTGACGGTGCGTTCGCTGTAGCACATGGCCAGGGCGATCTCGGCGGTGTCGTGGCCGTCGGCCACCAGTCGCAGCACCTCGGTCTCCCGCGGCGTCAGGCCGGTGAAGGTGAGGCCGCGCGGGGCGAGGACCTGGCGCTGCAGCCGTCCGACCTGCTCGAGCAGCCGGCCCAGGAGGTCGGGCGGCACCTCGCCCTCGCCGGAGGCGACCTTGAGAATCGTCCGGACCAGGGTCTCCGCGCTCGCGTCGCTACGCCGGAGCAGCCCGGCCACGCCGGCCTCGGCCGCCGCGACCAGGGCCGCGTCGTCGACGGTGGTGGCCACCAGCATCAGCCGGGGGTGACCGTCCTTGTGCAGCCCGCGGAGCTCGCGGGTCGTCACCTCGTCGACCTGGTCGGCGATGACGAGGGCGACCAGCGACTGGTCGACCGAGTCGACCACCCGGATCTCGGGGCGCATCCGCAGCTGCGCCACCACGCCGGCCTGGGAGATGGGGTCACGGCCGTGGACGTAGGTGGGGACGGGTGTGGGCATTCGACTCGCTCTCGGGTGCTCGGCGGCTGCGGGCCCAGCCGTACCGGTGACCCTTCGACGGCCACCGCTTCAGCATGGCGACGGCGCTCACGACCAACTCAATGCCCGCTCATCGACCGCTCATCGTGACCTCGCGGTACGGGGGGCGGGCGTGGTGTCCTCGACGGTGATCTACCGCTCCTCGACCGCGCGCGCCCTGTGGTCAGCCAAGCCTCGGTAGGGCGCCCTGCTACTAGATTGACCACGTGACGACGCCAAGTCCCCCGCGCAGCCCGGTCGACTGGGCCGAGCCCATGCCCGACAGCGAGGTCGAGCGCGCCCTGATCGTGGCCGCCCACCCCGACGACGCGGACTTCGGCGCCGCCGGCACGTTGGCCGGCTGGGTCGACGCCGGCATCGAGGTGACCCTGCTGCTGTGCACGCGGGGCGAGCAGGGCGGCTTCGACGACACCCCGCGTGACCAGATGCCCGCGATCCGCGAGCGCGAGCAGCGGGCGGCGTCGGCCGTCCTCGGCATCACCGACGTGCGCTTCCTCGACGGCTGGAGCGATGGCTGGCTCGAGCCCAGCTGGGAGCTGCAGCGGGCCATCGTCCGGGTGATCCGGCAGGTCCGGCCGCAGCGGGTGTCCTGCCAGTCCCCCCAGCGGCTGCTGCAGCGGCTGCAGGCGTCCCACCCCGACCACCTCGCCGCCGGCGAGGCCACCGTCCGGGCGGTCTACCCGGCCGCGGAGAACCGTTTCGCCTGGCCGGAGCTGATCACCAGCGAGGGCCTGGAGCCGTGGAAGGTGACCGAGCTCTGGCTCACCGCCCACCAGGACTCCCCGCACGCGGTGGACATCACCGACAACTTCGACCGCAAGGTCCGCGCGCTGCAGGCGCACGCCTCGCAGACCGCGCACCAGGGCGACGGGCTGGAGCAGTCACTCCGGGGCTGGAACGCGGGCAACGCCGCGCGCGCCGGCCTGCCCGAGGGCCGGTTGGCCGAGCTGTTCGCGGTCAGCCGGATCAACTGAGGCTGCTCACGCCCCCGACCTCACGAAAGCCCGCCGCCAGGCGTCTACCGGACGTGCTCACCCTGCCGCCGTTCGAGACCGTCGTCGAGACGCACGGACCCACAGTGCTCCGGGTCTGCCGCGCCGTCCTGGGACCGGACGAGGCTGACGACGCCTGGTCGGAGACCTTCCTGTCGGCCCTCAAGGCCTACCCCGACCTGCCGGCCGACGCGAACGTCGAGGCCTGGCTGGTCACCATCGCCCACCGCAAGGCGGTCGACGTGACTCGCGCAGCCGCTAGACGGCCACCACCGACGGACCGGCCGCCGCCCGACCACTCCGGACCGCACACCACGACGGAGCACGCGGACACCCTGCTGGACGCCGTGGCCCGACTCCCCGTCCGACAGCGGCAGGCCGTCGCCCTGCACCACCTCGGCGGCCTGCCGTACGGCGAGGTGGCCGCACTGGTCGGGGTGAGTCCCGACGCCGCCCGACGCGCGGCCGCCGACGGCATCGCCGCGCTGCGGCGGACCTACCTGCCCACCCGCCCTCACGAACGGACCACCTGATGACGACGACACCACCCCTCGTGGCGGAGCTGGCCGAGGCGCTCGACCCGTCCGCCCAGCACCAGCAGGACCTGCACGACCGGCTGGCCGCCGCAGCCACCCGCGACGACATCCTCGACGTCGCGTACCGCACGCTGGACAGCCCGGTCGGGTCGCTGCTGGTGGCGGCGACCGACCGCGGCGTCGTCCGGCTCGCCTACGCCGCCGAGGACCACGCGCAGGTGCTGCAGCGGTTGGCCGACCGGATCAGCCCGCGTGTGCTGCGGGCCCCGGCGCGGCTCGACGCGGTGGCCCGGCAGCTGGACGAGTACTTCGCCGGCGGACGGCAGGACTTCGACCTCGCCCTCGACTGGCGGCTCTCGGCAGGATTCCGAAGCGTCGTGCTGCACGAGCTGGCGGGGATCGGGTACGGGCGGACGGCCAGCTACACGGCCGTGGCCGCACGGGCGGGCAACCCCCGAGCGGTACGCGCGGTCGGCAGCGCCTGCGCCACCAACCCCCTGCCCGTGCTCGTCCCCTGCCACCGGGTGCTCCGATCCGACGGCAGTCTGGGCGGCTACCTCGGCGGGCTCGAGGCCAAGCGGACGCTGCTCGCCCTCGAAGCCGGCCCGACCAGATAAGCAAGTGGATCCTCACGGGTAGTCGCGTGAGGATCCACTTGCCTATCGATGTTCCTATGCTGGGGACGTGCCGAACGACGACCCGGGACCTCTCGCCCCGGTGAGCGGTGCCCGCAGGCTGGTCCGAGTCGGTGCGCTCGGAGGCGGCTCGCTGCTGCTGGCGACGCTGGCGCACCTGGCGGGCGGCGGTCAGCTGCCGGCCGCCTGGGTGCTGGCGGTGACGGGCGCGGTGCTCGGCGTGGTGGCCGTGACCCTGACGGCCCGCCGCTGCCACTTCGGCCTGCTGCTGGCGGCGCTGGCCCTGCAGCAGGGGCTGCTGCACGTGCTCTTCGAGTCCGCTTCCCGCGCCGTCCCCGGCTGCAGCCTCGTGGCCGTGCCGGCCGGGCCGGCCGGGCACGCCGGGCACGGCGCCCTGCAAGCCTGCGCGATGACCTCCGCTATGCATCCGGCGCTGCCGGGCTGGGCCATGTGGGGCGGCCACCTGCTGGCCACCCTGCTCACCGCGGCCCTGCTGGCTCGCGGTGAGGCGTGGCTGTGGCGGGCGGCCGACCGCGTCGTCGCTGTGGCCACCGCTGCGCCGGGCCCCCGGCCGCAGCCCCGACCGGCCCGGACAGCTCCGCCGCGAGCCTTGCCGCGGCCCGTCCGGCGGGCCTGGCCTGCCGCCGGCCCGCGCGGTCCGCCGCGCGTCCGGGTTGCCTGCTGACCTGCGGTCCACTGCTCTGCTCGCGCCCAACGGCGACGACGACGCCGCGACCGTCCCCCTCCCGGCGCGCCTCGGCGGCGCGCCGCACCCTTCGTCGATCGGAACTCCCATGATCTTCCTCGCCACCTCCCTGCGCGCCCGGGTGCCCGTCCGGCTGACCGCCACCGCTGCCGCCGCCGGGCTCCTCGCGCTCGCCACCCCCGCCGTCGCCGACGCCCACGTCCGGGTGCTCGCCGACAGCACCACGGCCGGATCGTTCAGCGCCCTCACGTTCCGGGTGCCCAACGAGTCCGATCAGGCCGACACCGTCAAGGTCTCGGTCCAGCTGCCGCAGCAGTCGCCCTTCCTCTACGTCAGCAGCCGGCCCGTGCCCGGCTGGACGGCGACGAGCACCGAGGAGGCCCTGCCCGAGCCGGTCACCTCCGAGGGCACGACGCTGACCAGGGCCGTCCGCACGGTGACCTGGACGGCCGGCAAGGACGCCGGCGTGGCTCCCGGTCAGTACCAGGAGTTCGCCCTGTCCGTCGGACCGCTGCCCGCCGCCGGAACCGTCCTGCTGCCCGCCACCCAGACCTACTCCGACGGCACGGTCGTCACCTGGGACCAGCCAACGCCCGCCTCCGGTGAGGAGCCCGAGCGGCCCGCGCCCGAGCTCGTCGTCACCGGCGCCGAAGCCCAGACGACGACCACCCTGACGCCCTCGCGACCCGACGGGGTGGCGCGCGGCCTGGGGGCAGCGGCCCTGGTGGTGTCGCTGGTCGGGGTGGCGCTCGCCCTGCTGCGCGGCCGACGGCGGACCGCGTGAGCATCACCGCCCGGCTGCTCCTGGTCCTGCTCGGATCGGCGCTCACCCTGGGGGTGGGCGCCGATCCGGCGTCGGCCCACGACGTGATCAACGGGACGAGCCCGGTCGACGGCAGCACCGTCGCGCGGGTCCCGTCGACGGTCGTCCTCACCTTCGACGAGCCCGCCATCGCGATGGGCACCCGGATCGTGGTCCGCGGTCCCGCCGGCGAGGTCCAGCGGGGTAACCCCGTGCTCGTCGACTCCACCGTCACCCAGCCCATCCAGGGCGGCGCTCCCGCCGGGGCGTACACGGTCGAGTGGCGGGTGACCTCCGCCGACGGGCACCCCGTCTCGGGTACGTTCACCTTCACGGCACGAGCCGCCGGTACGGGTCAGCCCGACTCTTCCTCCGGTGCCGCCACCCCGGTCGCCATGCCCCTCTCGACGTCGGCACCGCGGCTGTGGCCGTGGGCCGTCGCGGTGGCCGTGCTGTCCTTCGTGGTGGTCGGAGCCGTCGCGCTCGGACGCCGCGCAGCGGGTGACGCCGACTGATCGACCGTGCGCCGTGAGCGTGTCGGAGGCGCGAAGTTCTCCGCCGACCACGCGGTCAGTCGACGCCGATGTCCTCGTTCCACAGCGCCGGCTGGGCGGCGATGAAGTCGGTCATCATGGCGACGCAGTCGGGGTCGTCGAGCAGCACGACCTCGACGCCGTGCTCGGCCACCCAGTCGTGGCCGCCGACGAAGGTGCGGGCCTCGCCCACCACCAGCCGGCTGATGCCGAACTGCCGGACCAGGCCGCTGCAGAACCAGCACGGCGACAGCGTGGTCACCATCGTGGTGCCGCGGTAGGTGGGCTGACGCCCGGCGTGGGTGAAGGCGTTCGTCTCGCCGTGCATGGCCGGGTTCCCGTCCTGGACGCGGCGGTTGCGGCCGCGTCCGAGCAGCGTCCCGTCGGCGGCGAACAAGGCCGCCCCGATCGGGATCCCGCCCTCGGCCAGGCCCGCCTGCGCCTCGGCGTAGGCGACGGCCAGAAGTTCATGGTCGGCCGGGCTCACGAGACGACACTCGCGCGCTGCGCCCGGAACATCAGCGCGTAGACCCCGGCCGCGAGCACGAAGCCCACGGCCGCGGTGAGGTCCCCGGCGTTTGCGACGTGCCGCGGCACGAGGCCGACGAACCGGGCCTGGTTGCTGAACAGCAGCACCGAGACCACCAGCCCCACCAGCATCGCGACCGGTCCGGCCAGGCTGCGGTGCGCCTTGTTCTGGGCGATCGCGCCGAAGTCAGCGCCCCGACGCAGGTAGCGGTCGGTGAGCACGACCCCCAGCCAGGGCGCGATCCAGTAGGCGATGACCAGCAGGAACGCCTCGTACTCGGTCCCCGCGTTGGGCAGGCCGAAGGAGGCCAGGACCAGCCCGATCAGGCCGAACCCGACGGCTACGATGGCCCGCGCCCGAGAGAGCGGGACCTTGAGGCCGAGGGCCATGAACGACATCGCGCCCGAGTAGACGTTGAGCACGTTGGCCGCCACCGCGCCCAGGCAGATGGCCAGGAGTGTCGCCTTGCCGACGACCGCGGGCAGCAGGTCGGTGAAGGAGGACGGGGCGACCTCGGTCCCGCCCGCGGTGACGATCGCCGCGCCGGCGATCTCGAGCAGGCAGCAGGAGAGGAAACAGCCGAGCCCGGCAAAGAGGGCCACCGGCAGCCGCGGGGTGCTGCGCGGCAGGTAGCGCGTGTAGTCCGACGAGTACGGGTTCCAGCCGGCGGCGTAGCCGAACGCGGCTCCCGTCGTGATCAGGAAGCCGCCGATCGTGGGTGGCGCACCCTCGCTGAACGCCGGCAGGCCCGGGTTGGCCTTGCTCAGCACGATCACCGCAGCGACGACGAAGATCACGGCGAGGACGGGAAAAGCGTAGCGCTCGAACGCGTGCACGAGGTTGTGACCGAAGAAGGCCACCACCAGCTGCGCTCCGACCACCACGATCAACGCCAGCTCAGCAGGGAGCCCGGTCAGGGCCTTGAGGGCGAGCGCCCCGCTGATGCTGTTGACGGCGAACCAGCCGATGCCGGCGGTGATGCTGTTCAGCCCGGCGGGCAGCGCGTTGCCCCGGAAGCCGAACGCGGTCCGGCTGAGCACCATCTGGGCCAGCCCGTCCCGCGGACCCCAGGTGGAGAGAAGGCCGAGGGTGATCGAGCCGAGCGCCGTCCCGAGCACCAGGGCTGCGACCGCTTGCCAGAAGGTCAGCCCGAAGGCCAGCACGCTGAGGATCCCCACGGCGACGGTGGCGAACTCCATGTTGGGTGAGGCCCACGTCCAGAGCAGCTGGACCGGACGACCGTGCCGCTCCTCGGCTGGGATCACCTCGACCCCACCCGGCTCGACGGCCACCACCTTCGTGCCGTAGGCCAGCTGCGCGGAGGTGATATCAGAGACGGTCGCCATGTCCAGCATTCTCACGGCCGGCCAGCGGCGGGGAAACCACCCCAGTGTTACAACCTGTCGCGGGTCTGAGTGCTAGGCGTGAGTGTTCGAGAAGGGCGGGTCGAGCTCGTTGGGGCCGGTGTCACCCGACACGGCGTCGTCGGCGTCGGCCTTGCTGATCGTGACCCCGTCGATCGGGCTGCCGTCGGCCGTACCACCGGACATCGCCTCCGGCAGCTCGCCGCTCTCGGGGGCGTCGCGCGGCGGGGCGCCGCCGTCGTTGGCACGGGAGACGACCGAGGACCGGCCGCTCTCGGCCGCCCGGGACTCGGGGTTGTTGCGGACGTCGATCGGTTCAGGAGTCTCAGCGGTCATCTTCTGACAGTACGTGGTCGAAAATGGGACCGCTCGTCCGACGCAAGGGTGACCCACCCACCGCAGGGCTGCAACTACACGAGAGGTTCGAGATGCGCTACATGGTCTTGGTCAAGATGCGGGAAGACGTCGGGGAGGCCCCGGCGGAGCTGCAGGAGGTGATGGGCCGCGAGCTGATGGAGGCCTTCGCGTCCGGCTCGATGATCGACGCCGGTGGGCTCTGGCCCACCGCGCAGAGCACGGAGTACCGGGTGACGGCGGGCCGGCTGCTGACCAGCGACGGCCCCTACGCCGAGGCCAAGGAGGTCGTCGGCGGCTACGCGATCATCGAGGCCCGGTCGCACGAGGAGGCGCTGGCCGGGGCGCACCGGGTGGCCGAGATCCACGTCCAGAACTGGCCAGGCTGGGAGGGATCGGTCGAGGTGCGCCGGATCACCGGGGCTGACCAGGGCTGAGCGTCCCTAGGATCGCACCCGTGAGCGACGACACGGCCGCGGTGGTCACGGCCGTCTGGCGGCTCGAGTCGACCCGGCTGATCGCCGGGCTGGTGCGGCTGACCCGCGACGTCGGGCTGGCCGAGGACCTGGCCCAGGACGCCCTCGTCGCCGCTCTGGAGCAGTGGCCGACGTCGGGGACGCCGGCCAACCCGGGCGCCTGGCTGATGGCGGTGGCCAAGCGCCGGGCCGTCGACCAGTTCCGACGCGCGGAGACGCTACGACGCAGGACCGCCGAGCTGGCCGTGGATCTGAGGGAGGCGACCGTGCCCGACCTGGAGACCGCCGTCGACCACATCGAGGACGATGTGCTGCGGCTGATCTTCCTGACCTGCCACCCGGCCCTGCCCCCGGAGTCGAGGACCGCGCTGACCCTGCGCCTGGTCGGCGGTCTGACCACGGCCGAGATCGCCCACGGCTACGGCGTCAAGGACGCGACGATCGGCCAGCGCATCTCGCGGGCCAAGAAGTCGCTGGTCGGCGTGGATCTCGAGCTGCCGCGTGGGCGGGAGCGAGCGGAGCGGCTGGCCGACGTGCTCGCCGTGGTCTATCTGATCTTCAACGAGGGGTACGCCGCTACGACCGGGACCGACTGGACGAGGCCGGAGCTGACCCTGGAGGCACTGCGGCTGAGCCGGCTGCTGGCCGGGCTGGCCCCGCAGGAGCCGGAGGTGCACGGACTCCAGGCGCTGCTGGAGATCCAGGAGTCCCGTACCCACGCTCGGACGGGTCCTGGCGGGGAGCCTGTGTTGCTCGAAGCCCAGGACCGGCGGCGGTGGGACCAGCTGCTGATCCGGCGCGGGCTCGCGGCGATCAGCCGCGCTCATGCCCTGGGGACGCCCGGCGGCCCGTACCTGCTGCAGGCCGAGATCGCCGCCTTCCACGCCCGCGCGCGGACCCCCGAGGCGACCGACTGGGTCGGGCTCGCCGGGCGCTACGACATCCTGGGGCGGTTGACACCCAGTCCGTACGTCGAGGTGAACCGGGCAGTCGCGCACGGGCGAGCCTTCGGGCCGGACGCCGGCCTGGCCGTGCTCGACGCGCTGCCGCCGGAGGCGCTGGCCGCCTCGCACCTGCGGCCGGCGGTCCGCGGGGACCTGCTGGCTCGGGCCGGCCGCGCCGAGGAGGCGGCGGTGTCCTTCCGGACCGCAGCCGAGCTGACGCGCAACGAGGGCGAGCGCACCGTCCTGCTCGATCGGGCTGACGAGCTTTCCGGCCCGCGTCGAAATCCGCGTTTCCCGTCCGACGACTGAGTGACGACCGTCCGAGCCCACCAGGAAAGAGCACCCATGAGCCCCAGCACCCAGATCAGCACCCGGTTCGCCACCTCGGCCGACGGCACCCGGATCGCCTACGAGGTGCACGGTCAGGGACCGGCTCTGGTCAACGTGGACGGGGCCCTGTGCCAGCGGGTGATGGGACCGTCGCGTGGCCTGGCCGAGGCGTTCTCCGACTACACGGTCTACATCTACGACCGCCGAGGACGCGGTGAGAGCGGGGCCGGCACCAGCCCGTACGCGGTCCAGCGGGAGGTCGAGGACCTGCTCGCGGTGATCGACGCGGCCGGCGGCCGCGTGTCGGTGCTCGGCAGCTCGTCCGGGGCTGCGCTGGCGCTCGAGGCGGCTCGGCAGGGCGCGCCCATCGACCGGCTCGCTCTCTACGAGGCCCCGTTCATCGTGGACGACACCCACGTGGCCAACGACCTGCGGCTGGGCGAGCGGACGGCGGAGCTGGTCGATGCCGGCAAGGCCGGCGACGCTGTCCGGCTGTTCCTGCGGACCGTAGGCATGCCGGGGCCGATGGTGAGCGTGATGCGCTTCATGCCGCCCTGGAAGCACATGGTGGGCGTGGCGCGAACACTGCCGAACGACTACGCCATCGTCCTCGGCCACCAGCAGGGCCAGCCGCTTCCGGCCGGATACTACGACGCCGTCGCACCCCAGACGCTGGTGCTGGCCGGAGGCAAGAGCCCGACGTACATGCAGAACGCCCAGGCCGCCATCGCCGCCGCGGTCCCGCACGCCCGGCTCCAGACGCTGCCCGGCCAGACCCACATGATCAAGCCCAAGGTCGTCGCCGCCGCAGTCGCACCTTTCCTGCGGAGCTGACGTCGCCGGTCCCGGGTCGACGTCCGGACTCCCGGCCAGGGGACCTGGCCCGACCGAAGGGTCAGTCGGCCACGTAGAAGAGTCGCTTGTTGACGAACTCGTCCATGCCCAGAGGACCCAGCTCACGGCCGAAGCCGCTGCGCTTGACGCCGCCGAACGGCACCTCCGCTCCCCCACCGCCGGCCGTGTTGACGTTGGACATGCCGACCTCGAGGCGCCGGGCGACCCTGGCCGCGCGCTCGGGGTCGGTGCTGAACACCGCACCTCCGAGGCCGTAGGCCGTGTCGTTGGCCAGCGCGAGGGCCTCCTCGTCGTCGGAGACCCTGTAGACCACGGCCACAGGCCCGAAGAGCTCCTCGCGGTAGGCCCGCGGTGGCGGAACCGCCCGTGGCCAGAGCCGCAGCCACACGGCACAGCCCTAACCGAGCACCATCCTGGCGGCCGTCCGCGACCGTCCATGGCCGCTGCCCCGGGACGAGGCGATCTGGGCCAGACTCGCAGGCATGACCATTCGCTGGTACCAGCAAGCCGTCGTCTACTGCATCGAGGTGGCGTCGTTCCAGGACTCTGACGGCAGTGGCCGCGGTGACCTGCGCGGGCTGATCAGCCGGCTCGACCATCTTGCGCGGCTCGGCGTCACCTGTCTGTGGCTCAACCCGGTCCACCCTAGTCCGGGCCGCGACAACGGCTACGACATCACCGACTACTACGCCGTCAACCCCGCGCTGGGGAGCCTGGGCGACATGGCCGAGCTCACCCGGGCGGCCCGCGAGCGCGGCATCCGGATCGTCCTCGACCTGGTGGTCAACCACACCTCCGACGAGCACCCCTGGTTCACCTCGGCGCAGTCCAGCCCCGACTCGCCCTACCGCGACTGGTACGTGTGGAGCGCCGAGGAGCCGCCGAACCGTACGCAGGGCACCGTCTTCCCCGGCGAGCAGGAGGAGACCTGGAGCTGGGACGAGAAGGCCGACGCCTGGTACTTCCACCGCTTCTACGGCTTCCAGCCCGACCTCAACTGGTCCAACCCCGAGGTGCGCGCCGAGATCGCCAAGGTGATGGCCTTCTGGCTGCAGCTCGGCGTCGCCGGCTTCCGGGTGGACGCGGCCCCGTTCGTGCTCGAGCAGGTCAGCCCGGGCGTCGACCCGGGTCCGCAGGACTTCTCCATCCTCGACTCCTGGCGGCAGGAGATGCAGTGGCAGGTCGGGGACTCGGTGCTGCTCTGCGAGGCCAACGTCGCCCCGGCCGCCGTCCCGAGCTTCGTCGGCAGCCGCCCGGACGGCCCGAACGACCGTGCCCACCTGATGTTCGACTTCCTGCTCAACCCGAAGATCTGGCTGGCTCTGGCCCGCCGGGACGCCGAGCCGCTCGTCGAGGCGCTGATGAGCGCGGTCGTGCTGCCAGAGGGTGGGCAGTGGGCCACCTTCCTGCGCAACCACGACGAGCTCGACCTGAGCCGGCTGACCGGGGAGCAGCGCAGCGACGTCTTCGCCGCGTTCGCTCCCGAGGAGGACATGCAGCTCTACGGCCGCGGCATCCGGCGACGGCTGGCGCCGATGCTGGGCGGCGACCGGCGCCACATCGAGCTCGCGTACGCGCTGCAGTTCTCGCTGCCGGGCACGCCGGTGGTCCGCTACGGGGACGAGATCGGCATGGGCGAGGACCTCGCCCTGGACGGGCGCGAGGCGTTCCGGACCCCGATGCAGTGGGACGACGGACCCAACGGCGGCTTCTCGACCGCCGACCCGAAGGCCCTCGCTCGGCCGCTGGTCAGCGACGCCGACTTCGCCACGGACCAGGTCAACGTACGCGCGCAGCAACGCGACCCGAACTCCCTGCTGCGCTGGTTCGAGAACCTCGTGCACACGCTGCGGATGGCCCCGGAGATCGGCACGGGCAGCTGCCAGGTGATCCCGGTGCCGCTGCCGCGCGCCGTGCTGGCCCACCGGTTCGACGCCCCGTCGGGGTCGATCCTGCTGCTCCACAACCTGGCCGACGAGCCCGTCACGGTCGACGTCGGGCGACTCGGCGAGCAGGACGAGCAGCCGTACGACCTGCTGGTCGACGGCCCCTACGACGCCCCCACCGCCGAGCTCGTGGGTCTGGAGCTGCACGGCTGGGGCTACCGCTGGATCCGGCTCAGCCGCAGCGACGGCTGAGCGGCCCAGGCCTCACTCAGGCGCGCGCACCGCGTAGGCCAGGGCCACCGTCCCGTTACCGAAGCGACGCTCGTCCAGCAGCTCGAGCGCGAGAGTCAGGTCGGTCGGCAGGAACGGCGTGCCGCCGCCGACCACCACCGGGACGACCACCGGCCGGATCTCGTCGACCAACCCCGCGCGCAGCGCGCTGGCGGCCAGACCCGGACCGCCCACCAACAGGTCACGGTCGGAGGTCTCTTTGAGCCGAGCGACTGCGGCCGGGTCGAAGCGTCGCTCGAGCCGGGTCCGCGGGCTGGAGACCTCGGGCAGGGTCGTGGAGTAGACGATCTTGTCGGCCTCCTGCCAGGTCGCGGCGAAGTCCCTCATCACGGCCGGGCCCTCCGTGGTGGAGACGTTCTCCCAGGCCACCATCACCTCGTACAGCCGTCGCCCGTACAGGTGGGTCCCGACCGTGCGGTGGGCGTCGTTGACGTAGGCATGCACCTCCTCGTCGGGCTCGGCCCAGGCAAACGAGCCCGAGGCGTCGGCGATGTAGCCGTCGAGGGAGGTGATGCCGGAGTAGAGAAGTCGCGCCATGAACGTCTGACCCGCCCCGGCGCTCCAACTCATCGGGAGCATCATGTCGAGGTGCCCCGAACCGCCTTCACCCCGCCGGCCGACCACCTCACCCGCCCCGATCTGCGGGGGACGTTCGGCATGTGCGCCACCACGCACTGGTCCGCCAGCGCGGTGGGCATGGCCATGCTCGAACGCGGCGGCAACGCCTTCGACGCGGTGGTCGCCGCGGCTTTTGTGCTGCACCTGGTGGAACCGCACCTGAACGGACCGGGCGGCGACCTGACGGCGATCATCGCCACCGCGGACGACCCGACACCGCAAGTGCTGGTAGGGCAGGGTCCGGCCCCGGCGGGCGCAACCCTGGAGCACTTCGCCGCCGAGGGTCTCGATCTCGTGCCCGGCGCGGGCGGCTTGGCTGCCGCCGTCCCGGGGGCGGTCGACGCCTGGCTGCTGCTGCTGCGCGACCACGGCACGTGCGAGCTCTCCGACGTCTGGTCCTACGTCCTCGACTACGCCGAGCACGGCTACCCGCTGGTGCCTCGGGTCGCGGCGACCGCGGCCACGGTCCGCGGGCTGTTCACCCGGCACTGGACGACATCGGCCGACTTCTGGCTGCCCGGTGGCAGCCCGCGCCCCTCGACCGAGCTGGCCACCAACCCGGCGTACGCGTCAGTGCTGCGCGGCCTGCTCGCCGCGGGCGCCAGCGCGACGACCCGGGAGGAGCGTATCGACGCCGCCCGGCTCGAGTGGCGTACGGGCCAGGTGGCCCAGACGGCGTCGGCCTTCCTCGCCACGCCACACCGGCATTCCTCGGGCCGCGACCACGCGGCGGTGATCACGGCGGCGGACTTCGCGGCGTTCCAGGCCAGCTGGGAGCCCGTCACGACGCTCGGGTTCCGGGGCTGGACGGTGGCCAAGACCGGCGCCTGGGGCCAGGGCCCCGCGCTGCTCCAGGCGCTCGCGATCCTCGAGGGCTACCCCGACGCCGAGCTCGACCCGTCGACCGGGCTCGGCGCGCACCACGTCCTCGAGGCGCTCAAGCTGGCGCTGGCGGACCGCGACGCCTACTACGGCGACCCCGACGTCGCCGCCGGCGAGCTGGAGGTGCCGCTGGACGTGCTCCTGTCGAAGGTCTACGCGGACGAGCGCCGCGCGCTGATCACGGACCGGGCCTCCGCCGAGGTCCGCCCCGGCGAGGTGGCCGGCTACGCGGCGTACCGGGCGCCGCTGCTGACCGAGGCGCCGGCGGGGAACGCGGAAGGGGTGGGCGAGCCGACGGTGTCGCGTCTCGGCGAGACGCGCGGCGACACCTGCCATCTCGACGTGGTCGACCGCTGGGGCAACATGGTCTCGGCGACGCCCTCCGGCGGCTGGCTGCAGTCCTCGCCGCACATCCCCGAGCTCGGCTTCTGCCTGGGCTCGCGGCTGCAGATGGCTTGGCTCGACCCGGCCTCACCGTCGGTGCTGCGGCCCGGCCG
This sequence comes from uncultured Actinomycetota bacterium, assembly GCA_963727215.1. Taxonomy (GTDB): domain Bacteria; phylum Actinomycetota; class Actinomycetes; order Propionibacteriales; family Propionibacteriaceae; genus Microlunatus. The sequence goes on from CAVSFR010000006.1 coordinate 781,403, forward strand.
GCGGCCCCGCACCACGCTGACGCCCACCCTGCTGCTCCGCGACGGCGTCCCCCTGTCCGCGCTGGGCACGCCTGGCGGGGACCAGCAGGACCAGTGGCAGCTGGTCTACCTGCTGCGCGTCCTCGTCGGCGGGTACACCCCGCAGCAGGCGATCGACGCGCCGACGCTGCACACCACCGCGATGGCCGGCTCGTTCTGGCCGCGCACCTGGACGCCGGCCGGCGCCGTCGTCGAGGACCGGCTGGGAGTCGACGTGCTGGACGGTCTGGTGGCGCGGGGACACGCCGTCACACGGGCCGGTGACTGGACGCTGGGCCGGCTGTCCGCCGTCACCCGCGACCCGGCCACCGGCGAGCTGGGGGCAGCGGCCAACTCCCGTGGCGGACAGGGCTACGCAGTCGGTCGCTAGCGGCTCACCCGCGCGTCGTCTGAGGTCGGACGGTCTCCCGCCGTAGCCTGCTGCTGCCGGCGCCTCCGGCCTCCCCCGCCGACCGCTCCTCGGGAACCGACTTGACGCTGCTGACGCCGGACCGGCCACGGACGCACGCCCCGCGGCCGACGGGTCGTCCGCGCAGCCGAGGTGCCGAGATCGTCCGGCCGACGCGTCCGGGCGACCGGATCCGGCTTGGGCTGGCCGTCGTGGTCACGGTCGCCGCCCTGGTCGTCCTCGCGGTGACCGGCCCCTCCGTCCAAGACGTGCCCGCCGCCGAGCCGCAGCCTGCGCCGGCGGCCCCAGGGCTGGAGGCTCAGCTGCGGACATACCTGCAGGGACGGCCCACCACCGGGGCCGTCGAGGTGCGTGACCTGGTGACCGGCCAGGAGTACGGCTACCGCGCGGACAAGGCGTACGACAGCGCCAGCGTGGTCAAGATCGCCATCCTGGCCGCCACGCTGCGCCGGCAGGAGCAGGCGGGTCGCGCGCTGACGGCGAGCGAGAAGTCGCTGCTCGGCCGGATGATCCGCGACAGCAGCAACGGCGCCGCATCGACGCTGTGGAACCGGCTCGGCCGCGGCAAGGCGATGGACCGCTTCTTCGCCGAGGCCGGGATGACCCGCACCACGGCCGGCCCCAAGGGCTACTGGGGACTGACCAAGGTCACCGCCGCCGACCAGGTCGTCCTGATGGGCCACCTGACCGGCGCCTCAGGCCTGATCAGCCCGGCGGGCCGGGCGTACGCGGCCACGCTGATGTCCTCGGTCGACCCCGGCCAGGACTGGGGGGTCTCCGCCGGCCCGGGCAAGGGCGTCACCGTCGAGCTGAAGAACGGCTGGCTGCCCCGGGGCCGCGACGGCTGGGCTGTGCACAGCGTCGGCCACGTCCGGGGCGAGGGCCGCGACTACCTGATCGCCGTCCTGACCCTGGACAACGAGACCGAGAACAAGGGCATCGCCACCGTCGAGGGCGTCTCCACGCTCGTCTGGCGCGCCCTCGCCCCGGCCTGACCCCGAGTTCTCGCCGACTTGTCAGAACTCAGTTGGCCCCTGGGACAACTGGTTTCTGACAAGTCGGTGAGAGTCAGGGTTGGGGCGGTCAGCCCGGAGTGACCCGGCTGAGCCCGCCGGAGGCCAGGGCGTAGGTGCGCGCGGCGAGATCGCTGATCCGGGAGTTGTCGAAGCCGAAGAGGGCGGAGCGGGTGCGGTCGTGCAGCGGGTCGACCAGCCGCGCGGGCAACCCGGCGGTTCCCGGCGAGGATGCCGGCGACCGAGCCGACGGTGGCGCCGTTGCAGTCGGTGTCCCAACCGCTCATCACCGCCGCACCGGTTGCGGCGGCGAAGTCGCCCTCGTGCCAGAGCAGCGCGGCCACCACGGCCGCGGCGTTGTTGATCGTGTGCACCCAGGAGTAGTGCCCGTACGCCCGCTGGATCTGCTCCAGGGCCTGCTCCCAGGTGCTTCCGTCGCCGTGCAGGTCGAGAACGTGCCGCAGGGCCGCGGCCAGCCGGGACTTCGGGGGCACCACGCCGAGCGAGACGGTCACCGCCTCGAGCGCGGAGGAGGCGTCGAACGCGGCCGCGACCAGCGCGGCCGCCCACATCTCGCCGTAGACCCCGTTCGCGGTGTGCGAGAGGGTGGCGTCGGCGTGGGCCAGCTCGGCCGCGGCCCACGGGTCGCCCGGGTTCACGTAGCCGAAGACGTCGGCCCGGATCTGCGCCCCGATCCACTCCCGGTACGGGTTGCGGTAGGTCGCGGTCTGCGGCGGCGTCAGGCCCAGGGTGAGGTTGATGTAGGCCGCGCGTTCGGCGGTGTAGACCTGCATCAGCGGGAACAGCGTCGTCCACGCCTGGCCGACGTGCTCTGGACGCAGCGAGGTCCCGTGAGTCTCCAACAGGTGCAGCGCGAGGATCGGGTAGTCGATGTCGTCGTCGCGGGCCGAGCCGTTGACGTTGCCGAGGGTGGTCTCCGGCCAGTTCTCGCGGAGCTCGAACTCGGCCGGCATCGGGTCGAGCACAGGGATGTAGTCCTGCAGCGGGTAGGCGCCGGCCCGCTCGAGGTAGTCACGGATGTGCGCGGCCGTCCAGTGCCAGCCCCACTCCACCGGCTTGCCCATGTTGCAGCCGACGATCCGGCCGAGCCAGGCGGCGTCCAGCTGGTCGGCCAGTCCCGTCCGGGAACCCGTGGACGGTGTCGGGACGGCTGGCAGGCTCGCCCGGATGTCGGCCAGGGACTCCGGCTCCTCGAACGCCCAGTCGTCGCGCCGTTCCAGCTCGGCCATGCCGTCCACCAGAGCCAGCAGGGCGCCCCGGTCCTCTGGGTCGGTCGCGTTGGCCCGCTCCACGACCTCGGCCACGTCGTAGCCGCTCTCCCACCGCTCTACCACCTCATCAGCCAGCAGGTCGCGAGCGACCAGAGGGTCGATCCTCGAGTGCCGGTAGGCCTCGACGAGCTCGGGTCCGGGGTGGCGATCGGGGGTGGTCATGGGGCAAGACTGCCGCTCGCTCGCGCCCCTGGCGACTCACGACGCTGTCGACCGACCCATCTGCCTGCACGAGAGGGCTCCTGAGCGGCGTGGGCACCGACGAGTGCTGCGCGCAGGCGGTGCGTTCGAGCTCACCACCACGGTCCCCGTCCCGCCGGGTCCAAAGCGGCCGGCGTCGGCGACACCTGCTTCCACCACCCGGTGGTCTGGTACCGGCGCGGCCTGGGCGAGGCGGAGCTGCAGGAGGCAACGGGCTCACCGGCGCCGAGCGGCGGCCCAAGCTGGACCTCGCGCGGATCCGGCCCATCGTCCTCGGTGCGGACTGAGCCACTGGTCGGGCCGGCTCGACAGCGGGGAGACTGAGCCCCGTGCAGCTGCTCATCGCCCGCAACCCGTCGGCCGACAGCAGCCTGCCCTACCTGATGCTGGTGCCGGTCTCGGGCGGACTGGTCTTCCGGACCAAGGGCACCTGGCCGCGGACGTCGGCGATCTACTGCCACCCGGTGCCCCGCAGCGAGTGGCCGGACGAGCCGGATCTGGTCGAACAGATCCCGCTGCGGTCGTGCGAGCGCCGAGGCGCAGCGATCGACGTCATCGCCGACCGGGGCCGGGAGCAACGTTCGCAGCTGGTGTTCACCACCGCCCGTGGCCGCGAGGTGGTCTTCTGGCAGGCGCCGCGGACGCGGAAGCAGGCGCGGCCGAACGTCCGGGTCCCGACAGCCCGGGCCGCAGGCCTGCCTGAGCTGGCGATCGTGGTGGACGCGCACGAGCGCTACCCGTACACGTTCGCCAAACAACAGGTCGTCACCGAACGGCGGGCGCTGCGCTGCGGCGACTACGGGGTGGAGATTGACGGCACCCTGGTCGCCGCGGTCGAACGCAAGTCACTCTCCGACCTGGTCGGCAGCCTGACGTCGGGGCGGCTCCGCTTCGCGCTGGCCGAGCTCGCCACGCTCCCCCGGGCGGCGGTGGTGGTCGAGGACCGCTACTCCCAGATCTTCGCCCAGGAGCACGTGCGACCCGCCCTGGTGGCAGACGGCCTGGCCGAGCTACAGGTCCGCTGGCCAACGGTGCCGCTGGTCTTCTGCGAGACGCGGACCCTGGCGCAGGAGTGGACCTTCCGTTACCTCGCCGCCGCCCTGACCTGGGTGCGGGACGAGCCCGACGCCGAGCGTCGGATCACCGGCGTCGCTGATGCGACCAAGCCAAGAGAACCCTCGACGGCCGAGATCCGCGCCTGGGCGGTGCTCAACGGCCACCCCGTCGCCGACCGCGGGCGGCTCAAGCCCGAGATCATCGCCGCCTGGCAGGAATCCCAGGCGTCACCGCCGAGAAGTTGATCACCACCAACCCTGACGTTGGCCCCGTGCAGCAAGATCAGCGAGAGCGTGCCCATGATCACCGACAAGATGATCAACGCCGTCCCGAGCTTGTCGAGGCCCCGAAGAGGTTGCGGTGACCTCAGGTGGCTGAAAGCGCAACCACTTCGTGGCCTTTGACAGGCTCAGGGCGCGCGGGGTCAGAGCAGCCGACGAAGCAGCCCCGGCAGCCTGGTCCAGCTCGGCTCGGCCTCCATGGCCACCAGCTCGGGACCGGCGCGACCGGCCGTCGGGTGGTCAGCGAACCACGGCGGCGCCGGCCGGACGCGGATCCCGCCGCGCAGGACCGCCTTCTCGAGGCCGCCCAGCATGAAGGTGTTGTGCACCCAGCCCGTGCCGCTCTGGACGTCCTGCAGGGTGGTGCTCGGGTGGCCGCCCCACGGCAGCGAGACCAGGGCGTAGTTGAGCGCAGGCCAGTGGTTGATGGCCACGTTGCCGTAACGGAGGTCGGTGATCGCCTGGTCGAGCGCCCGGCTGACGGCCCGATCGCGCTCCAGCTCGGGCGGGACGATGATCGCGGCGCTGAGGGTGCCCCAGAGGGTGTCGTTCATGAACGGCGTGGCCGCCGCGAGGAAGTCGACGGGGTCGTTGCTGCCCACCGAGGTCTCCGACAGCAGCGAGCAGAACGGCTCGGTGGAGAAGAGCGGGTCGTCGGTGGCCGTGGCGTCGAGGCCGCGGATGACACCCCAGGGCAGCTCGCCGGCCGCCGGCGCCCCGAGCGGCCGGACGTCGCGACCGGCGGTGAGGGAGGCGTACCGCTCATCCGCACCGGGGTAGTACGCGCGCCGGGTCGGGATCCGGCTGAGGTAGCCGCTGACCAGGTCCAGGAACTGCTCACGCTGCGGCCAGCCGGTGGCGGTGACCAACATCTTGGCTGCGATGCAGTTGAAGGACGCGTTGTTGGCCACCATGGTCGCGAGGTAGCGCGCCTGGAAGTCGAGGTCGGCGGTCCGGTAGTGGTGCGGCAGCACGGCGATCGGGGTCACGTTGCCGAGCTCGGAGGTGATGGGCACGCGGAGCACCGGGTCGTTCGCCGCACGGCGGCGGTCCTGCTCGGGGCCGGGCGGCCCCCAGACCAGGGCGTCGTGGGTCTGCGCCGAGCCGGTCAGGTGGATCGCGTCGATGCCGGCGTGCCCGACGAGGTGCGCGCCCACGTCGGCGCCGCCGTAGACCACCCGGAGGAAGCCGGCGTCGACGAGAGGCTCCAGCGCGCGTTCGATGATCGGCCCCACCCACTCGTTCACGGGGTTGATCTTGAGCAGGCAGACCTGGCCTTCGTTGAAGAGCAGGGAGAGGACGTCCATCGCCGGGATGCTCGACGCGTTACCGGCCCCGAGGACCAGGCAGACCCCGCCCTCGGGCTCCTGCTCGGCGTAGAAGGCCGCCTGCAGGCTCCGTGCGGTGTCGGTGTCAATGCCGTCCTGCAGCACCGCGTACGCCGAGGTGCCGCGGTAGAGCGCCTTGTCGAGCCCGGTCACCGGGAACAGGTCGACCTCGAGCCTGCCGTCCTCGCGCTGCCGGCTCCCCGTCCCGAAGGCGGGACGACCGGACGCCGCGACGGCGTCCAGGCTCATTCCCAGCAGCCGCAGGTGCCGGACGGTCGGCAACGGCCCCGTCAGCCACTCCTCGGCCGAGGTCGAGGGCAGCCCCTTGGCCTGCAGCCCTCGAGCCGACCACGCCGACGCGACCTCGACCACCCGCGGCAGGCACGAGCGGACGAGCCGTGCCTTGGCCGCGGGACCGAGCCGGGCGAACGGGCGCGCGTGCTCCTGCAGCTCACCGACCGCCCGGTCGAGGTCACCGGTCGCGGTGGACCTCGCACTCGTCGCGGGGGCGCTCATGCTCAGTTGGGCCATCCTCGAGAGTAGAAGCGTCGACCCCGGCCCCACAAGCCTTCGGGCACCCCGGCGGCGGGACCGCTGGCTCAGGTGGTGCTGAGCGCGTCCCGCCACGAGTAGCTGGGCGTCCACCCGAACAGGCTCTGCATCTTGGCGCAGTCGAACGCCGACGCGAAGTCGTCGTGGTCGGCGGCGAAGCGGTCGTAGCCGCTGTAGTACTGCGCCATCAGCTCACGCAGACCGCGTCGAGCGCGGGTGTCGCCGGCCGCGATGAGGCACACCTCGTGACCGGTGCTTCGGCCCTCGAGCGCGGCGCGGTAGGCGGTACCGACGTCGCGTGCGTCGATGTAGCTCCAGAAGTTGGCGCTGCTCATGCCGGGGTCGTCCCATTCGGAGCGGAAGATGTCGTAGCCGTCAGGGTCGATGACGTTGTTGATGCGCAGACCGACCCAGGCGGTCTCGGGGTGGGCGAGCACGACGGACTCCGCGATCACCTCGCTGATGTACTTGCTGAGCGCGTAGGCGTTGGGCGAGGGCCGGCGCTCGTCCTCGTCGAAGGGAATGCGGTCCGGCACCACACCGTCGCTCAGCAGCCCGGTCGCCATCTCGCTGGAGGCGTAGACCACGCGGGCGACCCCCAGGTCACCCGCCGCCTGCAGCACGTTGTGGGCGCTGACCACGTTGTTGTCGAAGACGTCGACCCGCGCATGCCCGGTGGGTGAGGGGTTGGCCGCGAGGTGCGCGATCCCGTCCGGCCGGTACTGCCCGAGGACGTCGTAGACCTGGCCCGCGTCGGTCAGGTCGACCCGGCAGAACTCCGCCGGCAGCTCCAGGTCCGGCCGGGCGGTGACGTCAACGTTGACCACGTCATGCCCTGCCGCCGCCAGGTCACGCACGACCCAACGGCCGGCCCGACCGTTTCCCCCTGTGACGACCACCTTCATCGCGCTCTCCCGTCCTTGGTGTCGGTCTGATCTCCCCCAGAGCCTGACACGGGGACGGCGTCAGTTGTTACGCACCACGTCGGTGAAGGCCCCGGCGGCCAGCACCTTCGCGGCGCCGCCGGTGGGGGCGTACTCCCGCAGCCCGGCTGAGGGCCCCGACGCCTGCGCCACGAACAGGCGTCCCGCGCGGTCGACCGCCAGCGCGGAGCCCGCGTAGAGGCCCCACTGGTCGTAGACGAAGGGCTCGACGGGGATCCTCGTGGGGGTGCCGTCCGCTGCGTACCGGAGGATCGAGTACACCCTCTGGTCGGGGGTGCAGACACCGTCGAGGATCGCCATGATGTCGCAGTAGGTCGTGGTCTGCGCCAGGTAGGAACGGCCGCCGGCGCCGAGGGCGAAGGCGAAGTTCGCCATCCGGGTGTAGAGCCGGGTCCGGGTGGTGCTGCCGGCGGCGACCCGGTACCACCACTCGAAGTCGCTGCCGCCCTCGCTCACCCAGTGCACGAAGACGTTGCCCGCGCTGTCGGCCACCAACCCCCGCCGGTACGCGTAGTACGCGCCGCCGTTCTGCCCAGGAAGGGTCCGGACGGTCGGCGCGCCGCCACCCGGCGGGTAGCTCAGGATCTGGAGGGGCGTGGTGTCGGCGTCGCCGGCGGTGGTCAGCACCGTTCCGTCGGGCCGGACGAAGACCGAGTACGACGCCCGCTCGGCGACCACCCTCCGCCGCGCGCCCGTGGCCGACATGCGGACCACTCTGGTGCCGGCGAGCACGTACACCTGCCCTGCCGCGTCCAGCTGGATGTCCTTGAGCTCGGCCAGGCCGGACGCGATCACGATGGTGCTGCGGCCGCGGGCCTTGGTCCGTGACACGGTCTGCGCCTCGCGGTCGATCACGTACACGTCGCCCTGGGTGTTCACCGCCCAGGCGGTACGGCTCGGGGCGATCGTGGTGACGCGGCTCCCACGCAGCCAAACGCGGACGACGGCAGCCGTGGTCGTGTTCGTCGCGAACACCCAGGCGGAGGCTTTCCTCGCGGCTAGATAGTCGACCGAAGCGTGCGGGCTGCGGCCTGCGGCACTCACCGCGCGCACGGTGACGTGATAGCTCCGGCCCGGCGACAGGTGGCCGAACGAGGTGTGGAGACGGCCGGCCGGCACCGTCACCCGGCCACCGTGCCGAAGCCCGGACCCCGGCGTGATCCTGACCGCATAGGAGGTGACCCTCGCAGGACCCGACAACACCGGCGCCCGCCACGACACCCGCACGACGCGAGCGCTCCGCCCCGGCTTGGATACCAGTGACCGCGGTACCGACGGTGCGACCTGCGCTATCTCTTTTGACGTGACGCGCAAAGGGTCAGCTGTCGCCGCAGGCGCTACACCGACCAGCGACAGGCTGGTGCACAGGAGAAGAAACAGAATTCGGCGCACGACGACTCCCAAGCAGACCTCGCGCTCCGGGGCACCGGAACGCCTAGGAGAACAAACTAACCCGTATCGTCGGCCTATCAGGCTGACCGCTGAAAGCCGCGCGCTCTACCTTCAATCTCTCTTCATTCGAGACCTTTTAAAACGGCTTGTCGACGCAATGGAGCCTGCACTCGGTATGGGACATTGGCACCCAGGCACCGACCCGCCAGACTGACCTCGTGGCGGAGCGGCTCCAGCAGGTGAGGTCTCGGCTACGGTCGAGCCTGCGCCAGGCGCTGTGGTGGGTGTGGCCGTCCTACCCGACCTCGTGGGCGGCGGTCCCGGCGCGACTGCGGCCGGCGACGGCGCAGATCGGGCGGCTGACGGCGGCCGCGGTCGTCGCCTACCTGGTGGCCGACCGGGTCACACCCGGCATCCTCGACCTGACGGCCCCGCTGACCGCACTCCTGGTGGTCCAGGCTTCGACGGTCGGCACGTTGCAGATGGGGCTGGTCCGCGTCGGCGCGGTGCTCACCGGCGTGCTCGTCGCGGTCGGCCTCGCCAGCACCATCGGGCTCTCCTGGTGGAGCCTCGCGCTGGTCATCGCCACCTCGCTGGTGCTGGCGCGGCTGTTCCGGCTGGGCGACCAGTCGCTGGAGACCCCGATCAGCGCGATGCTCATCCTCGCCGTCTCCGCGCCTGAGATGGCGGCGGAGGGCCGGGTCTTGAACACCCTCATCGGGTCGGTGATCGGGATCGCCTTCAGCCTGCTGGTGCCTGTCTCCATCCCCAGCGCGCGGGCGACCAGCGCGGTCCGGCGGGTCGCCCACGCCCAGGCCGCGCTGCTCGACGAGGTGGCGCTGACGCTGGCCGACCGGGCGCCGCATCCGGAGGAGCTGCAGGCCTGGTGGGACTGGCTGACCGACATCGAGGGCGACGTGGACGCCGCCGAGGCGGCTGTCCGGGCCGTCGAGGAGAGCCGCCGGCTGAACGCCCGCGCGCTCGCGGAGGCCAAGATCCACCCGGGTCTGCAGGCCGCGCTGGAACGGCTCGACCGCTGCTTCACCGCGGCCCGCGCCCTCGTCGTGGTGATCGGCCGCGAATCGACCACGGACGCCGATGACGCTCCCGGCGACGCCGAGGACAACGCAGCGGTCGTCGAGCTGCGCCGGGCGTTCGCGGTGGTGCTCGACGACGTGGCGGACGCGGTCCGCACCTTCGGCGACCTGGTCAGCGCGCAGTTCGGCGGTGCCACCCTGGACCAGGTGGAGGAGCTGCGGAGACGCACCGCCGACGCCGTGAGCGAGACCCGGGCCGTGCTCACCGAGCTGGTGCTGCTCGACGTCGACCCGCGTCGCCAGACCCCGCTCTGGATGCTGCAGGGGTCGGTCCTGGCCGCGGTCGAGCAGATCCTGCAGCAGCTGGACTCCTCCCCCGACGCCCTTCAGCGTCGCGCTGCTCCCGACCAGGTCGCGACCGCCGCCTGGCTGACCCGCTACCGCGCCGAGGACTCGCCGGACACCTCGGGCACGGGACGGCGCGGTGGTCGCCGGCGGCTACGGCTGCTCAAACGTCGACGCTCGGCCCTGCCGGTTGAGCCCGGCGAGCCGCCCGCCTGAGCCGGCCGCGCCCGCTGGTCGAACAGTGCGGCCCGCACGTAGCACCCCACGTGCCCGACACACGTCCGCTCTGCTCAGGCCGCTGCTGCGAGCAGGAAGCGGCAGCACGACCGAGCGTCAGCAGCGAACTCGCCAAGGTCGGGGTGGCCCGCGCCATCACTCAGGTGAGCAGGAAGTCGGCCGGGTGCGAGGCGGTGAGCACCCGGTCGTGCACTTCCTGGTCCAGGCTGACGCCGCCCTCGGCCAGGGCGTCGAGCAGGGCGCCCGCGACCGGCGAGGCCGCGGTCGCGGCGACCCGGACCGACCCGAGCTCTCGGCGTAGGTCCTCGATCAGGCCGTCGCGGTACGCGGGATACTCCGACGTGAGGACGGACCCGCCAAGGACGACCGGGACCGGCTCGTCGCCCGCGGCCATCCCGGTGCGCTCCGCCGCGACCCGGGCCACTCCGGCGAAGGTCTTCGTCGCCGTCGCGACGATGCCGCCGGCCACCTCGTCGCCTGCGGCCGCGGCGCGGAGCACCGGGCGGGCGGCGGCGGCGAGCTCCCGGTCGGAGCGGACGGAGCCCCGGCGGGTGAAGGCGTGCAGCAGGTCCGCCACGTCGGGGTAGCCGAACAGCTCCAGCAGCGCCGCCCGTAACGCGGTCGGCGGGCCGAGCCCGATCTCGGCGTCCACCACCGCCCGGAAGGCGGCGCCGCCCAGGCCCTGCCCACCGAGGGAGTGCTGGATCCACCAGGAGGCGCAGTACTCCTGGCCGTCGTGTCCCCGGGCCGCCACGGCCGCGCCGGTGCCGGCGGTGATCGCGACGCCGACACCCGAGACCGTGCCGCACCGCAGCAGGGCGAACCCGTCGTTGCGGATGCTGAGCCGGCGAAGGCCCGGCAGCCGACGCGCAGCGGCGTCGGTCCAGTAGCGGTCGTCCTCGGCCCAGTCGACGCCGGCCAGTCGCAGCGCGGCAGCCGCGACCTCGTGCACCTCGACGCCGGCAGCGGCCAGTGCAACTTCCACGGCCGTCACGACCTCGTCGACGGCCAGCTCCTCGGTGGCGGCGCCGTAGATGTCGCCCACGCCGCCGCGCCCGCGGCCGACGATCTGGCCGTCGGCGTCGGCGAGCAGGGCGACGGTCTTGGAGTTGCCCGCGTCGACCCCGAGGAAGTAGCGACTCACCGCAGCAGACGCTCCGGCAGGTACGCCGCGTTGGCGTGCGCCAGGTCGTCGTAGAGCTCCTCGGCGACGGCGAGCGTCGGGACGAAGGGGTGCGCCACCAGCGCGCGGACCGCGTCGGCCCGGCTGCCCTCCCAGGCGGCGAGCGCGGCGAGCCGCTGGAACTCAGCGAGCTGCTGGGTGAGGCCCCGGACGGCGTGGGGCAGCGGGCGCTGCTCGATCGGGTGCGCTCCCGAACCGTCGACCGTGCACCACACCTCCACCACCGTGTCCTCGTCGAAGCCCGGCAGCGCACCACCGGTGTTGCGCAGGTTGACCGGTAGCGTCGCGGCGGTGTCGTTGTAGTAGGCGCTCATCACGTCGATCGCGAGCTCCAGCTCGTGGATGCCGCCGCGAGAGCGCGCCGGGTCGAGCACGGGGTGCGCGGTCGCCGCCTGCTCGCGGTAGTGCTCCCAGTAGCCGGCCACGTTCTCCAGGATCACCCCGGCACGGGTGAGGCGACTGGACTGCGCCTCGCGGAAGAGCTCCTCACCGAAGTAGTAGTAGCGGAAGTAGTCGGCGGGGATCGACTGCATGGCCACGGCCAGGTGCAGCATCCGCTTCGCCCACGGGTCGACGGAGAGGTCATCGCGCACCTTTTCCCAGCCCTGCTCCAGCAGCGGCATGATGTCCTCGCCGTCGTAGAGGTGGGTGGTCGACCAGCAGTTGTGGTTGACCCCGGCCATCACGATGTGCGCTCGCTCGGGATCCAGCCCGGCCGTCTCGAGGATCGAGGGCCAGAAGGTCATCGGACCCTCGCACATCGAGTAGATCCCGACGTCGGTGTAGTCCTCGACGGCCTGGGAGACGATGTTCACCGGGTTGGTGTAGTTGAAGATCCGGGCGCCCGGCGCCACCTGCTCCAGGTCGGCGACCAGTCCCTGGAACACCTGGACCGAGCGCAGCGACATCATGAAGCCACCGGGGCCCTGGGTCTCCTGGCCGATCACGCCGTGCCGCATGGGGATCAGCTCATCCTGCAGACGCATCTGGAAGTCGCCGGGCCGGAAGCTGGTGAGCACGGCGTCCACGCCCGCCAGCCCGTCGCGCCGCTCGGTGGTCGCGGTCACGGTGAGGTCGAGACCCTCGGAGCGGGCCATCTTCTCGGCCAGGGTGCGGACGATCTCGAGCTCGTCGGGGCGCTGGTCGATGAGGACGACCTCCGAACCCTCGAACTCACGTCCGTGCGCGATGAGGGAGGCCATGGTGCCGGCGGCTCGGGAGGAGCCGCCGCCGAGGTAGGCGAGCTTGATCTTGGCCATGCGTGGAAATCCTTTGCTGGGTCGGGAGTGCTGCTGTCGGGGAGCTCAGCTGCCGGGCGCGAGGGCTGCGGCTGCGACCGCAGCTTCGTCGAGGAAGAGGCGGGGGTGGGCGCAGGCGGCGTACACGGTCGCGGGCCAGTCCGGGTCGTAGCCGTCCGCGGCCAGCAGATGGCGGGCGGCCACACCCTTGTCGGCGCCGTGCACCAGCATGATCACCGACGCCGAGTGCCGGACGATGGTGTCGATGCCGACGGTGACGCCGTGCTGCGGGACCCGCTCCAGCCGTCCCTCGAACGAGGGGAAGGTGGCCAGGTTGTCCAGCCTGGTCCGCTCCGCCAGCCCGACCACACGGGTCCGGCTGTCAGCGGCCGAACCCGGGCCGTTGAACGCGACGTGGCCGTCTCCGGCTCCGGAGGCCAGCAGGAAGAGGTCGATGCCGCCGGCCGCGGCGATCCGGTCGTCGAAGGCGCCGGGGTCGGCAGGGTCGGGCACCCACAGCTGTATCCCTCCATGGGGGGACGACCCCCCACGCCCCCCGCGCTCACGGTCCGAAGTGCCGATCCCCTGCCCGGCCGCGGTAGCCAGCGGGTCGATGATCTCCTCGACGCCGAACCGGACGCACGAGTGCGCGGCCGTCCGGTCCTCGTGCACCAGGGCGCCGTCGGGGCCCCGGACCAGGTAGTCGTCCATCATCACGATCACCAGGTGGCTGAGGTCGATCGAGCGCGCCGCGACGAGCTGGGCGAGGGCGGCGTAGGTCGAGGCGGCACTTCGGCCGCCGGGGCAGCCCAGCAGGAACGGACGCGCGGCCTCGCCCGCCCTGACGATGCCCTCGGCGACCACCTCGGCCGCTCGTTGGCCGAGGGTCTGCGGCTCGGCGAAGACCTCGGGGTCTACGGTCATGAGAACTCCCTGCCTCTCAGCATCCCAGAGCCCTCTCCCCTCACGTTCACACCAGGCTCAAGGGTTCGCCGGCGCCCGCGGAGGTCCCGGCGTACGGTTGCCCGCCGAGCTCTCAGCGGCGGGCGCCGTCGAACGGGTTGGGGATCGCCTCGAGCAGCATCTGGGTGTAGCTGTCCCGGGGGTGGCGGATCACGTCCAGCGCCGGACCCTGCTCGACCACCTGGCCGTCGTTGAGGACCACGACCTCATCGGCCAGCATCCGCGCACTCAGCAGGTCGTGGGTGATGTAGAGGATCCCGACGTCGCGGTCCTGGACCAGCCGGTTGAGCAGCTCCAGCACCTCGGCGCGGATGGAGACGTCGAGGCTGGAGATCGGCTCGTCGGCGATGATCAGCTCGGGCTCGACGGCCAGCGCCCGGGCGATGACCACCCGCTGCCGCTGGCCGCCGGACAGCTCGTAGGCGAACCGGTTGACGAAGCGGTCGGCCGGCGTGAGCGCGACCGTCTCCAGCAGCTCCATCACCTTCTCGCGGACGGCGGCCCCCCGGAGCCCGCGGTAGTTCACCAGCGGTCGGCTGAGGGCGTAGCCCATGGTCTTGGCCGGGTTCAACGAGCTGTACGGGTCCTGGAACACCATCTGGACGTGGCTCCGGTAGTCCCGCAGCCGGCGGCCTCGCATCCCACCGACCACCTGGTCGCCGGCGCGACCGTGGAAGGTGATCGTCCCGGACGTCGGGGTGTCCACGCCGGTGATCATCCGGGCCAGGGTCGACTTGCCGCTGCCGCTCTGCCCCACCAGGGCGGTCACCCCGCCGCGGTGCAGGACGAAGCTCGCGTCGCGCACCGCCTCGGTCCGCGTCACGGTCGTCCCGCGACGCTGGACGAAGGTCTTCGAGACTCCGGCCACGGTCAGCACCGGGTCGCGCTTCAACGCCGCTTCGGACTCGGTCGCGGACTTGACGAACTGCGGGCCGACGAAGACGCGGGTGATCGGACCGACCTCGGCGGCATCATCGTCGGCGAGTCCGTCGGCGCGCTGGATCCGCGCGACGTGGCAGGCCGCCCGCCCGCCGCCGAGTGGAAGCAACGGTGGCTCGACCGTGAGGCAGCGGTCGATCTTCTCCGGGCAGCGCGGGGCGAAGGTGCAGCCGGGCGGACGGGTGGACAGGTCTGGCGGTCGACCGGGCACATAGGTGATCCGGACGGTCTCGTCCCGGGGATCGGCGTAGGAGCCGAGCAGGCCCTTCGTGTACGGGTGCAGCGGGTCGCGCAGCAGGTCGGCGGCCGACTGCTCCTCCACGATCTTCCCGGCGTACATCACGAGGATCCGGTCGGAGAGGTCGAGCACGGTCCCGATGTCGTGGCTGATGAAGAGGACGGCGAAGCCGAGCTCGGCCTGCAGCCGGCGGACGTTGTCGAGGATCTCCCGCTGCACCACCACGTCCAGGCCGGTGGTCGGCTCGTCGAGCAGGACGAACTTCGGCTCGATGGCCAGGGCCAGGGCCAGGTTCACCCGCTGCTTCATCCCGCCGGACAGCTCGTGGGGGTAGGCGGAGATGAAGCGGTGGTCGATCAGGACCATGTCGAAGAGGGTCTTGATCCGGTCCAGCACGGCGTCCCCGCGCAGCTCGGTGTGGTACTCGATCACGTCCCGGAACTGTCCCTCCACCCGGACGACCGGGTTGAGGCTGTTCATGCTGCTCTGGAAGACGGTGGCGATGTCGGTCCAGCGCAGGTGCCGCAGCTCGTCCTGGCTGCTGGTGGTGATGTCGGTGCCGTCGAAGGTGATGGTGCCGCCGGCGATCCGGCCGGGCCGCTGCAGCAGCCGGAGCAGGGCGGTGCCGAGCGTGGTCTTGCCCGAGCCCGACTCCCCGATCAGCCCGACGAACTCCCCCGGCTCGATGGCGAAGCTGATGTCGGTGACCGCGTCGACCGCGGCGCTGCGCCGTGGCTCGTAGCGGACCCGCAGATCCTTGACCTCCAGGAGCGACACGTCCCTAGCCCTCCCTCAGGTGCGGATTGCTCAACAGGTCGACGCCGAAGTTGATGAAGGCCATCGCCGTGATCAGGACGGCCAGGACCAGACCGGGCACGAACACCCAGGCGAAGAGCCCTTGCGACACGGCGCCGGCCGCGTTGGCCTGGTAGAGCAGCGTCCCCCACGAGACCGAGTCGCTACTACCCAGTCCGAGCACGGCCAGGCCAGCCTCCGCTCCGATCGCCCCCGTGGCCGCACCGACAAAGGCGGCGGCGACCAGCGAGGTCATGTTGGGCATGATCTCGAGGAAGACGATCCGCAGCGAGCTCTCGCCCGAGAACTTCGCCGCTGTGACGAAGTCCCGGTTGCGCAGGGTGATGATCTGGGCCCGCTTGCTGCGGGCGGCGCCGGCCCACGAGGTGATCGCGATGATCCCGACGATCAGCCCGATGCCGCGCACGTCGGAGTAGGCGACCAGCGTGATGATCAGCGGCAGTGCCGGGATCACCAGCGCCACGTTGGTGAGGAAGCTCAGCACGTCGTCGAGAAGGGTGCCCTCGGCGTAGCCGGACACCAGCCCGACCACCAGGGCGATCAGGGTGGACAGGGTGCCGGCCAGCAGCCCGACCAGCAGCGAGACCCGGCTGCCGTAGATGAGCTGGGAGAAGATGTCCTGGCCGCCGGTGCTGGTGCCCAGCAAGTGGGTCGAGGACGGCAGGCCGAGGGGCCCGAACGAGCCGTCGGTCGGTGAGTACGGCGCGATCAGCGGCGCGAGGAGCGCGATGAGCACGTACAGGGCGACGATCACCAGTCCGACGCGGGCCTTCTTGCTGCTCCAGATGACCTGGTACCAGGCCTCGGGGCGCTCGGCAGCACTGACCTGCTCGACGACGCCGGCCTGCTCTGGTGAGCTCGCGGCCATCGGATTGGTCCCGACGGTGGTCATCCCGCTGCCCTCCGCGTCCGTGGGTCGAGCACGCCGTACAGCAAGTCCGCGACCAGGTTCGCCACCAGGGTCGCCACCGCCGTCAGCAACATCAACGCCTGCAGCAGCGGGTAGTCCTTGTAGCCGACCGCCTCGCCCATCAGCCGGCCGAGGCCGGGGTAGTCGAACACGGTCTCGACCAGGATCGTGCCGCCCAGGACGCCGCCCAGCGCAAGCGCGAAGCCGGTGACGCTGGGCAGCAGGGCGTTGCGGGCGGCGTAGCGCAGGGCCACGACCCGGTCCGGCAGCCCCTTGGCCTGGGCGAGCCGGATGTAGTCCTCGTTGAGGTTCATCACCATCGTGTTCCGCATGCCGAGGATCCACCCGATCGGGGTGACGATCATCAGGGTCAGCGCGGGCAGGAAGGCGTGGGAGATGGCGTCATAGAGGAACGGCCAGTTGAAGCCGGGGGTGGACTGCTCGTAACCGCCTGCGGTGGCGAACCAGCCCAGCCCGTAACCGAGACCGAAGATCAGCAGCAGCGCGATCCAGAACGGCTGCAGCGTGCCGAGGAACGTCGAGACCAACGTGGTGATGGTGTCGAACCGGCCGTTGCGCTTCCAGGCCGCGAACGCTCCGAGCAGGGTCCCGATGACGAAGGACAGCACCTGCACGACGGTGACCAGGATGACGGTCCACCAGAAGGCCTGGCCGATCACCTGGGTGACCTTGAACGGGAAGTAGTTGTAGGAGATCCCGAGGTTGCCGTGCAGCAGCTGGCCCAGGTACTGCACGTACTGGGTGAGCATCGAACCGTCCGGGGTGCCGAGCAGCTCGCGCATCGCCTGGACCTGCGCCTGGTTGAGCTGGGCGTTCTTGCCGGCGAGCTTCTGCACCATGATCTCGGCCGGATCGCCCGGCTGGACCCGCGGGATCAGGAAGT
This sequence comes from uncultured Actinomycetota bacterium, assembly GCA_963727215.1. GTDB lineage: Bacteria > Actinomycetota > Actinomycetes > Propionibacteriales > Propionibacteriaceae > Microlunatus. Next base: position 798,720 of record CAVSFR010000006.1, read on the forward strand.
TCAGCGTCACCACGGCCCACAGGGTCAAGACGAAGAAGCCGAGCTTGCGGGCGACGTACTTCATGCCGCGCTCATCTCGGGGCCGCGCTGAGGTGAGTCATCCAGAGCCGGGCGTTGTCCTGCGGGTTGGCGTAGGGGTTCTCCGCGGTCGGCCAGCCCACCGCCTTGTCGGTGCGGTAGATGCCGCGGGCCGGGGCGTAGAAGATCGGCAGCACCGGGTACTGGGTCATCATCGTGGTCACCAGGACCCCCACCAGCTGCTTGGTCGCCGCCTGGTCGGTGGTGCCGGCCAGCTGCGCGATCGCGTCGTCGACGGGCGGGCTGGAGTAGCGCTCCACGTTCCCCCGGATCTCGGTTTTGGTCGGGATCTGCTTCGTGGCCAACGTCGCCCCCATCCCGTTCACGTAGTCGCAGCCGGCGGCCATGTAGTTGATCATCAGGTCGAAGTCGCCGCTCTTCTTGAGTGCGTCGACGGAGTCCGGTTGGGCCTTGTTGGCCTTGATGTCGATGCCCAGCGCGCGGAAGTTCGCGATCATCTCATCGGCGGTGGCCTCGTAGTCGATGAAGCCCGCCTGGACGGAGAAGATGAGCGAGATGGGCGAACCGTCCGGGTTGGTGCGGAAGCCGTCGGCGCCCTTGACGTAGCCGGCCGTATCCAGCAGCTGGTTGGCCCTGGCCGGGTCGAAGGGCAGGACGGTGCTGGCGGGTGGGTAGCCCGGCGGCAGCAGCGCCTTCTTCGCCGGCAGGGTGAGGCCGGACTGGCTGGCCACGCCCATGATCCCGTAGGTGGCCTTGGTCGAGGCGGACTGCTTGTCCATGCCGTAGGCCAGCGCCTCGCGGAACCTGAGGTCGCTGAAGGGCTTGCGGGTCAGGTTCGGCGCCAGCACCGTCATCCCGTTCGGCGCGTACCAGAGGTGGTTGTGCTCGGGGTCGGCCGCGACGAAGGTCTTCTCCGGGTTGGGCAGCTCGCCGGTGTAGAAGTCCAGACCGCCGCCGGTGAGCTTGGCGGCAGCCTGGTTGGCGTCGTAGTTGCCCTCCAGCACGAGCCTCTCGACCTTGATGAGGTCGGCCTGCCAGTAGTTCGGCCGACGGACCAGCTCGAGCCGACGCCCGTTGTAGCTGTCGACCTCGAAGGGGCCGGTGGAGACCGGTTGCTTGTCGACGAACTTGGTCGGGTCCCCGACCGAGCCGTACTCCTTCTCGGAGACGATCAGCTGGTTCGCGATGATGGAGGCGAACTTCGGCACCGCGGGCCCCTCGAAGGTGAAGACCACCTGGGTCCCGTCCGCGACGACCGAGGTCGCCTTGGCCCCCAGCGCGTCGTTCCAGACCCCGGCGGCATCGGCGGCCGGGTACTTCTTGCCGAGGTTGAACGTGAAGGCCACGTCGGCAGCGGTGAGGTCGGAGCCGTCGCTCCACTTCACGCCTTGCCGGATGTCGAAGGTGAGCTTCGTCGGAGTCTGCCACTTGTAGCCGCTGGCCAGCCACGGGGTGATCGTGCAGTCGAGGCTGTTCTGCATCATCAGCGGCTCGTAGAGCCAGGTCTTCGTCTGCTGCTTGGGCGCGTAGGGGTTGTAGTTGACCAGCCCGCCGATCGAGGCATCGGACTCGGCCGCCAGGTTCAGCTGGGCGATCATCCCGCCCGTCCCGACCGTCCCGGTCCTGGCCAGCTTGCGCTCGTTGGCCAACCGGCTTCCCGCGCATCCGGGCAGCAGGAGGAGCACCACGGCAACGGCGGCGACGAGCGCTCTGCGCTTGACCATCTCCGCTCCTTTGCGGGTGGGTGGGCCTCGACGTCCCGGTCACGGCAGCATCACCGCGCTCGAGATGACCAGCACGGTAGCGCATCGAGTCCCGTTCTGTGAGACACCAGCACTGACCCCTTCCCCTATCGCCTCCGCCGGCCGTGTGCTGAGATGAAGTCCTGATGGTCGTACTCAGCGTGGTGAACAGGCCTGTCGCTGATGCGCGCCCCGAGCCAACCGGCCACAACGCGTCGAGACTGCGTAGCGGTTTCTGGCTCTTTGTCTCACCAAGCGATACGACTGCGACGCCAACCGCTCCGGTTCTGGGCCCCCGATGACGACGACCTCCGCCGCCGGCGCCTGGCTGGACACAGACCGTTCGGCCGCCGACCGGGTCGAGGTGCTGCTCGACGAGCTGACGCTGGAGGAGAAGGCGGGACAGCTCCACCTCGGGTCGGGGCTGGACCCGGTCACCTCCCGAGCCGAGATCGCCGGCGGCCAGGTCGGCGCGGGCATCTGCTCCTACGGCGCGCACGCCGAGTCCGAGGCCGACCGCAGTTCGCTGGCCGCCACGATCGCCGGCTGCCAGCGGGTGGCGCGCGAGGAGTCGCGGCTGGGCGTCCCGCTGCTCTTCGGCAGCGACATCGTGCACGGGCTGCGGACCGTCTTCCCCGTTCCGCTGGCTCTCGCGGCGAGCTGGGACCTGGAGCTGACACGACGGTGCGCCGCCTGGTCGGCGCGTGAGGCGGTCGCCGAAGGCCTGCACCTCACCTTCGCCCCGATGGTCGACCTGGCGGCCGAGCACCGGTGGGGCCGCGTCGGGGAGACGTCCGGGGACGAGCCTCTGCTGGCGGCCCGGACGGGGGCCGCGGCCGTCACAGGGCTCCAGGACGACGGGCGGTTCGCAGCCACGGCCAAGCACTTCTGCGGCTACGGGCTGGTGCAGGCCGAGCGCGACCACGAAACCCTCTCGGTCGGCCTGAACGCCCTGCACAACCTGCACCTACGCCCCTTCCGGGCGGCCCTGGCGGCCGGCGGCCAGGCGGTCATGCTCGGCTTCCATGACGTCGACGGCGTCCCGATGCACGCGAACCGGGCGCTGGTCCGCGACCTGCTCAAGGAGGAGTGGGCCTTCCCGGGTGTCGTCACGAGCGACTGGGACGGCATCGGTCAGCTGGTACAGCAGGGTGTGGCGGCGGACCTGCGTGACGCCGCCCGGCAGGCGATGCTCGCCGGCGTCGACCTCGACATGGCCGCGGGCGCCTACCGCGAGCACCTGCCCGGCCTGGTGCAGAACGGCGAGCTGCCTGCCGAGCTGGTCGACGACGCCGTCCGCCGGGTGCTACGGCTGAAGCTGCGCGCTGGGCTGCTGGACCCGGTCGAGCCGGCCCGCCGTCCGACCCGTCGCCGCGAGGACGGCGCCGCGCTGGCCCGCCGGGCTGCCGCCTCGTCGATGGTGCTGCTCAAGAACTCCGGCATCCTGCCGCTGCACCCGAACGTCGGCACCGTCCACCTCTGCGGGCCCTTCGTCGACGACGTGCAGGCCCTGCTCGGGACCTGGGTGCTCGACCCAGCCGGCGCCGCCGCGGGCGCGGTGAGCCCGGCGGCCGCCTTCGCCGAGCAGCTCGCCCACGGCACGCTCGTCGTCTCGGACGGCCGCTTCAGCGACCTCGCGGTGCGACGGGCCGAGGCGGCCGACCTCACCGTCGCGTTGGTGGGTGAGCACCCGAGCCGCAGCGGCGAGGACCGCTGCCTGCCCAGTGCCGACCTGCCCGTCGGCCAGGTCGAGCTCGTCCACGAGCTCGCCGCGCTGGGCAAGCCTCTGGTCGTGGTCGTGGTCACCGGACGGCCCCTGGACCTGCGTCCGGTCCTGCGGGTGGCCGACGCCGTCCTGCTGGTCTGGCACCCGGGCAGCCAGGCCGGACCGGCGCTGGCGGACGTGCTGTTCGGCCACCAGGCCCCGAGTGGCCGGCTGCCGATGAACCTCCCGCGGATGGCGGCGCAGGGGGCCGTGGGGTCCTTCGAGCCGATCTCCGGCCGGCGACTCGGCCGGTCCCGTGACGCCAAGTTCGGCCACTACGCCGGCGCGCTCGGCTCGCCGGAGCTGTCGCTGGGCTTCGGGCTGACCTACACCACGTTCGCGTACTCGCCGCTGGAGCTCAGCCGGGACGTGCTGGCCCGGCGCGGCGGGGTGGTGCGGGTAACGGTGGAGGTCGGCAACACCGGCCAGCGGCCCGGGCGTGAGGTCGTCCAGCTCTACCTGCGCGACCTGGTCGCCGACGTGGTCCGACCGCTGGTCGAGCTCGCCGACTGGCGGCTGGTCGACCTGCAGCCGGGCGAGTCGACGAAGGTGGTCTTCCGCGTCACGCCCGAGATGTTCGGCTACTGGGGTCGCGACCTCGAGTACCGCGTCGACCTCGGCGAGGTCGACCTCATCGTCGGACCCAACGCGGCCCGCGGCAGCTCCGCGCGGATCGCGATCACATGAGGGGCCGCCCATGATCCAGCTGCGCAAGGGCCGGATCGTGATCAACGGCCGACCTCGGCTGATCATGGCCGGCGAGCTGCACTACTTCCGGGTGCCGCGGGAGGAGTGGGCGGCCCGGCTGGACCTGCTCGTCGAGACCGGCTGCCGCTGCGTCGCCTCTTACATCCCGTGGCTCTTCCACGAGCTCCCCGACGCGACCTTCGACCTGACCGGCCGCACCCGTCCCGAGCGGGACCTCGGCGCCTTCGTCGACCTGTGTGCCGAGCGCGGGCTCACCTTCCTCGCTCGTCCCGGTCCGTTCGTGATGGCCGAGATCAAGAACGAGGGGCTGCCGTACCGGCTCTACGCCGAGCACCCCGAGATCGTGCCGGTGGGCTGGGACGGGGCACCGTCGCCGACCGCGACCGTCGACTACCTCGCCGGGGCCTTCCTGAGCGAGGTCGACCGCTGGTACGGCGCCGTCCTGCCGCTGCTGGCTGCGAGGCTGGAGCCCGCCGGGGGTCCGGTACTGGCGGTGCAGCTCGACAACGAGATCGGGATGCTCGCCTGGGTGAGCAACTCCCCCGACCTCACCGACGGCGTGCTCGCGGACCTGCGGCGCTGGTGCGGCGAGCGCCACGGCGCGGCGCTGGCCGACCGCTATCGGGTGCCGGTCGACGACCCGACGGCGTGGGCGTCCGCGGTGCGGTCGCCTCAGGAGACCTGGGCGGCGGCCCTCCGCGTCGACCTGGGCTGGTTCATGCGCGACCGGTTCGCCCGCTACGTCACCGCCCTCGCCGACTCCGCCCGCCGCCACGGCATCGTCGGGGTGCCGTTCCTGGTCAACATCCACGGCACCGAAGGTGGCAACGGCGTCCCCTTCGGGATCGGCGTCAGCCAGCTCGCCGAGGCCTACGCCGGCCGGCCCGGCTTCGCCGCCGGCTCCGACCACTACCTGGGCGAGGCGTCACCGGCCGTCCTGGCCGACCTGCACTTCACCACCGCGGCGATGGCTGCGGTCAACGGGCCCGACCAGCCGTTGACGTCGCTGGAGTTCGAGGCCGGGACGGGCGACTACTCGGGCGGCCTGGACGACCTCGCCGACCCCGGCACCGTCGACCTCAAGACGCGGCTCTTCCTTGCCCAGGGCCATCGGATGATCAACTACTACCTGCTCGCCGGTGGCATCAACCCGCCCCTCGACACCGCGGTGGGCGACGGCAACGACCGGATCAGCTTCACCGGCGAGCGGCACGGCACCGGCGCCCCCATCGGCCCGACCGGCGAGCGCGGCTTCACCTTCGCCGCGACCACCGGCGCCGTGGCCGCGGCCCGGACGCACGAGCGCTGGCTCGCCGATGCCGACGAGGAGCTGGACGGCGTGACGGCCGGCTTCTGGCCCGACGCCTTCATGACCGAGTACCACCACCCGACCAGCCCGACCATGACCGAGCTCGTCGACGACCTGACCACCTACCGCGGGCCAGGCCCGCGGAAGTCCCTGTGGCGCTCGCTGCTCTTCGCCGGCTACCGCTTCTCCGCCACCAACCTGCAGGACCCCGGCTCAGCCCTGCCGCGGACCGTGGCGCTGAGCACGGGCCGGATCCTGGACGGGGCCGTGCAGCGCCGGCTGACCGACCACGTCCTGGGTGGCGGTTCGCTGCTGCTGACGGGGCTGCTGCCCGAGCGCGACAGCGAGGACCGGCCGTGCCGGGTGCTCGCCGACGCGCTCGGTCTGGTCGGCGGACCTGTCGTCCACGGCACCAGCCACTACTACCCCTCGGTCGTCGGCCAGGGTCTGGCGGCCGGGATGCCGGAGACCCGCGTGGGCTGGCTGGCCGGGATGGAGCCGGCCGGCGAAGCGGTGCTGACCGACGTGGACGGGCGTACCTGCGGCGTTGCGGTCCGGGCGGGCGCGGGGCGAGCCGTTGTGCTGACGGCCGAGCTGCCGGCGCAGCCGTCCCTCGTCGCCGGACTGCTGGAGTGGCTGGGGTCGCCGCCGGGCCTCCGGCTCCGGACCGACGTGCCCGGCGTGGTGGCCACGACCTCGGCGACGCCGAACGGCGAGCGGCTGCTGCACCTCATCAACCCCACCGGCTATCCCGCCACCGTGGCGGTCGAGGTAGGGGACCCCACCGGTCTGCTCGACCGGCCGCTGCTGCTGCCGGCCAGGACGGGACGGATGCTCGGGCTGGGGCTCCGGCTGCCCGGAGGCGTCCGAGTCGTCTCGAGCAACGCAGAGCTGACCGAGATCTCGCCGGACCGGGTCTGCTTCTCCCCCGGACTGGGCGCCCGGACCGAGGTGTGGCTGGAGCGCCACGGCGCGCTCAGGCTCCACACGGCCGCCGCCGACCTCACCGTCGAGCTCAGCTGACCGTGGCGACGCCGCTCCATCTCAGCCGGCGATGGTGAGGATCAGCTGGGGTCGGTCGTCGACAGCCACCGACTCCCTGGAGCCGAAGTCGACGCCGTCGCTCGCCTCGGGGGCGAGTTCGAAGGAGACCTGGCCTGCCCCGGTGATGCCGCCGAGGGAAGCGTCGATCCGGGTGGTCCCCATGCTGCCGTAGTTCCCGATGACGCCGGAGATGCGAGCCGGCAAACCCGAGCTCCACGTCATCGTCTCGTTCCAGGTGGTGACCGTCCGGTAGACCGCCGGCCCGTTGGTCGTCCCGTTGGAGGGCTTGACGCTCAGCTTCGCTGACGTGATCGACTGGCCCGCGGCCAGCGCGGGGACGGTGAACCGCAGATAGCTGTGGACCGCCGTTGCGGGGTCACCGGCCACGTCCTGGGTGTCGGCTGCCAACGTCGTCGTCGATCCGTAGCTCGTCGTGGGCGTCCCCTGCTTCACCATGGTGTCGGCGTCCGGGCTCAACGTCACGGTGGTGGTGGAGCCTGAGGAGTTGATCGTGTAGTCGCGCCGGGTGACCGGACCGGCGTTCCCGGCCGCGTCGTAGACCCTGGCCTTGATGATCTCCGACGAGCTCACCACCATCGAACCGTCGTAGACGGTGCCGGTCGTTGCGGTCGGGTCAGCTGGCACCGTCGTCCCGGTGCCTACCGTGTAGCGGATGGTCGCCCCGGACTCGTTGGCCGACATCTTGACCGTCTGCGCTGAGCTGTAGCTACCCGACGCGGGCGTCACCGCTGGCGCCGTCGGTGCGGTCGTGTCCGGGCCACCCGGAATCGCCAGCTCGCTGTGGTAGTACCGATGGGCGTACTCGTCCGCCCCGATGGCCACCAGGCCTGTCGTGGAGCTGATCGGGTCCTTGCTCGTACTGACGTTGTTGATCTTGGCTCCGGCCTGCGCCATGAAGACCGTGCCCTTGCCCGAAGCCGAGAACGCCGGCTTGTTCGACATCGGCGCCTTCTTGTAGTAGATCGTGCCGCCGCCCTCGGTCGCCTGCATGACGTAGACCACCTTGTTGGTGCTGTCCAGCGCCAGCTGGGGCCGGGTGAGCTTGTCCGCCACCGAGGCTGTCGGGGCGACCGTCCAGGTGCCGGTGGCGCTACGCGTCACGACCACGATGATGGGCTCGGTGGATCCGGTGCGGTTGGTCTTGATCGCGGCGTACACCCGCCCGGCGCTGTCACCGACCATGCTCTTGATGTTGATGTGGTCGTCGGCCTTCCCCTGGCCCAGGAGCACCGTTCCCTTGGCCCACACGTCGTCCGGGGCTCCGTCGACGTGATAGGCGAAACGCAGGGCCTGAGCTCCTTGGTCCGACCACATGACGCCGATCTTGCCGTCGAAAGCGATCACCGCCGAGATGTCGTCGGGGTTGACGGCCGTATCCGCGCCGCTGATCCGAAACGGTTCGGTCCACGTGGTCTGGTCAAGCTCCGAACGCACCACATAGACGACGTTCCCTCGAGTGAAAGTCACCCAGAGCCGGCCGGTCGAGTCCTTGTCGATGGTCGCCGACTCGCTCCCGCCACCTCCGAAGGACGTGGTCAGCTCCTTGGTGTAGACACCACCCGAGTAGCCGAAACGGTAGTGACGGATCGCGCCCGAGGACGTGCTGGTCGTCCGGCTGACGACGTGCAGCTTCGACCCGCTCCACAGCGCGTCGCCCGTGCTCGAGGCCCGCGAGTCGACGACGGTCCCCGTGTCCAACCAGGTGTGATTCGACCGCAGCTTGTAGATGTTCACGCTGCCAGCCGGGGTCACCATCAACGACCACCAGGCGTGGTCGTTGTACCAGACCTTGCTCTGCGGCTTGTCCGCAGTCGCAGCTTTGGCCGTCGACGGGTACACGTGGCCCTGGAAATAGGCGGGCGTCGCAGCCTGAGCCGGCACCGGCACCGCGTACGCCAACGCCATGGCCGAGAGGGCAACGGCAGCGCCGAACGCTCTCAGGAATCGACGAGGCGTAGGTGCCTCCGCTTGTGCCTTGCGGGCATTACCCCCGACAGATCTTTGAACAGCCATGCCACTCCCCCGAATCAAAATCCCGTGGTTTCCGCTGACCACAGAAGGATCATGATGCCAGGAGCGCTCGCAATATGTGGGCGAATCAGCAGCAATCACCAGCGGGAGCACCGCATCGGTCGGGACCTGGGAGGTGGCCCGGAGCGGGGCCCGCGGGGGCCTCCGCCCGGCGTCGAAGTGGGCAGGTCAACGCCTCGGCCGCGGTAGGATCCCCGGGCACCCAAGGAGCTTGGCGCGCACCGATCTCGAACGCGAAAGACCGCCCGTGAGCGCCCTCGTCCTCTCCCCCCTCACACCTCCGTCACCCCTGGCGACCGCTCCCCGCTTCGGCTGGGACCTGACCTCGCGGCAGTGGACCTGGTCACCCGAGCTGTGCGGCCTGTTCGGCCACACGCCAGGCACTGTCGACGCCTCCACCGAGCAGATGCTGGGCCAGGTGCACCGTCACGATCTGCACGGCTGGGTGGACGCGATGCACGCGGGCATGCAGCGTCACCGCCTCGTCGTCCACGAGCACCGGATCGTCGACCGCGCGGGCCTGACTCGGCCTGTGCTCCTGCTGGCCCGCCCCGCGTCTGCCAGCGGCGGCCCCGTCAGCCGGGTCGACGGGATCGTGCTCCCCCTGGACGAGGAGGACCAGTCAACCCTCGATGGCGACGTAGCCCCGGAGCTGATCCTGCTCGTGATGAGTGTCTTCGGTCTGAGCCAGGCCGCCGGCCGCGTGCTTATCCGCCACTGCGATCCCGTGCCATCCGAGTGGGGTCGCCACCGGCTCCAGGTCGTCGGCGAGGACGGCGTGGCGGGCCAGCCGGGCGGGAGCCTCCTGGAGGACGTGACCGCAACGCTGTTCCCGGGGACGAGAATTGCGACGCCCACCTGCTGACGGAATTGCCGCCCGAGCGGGCCGCTGGAGTCCGACGAACCGCTCCGGATCTCTGGGTTCCGATGGGTCGAGCGGCCGGAGTCGGCTGCCGCCGAACGACCAGCGTCACCAGAGACGACCTGATGGACGGCGACCGACCCGAGCTGGACCCGGTAGACGAAGATGCCTAGGCGCTCCGCTACCAGCGGATGAGCCGCATCGCCGGTCGCTGAGTCTGCGGAGGCAGCTCCGACCGGCATGCGCCCCTGCGCCGTCAGAGTGCCGCTCGACCCACGTCAGCGCGGTCGAGGTCGTCAGGGCCGACTGACTCACCGGCGCCAGCGGTCGCGGAGCCGCTCGAGCTCGTCCGGCGCGGTCGTGTTGCAGCCCAGGTCGTGGTGCTGCTTGCGCGTCCCGTGATAGTCCGACGAGCCGGTGACCACCAGGTCGAGCGTGTGGGCGATCCGCCTCAGCTCCGATCGCGCGGCCGCGTCGTGCTCCTGGTGGTCGACCTCGATCCCGGTCAGGCCGACGTGGTGCAGCTCGCGGAACCTCTCCTCGCTCATCACCGACCCACGCCCCCACGGGTGAGCGACCACGGCGGCGCCACCGGCTTCGGTCACGACCCGGATCGCGTCCTCGATCCACGGAGACCAGGTTTCGAGGTAGGTAGCGCAGCCGGGCAGCAGATACGTCGCGAAGGCCGCCGCTCGACTGGCTGCTGCGCCGCAGCGGACCAGGGCGTCGGCCAGGTGCGGTCGGCCCGGAACCGAGTCGCCGGCGATCTCGAGCACATCGGCCAGCCGCAGGTTCGGCACCTCGAGGGCGATCCGGTCCACCATGGCCGGGATGCGGGCGTCCCTCGCCTCGATGCTGCGGACGAGCAGGTCCACCAGCCCGGGGTGCTGGGGATCCGGCTCGTACGCCAACAGGTGATGGCCCCGGCCCTCGTCCTCGACCGACAGCTCCAGTCCCCGGACGAGGTCGACGCCGACCTCAGCAGCCGTTACCCCAGCCTCCTTCCAGCCCTCGGTCGTGTCGTGGTCGGTCAGCCCTAGCACCGTCAGCCCAGCGGCCTTCGCCTTCCGCACCAACGCGTCGGGGCTGTCGGTGCCGTCGGAGCGGTCCGAGTGGGTGTGCAGGTCGATCACGTGTTTACTCCTTCGCCACGAGCGGAGCGCTGTCGCCTAGGCTCGTCCTGGCGTTCGGGGGGCCGGACCATGGCATCACGCGGCTGGTGCTTGGTTGACGAACTTGCGAAAGAAGAGTGAGCCCCATGCCTGATGTTCGCGTTTCCCTTCGTGGATTGTCGACGGCGCAATCCGACCGAGCTGCCGGGGTCCTGCTCGCCATGGCTGCGGGCGACGCGCTCGGGGCCGGGTACGAGTTCGGACCACCGCTGGCGCCCGAGCTGCCGGTCCTGATGGAGGGCGGCGGCGCGTTCGGCTGGGCACCGGGTGAGTGGACCGACGACACGTCGATGGCGCTGGCGATCGCCGAGGTCGGCGCCGAGGGCCAGGACCTGCTCTCCCCGGCCGCCCAGGACCGGATCGCCGCGCGCTGGGCCGGCTGGGCCGCCGAGGCGAAGGACGTCGGCAACCAGACGCGGCAGGTGCTGAGCTCCGCAACGCGAGCGGCCCGTGGTCGGGGCGCGCCGTTGCCGAACGCCGAGGAGGTTCGCTCAGCCGCGGCCGCCCTGCACCAGCGGACGGGCAAGACCGCCGGCAACGGCTCCCTGATGCGTACGGCGCCGGTGGCGCTGGCCTACCTGGACGACCCGGAGGCCCTCGTCGTTGCCGCAACCTCGCTCAGCGACCTGACCCATGCGGACCCTGAGGCCGGCGAGGCGTGTGCGCTGTGGTGCCTGGCCATCCGGTACGCCGTCCTGAACGGCAGCTTCGACGGCGTGAACGGCGAACTGCACCGCCTCCCGCCCGACCGGGCCCTCATCTGGGAGGACCGGTTGCACGAGGCAGAGGCCCACGAGCCTGCGCACTTCGAGCACAACGGATGGGTGGTGCAGGCCCTGCAGGGCGCCTGGTCGGCGATCTCGCGGACGCTGGTCGTCGAGGACGCGCCTGCGCCCGATTTCCCGGCCAGCCACCTTCGGCACGCGCTCGAGGCCGCCGTCCGCGGGGGACGCGACACCGACACCGTGGCCGCCATCGCGGGAGCGCTGCTCGGCGCTCGCTGGGGCGCCTCCGCGGTGCCGACCTCGTGGCGACGTCGGCTGCACGGATGGCCGGACCTGCGTGCTCGCGACCTGGTCCGGCTCGGGGTGCTGACAGCTCGCGGCGGGCAACCCGACGGACAGGGCTGGCCGAGCGGCGACACCGTCGACTACGCCGGCTGGCCGCAACGGTCGGTGGTGGTGCGCAGCCCGCACGACGATCGCCTGTGGCTGGCCGGGGTGGCCGCTCTTGCCGCGCTGCCGGACGGTGTGGACGCCGTGGTCTCGCTCTGCCGGCTCGGGGTCGACGACCTGCCCGCCGCCGCCGTCCAGGCGCACCACCACGTCGAGGTCTGGCTGGTGGACGACGCCGACCCGGGTAAGAACCCGCACCTCGACTACGTCCTCACCGAGGCGGCGGAGGCCATCCGCGAGCTTCGTGCCGAAGGGAAGACCGTCCTGCTGCACTGCGTCCAGGCCCAGAGTCGGACGCCCACCGTGGCCGCTCTGTACGGGGCCGGGGTCACGGGCCGGTCGCCGCGCGAGTGCCTGGCCGACATCCAGGCGGTCCTGCCCACCGCTCAGCCCAACCGGGGGATGCTCGCCGCGCTGGACCGGTTGGCCTGACGCGGCGCTATCAGTGGCTGGCCACCAACAGCGGGTGCCGCGGGTTGGTGGCCACGAGGTGGACGTCTCGACGGCGCCCGGCCAGGGCCGACACCGAGGCGTACTCGTTCGACCCGGTCAGGGTGGTTCCCACGCCAGCAGGAGCGACGGCTCGTCGCTCCAGACCCGACAGCCGGGCCACAAAGCGTCGGGCTCGCCGGGACGGGGTCGGAATCGCCGGCTGGTCGAGAGCGTCCAACGCGACCGACCGCAGGAGGGAGCCGAACTCCCGCGCGAGTGGCACGATGGGTCACATGGCCATGACCACGTCGTCCCCCTCGGTAAGCCTGGGCGGCCCTACTGGCCGGATCGTCACTGCCAAGCGGCAGGAGATCGCTGAAGTGCTGACCCGCCATGGTGTCAGCAACCCTCGCATCTTCGGCAGCGTCGCTCGCGGGGACGAGCGTCCGGGAAGCGACCTGGACCTGATGGTCGAGTTCGCGCCCGGAACCAGCCTGTTGGACATCATCGGCATTCAGCTCGAGCTCGAAGACCTGCTCGGCGTTCCTGTTGATCTGGTGCCGACCAGTGGCTTGAAGGAACGCGTGCGCGCTTCAGCCGCGCCGGATCTCATCGCCCTGTGAGCAGGTCAGATCTCGATCTGCTGGCCGACATCGCCGACGCAATCGCCGCTATCAGGTCCCACGTGCAGCACGGCCCCTTGTCGAAGAGCATCGTCATGGACGCTGTCGCCATGCGGGCTTCTCGAGACTGGCGAAGCGGTTAAGACGCTCAGTGCGAGATCGCATCGACGGAACCAGAAATCCCGTGGCGACAGATCGCGCGGATGCGAGACGTGCTCGCGCATCACTACTTCTCCGCCCACCCGGAGATCATCCAGGCCACGATCGACAACGATCTGACGAAGCTCGACGCAGCCGTCGGCCGGATGCGGAACCGATTGATCGCGGCACAGAGCCGCCCGGCTGGCTAGTGGATTCACCGTTCGCCAGCCGGGTGCCGCTTCCCGATGAGTCGAACTCGGCAGAGGTGGTGCGCGGCAGTGCCAGCAGCAGGCTGCCTTGAACCTGCAGCGCAGGCGCCACGGACATCGACCGGCTCCCTTGCCGACGGTCGCCAGACCAGTACGACATCGGCTGAGCCATGAGGCCACGTACCTCGGCACCCCTGTGACTGGAGCTCGACGCAGCAAACGCAGCAGATCATCCTGAGCCCGCACCCCGACGGGGCCGCACGGGTTAGCCTGCTGCGCAGCGTCGGGGGGCGTTAGCACCACGTCAGCGGCGATCCCAAGACGAAGGACCACAGGCATGCGCCCATTCAGCGACCTCAGCCTCGCATGACCACCGTTCCCACCCCGGCGCCCTCGGTGCAGAGCCTGGTGGAGCGTGTCTTCGACGAGCTGGTCGAGTCGGGCCGCTCCGACCGGACGGTCGATCTCGTGCTGGCCGCTCTGAACGGACTCGACGAGCTGGTCGCGGTGCTTGACGGCGAGACGTCGCCGGAACGCCCGGAGCCGGTGGGCCAGCGAGCCACCCCGGCCGGCGCATTCCTTGCCGGGCTGGAGGTCGAGGGGTTCCGCGGGATCGGCCCGCGTACGCAGCTCTACCTCGAGCCGGGGCCTGGCCTGACCGTCATCTCAGGCCGTAACGGCTCCGGCAAGTCGAGCCTGGCCGAGGCGCTCGAGTGCGTGCTGACCGGGACGACCACCCGTTGGCAGCGACGCGTGACCAACCGCGAGTTCCAGGCGGCGTGGCGCAACCTGCACCACCCGGACGTCTGCCGGATCGAGGTGGCGCTGGCTCAGGTCGGGCCCGGCGAGGCGACGCTGACGGCGTCCTGGGCCAAGGGCGAGGCCGACGTCAGCCAGGCCGACGTGACGTACCAGGTCGCCGGTCAGCGCCAGCAGAAGCTGCGGGACGCGCTGGGCTGGCAGGCTGCGCTGCAGACGTACCGGCCGATGCTGTCCTACGACGATCTCGGCCACCTGCTGACGGCCAAGCCGAGCGAGCTGCACGACTCGATCGCCGGCGCGCTGGCGCTGGACGAGCTGCAGGCCGCGATCGCCCGGCTGCGCGAGCAGGCTGCTCCCCTGAAGCGGTCTGCGAAGGAGGCCAACGACGCCCGTAAGGCGCTCAAGTCGACGCTGGAGCAGGCCGACGACGCTCGGGCAGCCGCGGCGGCAAAGCTGCTGAGCAAGACCGCACCCGATCTGACGGCCCTGACCGCGCTGACCGCCGGCGACGGCACCCCCGACCCCCGGCAGGCGGTGCTGGCCCAGATCGCCACGGTGACCGTTCCTGACGCCGAGGAGGCCGGTCGGCTCGCCGACGCCCTCGACGCTGCGACCACCGAACGCGACCGGCTCGGGGACCAGCGCGGCGAGCTCGACGCCCGGCGGGAGCGACTGCTGTCCGAAGCGCTCCAGCTGCACGAGAGCGCCGGGGACACCGACTGCCCGGTCTGCGGCACCGGCCACCTCGACGCCGAGTGGCGGCGACGGACGTCGGAAACCCTGGTCCGCACCGACGCGCTGCGCGATGAGAGCCAGCGCGCCGAACGAGCCGTGCAGGACGCCGAGGCGGCCGCCCGGCGCGTGCTGCGCAGCCAGCCCCCGGCCCTGACCCAGACCAGTCTCGAGCTGAGCACCCAGGCAGCGGCGTCGGCGGCCTGGCTCGCCTGGGAGCGACCGGCAGCCGGCGTCAGTCTGGCCGACCACCTCCGCCACCAGACCCAGCCCGTGACCGACGCGGTCATCGCGTGGCAGGCCGAGGCGCGGACGCTGGCCGACGCGGCGGCTGAGCGCTGGCGTCCGCTCGCCCTCCTGATCGGCGCGTACGTGTTGCGCCAGCAGCAGGCGTTGGTCTCGGCCGACCGGGCCCGCGACCTGGCGGACGCCGACGAGGCCGCCGTCGACACCGAGAAGGTCATCCGCAAGGAGCGGCTGCAGCCGATCGTCGAGCACGCCCGGGCGATCTGGGCGCGGCTGCGGCACGAGAGCAACGTCGAGCTGCGCGACATCGAGCTGACCGGCAACGCGACCCGGCGTGCGGTGGACATCCAGGCGGTGGTCGACGACGCGGGCAGCAGCGCGCTGTCGGTGATGAGCCAGGGCGAGCTGAACTCCCTGGCCCTGGCGCTCTTCCTGCCTCGGGCGGCGTCGGAGGCGAGCCCGTTCCGGTTCCTGGTCCTGGACGATCCCGTGCAGGCGATGGACCCCAACAAGGTCGAGGGTCTGGCCGCAGTGCTCGCCGACCTCGCCCGCACCCGCCAGGTCATCGTGTTCTCCCATGACGACCGGCTGGCCCAGGCGGCCCGTCGGCTGCCCGATCCGCCGCGGATCCTCGAGGTCACCCGCGGCGGCGGATCGGCGGTGGTGGTCCGGAACGTCCAGCGTCCGACCGAGCGGTACCTGAGTGACGCGTACGCGCTGCTCAAGGAGGTCAAGATGGCAGACGCCGTCAAGCGGAGGGTCCTCCCCGGGGTGCTCCGCCGTGCCGTCGAGACCGCCGCCTGGGAGCAGTACTGCGGACGGCGGCTCCGCCAGGGTGACCAGCTGGAGGCGGTCGAGACAGCGTGGGCGTCGGCCGAGCGGACCCGCGAGCGGCTGGAGCTGGCCGTCGGTTCGCCGATCCAGCCCTGGCTCGAGCGCGACTCGTGGCGCAGGCGTGCGCTCACGGTCTGCAACGCGGGCAGCCACCAGGGGCTGGCCTCCGACCTCGACGAGGCGTACGACGACGTCCGGCGGCTGGTGCAGGCCGTCGAGAGCCGGCCGCGGTGACCGCTTCCCCGTTCGTCGGCGGCGCGCTCACCGCGGCCGACCAGCTGGTGCAGGGCACCCAGACCCTGGCCGGTTCGAACAGTGCCCGGGCCGCGTGCCTGCTCGCCCGCCAGGCCTTGGAACACGTGGTCGACGACCTGCTGCAGAGTCGCGGGTTCGGCTGCCCCGACGCGAGCATGCGCAGCCGGCTGGTCGCGCTCGGCCAGGCCTGGGCCGAGGAGCCAGACGTCGGCTACCGTGCCGCTACCGCCTGGTGGCGGCTGTCTGCCTCCTGCCACCACCACGCGTACGAGCTCGACCCCACCCCCGCCGAGGCCGCCGGCGCCCTCGCCGACGTCCGCTGGCTCGCCGATCGGAGCGCGCGTTGACCGTCGAGATCGAGTTCGGCGTGCTCGACCTGCTCAGCTATCCGATGGTCCACAACCGGGTCCCCGTGCTGTCGGAGATCCGGCTGGTCAACCAGGGCGCGAGCCTGGACGAGGCCGAGCTGGTGGTCGAGATCCTCGACGACGAGGGACCACTGCGCCAGCCGTTCTGGCGCACGGTGGTGCTGCCTGACCGATATCGGCCTTGCCGTGGCCGCCCGCCGCGACGCCGCCGGCATGAGCGGTCCCGAGCTCGACGCAGAGACTCCCACCCGCTTTGACGTCAGTCGGCGGGTGCCCTCGGCGGCAGCGCGGCTCGAGACCGCTCGCGCCAGGGCCTCGAGCGGATGCGGCTACGGGTTGAAGCCGGTCGCCACGTCGCTGAGTCTCCGCCGTCGGGAAGCGGCCTATCCCGGTCTGCTCCCAAATCTCGTGTCAAGCTGGCCCGACGCGAACCGGGAGGTGCTGAGATGGAGCGCGGGCTGTACGAGCTGCTCGTGACGCAGGGAGTGAACGCACGCCTCCCGCCCTCTGCCGAAGCTGAGATCACGACGCGGCAGGTCGATGCGGCGGACGAGCCACACGTGATGGCGCGGCACGTGGAAGCGGCTGTACGGCGGGTCCTGGAACGCACTCGCGACTCCGGCCAGCGCTTGGCCATCGTCAACGGGCTGCTCGACGGACTGGCGGAGGTGAGTGAGCAGGTTCTTGATCCAGCCCGGCAGGTGATGGCGGTCCGAACTCCGCCAGCACCAGGCGTGAGAACCTATGGCGACGTCCGGCCAGCCACCCCGCTGGCCGAGGCAGCCCTGCTGACGAACACCCGCGGTGAGCCCAACTTGGGTTCAGAGCTCAAGACGGAGCTCGACACCGCCGACGAGGTCGACCTGCTCTGCGCTTTCGTCAAGTGGTACGGGCTGCGTCTACTCGAGCCCGAGCTACAGCGCCTGCGAGAACGCGGCGCTCCCCTTCGGGTCATCACGACGACGTACATGGGTGCCACAGACCCGGCGGCTCTTGACCGACTGGTCCGCGACTTCGGCGCTGAGGTCAAGATCCAGTACGACGCTCAGCGAACTCGGTTACACGCCAAGGCGTGGATGTTTCGCCGGAACACCACATTCGACACGGCGTACGTCGGTTCCTCGAACCTTTCCCGCGCCGCTCTTCTGGAGGGTGTCGAGTGGAACGTGCGGCTCTCGCGGGTGGGCACACCGGCGCTGTTGGAGAAGTTCCGGGCGACATTCGACACCTACTGGAACGACGCCAGTTTCGAGACCTACGACCCAGACCGTGACCGTGACCGACTGGACGACGCACTGGCTGAAGCGTCCGGCCGATCCACTCATGATCGCGTCACCCTTTCCCTCTCGGGCCTTGAGGTTCGCGCTTTTCCCTACCAGCAAGCGATGTTGGACGCCCTCGAGGTGGAGCGGCGCGTGCACGATCGACACCGCAACCTGGTGGTTGCGGCCACCGGTACGGGCAAGACCGTCGTCGCGGCCCTCGACTACCGATCCCTGGCCGAGCGCGCCCCGCAACGTCCGTCCCTGCTCTTCATCGCACACCGCAAGGAGATCCTGGAGCAGTCACTGCGGACCTACCGAGAGGTTCTTGCCGACCCTGACTTCGGCGAACTCTACGTCGGCGGAGCTCGTCCTGAGCGCTGGCAGCAGGTCTTCGCCAGCGTCCAGTCCATCACGTCCTACGGTATTTCGAACATCGAGTCGAACGCCTTCGACATCGTCGTGATCGACGAGTTCCACCACGCTGAAGCTGCCACGTACCGTCGTCTGCTCGACCACCTCCAGCCCGAGGAGCTGCTCGGCCTCACTGCGACCCCGGAACGAACGGACGGCATTGACGTCCGCACCTTCTTCGAGGGCCGGACGGCCGCTGAGCTGCGACTTTGGGACGCTCTGGGAGCGGATCTGCTCTGCCCATTCCACTACTTCGCAGTCGCTGACGGCACAGATCTGCGCGGTGTGACCTGGGCACGCGGCCGCTACGACGACGCCGAGTTGGCCGGTTTGTACACGGGCAACCGCGCACGAGCAGCGATTGTGCTGTCCCAGTTGCGAGACAAGGTGCTGGACCTCGGAAGCATGCGGGCGCTTGGGTTCTGCGTGAGCGTCGCCCATGCCGAGTTCATGGCCTCGGTGTTCCGGGGGGCGGGCGTGCCAGCGCTAGCCGTCAGCGGATCCACCCCACCGGATCAGCGTGCACAAGCGCTGCGCGACTTGCGCGACCGACGGGTGAACGCGCTTTTCGCCGCCGACCTTTTCAACGAGGGTCTCGACCTACCGGATGTCGACACGGTGCTGTTCCTCCGGCCTACCGAGAGCGCGACGCTCTTTCTGCAGCAGCTGGGACGAGGCCTCCGGCGGACGCGCGACAAAGCGGTGCTCACTGTCCTCGACTTCGTCGGTCACCACCGTAAGGAGTTCCGCTTCGACCGAAGGCTCCGCGCTTTGACTGGTCAGACCAGACGAGGACTGGAGCGCGACATCGAGCGAGGATTCCCGTTCCTGCCGTCCGGCTGTCAGATCATCATGGATCGACAGTCCCAGCAGATTGTGCTGGAGAACATCCGGAGTCAGGTCGGGAACCGATGGCCACAGGTGGTGGCTGAGCTGCGCTCCTGCGGCGACCACGACCTGCGCAGCTTTCTCGATGAGTCCGGGCTTGAGCTGTCCGACGTGCTCCGAAACGGTCACTCCTGGACCGAGCTGAGACGCGCCTCGGGGCTGCCCACGCGTTCCGGGTCCGTGCTCGAAGCCAGTCTCCTCCGTCGGGTTCGGGCCGTAGCCCACGTCGACGACCCACTGCGTGCCGACTCCTACCGTGGCTTGCTCGGGGACAACGTGCCGTCCTACGACGACCTCGGCCCCGCGGAGCAGCGGCTAGCCCGGATGCTCTACTTCTCGCTCTGGCCAGGAGGTGGAACCGGCTCCTACGAAGCAGGGCTGACCCAGTTACGTCAGGAGGAAGCGCTGCGCGAGGAGCTCAGCAGTGTTGTCGACCTGGCCTTTGACCACGCCCCGCACCTCACCGTCACCCTGGGCGGCCGTCTCGGCCATGTCCCGCTGCAGGTGCATGGGCGCTACCAGCGTGAGGAAGTTCTCGCCGCTCTCGACTATGCGAGCCTCACCCGTCGACCCAACTCTTTCCGCGAAGGCGTCCTCTACGTTCCCGACCTGGACGTCGACGCCTTCTTTGTCACGCTCCAGAAGTCGGAGGCGGACTACTCACCAAGCACTCTGTACCGCGACTACCCGATCAGCCCCACCCTCTTTCACTGGGAATCTCAGTCGACGACGTCGGTCTCCTCAGCCACCGGCCAGCGGTATCTGAGCGGCACCAGCACGAAGCTGCTCTTCGTGCGTCAGCAGAAAGCCGATGAGCTTGGCACGGCTCCTTACCTCTTCGCAGGGCCGGTGGAGTACGTGCAGCACGTCGGCGAGCGTCCGATCGCCATCACCTGGCGGCTTGGCTACCCATTACCGAACGCCTTCTTCGCGGCCGCGACGGTTGCGGCTGGCTGAGCACCAACAGGCGCGTCCGCAATCGCCAGGCTGGGAGGTCTGCTGCATGCTCACGGGAAAGGACACCTGGCGAATGCTCAGGACGCTGAGATTTGTGACCCGTTCTCACGGCGACCATCGGCGCTCGCCAGCCGAGTCGTTGATCAAATTGCGAAGCGCGTCCCGAGTCTGATCGTCTGTGGAGTAGACGACCGTGCCGACCATGCCACGCGTCAGCAGGACCTTGTAGACGTTACGCACGAGAGCGTCGAATTGCGCCTCGCTCACCGTCGTCCGACTACGAAAGTCCGGGTCACGGTTGGCGGCCCGCACACTCAGGAAACGCCCTTCCCGCCAAACGAGGTCCGGGCCGATGATCACGCCGTTCCAGTCGTACTCAAAGCCCTGGGCGGTATAGACGCAGCCCACTTGGTCGATGCCGCGCGGATCGCTGGACCACAGTGGGGCCGGCGGGGCGCCACCGACAGAGCGATCACCCTTGAGGTTCCAGGGACGAGACCAAGGCCCGATCTGCACGTCTGCCACCAGGGTCCCGTCCTTGCGCGGATCGCTCCAGGGCCAGCAGTAGCCGGCGGCCAAGCGTGCGCTAGCACCGGTCGCGGCTCGTTCACGGATGCGCTGCTCCAGGTCTTCGGGACTGTCGGCTACCTCGAGGGCAAAGCGATCGTCGCCCTCCCACGAGATCGGCCCGTCGCCGGCAAGACCCAGGAGCTGTTCCGCCCAGGACACGTAAGCGCGGCTGCCACCGCAGCGATACTGCTCCCCCAGCTCGATCTCGTGCACATCAAGACCGAGTGATCGGGCGTAGGCGGCGATATCTCTGACCGAGCCCTGCTCTCCCGGCCGCACAACCTGGTGGTCGTCGAGGAGGAATACCGGCACCCGAGCCGCCGCGATCAACTCGTCAAGCTGGCTGCGGTTGGTCCGGAACTCCGCCCGCGTATAGCGGTTGACCGATGTCTCCCGAATTCGGTGCGCCTCGTCCAAGATCAAGACGTCGAGACCATTCCGCTCGACGTCCATGAACTGGTTGAAGTACCGGAACATCTTCTGCACCCGAGGAGCACGATGCCCGGCTACCTTCCGCAGAGTCTGCGTGAACGACCGAGACCCGGTGGCGTGCAGAACGGACCGACCCTCGCGGGCGAGATCGCCGAGCAGCGACAGCGCGATCACGCTCTTGCCACTGCCCGGACCGCCGGAGACGACGACGACCGACTTGCTGTCCGACCGACGGGCCTGGTCGACCTCGTGTTTCACGATGTCGACGGCTAGCTGCTGGTCGTCCTGGAGCACGAACTGCTCCCGGTCCCGGACCTCCTCGGCCGCAACAGCCAGCAACTGCCGCGAGGGGGCGATTGCAGATTTGAGTAACTCATCCGCCGCGCTCGCCCCAGGTATCGCAGGATCGAGCCGCGAACGCAGGTACGCATGGAGCTTGGCTCGGTCGGCGCTGGTGAAGAGCTGCCCCTGCTGGTCAAGAGGAGCAAGGAACAGGTCGCCAATCTGGTTCCGGTCGGTCACGTTGTGCAGGTAGGCGAGCCCAGCGACCGAGTCCTCGTGGCCGGACAGCGAACGGACGAAGTCGGTGACGTACTCGCAGTAGCCACGGACCTGGCGGGCCGGGTGCAGCTTCGGTCCGCCGGGCATCCCGTCGACGGTGACCAGCGACTCGTCGTCCTCCCACAGGTGTGCGGACGTCCACTGCTTGAGCTCGATGACGACGTAGGAAACCTCGCCCGTTCCCGGGTGCAGACCTGCCAGCACGACGTCGGCCCGCTTAGAGGTCAGGGGCAGCTGGTACTCGAGGATCACCTCGACGTCGGCAAGTCCGGCGTCGATCAGGTCTTGAGCGAGCACCGGGAGGCTCCGCTCCCAAGAGCGCACCTCGGCAGGCGAAGTACGCCGACCGTACTGGTGCAGCACCTGCTGAACCAACCGTTCCGCCACGGACTCGGTGGACGCCGCGAGGGCTCTCGCAGAGTAACGAAGGGTCAACGGGGATCCCCAGGCAGCACGAAGTATCTCGTGCGGGTGGGGGCATGGTGTGCGCTCGGCGTCGGGCTAAGCGCGCCCGTCGGGCCGCGGTGGCGATGCTATCCGCGATGCTGTCGCTATGGCCGACTTCGACGCGCTGCAGCGCGACCTTCGGAACTTTGTCGCCGAACGCGACTGGACTCGCTTCCATGATCCGAAGTCCCTGCTGCTCGCCCTCACGGCCGAGATGGGTGAGCTGTGCGAGGTGTTTCAGTGGGTTCCAGCCGCGGACGCTGTCGCCCAGACGGCGACCGAGCCCATGCGCGGACAGGTGGCTGACGAGATCGCCGACGTCTTGATCTACCTGATGCACCTGGCCGATGCAGTCGGCATCGATCCGGTGGAGGCCGCAGCAGCGAAGCTGGAGCGGAACCGCCTTCGCTTCACGTGACGGTGGCGACCGTTTGGCCGAGGATCCCCCATGCGAGCTGCGGATCCGAGAGCCGGCGCTCGATCGTCGGCCGTTCGAACGCGGCCATCGCAGCCATCAACAGCAAAAAGACGCCATCTGCCTGGCCCGGACTAGCCGTACGGGCACGAGTGACAACCACACTCAGGGCAGTCGATGAGCTTCGCCGCTCCGGGACAGCCGGTAGGCAACCGACCCGGCCTTGACGACTTCTTGCGTAGACTGCAGGTATGACAGTTCCGTCTACAACAATACGGGTCACCAGCCAACAACGCGATCGCCTCCGCTCCCTGGCCGAGGGGCGAGGGACCACGATGTCCGCCACGCTCGACGAGGCGTTAGAGGCACTGCGACGGCTGGACTTCTACGCGCGAATGGCGACTGCCGAGCGCGAGCTCAGAAGTGATCCGGTCGGCTGGGACAGCTACGTCGCCGAGCGCGATCAGTGGCTGGAGCCCGAGCTGACGGGTCGGTGAACGCCGGCGACATCGTCGAGGTCGACTTCGGACTGCCGGTCGGCTCCGAAGCCGGTTTTCGTCGACCAGGTGTCGTCGTCACTGCGGACGCCTTCCTGCGGCTCCGGCCGACCACCGTCTTTGTCGTCCCCCTGACCTCGACCCGCCGCACCTTCCCCAGCCACATCGAGATCGATCCTGACGAGCAGAACCAGCTTCGGGTGAGAAGTTACGCACCCGTCGAGCAGCTGCGGGCCATTTCCGTCGAGCGATGCGGCCGGCCAACCGGCAACGTCGGACAGGCCGTTCTGCACCAGATCTTCGACGTCCTCGCCATGATCACCGGCATGCCCTGACCGTGCCTCGGCCCGCTCACCAGCAGAAGGCTCGGCGAGTTGGCGAGAGCCCAGTCGGCTCAGCCCACAACCGCCTCGTACAGCCGCTGGTAATCCTCCCGCCGGCTCGGTAGTACTCGCTCCGCTCAGCCACCGGATGAGCGTCTGCGCCGTCGAGGCCGGCGCCCGCTCAACGTCCGGCGCGAGCACCTCGAGCGCGAGCACAGCCGTCCCGTGCAATGTCGCCCGCTTCGTCGTCACGGGGACGACGGGTGCCTCAAGCACGTCGGCGAGGATCTGCAGCAACGCTGGAACGTCCTGGGTGACGCGACCGCTGGCCAGGATCCGCGGCGCCTGGCCCGAGACTGATCGCAGCTGGTCGGCGATCCGCGCGTAAGAGATGGCCACGCCCTCCAGCACGCCGCGGGCGAGCTGCGATCCGGTCGTCGAGGGCGAGATGCCGGTGAAGGTTGCCCGCGCATTCGCCGCCCAGCCAGTGGCTCGCTCCCCGGAGAAGTACGGCAGCACCAGCGGAGCAGCGGACGAAGGCTCAGCCCCTGCCACCGCGTCCAGCGAGTCGAGGCGAATGGTCGACTGCAGCCAGCTGACCGCTCGGCCGACGTCGTTGACTGCGCCACCGAGCAGCGAGCGGGTGCTGTCGATGCGGTAGCACCACAGCCCGGACGGCAGCTCCTCGGGCACGGAGTGCACCAGCACCCGCATCGCGCCACTGGTCGCCACGGCTGCGGCCAAGGACGACTCGTCGTGCGCCCCGACGCCGAGGTTGCTCGACAGGCCGTCGGCGACCACCGGGAACCAGGCCGCTCCATCCAGCGCCGGCCACCGTGACGCTACGCCGGCCGACACCTCCCGTAGCGGCGAGGAAGGGTCGCGTACCTCCGACAGCTGCTCTAGCTCCACCCCGGCAGCCGAGAGGAGCTCCGGATCCCAGGCCCCGGTGCGGCGGTCCAGCATCCCGGTCCAGGCTGCGACGGCCGTCCCCGCGGCCGTCACCCCAAGCAGCCGCAGGTAGACGTACTCCCCCAGCGACATCCAGCGCTTCGCCGCCGCGAACGTGCCCGGGTCGGTCTCGCGTAGCCAACGCAGCCGGGGCGCGAGGTAGCTCGAATGCAGTCGGGTCCCCGTCCGCTGATGGATCGCTGCCTCGTCCAGCTCCTCTCGCAGGGCCACCACCTGACCGCCGCAGCGGGAGTCGGCGTAGGTGAAGCAGGGGGTGCAGGCCAGGCCGTCGGCACCCACGCCGACCAGGGATGAGGCGAAGGTGTCCATCGCCACCCCACCGACCCGGCCACGGAGCCCTTTGACCGCGAGCACGTCGATGATCTGGCCGATCTCATCGACGACGGCGTCCGGGTCGATGGTCGACGTGCCGTCCCCGGCGGTGTGGAACTGGTGCTCGACCTTGTGCCGACCGCCCTCGACCGGCTGACCGGTGGCGTCGTAGACGTCACCGCGACTGGCCGTCGACCCCACATCCAGGGCCAGCACGAACGGGTCCGCCGCCTGCCGAAAGTCGACACGCGCTGTCGAGTTGCTCACCGGCCCATTCTGTCGGGTACCCGTGCGCGATCATGGGCCGCGGCCCCGAGCAGATTTACGAAGGAGGGTGATGACCGCTCACGCTGACGCGGCCGCAGCGGCCCATCGTGCCGGGGTGCGGATCAGCCTCGTCGACGACGAGCAGGCCTCCCGACTGGTGTTCCAGATCGGGGAGCAGGTCTGGGGACCCGGCGGAACCTTCGCACCCAACGAGCTGAGAGCGCTGAGCTTCTCGGGCAACCCGGTGCACCTTGCCGTCGACAACCACGACGGCACGCCCGTGGGATTCGCCGTCGGCTTCCTCGGCTGGGCGCCCGAGCTGCACGTGCACTCCCACCAGACCGGGGTGGTCGCGAGCCACCGCCGGCGGGGCGTCGGCTACGCGCTCAAGCTCGCGCAGCGAAGCACCTGCCTGGCTCACGGCGTGGACCAGATGCGCTGGACCTTCGACCCCCTCGTACGACGCAACGTCGCCTTCAACCTGAACGCCCTCGGGGCGCGGGCGGTGGCCTTCTACCCCGACTTCTACGGCGCCATGAGCGACAGCATCAACGCTGCCGACGCCTCCGACCGGCTGGAGGCGCGCTGGGACCTCGCCCGCCCGCTGCCGAGGAGAACCGGCGCGGTGGCGGCTCCGGCTCGGTCCGTGGCCCTGGAGAACCGCGAAGGCTGGCCGGAAGCCGCCGCAGCCCTAGGGCCAGACGCCGTGCTCGAGATCCCCACCGACTACGAGACGATCCGCAGGCAGGAGCCCGAGCGTGCCCGCGCCTGGCGGCAGGCGGTCCGGACGGTGCTCACCGAGGCGTACAGGCACGGGCTGCGGATCGGCTCCGTCGATGACCGCGGGTACCGGCTGGTCCTGGACGAGGAGGAGCGTTGAGCGACATCACCGCCTGGCTGCAAGTGCGCACGGACGCGATGGTCGAGCTGACCGGTGAGCTGGTCTCGGCGGAGTCGCCGTCGGCCGACCCGGACGCCCTCCACGAAGCCATGGATCTGCTCGTCGCAGCGCGCCAACGACTTCCTCCGCGTCACGCCCGTACGCCTGGGCACCCCCGAAGCGCCAGCGCTGACCTGGTCGCTACCGGCGGTCCGCTGCGACGGCCGCCCGGTCGTGCTGCTCGCCCACCTCGACACGGTGTGGGCCACGGGCACGCTCGCCCGCTGGCCGTACGCCGTCGAGGGCGACCAGGCGTCGGGACCGGGAGCGTTCGACATGAAGGCCGGCCTCGTCCAAGGCCTGTTCGCCCTGGCCGCGCTCGCGGCTGCGGACGCCGACCGGCCGCCGGTCGTCCTGGTGGTGACGACGGATGAGGAGATCGGCTCACCGGTCGGCCGCCAGATCGTCGAGGACGCCGCTCGCGACGCCGCCGCCGTCCTGGTCCTCGAACCCTCGGTGGACGGTCGGCTGAAGGTGGCCCGTAAGGGTGTCAGCAACTACGACCTGCAGGTCACCGGCCGCTCCGCCCATGCCGGCCTCGAGCCGGAGCGCGGCGTCAACGCCTTGCTCGCGGCGGCCCAGCTGATCCTCGAGGTCGTCGACCTCGCCGACCCGGAGGCCGGCACGACCGTGACGCCGACCCTCGCCACCGCAGGTACGACCCGAAACACCGTCCCCGCCGACGCGACCGTGGCCCTCGACGTCCGGGCCACAACGGTCGCCGAGCAGCAACGCGTCGACACCGCGATCCGGGCGCTGCAGCCCGACCTCGGCTCGATCCTGGAGGTGGGTGGCGGGCCAAACCGGCCCCCGATGGAGGAGCAGAGCGCCGCTCCCCTGCTGCCGCTCGTCCAGCGTGCCGCCGAACGCTGCGACCTGCCGCCGCTGGAGACCGCAGCGGTGGGCGGTGGCTCGGACGGCAACTTCACCGCAGCCATGGGCGTCCCCACCCTGGACGGCCTGGGCGCCGTCGGGGCCGGGGCGCACGCAGAGGGAGAGCACGTGGTGGTGTCCGCCATGCCGGAGCGCGCCGCGTTGCTGGCCGAGCTGGTCGTCGAGATCGGGAGGAGTCTGTCGTGAGGCTGGAGAGAGTCGAGCTGCTGCGGCTGGAGATGCCGCTGGTGAGTCCGTTCCGGACCTCGTTCGGGGTACAGGCGGCGCGCGACGTCCTGCTCGTCGTCGTGCACACCTCCGACGGCGCCACCGGGTACGGCGAGTGCGTCGCCCTGACCGACCCGGTCTACAGCGAGGAGTACGTCGACGGCGCCGCGCAGGTCCTCGAGCGCTACCTGGTGCCCGCGGTGCTGGCCTGCCCCGACCTGAGCGCCGCCCGGGTCGGGGAGCTGACCGCTCCCTTCGTCGGTCAGCGGATGGCCAAGGGCGCGCTCGAGCTGGCCGTGCTGGACGCCGAGCTGCAGGTCGCGGGGATGAGCCTGGCGAGCTACCTCGGTGGTACCCGTGCCCGCGTCGCCGTCGGAGTCTCGGTCGGGATCACCGACACGATCGACCAGCTCGTGGAGACCGTCGGCCGCTACCGCGACCAGGGATATGGACGGATCAAGCTCAAGATCGAGCCCGGCTTCGACGTCGAGCCGGTCCGCGCGGTCCGGGAGGCGGTCGGCCCGGACGTACCCCTGCAGGTCGACGGCAACACCGCGTACCAGGCGAAGGACCTGGCGCACCTGGCCAAGCTGGACGAGCTCGGTCTGCTGCTGATCGAGCAACCGTTCGAGCACGACGCCCTCGCCCTGCACGCCGAGCTCGCGCGCCGCTGCCGGACGCCGATCTGCCTCGACGAGTCGCTCGTCTCGGCGGCGACGACGGCCCGGGCGGTCCTGGCCGGAGCCTGCAGCATCGTCAACATCAAGGCTGCTCGGATGGGCGGCTACCTGGAGGCGCGGCGTGCGCACGACGTCGCTCAGGCCCTGGACACACCCGTCTGGTGCGGCGGCATGCTCGAGACGGGCCTCGGTCGCGCGGCGAACCTCGCCCTGGCGGCGCTCCCCGGCTTCAGCCTGCCCGGCGACATCTCGGCCTCCGCCCGCTACTACGCCGAGGACCTCACCGAGCCGTTCGTGATGGTCGACGGGCACATCGAGGTCCCCCGCGGGCCGGGCCTGGGCGTAGCCGTGCGGACCGACGTCCTCGAGCACGTCCTCACGGCGCGCAAGGAGCTGCGCCGGTGACGGCCGAACTCCTGGCGGGAGATTTCCAGGGGCGAAGCGCACCCCACTGATATCGTCGTGATATGAAACCCCTTCAGGTGCGCTTCCCGGACGCCGACATGGCTGCGCTCAAGATCGCGGCGGCGGACGAGGGTGTCTCGATGAACGATCTCGTGGTCGCGGCAGTTCGCGACAAGGTGTCCCGCAGGGCGCGCATCAGCGCGATGGTGTCGGAGGCGAAGTCCAAGCATGCCGCCACGCTGGCCGAACTGGCCGAGGTGATCGACTACCTCAGCGTTGAAGAGGTCTTGGGGATCATCGCCGAGGAAGGCTTCGCCCTGGCCGATCCCGGGTTGCTCGCCTCAGCGGTGATCCGGCCGCAGCTGAGGGTCTTCGGCGAGGACGCCTACCCGACGCTCCGGCTCAAGGCGGCCGCGCTGATGGAGTCGCTGGGCCGCAACCACCCCCTCGAGGACGGGAACAAGCGGATCGCCCTCGTCGTGACCGATGTGTTCCTGGCCCTCAACGGCTGGTCGCTGGACCGCGGCGAAGGGCTGGAGCTGGCCGACTTCGTCGTTCGCGTCGTCACGGGTGCCGTTCCCCTGGCCGACTCTGCCACCTACCTCGAGAGCCACTGCACGACGTCCTGACCCGACCCTCAGCCGAGCTCGGCCAGGGCACGCCGGACCCGGGAGAACCGGATCCGCTCCTGCTCCAGCCGGAGGTGCTCGCCGTAGCGGTCCTCGACGAGGTCGCGGTAGACCGCGGCCTCGTCCTCGGTCAGGTGGGGCAGCGCCGCAGCGGTCGGCTTCTCCTCCCGTACCCACTGCAGCGAGTGGGCGAGCAGGGTGTCGGCGTCCATCAGGACCGAGGTCACGTCCGGATAGCGTGCGCGAAGCTGGTTCAGGATCGAGAAGCCGTAGGTGTCGAGATCACCCCAGTAGAGAACGGTGACCTGCGGCAGCCAGGTCAGGGCGGCGACGGAGCCGAGGGCGAAGCCCGACCCGAAGATCGCCACCGTGTCCGGCAGATCGGGCAGGGCGAGGTAGCTGATCTCGTTCTCCACGATCAGCACCCGGCTGAAGCCGAGGTCGAGCCGGGCCAGCTCGGCCGTCCGCAGCGTGAGCTCGCTGAGGCCGGGGAACAGCGTCTGCGGGGCGAGGAACCGCAGCCGGGTGTAGTCCGGCCGCCGCCGCAGTCGGAAGCGGCCGGCGAAGTCGGAGCGGGTGAACCTCAGGTCGATCCGGTCGGGCGGTAGCACCGACTCGAGCAGGTCGCAGAGCAGCAGCCGGTGGGCCTCGATGAACTTCGTGTCCACGCCTGGCACGTCGACCTGGCGGACGTAGAGCTCCGGGCTCTGGTGTGCCACGATCCAGGCCACCGTGGCCAGCAACCGCGGCCAGGACCCCTCGTGCTCGAGCAGCACGCTCGGGTGCGCCACCGCCCACTCCACGAGCGACGGCAGCTCCGTGCGGGTCAGGGCCAGCAGAGCGTCCAGCTGTCGGACCGACGCCGTGACCCCGAGCAGGGCGAACAGCTGGTCGTAGGAGTCGACCCAGGCCCGCGCCGGCACCTGGTTGCGCCCGACCCGCCGGCTGGAGAGGGTCTTGGTCTCGAGCCGCAGCATCGGCAGTGTCTGCCCGCCGACCCGGACAGTGCCGGCACAGTCCCGCCGCAGCTGCTCCTCCCAGCGGAGCACCTCCTCGAGCCGGTCCAGCAGCTCATCGGCCCGCGGTCCCCGGATCGGCAGGGCTGCCGGCATCCAGGCCTCCCCCGCCGCGTACGCCTTGAGCGGCCGGCCCGCCTCCCACCGACGCCGCAGCACCGCGCGCAGGTCAGCCCCCGTCGTCCAGGCCACCGTCGGCACGATCGCCTACTCCGTCCGCGCGTCGCGCTGGCGCCGGTACTCGGTGATGCTCATCCCCTGCAGCCGGGAGTGGTCACCGGTCAGGTTGTCGACGTAACCGACGACCGAGACGTGCGGCTCGATCACGTGGATCTTCTGCAGCGGGGTCACCACCATCAGCTGCAGCCCCAGCTTGGTGAACAGCCGCAGCGCGTACCGGGTCGACTCCTCCGAGCCACGCCCGAACGCCTCGTCGATCACCACGAACCGGAAGGAGCGCGACTTGAGGGCGCCGTAGTCGAGCTTGAACTGGTACGCCAGCGACGCGGCCAGGATCGTGTACGCGAGCTTTTCCTTCTGCCCGCCCGACTTGCCGCCGGAGTCGGCGTAGTTCTCGTACTCGGTGTCGTCGGCGTGCCAGCGCTCCGAGGCGGAGAAGATGAACCAGTTGCGGACGTCGGTGACCCGCCGGGTCCAGGCCCGGTCGACATCGGTCATCCCCTCGCGGCCGCGCAGCCGGTCGACCAGGGCCTTGACCTGCAGGAACTTCTGCTCGGAGTACTGGTCGACGGCGTCCCCGACCACCCCGTCGGTGCAGGCCCGCAGATCACCGATGAAGTCGCGGACGTCGGTGTTGGGGGTGCGGTCGGGCAGCAGCCGGATGTAGCGGTCGGGGTTGTAGTCGATGCTGACCAGGGACTCGTTGATGGTGCCGACCCGCTCGCGGATCTGCCGCTCCTGCTTGTTGAGCTGGGCTGAGAACATCGCCACGTCACGAATGGTGTTCTCGTTCAGCGACTTCTTGAACTCGCGTTCGAAGCGCGGCAGGTCGTCCCGCGCCACCCGGTCGTGCAGCTGGCGGAACTCGGTGCCAGAGGCCAGCGCCTCGTCCAGCTCGGTGGTCTCCTCGGGGTACGCGGCCCGGAACTCCCCCATCCGCCGGACGCAGCGCAGCCCGGTACTGCTCAGGGTGCTCGCGGCCCGTTCGATCCGCTTGGTCCACTCGGCGGTCAGCTGGGACTCCATGCGGTCGAGCTGGCCGGCCTCCCGGACCGGGGCCAGCGTCGCGGCCGCCCGTTCGGAGATGGCGTCGGACCACCGCCGGCTGAGCTCGACACCAGCGGGATCGCTCAGCAGCTGCCGCGCCTCGCCCAGCAGGGCCTCCGCCCGAAGCCGATCCCCCGCCAGTTGGCCGCGTTCGGCGTCAAGCTCAGCACGCCGGCCCTCCGCCTCGCGGACCTGCTCCAGCACCTCGCCACGTTGGCCCATCAGCGTGGTCAGCCGGTTGGACGAGTTGGTGATCTCGGTCAGCTCCCGCCGTGAGGCGCCGATCTCGCGGACCGCCTGCTCCCAGTCCAGGTCCGACGCGCTGCGGTACTCCGCCAGCCCGGTCAGCGCGGCGATCCGTTCCCGGACCCGGGTCAGTCGCTCGCCAACCCCGGCCAGCGTCGCCTTGAGGGTCTGCAGCGACTCGTTCAGGCCGATCGCCTCGGCCAGCACCGCCTCGATCTTGGCCTCGTTCGACCAGCCGAGCGCGTAGGAGAGCCGGTCGTCGATCCGGCGGCGGTCGTCCTTCTCGTGCCGGTCGCGGTCCTTGACCTGGCCTGCGCGCGTGACGCCCCGCGTCACCGTCGAGAGGGCAGCGACGTCGCCGACGCACACCTGCCCGGCGCGCCGCTCGAGCTGGGCCTCGACCCACGGTGCGAAGCGGCTGTCCGAGCGCACCTCGAGGCAGTCCACGAGCAGGGTCTGGCCCGGACGCCGTGACGCCTCGGGCTGCCCGAGCAGCTTGTCCGGGACGCGGTAGTAGACCAGCCGCGCGCCCAGGTGGTGCTCGTCGACCCATCGCCGGACACCGTCGTAGGCCGCGTTCGGCACCAGCAGCGAGAGGGCGAAGCCGTGCAGCACCCGCTCCGCCGCCCCCTCCCACTCCGCAGACTCCGGGCGCACCTGGATCAGCTCACCGGCGAACGGCAGGCTCTCGGGATCGAGCCGCAGGTCCGTGCAGAGCCGCGCCCGGATCTTCAACGACGACTCCGGCAGGTTGGACCGTCGGGTCCGCAGGCTGCGCAGCTCGGCGTTGACCTCCGAGGACTCGTGCTCGACCCGGCGTAGCTCCACCCGGTGCTCGGTCTGGGCGTTCTCGAGCTCGGCCTGCTCGCCCTGCAGAGCGGTGAGCCGGGCAGCCGCCCGGGCCTGAGCCGGCCCGAACGCCGCCACCGAGGCCAGCCGCTCGACCTCCGCAGCCGCCAGCAGGTCGTTGAACCGGTCGAAACGCCGACGCCGCTCACCTTCGAGCTGCTCCAGCCGGGCCAGCTCGGCCTGCAGGGCGGCGATCCGGTCGCCCACCCCTGCCCGCGATCTCGATGCTGAGGTCACGCTCGGCCGCCGCCAGAGACTCGATCCGGGCGCTGAGCTCGGTACGGTCCAGCACGCCCCGCTCCAGCTGCAGCTGCAGGGCGCCCAGCTGCGCCTGGACCAGCGCCACCTTGCGGTCGGCGAGGACGAACGGCAGGGCTCGGCGCTGGTCCGTCAGCTCGGCGACACCACGCTCGAGGTCGGCGTGGGCGTCCAGGTCGGTCACCAGAGGTCCGAGGAGCTCCAGCTGAGCCCGCGCGCGCAGCACCGCGGTGTGGGCCCGGGTCAGGTCGTCGAAGTGCGCGATCAGGTTTTTCAGCTGGCCGCTGACGTCGAACGGCTCCAGCATGTGCTGACGGACGAACTCGTTGAGGTTGTCCACGGCCTTCATGGACACGGTCTGCAGGAACAGCTCCATCGCCTGCTCGGACTCGATGCCCAGACTGCGCCGGAAGGCTCGCCCGTACTCGGGGAAACCGTCGTGCGGCTTGATCCCGCGGTCACGTAGCCGCTTGCGCAGCGAGACGATGTCGGAGCCGAAGCCGCTGAAGTCGGCGGCGATGCTCAGGTCGCCGTCTGCGGCCACGAGACAGGCGGTCCGGCTGGCTGGTCGCCCCGTCCCTGGTCCAGAACACCTGGGCCAACGTCACGGTGGTGCCGTAGTCGGCGTTGCCGAAGACGCCGAGGATCACCGAGTAGTCGCCGGCGTCGCGCAGGGCCACGGGCTTCGAGGTGCCGGTGGTCTCGTTGCGCTCGGACTTGTAGTAGCCCAGCACGTAGGAGCGCAGGTCGCGTTCGCGGGTCTCCGCGCCGGCGGCCTTGTTGTAGGAGATCCGCTGGGTCGGCAGCAGCAGGGTGGTCACCGCGTCGACCAGCGTGGACTTGCCCGAGCCGATGTCTCCGGTCAGCAGGCTGTTGCGACCGCCGACGTCCAGGTTCCAGATCAGCGAGTTGAACGTGCCCCAGTTGTAGACCTCGAGCCGCTGCAACCGGGTGCCGGGCAACCGATCCGGATCCGCCTCCTCCAGCTCGACCAGCCCGAAGAGCCCCTCGCTCACCCCTCATCCTCCGACGAATCGCTTCCTGCGCCTGTCGAACGGCTGGGATCGCCGGCCAGCTGCTCGGCGTAGGCCTCGAGCCGCGCGTCGAAGTCGGCCAACCACTGGGCGTCGACATAGGCCTTGATGATGCGCCGGACCTCGAACTGGGTCGAGGAGCCCCGCAGCCGACGCAGGAAGCCGAGGTCGACGACCTTGGTGAGGTAGGAGTCGATGTTGTTGACCAGGCGGACCTCGTTGCTGCTCGTCGGGCAGGAAGATCCGCACCATCTCCACGATCTGGTCGCGCTCGAGCACCAGCCTGGTGTCGGCGTTCGCCGCGTCGAACTCGGCCAGCTTCTTGCGCAGCAGCGCCAGCAGCAGGCTGACGTGGAAGGACAGCGATCGCCGGGCCACCAGTCGCGGGACACCGTCGGTCGCGTCGTCCTCGCGGCCCCGCAGGTACGCGTACCCCTCGGCCTCGTCGATCTGGCAGGTCAGTCCGAGCACGGCGACGTAGTCGCTCACCTGCGCGCGCAGGGCGAGCAGCTGCGGCCAGAGCAGCTCATGGGTATCGCGGTAGAGCGGACCCTTGAGCAGCGGGACCACCACGGCACCGAGGTCGGGCTGGACGTCGGCAGTCGTCATCACGACACACCCGATCCGGCCGTACGGCGGGCGAACGTCACGGCTGGGACGTCGGCCACCCGGGTGATCTCGTCGTCCTCGGCGTCGCTCCACTCGATCGGCTGGCGGGTCCGCGGGTCGAAGACCACCTCGAACTGTCGGGTGCTGCAGCGACAGGTAGCCGACCAGCTCGGCCAGGCCCTGGCGCAACGGTGCTCTCAGCCACGACCTCGTCCAGGTCGACCTGCCGCTGGGCGGCGAGGGCGTACCGGACCGTACGGCTCAGCTCCTCCAGGTCGAGGTGGACCTGGTCCAGCAGCATGCCTGCGTCGAAGTCCTCTCGACCGGCTTCGACGCCGTCGGAGCGGAGCACCACCGGCGTCGGCGGGGCGTAGAGCGGCCGCTCGAACGGCAGGCTGATGCTGGCGCCGGTGTCGGGCAGCTCGGTGCGGAGCGCGGACATCGACTCCTCCCGCAGGTCCAGGGCCCGCGACTCGATGCTGCGCAGCAGGTCGAAGACCCTCCTGTTCTCCAGCCACACCTGATCGTCGAGGAAGCGCCGGAGCTGTTCCGACAGCAGCCGGACGGTGCCCTGGGTGCGTTGCCCGGCGTCGATCCAGTCGAAGTGGACGTGTCCGAGCCGGCCGGCGTCGGGTCCGAGGGACTCGATCTCGCTCAGCCGGGCGAGCAGGTCCGACAGCTCGGCCTGCCGAGACGACGAGAGCAGGAACTCGTGCAGGGCCTGGAAGCTGCGGCCCTGGTCGGACTCCGCGATGGAGCTGCGGCTGCCCAGCACGTCGTCCAACAGCTCGCCCTTCGAGCCGGTCCAGCCCGCGATCTGCACCCGTAGCTGCCGGTCCAGGGACCGAAAGTTCTCCTCGACCTCGCGGAGGTCGGCCAGCAGCTCCCGGGCGTTGCGGGCGAACTGGTGGTAGCGGTCCCGCTGGCTCAGCGGGTCAAGCAGCTCGACCTCACCGCGTTCGGCCCGGCCGATCTCGGCATCCAGCTCGGCGCGGCGACGGCGGAGCTCCTGGAGCCGGCTCTGCGGATCTTCATCGGCACCGAAGACCATCTGGCGCAGCAGGTCGAAGAGCGTGTTCAGCCGCGACTCCGTGCCGACGAACTCGCGCGCCCGCAGGTCCTGCACCCAGAGCAGCGCCTTCTCCACCGCCGGCGTCGTGTCGTAGTGCGCCTCGTCGGTCCCGGGCGGGTAGTACTTGCGCAGCCAGGCCTTCTCCGGGGCCGCCCACTCGTCGAGGTAGGCCTGTGGCGTCCGCGGGAACGCGTCCGGCCCGAGTCGCTGCCGGAGGGCGTACAGCTCGTCGTCGAGCAGGCCGGCGAGGACCGAGACCGGCTGCCCGCCCGCGTTGTCGGCGACGAAGACCCGGCCGAGGAAAGACAGCACGAGCGGCGCGTGCGACGCCCTCAGCAGACCCCAGGCGGGGTGCTGGGCCTGCAGCTGGGCCAGCTCGTCGTAGTGCACCAGTGGGTCCTCCTTGCTCGCGGTGAGCAGCCTAGGCGGAGCGCCTGACACTTCCGGCGTGCTGGGTGGCTGAGTCGACGACCACCCAGCCGCAGGCCACTGCGCCTGGAGTCTTCAGCGCGAGACGCGGTAGGCGTCGCGTCGGTGGACACTCGTGACGACCACCACCACGACCCGCTTCTCGAGGATTCGGTAGATGACCCGGTACCCACCCCGCCGAGCGGAGTACAGCGGGTAGAGCGGTTCGTCCAACTGTTGACCGACCCGGTCTGCGGGTTCTCCGCCAACGTTCCGGTGATGAACTCGAACGCCGCGACGGCCACCTTTTCGGGCAGCCCGTGACTCAGCACCGGCGGGCGTTTGCAGTGAAGCGGACCTCCTATCTCGCCGTCACTCCGCCAGTCGGCCGGACCGGACCATGGCCTCCCGTACCTCATCGGCGCTGAAGAGGTCGCCGGCCTCCAGGTCGCGAAGACCCGCCTGAAGAGCCCGAACCGCATCCGTGTCAGCGAGGACATCCACTGCCAGTCGATGCTGCTCACCCGGGCCCCGCAGCAAGGACGCGGTTGAGCCGTGGGCTGGCGAGAGTCGGCCGACCCGGTGCGACACTGGAGCCCCCGCACCACGATCTGAGAGGGAGGCGTGACCTCCGCCACCGGCCTGCACGCACCCAGCCTGGTCGAAGTGGCCGTCCGGCAGCTGCGCGCGGAGATCCTGGCCGGTGAGCTCGAACCGGGGCAACGGCTGATCGAGGACCAGATCCGGCTCCGCTTCGACATCAGCCGCGGACCGCTGCGTGAGGCGCTCCGGCTGCTCACCCAGCAGGGCCTGGTGGAGCACCTGCCCCGGCGCGGCGCACGCGTCACCGAGCTCAGCAGCACCGACGTCGAGCAGCTGTTCGGCATCCGCGCGGCGCTCGAGCAGCACGCGGTGCGCTCGGTCTTCCCGCGCCCGACCGCTCCCGGGGACGCCGACCTGGCGGAGCTCGAGTGCTGGTGGGAGCGGATGCGCGCCGCCGAGCGGGACGGGGACGTGCTGGCCAAGGACGACGCCCACCGAGCCTTCCACGCCGCGGTCGTCGGGTTGGCCGGCAACCGGCAGCTCGATCTGGCCCTCGAGCCGGTGCTGCTCAAGCTGCAGCGGCCGATGGCGGTCAACCTGCGCCGCGAGGCGCAGCTGCTCGGGCCTGCGGAGGGCCTGATCCGGCACCGGCGGATCATCGACGCTCTGCGCTCCAACGACCTCGAACGCATCCTCTTCGAGCTCGAGCACCACGGCGGTCGCCGCTTCCTCACGTCCGACCCTTCGCCCTCACCGCAGGACGAGGCCCAGCAATAACACAGCCGTAACGCCGCGTTCTCCGGGTCGACTCAGAAACTGTCAACAATCGACCGTATGACCACGGCAGTAGTGCGAACTGCGGCAACTCGGCCGGGACCGGCCGACGGTCCTTCCGTCGGCGAGGTACTGGCCGCCCACCGCGACGGCAGCAACACCCCCACCCGTACGATCCTGCAGACCCTCGACCTGGTCGAGGCCCGCGGGGCCGACGGCACCTGGATCACTGTCGTCGAACGCGCCGATGCGCTGGCCCGCACGCGCAGAGCTCGAGGCCGACCCCGCCGCGGCGGCCCTGCCGCTCTACGGCGTCCCGTTCGCGGTCAAGGACAGCATCGACGTCGCCGGCTGGCCCACTACGCTCGCCTGCCCCGCGTACGCCTACACCGCCACCGAGACGGCCCCGGTCGTCCAGCGGCTGCTCGACGCGGGTGCGGTCCTGGTCGGCAAGACCAACCTCGACCAGTTCGCCACCGGCCTCAACGGCACCCGGACGCCCTACCCCGTTCCCCGCAGCGTCTACGGCGGCGACCTCGTCTCCGGTGGCTCCAGCTCGGGGTCGGCGCTGGCCGTGGCCCTCGGTGAGGTGCCGTTCGCGGTGGCGACCGACACGGCCGGGTCCGGTCGGGTACCCCCGGCGCTCAACGGCGTCCTCGGCTTCAAGCCGTCGCGGGGCCTGGTCAGCACGGTCGGCCTCGTTCCCGCCTGCCGTTCGCTGGACTGCATCAGCCTCATCGGCACCGGCGTCGGCGACCTCGCGCTCGTCTTCGACGTCATCGCCGGGGAGGACGAACGCGACGCGTGGAGCCGGCCCCGCGTCCGTAGCACCCAGTTGGCGTCCGAGCTCGTCGTCGGCCTCCCGGACGCGGCCGAGCTGACGTTCTTCGGCGACGAGGCGATGGCCGCGGCGCACCTGGCCGGCCGGGCGCGCGTCGAACAGCGGTTCAGCACGACCGCCCCGGCCCTGGAACCGTTCACCCAGGCCGGCGAGCTGCTCTACGCCGGCCCCTGGGTCGCCGAGCGGCTCGTCGAGTTCGGGGACTTCCTGGCCGAGCACCGCGCTGACGTGGTACCCGTGGTCGAGCAGATCATCACCGGCGGCGACCGGTTCAGCGCGGCCGACGTGTTCCGCGCCCAGTACCGCCTCGCCGAGCTCCGGGCCGTCGTGGCCCGAGCTCTTCCACCACATGGACGTGCTCGTCCTGCCGACCATCGGCACCACCTTCACCGTGCCGGAGGTGCTGGCCGACCCGATCGGCACCAACACCGTGCTCGGTCACTACACGCACTTCGCCAACCTGCTCGACCTGTGCGCCATCGCGGTCCCGGCCGGCCTCACCGCCGACGGCCGCCCGGCCAGCCTGATGGTCCTCGGACCCGCCCTGAGCGACGACAAGGTGCTGGCCGTCGCGGCCCGCATCGCCGCCACCGACTGACGCCGTCTCCAACCTCAGACTCGTTCCCGGCCCGAGGAGCTGCCGCATGCCCGAGTACATCCCCGTCCCCGCTGACCCCCAGCCGTTCCGCTTCCCACCGGGCAAGGTCGCCCTGCTGCTGATCGACATGCAGCGCGACTTCCTGCTGCCCGGCGGGTTCGGTGAGACCCTCGGCAACGATGTCGGCCAGCTGGCGGCGGTCGTCCCGCCGCTGCAACGCGTCCTGGCCGCCGCCCGTGAGTCGGGACTGCTGATCATCCACACCCGCGAGGGGCACCTGCCTGACCTCTCCGACCTGCCCGCGGCCAAGCTGCGACGCGGCAAGCCGTCGCTGCGGATCGGCGACCCCGGGCCGTACGGCCGCATCCTGGTGCGCGGCGAGTACGGCCACGACATCATCGACGAGCTTGCACCGCTGCCCGGGGAGGTCGTGCTCGACAAGCCCGGCAAGGGCGCCTTCTACGGCACCGATCTGCAGCAGATCCTCACCGACGCGGGCGTCGAGGCGCTCGTCGTCACCGGGGTGACCACCGAGGTGTGCGTGCACACGACGGTCCGCGAAGCCAATGACCGGGGCTACGACGTCCTGGTCCTCTCCGACTGCGTCGGCTCCTACTTCCCGGAGTTCCAGCGCGTCGGCCTCGACATGATCGCCGCCCAGGGCGGCATCTTCGGCTGGGTCACCGACTCGGCCGCCCTGCTCGACGCTCCTCCCCCGTGCCGCCGTCGCGGCCTGACCTCGACAGGAGTCCTGATCATGACCGCCACCGCAGCGCGTACCGAGACCACCGAACCGACCGCCCACTTCCGCGTCCCCTGGTGGACCCGCGGCGACCTGAACGCCTTCTTCGGCCTGGCGTTCAACATCTTGGTGAACGTCCTCACCCTCACCGGGCTGTTGATCTTCGTCGTCCACCTGCCCGCCGACCGCGTGATCGGCACCGTGCTGCCCGCGCTCGGCATCGCCTTGATCGCCGGGAACGCCTACTACACGCTGCTGGCCCGACGGCTGGCGCGCCGTGAGCAGCGGACGAACGTGACCGCCCTGCCGTACGGCCCGAGCGTCCCGCACATGTTCATCGTGACGTTCGTGATCATGCTGCCGATCTACCTGAAGACCGGGAATCCCCTCCAGGCTTGGGAAGCGGGTCTCGCCTGGGCGTTCATCATCGGCGTGATCGTATTGATCGGCGCGTTCGTCGGACCGTTCATCCGGAGGGTCACCCCGCGGGCGGCGCTGCTGGGCACACTGGCCGGCATCTCACTCACCTTCATCTCCATGCGGCCTGCCGGGCAGATCTGGGAGGCGGCCTGGATCGGCCTGCCCGTGCTGGGCATCATCCTGGTCGGCTTCTTCACCGACCTGAAGCTGCCGGGCGGAATCCCGGTCGGCCTGGCCGCCCTGCTCGTGGGCACCGCCATCGGCTGGATCGGCGGCTACCTGTCCGTGCCCGACGCCGCCGCCGCCGCGGCAGACGTCGCCCTCGCGATCCCGAGCCTGAACGTCGGCCTGCTCGTCTCGCGGACTGAGCGGCATGGCCCCCCTGCTGGCCACCGCCGTCCCGCTCGGGGTCTACAACTTCCTCGAGGCGATGAGCAACGTGGAGAGCGCGGCTGCCGCCGGGGACAGCTACAACCTGCGCAGCGTGCTGCTGGCCGACGGGACCGGGGCCATCATCGGCTCGGCCCTCGGCTCGCCCTTCCCGCCGGCGGTCTACATCGGGCACCCGGGCTGGAAGGAGGCCGGTGGTCGGACCAGCTACTCCCTGGCCAGCGGCGCCTTCATCGCCGTGCTCTGCTTCGCCGGACTGTTCGGGCTGCTCTCGACCGTCCTGCCCCTGCCCGCGATCGTGCCGATCCTGCTCTACATCGGCTTGCTGATCGGTGCCCAGGCGTTCCAGTCGACACCCCGTCTGCACGCCGCCGCCGTGGTCGCCGCCATCATCCCGAACGTCGCCTCGTGGGGTGCCGGCCTGATCGACAACGCCCTCTCGGCGGCGGGCACCTCGGCCGCCCAGCTGGGCGAGGCCAAGCTGAGCGACGCCGGGCTGGTCTACCACGGTCTGCACGTGCTGGGTCAGGGCGCAACCCTCGCCGGCATCGTGCTCGGCGCGATCGTCACCTTCGTGCTGGAGAAGCAGCTTCGGCGCGCGGCGATCGCCGCTCTGGTCGGAGCCGCACTCTCCTGGGTCGGGCTGCTGCACGCCGACCAGGTGGGCTGGATGGCCGCACCGGGCGTAGCCCTCGGCTACTTCCTGCTCGCGGCCACGCTGGCCGGCATCAGCCTGCTGCCGGGACGAACCGTGGACGGCCCCGACACTCCGGGCACGCCCGACCACCCAGCCGCCGACGCCAGCCCCACCCCCGCCACCGTGGAGGCGTGAGGGCGATGACGGTCCAGACCACGGGGACGGGGCTACGCCCGCGGGAGCCGGTAGCGCCGTCCTCGTCGGTCGAGCTGCTGGTGCTGGGCGCCCATCTCACTGGCCAGCCCCTGAACCCCGAGCTCGTCCGCCTCGGCGGCAGGCTGGTCGGCGAGGCCTGGACAGCGCCCAGCTACCGGCTCTGGGCGCTGGAGACGGTGCCGACCAAGCCCGGCCTGCTCCGGGTGGACGAGGGCGGAGCGGCGGTGGCCGGCGAGCTGTGGAGACTGCCCGCCGAAGCCTTCGGCCTGTTCGTTGCGGCCCTCCCGACACCGATGACCATCGGCTCTGTCGAGCTGGCGGACGGTCGCCGCCGACCCGGCTTCCTGGTGGAGCCTGCGGCGACGGCTGGAGCCCTCGACATCACCGCCCACGGCGGTTGGCGGCAGTACCTCGCTTCCACCCCCGACCGAGCGTGACCCCCTGTGCTGGTGGCC
The DNA here is from genome assembly GCA_963727215.1 of uncultured Actinomycetota bacterium. GTDB lineage: Bacteria > Actinomycetota > Actinomycetes > Propionibacteriales > Propionibacteriaceae > Microlunatus. Next base: position 839,597 of record CAVSFR010000006.1, read on the forward strand.
TCGCAGTCGTCACCGGGGCGGAAAGACCACTGGTGCGCACTCGCGCGCGCTGAGCCCGGACGGTCAGTGCGGTGGCAGCGACCGGACGAAGACGACAGCCTGCCTCAGCCAGGCGAGCAGGTCCGCCTCGCTGACCGAGTCGTCCACGTCGACGTGCAGCCATCCGCGCATCGAGCGACGTCCCATCACCGTCGACGAGACCCGCGGATCGGCCAGAACGGCCTCCTGGCGCGTTGGGTCGACCCGCAGCAGCAAGCCGCCGTGGTGGCCCGCAGCCACGGCCAGGTGGCCCGCGACCATGAAGGCGAGCCCGCCGAACATCCGCTTCTCGGTCACATCGGGCTCAGTGCTCAAGCCAGCCCGCAGCCGGTCGGACAGCTCGACGTCGTAGGCCATGGAGCATTATGAACGCGGCGCGCCAGGGCCGGAGGCGGCAGGGGGGCCACTCAGCCGCAGGCGGTCACCATGTCCAGATCAGGCAGGGTGCGGTCCTCGACGAGGCGAGCTGCGACCTGTCGCAACTTCTGGTCCAGGTGGGTGGCATACCGCTTGAGGACCGTGTGGGCCTGCTCGGCCGTGACCCCGTACTGCTGCATCAGCAGGCCCTGCGCCTGTCCGACGACGCCACGCGAGTCCACGGCCTGCAGCAGCTGGTCCCGTTCGATGGCGATGGCGAGAGCGATGGACGCGTGGGCGGCGAAGGCCTGTCCCAGACCCAGCACGTCGGAGCCGAAGAAGCTCGGGCGGCGCGAGTAGAGGGTCAGGGCCCCGGTGGTGTCCCCGTCGGCGAGTCGCAGGCTCAGCACCGACCGGAACCCCAGGTCGGCGGCCTGCGGGGCCCAGAACCGATAGCGGCTGTCAAACCGCAGCTCGTCGGAGATGACGGGCTGGACGCTGCGGACCGCCTGCAGCCCAGGTCCCTGACGGAACTCCAGCTGCAGCCGCTCCGCCTTCTGGGCCGCCGGCCCGGTCGCGCCGGCGGTGGTCATGTCGCCAGCGTCGGAGTCGAGGATCAATCCGCTGTCGTCGCAGCCGAACGTGCGACGCGCGAGCGACACCACCGTCCGTGCCGTGCTGGCGAGCCCGACCTCGGCGAACATCTCGTGGGCCAGCTCACCCAGCTCCACCAGGCGCTGCGTCTCGGACCTGCGTCCTGCGTCCCCGGTCGTGGGTGCAGTGGTCATCGTCATGGTCATCTCGATTTCCTCTCTTGAAGGGATGAGCGCGACTTCGTTCGGTGGCCACTCCCCCAAAGCGGCAGCCACCTCACGAGGTTCGCCGACGACGCCTCATCACAAACGAGCCGCTGATCGACGACTGAAGCATATACTCAAACTTATGCACTTGAACACCGGTCTGCATAAGTTTTGGGGCGGACGTCGCACTGTTCTCTGTGTCCGGCGCCCCCGGGGGAGCGGCTGGACGCGGTGAGCGCCGGAGACGACGGGTCGCAGCCGACGAGCATGGACGACGCGACCGGCGCGGACCGTGCCCGGACCATCCAGCAGGTGAGCCAGGAGATCGGCGTCCCCGCCCCCACCCTGCGGTCCTGGGAGCGCCGCTACGGCATCGCGGCCACCAGTCGGAGCCAGGGCGGACATCGCCGCTACACCCAGAACGAGGTCGCGGACCTGGTCCGGATGCGTGACCAGGTGGCAGCTGGCGTTCGCCCTGCGGACGCCGCCGCGCAGATTCTGGCCGCAAGCACCACTGCGCCCCAAGAGCTGGTTGCTGCGTTCACCGAGGCCGCCGAGAACCTGCAGCCGAAGGCGCTCCGGCAGGTGCTGGACCACGCGCGGCTGTCGCTGGGCTTGGACCGGGCGGTCGACGACGTCCTGCTCCCGGCCATGCGCGCGATCGGTCTGCGCTGGGCGAGTGGCCACCTCGATGTCGGGCCCGAGCACCTCGCGAGCCACGTGACCCAGGTCTGGCTGGCCCAGGTGCCCGTAGCGGGAGCGGCGCCGCGGCCGGGGCAAGGTCCCGTGGTCTTGTGCTGCGGCCCCCTCGACCACCACACCCTCGGACTGGAGTCCCTCGGTGCGCTGCTGCGCCACCGCGGCTGGGACTGCCGGCTGTTGGGCGCTCGGACCACCTCCGACGCGCTGCTCCGGGCCGTCGAGACGACCGAAGCCGCCGCGGTCGTCCTCGTGTGCCACCTCCCGGCCGGCCGGAGGACTGCCGTGGCGTCGCTGAGATCAGTCGGCCCCCGCCCCCTGCCGACCTTCTACGCCGGTGGAGCCTTCACGACCCCACAGGCCAGGCAGGGGGTGCCCGGGCGATACCTCGGCGAGCGGCTCGGAATCGCCGCCGACATCGTCACCGCGGCGTTGCGGGGGCCGGACGTCCGCTGACGACAACAGCGATGGGCTGACGAGAAAGGACCACCGGGTTCTGGCACACGAGGAGCACGCGGCGCGGTGCGTGCCAGGGCGCCGCCAAGCCCAAGAATGAGGCCGACGAACCACGACGCTCCGGCCAGGAGGGAACACTCATGGATGCTCTCGGGCAGTCTCCAGGACCCGTCCAGCGTGCGGCCACGTCAGTTCGTCGAGTCCGGGCATCCGGTTACCCTGTGAGTTCCCTGAAAGCGGATGAGGTACGACCATGATCGAGTTCCGTTCGGTTTCCAAGCGGTTCCCTGATGGCACGGTCGCCGTCGAGGAGTTCACCTTCACCCTGCCGTCCCGCCAGACCACCGTCCTGGTGGGTTCCTCCGGCTGCGGCAAGACCACGCTCCTGCGGATGATCAACCGGATGATCGAACCCAGCTCGGGTGAGATCTTGATCGACGGCGAGAACATCGCGACCAAGGACAAGGTGGCGCTGCGGCGCAGCATCGGCTATGTCCTGCAGTCCTCCGGGCTGCTGCCCCACCGCAAGGTCATCGACAACGTGGCGACGGTGCCCGTGCTGAACGGCGTCCCCAAGGCGAAGGCGCGCGCGCAGGCGCTGGAGCTGCTGGACCTGGTCGGGCTCGACCGGGCGATGGCCGACCGCTACCCGCGTCAGCTGTCCGGTGGGCAGCAGCAGCGGGTCGGTGTCGCGCGGGCGCTGGCCAGCGACCCCAACATCTTGCTGATGGACGAGCCGTTCGGCGCCGTGGACCCGATCGTGCGGGCCGACCTGCAGGTCGAGCTGAACCGGCTGCAGCGCGAGCTGGGCAAGACGATCATCTTCGTCACCCACGACATCGAAGAGGCCTTCACCCTTGCGGACCAGGTCATCATCTTCAAGAAGGGCGGCGTGATCGCCCAGGCAGGCTCGCCGGCGGAGATCCTGGCCCAGCCGGCCGACGACTTCGTCGCCACCTTCATCGGCGCCGACAAGGGCCGGCGCGACCTGCACCTGCAGCAGCGCCCGGGCGACGAGGGCCTCACCCTGGTGGTCGACGGCGACGGCCGCCCGGTCGGCCTGCTCGGGGAGGCCGAGCGCACCGGTCCCGTCCCGGTCGCGACGCCGAGGCCGGAAGCCGCGGCGTCGTGAGCTGGACGTTCGGCAACCTCGACCTGATCGGCGGGCTGACCCTCAACCACGTCCGGCTGTCGGTGATCCCGATCGTGGTCAGCTTCGTGCTCTCGATCCCGCTGGGCTGGCTGGCGAACCGCAACCGGGCGCTGCGCGCCGTGGTGATCACCGGTGGCAGCCTGCTCTTCACGATCCCGTCGCTGCCACTGTTCGTGATCTTGCCCTTGATCATCCCGACCCGGGTTCTCGACGAGACCAACCTGGTGGTGGCGCTGAGCATCTACGGCGTCGCGATCATGGCCCGGTCGGCGGCGGACGCCCTCGCCTCGGTGGCCGAGCCCACGCTGGACGCGTCGACGGCGATCGGCTTCTCGCCTGCTGCGCGCTTCTTCCGCGTCGAGCTGCCGTTGGCCGGCCCCGTGCTGCTGGCCGGCATCCGGGTGGTCTCGGTCAGCACCATCGCGCTGGTCTCGGTCGGCGTGATCATCGGCTCGGCCAACCTGGGCTACCTGTTCCAGAACGGCAAGCAGCGCGGCATCCTCGAAGAGGTCATCGTCGGGATCCTGATCAGCCTGATCTTGGCGTTGATCTTCGACCTGGTCATCCTGGGGATCGGCCGGCTGCTGATGCCCTGGCGCGAGGACCCACGCGCCGGTCGGACCGGGCGCAGCGCCGTCGGCCGTCCCGATGAGCAGCCGGCGCTCGCCGGGAGTGCCCGGTGAACCTCCTGCTCAGCGCCCTGCGCTGGATCTTCGACCCGACCAACTGGACGCCGGGCAGCCAGAGCCCGCTGCCGATCCAGGACCGGCTGGTCGAGCACCTCGTCTACACCGCCATCGCGTTGGTCATCGCCGCGCTGATCGCCCTGCCGCTCGGCTTCTACATCGGCCACACCGGACGCGGTCGCCAGTTCGTGATCGCCTTCACCGGGTCCATGCGCGCGCTGCCGACGCTCGGCGTGCTCTTCTTCCTGCTGATGGTCTTCGGCTATGTCCTCTCCTACGACACCGCGCCGATCGTCGGGGCCACCATCGCGTTCGTGCTGCTGGCCATCCCGTCGATGCTGGCCGGCGCGTACTCGGGTCTGGAGTCGGTCGACCGGCAGACGATCGACGCGGCCCGGGCCAACGGCATGACCGAGTGGCAGATCCTCACCGCTGTGGAGATCCCGCTCGGCCTGCCGCTGATCGTCGGCGGCATCCGGGCGGCGGTGCTGCAGGTGATCGCCACCGTGACCATCGCCTCCTACGCCGGGCTCGGCGGACTCGGCCGGATCATCACGAGCGGCATCGGACTCAACGACTACGATCTGATCCTGGGTGGGGCCCTCCTGGTCACCGCCCTGGCTCTCGCGGTCGACGGGCTCTTCGCTCTCCTCCAACGGGCCACGGCCACGAAAGGTCTGACGGACAGCAAGGCGGCAGGACGCCGCACAGCCAGTCGGTCACCACGGCCGCGCACGCGTGAGAACGCGTAACACGAAAGGAACTCACCCCATGTTCTCCTCCTCCACCCGGATCCTGAGGTTCGCTGCGGCGACGCTCGCGATCGGCATGGTCACCTCGCTGACCGCCTGCGGCAACTCCGACCCCACGGCGGCCCCGCCCGCCTCCTCCGCACCGGCCGGCAAGGTCGTCGTCGGCTCCTTCGCCTTCCCCGAGAGCGAGATCCTCGGCGAGATCTACGCCCAGGCCTTGCAGGCCAAGGGCGTCCAGGTCGAGACGAAGTTCAACATCGGGCCGCGCCAGCAGACCATCCCCGCCCTGCGGGACGGGTCGATCAACCTGATCCCCGAGTACAACGGCAACCTGCTGGCCTACTACGACACCAAGTACACGGCTCGGACCACCGAGGACGTGGACGCGGCGCTGGCCGACAAGGTCAAGGCCGACAAGCTGCGCGTGCTCAAGTCCGCACCTGCGGAGGACAAGGACGCCTACGTCGTCACCCGCAAGACCGCCGACGCCAAGGGGCTGACCGCGATCGGCGACCTCTCCAAGCTGGTGCCGTTCAAGCTGGGTTCCAACCCGCAGTTCGGCGAGCTCGGCTACGGCATCCCCGGCCTGAAGAGCATCTACAAGGTCGGCGTCAACCCCAAGGACGTCACTTTCGTGCCGATCGAGGACTTCGGCGGGCCGGACACGGTCAAGGCGCTCGTGGACGACTCGGTCCAGGTGGCCGACATCTACACCACCTCGCCGGCGATCAAGACCGAGGACCTGGTGGTCCTGGAGGACCCGGAGAACATGATCAGCTCGCAGAACGTGGTGCCGCTGGTGGCCGACTCGGTCTACACCGACCAGCTCGGCACCACACTGGACGCCGTGTCCGCCGCACTCACCACCGACGACCTGATCGCGCTGCGCGACCGGGTCGAGGGCAAGGAGAAGGCCTCGGCCTCCACCGCCGCGAAGGAGTGGCTGTCCTCGAAGGGCCTGGCCTGAGTCGCTGAGGACCCCGGTTCGAGTCGCCCGGGCCGGGGTAGCAGGCTGAGCGGTAACACAAGGCGACGAGGCTGGGGACGACGATGACTACGCAGGGCACGGGCAGCAACCAGCCGGCGCACGTCGCGCAGATCGAGATCGCCCCGGGCGTCGAGCTCGCCCAGATCGGCCTGGGCGTCTTCCAGGTACCACCGGACGAGGCGCAGCGGGTGGTTGAGGACGCACTCGAGCTCGGCTACCGTCACATCGACACCGCCGCCGCCTACGTGAACGAGACGGGCGTCGGTGCGGCGATCAAGGCCAGTGGCCTGCCGCGCGAGGAGGTGTTCGTCACCTCCAAGCTGCGCAACGGCGACCAGGGCTACGACTCGGCGTTCCGCGCCTACGCTGACAGCTGCGAGCGGCTCGGTCTGGACTTCCTCGACCTGTACCTGATCCATTGGCCGTACCCTTCGGCCGGGTTGTTCGTGGACAGCTGGCGGGCGCTGGAGAAGCTGTCGACAGACGGCAGCGTGCGTTCGGTCGGGGTCTCCAACTTCCTGCCGGAGCACCTGGACGCGATTGCCAGGACCAGCTCGCTGCGTCCGGCCGTGAACCAGGTCGAGCTGCACCCCACCTTTCAGCAGCCGCACGTGCTCGAGGCCACCCGGTCCGCCGGTAGCGTGATCGAGGCGTACTCCCCGCTGGGCCAGGGCGCTGACCTGGACTCCGCACCGGTGGTCGCCGCCGCGAAGGCGCACGACGCGACACCGGCCCAGGTTGTCCTCGCCTGGCACTTGCAGCAGGGCTCCGTCGTCATTCCCAAGACGGCGCGTCGGGAACGGATGGTGGAGAACCTGGCGTCGGCCAGCCTCACCCTGACCGAGGACGAGCTGTCCGCGATCAGCGCACTCGACTCCGACGCTCGCATCGGCGGCGACCCGGCGACGTTCGCGATGACGCAGATCCGCTAGTCGACCTCAAACCCCCACCTCTGGTCGGCGGGTTGCCTGGTGCCGCCCGCTATAGCTGGCCGGTGGCCACGCTGCTCGAGCCATCCGCGTCCGCCGGAACTGCGGCGCCGCGCGCGAGCGGCCGCGTGGCGATGCCGCTGCTGCCCTCGTGCGCAGACGCGCCGTCACACCACCGCTGCTCGGACGCTCAGCACGTCGGGCAGATGAGCGGCGATCTGGGTCCAGGAGCCGCCGTCGTCCAGACTGGCGAAGACCGAGCCGTCGCGGGCCCCGACGTAGAGCCCGGCCTGCTCGGCGCGGTCGGTGGTCATCGCGTCGCGCATCACCGCGGCCCAGAAGCCGTCGGGGAGGCCGTGCCCCGAGGGTGTCCAGGACTCGCCCGCGTCCGTGGAGCGCCAGACGCGCGCCTTGCCCTCCGGCGGGATCCGGGCCCCGTCGGCCACCAGCGGGAAGACGTAGACCGTGTCCGGCTGGTGCGGGTGGACCACGATCGGGAAGCCGAAGTCCGCCGGCAGCCCCTCGGCGATCGAGACCCACTGGTCGCCGCCGTCGTCGGAGCGGTAGACGCCGTGGTGGTTCTGGGCGTAGAGCCGCTGGGGGGCATCCGGGTGGGACGCCACCTTGTGCACGCACTGGCCGAACTCCGGCCACGGGTCGGGGAAGAAGTAGGCCTTGATCCCACGGTTGGCCGGCGCCCACGACTGGCCGCCGTCGTAGGTGCGGTAGACCCCGCCCGTCGACATGGCCACCGTCACCTGCTGAGCGTCCACGGGGTGCGGCACGATCGTGTGGATCGCCTGGCCGCCGAACCCGGCGCCCCATTCCTTGCGGTGCGGGTGGTCCCACAGCGACCGGACCAGCGAGAACGACTCCCCGCGGTCGTCGGAGCGGAAGAGGGCCGACGGCTGGCTGCCGGCCCAGACGACGTCCGGCTGGTCGGCGCCGCCCGGCTGGATCTGCCAGACGCGCTCCACGCTGTCCCCCAAGTCGGCCGGGAAGCGGACGGCCGCCCCCTCGGTCCAGGTGTGACCGAGGTCATCGGAGCGGTAGATGCCGGGTCCCCAGTGCTCGCTGGTGCCGCTGACGAACATCCGGGGTGTGTCGCCGCGGGTGTCGATGCCCAGGCCGTAGATGCCCTGCATCAAGAACTCGGGCTCCGACCAGGTCCACTGCTGCCGATCCGCGTCGGAACGCCCGACCCACAGGCCCTTCTTGGTCCCCACCAGCAGGACGGCTTCACCCATCTCAGCAACTCCGGACGTCGACGGCCAGTCCCTCAGGGATAACGGCTCGATGCCTGTCCGTCAAGACCTCCTGCCCGAGTCACGAGGCCGCGCGACCCGCCACGCCCACCAGACGAGCGGCACCTGCAGGGGCAGCCGGAGCGCGGTGACCAGCCGGGCGCGCGGCGACCGGGCCCGCTGAGCCATGTACAGGTTGCCGGGAAACACCCCGACGAAGAGCGCCGCCGTGCTGAGACCGCCGACCCGCCGCGTCCGCGGCCAGGCCAGCAGCCCGGCACAGGCCAGCTCCGCGACCCCGGAACCGAGCGCCCACGTCCGCTTGCTGCCCGGCAGCCAGGGTGGCAACGCCGCGTCGAAGGTGTGCGGCCGCACCAGGTGCACCGAGCCCGTGAAGGTCAGCAGGGCGCTCAGGCTCAGGGCACTCAGGTCACTCACGCCACCAGGATCGCTCAGTCGGCCCCGGGTGCGGGCGGCGGCCCGAACCGAGGTCGCGCCAGTGGCCAGTCCTCGGCGATCCAACGCGGCACGAGCGCGTCGAGGGCGGTCTCGACCTCGGTGCCCACGAACTCGTTGCGCACCCACCAGGAGATCTCCGCGTCGTACCCGGGAATCTCGGCCGGGTCGATGTAGACACAGCCGATCAGCACGGTCTCGGCGGCGTCGAAGACCGCGTAGTTGAACGACTCATGGGTCTCCATCTCATCCGCGTGCCGCTGCAGGTCCGCCTCGTCCTGCTCCCGGGTCATCGTCGTGGGCGGCCACCCCCAGGCCTCGCCGTAGATGGACCAGAGCCGCTCCTGGGAGCCCATCACGGCCAGCATGTCCCGGTCGACGTCGGAGGCACGGATCGGACGCAGGTGGTGCTGCGGGGTCAGCTCGACGCGCAGCGGGTGCGGCCAGCCGTCAGGAAGCCAGCTCACGAGCCGGTCCTCGCTGCCGCTTGCAGCTCCGCGACCAGCCGCTTCTGGACCACCGCCTGGTCACGGCGCCTGGCCTCGCGGGCCACGTCCTCGACAGCCAGCTCCCTGGAGCCGGCCAGAGCGACCACCGCGTTGGCGGCGTACGGCAGCCGGTCGACGTCGAACGCCACGATCTTGTCGCGGCCGTCATCACGTGCGAGGAGCCAGTCTTGGTTCGTCATGCCGACATTCTGGCTGGCATCCGGGCCGGCGGCGTGTTTCGGCTCATTCGAACTTTCCGGGAGGCCGCGCAGTGGCGGCCAGAAGCTGAATGTGGTCAGATCGCTTGACACCCCATCGCGCACGATCAATACTCGGTCTCGGTGACCGTTCGGGGTTGATGGCTACTGATGACTCCCCCATTTTCTCAGGTCCCATCCATCGTCTTCAGCCGTCCCGTGACGGCGCATTCGGCGCTGGGCCGCGAGCTCGGCGAGGTGTGCCCTGATGTGTTCTTCTCCCCGCTCTCGCGGACCTCCGCGACGCCTGACGGAGCCCTTCCCTTTTCGATCTCCCACTCGACCGGCTTTGCCTGCCATTCCACCGAAACCAAGGAGCACCATGTTCGGAAAAAATCTTGTCCTCGACATGATCAACCGCAGCGCCGAGACCGAGAAGGACCGACGTTCGTTCCTGCGGTCCGCCGGCCTCGCAGGACTGGGAGTGGCCGGGACGGCCGGCATCCTCGGAGCCACCACCGAGAGGGCCTCGGCAGCGGGACCGAGCGACGCGACCGTGCTGAACTTCGCGCTGAACCTGGAGTACCTCGAGGCCGAGTTCTACTGCCACGCCTACTACGGCCACGGTCTCAACTCCACCGACATCGACGGCACCGGGACCAAGGGAAGCGTCACGGGTGGTCGGGCGGTGAAGTTCTCCAGCAAGACCATCGCCGGTTACGCGAAGGAGATCGCCAACGACGAGATCCACCACGTCCGCTTCCTGCGTGCTGCGCTCGGCGACGCCAAAGTGGCGCGGCCCAAGATCGACCTGAAGACCAGCTTCACCGCTGCCGCCCGCTACGCCGGGCTGATCAGCTCCAGTCAGACCTTCGACCCCTTCGCCAACGAGAACAACTTCCTGCTCGCCGCCTTCATCTTCGAGGACGTCGGCGTCACCGCGTACAAGGGCGCGGCGCCGCTGATCGACAACAAGACCTACCTGGAGGCAGCGGCGGGCATCCTCGCGGTCGAGGCCTACCACGCCGGTGTTGTCCGCACGAGCTTGTTCGCCAAGGGCCTGCAGAAGCCGGCGCAGAAGATCTCGAACGCGCGCGACAGGCTGGACGGCACCGACACCGACGACGACCAGGGCCTGGCCACCAGGGCCGGCGCGCCCAACCTCGTGCCTACCGACAGCAACTCGATCGCGTACAGCCGGACGCCCGGTGCTGTGCTCAACATCGTCTACCTGACGCCTGCCGCGGTGAACAAGGGCGGCTTCTATCCCAACGGGGTGAACGGCGACCTCAACACCAGCGAGGACAACGAGTAGGGCTCGCTTGGCCTGGTGTCCGCCGCCTTGTCGCCGCGGATACCAGGCCTCAGCCGGGGCGGACCGCGCCGGCGTAGGGCATGTAGCTCATCTTGATGTACTGCACGTTCTTGCCCGGCCGGGGCGCGTGGATGACCATGGCGTCACCGGCGTACATGGCCACATGGCTGGGGCGAGCACCGTAGAAGAAGACCAGGTCGCCGATGCGCAGCTGCGACCTGGCGATCCGGTGACCCTGCGCGTACTGCTGCTGCGAGGTCCTCGGCAACGAGACCCCGGCGGCCCGCCATGCGGCCAGGACCAGGCCCGAGCAGTCGTAGCTGTGGGGACCGACGGCGCCGTACCGGTACGGCTTGCCCAGCTGGGACTCGGCGAAGGCGAGGGCGCGTCGGCCCGTACCGGCGCTGGTGGTGGGGTTGCTGGAGCCCCCGCCGCCTGAGCCACCGCTGGTCGCGCTGCCGGCGGCGCTGGCCAGGTAGGTGATGGAGACCCAGCGCAGCCGACCCTCGTACCGTGTCTGGGCGAAGCCGTGGCTGAGCTTTCCGGTGAGGGTGATCCGGCTGCCGACCCGGAGGCTGCCGACGACCTGGCGCGAGGAGCTGGGACCGGTACGGACGTTCAGCGTCTCGGTCGTCAGCTTCGTACCGCCGGTGCTGATCCGCTTCGGGGCCGCCGGCGAGCCACGTCGGCTCCGGTTGAGGTACTTCGCTGACATGGCCGCCGACGAGCCACCAAGGTCGACGCGGAGCCAGCCACTCTTCGCCTTGCCCGTCACGGTGATCCGCTGCCCGCGGATCAGCTCGCCGATGATGCGGTGGTTGGTACCCGCGCCTGCACGAATGTTCACCGTCGTCGTCGCGACTGCAGGCGGCGCGGCGAATGCGGTCCCGGCCGAGCTCGCCAGCATCACTACCCCAGACACGGCAGCGCCGCACGACGTCCGAATAACGCTCTTGGAATTCAGCACGGTATTCCCATCAACATCATCCATCACTGCAGTCACAGTAGTAACGAAAGTACCGATATGGATTCGTGATAGCAACTTGTGCCATTCGTTCGAGCACGACACCGGCGAAACTACAATCCCGTAATTTCGTGTACGCAATTTTCGACGATTACGCGAAGTGTCTTGCTGGACTGACGTCGCGCGTCTGCCTTTGGCCGCAGGGTGACGAACCGTTGACACCCCGAGCCGGTGGCCAGCAAACTTGGCGCACGATCCGTTGGTGCGCCATCTACTTGCGTCCGGTGTGGTGGGGCACCCTGACCGAACCGCGAGGCGCCCCCCCATGTCCCACCGCGTGCTCGACACCGCCCAGACCAGCGCCTGGAGCACTGCGGGTCCGCCAGCTGGCCGCGACCAGCGCTGGGCCCAGCTCACCCAGGCGATCTGCGTGATGGGCCGCGAGCTCAGCGTGGCCGGTCGACTGGAGCAGACCGTCCGTGCCGCCGCTGAGACCACCGGCGCCACCTACGCGGCCATCGTGCTCTACAACGCCATGACGGGCGAGGCGGACCGGGTCGTGCACAGCGCCTCCGACCCCGCAGCGGTGGCGGCTTCCCAAGAGGCGCTGCTCGCCCACGGGGCAGCCTGGATGGCCGCCTCGTCCGCGCCGCTGGACTCCTCTCGCGCACCCAATGAGCCGGACCGAGCCTTCCTCGCCGTCCCCATCCACACCGGCTTCGGCCTCTACGGGACGATCTGCGTGATGCAGCCCCGCGATCCGGACGGCTTCGCCGCGGACGACCGCAACCTGCTCGCCAGCCTCGCCGACACCACCGGGGTCGGGGTGGACTGCGCGACCGCGTTCGAGGAGTCCGAGCGGCGGGGCGACTGGCTGAGCGCCTCCACCTCGGTCAGCCAGCAGCTGCTCACCCTGGCCGACGGCGTGATGGGGATCGCCCAGAACATCGCCGACACCGTGCTCCGGCTCTCGGTGGCGGCGACCGTGACCATCGTCGTCCCCAGCACGGACGACGCCGACCAGCTCGAGGTACGGGTGGCCGCCGGCCTCGGGGCCGATCAGCTGGTCCAGCGCAGCTATCCGCGAGCGGGATCTTTCGCCGACGACGCGATGCATGCAGACCGGGGCCAGCTACGACCGGCCGGCGACCTCTACTGCCCGCACAGAGAAGTGCAAGCGGACGACCCACTGGTCCAGGTGCTGGCCGTCCCCTTCGGTCCCCCCGGGCGGAACCGCGGGGCCATCGAGGCCAGTCGTCGCTCCGGCCAGGCCACCTTCACCGACGCGGACCTGCGGATGGCCGAGGACTTCGCCCGCCAGGCGGGGCTGGCCCTCGAGCTGGCCGAGGCACGGGTGACCCACGAACAGCTCGAGGTGCAGCGGGAGCGGGAACGCATCGCCCGGCTGATGCAGGACAACGTGATCCAGCGGCTGTTCTCGGTCGGTCTGCAGCTGCAGACCGCCGAGCGCGACGTCACCGACCCGGCGGCTCAGGCACGCTTCCGCGCCGCCCTCGGCGAGATCGACGAGACGATCCGGCAGGTACGGGACTCCTTCAGCCCACCCCGACGGAGGAACGACCGCTGAGTCGCCGTCGGCCACCGGCGGGTCAGATGATGGCGGAGAGGTCGCCGGTGGCGGCGTAGTCGTAGGCCACCCGGGGCACCTGCGTGGCGAGCTTGCCGCCGCTGACGTCGATCAGGGTGCCTGTGATGTAGGCCGCCTCGTCGGAGGCGAGGAAGCAGACCAGGTTCCCGATGTCGGTGCTGCTGCCCCAGCGACGCAGGGTCAGGGTGTCCAGCAGCCGGTCCTGCTCGGCCTGCTCCCGTTCGGTGAAGCCGTTGAGCGTGGTCGGCACCATTCCGGGAGCGTAGGAGTTGACGGTGATGTCCCACGGCCCGAGCTCGCCGGCCAGCGCACGGCTGAAGTGGGCCACCGCCGCCTTGGCCGAGGCGTACGCCGCGTGGCCGACGCTGGGCACGATCGCCGCGAAGGACGAGGCATTGATGATCCGTCCCCACCGAGCCGCCTTCATGGTGGGGATGACCGCCCGCGAGGCGAGGAAGGTGCCGGTGACGTTGACGTCGTAGCAGCGTCGCCAGGCCTCCTCGGGGAGCAGGTCGAGCGGGCTGGTGGCGGTGATGCCGGCGTTGTTGACCAGGATGTCGAGCCGGCCGAAGGTGTCGACCACCTGCTCGACGACCGCGTCGAGCTGCGCCCCCGACGTCACGTCGCAGGGCAGCTGCAGGGACGGCGGCGCGTCCTGGCTCAGCTCGTCGCTGACCTCGGCGAGGTCGGCCTCGTTGACGTCCAGGGCGACGGTCCGGACGCCTTCCGCGGCGAACCGTCGGACGAGATCGCGGCCAATCCCCCGTCCGCCGCCGGTCACGACGGCTACCTTGCCCTCCAGGTCGATGTGCATGAGGGCCAGTCCACCACCTCGTTAGCATCGGCGGGGCGGGGGTACCGGGCTGCCGTGGCGAGGAGAGCGACATGACCGCAGCGGAGCGAGTGAGCGACGTGGTGACCTACCACGGGGAGGGCGCCGTCTGGTTCGACGGTGGTCTCAGGCTGGTCGACATGCTGGCGGGCGCCGTCTTGACCCTGGACGAGGCAACGGGCACCGTGACCCGGACCGACGTCGGTTCACCGGTCGCGGCCTGCGTGCGACCCCGCGCCTCGGGCGGGTTCGTGGTGGCCACCGAGCGCGAGTTCGTCCTCTTCGGGGCCAAGGGCCGGGAGTGGGCCTCGCCCGCCTTGTGGAGGGACCGAGCTCGCTTCAACGAGGGCAGCTGCGACCCGCTCGGCCGGTTCCTGTGCGGGTCGATGTCCTACGACGGCGACAACGGCGCGGGCGTGATGTGGCGGCTCGAACCGGACCGTACGGTGACGCGGCTCTTCGGCGACGTCACCATCTCCAACGGGCTGGGCTTCAGCGCCGACGGTCAACGCGCCTTCTACGTCGACACCCCGACCCGGCGGGTGGACGTCTTCGACGTGGTGGACGGCGAGCTGCACGACCGTCGACCGTTCGCCTCGGTGCCCGAGGGTCCCGGTGACCCGGACGGTCTGACCGTCGACGCCGAGGGCGGGGTCTGGGTCGCCCTCTACGGCGGCTCGGCCGTGCACCACTACGACGCCGAAGGCCGGTTAGCCGAGGTGGTCGAGGTCGACGCGGCCCAGGTCACCTCGTGCACCCTCGGCGGCCCCGACCTGAGCACGCTCTACCTCACCACCTCGCGGGAGGACCTGGCTGACGACGAGCAGCCCGCCGCGGGGTCGATCTTCCGCGCCGAGGTGGGCGTCCGTGGGCTACCGACCCTGCCCTGCGCTCTGTGAACGTCGCACTTCCCTGACTTTCGACCCCTCAACGAGCCATTCCGGCTTCGGACCGGCTCAAGCCCCGTTGAGGGGTCGATTTTCAGGGACGCCCAACTCAGCCAGACTGCTCAACGGCCGGACGGCCCGCCAGCCGAGCACCTGCTCCACCGCACGGCAGTCGGCGGTGATGTGCCGGACGTCCCCGAGCCGGAACTCAGCCGTCACCACAGGCGGCGGCCCGTCGAGCACCCGGCTCATCTCGGCGGCCATCTCGCCGATGGTGGTCACGTCCGGAGAGCCGACGTTGAGCGACGTGACCCCTGACGGCAGCTCGGCGGCCACCGCCGCGACCACCGCGCCGGCCACGTCGTGCACGTGCACGAAGTTGCGGCGCTGCCGTCCGTCCTCGAAGACGCGTGGCGCCTCGCCGCGGGCCAGTGCGCTCGCGAACAGCGAGGCCACCCCCGCGTACGGGGTGTTGCGCGGCATGCCCGGTCCGTAGACGTTGTGGAAGCGGAGTGCGGTGACCGAGCCGCCGGTCTCGCGGCACCAGGACGCGGCGAGGTGCTCGCCGTGCACCTTGGTAGCGGCGTAGACGTTCCGCGGGTCGAGTGGCGCCTCCTCGGGCACCAGCCCGGGCACCAGATCGGAGCCGCAGCGCGGGCACAGCGGGTCGAAACGACCGGCCTCCAGGTCGGCCGGCTGCCGCGGCGGCGGCGAGGTTGGCCCGTGCTGCGGGCAGGCGTAGGCGCCCTCGCCGTAGACCACCATCGAGGAGGCGAACACCACCCGCCGCAGCCCCGCGGCAGCTGCGGCGCGGAGCACGACCGCCGTCCCCAGGTCGTTGTGCCGGACGTAGTCGTCGATGTCGTCGATGTCCTGGCCGAGCCCGACCTTGGCCGCCAGGTGGACCAACCCGTCACACCCCTCGAGCGCCGCGGATACCCGCGCCCGGTCGGTGATGTCGTCGCGCTCGTCGGCCGCGCGGTCGAAGACCGCCGGCTCGTGGCCCTGCTGGGTTAGCTGCGCGACGGCACTGCGGCCGATGAATCCGGCGCCGCCGGTCACGAGCACCCTCATCGGTGGTTCACGTGCACGAGGATAGGGAGGTGGCCACGCTGTCAGACGACCCGGGCCGGACGTCGCGCTACGCCGACCCGCTGGCCCTGGTCGGCGCGCTGGCCCTGATCGCCGTCGCGGCCGTGGTGGGTCGGGTGCTGCTGGACCGGGGCGAACCGATCGTGCTGCCGACGCCGCCGCTGCTGGCCTTCTGGCATCCGCACACCGGCGCGGGCACCCCGCTGGCCGTGCTCTGCGTACTCGTCGGGCTGCGGCTGCAGCGGGTGGCCGCTCTGCTGACCTGGCGTCGGCTGCTGCTCTGCGGCTGGCTGCTCACGCTGTGCTGGCTGTGCTCGCTGGCCCTGGTCGACGGCTTCCGTCGAGGCTGGACCGCCATCCTGCTCGACCCCAACGAGTACCTGGCCGACCTCCCCCGGATCTCGAGCCCGCTCACCTTTCTGCGTACCTTCACCCACTTCATCGCCTTCGGCGACGGCGTCACCGGCGACCAGGTCTGGACCACCCACGTCGCCGCCCACCCACCGCTGGCCACCCTCCTGTTCTGGGCGCTCGACCGCGTCGGCCTGGGCGGTGGGTTCTGGGCGGGGGCGTTGTGCATCCTGGTGGCCTCGACCACCGCCGTCGCCGTGCCGGTCGCCTTGCGTGAGCTCGGCGCCCCCGAGCCGGCGCGACGGCTCGTCCCGTTCGCCGCCCTGTTTCCGGGTTCGGTCTGGATGGGGGTGTCCGCGGACGGCCTGTTCGCCGGCGTCGCCGCCAGCGGTCTGGCCCTCGCCTGTCTCGGCGCCGTCCGCCGTCGGTACCCGCTCGCCCTGGGCGGCGGCGTCCTGCTCGGTGCTGCCGTGTTCTTGAACTACGGTCTGGTGCTGTTCGGGCTGGTGGTGGTCGTCGCCCTCGGTCTCACCGTCCGACGGCACGGGGGGCGGCCGGTGCTCGGGCCCTGGCTGGCCGTCGCCGCGGGCGCGCTGGGCGTCGCCGCGGTGCACCTCGCCCTTGGCTTCAACTGGTTCACCGGGCTCGCGGTCCTGCGCGTCCGCTACTACCAGGGCATTGCGTCCCAGCGCCCCTTCTCCTACTTCGTCTACGCCAACCTCGCTGCCTGGCTGGTCGCCAGCTCACCGCTGCTGGCCGTCGGGGCCGTCCGGGCGGTGGGCGTGCTTGCGGGTCGACGGCAGCCGTTGACCCAGGACCGCGTCGTCGCTGTGCTGGCTCTGGCCGGGGTCGTCGCTGCCCTGCTCGCCGACGTCTCCGCCCTCTCGAAGGCCGAGACGGAACGGATCTGGCTGGGCTTCGGCGTGGTGGCGTACGCCGGGCTGGCCCTGCTACGGGGACGGGTCGCGACCTGGGCGCTGGTCGCGGCCGCCGGCTGGGCGCTGGCGGTCAACCACCTGCTCTACACCGGCTGGTAGCCCGGCTCAGGACCGACGCAGTCGGCCCACCGCGAGCAGGGCCCCGACGGCGAGCGCCAGCGTCACCAGACCGACGGCCAGCCCGACGAGCGGGTCGACCGCGAGCACAGTGGCGTTCTGCCGGACGCCCTTGGCGCCGGCCAGCGCCGCGGTGACCAGCAGGAGGCAGAGGCCGCCGAGGAGGGCGGCCCGGCCGACGGCACGCGTCCGTGGCGCCGCCCGTCGCAGGAGGATCCAACCGAGGGCCACCTCGATCGGCGCGAGCACCGCGTCGTGCACCACGATGCCCAGCACGAACCAGCGCGCCACCGGCCACAGCTGGCCGAGCGGGTAGTGGGTGACCAGCGAGTACACCCCGTACAGGCCGGCCAGGACGCCGAGCGTGGCGAGCAGCACCCGTAGCGACAGCGGGACGCCGACCGAGGCCGGTACTCCGGACTCGGTCATGCGAGCCTCCCGTCGATGCGCTGCACCCACTTGGTCTGCAGCACCCCCGGCCGGTTCGGCGCGATGATCCGAGCCGGGTAGCCGTGGTCGACCTCGAGGACCTCGCCGTTCAGCCGGGTGGCCAGGAGGGTGTCCTCGTGGTCGGCGAAGGCCGGAGGAAGGTGCGAGACGCTGTAGCTCGAGCCCTGCTCCAGCGAGGTGACCCGGGCCGCCCAGCCGCCGGTCCCGCCGACCAGGGCCAGCAGGTCGCGGACCCGGACGCCGGTCCAGCTGGCCATCACGCTCCAGCCCTCGACGCAGGCGATCGGCAGCCGGACGGTGCTCGTCGGCATGGCGTTCAGCTCCTCGAGGGTGAGCGTCCGGGTCGCACCGGTGGGGCCGGTCAGGCTGAGCGTCCAGCCCGCCGCCCCGTCCGCCACCAGACCGTCGACCTTGGCCATGGCCGCGGTCTTGTTGATGGGCACGCCTTGCCGGTTGGCCTGCCGCGGCTGCCGGGGCGCGAGCACGGCCAGCCGGCTGAGGGGGGTGAACGACTGGCCGATGGTGAGCAGGGCCAGCACACCGCTGACCGCGAGGACGCCGCGGACGAACCCTCGCCGTTCGACCTCCGTTCCCGGAGCGCGTCGGAAGGCGAAGACAGGCCCATCGACAGGTTCAGGGTGCGGGGGGACAGGCTCAGGGAGCGGGCCGGCCCCCGCGCGCCCGGCGCGGGTGAGGTGCCGCCGGATGACGGGCAGCTTGACAGCCAGGTGCACCAGTAGCGCCCCGGCCATGACCCAGGCCAGGGCGTAGTGCACGGGGACGAAGAGGAAGCCGAAGACGTACCACTGGTTGATGTTGAGCAGCCCGGTCGACAGCTCGAAGAACGCCGCCCCGACGAGAACGCCGATCGAGGCGCGCTCCAGCATCACCGGCAGCCCCTCGAGGTTGGGCTTGGGCAGGGCCGGGGAGACGAAGAGCCGCGGGTAGGCCGCGAACACCTTGCCCAGCAGGAGCGGGATGGCGGCGATGCCGCTGGCCACGTGCAGGCCCTGGCTCAGCCGGTAACCCCAGCCGGGCCAGGGCACCAGGCCGATCCCGGTCACGCTCTGCGCGTTGTGGCTGATCAGGCCGGTGACGAAGCAGACGGCGACGGCGATCCCCAGCCAGCGCCCGATCCGGGCGACGACGACGGCGTCGTGGACGGGCGAGCCGAAGTCGGCCGGCCGCGGACCACGCAGTCGGAGTGCGGTACCGAGGAGTCCTCTCACAGCTCCGACCCTAGGGAGTTCGGCGCCCGGCGTCTGTGGTCCGGCGGTTACCGCTCGCGAACGGCGGTGAGCCGGCCGTCCGTCCCGGGCGGCGGCAGCAACAGCTCGAAGCGGCAGCCCCCGTCGACGTTGCGGACCCCGATCGAGCCGGCGTGGGACTCGACCACGCTGCGGGTGATGGCCAGGCCCAGGCCGGCGCCACCGTCGTCGCCGCTGCGGGACGGGGTCCCCCGCCAGCCGGTGTCGAAGACCCGCTCGAGGTGGTCGGCCGGGATGCCGCCGCAGCCGTCCATCACGGCGACCTGGACGTGCCCGTCGGTCGAGCGCGCGGCCTCGAGCCGGACGGCCAGGCCCGGCTCGGTGTGGCGTACGGCGTTGGCCACCAGGTTGCCCAGGGCCCGGGCGAGGTCGTCGGAGGAGCCCAGCACGGCGAGCCGGTCGGCTGTGGGCAGGTCCACCTCGAGCCGGACTGACGCCGCAGCGGCGGTCGGGGCGAGCTCGGAGGCCACGTCGGCCAGTAGCTCGGTCAGCGAGACCAGGGCCGCGGGCTTGGCCGGCGAGGCCCCCTGGACGCGGGACAGGGCGAAGAGGTCGTCGACCAGGCCGGACATCCGCCCGACGGTGGCCCGTAGGTGGGACAGCGCGCGCGGCACGTCCGCGATCATCCCGTCCTCGAGCGCCTCGACCAACGCCCGGAGCCCCGAGAGCGGCGTCCGCAGGTCGTGCGACATGAAGACCACCAGCTCGCGCCGGGCCTCCTCGGCCGCGCGCTCGCGCGCACGGGAGGCGGCAAGCGTCGCCCGGGTCTCGGCCAGCTCCTCGATCAGCTGGGCCAGCTCGTGCGGAGCGCTGCCGTGCTGCCTCTTGATGGCACGGTGGCTGGCGGCGACGTCCCCGACGCCCGAGCCGCTGGCCGAGTCGGTCACGAGGCTGCGGAGCCCGGCGCCCAGCGCCCGCGAGGCCACCGTGATCCGCCGGGTCACCCAGACGGCCCCGAGCGCGGCGAGGACAAGCGACGTGGCCAGGCCGATCAAGATCACGCCCGCGTCGTGCGGTGAGAGGAACATGTAGCCGACGTTGACGAGCGCAGCCGCCACCACGGCCAGGACCGGCAGCAGCGTCACCACCAGCAACAGGTAGCCGGTCGAGCGCCGTCGGCCCAGGTGCAGCAGCGCTGCCCCGACCAAACCGACCACCAGACAGGTGGCCAGGCTCAAGCTCATGACGAGCAGCAGGTCACTCACCCACCACCTCCCCGGTCTGATCCGGTCTGACCGCGCCCGCCCCGAGCTCGTCCGCACGTGCCATGCGGTAACCCGAGCGTCCCACGGTGAGTAACAGCTGGGGGGCGGAAGGGTCGCTCTCGATCTTCTCGCGCACCCGTCGTACGTGCACGGTCACGGTGGACGTGTCGCCGAAGTCCCAGCCCCAGACCCGTCGCAGCAGCTCGGTCTTGGTGAACGTCTGACCCCGGTGCTGGGCCAGGAAGGCGACGAGGTCGAGCTCACGCATGGTCAGCGGCACGAGCCGGGTGCCGTCCCGCAGCTCGCGGGCGGCGAGGTCGAGGGTCAGGGGCCCGATCGGGACGGGCGGTGGCGCGTCGGTCGTGGCCAGCCGTTCGCTGCGTCGCAGCAGCGCCTCCACGCGCAGCACCATCTCCCGTGGCGAGAACGGCTTCACGACGTAGTCGTCGGCCCCGGTCTCGAAGCCGACCAGCCGATCCTCTTCCTCACCGGCCGCCGAGAGGACGATGACCGAGGCGCTGCCGCCCGCCCGCCGGTGCCTTCGGAGCAGTTCCAGGCCAGAGAGCCCAGGCAGCATCAGGTCCAGGACCACCAGGTCGGGGCGCAGCCTCAGCCACACGTGCGCGGCCTCGTTGCCGTCCGCGCACCACTCCACCTCGTGGCCTGCCCGGCGCAGGTAGGCCAGCAGGACCTCGGCGATCACCTGGTCGTCTTCCACGACGAGGATCCGGGCAGCCACGCTCGCACTCTAGGTCCGCGCGGCCCTGTCGCGGTTAGCCGTAAGCGAACCGAAAGCGAGCCTGACGTGCCCAGTCGCTCGCGCTGGCTAGGTTCGACGGGTGAGCGAGGACCTGGCCGAGGCGACGTGCGACGTGGTGCTGCCGTGTCTCGACGAGGCGGCGGCGCTGCCCTGGGTGCTGGGGCGGCTGCCGCCCGGCTACCGCGCCCTGGTGGTCGACAACGGGTCCCGCGACGGCTCCCCGGAGATCGCCGAAGGTCTGGGGGCCACGGTCGTCAGGGCGGAGCAGCGCGGGTACGGGGCGGCCTGCCACGCCGGCCTGCTCGCGGCGACCGCACCGCTGGTGGCGGTGATGGACGCGGACGCGAGCCTCGACCCCCAGCAGCTGCCTGCGATGCTGGCTCCGCTGCGTGCCGGGACGGCCGACCTGGTGGTCGGGGCCCGGCGACTGGTCAGCCGGGACGCCCAGCCGTGGGCGCTGCGGCTCGCCAACCTCGAGGTGGCGCGCCGGGTACGCCGCCGGACCGGGGTCTCGCTGCGCGACGTGGGCCCGATGCGGGCGGCGCTACGGCTGCCGCTGCTGGGCCTGGACCTGCAGGACCGCCGCTCCGGCTACCCGGTGGAAACGGTGGTCCGGGCCGCCGACGCCGGCTGGCGGGTGCTGGGTCACGAGGTCGACTACCTGCCGCGCCGCGGCCGGTCCAAGGTGACGGGAACGCCGCTGGGTGCCTGGCACGCCGTCCGGGACATGACCGCGGTGCTGAACCGATGAGGCCCAGCGCTCAGCGCGCCGACACCGTGGTGGTGCTGGCCAAGGAGCCTCGCCCGGGCCGGGTGAAGACGCGGCTGCAGGCACGGTTCTCTCCCGACGAGGCCGCCCGGCTGGCCGCGGCCGCGCTGCGCGACACGCTCGAGGTGGTGCGGAGCGCCGACGTCGGTCGCCGGCTGCTGGCCTTCGACGGTGACCCGGCCGGGTGGGCGGACGGTTTCGAGGTGGCGCCGCAGCCCGGCGGCGGCCTGGGCGACCGGTTGGACGCGGCCTTCGCCGCGGTCTGGAGCGGCCGCGGCGAGCGGGCCCTGCTGGTCGGGATGGACACCCCGCAGGTGCGGACGGCTGATCTCGAGGTCGACTGGGACGGCGCCGACGCCCTGCTCGGGCTGGCCGAGGACGGCGGGTTCTGGGCGATCGGGCTGCGCCGGGACGCTCCGGCCGGGATCTTCGACGGGGTCCCGATGTCCACCGAGCGCACCGGCTCGGCGCAGCTGGCGCGCCTGTTCGACCTCGGGTTGCAGGTACGGCTGCTGCCCCCGAAGCGGGACGTGGACCTGCCCGAGGACGCCGAGGCGGTGGCGACGGCACACCCCGACCTGCAGTTCTCCCGCTGCTGGACGGCGCTGGCCGGGGCGCAGCCGGAGCAGAGCTGTGACCGGCTCTTCGACTCCGTCTACGCGGGCGCCACGGAGGTCACGAGCGGTACCACCGGCGGGGAGGAGACGGTGCTGGTGCTGGACGTCGGCCGCTGGTCGGCCGAAGCCGACCGGGTGGACGAGATGGTGGTGTCCCGGTGCGAGGCGCCCGTGATCGACCTGGGCTGCGGTCCGGGTCGGATGGTGCAGGCCCTGACCAGATCGGGGCGCTCGGCGATGGGCGTCGACATGTCCCAGGGTGCGGTGGACGCCACGCGGACCCGCGGCGGAGCCGCACTGCGTCGGCTGGTCAGCGAGACGATGCCGGGCGAGGGCCGTTGGGGCACCGCCCTGCTGATGGACGGCAACCTGGGTATCGGCGGCGACGTCGCAGCACTGCTACGGCGCTGCCGCGACCTGGTCGGGCCGGGCGGGCTGGTGATTTGCGAGGTCGATCCCGACCCGAGCCGCGACGAGGTCGGGCACGTGGTCCTGCGGAGCCCCGGCGTCGCCTCGGCCCCGATGCCGTGGTCCCGGATCGGGGCCGCCACCCTGGCCCGGGTCGCCTCCGCCTTGGATCTGGTGCTGCACGAGGAGTGGGTCGCCGAAGGCCGCGCCTTCGTCGCCCTCAGAAACGCCCACCAGTCGCAGGTCCGGGGCGCCTTCCCCGCCTGAGCGGGTGCGGCCACCTCCTCGACGACCCGGTACGAAGCAGCTCCCGGACCGGCTCGGCTTTCTACCGAGGGTAAGGAAGTCCGGCGCTGCCGAGGGGGTCCCTCACGGACGCGCGGCGTCCACCAGCGTGGTGGAGCCGTCGGCCCAGACGACCAGGCCGCGGCGGCCACGGCCGCGCAGCCAGCGGGCGGCGTCGGTCCCGCGGGCGTACGCGGCGGTGGCGTCGATGTCGGCCCAGGTCAGGGAGGGGGCGAGCACGGTGACCGAGGCGACGCCTGTCGGGGCCCGACCCGTACGCGCGTCGACGAGGTGGCCACCGCGTCGGCTGGTGCCCGAGGTGGCGACGGCACCGTTGGTCACCGGGACCACGGCCACCAGCAGGCTGTGGTCGTGCGGGCTCTCGATGCCGATCCGCCAGGGCGCGCCGTCGGCGGTCCGGATCCGGCACGTCAGGTCGCCGCCGGCCGAGAGCGAGTAGTCGGTCCCCGCGAGAGCGTCGAGGTTGGCGGCAGCGCGCTCCACCGCCCAGCCCTTGACCACGCCGGTCGGGTCGAGCACCGGACGGCCGTCGGCGTCTAGACGGCGGACCGAGAAGGCGCCGTCGGACTCGCGTTCGGCCTGCTGGCCGAGGGCGATCACCTCGGCCACCTCCGGCGGGCAGTCGTCCAGGGCGACCTCCTCGCGACCCAGCCGGCTGACCCACGAGTCCGAGCGGTAGGTGCTGAACACCCGGTCGACCTCGGCCAGCTCCGCCACCACCCGGTCCCAGGCCCGCCGTCCCTCGGGGGTCGACGCGTGCCGGCCGCGCAAGGCCAGGCTGACCGGCATGCCCATGGTCTGGACCACGAAGCGGGTGAGTCCGGGGTCCGCGGCTCGAGCTGTCACGATCAGAACCCGGCGTCGTCGAGCGCGGCCTGCAGCGACTGCAGGTAGCCCTCACTGGTCACGGTGGCGCCACTCACCATGTCGATGTCCGCGCTCGAGGCGGCCTTGGTCTCCGTGATCAGGATCGGCAGCGCGTGCTGGTTGATCTCGACGTCGCGCGGGTTGCCCTCGGGTTGCTGCAGCACGTGGACGGCGGTGATGGTGCGCCCGCTGGTGATGATCTCCACCTGCACCGGACCCCAACGGGTCGAGACGACGGAGCCCTTCGTGGTCTTGGTCGTCGCGTCGGTGCTCGACGCGCCGCTGTTCGACGTCGCTTCGCCGGAGCTCGCACTGACGCCTGAGCTCGTCGCCTCATTGGTCGAGGTGTGGTAGCCGAAGAGCAGCACCGTCACCGTGACGGTGCTGGCGAACCAGAGCACGAGCCGCCTCATCGGGCCACCACACCGACCGGGGACGGAGCGGTCGCGCCGCTGCCGAAGCTCTCGACGTGGATCTGGTCGCGCGGGGTCCCGACCTCCTTGGCCAACCGTTGGACGGTGGCCGCCCAGGCGTCCGGCCCGCAGATGTAGACGTCACGCTCGGAGAGGTCGGGCACCCAGAAGCGCAGCGCGGCCAGGTCGTCCACCTCGGGCGGCACCCGACTGCCCAGCCAGGAGTCGGCGTCGCGTCGCGGCCCCGGCAGCGGGACCAGCTGCAGGCCGCGGTACTGCGCCAGTCGGGCGAACTCGTCGGCGAAGAGCGGCTCCCCGGCGTAGCGGTGCAGCAGCACGGCGTCGCCCGGGGCGTAGTCGAGCCCTTCGGCCAGGGCACGCAGCGGCGTGATGCCGACACCGGCGCCGATCAGCGCGACCCGGCGGCGCGACCGGGCGCGCGGGCTCAGCCGGCCGTACGGGCCCTCGACGACCACCCGGGTGCCAGGCCGCAGCGCGGCCAGCCGAGCGCTGCCGTCGCCGACCGCCTTAGCGGTGATCCGCAGCGAGCGGCCGTCGGGCGCGGCCGACAGCGAGTACGGGTTGCCGCGCGTCCAGCCCGGCCCGGCGAGGAAGCGCAGGTTGACGAACTGCCCGGCCTCGACCGGGAACCGGTCGAGGGCCTGCCCGGTCAGCCAGACCGAGACCACGCCGTCACCCTCGGGGACTACCGCGGCCACCCGCAGCTGGTGCCGCAGCGTCCGGATCAGCGGCAGCCCGGTACGCCAGACGAGCACCGCCACGGCGGCAGCGATCCACAGGCCCCACCAGAAGATCGTCCGTGCGGGCGAGAGCAGGAACTCCTGTCCCGTCCACAGCTGGTGCGGCAGGGCCAGGCCGGCGCCCAGGTAGCCGTAGAGGTGGATCAGGTGCCACGACTCGTAGCGCAGCCGACGGCGCGCCGCGCGGATGCTGGTGACCACCACCATGACCAGGCAGACGGTGCCGGCGACCGACAGCAGGATGCCGCCGTAGTCCCGTACCAGCACCCAGACCGTCGCCGGGGTGGCCGAGATCCGGCCCTCGGCGTAGCCCCAGACCACCGTGACGAGGTGGAGCATCAGCAGGTCGAAGGAGGTGAAACCGACGACGCGGTGCAGCCGCGCGAGCCGGTCGGTGCCGAAGGCCTGCTCGAGGACGGGGAGCCGGGCCATCAGCAGCACCTGGACCAGCATCAGGACCGAGGCCAGCAGGCCGGCCAGCCGACCGACCGAGGTCAGCCCGGACGCCCAGCCGGCCAGGTCGGCGATGCCGCGGTCCACGACCCACCAGTACGTGACCAGCAGCAGGCTGCCCCACAGGCCGAGCAGGGCCGCGAAGCGGACCGCAGCGTCCAGGCGAGCGCGACGGTCGTCGATCGCCGGCGCCAATGATGCTTCGGCCGGCGCGACGGCAGTCAGGTGCGGGCTCACCTCGGGTCTCCTCACTGCTGTTGCCGGGTTAGCCCGGTCGCGGTCGAGCATGCCCAAGGGCTCTGGGCTGCGGCGGTGAGGCGACTGTGTGTCCGCTGTGCGTCAGCGAACCGCCGAGCCCTCCCACGCCGGGCAGCACCATGTTCGTGATGCGGGAGCCGATGTTGACGATGCCGCCGTGCCGCGCTCCCGCCTCGCGCAGCACGCGCGCCGTCGCCTGACCGATGCCCGAGGACGCTCCGGTGACGATGACGAGCCCGACGGGTTCCGGCTCCCTACGCCCTCAGCCCAGGTCGGGCGGTACGGCGTACTCAGGGCAGCGTGACCCCGGTGAGCTCGGCGGCGACGGCGAGCAGGCGCTCCTGCACCTCGAGGTCGGAGGCGGCCTGGTTGGCGGACCGCTCCTGGAACCGGCCGAGGTACCGCCCGGTGACCTGGGCGGCCGGATCGTCGCTCGTGGCCAGCCAGACCTGGGTGGCCGCGCCTTCAGGCAGCTCGTCGGTGGCCCCGGCACCCCCCATCCGGGTCTTGATCCAGCCCGGGTCCACAGCGTTGCTCAGCGTGCCGGGCCAGTGCCGGGCCACCGCGAAGGCGAGCACCACGTCGTACAGCTTGGAGTCGCAGTAGGCCTGCATCCCGCGCCAGGGCCGGCGTTGGAACTGCAGGTCGTCGAAGTCCACCCGACCCTGCGCCTCGAGCCCGGAGGTGAGGTAGACCAGCCGCGCGGGCGCCGGGATCAGGCAGGTGAGGAGGTACGTGGCGAGGACGTTCACCCCGAAGATCTGCTCGAAGCCGTCCGCGGTGACCGCCCGCTCCTCGCTGCCGCCCACACCGGCGTTGTGGATCACCGCGTCGTAGGGCCCGAGGCGGGTGGCCGCCTCGGCCAGGGCACGCGTCTGCTCGAGAGAGGCGAGGTCGCCGACGATCACGTCCACCGCGTCCGCAACAGCCGCCCGCGCCACCTCAGCCCGCTCGTCGTTGCGCGCGTGCAGCACGACGCGGTGGCCGCCGGCCACGAGGTCCCGGGCGGTCTGACGACCGATCCCGTCGGTCGATCCGGTCACCAGCACCGTGGCCATGCTTCCCCCGTCGTCGCGTCGTGTTCGCCGTCTCGGGCCATAGTAGGGAGGGCCCTGCTGCGGCTGCCGCACATGTCGCCGTCACGCATCCGGGGGCCCTCCCGCGGCCGAGAGAACGGCTGCAAGGCTGTGCCGCATGTGGGTGCTGCTCGCCGTCGTCATCGTGGTCGTGGGGTTCGCCCTGAAGATCAACTCGATGCTGGTCGTCACCGTCTCCGGGATCGCGGCCGGCCTGATCGCGGGCCTGTCGCCGCGACAGATCATCGACGCGTTCGGGACGGGGTTCGCCGGCTCGCGCTCGGTCACCGTGTTCATCGTCGTGCTGCCGGTGATCGGCCTGATTGAGCGCTACGGGCTGCAGGACCAGGCCCGTCGGCTGATCGAGAAGCTCCGCGGCTTGACCGCCGGCCGGCTGCTCGCGGTCTACCTGCTGATCCGCCAGATCACCGCCGCCCTCGGCCTGACCGCGATCGGTGGCCCCGCCCAGGCCGTGCGCCCGGTGGTCGCGCCGATGGCCGAAGCCGCCGCGGAGCGCGCACACGGCAAGCTGTCGGACCCGACGCGGGAGAAGGTGCGTTCCTACGCGGCGTCCGCGGACACGGTCGGGCTGTTCTTCGGCGAGGACATCTTCGTCGCCGTCGGCTCGATCCTGCTGATCACCGGCTTCGTCGACGCCACCTACGGACTCAAGCTCGACGCTCTCCAGATCGCGGTCTGGGCCATCCCCAGCGCCATCTGCGCGCTGGCCATCCACGGCTTCCGCATGCTCCGCCTCGACCGCACCCTCGCCCGGCTGCCCGCTGCCGACCTGGAGGTGCCGACCAGGTGATCAAGGTCGAGTGGTTCTACTGGCTGATCGGGCTCTTCTTCGCGATCATCGCGGTGCTGCGGCTGACCGACCGGGGGGCGCCCAAGCGGGTCGGCAGTGCGGTCTTCTGGGGGCTGCTCGCCTTCACCTTCGTCTACGGCAGCTTCGTGGTGGCCAAGACCGGCCCGGCGTGGGTCGAAGGCGTGGCCGTGCTCGCGCTCGCCGTGCTGGCCGCGGTCGGGTTCCCGGGCCGCGGCACCGAGCAGACCACCACGCCGTCGGAGCGGAAACGACTGGCGGACCGCTTCCGGAACAAGCTCTTCATCCCGGCCTTGGTGATTCCCTTGGTGGCCGTGATCTTCGGGGCCGTCCTGAGCAAGATCAACGTCGGATCCCAGCCCCTGCTGCAAACCGGCTCGGCCACGATCATCGGGCTGGGCGTCGCCGCGGTGGTCGCCTTCGTCGTCAGCCTGGTCCTGCTACGGGTCCCCAGCCCCGTGACCCCACTGCGCGAGGGCGACCGGCTGCTCGGCCACATCGGCTGGGCGGCGATCCTGCCTCAGTTCCTCGCCACCCTGGGCCTGCTCTTCACCGCCTCCGGGGTGGGCACCGCCGTCCAGCGGATCACCAACGCCGTGCTCCCCAAGGGCATCCTGCTGCTGGCCGTCATCGTCTACTGCCTCGGGATGGCGCTCTTCACCATCATCATGGGCAACGCGTTCGCGGCCTTCCCCGTGATGACCGCTGCGGTCGGCTGGCCGGTGCTGGTGCAGCAGTACGACGGGACGCCGGCCGTGGTCTTCGCGCTCGGCATGCTGGCCGGCTTCTGCGGGACCCTCGTCACACCCATGGCGGCCAACTTCAACCTGGTACCCGCAGCCCTGCTGGAGCTCAAGGACACCTACGGCCCGATCAAGGCGCAGATCCCCACCGCCATCCCGTTGTGGGTCTGCAACGTGGCGATCCTCTACCTCTTCGCCTTCCCGCGATGAGTACCGACTGGCGGACGACGCAGGCTCCGGTCTGGGCCGCGACCGTGCTCGAGGTGCTAGGGACCACCTACCCCTACGGCGCCGCACACGTCACGACAAGCCCCGAGGACACCGACGCCGACCCCGTACGGCTGCACCCGGCCTTCCACGGGAGCTTCGACTGGCACTCCTCGGTCCACATGCAGTGGTCGGCCGTCCGGCTGCTCACGCTCGCACCCGACCAGCTGGGCCCGAGCGTGGTCGACCGGCTCGCCCGGACCCTCGACGAGCGGCTCACCCCTGATCACGGGCAGGTCGAGGCGGCCTACCTGCGCGCACGCCCCTCCTACGAGCGGCCGTACGGCTGGGCCTGGGTGGCGATGCTGGCGGCTGCGGCCGCCGAGTGCCCACACCCTCGAGCACGTACCTGGAGCGCTGCCCTGCAACCGGTCGCCGACGCGGTGGCCGAGCTGCTGCTGGCCTGGCTGCCCCGGCTGGTCTACCCCGTCCGGCACGGTGTGCACAGCAACACCGCCTTCGCCGTGGCCCTCGCGCACCAGGCGTACGGCTCGTTGGGCCGTGCCGACGTCGTGACCGCGATCGAGGAGCACGCGCGGCGCTGGTTCGGCGACGACCGCGCCTACCCGGTCGGGTGGGAGCCGAGCGGCAACGACTTCCTCTCCCCCGCCCTCTGCGAGGCCGACCTGATGCGTCGGGTGCTGGCGCCCGCCGAGCTCGCCGCCTGGCTGCCCGCTTTCCTGCCCGGGCTGGGCCGCGAGGGTGATCCCTTGCTCGACGTACCGGAGGTGCGGGACCGGACGGACGGGCAGCTCGTCCACCTCTTCGGCCTCGGTCTCTCGCGGGCCTGGCTGCTGCGCGAGCTACGGCCCTTCCTCGGCGAAGCCCAGCAGGAGCGGATCGCGACGGCAACCGAGGCACAGGTCGCCGTGGTCGAGCACGAGATCGTCACCGGCCACTTCATGTCGACGCACTGGCTGGTCTCGTTCGCCCTGCTCGCCGCCACAGTGGAGAATTGGTCGTAGCGTGACGATGGCTGGAGCGGTCCGGACCAGCACAAGCAGCAGGAGGTCTTCGAGCAGAGCCGGCAAGATCTTCTTCGGCCGACTCTGCTCTCATCCCCGGAGCTCGATCCCCCGATCGTCCACACTCCGCGGTTGACGTTACAACTGCTTCGCCGACGAATCCAGGCTCTGGGGGCGTGTGTCCACTTTCGGGCATGTCCGAAAGTGGACACGCTGCGCCCTGTACGC
Organism: uncultured Actinomycetota bacterium; assembly: GCA_963727215.1. GTDB lineage: Bacteria > Actinomycetota > Actinomycetes > Propionibacteriales > Propionibacteriaceae > Microlunatus. Next base: position 869,589 of record CAVSFR010000006.1, read on the forward strand.
GGCGAGTTCCCACCCAGTAGCGTTCTGGATGAGGGGCGAGGGGATGAACCCCCGAGCATTCTCTCGCCTCTCCCTCCTGCTCCCGTGACGTGCCCGGGATATCCCGGCTGCGCGTCGCCGGGGTCGTTCGTCCGGAGCTCGTCGAGGACCTGCGTCGTCCGAGGTATTGGCATCGCCAGACGTTCGTGCCTGCGCCACGCGGCGTTCACTCGGAGCCGACAGGGTGGGTCCATGACGACTCCCCTCGCCCCCACCCGCCGCGCGGTGCTGAAGGGCGCAGCCCTGGCTGCCGCGGCCGCCGCCGGATCCTCGGTCTTTCGTCCGTTCGACCTCGAGGCAGCTGCCGCCCCGGCCCGCCAGGGCGTCTTCGGCTACGGCGTGGCCAGCGGCGACCCGACGGGGGACTCGGTCATCATCTGGACCCGCGCCACGCCGCCCGCGAAGCACGGCGACCCGGTGGCCACGCCCGGCAGCGGGCTCGGAGCGCCGCTGCGGGTGCGGTGGGAGATCGCCCGGGACCGTGACTTCCGCCGGGTGGTGGACCGTGGCGTCGTGGTGACCAGCCCGCGCAGCGACCACACCGTGAAGGTCGACGTCGACGGGCTGCGGCCCTACACCCGCTACTGGTACCGCTTCCACGCCGCGGGCCAGGTCAGCGTGGTCGGCCGCACCCAGACCGCGCCGGACGAGCGGCGCCGCCAGCACGCGCTGCGCTTCGCCCTGGTCTCGTGCAGCAACTACACCGGCGGCTACTTCGGCGCCTACCGCGCGCTGGCCGCCCGCCGCGATCTCGACTTCGTGCTGCACGTGGGCGACTACATCTACGAGTACGGCAACGGCGCTGACCGCTACGGGCCGGCCGCCCTGGTGGGCGTCCGCGATTCCCAGCCGGCGACCGAGACGATCGATCTGCAGGGCTACCGGCTGCGGCACGCGTTGCACAAGGCGGACCCGGACCTCCAGGCCGCCCACCGGGCGCACCCGTGGATCACGATCTTCGACGACCACGAGGTGGCCAACAACGCCTGGGAGGCGGGGGCGGAGAACCACACGCCCGACGTCGAGGGCAGCTTTCGGCGCCGTCGGCGGCAGGCGTACGAGGCCTACCTGGAGTGGATGCCGTTCCGGCTGCCCGAGCAGCACCGGGTCCCACATCAGGGCACGCGGTTCTTCAAGCGCTTCACCTTCGGCGACCTGGCCGACCTCTCGGTGCTCGAGACGCGGCAGAACCGCAGCGCCCAGGTCGACGTCGCCCCGTACAGCGTGAGCGGCGGTGGTTTCATCCCCACCGGCAACGCAGCCGCCGACGCCGAGCTGGCCGACCCGTCGCGGCACCTGCCCGAGCCCGAGCAGCTGGACTGGCTCAAGCGGGGCGTGGCCAAGCACCGCCGCTGGCACCTGGTGGGCAACCAGGTGATCCTGGCGCCCGTTCGCTTCCCGGGCGCCGCCCTCGGCCTGCCGGCCGGGCAGACGTACGTGAACTCCGACCAGTGGGACGGCTACCAGGCCGACCAGGCCGACCTCCTCAGCCATCTCGCCGCCCAGCCGGAACGGGCCGGCGACGCCGTCATGCTCACGGGCGACATCCACTCCTCGTGGGCCATGGACCTGCCCGCCACCCGCTCGGCGTCGGGCTACACCTCCGCCGGGGTGGAGTTCGTCTGCCCGTCGGTGACCAGCGACGGCTTCTACGAGGCCGTACGGCGGTCCTCGCCCACCGCGCCCGTCGCGAGCAGCGTCGCCACCGCGAACGGGCTGACGAGGGCGGTCAGTGCGACCAACCCGTGGATCCGCTACCTCGACGGCGTCGGCCACGGCTACACGCTCATCGACGTCACTCCGGAGCGGGTGCAGGCCGACTACTTCCTGACACCCGTGCCCACCGACGCCCAGCCGGACCCTCGGGTGGACCCGGACGGGGAGCCGGTCTACCGGACCAGCTGGCAGACCCGGTCCGGCAGTCGCCGGGTGAGCTCAGCCTCCGGTCCGGTCGGCGAGCGGTCGGACCTGCCGCGGTCGCACCACCCCTCCTGACCCAGGGAGCCTGTCGAGGGCCGCCATGAGGTTGCGATGATCAGCCCACCAATCTCGCGCCTCGAAGGAACCACCATGGCCAACACTCGTACTCTCGCCCCCGGACAGCGTGCCCAGGTCTACCTCGGTGGGCCCGAGCTGGCCACGCCCGAGCTGCTCTTCGAGACCGACGAGGTGCTGTTCGAGGCGCCGAACTGGACCCTGGACGGCCAGCACCTGGTCCTGAACGGAGACGGTGGCCTGTGGACGCTGAGCACAGCCGCGCCAGGGGCGGGTCCCGTCCGGGTCGATCTCGGCTCGGTGCCGGACCTGAACAACGACCACGTCCTCGCTCCTGACGGCGAGCACATCTACCTCTCGGCCATGGACACCCACATCTACCGGGCCCCGCTGGCCGGCGGCTCTGCGCACCGGGTCACGCCAGAGGACGGCAGCTGGCACTACCTGCACGGGGTCGCGGCCGACGGCCGGTTGGCCTACGTCGAGATCACCGGTGCGGGCCAGCCGGGCCGGCTCGCCGTCCTCGAGACGGACGGTTCGGTGACCAGGATCGACGCGGGTCCCGGCCACCTCGACGGCCCGGAGTGGTCGCCCGACGGCGCGTGGATCTACCTCAACACCGAGTCCTTCACCACCGTGCCTGGTCACGGCCAGCTCGCCCGCCTCCCCGACGGCGGCGGCCCCCTGGAACGGCTGCTCGCCAGCGACGTCGTCGACTGGTTCCCCCACCTCTCCCCCGACGGCCGGTTCGCCAGCTACATCAGCTTCCCCGCCGGCACGGTCGGTCACCCCGCCGACCTGGACGTGGTGGTGAAGGTGGTGTCCACCGACGACTGGAGCACGCCGCTGCAGACCTATCCGCTCTTCGGCGGCCAGGGGACGCTCAACGTCAACAGCTGGTCCCCCGACAGCCGCCGGTTCGCCTTCGTCGCCTACCCGGTCGGGTGAGGCCGTCCTCGCTCGCCGAGGTAGGCCTGCGTCTGGCCCGACCAGCGGGAACGGGCTACGCAGGTCGAAGCCGCGATCGCCCTGTCGGCGAAACCGCCGGGGTCGCGCCGGCGGTCGCGACCTTGGGCGGCCGTCACGCAGCGGGATGTCAGACGACCTGCGGGGCCGACGGCTCGCGCCCGTGCTGCCCCACCACGACTTCGGGGTGAGCGTCGCGGTTCCACCTCTCGCCGTCCGTCCGCGGCAGTCAGAGCCCGGAGCGGGGTGAGCCGGTCAGCTGCCGACGCAGCGCCTGCTGACGGACAGCGTTCTCGCTGAGTGCTGCCTCGTTGGCGGCGAAGGGCTGGATGTCGCCGACGCACACCTTCCCCACCCGGGGCAGGGTGCCTTTCAGCAGGTAGGCGTCGATCGCGCCGGTGGTGCACTCAGAGGTTCCGTAGGCGGTGTGACCAAAGGAGTCGCTGCTGAGCAACCGGCTGTTCGGCATCCGCTTGGCGGCGCTCACGGCGCCGTTGTAGTTGGTGGCCGGGTCGTAGTAGTCGCCGACGAACAGGACCGGTGACCTGGTCTTGGTGTTGAAGGGCCCGGTGTAGGCGTCCTCGTCTTCAGCGGTGAACGCGTCGCCTGCGCAGATCGAGGTCGTCCAGAGCCACAACCGACCGAAGTACGGTGCACGCCGGTCCGCCTCACCAGCGAAGGCAGGGAACTGCGCACTCCTGGTCGTCTCCTTCGAGTCCGTGCACGTCACGGAGGCGAAGGCGTCGAGCCCGTTGTCGTAGGGGAAGCCCCAGCTCGGCCGACCGTTCCGCTCGCTACGGGTGATGTGTGCGAGGTCCTTGGCGGCGGCGGCCTGAGGGCCCTGGGCGGCTTGCGCGGAGTTGTTCGGCGGCTCTGTCAGCAGCCACAGGTCAGCCAGCATGCTGATGAGCGGCTCGTAGCCGGCAGGGTCGTACAGCATGCTGAGCATGAGGCCGACCAGGTCTTGGTAGGTGAAGGTGAACGACTGCCCGGTGTCCGGGTCGCCGAAGATCAAGGGATGCGCGCGCAGCCGGTCCGCGATGACCCGCAGGTTCGCGAGGGGGTCTCCCGCCGCAAAGGCGCACTGGGCGCCGCCAACCCGGTCGCAGCGGACGAGGATCTCCCGTAGCGCCTTGTATGCCCCGGAGGAGGATTTCAGCCTCAGCTCGAGCGGCTGGTCGTCGTTGGCCTTGTTGCCAGCCCAAGCGACCGGCTCCAGCACACCATCGATCGCGACAGCCCGGAACCGGTCGGGAAACATGTTCGCGTACACCTGCCCGATGTAGGTGCCGTAGGACAGGCCGAAGTACGTCAGCTGCTTGTCCCCCACCGCTCGCCGCATCAGCTCCATGTCGCGGGCGACCTCCGCGGTCGACATCGACCTGGCCAGCACGTTACGGCTGCACGCCTTTCCTTCAGCGTGGTTGGACGCGATCCACGCCTTCTCCTGCTTCGACCCCAGCGGAAAGGCCGATCGGTAGCCTCGGAGGATGCGTTCCTGCTCACGCGCCGTTGAACACCTGACGTTGTCGCTGAAGGCGATCCCGCGAGGGTCCATCCCGACGATGTCGAAACGGTCGAGCAGCTTCGGGGAGAAATACTCGGCGGACAAGTAGGCGAGCCCGGCGGCGGATCCGCCCGGCCCGCCAGGGTTGACGAACAGGCTCCCGATCCGATGCTTCTGATCACGCGCCTTGACCCGCAGCAGCGCCAGCTCGACCTTCGCCCCGTTCGGCCGGTCGTAGTCCCGCGGCACCTTCACCGTGACGCATTGGGCGGTGTCATAGCAGCTGTACCAGTCCAGCTTGGGGGTGGGAACGGCGTCCATCTTCCGCGCCTCAGCCTTGGCTGAGAACTTCGCCTTCGACGGTGCCGTCGCCGATACTTTCGCTGAGGCGGGCGTTCCGCCGGCCAGTGGCGTGAGCCCCGCAGTCAGCGCCAGCACCGCGCCCGCCGCCAACACCCTCATCCCAGCACGCGTCATTGCGTTCCCCCCGGTTAGCCGTCGCCCAACGCCGGGCAACCGTTACGGAACGAGACTCTAGAGTCTGGCCAGGGGAACTGCTAGACCCCAAGGGCCCCCAGCAGCCTGCGTCGAGGACGCCCTGGTCCTCCGACATCGACAGCAAATGCAGCAGCGTGTTCACGGTTGTCGCACGCCGAGCCGAACCCTGGACGCCGCGGACGTGGACAGCGCGGCCCCGGGAACGCCTGACGGTCCTGCTCAGTAACGCATTGATCGCGCGGACCTGCTCGTCGCAGATCTTCACCGTGGCGGTGCCCTTCCCGAACTGTGACCGACTTCCCTCCTTGAGCTCAACGGTGGCCGGGCCGACCACTTCCCAGCCAAATCTGACGGACCGGTGTCAGCGGGGCCGACTTGGCGGCGCGCCACAAGACCGCTTGCCTTTAGGGTGCGGGAGGGAGCCGGAGCACCGGAGCTGAGATGAGGGATGGGGAGTACACGTGTTCGACGGCCACTCACTAACCGGTGACGACCTGGTTCGCCGCGTCCTCGGGCTCGTCTCGGGCGGGCGTCGGGCACTGCTCGGCATCACGGGACCGCCCGGGGCCGGCAAGACCACGTTCGCCGACGCGCTCGCCGACATCCTGTCGCGACAGCCCCCACCAGGGTTGAGCGCGGACTGGGTGACTCGGGTCCCGATGGACGGGTACCACCTCGCGGACGTCGAGCTGGACCGGCTCGACCGTCGCGACCGCAAAGGTGCGCCCGACACGTTCGACGTGGCCGGATACGCGGCGTTGCTGGGCCGCCTCGCCCAGGACCGGGACGAGGTGGTGTACGCGCCGTCGTTCGAGCGAGACCTCGAGCAGCCGATCGCCGGCAGCATCGCGGTGCCGCCGACCACCCGGGTGGTGATCACCGAAGGCAACTACCTGCTCCTGGACTCCGATGGTTGGGAGCACGTCCGCGCACATCTCGCCGAGGTGTGGTTCCTGGACATCCCCGACGCTGAGCGTCGTCGACGCCTGGTCGCCCGGCACGAGCAGTTCGGCAAGTCCGCCGCCGCCGCGCAGGCTTGGGCCGACGGCAGCGACCAGCGCAACGCCGAGCTGGTCGATGCGAGCGCCGCCCGTGCCGATCTGCGGGTCTGGAGCGACGTGCTGACCTCCCGTGCCCTGGACGAGCCGACCGTCGCCGTCCGCAGTGTGCCGGCTGAGGTCCTCGACTAGGTCGCAGCCACGGTGGCCGGGGTCGGTCGGGTGGCCGCCTTCGCCGGTGGCCGCGAAGGGCTCATGATGCGCGGCCCGGTCATGCGGCACTTCCACCAAAGGCGGCAGACCTCCGAGCGCGCGTTCAGACGACCGGCGCGGGAAGCGTTTGATGGCCACCTACCGCCCGATGCAGATCTGGACGATGCTGCTAGAGGACCGAATGGGTGATCGTGCCCCAGTAGGTGCCGGGGGGTAGTCCGGCTGGGATCGTAACGGTGAGGGTGGGCGTCCAGGATGCGCTGTTGTTGCCTGCGACGGCGGTCGCGCTCACCACGGTGCGGGGCCGGTGCAGGTCTTGGACTGGTGACGCGTTGACGGTGACGGTGCCCTCGGTCACCACCTGGCCGACGGTGTAGCGGACCTGGCGGGCGGGCAGCGTCGCCTCTCCGCGCCCGGTGAAGTTGGTGGCGACCACGTTCGCGGCCCATTCGGAGCCGGCGGGCGCGTTCCGCAGGTCTTTGACCGTGACCTTGCCGAGCCGGCCGCCGATCACCGTGCCAGCAGCACCGGCACTGATCGTGGCGAGGGTCACCGGTTCTTGGGCGACGGCGATCTGCAGCGCCCCACCCGGGACCGTGACGACGACATCGCTCGTGGCGGTGGTGTGGGCAGCGGCCGGGGTTGCGATGAGGCAGAACGCCGCCGCCACCGCCCCGCTCGGAAGCACTGATCTCAGAGTGGCCATCGAGGTGTCCTTTCCTACCCTGGCGGTGGTGGAGGGGCCGGCGGTGCTCACCGGACAGCCAGTCGACGACGCCGTCGCCGCCACAGGAGGTAACCGGCGATGAGCGCGACCAGGAGGGCTGCGGCGGCGAGCGGAAGCACCTGCCGGGTTGTGAATCCCTCGCCGACGGGGACCGGCGCGGCCGCGCTGTTCTCAGCTGCGGGGAAGGTGACGCTGGCCTGGGCGCTGTGGTGCACGGTGCCGCTGGCGATGGTGACCTTGGCCATCCAGGGTCCGTCGGGCAGCTGTGGATCGAGCGGGATGACCACGTCGCGGGTAGCGCCGATCGCCACGGTGGTCCGGGCCGGGACGGTGACCGGCCCCGCGGAGAGCCCGGCCGGTCCCTTGCTCAAGGTGAGCGAGCCGCTCAAGTCGAGCGCGCGCTCACCGGTGTTGTGGACGCTCGCCTGGATCTCCGGGACCCCGGCGGATGTCCGAGCGGCGGTCAGGGCGGTGATGGCGAAGTCTGTTCTCGGCGCCCCGCCCGACCCGACGGACAGGTAGATGCGTATCCCGACCCGGCTGATCTGCACCACACCGCCTGGCCCGGACGGCGGCACCGTGACCTCGGCCCACACCACGCCGTACCGTTCACCGCGGACGGCGTCGCCTGGCACCTTGACCGTGACGTCCGCCGTCGTCGCCGCACCCGGCGCCACCACCGGACGAGCCGGAGTGACCGAGACCCAGTCGGAGAGGTCGTTCCCGGCGTGCCCGGTAGCACCGACGAAGCCGTCGTCGGTCACGGCGGCAGCCGCCGGGTAGAGCTGAACCTGCACCGGCTCACGGGTGCCGTTGCTGACCTCGACCCGCCGCTCGATCACCGCGCCAGGATGCACGTGGTCGACGATGTAGGACCGCGCCCGCGGGTTGTCCACCTCGGCGGTCGGCACGTCGACCAGGCGTAGGCCCAGTCCCAGCGCCGTCGGAACCGCCGCGGCGGCGCCCGCGCCAACCCCCCAGAAGAGAACGACTGTGGTCACCGTAACCAGCAGCCCCACGATCCGGTGCACCCCGAACCCCCGGGTCCAGATCAGGCGACCGAGGTGGTGACCGTGCCGGTGTAGGTGCCGGCCAGCGCGCTGGTCGGCAGGTTGACCGTCAGCGTAGGGTTCCAGGTCGCCGAGTTGGTCCCGATGATCCCGGTCGCGCTCATCACGGCGGTCGGAGTCGTCGTCAAGGTGGCCGTCGGCGTCGGCGCCACGATGGCCACGCCGGTGGTCGTCGGTAGCCCAGGCGCGTAGCTGATCGACGTCGACGGCGTGTCACCAGCGGTGGTGGTGAACGTGGTCGAGTTGGCCGAAGCGGTCCACCCCACCAGCCCGCCCCGCTGGTCGCTGACCGTGACCGTACCGAGCGGGCCCGAGACGCTGGCGTTGCCCGCCGCCGCGCTCGGCAGGGTCGCGGTCGCCGCCACCGTGAGGTTGAGCGCGCCACCGGTCAAGGCGAACGTGGTGACAGTGGTCCCCGACGTCGCAGCCGAAGCGGGCAGAGCAGTTGCGACGAACGACGCGGCGACAGCGGTGGTAGCAAGCAAAAACTTCGTGCGGCGCATGGCTCGGCACCCTTCGAACGGTTGCCGTGGCATCGTGCGCACAGCAGCGGATGTGACTTCGCCCCCGCCGAAGGTCCGGAGATGCCGCCCGTGTTCGAGCGCATTACCGATACGGCGAGAACGGTACCTGAGGGAAGCCCAAGAGCGCGACCAAACAGCCAAAACCGCTGCCACGACCGCCGATTGCCTGGTCCGCTGCCGCAGTGCAGCGGCTCGGGCGAATCAGCTGCCTGCGTCGAGGGCTGCAACCTTGGCCGGCGCGACCAGCATGCTTCTGCTGCCGTAGCACGGAGATCCGGGCTGATGGGCCTAAAAGACGGTGACGAACGCGATGCCGATGAGAGATTTGGGGCTCATCGCTGCGGACGGTTAACGGCCTCGCCGTTGCAGGGCTCGTGTCCCGGTACCTGCACCTGCGCTGGCAAGGCTTCAATGATGGTGGGCCCCCGTGGGACTCGAAATCGTACGATCGGTGGATGAAGGTTGGCCGATCTGGTCAGGCGGTTCACCTCGGGACCGGGGTAGATGTCCGCTACGTCGCTCAGGGTGAACCCTCGGGCGTACCGGTACTGCTGCTGCATGCCTGGGGTGAGTCGTTGGGCTGCTTCGATCGCCTCAACCCGCTGCTGCCCAGGATGATCCGCGCGCTGGCGATGGATCAGCGTGGGCATGGGGACAGCGATAAACCCGCGGCGGGATACTCCCTCGCCGGCTTCGCCGATGACGTCACGGCGTTTCTGGATGCCATTGGCCTGCCATCAGCGGTGTTGGTGGGTTCGTCGAGCGGGGGGTATGTCGCCCAGCAGGTGGCGGTCAGTAGTCCGGAGCGGGTGCGCGGCCTCGTCCTCGTAGGTGCACCACGCAGCCTGCGCGGCCGGCCCTCCTTCGCTGACGAGGTCGACCGGCTGAGGGACCCGATAGAGCGGACCTGGGTCGAAGAGGCATTGACCTGGTTCCCCCGATTCCACGATGTCCCCGAGTGGTACATCGAGGACCGCGTGGACGACGGCGTGCGGATGCCGGCGCGGGTCTGGCGCCAGGCGCTCGCCGGCCTCACTGAGGCAACCCCTCCGACGGAGGCCGGAACGATCGACACGCCCACGCTGATCATCTGGGGTGGACGCGATGAGCTGCTGCCGCGGGTCGACGGTGAGGCCCTCGCCGCCGCCATCCCGGGCTCGCGGCTGGTCGTCTATCCCGACACAGGTCACCTGGTGCTGTGGGAGGAGCCTGCGCGGATAGCCGCCGACCTGACAGCATTCGTCACCCACCTGCCCTGAGGCGCTGCGTGCGACCTGCCGAGCCAGCAACCAGAGCCGGCCGTAGGGGAACCGATCCGGGTGTCGAGGTCAGCGGCTGCGAGCCGCCACCACCACGGCCTAGACCCACGTGTCGCACATCAACTGGCGGAGACCTATCTGGTGGCCGTGGAAGGTCCGTTCCGCGCCCGTCTGAGCGTGGATCGACCCCGTCTAACTAGCTGCGGCTGACTCCCCCGTACTGGCGCGCATTCTCCCCGCATTCGTCCCCTGCCACCAAGCTCGAGCCCGCTCGGAACCACCGCACTCCCCTGATTGATCGGGTTGAGCCCGCAGGCGGAGCGGCCCGCAGCGCAGCGAGGACACGCGGAGCCGGAGGGCTCCGCCGAGCGCCGCGAGGCTCTTGAACCCGTGAGCAAATTCGTAACCGCCCCTCGGACGAGCATCCAACGCTGCCCTGGGCGACTCTCGCGCGTGAGGTCGGGGCACTATCCATCGCCAGGCTCGCACAAGTCGTGGCTCAACGTGCTGCTGGTCCAGCCGACCCAAGCCTCCGAAGGCCACCCCAGATCGATCACGAAGGACCGGTAGGTCTCTGGACCAAGCAGGACGTAGAGCAGGTCCGCGGCCTCCCCCGCGCCCAGACTTTTACTGGTGCCCGGCTTGCCCAAGATGACCTCGGCCAGGTCGCGCATGTCCCGTCTCCGGCGGTTCTCCCCGCGACGGAACACCGCGCCCGCCGCGTCGGCGGCAGTCGCATGAAAGACCGGAAGCATCGGCGCGACCCGGGCCAGGATGTATGACGACGCCTGCACCACCAACGAGATCGCCCGCCGGGCGTCCGATTCAGCCGCTACCTCCACAAACCAGCTCTGCTGACTCGGCGGCCGCATGTCGTCGCCGAGGACGGCGCGCTTGTGGACCTCCTGCAACAGCTCATCCTTCGTGTGAAAGGTGAAGTACAGCGTCTGGACCGCCACCCCCGCTCGCTCGGCGATCCCGGCCATCGTCGTCGCCCGGTAGCCGAGCTCGCAGAACAGGTCGTAGGCGGCACCCACCATGCGGCGGCGGGTCGCTGCGGCCTTCTCCTGCCTGCGGGTGTTGACAGAGTTCACCTGCGGCATTCTACTAGTGGTCATCACTAGTGACGGGCACTACTCAAGCGGGGTCCCCATGCCAGTGCAGGCGCAGCAGGCGGCGGTCTCGGACCGAGCGATCGTCCTCGGTGCGGCTGACGTCAGCGACGAAGCCCTGACCGCGATGGTCGCCGACTCCCTGAGCGCCGACGGTGTGGAGCTGGTCGATGGCCACGCGCGGGTGGCCGACTACGATCTCGAAGCCCTGACCACGGCGGGCCGGTACTGGGTGCGCGGTACCGCACGGCACCCCGGAGGCGAGTCCTCGTACGCCTTCTTCGTCAAGGTGGTGCAGTCCTGGACTCGCTCGCCTCAGTTCCAGCGCGTTCCCGAACCGCTTCGCGAGATCGCGGCTGCCGGGCTCCCGTGGCGCAACGAACCAGCCGTCTACCGTTCCGACCTCGCGGACCGGCTTCCCGCCGGGCTCACGATGCCCCGCGCTCACGCCGTGGTCGAGATCGACGACCTCTCCGCCGGGCTGTGGCTTCAGTCCATCGACCACGACCCGAACCGATGGCAACGGCCCACCTTCGCTCGCGCTGCCTACCTGCTGGGCCGGATGGCCGCGAGCTCACGAGTCCGACCGCTCCGCAGCCTGGGCAGCAGCGACGTAGTCCGTAGCTACGGCCACGGCCGGCTGGAGCACCAAGTTCTGCCGGCGCTCCGTACCCCAGAGCTGTGGAGCCACCCCCTGGTGGCGCCCGCTTTCGGCCCGGGGCTGAGAGACCGGCTGCTGGCGACCGCTGATGCACTGCCCCAATTCCTGCAAGAGCTCGACGGCGCCCCGCTTGGCACCGCGCACGGCGATGCCTGCCCCCGGAACCTCCTCGTGAGGCCCGAGAACCCGAACGGCTTCGTCCTGATCGACTTCGGGTTCTGGTGCGAGGCGCCGCTCGGCTTCGACCTCACCCAACTCATGGTCGGCGAGATCCAGACCGGTGAACGGTCGGCCACTGAACTCGCCGAGCTCGAAGCCACCTGCCTGCCTGCCTACCACCAAGGTCTGCAGGACGAAGGCATCTCCATCTCCCTCGAAGCTCTCCGCCGCTCGCACGCGCTGTTGATGCTGCTGTACTTCGGCCTGTCCGCGGCGCCCCTCGAGGTCCTCTTCGGGCTGCCCGCGCCAGGCTCAGCCGACGTCATCCAAGAACGCGCACGAGCCGCCACCTTCGTCCTCGACCTGTTCGACGCCACCACCCCAAGCTGAGGGGCGAGACCACGGGCTCGCCGACCAGCCAGCCAGCTGAAGCGAGCCCAGAGGATCCATCACTCAACAACCACTCGACTGGAACACCGGCGAGCCGATCCCTGGCACCCCCTTTCGTCAGATGGTGGCGGCAGCCGACACCGGGGCCGGTTCTCCGCCCAGTCCGCCGTCCTCAAGCCGGGCAGGCTCGTGCCTCACACCCACCAGCACGAGGACGAGTTCTCGTTCGTTTTCCGTGGACGCATTGGCGGTCAGGTCGGAAACCAGGACTTGGGGGGCTGACTAGCTCTTTTGTAGGCCCCGTGGGACTCGAACCCACAACCCGCGGAATTGGTCAGAGCCATTTGGCGTCACTTGTCGATAGTTCGCACTGAGTAGCATCACCCCTAGTCGGAGCGGCAAAAGGGCCCTCGAAACGCCCCCAGACCTGTGGAATATAACCACGATCTTGCATTTTTTCTTGTGGGTAACCTGTGGTAAACGGGCTATTATGAGGAAATGGGACGACCGAGTTTGGACCTCGGCACAGCGGGTGCCGTCCGGGTCTACAAGACCTCGTCGGGCTACCGGGCGATGACGCGGTACCGCGACTGGGACGGCAAGGTCCGACAGATCGAGCGCCACGCAGCCACCAAGGGCGCAGCCACCCGGATCCTCGCGCTCGCGATCCGCAACCGCGCCACCGGTTCGAGGGGGCCCGGCCTCACTGCGGAGACCAAGATCTCCGAGCTCGCCCAGATCTGGTTCGACCAGGCCCTCGAGAGCGACTTCAGCCCGGGCACACTCCACCTCTACCGCGACCGCCTCGACCGCCAGATCCTTCCCGCGATGGCCGACCTCCGCATACGCGAGCTCACCACCGGCCTCGTCGACCGCCACCTCGCCGCCGTCCGGAGGAAGCACGGGTCGGCCCTGGCCAAGACCACCAAGAGCGTGCTGTCCAACATGTGCCGCCTGGCGTGCCGCCACGACGCCCTGGCCCACAACCCCTGCCGCGACGTCGCCCGCATCTCCGCCAAGCCCCGCAAGCGGCCCACCGCCCTCACCGTCGAGGAGGTCAGACGGCTGACCCTCTGGCTGTCCCAGGACCCACGCTCGGTGACCCGGGACCTGCCCGACCTGGTGTCCTTCCTCCTCGCCACCGGACTGCGGATCGGCGAAGCCCTGGCCGTGCGCTGGTCCGACATCGACCTCGAGGCCGGCACCGTCGACATCCAGGGAACCGTCCTGCGGCTCCGCCAGGGCGGGCTGATCATCAAGCCGTCGACGAAGTCCGCCGCCGGCCAACGGATCCTGGAGCTGCCGTCGTGGGCGATCGCGATGCTCCGTCGACGGCAACTGGCAGCTCAGCCGTCGACCGACGCCGACACCTTCGTCGCGTTCCCCGCCCCCGTCGCGGGCGGTCTCCGGGATCCGAACAACACGCTGAAGATGATGCGGGAATCCTTCAAGGCCGCCGGGTTCGACGGTCTCACCAGCCACCAGTTCCGCAAGACGGTTGCCACCCTGATGGACGGCGCCGGACTCTCCGCTCGCGCCGCCGCCGACCAGCTCGGGCACTCGAAGACGTCCCTGACGGCCGACGTCTACATGGGGCGCAAGAAACGGGCGACCGGGGCGGCTGCGGTTCTGGAGGACCTGTTCGAGGAGAAGCCGAGCACGTCAGAAGCACCTTGAGCCGCTGCAGGAGCCCGAACTAGTCGAATTGCAGACCAGGCTGGGGTGGTTGTCGCAACCCGATAACGTGCGCGCGGACCGTAGTGGCACGCACCAACGGGTAACGGTCGGAGAACCACGCCACAACGCCCTGTGGCCGCAACGGTAGACTCAGCTCATGTGCCGCATCGACCATCAATTCGGACACGGGACGGTCGTATAGCACGCTTCGAAAGTATGCTCGATTGTATCGAGCTTCAGGTACGGAAGCGGCGTTGTGAGGGACTGCATAGTTGATCTGAGCGCATCTCGAGCCCTCGCGCAGCTCCATCGGTTGGGGTGACTCAAGGTACTTAGCGCACGATCCGCCGCTCGGCGCCGTAGTGGGGCCGGTCGGGGCCGTGTTCTTGGACAGCCGCGGGCTGCGACCAAACCACGTCCCGCTCTTGATCATCGGCCTAGCGTTGTCGGACGTCCGAGATTGTTGCCTAAGAGTCAGCGTCGTCCGATGGGTCCCCTTCCGACTCGTCGACCTCAGCCGCTGCCCCCCGCCTGCGCTGGAACAGGTTGCCGACCGCTCCGGCGACTCCAGTGGCTGCTCCCTTCATCGCCGCTCCGGCCTGCTCGGCCGCTGCTGCAGCGCGTGGCTGGTCAGGGATGCCGTCACCGTCGAGGTCAACGGCTCGAAAGGCCTGAGCGACGCGGTCAGAGGTCTGGCCG
>CAVSFR010000007.1:0-13292 GCA_963727215.1 uncultured Actinomycetota bacterium
CCGCCCCCGTGTTGACCTGGGCTGGAGGTGGATGGTTGGTCGATGGCTTCCCCTCGGTCGGGGCGGCTGCGAGCAACAAGCAGCCGCCCCGACCAGGAACCAGACGGCGACTGCGTCGCCACGGACCAGCCCAGGGGCTTGCACCTTCCGCACGCCCCCCCAGCCCGGCTGAGACTGACGTTCCGGTCTGTTGAGCGACGTCTGGTTCTGTCCAGCCTGACGCGGCGCTGTCCCGGTAGCCGAAGCCTGACCGGTACGCGCTCCTTCCGCTTCGAGAGGGCCGTTGCCTCGGGTTGCCATCTCGTGCTCGAGGAAGCGAGGGCTGCCCCGCTCGGCGGCGTGCCACCCGGCCCGCCCGACGGCATTCCGCTGGGTGATGTGCCACCGGGCCTGCCTGAGGGGGCGCCGTCGCTGCCACCGAGCGCCTGGCCACGAGTCGGCTCAGTGGTGGTGTCCACCCGGACCCCGAGAGCGACCGCGTAGCCGTCGCTGACGTTCCCGCGCGGCCGCGGCACCTCACCGCACCACCGGTGAGGTGCCCCAGGACCCGCACCAGGCTGTGGCGCAAGCCCAGTGGCGGGCACAACCGCCACTCCGCGAGCAGTCCGCAAAGCTTCTGCCTGCAGCGCCTAGCGAGTTTTCGGAGATGAACAGCGCTTGGCCCGGTTCGCGTGTCGCCACTTCGCCGTCGTGGCGCCGTCGAGGTGCGGATCCTCATCTCGTCGCGCGCCGCAGGCGGGCCCCCAAGTCCTGGAGTTCGTGGCTGCCCGGTGATCCGGAACGACAAGTGATCGAGCGCCAGGGCGCAGAGACGACCCTCGAGCGTCGGGCAGGTACACACCGTCGTTCCAACAACCTCGTTCATCAAGGCCCGTAGCGGCCGTGCTGGGCGCAGCCTGACTGACCACCGCCATCGCTTCCCGCCGGCGTCGACCGCCTGTCGCGCCGTCAGGCTGCGACGCCGTCACGGGTTGCCGAGAGGGGGCCGGGGCCGGGGCCGCCGGGTTGTCTGCCGCGGCACACCTCGTTGAGTCACCGGAGTGAGCCGTTGGCTTTCTGATCCAGACGCTGCACCTCGCCGACGTTGTCGCCCCCCTCGTCGACCGCCCTCTCTCGGGTGGCTCAGAGACTGGAGTCGATGGCGTCCATGTAGGCGACGACCCGGTTGAGCAGGCCGGCCACATTGATCAGCTCGACGGGTGGGGCGGGGGGGTTCTCCGCAAGTTCGTAGAGGAGTGGGGCAGCCTCGTGGTGGCCGAGTTGCAGCGCGACCTGAGCACACGTGCGTGCCGCATCACGCACGGCGCCGGGCTGGACGGTCCAGATCGCCTCGAAGAGCCGCTGCCGGTCCGGAACCATCGACTGGCCGGGTAGCTCCCACGCAGTCAGCATCGCGGGGAAGTCCTTCGCGTCGCACACGACAGCCCACTCTCTCCGCATCGGGGCGTCTTCCGGCAGGTGGACGAGGCTCACTCCCCCGCGGGACCTGGCCCCCTCGGAGAGCCCGGCGAAGACGATGGCGGATCGGGAGATCCTGGCGAGCTCGCTCCAACGCTCCTCCGCGGCCCGGAAGTAGCGCTCGTGTTCGAACGCGCCGAAGATGGCCGGCCGTTCCGCACGCGCACAGCACTCGTCCTCGATGGCCCAGGAGAGTGCGATGAGCGTCGACTTCTTCAACCGCTGGGGGACGAGGGCAGGATGCCTGCGGCGGAGGACGGCATAGACCGTGGGGGCACCGGGAGGGTCATCGACGCGAGCCTGCAGCAGGGCCAGCTCAGTGATGGCGACCTCCAGCCGCACGCCCGCGTCTTGCCGCCGGAGGATCTGCCGGACCAGCTCCACGTCGGTCTCCGAGTAGCGGCGGTGGCCGCTCTCCCGGCGCTCCGCCCGGGGAAAGCCGTGCCGGGACTCCCACATCCGCAGGGTGGCCGGCTTGACGCCGGTCCGCTCCGCGAGGTCACCGATGGTCAGCGTGGCCTCGGCCGTGGCCGCGGTCGCCGCTGAAGTGGAGGTTTGCGTTGCGAGCGGGTCTGTAGGCATGATGACACCATAACTTACACAGGCCGTTAAGAAAGTTGTTCAACTCTCCGCCGGCTACGACATCGGGAGACAGCA
The DNA here is from genome assembly GCA_963727215.1 of uncultured Actinomycetota bacterium. Classification (GTDB taxonomy): domain Bacteria; phylum Actinomycetota; class Actinomycetes; order Propionibacteriales; family Propionibacteriaceae; genus Microlunatus. The sequence continues at coordinate 2,116 of CAVSFR010000007.1, forward strand.
TGCCTCAGCACCATCACGAGACCGCAGACCACGAAGACCTCCATCGCACCGACGAGTCCCCGGCTGGGAAGGCACCGGGCGGGGTGTCACGACGGTCCCTGATCCAGTTGGCCGTCGCCGGCGCGGGTGTGCTCGCATCCGGCCCGGTGCTGGCGAGGACGGGCCTGTTCGGCGGTCAGTCGGGCGCAGTGCAGCAGGCGCTCGTGCCCGGGGTCATCAGCGCCGGCGCGCCGATGAAGGGCCCCAACGTCCCGAAGTTCCAACGCGAGCTGCTGCTCATGCCGCAGATCCAGCCGGCTCAGACGATGACGGAGACGATCCTCGGCAAGCAGGCGACCGTGAAGTACTACGACGTCACGCAGAAGGTCGGCTCGGCCGACCTGCTGCCGTCGCCGTTCCCACGCACGGAGATCTGGGGCTACAACGGCATCTACCCGGGCCCGCTCTTCCGCCAGACCGAGAACGGCGCCTACACGGTCGTGTCGCAGACCAACGAGCTGCCGAACCCGACCAGCACCCACCTGCACTCGTCGCCGACGCAGCCGGCGCACGACGGCCACCCGGACGACCTGACCTACAAGAAGGGCACGGTGCCCTCGGGCAAGCTGTCGGAGTTCGACGGCGGCCCGATCTACGACGGCACGCACGTCTACCGCTACCCGAACCGTGCGGAGGCACGCACCCTCTGGTACCACGACCACGCGATGCACCAGACGGCGGAGAACGTCTACAAGGGCCTCGTCGGCATGTTCATCCAAGACCCCGACGCCGCGCGCATCGCGAAGTTCAACCTGGACAAGCTGCCGAGCGGCAAATACGACGTGCCGATGGTGATCGCCGACATGCAGTTCACCGAGAACGGCGAGGTCGCCTACGACGACAAGGGCCACGACAGCTTGTGGGGCAACGTGATCCTCGTCAACGGGCGGGCGTGGCCGAAGATGACTGTCGACCGCACCCGCTACCGGTTCCGCATCCTCGTGGCCGACCTGTCCCGCGGCTACAGCTTCGAGCTCTCCACCGGCAGCGCGGGTTCCCCGGCGCCGACGGTCACGGCCATCGCCACCGAGGCAGGCCTGCTGACCACGCCCGTCGTGGTCAAGGAGTGGCGCCAGGGGATGGCCGAGCGCTACGAGTTCGTCATCGACTTCAGCAACGCCAAGGCGGGGGAGAAGTTCACGCTGCTCAACAGGGCGGGCGACGGCGACATGGCGCGGGTGATGCAGTTCGTGGCCGCTGGTCCGGTCGTGGCGAGCAGCCCGGTGCCGGTCCGGCTCAACGACTACGTGTTCGGCGCCGAGGAGAAGGAGGCCGTGAACCTCGTCAACCCCCGGCACTTCCGTTTCGAGCGCAGCAACGGCCTCTGGGTCATCAACGGCTTGCCGTGGAATGGCCGGGTCGCTGCCGCTCCGAAGGTGAACACGGTCGAGAAGTGGGTCTTCGAGAACAAGTCGGGCGGGTGGTTCCACCCGATCCACATCCACCTCGTCGACTTCCAGATCATCTCGCGCAACGGCCGGCCGCCGTACGACTATGAGAAGGGCTGGAAGGACGTCGTCTACGTCGGACCGAACGAGACCATCGAGCTGGTCATGCGTTTCACGGCGGCCGACAAGATCGACCCGTCCAAGCCGGTCACGGGGCACTACGTCATGCACTGCCACAACCTCATCCACGAGGACCACGACATGATGACCCAGTTCTCCACTGACTCGGCCGACGGCTCAGCAGCGACGAACGCCTCGATGGACATGGGCGCGAGCATGATGGTCCAGTGGGAGCTCGAGGCATGACCTCGACCCCGGTTGACACCGACGCGTTGACACGAGCGCCTTCCGCCCTCGTCCAAGGACACGACGCCTCCGAGGGTGTCCGGGTCCTGCTCGTCGCCGCCCTGCTCGGCGGCGCCGCCGTGCACGCCTTCGTCGTGCGCGAGCACCTCGACCACTGGCGCGTCGCCGGGCTGTTCTTCGTCGTGCTCGCCGTCGCCGGGCTCGTCGTCGGCGTGGCGCTCCTGCGGCGGGTCGACACCCCCCGGCTGCTCGCCGCCCTGGCACTCTCGGTCGGCCCGCTGCTGGTCTGGGTGGTGTCCCGCACCGCCGGCCTGCCGTTCGGGCCGGAGGCCGGGGAGCCGGAGCAGGTTGGCCCGGCCGACGCCGCCGCCTGCCTGCTGGCACTGATCGGGGCCGGCGCGGCCCTGATCCTGCTGCGCGCCGCCCCTCAGCTCCGAGGCCTCGGGCTTCCCGCCGCTGCACAGCTCGCTGGCCTCGGTCTGGTCGCCGTCGTCACTGTCGTCGGGCTGACGAGCGCGGCCGTCGCCCCTCCCGCACACGTCGAGGACTCGCCCCTCGGGCACGAGGGCAGCGGGCACAGCGTCGGCATCCAGGGCGGGGAGCACATCTGATGCCGCCCGGAGGCGCGGGCGCACCGTGATTCCCATCCAGGTGTCCGCGCCGCCGTCGATGCGCCGGCCGCTTGTGACGGTCGGACTGGTCGCGGTGCTGGTCGTCGTGTTTGTGCACGCGTTGCGGCTCGACCACGCCCCGCCCGTGCCCTACTGCAGTGATCTCACCGAGTCGGCGCAGGCTCTGCGCTCCAGCGCCTCCACCCTGCAGGGCTTCGTCTGCCGCTGGGGAGCGGTCCCCGACGACCTCCACGACGGCCGGGGTCTGGCCACGCTGCTCACGTCGGTGTTCATCCACACGTCCTGGCTGCACCTGGTGTTCAACCTGGCGTTTCTCGGGGCCTTCGCGCCGCGGGTGGAGGAGGACCTCGGACACGTCGGCCTGCTCGGCGTGTTCCTCGGCAGCGCCGCGCTCGGTGGCGCCGCCCACATGCTGCTCGTGCCGAACCTGACGGTGCCGAGCATCGGCGCGAGCGGGGGGGTCGCGGGCGTCCTCGGAGCCCACCTCCTGCTCGCCCCCCTCGCGCAGGTGCGCGTCCTGGTCGGGCCCGTGCCGGTACGCCTGCCCACGTGGTTCGTGCTCCTCCTCTGGGTGGGGCCGCAGTTGTTGCTCACCGGCGTCGTCCTGCGGCGGGCCGAGTACCCGACCGGGGTGTCCTACGAGGTGCACGTGGTCGGCTTCCTGCTGGGCCTGCTCGTAGCGGCGGCCGCCCTGCTCGCGCGGCCTGACCTGCGCCGGTGGCGGCCTCCTCAGCAGAAGCGTCCCGAGGCCACCTCCGACACGGGATCTCCGGCGCGGTCAGAGAATCACCGCCCATCCGGTACTCGCGACGCCCCCCCGACGCCGCGGTGACGCCGGGAACCGCTGCGGACCACAGACAGGCACCCGCCTGGACCGCCGACGTTCCCGACACCCCTCAGACGATGGAGTGCTTGTTGGCTGACAGCAGCCCCTACCCGGCCAGGCTGGGGCTCAGGTGCTCGGCGCGGCTGCTCGGTGATGGACTGCGCGGGCTCGCATCTGACTCGACAGCGGGTTCTGAACGTGCCCGCACAACTGTCAGCCCGGGCGCGGGCTCTTGGTGGCAGCAGACGACGCCGGACCGACGATTGACGCCAACGCGCTGACCGTCGCTGGGCTGCGGGGCCGCAACCGGATCGCCGGCTCTACCGGGCAAGGCCCGGCAACTACTCTGCAGCGTTCGGCCGCGAAACCAGCGTTGAGCGCCCTGATCCTTGGGTGAGGCCGGTGACGCGGCGCTTCCCGAGCAGGGCCCACTTCGCCAGCTGCACCCAGAAGACAGACGGAGCTGGGGGCCGGCAGCACGCATGGGGGCGACAACGCCTGGGGCACGTTCATCCCTCTCCTCGACTACGACGTCGAGATCCGCACAGTGTCGTGCTCGACCAACGCGACCGAGTCGCTGAACGCCCACTTCCGGCACGCGGTGCCGGGCCGGGCACCTCCCCCACGAGCAGTCCGCGATGAACTCTCTACCTCCTCACCCGGTCCCTGGACCCCAGAGGCACCGGTCGGACACGAGGGGCCGTGCGCTGAAAACTCGCCCTCAACGCGTTCGCGGTCACCTTCGCCGACCGCATGCCACCAGCTCAGGAGAGCTGAGGTGCCATCCGCCACCTACACCGTTCATCGGACAGTCCCGTCCAGGCCCTTCACCTAGGTGATCAGGCTCAGGGTCGCCTGGGCCGCGACGTAGGCGGCGACGGCGAGGACGAGGTAGGCGAACCAGCGTCGCAGCTTCTGGCTGGGCAGGTGTGGCGCGAGCCGTGCTGCGGCGAGCGAGCCGACGACAGCAGCACCGGTGAACCCGAGGGCTATCTGGAGGTCGAGGTTTGCGTCGCCGAGGTGAGCGGTGAAGCCGGCGCCCGAGTTGATGACGATCACGACGAGTGAGGTTGCGGTTGCGGTGGCCATCGGGAGGCCGAGGAGCAGAGTGAGAGCGGGGATGATGAGGAACCCGCCGCCAACACCGAACAGTCCGGTGAGGAACCCGACGACCACGCCGGACGCTGCGGCTTTGGGCAGGCAGCTGCGCCAGTTCACGCCGCCTCCAGGCAGGGCGCAGGAGCCTCCGACGTCGTCGGGGCTGCGGAGCATCCGCACCGCGGTCACCACCATGACGGCGGCGAAGCCGAGCAGCACGAGGGGCGGGTCGAGGAGCCGGTTGACCGCAGTTCCGGCGAAGGCGGCAATGGCGCCGGAGGCGCCGAAGATGGCGGCCAGACGCCATTGAACCTGGCGGAGTCGAGACAGCACGGCGGAGGCCGAGGAGATGCCGACCACCAGCAGGGAGGTCGGTACGGCGACGGCGAGGGGCTGGCCGACGCCGTAGACCAGGGCGGGGACGGCCAGGATGGAACCGCCCCCACCGAGAAGTCCGAGCAGGGCTCCGATGACGAGTCCGAGGACCAGAGCCACCAACAGTGTGGCGCTCACACCGCGGCCGGCTCAGGGGCCGGGAGCCGGTCGAGGAGCTGCTGTGCGTCGGCCTGAGTTCCGCGGTTGTGAGGCAGGGCGGACAGGAGCCGGCCCATGGTGCAGGTGTTGGTGAGGGCGGAGGCGGTGAGGCCGGCGCCGATGCCACCGGCGAGCAGGACTGACTTCGGCGCCCAACGGCTGGCGAGGACGCCGGCGAGGACGAGGACGCCGGCCGCGAGGCGGACCTGCCGCTCGAGTGCCCAGCGGGGTCGGCCGTGGACGACCTGACCGCCGGCGGCCGCGAAGCCAGGGACGCCGGTCTTCAGGACGTGGAGGTTGTCCATGCCGGTGCCGGCGAGGCGTTGGCGGGCCTGGTCAGCGCGGACTCCGGACTGACAGACGAGGACGACCTGGCGGTCGAGTCGGGCGGCGAGCTGCGTGGCGTGTTGACCGACGAGGTCGAGCGGCAGGTTGTAGGAGCCGGCGATGTGGATGGTCTCGAACTCGGCGGGGCTGCGGACGTCGAGGACGGTGGGGGCGTCGGCGTTGGTCATCCAGTCGATGACGGTGGCAGCGTCGACCTCGGTGGGGGCAGCGGTGGGCATGGGGTGTCTCCTTGCCGTGGAGCGTGTCAGGGGAATCGGGGGGCCTGCAGCGGGGCTGCGGGGTCAGATGACCTGGCCGGGCTTGCCGCCGTTGGTGATGACGGGCAGGCCGGCGGTGGCCCAGGCGTTCATGCCACCGGCGAGATTGGTGGCGTGGTAGCCGCGGCGGGTGAGCGTGTGGGCAGCAATCGCGGAGCGTCGCCCGGACCGGCAGACGGTGACGATCGGCCGGTCGGTGGGCAGGTCGTCGAGGTGGTCTTGAAGTTGGCTGAGAACGAGGTGACGGGCTTGGGGAGCGTGGCCGGCCGTCCACTCCGATGGTTCGCGGACGTCGAGCAGCACTGCCCCGTCGCTGGTCACGGCCTGGTGAGCCTCAGCGGCGGTCATGGTCCTGGGTCGAGTGAACAGGGTGAGGAGTTTGCGGATCATGACTGGTCTCCGGCCTTGGCGAGGCCCCCCTCGGTGTCGCCGTCGCCGTCGCCGCCGCCGCCGCCGTCGCCCTTGGTGTTGTCGCGTCGAGCGGCGTCGTCCTCGGCGGTGATGAGGTGCAGACCGCTGGCCTTGGCGTTGTCGAAGGTGTCGTCGATGGCGACCAGCGTGCGGTGGGCGGCGGAGAGGAACGACGCCGCGACCGAGGCGCGGTAGCCGCCGGCGCAGTGCACCCACACCTCTGCGGCGTCGGGCACTTCGTGGACACGTCTCGGCAGCTCGTGCAGAGGGATGTTGAGCGCACCCTCGATGCGGGCGGCGGCGAACTCCGGCTCGCGGCGGACGTCGAGGATCACCACGTCGCGATGGTGACGGACCAGGTCGAGGTCAGCGAAGGTGGCCTGGCGGAACGAGGCCAGCGGCCGGTCGGTCCAAGCCTCAGGGCCGCCGGTCGCCGCGGCGGCGGGCCTGTCGATGCCGATCCGGACCAGCTCACGCTGCGCCTTGGTGACGTCGTCCTCGGTCTCCCCGAGCAGGGTGAGGGGGGTGCCCCACTCGATCAGCCAGCCGAGGTAGGTGGCGAAGCCGCCGTCGATGCCGAAGTTCAGGGTCCCGGGCATGTGTCCGGCGGCGAACACAGTGCGGTTGCGCAGGTCCACCACCCACTCACCGGCCTCGATCCGGCGCCGCAGCTCCTCGGGCTCCGCCATCGCCGGCAGTGACAGGTCCGGGGCGGTCGGTCCGGCGGCGTTGGCCGGGGCCATGTGGACGTAGTAGGCGGGGTAGGCGTCAAGGCCGGCCAGCAGCTCGGCGACGTAGGTCTCCTCGGACTCGGTCAGGGCCGGGTTGTTCTGCTTCTCCTGCCCGATGGTGGAGTCGGTGGCGTCGGACTGGGTGGCGGAGCAGAAACTGCCGAAGCCGTGGGTGGGGAACACCTCAGTGCCGTCCGGGAGCTCTGAGGCGAGCCGGTGCGCGGAGGCGTACTGGGCGTGAACCAGGTCGTGGGTGTGCTCGTGTCCGAGCAGATCCGGCCGTCCGGTCGCCCCGTAGAGCAGCGACCCGCCGGTGAACACCGCGACCGGCTCCTCCTCGGAGGTGAGGGCGTAGGCGAGGTGGGTGAAGGTGTGCCCGGGCGTGGCCAGGGCTCGCAGCCGCATCGATGCGCCGACCTGCACCTCGTCGCCGTCGGAGATGGGGGTGCGGTCATAGGCCACCTCGTCGGCGCCGTTCACGAAGTAGCTCGCGCCGGTCCGCTCGGCCAGGGCGAGCCCGCCGGTGACGTAGTCGTTGTGGATGTGGGTCTCGAACACATGGGTGATCCGGACCCGTTCCTCCGCAGCGAGATCGAGGACCCGGTCGATGTCGCGCTGCGGGTCGACCACGAAGGCGACTCTCCCGTCGTGCACCAGGTAGCTGCGGTCGCCGAGGGTCGGCGTCTCGAGGGGGATGATCGTGGGGCGGGCCATCGGGGTCACTTCCCTTCCGGGGCGCCGGTGTCGACCGGGCGGCCGGCCTCGGTCCAGGCGGCGGTGCCGCCGGTGACGGAGTGGGCGTCGAAGCCGTGGTGCAGCAGCACGTCGGTCATGGCTGCGCTGCGGCCGCCGGACTGGCAGATCATGAACACCGGCTTCGACCGGTCGATCTCGGCCAGCCGGTCCGGCAGCTGGCCCATCGGGATCAACACTGCGCCGGGCACGTGGCCAGCGACATACTCGGCGGGCTCACGGACATCAACTACCTGAGCACCGGTGGCATGTGCGGCGGCGAAGTCGTCGAGAGTGACATCAGACATGAAGCGGCTCCTCTAGGTCGAATACCCCCCGGGGTATAGAGAGGTAACCTAGCCGATGCTGGGAACATTCCCAACGGGGGGTCCGGGAATGTCCGGCTCCTTCCCCGTGCTATACCCGGCCGGGTATTCCGCACACATCGCAGGAGGAGATCGCAGATGAGCTACGCCATCAGCACCACCATCGAGCAGCCCTACGACGCCGTCGTGACCCAGGTTCGCGCCGCGCTGGCCGATCAGGGCTTCGGGGTCCTGACCGAGATCGACGTCCAAGCGACGATGAAGGCCAAGCTGGACGCCGATGTGGCTCCTCAGGTGATCCTCGGCGCCTGCCGTCCACCGCTCGCGCTGGCTGCGCTGCAGGCCGAGCCGTCCATCGGACTGCTGCTGCCCTGCAACGTCGTCGTCCGCGCCCTTGACCAGACCACGACCGCGGTCGAGGCCGTCGACCCGCAGACCATGGTGTCGATGACCCACAACGTCGCACTCCAAGCGGTCGCCGACGACGCCACCCAACGGCTCCGCGCCGCCCTCGACAGCCTGACCCAGAACCCGGGCCGCTGATGGTGCAGCTCGATCCCACATCGGTCCGCCCTATGGCCAACCGGCTCAAGCGCGCTCACGGCCAGCTCGCCGCCGTCATCCGCATGCTCGACGAAGGCCAGGACTGTGAAGCGGTCGTCACCCAGCTCGCCGCCGTCAGCCGCGCCCTCGACCGAGCCGGCTTCGCCATCGTCGCCACCGGTCTCAAGCAGTGCATCGCCGAAGACGGCGTCGAAAGCCTCGACACCCAGAAGATGGAGAAGCTGTTCCTCTCCCTGGCCTGATCAGCGACCGGCAACGGCGCCCAGTCATCTCAGGCGCTAGCCCCGAGCAGCGGACTCACCTTCAGACTCCCGAGGCCTGCGCGTCGGGGGGTTGACCGGCCAGTCGGCCCGGAGCCCGATCGCGGTGCTTCTGGCAGGCTGGCTGGCTGGCGAGCATGGTCCCCGTTGGTTCGACCCGCTCGAGCACAAGGTCAACCCTGCTGTTGAACCGTCTCGAGAACTTCGTCAGGAGCCAGCCCGCCGGCAGAAGAAGAGGATGACGCGGCGGCGACCACCGCCGCCTGCCGACGCAAGTTGACAGCCAGCAGACTGAGCAGCCGCGTCACCTCGGGAAAGTCGTCGGGGTGGATGTCGTCGAGAGCATGGTCGAACCAGCGGTAGGAGTCTTGCGCGAGACCACGACCGCGGTCACTCAAGGTGATCAGCGTTCGGCGCCGATCAGACGGGTGAGGACGCCGCTCGATCAGCGCGGCTTGCTGCAGACGGTCCACCAGCGCCGTCACCGAGCCCGGTGTCAGATTGAGACGCCTCGCGAGCTCGCCAGCCCCCAGCTCTGGCTCGGCTGACAGATGACCGATCGCCTGGGCTTCCAAGACGCTCAGCCCGTAGAACTGAGCCGCCTCGTGTCGGTAGCTGTCGCACGCGAGGATCGCGTCCCTCAACGCCCGCAGTGCCTCGGCCTTCAAACTTTGCTCCTCCAACGTGTACCACTGGTTTGACGGCCAAACAGTTTGGAGACCATACTGTTTGGGAGCCGAAGCACTACCCTAGCCCCCACTAGCGTAGTTCGCCGGTTCGCGGCACGGCTCATCCCGGGACATCACGCCTCCCAAACCTGGGATCAGCCGTGCCGCACCCCTACAGCCGCCTCCAGCGGAACAGGCCCCCGGAATGCGCTGGAAGAAAACCGCACCCACGATGCGGACCCGAGGACATGGCCCCCGCCGGAACCATCCGCCAGTGGTGGAGCCCGCCCGACGGTCTCGGAATACTGCTGTCCGACCGGCCGAGGGCTCGGCCACCAGCAGAGCGTGACAGTGAACCGGCTGCACCAGCCACACCCCGGCAGGCCGAACCGGACGACTGCCCGAGCGAGCGTTGCTGCACTGTCAGAGGGAGGTGAACTCCGGATCGGGCGGCCCGCTCCGGACCAAAGCCGGCGGCTCGATGAGGTTGCGGTTGAGCACCTCAACGTCGAACGGTGAGCAGAACACGTCGACGGTTGTCGGCGTCGACCTGGTCATGAGCGGCTGCCGCCTGATCGAGATCCAGCAGGGCGGTGTGAGCGACGGTGAGCTGACCGGTGCGGGCGGCGCTGGTGAGGTCGATGGCGGCCTGCTGCTGAGCCTCCGGAGGAAAGTCGTCGCTGCCCAAGAGCTCGAGGGTGAGGTTGGCGAACAGCATCGGCCAAAACGGGAGGGTGGGGCGGTCGATGCGGGTGGCGTAGGCGGCGATGACCGCACCATTGCGTGCGACGGCGAGGTCGAGGTCGACGTTGTCGGAGAAAGCGACCTCGACGACTCGGTCGACGCCGGCCGGGGCGCGCTCCCGGATGGCTGCGACAGGATCGGCGATGTCGAGGGCTACTGCGCGGCCGCCGGCTGCCCCGTCGAGGAGGGCGAGGTCCCCCGTGCGCCGGACGGTCGTGACCACTGTGGCGCCGCCCCAGGCCGCGAGCTGGGCCGCGAGAGAGCCGACGGCACCGAGCGCCCCATGCACGAGCACCGTGGCTCCCCGCACTGGCCCGTCGGCGAAGACGGCCCGGTGGGCCGTGATGCCGGGGATGCCAAGACAAGCACCGACCTCGTCGTCGACCTCGTAGGGCAGGTCCACGGCCAACCGGTCGGGCACCACGGTGTACTCGGCTGCAGTACCGAAAGCGCGGTAGGACTGAGCGCCATAGATCCACACCCGCTGTCCAACCCGAGCCGGATCGACTCCGGACCCGACCTCGTCAACAGTGCCGGCACCATCGCTGTGCGGGATCACCCGAGGAAACGGCATGGCCGAACCGAGCCAGCCACGCCGCTTCTTGGTGTCGCCGGGATTGATCCCGGACACGCGGATCCGGACCCGGACCTCGCCCGGTCCGGGATGGGGGTCAGCGAGCTCAGCCACGTGCAGGACCTCGGCCGCAGGACCTTGACGCTCGTACCAGACGGCGTGCATGACGCTCCTCCCACAGGTCGTGGCGCGTGAAGACGGGTGGACGCTTCCGCCGCCAAGCATGCCCAGCGCAGCTCGCCACTTGACACAGAGGGGAACCGTTCGCTCATGGTCCTGCCCGTGCCGGCAGCCAGCGTGCCGACCGTAGCGCTGACCCCTCTCGAGGTGCCCCTCGGACTGGTTCCGCCGCCGCCCGACCAGAGCCGCTGGACCGGCTTCCCGGCTCGACCACCACGGCCCGTTCCTGCGACCCGCCGCCGGCTCGCCGATCGGCCACCCGGCCAACATCGTGGTCGCCTACCGCCGCGACCTCGGCGCGCTGGTGTGCCCAGCTCGGCTCCACGCTTGCCGCAGAACGGCGTCACGTCGACCTGTGGGTCCGCCACCTCACCAGGAAGCCTCAGCCGGGGACCGACCGGCCAGCGGCGCCGGCGATCGTGGGGAGAGGCCGGCGGCGCCCATCTCGCGGGCGCTGCGCAAGGTCTGGACAACACTGCATCAGTGGCTTAGATTCTGG